>CAVYEL010000028.1:0-171711 GCA_963767555.1 uncultured Bacteroidaceae bacterium | reverse complement strand
ATCCTCAACGGCAGTCATCAATACTTTTTCCATCGATTCTTTTGGCTTTCCCTTCCAAGATTCACCATGATTTGATACACCACAAAATCTTAATCGACCTTCGCTTTTTAATTGACTTATTGCAGAATGAAAATTTTCATTTTTAACTATTTCTGATGAATTGGCTGATTGAATCATGTAACAATCTATAAAATCCGTTTGCAGTCTGTCAAGGGATTTTCTGAATCTATCTATAATATATTCTTTCGATTTATCACTTTGCCCTAGCCAAATTTTTGTTGTAATAAAAAGTGATTTTCTATCAAATTCTTTGATACTTTTTCCAACCAAAGCCTCCTTGTTACCATTAGCATATATTTCAGAGGTGTCAATATAATTAACACCAGATTTTATCAATGCTTTTAGAATTACGCTTTGATTTAGTGCCCCAGTACTAATATCAGAAACCTTAAATCCAGTCCTTCCCAATGTCCTGTATTCTTTGATTTTTGGCAGTTCATCATGTTTTTCCAGTGATGGTGTTGCAATATTTCTTTTACCGAGTAATCCGGCTCCCAATAAGCCAAGTGAGGAATTCTTTAAAAAATCTCTACGATTTGATCTTAAGATTTTCATAATTTAATTCTTTATAATCAGATAGTACTATTGAGTTTGTTATTGCATAGTCAAAGAAACAAAGGCCATGTGCTAAGCAGAGGAACTCTGCGAGGTCTGGGAAATCGTAAATGAAATTACTCAGATATGATCAGAATGTCAAGTATTTAGGTGCGTTTATTTGGTTTCCTTCCAAAGCGATGATGGTTAAAGGGATTCCGTGGTGTGGGGGGTGCGTCGCATTTATGCCTAGAATGCGTCAGAATATACAATCCTTTCCCGTTCAGGTATTTGTGGCCATTGGAAAATATCAGGTGTCAAATAAGTGGCAAACGTTTCCCACGCCAAATGATTCAACTATGTTTGAACTAAATATATGGGAATAAGGATCTCGTTAATGGTTGTTATAAACCATGTTTATGCTAACGAATTCTAAGAGAATGAGTAAAGATTTTTGGAGAGGAGACTTCCACGGAAACGGAATGCCTGTCCAGCAAACGCTCTGAACCAACTGAGCTAATACCCCATTTCCCCTAGGGATAGCAAAGATAGTGATTCAGGGGAAATTGGGCAAGATTTGTGGTTGCGGTGTGATTGAATAATGGTTGAAGGTTTTGGGATATTTACAATCCCAGATTATGAACAGGCCACAATTTTTCAATCATATTGTAATTATCCATTAATAAGAAATTTTGTCTGCCAATTTTACAAATGTAAGCTTCCCCTCAATAGTTTTGAAGTAGAGAAGGACCTTCTCGGAAATGAAATAAAATCAATTCGATTTATGGCACATAATTTGCTGTATTACAATGCATTAAAACAGTAAAATTATGAAATATTTATACACTCTGTTTGCATTGATATTCCTGTTCAGTGCAACATCAAAAAGCCAGGACTATACGTTTCGATACAATCCCTATTCAGGGATGAATAAAGACCAATTAGAATTGGCACATGAGCAGGCTCGGAAGATGGAACGAAATGGAAAGGTCTGGACTGCTGTGGGTACCGGGATGCTTGTTGGAGGAGCAGTAATGACATTCGGGGGCATCAGTAATATATCATATGCAGAGGATTTTAATTACGGCACCTTTGGTACAGGATTAATGATCATGTGCTTCAGTGGATTCCCACTTGGGTATGGAATGGTCGCATGGATCACTGGTCATGAAAAGGCCAATATGATTGAGATTGAACTTTTGGCTTTTAATTCAGGAACATTAAATCTCAAACCTACTGAAAACGGAATTGGACTGGTGTTGGCATTCTGAACCAACTGGAGCTAACACCACTGAATCCCTTTCCGGAAAGCAAATGCATAATTCATTAGAACTTGGGCAAGAAGTACATTTGGATAGAGAGCAATAATTTAATACCTTTTCGTCTTATATTTAACTTCAATTCTGAGTACTATGAATTTCATACCTAAACTAACAACCTTAACACTCCTAATATTCTGTGCTGCCTCCTTATCAGCACAGAATCCTGATGATTTTACCCTTAATTCTGCTACAGACGATAGCCAGTTTACCTTAAGTGAAGCCAGGGGTAAATTTATTGCGCTTCATTTTCTCTTGAAGACAGAGTGTCCTGTTTGCCTTAGATATACTCAGGATTACTTCAGTAAGGCCGAGACCCTTCCTGATGTTGAGCAGATTTTTATTAAACCCGATACTGAAAAAGAGATTGAAGCATGGTCTGAAAACTTATCAGACGAATTTATTAAGTTCCCTATCTATCGGGACCCCGAAGCAAAGCTTGCGGATCAGTTCAAAATACCAGATGGATATGAATTTCACAATCAGATTGTTCATTTTCCTGCACTGATATTATTAGATCCGAACGGAAAAGAGGTTTTTCGCTACATTGGAAAGAACAATCGTGATCGCTATTCTTTTGAGCAGCTTGAATCCAAAATTAGTGAACTGAAAAATTGATCCCCCATCTATCCAGTTTCAGAATTCCCTATAAAGGTTTTAGTAATAAATTGAATTTATCAATGATCCATGCTATATTTATTGGACAATTAGATTGCAACCTTAACTAGTAAATATTTTAAACGAATGAAACGAAGAGAATTCATCGGGAAAAGTGCAGTACTGGGCTCGGGCCTTGCAGCTGCCGGAATGCTCAGCCCAAAACCATCCAGGGCTGCCTCGGCAAATGATAAGATCCAGCTGGGAATTATGGGGCTTGGAGGTCGAGGCTCCTTTCTCACTTCCAGGCTGGCTGAAAGGTCGGATGTAAATATCCTCTACCTGTGTGACGCCAATGCACGGCAGATGGGACGGGCTGCTGAAGATATCCGGAGCAGACAGAATACCTGGCCAAAAATGACACAGGATTTCCGGGAAATGCTTGACGATAAAAGCCTGGACGGAATAGTAAATGCCACACCGGATCACTGGCATGCCCTTGGAACCATTTTGGCCTGCCAGTCGGGTAAAGATGTTTACGTTGAGAAACCACTTTCCCTGACATTCTGGGAGGGGCAACAGATGGTTAAGGCTGCCCGCAAGTATGGCCGGATTGTACAGTGCGGAATACAGAACAGGAGTGCTCCATATTTCAATGAAGCCGTTGATTATCTTCAATCCGGCGCCCTGGGTGATATCCACCTGGCAAGGGTTTTTAATATGATGAAACACAGCCCTGTCCCAAAGGGCCCGGAAGAACCGGTACCCAATGGACTCGACTGGGATATGTGGTGTGGCCCTTCCAAAAAGGCGCCCTATAGCCAGGGACGCTGGTGGTTTAACCGATGGGAATACAGTACCGGGGGGGTTTTAGGTGACCAGGTCCATCAGCTGGATATAGTCAGGGCCCTGATCAACCGCAAACATGCACAATCCATCCAGCATATGGGTGGTGTTCATTATTTTGATGACGGCCGGGAAATACCCGATACACAAATGGTGAGCTATGCTTTTGATAATAAATTAACCCTGCTCTCGGAATCAACTTTATGGACTTCCTATATCAAGAAAACACCTATGACTATCAGGGATACGGATTCTTTTCCCGATTGGCCCTTCAACAGTACCAGGATAGAAATTTGTGGATCTGATGGGTTTATGTATTTTGGAAGACATGGAGGCGGATGGCAGGTCTATAATCCTGACGGGGAATTGATCAAATCAGTATACGGCAGGCAAGCCACTGATGAGCATCTTGAAAATTGGCTGGATTGTATTCGTTCCCGAAAAAACCCGACCGGCGATGTTGAACAGGCCCATTTATCCACCGGCCTTGGGCATCTGGGCAATATTTCCTACAGGGCAGGCAATAAACAACTTGATTTTAATCCTGCCACTCAGAGGACGGATGACCCGGAAGCGAATAAGTATTTTACCAAGGATTATAGGGAGCCCTGGGTTGTTCCTGAAAATGTCTGAGCCCAGAAGGAAAATTAAATTGTCTTAGCGTTATTATTATGAAAAAATGGGTATGGATCAGTGCCATCGTTGTTGCTATCATTATTATAGTCAGTATAGTTCTCTACATTTCACAGAAGCGGACCAGCGTTGATGGGGTCACTTCAGCATCTATCAGGATCTTTACTCCTGGAGATAAAAACATTGAAAAAACACATGAACTCACCCAGGAGATGGCAGAGAGCGCATGGATTGACCTCACAAATGTTGTCTTCAGGAAAGAATGGACTGAATACGGTGGTCCACGGGTTGCTATCGAGTATGATCTGAACGAGGAGGATGTCACATCAGAAATCCCGGTATATATTTTCATTCGTTACCGTCCGGATAAAGATGTACCCTGGCAGCTTTTGACTCCCGAATTACTGGAAGGAAACGGACATGGGATTGTTAATTCTCCCGGACATAAAGTATCCCATTTTTGGGGAGGGTATGAAACGGCATTCGATAATTTCTCCAAAGCCGAATTCAGGGTAAGGGGGATAAAAATGGCCAGGGTGCCCGCAGGAGAATTTGTAATACGAACTCTCCCCGGAGGAGGAAAGGATGATATCCAGGTAATCGAAAGGTCTCCGGAATTACCGCTCTTTTACATGGCCCGCTATGAAACAACCCTTGGCATGTACACTGATTATTTGAATGAAATTGCAACCACTGAGGAAATTGGCTGGAATTTCAAAATGAAAGATGACAGTACATGCGGTATCAGCCGCCACAAAGCTTTTATGGGGAAGGTCAGATTTTCTGTAACGAATGGCCGGGAAAATCATCCGGTTACTCAGACCTCCTGGTATGATGCCAGAGGTTTCCTGCAATGGTGTGGTCTTGCGTATGCCCAGGGAAGCCGAGTTTGAAAAGGCCTTCCAGGGGGGCCAGTTTTTAGACGGTGATGACTTCAGGGGAAAACCGAATCCAGAGCCTAAACGATCCTATCCCTGGGGTGAAACTCAGCCAAATGCAAATGGAACTTATCGCTGCAATGCATATGGTGTAGAGGATGGTTATCCATTTACTGCCCCTGTCGGCTCCTTCGAAAAATATAATTCACCATATAATGTTGCTGATCTGGCAGGTAACGTTGAGGAATGGACACTTGACTGGTATACAACTTCTTATCATGTCGGACTGGATGGCTATCGCATGATCCGGGGCGGTTCCTGGGTGGAGTTTCCCTTGGTGGTTGATATCATCTCAGGAGCAACAAGATCTCCTATCCTGGAAAGTGGATTAATCGGTTTTCGCGGAGTATATGATCCCAGTGGCAACCTGAAGCCCTAAAAGCGGATTGACTACCTATTACCTGGCTTTTCCGGTGTCCATTCCAGGGTATTCAACAAAATCCTGAAAAAATTTGGATCTTCGTAATCAGCTACAGAATGCCCGGCCTGGTAGTAAAAAATCCTGCCTTTCCCTGTTTGCTTTTACCATCCGGAAGTGGTTTGCATTCTTGAATCAAATTTATTCAATCTGTCTACTAAAACATCCATTTGTGGCCATTCATCAGCAATGATCAATATATTCTTCTGACTGCCGGGATTGGAATCCTTCTTGTGCATACAAGAATTGAATAGAAAGGGAACCAAAATGCTAACAAGGAAAATGTGTTTCATGTCTGGTACCATCCATTATTCATATTTTAAACTTTCTGCCGGATTCTTGCTGGCAGCCCTGATTATATGATATCCGACAGTACTTGATACAATAAAAAGAACCATTCCAGCAGCTATTACGAAAATCCACCACGAAATTGCTGCTCTAAATACAAAGTTCTGAAGCCATTGATTTAACAGTAAAACAGCCAGCGGTGAGGCTATGGTAAGTGTGGATAAAATCAGGATCAGGTATTTCTTTATCAGCAGACGGATGATGTGATTGAACCGAGCTCCGTTTACCTTGCGTATGGCAAACTCTTTTCTTCTTCTTTGAAGCAAGTGCATTGACATGCCAAATAAACCCATGGCGCCAATAATGATAGATATTATCGTAAAAATTCCGACTGTCCCGGCTGTTATTCTTTCTTTTCTGTATAATTCTTTTAGTGCCTCCTCCATTTTAATTACTTCCGGATTGCTATCAGGAAAAAAATTCTTTAGAGTCTTAAGAATGTGACTCACTACTTTTGCCTCATTGCTATTATCGTAGCGAATTACCATTTGCCGCAGATTCTTAGTACTTGCGATGATAATCATCGGAGGTATCTCCTTGTGAAGTGAATGGGCATTGAATTCTTTAAAAACACCTACTACTTGTCCAGCCATCAGTTTTTCACCGATAGGATCTTCGTTCCCCAGTTGATCAACCGCTTTTTGGTTCAGCAGAATTTTCCATTCATCATAATTTGAAAAACCTGAAATGGTTTGCCCTTGGGTTAGTTCAATTCCCATTGTTTCAAGAAAGTCCTTATCGACAAAAAGTGCTTCCAGGTTAACTGTTTCATCTGACTCATTCAGCATTTTTGTGTTAATACTCATCACACTATTAGAAGGGGGCAGGAACATGCCACCGCTGATGCTGGTAATACCGGGGACCGAAATCAATTCACTTTTAATCACATCGAACTGATCAGCCAATGAACCTTGCGATAGCTTTACAATTAGTAGATCCTGCCACTGGAATCCAAGATCTTTGTGCAATGGATATTGTACTTGTTTGTAAATGCCAAGGCTGATGATTATTAATATATTAAATACTATGAACTGACAATAAATCAGTATGCTGCGAAGAACTGATTGACCCCTCCGGGGATTCCTGAATCCTTCAAAAACGATCACTGGACGAATTCTGGAAATATATGAAATCATTGACACACCAGGGATTATTCCAACCAGTAGGGTTATCATTACAAAACCAAGTGGAAATTGCCACCTCAACTGCGATTCAATAACCATTGTTTTGTCAAGGATCTGGCTGACAATTGGACGAAGTAGCTCTATTAGAGCCACACAGAAGGGAAGTACCAGAATAACCATAAGTGTCGTTTCGGTAATAACTTGACTGAGCATATTCTTTCCCGATGCCCCAACTATTTTTCTTATGCCATATTCCTTTGTACGAATGATAGTTTGACCACTGTAGAGCAATATATAATTTAAGAGCGATACAAGGATGATCAGGATCCCTATACCAGAGAATATATATAGAACCTGTCTGTCGCCAGTAGGGTTTCCAACATTGACCATATGTCCCGAACCAAGATATATATCATGAAGCGGTTGCAAATGGAATGTGTTGTTAGATTCATCACCAAAGTGTTGCTTTTCAAGAGACTTGAATGCGGAAAGAACCTGGGAGGTATCAGCATCTTTATGAAGCATCAGATAAGTAGTAAAAAAATTAAGGTCCCAATCCATAGAGACTTCGCTGGGAGATGGAGGCTCTTCTCCCGTTGTTACCAATGTTTTGCTCATGTTGAGCAGCCCAAGATCTGGAGAAACAATGATGTCAGGTCTGAACGTAATGTTCTTGGGGCAGTCTTTCATGATACCAACTACTCTTACCGTCAAATTAGTATCACTTAGTTTTATCTCCAGTAACTGTTCCAGAGGATCAATATCACCAAAATACTTGCCAACATAACTGGCAGAAAGAATTGCCGTATTTGGATCATTCAGATCATTGGTATTTCCAGCAACAACCGGGAAAGTAAACATATCAAACATGGCTGGATCACAGCTGTATATATTCTCTTCCATTATCCATTCCTGGCCTTTTTGAATAGCTACAGGAGAGATCCGTTCAATCCTGGTTGCTTTTTCCACAACTGGTGATTCTTCTTGGATAGCTTTGGCAAGAGGGAATGGTGTTGTAGCCATCATCCATTGATGGACTTGGTTATTTTCAGTGATTCGGTAAATACGATTACCGTTTTTATGATGCTTGTCGTACGATAGTTCATTCAGTATAAATAGCAGAACAATCATGGCAGAAGTCAATCCAGCGATCAATCCGACTAAATTAATCCATGTCGACAACTCTAGTCTAAACAGATTACGGATTGCTAATTTTATGTTTGGAATGAACATTTCAAAAAGGAAAATATCAATAAAGATAAGTAGAATTGGATTCCAGCCTCCTCAAAACCAGATCTTTCATTTCAATTAATAATTGTATTTTTAAATCACTCCATTCAATCCGAATAGCATGAAAAGAACCTGGAAGATTATTCTGACAGTTATATCAGTACTGGTATTATTGATAGCCATTTTCATTTACTACTCCTACAAATCGATATATAAGAGTGAAAAAATTGATGGGAAACGTGATAATATTCCTTCTGAAATAGCAGGATTGGCTGAGATCAATAAAGGAATTGCCGATTGGCCAAATTGGAGAGGCCAAAATTTTGATGGTAAAAGTTCCTTAACAGGAATTAAAACCGATTGGTCTGAGGGATTAGAAAAATTATGGGAGGTCAATTTCCTATGCCAGGGACAGGCCACTGCTTCATGGTCTGCTCCGGTAATTGTTGGTAATAAATTAGTGATCCCGGGCAGAGATGAAAAGCATGATCTTGTTTTTTGTATTAATACTGACAATGGGGAATTAATCTGGCAGGGGTCATATGAAGCTGAAGCAGGAACCGCCCATGGACCGGGTTCACGGGCAACACCATTCATTGACAGTAATTATGTCTATACATTCGGGAGAAGTGGTGATCTTGTTTGTTGGCAATTAACAGATGGAGAGTTAGTCTGGAGAAAAAATGTGAACGATTTTGGAGGGAAAGAACCCAGCCATGGCCATTCCAGTTCTCCTTTAGTATATAAGGATATGGTGATTGTACAGGGTGGTGGCACTGCTTTGCTTATGGCTTTTAATAAATTCAATGGTGATCTGATCTGGAAATCCCTTGAAGGTTTGGCAGGATTCGCGGCTCCAATTTCAATTAATATTATAGAAGATACCTATCTTCTGATTTATCATGGGAAAGGCCTTTCATGTATTGAACCTGAAAATGGCCAGGAACTATGGCTCGTACCATGGGAATTTGAAATGAATGCAACAACGCCTGCAATTAAGGATAATATAGCGTTTATAACCTCATTTACAAAAGGTTGTCAGGCTGTTGAATTTACCCGGGAAAGCTATAAAGTATTGTGGAAAAATGATGCAATAGCTGCTCATCATTCTGATCCGATAATAATTGAAGGATATATTTACGGATACTCCGGATTTAGTGGAAGGAACAAAGGTAGTTTTAAATGTGTTGAGCTTGAAACAGGAAAGGAAATGTGGAGCACTAAAGAAATCGGACAGGGAACCACAACCTATGTTGATGGACATTTGATTTGTATGGATGTAAAAGGGAACCTGTTCCTGGTTAAACCTGATCCTGATGCTATCCAGATAATTGGTAAAATTGAAAATGCCCTGAATGAGGTGAAATATCAAGCATGGACGGTCCCGGTAATTGCCAACGGACATTTATATCTCCGCTATCTTCAAACCCTTGTTTGCTATAATTTGATGCCCAAATAAGTTCATGTGGTCTTGAGATGTTTCTTAAAAACTTCTTTCACATGATTCCACATGGCTTCACTAAGTACATGTCCTTTATCGGGTTCAACATAGTAACTGAAATTCTTTGCTGCTCCAGCTTCTTTGTAGGTTTCAGCAATCCTTTCCAAACCCCGCTGAGCAGATTCAATGGGGCTTCCTTCGTCTTTCTCACCAAGATTTAGATGGAGCGCTCGTGGTGCGATAAGCGCAGCAATTTCAGGGGTGTCCCCATATTGTGTCCATCCTGGCACAAAGTTCGGGAAGCAATGCAATAAATGTTCCTGCTCAATGGCTTCATATGTTGGAAGGCAGGCGTTACCAATCGTGCATTTTAACCTGGGTTCCAATGGACTCACCAGCCAGGCGTGAGTAGAGCCCATAGAGTGACCGTAACAGCCCAGCTGATCTGACAAAACCTCCGGACGCTCACAAAGCAGGTCTATTGCCCTTTTCATATCCAGGACACTTTTCCATGCAAGGCTCCTGCCTCTTACTATTTGTCTCAGAAATTCAAACCGCTCGTATTCTCCTCCTTTGAGTATTCCTGTAGGATCCTGCCGCTCTTCGAAACATAAGGCATCCGGGCAAAGTACGACATAGCCTTCCTGGACCAAAGCAACAGCTGTGTGATGCATGGGATTACCAGCCAATCCGGCAGGTTCTGATTTTCCTAAATGATATTCGCCATTGTGCTGGTGCCAAAGGGCAATGCCCGGTGCCGGATGCTCATCATTGGAAGCATCTGGAATAAGCAATAATGCTGGCACCCTGTCATCCGGCTGTGATTCAAAACTCAGGGATATAATACGATAACCTTCCTGTTGTATCGTTTCCCCGATCTGTGTATTCAGGGGACCAGGTTCTGGGAATGCCCCTCCAAGACAATCCAGGTATTTTTCTCGCATGGTCTCTGATGAGTCTGGAAATGCTCTTCCGGATTTTTCAGGCTGCGGCCATTAGATCTGTAGATCCAATTGTGCCTGCCAATGCACCCAGGCCGAGTGCTACTTGGGATTTTAGAAAATTACGGCGATTATTCTTCATGATTCGATGATTTTTAATAAACTAGATATCTATCCGTATAAGGATGCTGATAGGGTGCCCTGTACTCCCGCTTCAGCATTTTTTGGGCGGCTTCATTGTTTGTGATTTTCATAGTGGTTGAATCAATGGTAATGCCTGACTTTACGAGATAAGCCAGATCACCATATATTACGGTTGAGGTGGTCTTGACAGCATCCTCAAAGGTATTGGTGATCCCATCATTGGTCTGGTTCCTGATCCCCTCAGCCAATTCATCGAAAAGTTCGACGATCATATTATCATATATTTCCACTTATACCGGACTTTTCTGGTTGAAACCTTACCTCCCCGTTGCTTACCATTTTCTTTCCACCTGCAGGAAGTACATGCCATCCAAGGTCCCCGGCGAAAATCGTACCCTTTTCTCCAAAGTAATATACACCAATATTGTATTCAGGAACGGGAGAGGTATATCCCCAGGTTTTATGTGTCCAATAGATTGGCAAACCCCCAAAATCAAAATGAACATTCAGATGATCCGGGTTTTTTTGTGTGAAGTTCCTGGTAATCCCCCCTATTGAAGATACATTTTCAGGCAAATCCAGATCCAGAACCTTTCTTATGTTATGGATATAATGAATACCCCAATCCATCAATAACCCCCTGCTGAACTCACGTTGTCCTCTCCAGTTAGGTTTTATTGCCTCTCCTGAACAGAGATATCTGGTAATGGGAGCAGGACCACAGAAAGTTTCAAAGTCCATGGTGTCCGGGATCTCCTTTTCTACCAGTAATGCATCCGGGCGGTTGATATTTGCCTGGACCTGTAAAACTTTACCAATCTCACCGGACTTTGAATAAAAGCTTTAACCTTTTCATTGGTATCTACCATGGTCCTTGGGAAATCTACCTGTACCACAATTGTTGGCTTTCTTTTTTGCCTCAAGCATGGCCATATCCTTCAGCAATGTCGTAGCTGATGGGCTTTTCAAGAAAAACATGTAAGCCCTTTCCTGCAGGCATCAATAAACTGCAGGGCATGCCAGTGTGTGGGTGTGGCTATGGCCACAGCCTGCTAAACCTGGCATCTTGTACATTTCCCTGTAATCAGCAAAAAGTACTGGCTTTTTCCCACCAGCTTTTATAACAGCATCAGTAGCGTCGGTCAAGTGCCCGGGAGTCAACATCACATAATCCGACAATTTCGAACTGTCCGGAAGCGAGAGCATTTGGCAACAATTCATCTGTTCCCCACCAGCCGGTCCCAAGTATCGCCAACTTTATTTTATCCTGTTTTGCAAACAAGGGAACCGGGGTAGTCAGTGCACCGGCAGCTATGGCGCTGGTCTTGATAAATTCTCTGCGTTTCATAAGCTAAATTATTTGTGTGTTTTTCAGATGAGAATTGATGCGCCCTGCCTGTCCCGTCAAAGATCGAATTTTCCTGGTAGGTCATCCAGGTACTTCTGAAGTTCTGCCTTCAGCTCAAGAAGGATTTTATTGTATTCCGGATTATTGGCGAGGTTATTCATTTCTCCCGGATCGGCCGCCAAATCATATAACTGGTCAGGGTCAAAATATCCGGGTTTCTTGCCATAACTGTGGTTCTCCGCATGTCCGCCACCAGGAACGACCTCCAGATGGCTGAATGGTTTTTCCGGGTCCTGGTTCACCATGGGCATGTTTCGGAATTTCCTCCCCTCATTATACCGGTCCAGTTCATCTGCTCTCTCCTTTGCATTCCAGTTCTTTGCGTACTCCGGATACCTGACTGCATAATATTTGTAGTTTCCCTTGATCACTGCCCTGGCATATCCAAGTTCAAAAAAGAGGGACTCACGCGATTCGGATTCTTTCCCGTCAAGGGCAGCCTTGAAGCTTCGTCCATCAAAACCAATATCAGGAGTTCCTGCCCCTGCAAGTTCAAGAATGGTGGGCGCAAAATCAACATTGGAGATCTTAGCCTCACAGACATCTCCGCAGGTGAATCCTCCCGCCTTCCAGATGATACTTGGATTTATTGCACCTCCCTGGTACAGGGTCCCCTTTGCATGCTGGCCATGATCGTTGAAAAAGAATATGATGGACTTATCCAGGATATTATGCTCTTCCAGTTTGTTGATCAGTGCTCCCAGGGCATCATCAAGCCAGAGTATATTTTCCTTATCTGTACCACCCAGGCCAGCTTCTTCCAGTCGTTCCGGCAGTGTTTGCCGGTCCGGCATTACTTCAGGAGCCTCTGCCAGAAATCCCCTCGCAGTAGTTTTCGGATCGGCATTCCAGGAACGTTCCGGCTCAGTAGGGCCATGAGGAACAGTGGTCGCAAAGTACAGGAAAAATTGATTATTATGGTTTTTATCTATGAAATCCACACCTGCCTTGGTAGTCCAGTCCAGGTTCTGCACTGCCAGTTCTGAAACACCAATGAAATCAGGATTATTATGATAGATCCCTCCGGCAAAATCAAACCCGCAGTTCAGTATGGCCTGTTCAACTTTGAGATAATTATCCTCCACTTTTTTTGCTATCTCAGGATCCCTTGGGTCTGCATTAAAATCAGCAAAACTTTCGAGTCCCCCGGCCTCAATCACATGATTTTTACCAAACATACCGTTAGTATATCCCAGTTCCTTCAAATAATGCGGGAGTATCCTGTCCTGATCGGTGATGAATGAATTCCACTGTATGACTGTTTGTCCCTCTTCATGCTCCGTTTTTGCCAGGAATTGCCTGTTTGTGGCCCGGCTGGCATAATTGCCGGTCAGGCAATTGTACCGGCTCGGTGTACAAACCGGGGAAACCACGTACTGATTCACCATGATGGTACCTTCGGAAGCCAGCCGGTCAACATTAGGTGTAAGGTTTTTTCCCTCCCCCTCCGGAAGACAATTGAACATTTCCGGGTACATATCATCGGCGATGAAAAAGATAATATTCGGTTTTTCCGGATAGTGAGAGGGATCTGCTGTCTCCTGTTGCCGGCTACTACAGGATAGTGACACGATTGTCAGGACGATGGCAGCCAGGAATGAGGGTTTGACTTTTTTCATTGATTATAATGTTCCAGCAGTTCAACAATAAGGGCCAGTCCGTTATTTCCTTCAAAATAGCCGTATTCACCAGTGTCCCAACCGCCATGTTGGATCATGGGAATACCACTGGCTTCAAAATTTTTAATGTGCTTTTCCATTCCCTTAATATTAAATGCGATATGATGAATGCCTTCTCCTTTGGTATCGAGAAAGTCCTGCCATGTGCTGGGGCCTCCGATTGGCTCAATAAGCTCTACTGTGATATTATCAAGTTGGAAGAAGGCCAGTTTGGCTTTTGCATCTGATGGTTTACCTTTATATTCTGTAGGATTTAAATCATGGCCTGAGGCTACTATGATTTCTGGGATTTCTTCATTCCCCAGGAAGGCGGCCCAAGCCTTTGCAGAGTTTTCGATGTTTTTAACAATAATGCCTACCTGCATCATTTGTTTGTTGGCTATTAATGCCTCCGATCTTTTCTGTTCCATAGTTGATCCAAGCACAATAAAACTCACAATGATGAGTGTTATAACCGATCTTTTCATAATTGAATAGTTTTAATTAATATCTCTAAATATAGAAATATTAATACATTTATGAGACAACAGAAACCATCCCTCAATAGCTATGAATTTAATAACGAATTTACCTAAGTATGCCTTGCTATTCATTGCCTGCGCTTCCGGCATAGTTTCAGCCCAGGAACCTATTCCTGATAACATAACATTTGGTAAACCAACCCGGGGTGGGCTCAATGGACCGATCATCCGGGTAACCACACTTGATGCAAAGGGGCCAGGATCCCTCCGTAAAGCCATCGAGACCAAAGGCCCTCGGATCATCGTATTTGAAGTCGGAGGAGTTATTGATCTTAACAAATCCAACCTGGTGATTACAGAGCCTTTTCTCACGATTGCGGGACAAACTGCTCCTTCTCCGGGAATTTCGATTATTCGGGGAGGGATTGGGATCAGGACCCACGACATCATTATCAAGCATATTATGGTCAGACCTGGTGATGCGGAACAGCCTCGAAAAAGCGGCTGGGAACCAGATGGCCTGGCCACATCAGGAGGAGATGCCTATAATATCATTGTTGACCATTGTTCTTTTACCTGGGCGGTTGATGAAAACCTGAGTGCATCCGGTACAAGGACTGAAGGTCCGGACTTCACATCACATAAGATCACATTCAGTAATAATATTATCGCAGAAGGTCTCTACAACTCATCACACCAGAAAGGTCCACATTCCAAAGGAACTTTAATCCATGATTTTTGCCGGGATATTGCCATCGTAGGCAATTTATATGCACATAATGCTCAGAGGAATCCCTATTTTAAAGCATTTGCAACGGGTGTAATTGCAAACAACCTTATTTACAATCCAGGAGACCGGGCCATTCAACTGGGATATGTTAATTCAGAATGGAAAGGGGCAAGGTATAAACCAGAAAACTGCAAGGTGAGCATAGTAGGTAATGTACTTCATAAGGGACAGGATTCCAGGAAAGATCTGGCAATGATAGCAAATAGGGGGGATGCATATATGTCTGATAATATGACATTTAACAAGACTGGCGAATCTAATGATTTAACTGGAGGGGTAATTAATAGCCTTCCGGTTATGCCCGCATGGCCAGCAGCATTTACAGCACTACCTTCCGGGAAGGTCGAACAATATGTTCTAAGCCATGCCGGGGCACGGCCACAAGACCGTGATGAAATTGACAGGCGGATCATTCAGGATTTCCTTGATCGAAAAGGAAAGATCATAGACAGCCAGGAAGATGTTGGAGGATATCCGGATCATAAACAAACATATCGTAAGCTGGAGATACCTGAAAAAAATATTGAGGAATGGTTATCAAAACTTGCTGCTGAATTAGAAGGATCTTCGATAAGTATCTCCCTGCAGCGACCGAATTTTGCAACCATAACTAACCAAAAGCATATTGGAAATAGAATAGGTTATCGTTTTCATGAGCACAGTCCGATTTCATACGGCAGTATACCGGTCTCAAACAAAGCAGCCAATATCAATCCGGAGAGGATTGATAAATTGGAGAACAGTTACAAAAGCAGTCCGGATATTTTTATATATGAACACATGATCGAGAAAGATTCATTGTGGTCAAAACAGGATTGGACCTATTATTTAAAGCCTGTTCATGACGGGATTGAAATGCTCTTGATCATTCAGACCCACGATGAGGGATTACCGGAATACTATGGGGTTCAACAGTGTTTCCGAATGAGCGGCAAAACCAATCAGGATTGGCGAAAACAGATCGCAGAGACTCCTGCGTTCAGTGAATACGATTTATGGAATAGTCAATCACCGGACAATGAAAAGATAAGTCTCACCTATGTAATGCGGGATAAAAAGTGGCAAGCCCTCCCGGCCGAGGAGAAATCATCCGGAGCAAGAACGCCAATGGGAGTCGAGATCGATGATTTACGAACAAACGGTCAACCCATGTCTGAGGTGGGTCCGTATCAAGCGAAAATGTTAGATCCCATTGATAATGGATTAATTACCCGCATTAACTTATCAGAATCCTGGGTGTGTGGTATTCACTGGCAGCATACATCTCATGTAACAGATCATCATCCGGCAGATTGTCTTCACTCAATCATAAACATTGGAAATATTCCGCCAAATTCAAAAAAAGCCCTGGTAGGAAAAATATATTGGTTCCAGGGAAATAAGCAGAGCCTTTTAGACCATTATCAAAAAGATTTCACGGAGTAAACCAGTTAGCATATAGGATTTAAAGCACAATGGCCACAGCGGAATATTCCCTTCCGATGCAGCCATTGTTATAAGGTTGATCTATCTGAGCAGTTTATTGTCCTGGTGCAGGGGCAGTCAGTAATTGCTGCAACACCCTGTCAACCGATAATGAAGATCCCATTACGGGAGGGAATTCAATAAAAGATGATAGAAACTCACCTGTAATGGACTGTGCCGGGACGAAAGTCCACATATTATCTGCAAACCACCGGATATACATAGCAGATTCATGCGAAACTTCATAGGGATCTGCCCGGAGATTAAATAAAATAGGCCAGGCAGGAGTTTTACGATAAGCTGTATTAATGGCTCCCTCCATGATTGTAAAATGGAGTTTCCAGTCATCATAGCGAAGTGCATTCAGATTTCCACCCTGATCGAAATAAAAAATTTCATTGCGAGGTGCTTCTTTGGTTTCTCCTTTTAGGAAGGGCAGCTGATTATAACCATCCAGATGTACCTTAAAAGTTTTATCTCCAGCCTGATGGCCGTTTAAAAGCTTCTGCTTGATATCAGGAACCCCGGCTGCAGCCAGGAGGGTCGGCATCATATCTTCATGAGAAAAGATCTCGTTATGGATCGTTCCCGGTTCAATAACTCCGGGCCAGCGAATGGCGCAGGGCACCCGGAAGCCACCTTCCCAGGTGGTCCCTTTTTCACCTGCAAATGGAGTGGTACCACCATCAGGCCAGGTAAACTTTTCCGCTCCATTGTCAGTAGAATACATGATAATGGTATTATCAATGATACCGAGATCCTCCAGCTTTTTCAATACTGTACCGATAATCTCGTCATGTTCAACCATGCCATCGGCATATAATCCAATGCCCGTTTTACCTTCACTCTCAGCTTTGAGGCGTGTCCAGACATGCATGCGGGTTGCACTCAGCCAGACGAAGAAAGGTTTTCCATCGGCGTTGGCTTTTTCAATAAAGTCAATAGCCGCGTTTGTGAAATCTTCATCTACAGTTTCCATCCGCTTCCTGGTGAGGGGTCCGGTATCTTCAATTTTACCATCAGCATATGAATGAATAACCCCTCTCGGACCATATTTTTTATGGAATTCTTCATTTTTTGGATAATAATAGGTTTCCGGTTCCTCCTCTGCATTCAGGTGATAGAGGTTACCATAGAATTCATCAAATCCATGGTTGGTTGGTAGATGCTCATCACGGTCGCCAAGATGGTTCTTCCCAAATTGTCCGGAAGTATAACCCAGGGGCCTCAATAATTCAGCAATGGTAGGTTGATCTTCTTTAACACCCTGTGTTGATCCGGGCATGCCGATCGTTAGCAGACCGGTCCTGAAGGGGTGTTGTCCCAGGATGAATGCCGCGCGCCCGGCGGTGCAGGATTGTTGTGCATACCAATCAGTGAACATCGCCCCTTCAGTGGCGATCCTATCAATATTAGGAGTTTTATAGCCCATTATTCCATGATTATAGACACTGATATTTGCCCAACCAATATCATCTCCCCAAATGACCAGAATATTGGGTTTGTCCTGTGCATTGCTTAAAAAACCAAAGCCCAGGATGGTTAGAATAAAAAAAGTTTTTCTCATCGTTGTAGTTTAATTTATTGGTAGTGAAAATTTAAAAATGATAATGCGTCCAAATTTGCATAATAAATCTGATATTCAAAATATTCCAGCGATAAAATAGAATTGAAATATATATGAATTATTTTTTGTGAGTATCCTATGTGGAGACCATTCCTGCTTTAAGAAACAGCGTTATGGCCCAGATACCTGCAATAATATAGATCAGCCATTTCTTACGGAAAATTCCTGCAGCGAAAACAAATAAGCCAGCTATCATCCTGCCTATTATGGTAGGAGGATTTTCATTGAAATTATAGAAAAAATGACTTGCGATGAACAAAGTCAATAAGGTCATGAAAACTGGCATTTGTTTCATGAAATATTCCTCAGTATTAGTTCCGCTATCTGGGGTAAAAATATTGGTTGTCAATAAAAACAGAAAGGGAGGTAAAAGGTAAACGAGATAATTGAAATAACTCTGACCACCTAAATTACTGATCACCTCAGCATAAACAAAAACATTATATAATGCCGTTTCAGTCAGCATTATAGTCATTATCAGATAAGGAATGAATAATTCTTTGGGATTAAAAAACCTTTTCCATTGACTGAGTAGATCTGCCAGAGCTATACCATAGATCAGCAGAGGCAGGAATGCAAGATATTCTGATGGGATCATACTATTTTACAATTTATTATCCTGGCAATAAAGGACACGTGCTTCAATTCACCAGTCGTCTGTAAAAATATATAAAACCTTATTATAAAAACTAATTTGAAGTAAAACAGGATCTGTTGGTGCGACTTTTGGGTTTCTGATATTCAATCAGCTCACTATGAATAGAACCTAATTTCAGGTTTAATCGAATTTTTGCCGGAATTGGAATTTCATCCTGTGTAAACCAAACACTCATATCATCATCATTATGAAAGTATCTTCCAATAACGGTAACCGGATTATATTTATCACATGTAAGCTTCCCGCATTTGGTATTAACGATCTCTTGGCCTGCGTGTCTGATCCTCAGGTCCCAAAGCTCACCCATAAAAAAGGTTTTAACTACTATATCTTCCTTTTTACTAACATTTTCGTTGATGGAATTCTCTCTGAAATGGTAAAATCCTGTCAGTATATCATATATATTCTTTTGTACTACATGTTTCCCCGATTTATCACAGAATACAATGGTTGAATCACTCCTGGAGTTTTGATCAAATATTAGAGTACTATTAGTACTATCTTTTCCGTCTTTCAGATTAATATTTGCAGAATTTGGCAATCCCGTTGTAATATCCATGCAACATTCAAAACAATAATTCAGATTTTTGAAAATTCTGATCCATCCGGAACTTCGTGCTTCAGCCTTTATACTACCAGAAAGCCTTCCTGGATCTTCCATAAAGGAAATCGATGCGAAACCAATATTTAATATACCATATTTTAACCTGTAATGCATCGATTCATCAATATAATCAGGTACTTCAACTGATTTATCGTACGATGCTCCACATAATATTAAGACCATGAGAAAAGAAATTAATATACTTCTCCGATAATAAAACATAGTAGTATTTTACGATGATTATCGATCCAGGTTTAATAGATGAGTCAATTCATTCAGCGCCAAGCTGCACCAGAAGTGTAACCATTTCCTGGTCTTCTTCTTCTTTGGCTAAAGATAAAGGAGTATTTCCATTGGCAGCTATGGCATTTACATTCGCTCCATTTTCAACCAGGAATTTAACTATGTCTGGCCGTTGGTTTCTTGCTGCCATCATCAGGCATGTATATCCTTCTGCAGGGCCCGAGTTAAAAGATTCATCCACATCAGCACCATTATCCAGAAGCTTCTTGGCATTATCAAAGCCTACAAAATCTGACAATACTCCGGATATTGATAACATAAATGCCGAGGTGCCATCTTCAAGCTTTACTGACATGTCAGCCCCACTGGCTACCAATAAGTCAAACACGTTCTTCTGAACTCCCGGCCGCTGCCATAAGTGCCGTATGTCCCGTGTTGTTCTTAATGGATATATCGGCACCCTTCTCGATCAGGTACCTGGCAATATCTTCGAAATTATACATGGCTGACATTATCAATGCGGTAGCTCCCGCAGACTCCTCCTGATAATTGATATCGACACCAGCCTCAACCAGTTCCATGACCTTATCCAGATCCTGGTAGGCAACTGCATTAATCAGATCACTTCCTTCCTGTGCGATTGTAAAGCCTGATGACAGGATAGGAATTATCAGAAGGAATAAATAACTTTTCAGAAATGTTGTTTTCATAGTGTTGGGTGTTTGATTCAAGTTACCATATAATCTACTTAATGTCAATTAATTCATAACTTTCGTGCAAATTGATCATCATGAATAAAATCTACCTCCCCATTGTTCTGTTTTTGGTTCTGGCGTTTCATCCAGATATCTCTGCCCAACTCAGTAAGGAAAAGATCCGGAAAATCGACAGCCTTTTTATTTCGTGGAATCAGCCAAACCATCCGGGCGGAACGGTGGGGATCATGAAGGAAGGAAAAATCATTTTTTCAAAAGCATATGGCCTTGCCAGCCTTGAATACCTTGTTCCCAATACACCGGATACACGATTTAATATTGCTTCGGTTTCCAAACAGTTTACCTGTATGGGAATAGTCCTTCTTTTTCTCCAGGGAAAACTGTCCCTTGATGACAATGTGAGGAAGTATCTACCTGAATTACCAGTTTTTGAATACCCCGTAACCTTCCGGCATTTGATCCATCATACCAGTGGCATGAGAAGTCTTCATGGACTGCTGGGTATGGCCGGTTGGAGAGAGGATGATCTCCGGACAAACAGGGATCTTTTGAGGTTTATGAAGAACCAGAAAGACCTAAATTTCAAGCCGGGTGAAGAATACCTGTATTGTAATACCGGATATATGCTGATGGCGGATATTATTGAGACGATCACAAAAGAGCCATTTGCCCAATGGATGAATGATAATGTTTTTGACCCACTTGGGATGATAGACACCTACGTCGAAGATCAATATAACAGGGTGGTACCTGTCAATGCAACTTCTTATTATGGTTCAGGCAGGCGTGGATTTTCAAGGTCAGTTGAATACTGGGGATATGTTGGATCCGGCAATATGCATTCCACGACGAACGATCTGCTGGTCTGGCTGACCAATTTTTATCATCCACAGAATGGCTGGGAGGAAGCATTTCAAATAATGCAGACACAAGGCGATGCTTAATAATGGCGACACCCTGGATTATGCCTTCGGCATCAATATCAACAAATACAAAGGGGAAAAGCGAATATCACATAGCGGATCTATCGGAGGATACCGTTCCCTCATCCAGTCTTTCCCTGATCATGGAGCTGAATATCGCCATTCTTACTAATTTTTCCTCCTCTGATATTCGCTCTAAGTTGAACCGGATCTCAGATATTTTGCTCAAGCTGGATGCTGATGCTGAACCCGGACTTATAACAGCTGATTCAATATCATCTATCTTCCTGTCAAATGAGGAATTGTCACAATTCTGCGGACATTACTGGAATGAGAAAAACCGTTATTCACGGAAAATTTATCTGAAAGATGATACCCTGAGATATTCCCGGCCTGAATCCGCTGAAAGTAATCCTGTTACCGGTTGGAGAGAATACTTTCCAAATGTCGAATGTAGCCTTTGTGATTAAGGTATCATTCGACATTTTGCCAGACAATCACAGGGTAATGATGGTGCAGGTGAATGAAGATGATCCCATCCGCTCTGAGTCCTATGATCCCCCTGAGGTTACGGTTGAACTGTTAAACAGCTACACAGGCAGGTATTACAGTCCGGAATTAGACACCCACTACAATCTCTATGTTCAGGGAGATTCCCTGCTAAGGGGGAATCATTCCCGCCATGGGGATTTTAATATCAATATTATACGTGAAGATGACCTTTCGGGAGAATTGGGAGCTTTCAGCGAGATTAAGGTCAAACGGGATAAAAAGAAAAGGATCCTTGGCTTGCTTATATCAAACGGCAGAGTAAGGAACCTCTGGTTCGAAAAACAGTAGATCCCCATGCAGGCTGGAAAACCATCGGCAATACAGAAGAAATCACGCAGGGATTTCATCCGGAAGTCTGCGATAGGGATCATGGGTATATCGCTTGCTGCCAGAACCTACCCCCTATCTATAAATCCAAACAACAAGGTGGTTGTGGTCCGGCATAAAAATGTTTTTGGTACGGATGGACATGCCCGGCAAAAAATCGTTGTGGATATGGTCAACAGGGGGATCACCGAATTAACGGCGGCAGAAAATTTAAGAAATGCCTGGCTGCCCTTTTTTCGCCCCGAAGATGTGATCGGCATAAAGATCAATGCCATCAGCTTCAGGGGACTCACAAATACACCCCTGGCTACTCATTACCCGGTACTGACCCATGCCATTATTTCCAGCTGTGCCGAAGCCGGGATTAAGGAGAACCAGTTTGTGATATGGGACCGCAGTGATTCTGAACTGGTGAACCTGGGCTATACTCCGGACAAAGATCCTGGAAGACTGAGGATTTTTGGGACTTATAAACACCATCGTGGGTCCGATGGCATAGGATTCCATCCCGAACAGCACCCTGCCGGGAAGAAATCAACCAGGATCAGCAGGATACTGACTGATGTCTGCACAACCATGATCAATGTTCCGGTCATTAAACCACACACTCTGGCAGGTATAACTGCTGCCCTTAAAAATCACTATGGATCCATAGACAATCCTTCGAGTTTTCATCTGGGCGCCTGCACTGATCCGGGCATTCCGGAGATCAATGCCATACCTTTGATCCTTAAGAAACAGCGGCTGGTTATCTGTAATGCCCTCCAGGCTATATACAAGGGGGGAATCAGCTGGAAACCGGCAAATGCATGGCCCTATGGAGGGATCATCCTGGGCACTGATCCGGTAGCGGTGGACAGGGTCTGCCTGAAGATCATCAATGAGAAAAGACTGGAGTCAAATAAGGGCCTTATCGACAACAGGGCCCGACATATCCAGATGTCAGAACAACTTGGAATTGGAGTGGCAAACCTTGATAATATAGACCTGGTAGAAATTGAAATGGCCTGAAAATAATACAGCCAGGGACAGACTTACTCTGATCCTTGCCAGATTTTTATATTTTTACAGGACCCAAATTTCAATTAATGAAAATTGCCCTAACCGGAGCCAGTGGTCACATTGGCGCAAATCTCTGCCGCACATTACTGGATAACAATCATGATCTCAGAGTACTTGCCAATCGATATACAGCCAGTCTTAAGGAACTTGATCTGGAGCTCGTAAAAGGAGATGTACTCAATATGACCTCCCTCAGGGAACTTGCCGAAGGTGAGGAAGTAATGATCCACCTTGCTGCCTCCATATCCATCAACGGTGATCAACATGTCCTCGATACTAATGTTATCGGGACTAAAAATGTACTGGATGCCGTTCGAAGCTGCAAGGTTAAACGTCTCCTGCATTTTAGTTCCATTCATGCCCTTGTGCACCAGCCTCTTGACCAGCCCCTGGATGAAGAACGCCCACTCGCCGTATCAGATCATATTATCTACAACCAGTCCAAGGCACTGGCAGAAGAGCTGGTCTTGCATGAAGTGGAATCCGGAGTGGATGCAGTGATCCTTAATCCTACCTCAGTGATGGGACCCTATGATTTTAAACCCTCTCTGGTGGGTCAGGCCATCATGCAGTTATACAAAGGGAAGATCCCCGCCCTGATCCCGGGTGGATACGATTGGGTGGATGTCCGGGATGTGGTTGCAGGAACAATCAGTGCTATGGAAAATGGAAGGACCGGTCAATCTTACCTATTATCAGGCCATTACAAAACACTTCCGGAACTATACAGGGAGATCATCCTGATACAGGGAAAAGAAAAGAAACTGCCAGTAATTCCATTCTGGCTGGCTGAGGTCGGTGTTCCATTTTTAAAGGCCTGGGCCAGGATCAGCAGGCACAAACCTCTGTATACAAGGGAATCTATTGAGATACTGAAATCTGCCCATCCTGATATCTCAAGTAAGAAAGCCCGGAATGAGCTGGGTTATGAATCACGTCCTTTTAAAGATACACTCCGGGATACAATACGTTGGTTCAAAGAGAATAATTATCTTTAGCCGCTGATGTTCAATTAGCTGTAATGAATACCGACCAGTATTACCTGCTTATCAAGATCTGGATTGTTTTTGGGATCCTTCTCGTCCCGATTCTTCTGAGCATTACTGTACCATACGGGCGGCATTCAAGGAAGGGATGGGGACCCATGATCCCGAACCGGCTGGGATGGATAATTATGGAACTACCCAGCCTTGTTCTGTTTATCGTGTTCTTCTTTGCAGGTCCGAACACGGTTAATCTTGTAAGCCTTATCTTTTTCCTACTGTTTACCCTCCATTATTCCAACCGGGCTATCATATTTCCCCTCAGGACACATACCTCAAAAAAAATGATGCCTTTGATCATTGCCATCTTTGCCATATTTTTTAACCTGATAAATGGCTTTATCAATGGATATTATTTTGGAACTGTTTCAGAGGGATATGGAGTGGAGTGGCTATATGATATCAGGTTCATTGCGGGTGGATTTCTCTTTATTTTGGGAATGGCCATCAATCTAAGATCTGACAATGTGTTATTAGCTCTCAGACAGTCAGCAAAGAACGGATATTCCATACCGACTGGCGGTCTGTTTAGATATATTTCCTGCCCCAATTTCTTTGGTGAGATCCTGGAATGGACTGGTTTTGCTATTATGACGTGGAGTCCGGCAGCCCTTGCCTTTGCCATTTGGACAGTAGTAAATCTGGTGCCAAGGGCACTTGACCATCACAGGTGGTACAGGGAAAAATTCTCAGATTACCCTCCTGAAAGGAAGGCTGTTATTCCATTTATCGTATAGATTAATCCTTGTGAAGTTTAGATCCTCCGGTCAGGTTAGCATCAATATGCGGATCACCGTTCAAATGTATTTGTGATCCACCACTCGCATTCAGATTAAGCTCTTCGCTAACATGGATCCGGGCATCTCCTCCTCCAGATAAGGCTATCTTGGCCGCCTTCACCCTGAAATCAGGCGCATCCAGATCACCACCGCTTTTAACTTCACATGCTAATTTACCGGCTGATCCACGCAATCTCGCATCTCCGCCTCCTGCCATGCTGACGCTCAGCTCTGCGGCATCTGTTTCAAGGGAAAGATCACCCCCTCCGGCGATCGAGAATGCTGCCTGTGATACTTCAGATCCGGCACTGGCTGATACATCTCCACCTCCTGCAGATGATACCTTTATCTTTTGGCAGTCTGTTGCCAGTTCCAGATCACCGCCGCCGGACATGCTTATCACTACACCATCGGTTCCATCACCTCCATTAATTTCGGCATCGCCGCCGCCGGACATGCTCAGTTCGAGCAATCCAAGATCACCGTCCAATTGCAGGTCGCCTCCCCCACTAAGTGCTGCTTTAAATTCCCCAATGTCTGCATCCATACTCACATCTCCTCCGCCACTCACATCACATTTTGCCCGGTTGGCCTTCAGGTCGAACTGCAGATCCCCGCCACCAGATATTGATATGGCTATATCATCTGTGCTAATCAGACCCTGGCTCTGAACATCTCCCCCTCCTGAAACCCTCAGCTTATTTAATTGTTTTACTGTAACAAATGCGTCCATGGCAGAACTTTTGTATATCCGGGTGTTTTTCTGAACATAGATATTCAGAATACCAGATTCAACTTCAGTAATAATATATTCCTGGAGATTCTCATCGGCCTCTATGACCACCTTATTCTGATCTCCCTGCACAACCATCAGATCAATCCCGCTTCTAACAGCTATGCCGGTGAAATCACTGACACTTCTTTCCTGTTTTTCAACATTCCCATTACCTCTGACCTGGCAAAACAACACGGGTATTGCAAGGAATAGCAAAAATAAGGTTGAAATGGTTTTTAAAAGGATCTTCTGGCTCATGATATTAAGGTTTTAAGTGTGGATTAATATTAAATATGACGTTTTTCTCCATCTATAGTTACAGGCTGAGTACTAAAGACGACCGGCCAATCAGATTGCTGCATTCACCAGATCCTTCCAGAACCCGATATTATCTATTACAACCACCCCTTCCTCCGTCCTGTCAAACACGAAACGGATCTCCTGAATAGACCTGATATCCAGCATGGTATTTTGGTCTCTGAAAGCCGTAAGTGGATAAAAGAAAACCTGGAAAACCAGCTCTGATCTGGCAATATCCGTCATGAAATCAGCTTTCATCAGCTTTGGCTCCAGCTGCCTTGATAAATAAGAATAGGCACTCAGGGGTAAAGCTGCGGCCTGGCCTGCTGAGTCAACCAGGATAATGGTCAGATCAATGGGTTCCTTCTTTTCATTGTCCCCTGATCCCTCAGGGTGCTTATCATTTTCATCGGGATGGGGATGGCTATTCTCTTTGGCGTCAGCCATGACAAAATACAGATATGACAGGCTGTCCGTTACGATTTGATTTGTATCCTGCTGCCGTATGCTGAGGATCCCGGCCAATGAATCGGTGGCTTCCTTGTTCCACCCTGCATAAACTGCACGGGTGGCCTGTGTACCCCATTTCAGCGGGACAACTTTCTCTTTCCAAACCGTGAGGTTTTCAGATTGTATCTCTCCTCCTTCAAGGGTGGTGCTTAATACATTTAAATCTTCATCGAAAGTACAGACAAATTCACAGGCAGGGTCTTCATAATGGGTAATATAAACCGTTTCAGGTAACCAGTTAATGCCCATGCGGTAATCCCTGAAAAGCTCAAAATACCCTTCCTCCCCATTAAGGGTAGCTTCCAGGAAGGCAGAGATAAAAACCCTGGCAATTTGTTCCTGGTCCTCCCCTTGCATGATCTGCTGTTTATTGAATATCGCCATATATGGAAATGTGTTATCATTCCTGCCCCAGATAGTGTTGAATTGTCCATGGTTGGCCCCAAAGACATACAGTCCGGCCTTCACATGAAATATTTCATCCTTCCACTCTGTTCGCTGGAATTGCCTGGTCCCCTCATAGGTCCGCAGGTCCATATCATTGGATCCCTGAATGACAAGGTAACTGATATTCTCGAGTGTGGTTCCTGTTCCTGCGGGCTTGTATTGCCCGTCCACCGGAGCAATAGCAATCACTGATTTCAGGTTGAAATCAAAATCAAATGTCAGGGTAGCATCATCAGGATTATGGGGTAGCCTGTTAAAACAGGCAGCAATGGCTACAGCTTCCCCTCCCCTTGAATGACCTATCAATCCAATATTTTCCATATCCACCTTTCCGTAAAAGGGATTTTGAGGATCATTGTTCCATATTCTCCACAATTCCAGATGCTTTAAAATAAGCCATGCCCGGCAGTCATTTTCCGACCTCAGGTGATCAAAAAAATCATACCAGGCCCCATTCAGGAAATTTTCATCCACAGAAACAAAAATAAATCCCCTGCTGGCCATAAGCCTGCCAAGGTATTCATACCCGGGATCTGAAAAATCACGGTCCCCATGATTGCCGTGAACAATAAGGACAAGGGGAAAGGGCCCTTTGCCGCCGGGGTACCATACCCTCGCATTCAGGGGCAGGGCTGTATCATCAAAACCCCAGTACCTGGTGCGCATCCATCCATGAAGTTTCTTCCAGTTTGAGACATAACGGCTTCCGTCAACAGCATCTGTCGGGATGGTCACATTCTCACCAAATGATGACCGGTGTTTGTCCTTTCCACTTCCGTATGTAAGGTTCAGTACTGGATATTCCCCCTCCGTGGAAGGGTCCTGAAGGGCGATATGTTCCGGCCTGTATGCTGACATAAGGGCCGCGTTATCGGGCAGATCTGATTTGAACCCCTCCAGGAACAACCAGGAAAATCCAAAAATCAGTGCACCTGTACTTAATATCAGCATGGCCATGTTTAATATCTTTTTACTTATGGCCATGGCATTCCATTTCCTGATCAACAACACTGCTGAAACTCCCCCAAGGATGGATCCCGTTAGCACAGTATATGAAATCAAAAAGATCCTGCCCCCGGTATTCCCCATCCAGAAATTAATTAATGCGACTAGTGCAGCAAATAGCACAAACCGGTAGAAGTCCGGAATGAAGTTAATCAGTTTCAATCCGAAATATATGCCCGTTGCAGCCAGTATACTGGTGCCGAAATAAAATAAAAACAATACCGCCGCGACAAATAAACCAACACTCTTCAACATAATGGCGGCCATCAAAAAAATCAAGACGACCACCATGCCGGCCAGTCCCCATCCAGCCCCATTCCATGCAACGGGATCCGGAGTCAGAAAGCTGATCACTTTCTCAAACATGTTTATTATTAAAGCTCCTGCTCTATTCAAAAGGTTATCCGGAATTCTTTTTGTCTTCTCCATGGTTGAAGCATTGAAACCAATTAAAATTACTCCAAATTGGTGAAACATTGCAGCAATATCCCGAATTGAACCAGGTAATTATTAAAAAAAGTTAAAAGAGGTTAAAAGGACTTATATTGCTGGCAGGACAGGTTTTCATCCAGTATTTTTGCTAACAGAATTCTGGAAAATATAATATCATGAAAACGATTCGATTTCTTCTTTTAGCAGGCCTTGTATTCATGATCACTATGCCCGGCAACATGGTGCAATCACAGGATACAAAACCCGGGCGTAAAGCTGATCCCGATGTCAAATGGAATGTCAGGAAACAATATGATGAACATGGCAACCTTATATACTATGATTCTTCCTGTGTACAAAGCTGGAAACATTTTAATTTCAGGGGGCCAGGCGGGGGACAGGTTTTTGATAACCTTGATTCTGTTTTTGGTGATTTTTCCCATTTCCCTCAGGATATGTTTGAAGATCATCTGGCTTTCGAACCCTTCAGTGAATTTATGGATAGCCTGGACCTGGATTTTTATCTCGACTCTTCAATATTCAATGGATCTCAGAGTTTTACACCCTTCAGAGGCTTTCCGGATAGCGCCTGGATGGATGGATTTTTCGACAGCTATAAAGAATGGATAGGAAGGTTTAAGGAGGATTTCACATTCCCAAAGGATTCATTGAACCATCATCATCCAAAATGGCAGCATTTGCCACAGAAGCAAAAAAAACCTGCCAGGGGTATTGAAATTTAATTTTTTTTATCATATTCGCGTTGCTTCAGCAGATTCAACTCAAAATGCTGACATTCATAAAACAACTTACTAATTCCTAATTTGTATGGATATCATAATTGAGAACCTTACAAAAAAGTTCGGCGGCCAGCGGGCTGTCGACAGTATTTCTTTTGAGGTCAAAACCGGCGAGATCCTGGGGTTCCTAGGACCCAACGGAGCCGGCAAGACTACCACTATGAGAATGATCACCAATTTCATCACACCTTCAGAAGGTAACATTGCAGTAGGTGGCAAAAACATGAGGGATGCCTCAGAGGATATCAAGAAGCACATTGGATACCTCCCTGAAAACAATCCACTGTACCATGACATGCCCGTTATTGATTACCTGGAATTTGTAGCAGGATTACAGGGCATTCCCAAACAGGATATTCCCATGAAGGTTGTGGAAATGATCATGGTCACGGGACTTAATGCAGAGAAACATAAGAAGATCGGGGAGCTTTCAAAGGGATTCAAACAGCGCGTGGGACTGGCACAGGCTATGATCCATGATCCCGAGATACTGATCCTTGATGAGCCCACATCAGGACTGGACCCCAACCAGATTGTTGAGATCCGTAAGTTAATACGGGAACTGGGACGGGAGAAGACTGTTATTCTCAGCACACATATCCTTCCTGAAGTGGAAGCTACCTGCGACCGTATCCTCATTATAAACAGGGGAAAGATCGTGGCTGACGGATCTGCTGACATCCTGAGAAAACAGGCCAGCGGACAGGAGATCCTGAAAACCAGGATAGAAGATGGTGATCCCAATGCCATCTTAGAAGCCCTGCAGGACTTACCTTCTGTCGCCATGGTAGATTTTGCTGACAGGCAGCAGAACAGGTTTGATATTCAGAGCCAGCAAGGGAGCCATTCTGCCAGGGAGGTCTTTCAGCTATGTGTTAAGAACAAATGGATCCTCACTGAATTGATCCCTACCGAGACCAAGCTCGAAGATATTTTCAGGGAATTAACCACCAATTAATCATTTTCAAAACACAAGAAATTTATGAACACCATCTGGATATTAACCAAAAGGGAATTCAGGTCCTTTTTTGATTCCCTGATCGCCTACATTCTGCTGGTATTGTTCCTGGGGATCAGTGGATTTTTTACATGGCTTTTTGGTTCTGATGTTTTTTTTGTAGGTCAGGCAAGTCTCAGGGCCTTTTTTATGATTGCGTACTGGACCCTTTTCTTCTTTATCCCGGCACTTACCATGCGCCTGTTGGCCGAGGAGGTCCGGTCAGGAACCATCGAGCTCTTACTGACCAGGGCCATTACTGACAGGCAGGTGGTTATTGGGAAATTCCTCTCAACCCTGCTGCTGATCATTGTTGCCCTGGTATTTACCTTACCTTATGTAATTACCATAGGGAGTATAGGAAACCTGGATGTGGGGGCGGTTATTTGTGGATACATTGGACTTACCCTCATGGCTGCAGCATACATCTCCATTGGATTGTGGGCAAGCAGTATCACAAGAAATCAGATCGTTGCCTACCTCACAGCATTGTTTGTAGGTGTATTCTTTCATCTGCTTTTCGATATGCTGGCATCCAGTTTTACCGGAATGTTTGGAAAACTTTTCAATGCCCTGAGCATGCGGGTCCATTTTGACAGTATCTCACGGGGCGTAGTGGATACGGGTGACCTGGTTTATTTTTTCTCCCTGATCGTCCTGGGAATTTTCCTCTCTGAGGTATCCCTCTCGAAAAGAAGCCTGTCTAACTAATAACACCACGAGAAAGATGAAAGCAGATAAATTTACGATAAGCATTGTACTATTTGTGGCTATCCTGGTGGTGATCAACCTCCTTTCGGAGCAATTCTATCTCCGGCTGGATCTTACCGAGGACAAACAATATACATTAAGCAAGGCCACCGAGGATATCCTGCAGGACCTGACCGAACCCATTACTGTGAAGGCATATTTCAGCAAGGATGTCCCTGCCCAGCTGATCAAGACCAGAGATGATTTCAGAGAAATGCTGGTAGAATACGGAAAACTCTCCGGACAGATGCTGGTATATGAATTTACCAGTCCGAATGAGAATGAAGAGCTGGAACAGGAAGCCATGCAAAACGGGATCCAGCCAGTAATGATAAATGTCAGGGAAAAGGACCAGATGAAACAGCAAAGGGCCTACCTTGGAGCTGTTTTAAACCTGGGAGAAAGGAAAGAAGTCATCCCTGTTGTTGAACCCGGACTGGCCATGGAGTATGCGCTTTCAACGGCCATTAAGAAACTGGCTATCGTTGATAAACCTGTAGTAGGATTGCTCCAGGGTAATGGAGAGGCAGGCATGAATGAGCTGGTCCAGGCGAACCAGGAACTAAGCATTTTATACCGGATGGAGGATGTAAACATCACAGATTCCACATCCATCCCGGCCTATATTAATACCCTTGCCATCATCAGGCCAGCCGATTCTATCTCCCCCATTGTGTTTGCACAACTGGATCATTTTCTCAGCCGGGGCGGGCGGCTGTTCTTAGCCCTGAACCGGGTCAGCGGTGATCTACAGGGAGGCTATGGGAGTCCCCTGTATACCGGACTGGAAAACTGGTTACGGGAGAAGGGCCTGATCATCAATGAAAATTTCCTGGTAGATGCCAATTGTGTCAGTGCCACCATGCAACAGCAGATCGGAAATGCCATCCAGATCTCCAGTGTGGCCATACCCTATATTCCCATCGTCAATAAATTTGCGGATCATGAGGTTACATCCGGACTTGAAGCAGTGGTGCTGCAATTTGCCAGTACCATGGATTTTATGGGAGATTCAACCATCTCATTTACACCTCTGGTTTTCAGTTCAGAAAGGTCCGGAACACAACCTGCCCCCCAGTATTTCAATTACCAGAGGCAGTGGTCGGATATGGACTTCCCCTTGCAGAACCAGGTAATCGGAGCCGCACTGGAAGGAAACCTGAATGGGAATACCTACAGTAAAATGATCGTTATTGCAGATGGTGATTTCCCGATCAATGCAGGTGGGCAACAGCAGGTGCAGCCGGATAATATCAGCCTTATGGTCAACAGTATTGACTGGTTGAGTGATGATACGGGTTTGATAAGCCTCCGTACAAAAGGGGTGAGTTCAAGGCCCATCAAACAGATGGAAGATAGTACCAGGGCAGTGCTTAAATGGCTTAATTTTCTTCTGCCCATCATCCTCGTCATGATCTATGGATTTATCCGTTACCAGTACCGCAGAAACCAGCGGGTCGCACGCATGGAAGCAAATTATTCTTAACATTAATGGCACATTAATATGAGTGGAAAATTCAATAACCGGAATTTATTGATCGTTCTTCTTGGACTGGCAGGGATACTTGTTCTAACCAGGGTCTTCACTGCCAAAAAGGCCGAACGGACATTGGATGCCGATCTTGTCGAAATTGACACAGGCAGAATTTCAAATATTCTTATTTATCCTCAGGCAGAACAGGGAACCGAACTTGCATTCAGCCGAAACGGTTCCAGCTGGAATGTTACAAAGGATGAACTATCTGTGCCTGCGGACAAAAACAGTATCGGACATGTCCTGGATGAATTGATGAACCTGAAGGCCGACCGTCTGGTGGCTCGCTCACAGGAGAAATGGCCTGAATTTCATGTAAATGATTCACTGGGGACAAGGGTGCTCATAAAAGAGGGGAAAAAGACCACCCTGGATATGATCATCGGAAGATTTAATTACCAGCCACCAACAGGTGGATATTCAGCATCTGGCCAGCAATATGGTACCGGTATCACCTATGTGAGAAACAGTGATGAAGATGAAGTTTATGCCGTTGAAGGTTTCCTGGCCATGAGTTTCAACCAGGGATTCAATAACTGGAGGGACCAGACCGTATGCAGGCTGACCAGGGACCAGATCACCAGGGTAATATTTGAATATCCTGCTGACAGCGGTTTTGTAGCCCAGAAGCTGGATATGAACTGGACCATCAACGGGATCCTGGCGGATTCAACCAGCATGGCCCAGTATCTGGATGGTTTGTCCCGCAAAACCCACGTTGAATTTGCAGATGGTTTTTCTCCTTTATCAAATCCTGTCTACCAGGTTACTTTTGAAGGCATGAATATGGATCCCTTATTGATTAGGGTATACTCACAGCTTGGGGATGAACTGATCCTGCACAGCAGTATTAATCCGGAATCTTATTTCAGGATTACCAGGGATGGAGTGTTCAGGGATATATTCAAAAGTTCCTATGGGCTTATTTCAGGTACCGGTTCAACACCGAATGAATAAGATGAATATCGTCTTCACCAAGTGTGGCAAGCCGATTTAATATCATGTTATATAGGGGAGGATGCTTGTCTATATCCAGGTCCTTCAAAACCATCCTGGATTTGTCCATCATGGCCCTGAATCCCTGCTGGTCCCTTGGAGCAGTGTTGATATCAGATTCAGGCATATCTAATGCAGCCATTGTATAAGCATAGATCATTACCGATTGCCCCAGGTTCAGGGAAGGATATAATTGTTTCATTGGTATGGTGGATACCAGGTCACACATATGGATCTCATCATTGGTCAGGCCTGATTCTTCACGACCAAATACCAGTCCGACTTTATTGATTGACTCCCCCTTGGAACGAATTATACCAGGAATATCTGAGATATTTTGATGCTCAAACCTTGCATCCCGGATTTTCGCTGAGGTTGCTACGGTGAGATCCAGATCAGCTATGGCATCCTTCAGTTCTGCAAATATTTCAGCATTTTCAAGGATCTCCGCTGAAGCATGAGCCAGCTTCCTGGCTTCCTGTCCTAAATGATTACCCGGAGCCACCAGCCTCAACCGGGAATAACCCATGGTTTTAATCGCCCTTGCTGCGGCCCCTATGTTCCCGGGTACAGCAGGTTTTACGAGTATGAAATACAATTCCATGCTTCCTTAAATATAAGCAAGTTGTTTATCTTTACAAGTCAAACTCCTCGGATATGATAAAACTGATTAAATCCCCAAAACTGATTAAAGCTGCCGGTAATATGCCGAAGGCAATCCATGAATTTTTCGGCAGAGCAAACAGCCAGACCGATGAGATCAGTATTGCCCGTATGAAGAGTCCGTCAGGCTGGGAGGAACCGGGACAAACACCGGAGTTTGATGAATACACTGTCGTCCTTAAAGGCACGCTCCGTGTTGAGACAAAAAAAGATGATTTCTATGTGCACCAGAATCAGGCTATCATGATCGGTAAAGGAGAATGGGTGAGGTACAGTTCTCCTGGAGAAGAGGGTGCTGAATATATCGCCATCTGCATTCCGGCTTTTTCATCTGAAATGGTAAATCGCGATGATCAAAACCCAGCATAATGAATTACCGGGAATCAGACCTTATCCTCAGACTGGACAACAAAGTACCCTCTTATGATGTAAGCCTGAATGGACAGACCAAGTTCTATACCCTTTGCAATATCCTTCTCGACAGTGCTGCTATCCATGCCAACAAATATGGTTTCGGCTTTCATGACATGCGCAAAGAAAATGTATACTGGGTTTTGTCCCGTTTTCATATCATCATGCATGAGTATCCCAGTATGGATGACCAGATCAAAGTGGAAACCTGGCCAAAAGGTGTTAATAAACTATTCTTTATGCGTGATTACAGGATCCTGTCAGCAGATGACAGGTTGCTTACAACCGCCACTACTGCCTGGCTGGTCCTGGACGGAAATACAGGCAGGCCAAAAAAGATGGAAGAAAAAAGTCGTCTTCACAGTTTCCTCATTGATGATTTTCATGCCATAGAACAAGTACCTGATAAACTTCCGCAGATCACTGAACCAGACCGGCAAATGCCAGTAACCGCCCGATATTCTGATCTGGATATTAACAAACATGTAAATGCAGTGAAGTATATAGAGTGGGTGCAGGACTGCTATCCACAGGAAATCTATGAAAAGCAGAATGTGAAAGAGTTCCAGATCAATTATCAGGCTGAGACAAGATATGGAGAAAAGGTACAGATCCGCATCAGGAAGTCATCAGCAGCTGATCCGTTTGATTACTTTGAGGGGATCAGGACCAGTGAAGACAATGCAGCTTTCAGGGCCAGGATACAATTTGGGGCTTTGTAACTCCAATTGATCTACTGGTTGAAAACCTGTTTTGATATATGCCCAAAAATCCTCTAAATTAATCGATATGAAAACCATTTTAATATCCCTCTTTTATTTAGTTTTTTCTGCATTCTTCCCTTCAGGGACGGATGCAGGTGAAAAATCAGAGCTTGTACTGATCCCGGGTGGAGAATTTACCATGGGATCCAAAGTTAACCCCAGGAATAATTACGTTGACAATGCTGCCCATCTGGTACGGGTCGATTCCTTCTATATTGATAAATATGAGGTAACCAATGCCCAGTATTTCGAATTTTGCCAGTCCACCGGACACCCCTTACCGGAGTTCTGGGGACTGGAAGTATTTTGCAGCGGTCCGGATTTCCCGGATCATCCGGTAGTGGGAGTAACCTGGGCTGCAGCCAGGCAATATGCCGAATGGAAAGGAAAACGACTGCCTACGGAAGCCGAATGGGAATATGCAGCCAGAGGGGGGCTTACGAAAAAGAACTATCCTAATGGAAATGATGTTGACTCCGCCCTGTGCAATTATAACGGGACCTATGGACATCCCATCCGGGTTGGATCCCTGCCTGCCAATGGATATGGGCTCCATGACATTGCAGGCAATGTAGTTGAATGGGTAAGTGATTACTATGCAAAGGACTATTTCCTTGAAAGTCCGGTTGAAAACCCCACCGGTCCCAAATATGGTAAACGCAGGGTCATTCGCGGCGGCGGCTGGCGGTCGGGTAAAATGTGTGCTACAGTTGTCTTTCGGCAAAGCCTGAGGCCGTACTGGGTTGATATAAATGTAGGATTCCGCTGTGCCAAAGATCTTCATGATTAAAATTTCTATCCCATATATGAAAAAACAATTTTCCCTATTTCCTTTTTATCTGCCTGGCATTACCATTTAATATGGTCAATGCGCAGGAAGAAATGGATAATGCTACCCGCTCTCTCTTTATCCTGGACATTGCCAAATATATTGAATACGACGATGAGATCCAGCTGCACGCGGATTTCAAGATTGGGGTGCTGGGGAGGAATACTGACTTCTACTGGGAGCTTTATGAGATGGCTAAAACACGCGAATTTATCCAGCAAAAACCCATCAAGGTCCTGATGTACCCGGAACTGGATAACATCGAAAAATGCCATATCCTGTATGTTGATGAGGGTGAGGGTTTCAAAATGAAAGAAGTGCTGGAAAGAACCCAGGGAAATAATACCCTTGTCATCAGCGAGGGATATTCCTTTAATGAATCCATGATCAATTTTGTTATGGCAGAGGGTACACCCCGGTTCGAACTGCACGAGGAGAAGCTGAATATAGAGGGACTTCAGGTCAATGAATTATTCCGGGAACAGGCTATTAAGACCAGGGAGGACTGGGAAGCACTTTTTATCGAGACCGAGATCGCCCTGGAACAGGAAAAAGAGGTCGTACAGGAGCAGAAGATCGTGATTGATTCTCAGAAAGTTGAAATTGTGAGACAACAGGAAATGATCAGGGCACAACAGGCACGCCTGGATAGCTTGAACAGGGAGATCGGGGTTAAGGAAAGAACCATCGAGCAGAAAACCCTCATTCTGGACCGGCAGGTCCGGGAGATCGGACAGCAAAATGAGGAGATCGACAAACAAAAAAAGGAAGTTGAATCCCAGTTAACCGTCCTCGGTGATCAAAAGGAGAAAATTGGCCAGCAAGAGGAGCAGATCGAACAACAAACCATTCAAATATCAGAACAACAGACCATCCTGGTCGAAAGGCTCAAAGCGATTGAAAAACAAAAGATGCTCATCTGGTTCTTTGTCATCGCTTTGATCCTTGTATCGGGACTGGGTTATTTCATTTACCGTGGATACCGTATCAAAAAGGAATCCAATATCAAGCTTGAAGCAAAGAACCGCCAGATACTGGAACAGAAAGATGAGATCCAGCAACAGAAGGAGGTGGCAGAATCACAGCGTGACCAGATCGCCTACCAGAAAAAGCATATTACGGACAGTATTCATTACGCCCTACGGATCCAGACCGCACTGCTGCCTTCCCTCGAGCTCTTTTCAGAAAAACTGGATCACTTTGTCCTGTACAGGCCCAGGGATATTGTCAGTGGTGATTTCTACTGGGTAGCGGAGATCGGTCCCCAGATCATGATCATCTCGGCAGATTGCACCGGACATGGAGTCCCGGGTGCTTTTATGAGCATGCTTGGCGTGAGCTTCCTGAATGAGATCATCCTGAACAAGGGTATCATCCAGCCTGATAAGGTAATTAATTCCCTGCGCGATGAGATCATCCATGCCCTCAAGCAAAAAGCCTCCGATAGTGAAATAAAAGATGGTATGGATATCTGCGTATGCCTGCTGGATCCGGAAAAAAGATCCCTGCAATTCGCCGGTGCCCTTTGTCCCCTGTGGATCCTGAGTAAAGGAGAATTAACAGAGATCAAAGGGGATAAAATGCCCGTAGCCATCCATGAAACCATGAAACCCTTTACGAATCACTGGATAGATCTTAAACAGGGAGATACCTTTTATATTTTCTCTGATGGATTTGTAGATCAGTTCGGAGGACCAAACCAGAAAAAATACCTGAGCAAGAATTTCAAAATTACACTTGCTGAGTTACAGTCAAAATCCATGTATGAACAGGGAGCTGAACTGGACAGGATATTTGAAGAATGGAGAAAGGATGTAGAGCAGATTGATGATGTTACCGTGATCGGTGTACGTGTCTGATCTTATTAATTACATTCCCATGCAGTTGTAACTCCCAGCACAGTAACCGGGGCTGTACTTTCTTTTTCAGCCAGCTCATCGCCACAATATTGAACACCTGGGGTCCTGCCAATCTCACCATCATCATTGTAGGTCACTTTGCTGCATGATTTACAATCGTCAATGGCTTCGCAGGCAGTCAGCATAAAAGCGATAAATATTAAAACGATAAAACTTAACAGTGTGTTTCTTTGTTTCATAACCCTTTATATGTAAACTCCTTTGATTTTGTTGCGTTTTGGCAGGAAAATCATGCAGCACGCATATGCCTGCGCCTGAATGCCCAGACCCCGATGATAAAATAGGCAATGGTTAAAATCAGGATCATTGTCAGCTCAGGAATGGTTTGCCTTATCTCCTGTCCTTTGATCAGCACTTTATTAAGTGCATCAACCGCCCAGGTAGGTGAAAGAATATCATTGACATGAAAAGTGATCCCTGCAATGGTGAATAACCTGCCGCCACTTATGGGAAAGGCAGCACCTGTAAAGAACATAAGAATAAACAGCGGGAATGTGCCAATAACGGCCACATCTTTAATGGAACGGCAGATAGCTGCAACAATGAGGCTGAAAGCTATCATTGACAGGCTGGTCAGAAATGCCACCAGCATAATAAACCAGAAGGTACCAGGCAGCAGGGTATATCCCATGCTTACTGCCACCAGCATGGTCAGCAACAGGGATATGATGGCAATTATGACCTGTATCAGGGATATTCCCGCCCAGGAATTCAAGGGCTGAAAGATTTGATATTTTCAGCCTTTCCAGTGTTTTTGCTTCAGGTTCCCGTACAATGGCAGCCGAAGCGGAAAAGATCATCATGATAATGGCCAGTATCATCATGCCTGGTACATATAACTCAAAAGTTGTCCTTTGCCCTGAGTACCCAAGAGTGGTCTCCTTCCATTCTATGGGCAGTGATATCCCCGAGGTTTCCCTGATATACTGGTTGATCAGCTCTTCTGACCATACAGCACCAATAATATATTGCATGTCTGTAATGTCTCCCACGAGTTCAAGTACTGTTCCCGGGGGATCTTCATTTTCCGGGTTCAGCAGCTGAAGGGATAAATTCGTGGGAAAAACTACCAATACATCTGCTTCTCCTTCCCTGAGCAGACTGATCCCTGCCTGCCGCATTATCATTTTCAGTATAATGCAACATTGATGTTTCCTGGTTATTGGATACCAGTTGCAAAAAATTGATCAGGGAATCTCCCAGATTTACCTGCTGCCCCATCTGAGATGTTCCCTCATCCTGATTTACCAGTATGATATTGAATTCGGGTGTTTCGGCCTCCACCATCAGGTAATACATGAAAACGAAGAAAGGGGCAAGGGAAATGGTTAACAACAGGATCCAGTAATCCCTGATCTGTTCCCTGATACTTTTCAAGAATACAAAATACCATCTCATTGCCTCAGCCTCCTTCCCGTCAGGTGGATAAATACATCTTCCAGGGTGTTCTCCCGCATATTCATGCTGTTTACCTGGATTCCTTCCTGGTCAAAGATCTTATATATCAAGGGGATCTTGGGGACCAGATCCATGGCTTTAATGATCCATCTATCATCGGAAATCATCAGATCAAACTTATTCCGTTGTAATTTCTCTGCCACAATATCATAAGATCCATCTTTGCTGCCCTGAATTTCAAGTTCAAGTATGTCTCCTTCTCCAATGGATTTTTTCAAGTGCTCAGGTGTGTCAAGCTTCAAAAGCTTTCCCCTGTCTATGATGGCTACCCTGTCTGAGATCCTCTCTGCCTCATCCATATTATGGGTGGTAAATATGACGGTTCTTTCGGCTGATGTTTGCTGGATAAAATCCCTGACCATTATGCGGCTCTGGGGATCGAGTCCGGCTTCAGGTTCGTCGAAAACAACAATTTCCGGTTCATGAATGATGGCCATAATGACATTCAGTCTCCTCTTCATCCCACCGGACAGGGTTGAGGCCAGTTTGTTCCTCTTTTCTCTGAGCCCAATCTTGTCAAGCAGCATTTCCGCCCTGTCCCTGGCTATTCTCCCCGGAACATTGTACATCCTTCCCATAAAAACCAGCTGCTCAAAACATGTAAGCTTGTTCCAGAGTATGATTTCCTGGGGACAGATGCCCACCTTCGACTGGTGGGAACGTATACCGGCATGGGTGATTTTTTCTCCATTTATCCATACCTCTCCTGAATTTGGTCTTAACAATCCGCACATCATCCGGATAGAAGTGGTTTTGCCTGCTCCGTTGGGGCCCAGGAACCCAAATACCTCACCTTTTCTTACCTGCAGGGAAAGTTTATCTACTGCAAGTAAGTCCCCGTAATACCTGACGAGGTTTTTAATTTCCAGTGCGGTCTCCCGGTTGTTTTTCTCCTTGTTCACTTCAAATCAGGATCTCATCAATAAATATCTTCTGGAAATAAGTGATGATCTCCGGCCCCGAAGGTCCTACACCAAGCATCATATAACCAAGCACACCATTGATGGCAGATATCAGTGCCATGCTTCGTCCGGATGGATTATGCTCACAGAATTCCCTGTTCTGCATCCCCATTTCAAACATTGATTCCAACATTTCAAAAACATCTTCAGCATATCTCCGGTAAAGATTGCTCAGTTTATCATCTTCGAAAGCCTTGACCATTGATAAAAAATAGAATTTCAGGTTATCAGTATTGTCAGACCAATAGCTTACATATTCTGCGATAAATTCCTTGAGCCCTTTTTCCATACTTCTGTTCAGCAATACCCTTCTGAAAATCTCGTCTTCCGGTACCGATAATTTCTGGTTAGCATAGATCAGTATCTCATCCTTGCTCCTGAAATGATGATACAGTCCACCCTTGCTCAGCGAAGCACGCCTGGCAATATTATCCATGGAAGCTCCTTCGTAGCCCTTTTCAAGGAATTCCTGAACAGCTGCCTGAACAATTTCCTCGGTGCGAATTTCTTTTGTTTTTTTTCTTGTCATAGCCATTTACATACCGACGGTCGGTTTGTAAAATTAGTGAATTCCTGGATAAAAGTCAATGGATCTTTGCTATTTTTACTTTTCCCCATAAAGTATACAATATGCCAAGAATCATTCGCTGCATTTTGGTAATCAGCATGTTAACCACAGCCCTCAGCAAGGGCCAGGTAGATCCGGGACTTACTGTGGGACCAGAAAACGGTCATTTGATCATTGCCGGTGGTAATTTGCGTGACACCAGTGTGTTTAATTTATTCATCCGGCTTGCCGGGGGACCTGAAGCTCCCATAGTGATCATCCCTACAGCTGCAGATGATGGTTTTTTTGAAAGGGACAGCGCTATGATCCTGCTGGAGAGAAGGTATAAGCGGATGGGGTTTCACAATATCACCATACTGCATACCAGGGATAAGCTGGAGGCAGATACCAAAGCCTTTGTGGAATCCATTTCAAAGGCCGGAGGTGTATGGTTTCCCGGCGGCCGCCAGTGGAGACTGGCTGACTCATACCTGAACACACTCACCCACAGGGAGCTCAATGATCTTCTATCCCGGGGAGGTGTAATCGGTGGATCCTCTGCCGGGGCCACCATACAGGGATCATTCCTTGCCCGTGGAGATACAAGGGCCAACACCATCATGGCAGGAGACCATCTTGAGGGATTTTCATTTATCAAGAATGTGGCTATCGACCAGCATTTACTGGCCCGTAACAGGCATTTTGATATGTTCGAGATCCTGGAATTGTATCCGGACCTGCTGGGGATAGGGCTGGACGAAAATACCGCCATCCACGTTACGGGAGATACTTTTGAAGTGATCGGAAAAAGTTATGTTGCCGTATACGACAGGAGCCGCTGGTCTGCGGAAAGGGATACTACCTATCGCTTACCTGCAGATTCCAAAGAATTTTACTTTCTGGGAAAGGGGCAACGTTATGATATGCAGAGCCGGAAAATTATCAGATAATTTGCTAATTTTATGTGAATAAAATCTTAACCACTGCCATTATTCCTGCATGAGAAAAACCGCGTTTGCCTCTTCCGCTCTATCCGTCATGACACTGATCCTGGGACTCCTGTTCATGTTGCACCAGGTTCCCCACAGCAATTATATCCTAACACTCAGCCTGTTCTTACTGGCAGCTTCCCTGGTTATTTTTTACTCGCTTAATAAACAGATCATGTATGTAGTGGGTGCCATTTTCTGCTTTCTCCCAATGGCAGGTATGATGTTCAGGCAACTGAGCCTTCCGGGTGCAGAATTGATCATTACAGGGGGCCTGTTCCTGTTTGCCATTCTTTTCATTCCCTGGTATGCATACAGAAGCTACAAGAGATCTGTCAAATAATTTCCTGTAGAAGACTTTTTAATACCCGGTTAAAAGCCAATGGATCTTCCAGCTGCACAAAATGCCCCACCCCTTCAACAAACCTTACCTCGAATTCAGGATATAAGTTACGGTTGGCTTCAATGTCAATAGGGAACATCCTTGAATTGATGGAATAAATGGGGATATCCAGTCCTTCCAGCAGTTCGACCGGATCTGTGGAAATATTATTGATCATGGCTGATATGGCTGCATCTGCCGGACCTTTGGCCATGTCTTCCGCAATCTCCTTTACCAATACACTATCTGCACCGGGAGGGAACATGCCATGAACAAAACCAATGGTAGTATTATAGAAATCCTGCCGGAATGGTTGGACAAACTGACTGATCATGGAATCTGACAATTCATACTGAAACCCCTGGTAGGTATCCACACCAATAAGGGCCAGGGTTTGTTGTTTCAAATGATGTGCAGCAGCAATGATCACACCACCGCCCATGGAATGGCCGATCAATATGACACGGTCAAGCTCAAGATGTTCTACCACGCTTGCCACATCCATGCCGAAGGCCTGCAAGGAATAATTATTCGCGATTCCCTTCCGGACCCTCCATGTCCGGCCAGGTCTATGGTTACTACCTTATAGTCCCGGGCAAAAGTGTCGACCTGTTCCCGCCAGTACCCCTGGTCACAACACCAGCAATGAACAAAAACCAGTGCTGTTTCACCTTCCCCATAAAGGGTATACTTTATTTCGGTCTGGTCTTCGGAAAGTACAGAACCCTTATTCAGGACCCGGAGAGCCCTGGTGGATGCAGGAAGTCACAAGTAATAGCAAGGATGGGTATATTGATCATTTTCATGGCATGGTATTTTAAAGAAATATACATGCTTTCCGCTAATAAATCAAGACCGGCCCCATCCATCACTACATTTTCTCTTCCTGTCATTTAGTTCTCCCTGCTTATCGCTGTATACCGCCCCTGGAGAATAGCCCAGAGCAGGGCTCCAAGCAAGGCTGCACCAAGGCCTATTAATGGACTGATAAAAGAATTTCTCAATCCTGTAATGATCAGTTCTGGTGATACATCTGCAGCCTCGATAATAGCATTGAGTGCCATCACGAATCCCAGTCCCTGTGCAAACATTGCCCAGACCAGATTGAAGATCCCAAGGAAAAGAATGGCATGATGAGATCTGTAAAAAGATGGTAATTCTATACGGTCCCTGCTGAAATACTGGAACATTTTTACAGCTGCCAGACCCATCATGAGGAGGATGATCAGGAGCTGGACCCAGAATAAGGGTCCTCCGTGCATTAACATTGCTTCACTTAATGTTTTCATTGTAAATGATTTTAAATTAATATTTAATTATTTTCTGTGCAATTTCCAGATAGGTATCCTTTCTGTTTATTATTTCAGCTATGGTAAAATCAACCTTATGATCAATCGGGAAAGGCTTATTTTTAGAGAAACCGGACACGGATGATTCAAATGTCGTTCTTGGGACGTTCAATTCAATACCTGTCCCTGGTAAGGTTAACCGAATACTAAAATCATTGCATTGGAAAGTACTTCCAGGTTCCTTCCCAATAAAAACAGCATCTGTATGGAATTTTAATAGAGAAATCAGATGTCCGGTGGTTGAAAGACAGCCGCCATTGACAAAAACATAAACATTCCCATCGAATTTATTGATGTTTGGAGACATTGGATGATAAAGAGGCTCAAAATCTTTTATGTCTTCATTGTGCTTAAAATAAATGAAGTCATGATCTATCAGATAGGAGAGTAACTGGGCGGCGAAGATTGGATGGCCACCCTTGTTGTCACGCAGGTCAATGGCCAGATTGGGGGTATTTTGTATTTTCAGCTCACTGAAAATATCATCTAATTGTTGAAAATACGATTCCATATCCCGTATGGCAAAAGATGAAATCTTAAGCAGTCCCAATGTATCATTGGCCAGCCTACGAAAGGTTACAGATCCGGTTTCTTTGGTTGGAGACTGACTGACATCAATATCCTGGTGCCTGCATGATGCCAATTTCAGACTTGCTATTGAAGTCCCAGATCTGAATACCACTTTAAACTCTTCTGAATCATCAATATGATAAAATAGAGAATTAAAATTTTGATTTAGTTCATTATACCTGGCAGAAACACCACCTCCTTCAGAAGGAATTAAATAGAATATTTGAGAAATTATCTCATTGACTGTAAAGTCGTTTATACTGATTATCTCACTTCCTGGTTGTAAAGGAGCAATGCTTTCGTTTCCGGAAATACAATATGCTCTTCCATCAGTAAAATACAATCTCAATGGGAAGAAACGGCCAAATGTATTTACTGAACGCTGGTAGTTTTGGGGAAATCTTACACAAGTATGGCTGCAATTAACTGCTCCTGTAAGCCTGGCTGCCAGGACGTAAAAATTTTCAAGTGTTAATTCATTATCAATTTTGTCAATCAGGCTGGTAAATAATGTATTCAAAGAATCTTCTGAAACAAATGCGTATGGTTGAGGGTGATATTCCTTAAGCTTTGAAAATAAATAACTGAGGTCCTGTTCCAGTTCCTTTGCAGAAAATGTTTCCTCTTTCATAGTAATAAATTGTTCATAAACACCGCATTCAGGGTTTGCTTTGTTTTCAGCCTGACAATTACCATTTTGAATTAAGAATATGAATAAAACGACAAGTGATATTAAAATGGTTAAGGTTGAACAGTGCTTATTCATAATATTGAATTTTTGATTTTCATCATAAATGTATGCTGGTCTCATTACAAAAACCACAAAAATAGACCAGCAGGCCTGTCCTGTATGCAAACTGCATATTGAGGCTTCCCAACTACACAGGTCGCACAATACAGCCATTGATCGACAAATCTTTACCGTCCATCGAAATAATGCTTTCATCCTGCATCCACTGTATAATAAATTGTAATTTTAAGTTCCACTTATAACCTTAAATGAAAAAGCTGACCAGGATATATGCCATGAAAAAATGGTTCAAGGTCCTATCGCATCTGGTATATTGGATCCTTGCCTGGTTTTTCCTGAACCTTTTTTTTGGATATGGAGAACTGCTGAACCGCTTCAGCATGCTTTACAGTTTTATTGTCTTATTGATCACAGCAGGGGTCACATACCTGATCGTATATTTTTTGATACCACGGTACCTGTTTAAGGGGAAATATGGATTATTCATAATTTATTTGATATTTACCATGATTGTGTCTCTGGACCTGGAATTGATCACTGTCATGATGTTCCTTGTTTATGTAGAAAAATTCCAGTTGATTGATGCTCGACTACAATAGCAGGGATATCTATTCTCTCCTGGCAGGCACATACTTCATTGTTTTTCTTTCTGTGGGAATTAAACTAACGGAATATTTTTTCAATGAACAGAAAAGGAAACAGGATGCCCTTAAAGACAAGGTTGAAACGGAGTTGAAACTGCTAAAATCCCAGATCCATCCCCATTTTTTATTCAATACCCTGAATAACATTTACGCCCTGGCACTTCAAAAATCTGACCGGGCCCCTGATGCCATTATTAAACTCTCCGAATTGCTGGATTATCTTCTCTATCATGGAGAAAATGAACAGGTCCCACTGGGGAAGGAAATTGAACTTATTGACCATTATATTGAGCTGGAAAAACTTCGATACGGTAACCGATTACAGGCAACATTTGAAAAAACAGGAGATCCGGATAAAGTAATGATTGCTCCGGTATTACTTCTGCCCTTCGTTGAGAACGCCTTCAAACACGGTATCAGCCAGTCCCGCGACAAGGTCTGGTTAAAAATCCATCTGGAAATATCAGATAGAAGTATTAATTTTCATATTGAAAATTCCAAACCAGGGATCCCGCCAAAGGAAAATATCCCCGGCGGGATCGGACTTGAGAACCTGAAAAGAAGGCTTGAGATATTATATGAGAACAAGTATACTTTAGATATCCACGACAAAGCAAATATTTACACCGTGCACCTGAAACTTACATTGGGGGGTAAGATATGAAGATCAAATGCCTGCTTGTTGATGATGAGCCACTGGCTCTGGATGCCCTTGAATCCCTGATGCAGAAAATCCCTGAACTCGAGATCACAGGCAAATGCCAGAATGCTGTGGAGGCCCTTCAGATTATCCATAATAAGAAAATTGACCTGTTGCTGCTGGATATACAGATGCCGGAAATTACAGGCATTGAGATGCTGAAAACCCTTGCCCATCCTCCAAAGGTAATATTCACCACGGCCTACAGGGATTATGCTGTCGAGGCATTTGAATTTGATGTAATTGATTATCTGGTCAAACCCATCTCTCTGGAAAGGCTTATTAGGTCTATCAACAGGTACCATGACAGGATATCCCAGAGATCCGGGCCGATAGCCTCAGTTTCGGAATCTTCCAATCAGTCAATCACTATTTATTCTGACAAAAAGAACTACAGGGTAATCATTTCCAGTATTTTATATATCGAAGGACTAAAAGACTATGCCATGGTTCACACCGACAAAGGCAGGCTGGTCACCCGGCAAACATTAAAAAATCTTGAAGATATCCTGCCGGATGAAGAATTCATCAGGGTACACCGCTCTTACATTGTTCCATTCCGCAGGCTGGACTCCTGGACCAGCTATTCTGTGAGCATAAAGGAAAAGGAGATCCCGGTAGGCCGTACTTACAGAAAATCCATCATGCAATTACTTGAAAATCTTCAGGGCAATGATCAGGGTAGATAATCTCACATTCAGCTACCCGGGCAGCAGATCTACTGCTGCTAAAAACCTGACTTTTGAGATCTTCCCGGGTGAGATTTTCGGATTTCTGGGACCATCCGGTGCCGGGAAAAGTACCACCCAGAGAATACTTATCGGGTTACTGAAAGGATATTCAGGCAATGTGAGTATTAAAGATACTGACCTGGTGCGGTGGAATGCAGAACTTTACAATCATATTGGTATCGGATTCGAACTGCCCAACCATTACCTCAAGCTGACGGCCATGGAGAACCTTCAATTTTTCGGGAGCTTTTACCAGCACACACTCAAATTTGAAGACCTGCTCGAACAGGTAGGCCTACTGGAAGATGCCGGTAAAAAAGTAGAGGATTATTCCAAGGGTATGAAGGTAAGACTGAACTTTGTGCGGTCGCTCATGCATGATCCGGAAATACTCTTTCTTGATGAACCTACATCCGGACTCGATCCAGTAAATGCCAGGAAGATCAAGGATATTATTCTTGCCAGGAAAGCAAGCGGAAAAACCATTTTTATCACAACCCATAATATGCATGATGCGGATGAACTCTGTGACCGGATATCATTTATCGCAGATGGAGAAATTATGGTAACAGAAACTCCCAAAAATCTGAAACTTAAATATGGGAGAGCCCGGGTCAGGATAGAATATGCAGATGGAAATAATCCCTCGTTATCGCGGCAGGAGGAATTTCCCCTGAAAGATCTTGGACAAAATCAGGCCGCCATGGATATTCTGAAATCCAGGGAGATTGTTTCCATCCATTCACAGGAAGCATCATTGGATGAGGTTTTTATAAAGGTTACCGGAAGACACCTGCTATGAGAAGGCTTTTGAGAACCATCGTTTGGGATCTGCTGCTGCAACTGCGGTACCAGATCTTTACTGTGGCCATTGTGATTACAGCGGCTTATACCCTGGTATTCAAATTACTCGCCAGAGACGGATTCGATGAGATCCTGGTGCTTATCATTTTCTCCGATCCCGTAATGATCGGTTTCATTTTTATCGCGGCGCTGGTGCTCTTCGAAAAAGGGTCAGGAACCATTGATGCCCTGATTGTAACCCCGTTGAGAAAATCGGAATATCTTTTGTCAAAAGTGATATCACTGGGATTAATCGCCACCATCTGCAGCCTGATCATGGCGATTGCCGGTCATGGATGGTACCTTAACTATTTCTATTTTATCTACGGTACGGTATTAACCTCATCCATATTCACCCTTATCGGATTTATTGGGGTATCCAGGGTCAAATCCATGAACCAGTTTGTTATTATTATTCCATTCTTTCTGATACCCTTCGTGCTTCCCCTATTGAATTTTTTCAAGCTCACCAGTACCTGGATACTATACCTTATCCCTACCCAGTCATTTCTTGACCTGCTCTGGGCTTCTTTTCACACAGTACCTGCCGGACGGATCATATTTGCCATGATATACCTGCCAATCTGGCTGGGATTGGCATATTACCTTGCCCTCAGGGCATTTGACAGGAATATCATCATTTCAAACCCTGCATGAAAAGCATCCTGACATATGCCAGAAATGATCTCAGACTTATATTCAGGGACCCGGTTCTGTATGTTATGTTTTTTGTGCCCATATTGTTCATCTGCCTTCTCCGTTTTGCCCTGCCCCCACTGTTTGAAGAACTGCCCGTTCTGGCCTCATACAAAATGGTCATCCTGGCCAGTATCTGTCTGGTAACTTCCATGTTCCCAGCATTTATATTTTCCTTTATTATGCTGGATGAAAAAGACCTTGAGGTACTGTCAGTCATCAGGGTATTACCGGTTTCTTCTAACCATTTTATACTCTATCGCCTTTTGTTCATATGCTTGTTTTCTTTATTTTTCAATACGATGATCCTCCTCCTGTCAAACCTGACAGAATGGTCCCTGGTCAAAATGTTTGCTGTCTCCATCCCGGTGGCGATGATCTCCCCTGCAAGCTGTTTGATTATTACAGCTTTTGCTTCCAATAAAATTATTGGAACAACCTGGATGAAGGGGCTTAATTTCCTGTTTATGATCCCTGTGCTAACCTATATTTTTGCCGGAAGCTGGGAATTTTTACTCGGGATACTACCATATTACTGGATATTTAAAATTTATGATCCGGGGTTCCAGACATTTCCATTTTCCATTAATTATATGATTGGACTTACGTACATCTTCATCCTCACCTTCTGCTCTATCATGCTATTTAAAAAGCGGGTTTATCCATGATACTTCAGCCTGACAACTTTACCAGAAGACTGACAATAATTCCAGCTTTACCCTGTGGCACAATAAATGTAAACGTATCTGTATGTTTGTATATATTATAATTGCATACAGATGAAAACAATTGAAGTGAATTCCTTTCAAGAATTACAGGAAAAGATCGGAAAAGAAAAAAGATCATTTTTGCTGATCTACAAACAGGGATCAGAACAGAGTGACAAGGCCAATAAAAATCTGGCAGAAGCAGCCGGAGAGGTATCGGATATAGGAATCTTTACCGCGGATGTAAACAGGGTCCGAGATATTCACGGAGTTTACGCCATAACATCTGCGCCGTCCCTTCTGGAGTTTAAAGGGAAGGAAATGAAGAATGCCTATAAAGGAGCTCATGATCCCGGCTATTACAAAAACCTTTTTGAGAATGCTGTCTATGTGGCCAGAGCCGAGAAAGCAGGCAAGACCGTAAAAACCGTTACCGTCTATAGCACACCTACCTGTTCCTGGTGTGGAACTTTAAAATCATATTTGAATAAAAACAAGATCCGATATAGTGAGATCGATGTGTCAAAGGATGATTCCGCAGCCCAGGAAATGGTCAGAAGAAGTGGCCAGCAGGGAGTTCCTCAAACCTTGATCGGCGGTGAGATGGTAATAGGGTTCGATAAAACCAAAATCAATCGCCTTTTAGAGATAGACGGATAGCAAAGATTTTATATTTTTGTTTTCCACCAGTACAAATATCAACAATTAATATTTAAACAATTTCAAATGAAAGAGTTACAACCCATAAACCAGAATGTTCTACTGGATATTACAGAGAAAGTAGCTGAAGTGACAACGGCAGCTGGCATTATCATACCCGATACTGCCAAGGAAAAGCCTCAAATGGCCGAAGTGGTTGGTTTGAGTAATATTGACAATGCGGAGATTGCAGTTGGCGATACGGTCCTTTTTAAGGAATATTCCGGTACAGAAACGGAATTTGAAGGTAAGAAATACCTTATACTTCCTTATGCAGATGTCCTTGCAAAAGTAGTTGAAACAGAATCTATTTGATGATCAGGATTTCCTGTGACCCGGATCAATAAACTTCCGGGTCATGGGTTAAAGTCCCCTGTGTTTCGTAAATTAGGTGATTCACCCCGAAACCTAAGCACGGATGGCTAAAAAGAGAATTCCCTTTTTCAGTGTTCTTGGCGAAAAAGAAACCTACCTGAATCTTGTCTATATCCTTTTTGCATTTCCACTGAGTGTCATTTATCTCACACTCACCATCACCGGTTTTTCCCTATCGATTGGACTACTCATCCTGGTCGCAGGGCTTTTTGTTTTCATCGGTACCCTGATCATGACACAGGGTTTTCGCTGGCTGGATATTCAACTTACCCGGGTTTTCCTGGGAGTGACAATCCCCATTGAAAAAAAGGAACCACAGGCACCCGGCTTCTCAAATTTCCTTAATCACCATCTTGGTACCGGATCTAACTGGAAAATATTCATTTATTACCTTTTTATTAAGTTTCCAATGGATGCCATTATCTGGACTGTTACCATCGCATTCATCGCTATCACCCTGGATCTGCTACTGGCGCCGGTCTTCTATGATGATTTTCTATTCCATGATGATTTTACCAATTACCTGGTCAGGTTTTTCGGAGATGTATATGTGCTGCCTTTCCTGGGAATACCCTGGGGTATGATCAGCCTGCATGTGATCAGGGGACTGGCATGGGTAAGCAGGGAGATCAACGAGGTATTTCTTTCTGAATAAGCATCCGTCATAACGGTTATGCAGCCTCATTAAAGTAATGTTTTCGATGGTTTGGAGAAATAATTTCTATTTTGTTACTTTGTGGAGTGATTAGTCAATCTAAATTAGAAAATAAACGAGAAAGAATCCTCCTGGCTGCAAAAAGGTTGTTTGTCAAACAGGGATTTCACAGTACGCCGACGGCTGCTATAGCCAGGGAAGCCAGTGTAGCCAATGGTACTCTGTTTCACTACTTTAATACAAAGGAAGAGCTGATCAATACCCTGTTTAAGGAAACAAACAAAAGTTACTTTTCGATTGCCACTGCCGGGGTGGAAAATGAAACGAACATCAAGCGCAAGATCAGATTATTGTGGTATAACTCAGTTAAATGGGCAATGAACCGGCCGCAGGATTTTTTATTTATTCAACTATATACTAACTCTCCATTTATCTCACAATTATCCCGGGGAGAACAATCTGAACATAGTGGGTTTTACTTTGACCTTATCGACCAGGGAAAGATTAAAAATAAACTGAAGGATATCCCGACTGACTTGATGTACCAGCTTATTACCTACCAGATTTACGGAATCATCAATTACCTGTTACAGCATAAGGAATTTAAGCACAACTCTGCATATTTGAGCATGGCATTCGATTTCTGCTGGGAGAGTATCGAAAAAAAATAACCATTTAAAACAATTATAGAGTGATTAGTCAATCCAAATTGTCATTTTGTCAAAAAAGTGGCATTAATTAGCCCCTGCAGAGCTTTTCTGGGATTATTTGTTCCCCCTTTTCCCCCGGTCCCCGGTACTGAAACATAATATATATTGTAGAACAGATCAGATCCTTAAGTATATTGTCCATTTAATTATAATTTTGGGCCTTCAATAAAATAGGTTTCACCAATACTTGCCAAAATGAAAAAAATACTGCTGATAATTGCTGCAATCACAATGATGGCAGCCGGTTGTAATCAAACAGAAAAAAAAATGACTGATACAGACAATCCGTTTTTTCTTGAATATTCCACTCCCTTCCAGGTGCCGCCATTTGATGAAATAAAAGATGAGCATTACCTGCCTGCCTTTGAAAAAGGAATTGCCATGCACAAGAAAGAAATTAAGGAGATCATCAATAACCAGGAAAAGCCGGATTTTGAAAATACCATTGCTGCGCTTGACCGTAGCGGTGAACAACTGGGCAGGGTCCAGTATGTTTTCAATGGTGTTCTGTCTTCCAATACAAATGAACAACTTCAGGAAATAGCTCAAAAAACAGCACCCATGGAGTCTGGCCATTTTGATGATATCAATCTGGATCCCGAATTGTTCAAAAGGGTTAAAGCAGTCTACGAACAGCGAGAGCAAATGGATCTTACCATTGAGCAAAAAACCTTGCTGGAAGAAACCTATAAAAACTTTGTAAGAGGGGGCGCAGAACTCGATGATGAGAAGCAGTCCCGCTTCAGAGAGATCAACCAGAAAATCTCGGTATTATCTCTCAGGTTTGGAGATAATATCCTGGCTGAAAACAATGCATACAAGCTCTTTATTGAGAACGAAGAGGATCTTGCCGGATTGCCGGATGGTGTCATTGCAGGAGCCGCCGAGTCTGCTAAGGCAGCCGGACAGGAAGGTAAATGGCTTTTCACCACACACAAACCCAGTATGATCCCCTTCCTGCAATATGCTGAAAACCGTGAATTACGGGAAAAACTTCATAAGGCCTATTGTGCCAGGGGTGATAATAATAATGAGCAGGACAACAATACCATCCTTGTCGAAATCGCCAGGCTCAGATTGGAAAGAGCTCAATTACTGGGCTATGAGACTCATGCGCACTATGTGCTTGAGAAACGAATGGCCAAAAAGCCTGAAGATGTATATAACCTGCTCAACCCGATATGGGAAGCTGCTCTTCCGGTAGCTAAAAAAGAAGTTGCCGAGATGCAAGACCTGATCAGCCGCGAGGGCGGGGAATTCAAACTGGCAGCCTGGGACTGGTGGTATTACGCTGAAAAACTCAGGAAAGAAAAATATGACCTGGACGAGGAGGAACTCCGTCCGTATTTCGAATTGGAAAATGTACGGAATGGACTATTCCAGGTATGTAACAATCTATTTGGGATCACTTTTGAGGAACGCCATGACATCCCAAAATATCATGAAGATGCCCAGGTGTTTGAAGTTAAAGAAGCAGATGGATCACATCTGGGCGTTTTGTATATGGATTTTCACCCTCGTGCCAGCAAACGGGGAGGTGCCTGGATGGAAGCCTATAGAAAGCAATACATCAAGGAAGGTGAAAATATTACGCCGGTGATCACCACTGTATTTAATTTTTCAAAACCAACCGGAGATAAACCTGCATTGTTAAGTTTCGAGGAGGTAAGCACCATGTTCCATGAAATGGGACATGCTTTACATGGTTTGTTCTCTGATTGTACTTATGAATCAATCTCCGGAACTTCTGTGCCATGGGATTTTGTAGAGCTGCCTTCCTCCATCATGGAAAACTGGGCTTCCGCACCCGAGGTAATGAAAATGTATGGCAAACATTATGAGACTGGAGAGACCATTCCTGATGAACTGATCAAGAAAATAAAGAATGCCGGACATTTCAACCAGGGTTTCGTCAACATAGAATATTTGTCTGCAGCTTTCCTGGATATGAACTGGCATACCTTGACAGATGCCAAATCCGAAGTTGATGTGGATCAATTTGAAACCAAAGCCATGGCTGACATCGGACTTATCCCTGAAATAGTGGTCAGGTACCGCAGCACCTATTTTAGCCATATTTTCGCCGGTGGATACTCTGCCGGTTATTACAGCTACAAATGGTCAGAAGTGCTGGATGCGGATGCATTTGAGGCATTCAAGGAAACTTCCCTCTTTGATTCCAAAACAGCCGGTTCCTTCCGTGAGAACATTCTGTCAAGAGGAGGTACTGAGGATCCCATGGTGCTCTATAAGCGGTTTCGGGGAAGGGAACCATCCATTGATCCTCTGCTGAAACGCAGCGGCCTTTCCAGACCATAGTGATCTACATCTTGAGGGGATAATAAATCCTTGCTGAAAATCCCGGTAGTAACCGGTATTTGTAGGCAACTTATTTATTATCCCCTAATTGACAGTAGATCCGTTTAAACAGAATAATATTGGAAATGGGTATTAAAATTGAGCCTGACCTGTTTCGCGTAGCGGAATATGCAGCTCAATTTTAATACCCCTTTTCATCATATTTCAAAAAATCTTTTTAACTTCGTAGCCCGCATTTTTGGGATTCCCTATGTTTGTTCCTCTCAGGATACGCATATTACTTCTATTCGGAAGAACCTCCTTCATCATCGGTTTTCTTTTTACGTTGATTGGTCTTGCTTTTATAACTTATTTCAGCTTGCAACTGAATTGGAATATCCTCTTCGCAGGTAAAAAGGACCTGGTTACTACCTCCGGGTTCATAACCAGCCTGAATGAAACATTGTACAAGGCGAATGAGAATCCACTCTACGAATACAGGTACCGGTACTATGATGAGTCCGAGATCCCTTATTCAGGGTTTTTCCTTGAATATGGAGATTTCTATGAACCAGGAGAAGAAATAACGATTGAATATTTAAAAGATTCTCCGGAGGTTTCCAGGTTCTCTGGAAAGGACAGACAGAATTACGATCAGATCATGTTTCTCGCCGGTGTTGGCAGCATAATCATTGGTTTCCTTTTCCTTTATCCATCCTACAGGCGGACCAGGCGGGAAGGTAAGATCATCATGATTGGCCGCCCGGTGGAAGGGAAACTGGTTTATGCTGAACCCACCAATTTGCGTGTTAATGAGCAGCCTGTGTACAATCTGACGTATGAATATATTACCAGCCGGGATGACGTTCAAAAATTTTCAGTCCGATCCCATATGATCAGGAATATATCAGATGAACGAACCGAAATACTCATCTATGATCCCAGCAATCCTGCCAAAGCTGTAGTTGTGGATACGCTACCAGGACCGGTGGCCCGTTATATACTCAATAAATTGCATCCTTCTTATAATTAAGGATAAGTCTGTAAGAATATCCTGCTTCTTGGAATTGCATATTGCTATCTTTGCATCTTCATGAAGCAACACCCAAATATACCATTCGCTCCTTCCCGCATTCCCATTTTTTATGGATGGATCATCCTGGCAGCCGGTACCTTAGGCATGCTTATGAGTATTCCCGGGCAGACAATGGGAGTTTCCGTATTCACAGAAAACCTTTTGGACGACCTGAATATAAACAGGAACAATTTAAGCCTGGCTTACCTGATCGGTACCGTTGGTTCAGGGCTGCTGATCACACGTGCAGGTAAATTGTATGACAGGTACGGAGCCAGGCTGATGGCATTCATAGCAGCCGGGATGCTTGGCTTGATGTTGCTCTACCTTACCAGGGTGGATGCCCTTGTCGGTTTTTTGTTCACGCATGCTGATATTGTCAATACTGCGCTTACCACATTCATTTTAATGTCATTCGGTTTTTGGGGTATCCGTTTTTTTGGACAGGGATTGCTTACCATGGTTTCCCGGAATATGGTCATGAAATGGTTTGACAAAAAACGAGGATTGGCCAATGGTATCATGGGGGTATTTGCAGCCTTCGGCTTTTCCCTGGCGCCAAAGATCCTTAATCAGTTCATTGAGGACTTCGAATGGAAAGGAGCCTGGCTTCTGCTGGCTGTGGTGATTGGAATTGGGTTTGTCATTTTTGTGTTTGTGTTCTACCGTGATAATCCTGTGGACGCGGGACTGGTTGCTGATGGCCAACGCATCGCTGACAAAAAAAGCAAAAGGCCCCCCAGCCTTCCTCCCCGGGATTGGTCGCTTGCAGAAGCCAGAAAGACGAGGGCATTCTGGCTGTTTACCCTCGCCCAGATGATCAGTGCATTATACATCAGCGGACTCACTTTTCATGTAGTATCAGTTTTTGATTCTGTGGGAATGGACAAATCGGTTGCCATCAGTATTTTCGTTCCGGCATCCATAATTGCCATCATTATACAGTTCATAGCCAGCTGGATCAGTGATTATGTTCGCCTGAAATACCTGCTGATCTTCTTCCTGTTCGGAATGATCTGTACAACCTCTGCCCTGATATTCCTGGGAGACAATAAGCTGTCCTACTGGTTGCTGATCAGTGGTTACGGGATTACCTGGGGACTGTATATCGTCCTCGCGGCAGTAACCTGGCCCAGATTTTTTGGACTTAAGAACCTCGGGGCTATTTCAGGGTTTTCAATGAGCTGGCAGGTTATAGGCAGTGCACTTGGTCCGTATTTATTCAGTCTGGCATTTGGCCTGAATGGTACATATAAAATGGTGGCCCTGTTTTCTCTGGCGGTTTCAGTTATATTGTTTATATTATCATTTCGTGCCAATAATCCCAGTGAATAATGAAAAGCATAAGGAAGACCATTCATATCAAAGCCTCTAAAGAGGAGATTTTCACTGCTATTACCAACCCGCTTACCATTGAATTATGGTCTGGGTACACGGCAGTAATGGAACCTATACCCGGAACTCCATTTTCCATGTTTGATGGAGATATTACAGGCACCTTGCTGTCTCTCGAACCTCCATCGATGGTAGAGCAGCAATGGGATTTCGGGGAGCAGCCAGTCCCATCTATTGCCCGGATTGAACTTTCCGAAGAAGGCAATAAAACCAGGATTGAGCTGAATCATAGCAATATACCGGATGAGGCGTTTGATAATATCAACACCGGCTGGAAAGAATATTATTTCGGTGCACTTAAATCTTATCTCGAGGCCTAATCAGATGCAACCCCCCTGTAATTATTCTGTCTTTCAAGATAAACAGGCAATTACTAAAATTTTTACCCTATGAGAAAAATGCTATTTACCCTCGTACTGGTTCTTTCAGTTATCGGGTTGAAAGCCCAGGATAATGAGATCCAGACTTTGTTTGGCAGTGGCACCCGGATCAGTGGATTTGGCGGTCCCATCATGAGTTTTACAAGCATCAATGGTGAATTCGCCCATATGATGGGAGGTGGTGGCGCAGTCCTGCTCGGAGATTTCTTCATCGGTGGGTACGGTGAAGGATTAACCAATTCCATTAATGCAGGAGGTAACAGGATCAGTTTCGGCCACGGAGGATTTTGGACTGGCTATTCATTTATGGCTGACAGATCCCTGCATCCCTGTTTATCCACGCAAATCGGCTGGGGCAATATCTCACAGCATGATGAAGGCTATTATAACCTCACCAATGACAATGTTTTCGTTATCAATCCTACCATTGAGCTGGAAATGAATTTTACGAGATTTTTCCGCCTTGGCGTTGGTGCCCATTACCGCTTTGTAAGTGGCGTAAATACCAGTACCCTGACCAATGGCGACTTCTCAGGCCCCGGGGCATTTCTGAGCTTTAAATTCGGCTGGTTTTAAGATTTTCTGACCTCTCCATCAGAAATTGTGATCATGGCCGCACCGGAATACTAATTCTCCGGTGTGGCTTTTTTTTTAACTTCAAATTTTAACAATAAACCGGATTGGTGTAGTTCGTAACAAATGAAAACCATATTTATACTTGTGTTAAGCCTCCTGTCAGGTATTATGGCTGGCCAATCTTCGACCTCTGTCCTCCAGGTGGGTGATATTGCCCCGGATTTCCAAGGAACAGATCAAACAAACGATACGGTCAATCTCAGGGAATCGCTTAAAAACGGACCGGTTGTTCTGATATTTTTCCGTGGTTCATGGTGCTACCATTGCAACAAGCATATTTCAAAATTCCAGGATTCACTTGAATATATACTCGAAAAGGATGCCTCGGTTATTGCCGTCTCTCCTCAGATCCCGGAATTCAATCAGAAAACTATAAATAAAACCGGTGCTGAATTTTCTATACTACACGATTCAGGTTACCAGATCATGGATGCTTATTATGTGTCATTTACCATAGACGAGAAAACCATTCAGAAATACCGTAGATTTGGACGATATATCGACAGGGCCAATGCCAATAAGGATTATATTTTACCGGTTCCCGCCACATTTATTATCGGTGAAGACAGGAAAATCAGATATATCCAGTATGATCCCAATTATAAGAACAGGTCCACAGTGACAGAAGTCTTAAGAAACCTCTGATTCCAGACTTTGCCATTGTTTTTCTATATTTATAGACTCTCTCATATCTCAGCCCACCTGATGGAAAAGCTATATGATTACATTGTTGACGGATCCGTCATCCAGGGCAATGTCGGGGTAAACCCAAGCTTTACTATCCTGGCCATGGCGGAATATGCCATGAGTAAGATCCCGGAAAAGAAAGAAAAATGAATTTATAATGCACTATAATCCCAAGAAAATATACAGATTGATTTTGCTGCAAATGCTTGCAATAATATCCATTGGCTGTGTAAGCGGACCAGGATATAAGGTGGATCTACCATCTGATATTGCGCGCCCCATCCCATATCTTCCAAAAATTGTTGTTGATGGGATGTCAGGGGACTGGAACCCGGACTATGTTCCGTTGAGGATACTGTCTGATGTCTGCGGTAATATCCCTGACACAAATGATTTTCAGGCTGCATTCAGAATGGCCTGGAGCGAAAGAGGAATATTTTTCCTGGTTGAGATCAAGGATGACAGTTTGTATGAGGACCAGGACCATTTCTGGAAAGGGGATGGACTTGAAATATTCCTGAGCCAGGGAAGGGGATCCACGAATATTCATCAAGTCTCAGTCAGGCCTGGATTTGATCTTCCCGACTCTCTGGCTGGCATCATTGTTTATGATCATCTGCGATCGGTATCCGTAAATACGGCTGACACATCCCCAGTATTTTACAGCAGGAGAACCGGTCAGGGTTACCTGATTGAAGGAATGGTCCCTTTTGAATTGATCAGCCTGGAACCTCATGCAGACCTGGAAATGGCCATTCAACTCTACCTGAATGATGCCGACAGGGAGGACGACCCCGATAATTTCAGCCTTCCATGGTATTCTGTAAGGGAATCCTACCGGAATCCTTATGCCTTTCAAAGTGTTACCCTTACGACTGACCGATATCCTGAAATGAATCCCGAGCTCAGGGCCTGTATTACTGATGGTGATACCCTTCGGATTAAGTTCATCAGTGACAGGTCTTATAAGGGCCAGCAATTCCACATTGTCTCCACATTCTTTTCATACCGTATTAAAAATACAACCTTGAAAGGAATGGTCCCTGCCGGTGGATAAGATTTCTCTAGACCGCAGACTCTTTGTGGGACTGCTACTCGAGGATCAACCCCTGAAAATTTTAGACCTCGGGATGGCTCAGCATGTATATGAAAAAACTGATCCTCCCGAATGGTATGAAAACGAGATCAGGATCTTTGAGATACTGGACAGGTATGATCCGCCACCTGACAGTGCTGTACTTTTTACAGGAAGCTCAACGATCCGGCGCTGGTACAACCTCGCCGTCGATATGTATCCACAGGTAGTGATCAACAGGGGTTTTGGAGGATCCACAATGAAAGAACTTAACCTCAATATTGAAAGGATTGTTTTCCCTTATCGACCTTCCAGGATTTTTGTCTACGAAGGAGATAATGATATTGCCAGGGGTACAAAACCATCGGACTTCCTGGAAGAGTGCATATCATTCATCAGCCAATGCCAGCAACGATTGCCCGGTACAGAAATCATATTCCTGTCTATCAAACCCAGCCCTTCAAGAATGAGACACTGGGGAAAAATGGACAATGCCAACGGGATGCTGGAAGAACTTTGTAAGAAAAAAGAAAATGTCATGTTCATTGATATCTCAAGGTGCATGTTCTCAAGACCGGGTCTCCTGAAAAATGATATCTACGCTGAAGACGGGGTACATCTGAATGACAGGGGTTATTCCCTGCTCAGGCAGGTTATTATGGAAAACGTTATTAAATTATCGAATTAGAATTACTATGGATCGTGTTGGAATTCAAAATATTATAAAAGGACAACGACAATTTTTTGAGATCCGGGGTGACACTTGATGTCAACTATCGGCTTGATGCCTTGAAGAATTTAAAAGCAGTAATGCTCAAACATGAATCCGATTTTTATGAAGCATTGAGGGCAGATTTTAACAAACCGGAATTTGAAACCTACGCCAGTGAAAACGGACTGGTACTGCAGGACCTGGGGAAGATGATCAGAAACCTGAAAAAATGGTCCCGCCCCAAACACGTTTATACTCCAATTTTCAACTGGCCTGCCCGGAGCTATTTTTATAAGGAACCTTACGGCAGGGTGCTGATAATCTCACCCTGGAATTATCCTTTCCAGCTGCTTTTCATGCCATTGGTAGGTGCAATAGCTGCAGGCAACTGTGTCCTGGGTAAACCTTCCAGGCATGCAAAGTTTACTTTTGAACTGATGTCCCGCATGATCTCCGAACAATTTTGACCCGGATCATATCTCCATCATTGAAGGGGGTAGGGAGGTCAACCAGCTCTTGTTGGAAGAACAGTTTGATTATATTTTTTTCACCGGCAGTACAGAGGTTGGTAAGAAAGTCATGCAATCTGCCGCCAGGCATCTTACCCCGGTATCCCTTGAACTGGGAGGAAAATCCCCCGTTATCGTAGAACCTGAGTCCAATCCCCGGCTCGCTGCCAAAAGAATTCTTTGGGGCAAACTGCTGAATGCCGGACAATCATGCGTGGCACCCGATTATATGTTTGTCCATGAAGATATAAAAGAAGCTCTTCTTGAAGGTATGAAGGATTACCTGCAATCGGTCTATCAGGGCAATATCAAGGCAGAGCCCTGATTTTGCCAGGATCATTAACCAGGCCAATGCGGAAAGGCTGACAGGATACCTGGAGGGACAAAAAATCCTGCTGGGAGGAGATACCGATCTTGAAGAAAGGTATATTGAACCTACCATTGTTGAGGTAGAGGACATGGACAATATCCTGATGAAGGAGGAAATCTTCGGTCCCATCCTGCCATTAATTACGTACCGGTCCCTCGATGATGTCATCAACTATATCAAGAGCAAACCCAGGCCCCTTTCTTTATATATCTTCGGAAAATCAAGGAAAACCCATCGAATGATCATTGACCGGACCATGTCCGGATCCGGAGGTGTCAATGAGACTGTGGTACATTTTATCAATACTTATCTGCCATTTGGCGGGATAGGTTTGAGCGGCATGGGAAGATACCATGGGAGATACAGTTTTGAAACCTTTTCCTATAAAAGGTCATTTCTGGACAAGGCAAACTGGATGGATATTCCTTTAAGATACCCTCCATATAAAGGAAAACAATGGCTTATCAAATCTTTTATTAAGTGATCATGTATCCAGATCCACCCAGACCGGACAATGGTCAGAGTGTGCCGCATCATTCATGATACCAGCATCTTTTATCCGGGTAGCCAGTGCTTGGGTGACCATGTGATAATCAAGCCGCCATCCAAGGTTCTTTGACCTGGCATTGGATCGAAAACTCCACCAGCTGTATTTAACCATATCCGGATGTATGTGCCTGAAAGTATCAACAAAACCACTCTCGAGAAATTTATCAACCCATGCCCTTTCTTCAGGAAGGAACCCTGAAGTTTTTTTATTACTGACCGGATTGTGAATATCAATCTCCCTGTGAGCAATATTGAAATCCCCGCAGACCAGCAGATTGGGCCTTTCTTTCCTGAGATTGGTCAGAAAACTTAGAAAGTCATCAAGGAATTTCATTTTGAAATCCTGTCTTACATCACCGGTAGTACCGGAAGGGATGTATACATTGATAAAAGAAATATCACCAAAATCGAGCCGGATGACCCTTCCCTCTGAATCATAATCCGGTACATTCATGCCAATTGTGACATTGTCCGGGGCCCTATCTGCCAGTATCAGAACACCGGAATAACCCTTTTTTTCAGCTGCATGCCAGTAATCCTTATAACCCAGTTTCCTGAAAGGATCCAGGTCAACCTGATCGGGCTGTGCTTTGGTTTCCTGTATGCATAGTATCCCGGGCTTAACTTTTTTCATCCAGTCCAGCAGGCCTTTGTTTATGGCAGCACGGATGCCATTGACGTTGTAGGAAATGATCTTTTGCATGCACGTAAATATAACTACTTTTGTATACTTTGAATAATGGAAGGAGAAGGAAGGATTATTAAATCAACCGGTAGTTCATACATGGTCAGTTCACCAGATGCCGGATTGACCGAATGTATAATCAGTGGCAAATACCGGTTGGAAGGACTCAGGAGCACAAACCCTGTTGTCGTTGGAGACTGGGTAAAGTTTTCCATCCGGGAAGGTGAAAAATTAGGCCGGATCAGTGATGTCCTTCCAAGGAAAAATTATATCATCCGGAGATCCACCAAACTTTCAAAATCCCACCAGATTATTGCCTCCAATATCGATCAGTTGATCCTGATGGTCACAGTGGCCAATCCGGTTACACATTCCGAATTCATTGACCGCTACCTGGTCACATCCGAGGCATACAATATCCCTGCTATCCTTCTGGTCAATAAAATCGATTTGTATGGTGAGTCTGAAAAAATGACTTTGAACGAGTGGCGAAGAATTTATGAAGAAATAGGTTATGGCAGCATTGAGTGTTCGCTTGAGACAATGGTAAACCTTGATCAGATCAAATCTGCCCTGAAAGGGAAAGTGACTCTGCTGGCAGGTAATTCGGGTGTGGGAAAATCTACGCTGATCAATATTCTTGAACCCTCTTTGAACTTAAAAACCTGTGAAATTTCCCAGAGTCATAAATCAGGAAAACATACCACAACCTTTGCCGAAATGTTTGAGCTTGGCATCGGGGGGTTCATCATTGATACACCTGGAATCAGAGGATTTGGGATAACAGACATGGAAAATGAACCTCTTTATCACTATTTCCCTGAAATATTTAAGGTCTCCAGCGAATGTAAATACCACAACTGCATTCATGTAAATGAGCCGCAATGTGCCGTATTACAAGCAGTGGAGTCCGGGAAAATAAGCCTGTCCAGATATAAAAGCTACCTGAACCTCCTGGAAGAGCAGCAGGACGATTCCAAATACAGATAGTAACTTATTTTGATTAATAACGTTGAATATGTTAATTTTCAAATGAATGAACCGGACTTTTTTCATCATATCGATAAGTATATTTCTATTCATTGGGATCAATACGGTTTTTTACATTCACCATCTTTAATCAACAGCTTGATTTTCAGACTGATCTACTAGCCAGACAAACCCGTCTCTGCGGTTCTACAATTGAACAGGGAGGTTTGAATTTTGAAAATGAGCTGAATGCCATTCCCTTTGCTGATGATTTCAGTGAACTGTTCACACAATATAGAAATCAGGGAACGTGGAGCAGTAAACCTGCAAAAACTTTATGCCAGATATGGTGAGCTTATCAACAAAATTACGGTTTTTGATAATGAGAATAATGTATATAGTCTTATACTGGACAAGAAGGGCAATTTTGTGACAGACTATTACGAATCACAGGAACAGACCCTATTGCGAGAAAGGGATGAACTCATCTTCGACCAGGATAAATTTTCCCTTTCAATTCCGGATTTTGATGAAACCGGGACCGTCCGGTCAAATATCGTTGTAGATATCAATTTCACACTCTATGTAAACTCCATATTTGAAAAATACCGGATTGAAAACACTATGTGGCAATGGATGGTGACCGAGACAGGAGAACTCATTGCAACTGCTGAGACCAACCTGAATATTCCATCCAACGACCTCAAAAGAATTGGGACCAGTGTCATCAATGGTGAGGAAAGTTCATTGGTTCATTCCATCGATATTGAAGGTTCTCCTACCAGGGTAGTTTCGGTCTATTATCCGGTTCGCCTTGTTAAGAGGGATCTGGGGATTGCTTTTTCGATTAAAACAGATCTTTTTTTACGCAGTATAATTATAAAATTTTCCATCATTTCTATATTCAGCCTGGCCATCTTTGCCATTTTACTATATATTTATTTTACTGTGTTCCGGGTCAAATCAGAAACTGTCCGGCGTAAACGTGTCTCTGAGGTTGCCCTTGTAAAAACACTGGATTCCCTGCCGGTCGGAATCATCCTTTCGGAACCCAATGGAGCTATCCGCGTGATGAATATTACAGCAAGGGAATGGATCATGCAAGACCCCAAAGATTCACCGGAAAAAAAATCCATTCATGATCTGGATCTGGAGCTACTGGCGGTTGGTACAGAAGATCCCGTGTATACGCGGGCATTTGGCCCTGGCGATGTTATTAAATCCCAAAGTGATACCATTATCCGGCAACTTTACAGGCGCGAATTGATGACCGAGATCAATCAGGTTGAAACCAATATCATTTTACTTTTCGATATCACAGAATTTGAGAAGTCAAGAAATCTTGAAAAGATTGCCCAACTTGCCAAAAATGAATTATTGGAAAGCATGAGCCATGATATAGCCGGACCTGTCAGCCAGTTACAGGATGCTGTAGATATACTGGAAAATGAAGGTCTCAAAGGAAAATTAAAAGATACTCCTGTGATCTTAAGGAAAACGACAGATCTCTTATCAAATCAGATCACCTCAATCCTTGATTTTGCAAAAGAGGATGTAGAAAAAGTGATTATGGAAGAAATTCCGTATTCCCTTAAGAATGAACTTGATCTCGCTATCCAGCCTTTCAAATCAGCGGCCGCCCAGACCAATTCCAGCATCATTACCAAAATCAGAAATGATATGCCGGACCAGCTGATTGGTGATCCTTTCCGGCTCAGACAAATTCTTGATAATCTGGTGGAAAATTCAATTGAACAAACCAGAGGAGGCAGGATTTTAATCAGTGTTGAATCTATTGAAGACCATGATGACTACCTGGTTTTACAATTTCAGATAAATGATACCGGTTCCGGTTTGCCCCAGCATATAATTGAAAAGTTTGTTAACCATCAGGGGAATACCCTGGATCTGTCAGGCAAGGGATTTGAAGAAAACGAACTCAGAATTGCCATCGCATTGCAGCATATAAACCTGTTAAGGGGACAATTATGGATTGAAAGTCCATCTACCATCTCTACAGATCCAGACCAGCCAGGCACTAAATATTCATTCACCATAGAGGTGCTTTTAGGTAGCTTGAAAGATAAGGACCTTCAATCACCGGTTGCAGGCAAAGGGCAGCGGAGCAGGATCATCGACACGGATATATCCATTTTACTGGCAGAAGACAATATATTCAACAGGAAACTAGCACAAAATTTATTCAAAAGCCTGGGCTTTGAAATTGATCAGGCTGAAAATGGCAAAGAGGCTGTGAAAATGGCTGCTGAGAAAGTTTACGATATCATTTTTATGGATATGCTGATGCCAGAAATGGATGGATTACAGGCAATTGCAGAGATCAGGAAAATGGGTATTGAAGTACCAGTTGTGGCCGTTACAGCGGTAGAAAATCCTGACACCAGAAGTGCAGTTGAAGCACTCGGTGTAGAAGATTACCTGCTAAAACCTGCTACCACTGATCAAATACAGGAAATCCTTATACGCACCTTCCCTAAAAATGCCCCGGAAGATTGATATACAACTCTTCCTGCAGAAGTCGGATAGCATTCCGGTAATTGATGTAAGAACTCCTGCAGAATACAAACAGGGACATATACCCATCGCCCACAATATTCCTCTGTTCTCAAACAGTGAGAGAAAAATCGTTGGGACCACCTACAAACAGCAAAGTCAGCAGGAGGCCCTGATGAAAGGCCTGGATTTTGCAGGTCCGAAAATGACATCATATGTCCGGAAGGCCCACAAGATTGCCCGTCAAAAACAACTCCTCCTGTATTGCTGGCGGGGAGGAATGCGCAGTGCAAGCATGGCCTGGCTTTTTGAGACTGCCGGGATAGATTGTTGCCTGTTGAAGGATGGATATAAATCTTACCGTCAATTTGTGCTGACTTTTTTTGATCATATTTTCCCTTTCATTGTCATTGGTGGTCTAACCGGTTCTGGCAAGACTGCTGCATTGAAATCATTGGCTGAAATGGGAGAGCAGGTCCTCGACCTGGAAGCACTGGCACATCATAAAGGTTCTGCTTTTGGAAATCTGGGAGAAAAAAACCAGCACTCAACGGAACATTTCGAAAATAAAATCTGCTCGGAATTATACTCCCTTGATATGAATCGAACTATTTGGATCGAGGATGAAAGCCGCAGCATAGGGCGAAATATACTTCCCGCAGGTATTTATAAACAGATCCGTTCTGCTCCGGTTGTATTCCTGGATATCCCCCGAGGGGACAGGGTGGACAGGCTGGTTGAAGATTATGCAGTATTTTCAAAGGAAGAGCTTAGTGAAAGCATACAGAAGATCAGCCAACGGCTTGGAGGAGATATCACGCGTAAAGCCAGTGAGGCAGTCACCAGGGGAGATTACAAATTGACAGCGGAGATGGTGCTTCAATATTATGATAAAACCTATCTGTTCGGCCTGGACAATCGTGATCAGCAAAGGGTTTATAAACTACCTGTTGAAAATGTATTTGATTCTACTTCCGTAGCCAGGCAGATCCTTTCCTTCTTCAGGCAAAATTCTGAACATCTAAAATATTTGTAAATAGTTAAATGCTTGCATACTTGCAATTTTATCAATTAAATATAAATTTGTACAAACTCATTCCAAAGACTTATGTCAGGAAATAAGATCATAGAAACAATGGGGTCTATCGCCAAGGTAGAAAAGCTTGAGACCCTTGATAGTAATATTCTTGTTAATACGCTGGTGCTGGAGGAAGTAGAACCTTTTCCTGGTTACCATGGTGCCAATTTACCGAGCGGTTATAATCCTACTGCAGTTTATCTGATCATAAAAAAGAAACTTTCTTCCATAAATATCATACGGATCACCCAGGAAATAAGAAAGTATTTTAAACATGATTTCGACGGTACGGCTGCTAATATTTGTATCAATAATGATGTATATAATGCCATCCGGCTCAGAAACCTCGAGGATATTAAAATACTTCCTGAACTCCAGAAGAACTATATGTATGAGGGTATTAAATTCTTAAAGAAAAAAAATATTAAAGGAGAGGGCATCATTGAGCTTAAAAAGCATTTTGAACTTGAAGCGCTGGGTGAGGGTATTTATAAAGACCTGGAAGACCCCCTTATGTACTATCTCCGTATCCCAAAACATTTGAGTTGGCAAATTTTCCAGGAGATCACTACTTCCATCAAACATAACCTGGACAACCTGAATTTTGATGGTGCACTTGGTTCCATCTATATGAAAGATATCATTGATGTAGTAAGGATCTTTGCCAAAGACATGGAACTGGGGGACCTTTCAGCCATCCGTCAGCAGTATCTTGAAGAACTGAGGAAATACTGATTTCTATTGTCCTGATCCACTGGCATCCACCAGTTTGTAGAGCTTATCCGAACGCCTGATGATCCCTGGGACCGGTATTGAGAAGTGTTCTCCTTTTTCTGCCATGTCAACCTGATTCCGCTCAACCTGGATTTCACTGACTGTAAGTTCCATGACACCTGTGGTTGGTCCGGTTACCAGGATTTCATCTCCAATGCTGATCTCATTTGATTCTACAAGGAATTCTGCCACCCCGAGCTTGCTGAAATAATTCATCCCTTTTCCAATATAGATCTTTCGTTTGCTGGCATTCGACCCATATCCCTTGCTCCATTCCCCCAGCTCCTGTCCAAGGTAATACCCATCCCAGAAACCTCGGTTGAACACACGGCTGAGCCTCGTTTCCCAGTCCTTCGTTCTGGCCCGGGAAAAGGTTCCGTCAATGCAGGAAGCTATGGCTTCATTATAACATTCAGTAACTGTCTTAACGTATTCCGGACTACGGGCCCTTCCTTCAATTTTCAAAACGCTTACACCCGCATCCAGGATCCTGTCAAGAAATGAAATGGTGCAGAGATCCTTGGGAGACATGATATATTCCTGGTCGATCTCCAGCTCTTTGCCGGTTTCCTTTTCGCTTACAATATATGATCTTCTGCAGGCTTGCAGACAGGCCCCCCGGTTAGCAGAATACCCATATTGATGCAGGCTGAGATAGCATTTTCCGGATATGGCCATGCAGAGGGCACCGTGAATAAACAACTCCAATCGCATGAGCTGTCCGGAGGGACCAATTATATTTTGCTCCTTTATGGCATTTGAAATAGCTTTCACCTGGTCCAGATTCAATTCCCGTGCAAGGACCGCAACTTCGGCCCATGCAGCATAAAACTTCAATGATTCTATATTGCTTATATTCAGCTGGGTAGAGAGATGAACCTCAATCCCAGCTTCACGTGCGGTGCTGATTACCGAAGGATCAGAAGCAATGATGGCGGTGATTCCGGCTTCCCCTGCCCTGCCAATGATCTCTTTTACATGCTCCAGCTCATTGTTGTATATGACTGAATTCAGGGTCAGATAGGTAAACATTTGATGTTCTCCGGCTATCCCTATAACCTTGTCGAGGTCTTCCATGGTGAAATTAAACGAAGACCGTGAGCGCATGTTCAGTTTCTCAACACCGAAATATACAGCATCGGCACCACCCTGTATGGCTGCCTGCAACGACTCGTATGAGCCGGCCGGGGCCATTAATTCAATTTCATTCCTGGAAAGCATCTCATGATAATATTAATCCCGGCAAAAATAAAGGATTGTGGAATGGAAAACAAAGCCAGTTTAAACTAATCCGATTTATGAAGGATGATCCTGATAACTAGTACCTTTGCCTGCTTCTGAATTTAAAACGAATATTTTGCCCTTATGGTAGATTTCGATGATCCTTTTTGCCAGTGAAAGGCCGAGTCCCCAACCGCGCCTCTTGGTAGTGTATCCAGGCTTAAATATGGTTTTATGCCTGTTCTTTGGAATCCCCTTCCCTGTATCCTCGAAATCAATAAACACCTGTTTGCCCTGGTCACTTACAGATATATTAATGGATCCGTTCCCTTCCATGGCATCCACTGAATTCTTGCACAGGTTTTCTACAACCCATTGAAAAAGGGCCCGGTTTATAGGAACCACATGATCCTTACTGTCAGCGTCAAAGGAAAATCTTACCCCGTCCGAGGTCCTTGATTCAAGATATGATACGGATTCCTTCAGTACCTCCAGGATGTTTGCATTTTTCAATACAGGTTTTGATCCGATCTTTGAAAAACGTTCAGTAATCTCCTCTAACCTGCCTGCATCCTTTTCAAGTTCACTGACCAGTTTTTTATCCGGATGTTTTTCCTTGAGCAATTCGACCCATCCAATCAGAGAAGAAGTGGGTGTTCCCAGCTGATGGGCTGTTTCTTTCGACAGGCCTACCCATACCTGGTTCTGTTCGGCCCTTCGTGATGCACTGAAGGCCAGATAGGCCATTAAAATAAATAAGAGAATGACACCCAGCTGTATATAGGGGTAATAAGTCAACTGTACCAGCAAAGTGGAATTCCGGTAATAAACATATTGAAAGATGCCGTCGAGATCAATCTCAATGGGTTCCACCTCTGATTTCATTTTTTCCAGTTGCCTCTTGCCGTATTCCGGATTTAGCATTTTCAATGAATCCAGGTTACGATGTATAACTATATTGTCTTCCTGGTCCACGATCATCACCGGTATGGTGGTATTATACTCCACAACCTGCAGAGGTAATTCGATGTCCATCTGTGGGTTGTATGATTCGGTAAAATCACTCATATCAGCCAGTCGTCGTGTGGCTTCAGCCCACAATTCAATCTTATTCTTCTCCTCTTGAGCCAGGAGCTTTACCAGCCTGTTTGTATACAGTAATGATCCTATCCCTATGATGGCAGCGAACAGGAACAGATATAACTTCCACCTCTGTTTACGGTAATAAATATCCATGGCTGTTTACTTTTTTTTCTTACTCCTGCGTTTTTTCTCTTTAACGATCACTGTATCTGATTCTTCTTCGTCATCCCACACAATGGTAAACCTTTCTGGATCAGATTTCTTTTCTTTTTTACCTGTGTCGATTTTGATATCGCTCTCAGATTCCTCATCCCATTCCAATATGAATTTGGTATCTTTACCTTCCTCCATATCTCCTCCTAATGTAGAATCTTTTTTGAACAAACCGAATTCTTCATTCAGGATTTCCCTGAGTTCTTTTTTCTCTTCCTTGAACTGGTCTCTGACATTCTGCATTGCTCCTCTCCTGTCATACCTTACCTCAGTACCCTGATCGGATCCTTCTATAATCAGCGGAATAAATACCCTTCCCAGGCCATCGTCCTCTATTACCCATTCACTTTCCTTTTTATCAGGCTTTTTTGCTTTTTTTGAAAGGAGCTCAGAAAGAGATACTTTCACTTTGTATGTGAAGTTCTTATCAAAACCATGCAGCCCCGATCCAGTTATATCAAATGCGGATGAACTGATGTCCATTTTCGGGATGATCACCTCCTCATTACGAATAAATATCTGGTTTGTCAGGGTAGAAAATTTAACATCCTCCAACTCCTCCACATCAATATACCTGGACAATTTCCTCATCGGTTCAAAACCGGAAAGCTCTCCGTCCTGGATGACAATATCACAATCAGCCAGTATGGTCTCTTTCTTAATTTTCATTCTCTCATCCAGTCCCGCTGAGAAATTGACAAGACCTGTAAGTTCACCTTTAATATGTTTATCCATGATAAAATCCTGGCCGAAATTCTCGAAAGAAGTAAACACTCCTGTTATATCAATATCAGAAACCTTTGAGATACTTTTCACCAGGAAATGCCTGTTTTGTTGCTGTTCCAGAATGCCTTCAGTATCGATCTGTCCCTGCATGGAATGCAGGTTTAATCTTGGGATTGAAAGCCTCCTGGGTTGGTAGGTCAATTCACCGGTAACCTGGCTGGCATGAAATTTTTTGACCATTAATTCATCTATCCAGTACCTTGTTTTTATAAATAACCGGTCAGGCAGATTGACCGTGTCAGCAACGGTATTGTTTTCAATATCCTGTTTCAGCAAAGGAAGGTTATTTAAATCAGCTTTGCTTATATAGATATCAGAATCCAGCCATAAATTTCCGCTGTTCGTGAAAAGGAACTCCAGGAAATTATCTGCTCTTCCAGACAGACTAATATCAATACCCTCGATATTACCATCCAGTGACCTGATCATCAAATGATCATTAAATGCTAACTCCCCTGTGAGATTTTTCAGATCAATGGATTTGTACGTTAATCCAAGGTTTACTCCATCAAGCCGGATCTTCGCATCGTACCGGTGTTTCAATAATTCGGGCTTTTGCATTTTTGACAGTGAAGCCTGGGACCCTTTGAGACTGATCTCAGCATACAACATTCCATCCATATCCCCGAAATGTGGAATCCATGGAAATTAATGAGGGTAAATCTGCCAGGTCCAGTTCAGCCTTAATGGTATAATTTATTCGGGGAAAAGAAAGATTAACGATCTCATAATCTCCTCCAAGCCTGGAATTTCCATAAAGCAGAGAGGTATTTTTTAACCGGATGGTTGTGCTCTCCCGACCCTGTCGATTACCATTGGAATAGTGGCCTTCCATCCTTAGCTCCCGGATCCCATAAGGAATTTTGGATGCTGTCAACCATCCTTCATCCAGGGAGAAACTGGCATCGATCCTTGGCATCTGGGTTTTACTGGCCATGCCTGTCACCCTGGCATTAAAGGTAACATCTCCGCCCGCTTCCAGGTCCACGGGTATCTTCATGCCTTTCAGCAGGTTAAACCTGAATGCCTTATCCAGGTCAAGGTGCCTGCTGGTGAGTGTAAGGTCATATTCCAGGGGCCTTGGCCTTATGATTTTCCCCCTGACATCCAGCAGCTGTCCGGCCAGGTCCAGATCACCTGACAGGATCTCAATTGTCACAGGAGTTACGGACAGGGATGCTGAGGAGGAAATTTTCTGATCCTGAAAATATCTGTCTCCTTTCTTTGTATAGTGATAAAGGATCCCTTCAATACTGGCAGTCATGCTGTATTCCTCCCTTGAAAAGTTACCCTTAAACCTCCCCTTTTTGACATTGCCTGCAAAAGCCATATCCGTTGCCTTGTTTTCAAAATTCAGGTTTATGCCAGTCAGTTTCAAATTATCAATATCCAGCAGAAAAGATTCGCCTTCTGTTTCTATTTGCCTTTTCCAAAAGACATAATTCTTTTTCCCGCTTTGATCCACAAGCAGGTTCAGCATACCCGAATGAACATGTACCTCCTTGATCAAATATTGCCTCTTCAACAATCTTATAACATTAAATCTCAGGTAGAGCCTTTTCGCCTGTAAGAGTGTATCGGTCTGCTGAACAGAAAGGAGCATAACATCCTTTAGTTCGAGTGAGGCATCAGGGAATTTCTTTAAAAATGACAGTTTAACATCTCCGACCTCTGCCTTTGTACTTATCTGCTTGTTAAATCCGGATACTACATACTGTGTGATCTTGTCTTCATATATCCGGCCCAGAATGGCAGCCACTGCAACCAGTATCCCTATAATAATAATAAAGGATATAATAATCTTCCGGAATAGTTTCAATTCAATAATTTATAATAAAAAAGAAAAATCTGCTCCAGGTTCAAATTCCCCGGGATTTTGACCTTTTTTGAAAACCCTCGCAGGTCTTGGACCCAGTAACTGCATGGTGCCATTTTCAACGAGGAACATCGTGCCCTCTCTTAATCCTACAACAAATATACCGGGATTGGCCTCGATAAATTCTTCTATCCGCATTTCTCTTGTTTCTCCCGCATGTCCTTCAGGATTTGCATCCAGGTAATGGGGGTTGATCTGGAAAGGCACCAGATCCAATGCCTGGAAGCTCTCGGGCTCTACAATGGGCATATCATTGGTGGTCCGGATGCTCGGGCAGGCCATATTACTGCCGGCACTCCATCCAATATAAGGAGTTCCCGCCAGGACTTTCTCCCTGATCGCACTCATTAAACCCTGCTGATGCATTAGTTTGGCAAATGAAAAGTATTTCCACCACCGACTACAATCGCCTCAGCCTGCTGGACTGCAAGAACCGGATCATCTACTTCATGAAGTGATGTTATCTCATGACCAATCTCCCGGAATCGCTTATTGACCCTGGCGGAATAATCATCAAATGAAATGGTAACGCCGGCATAGGGGACAAATAAAGCTTTAACCGGGGTAGTCCCCAGGAATGTTTTAATCCGGCCCAGTGGATGTTCAAGATATGGTTCCCCGGCATTGGTGCTGTTACTGATCAATAAAAGTCTCATACTATTGTTTTTAACGACTTAAAAATAATAAAAGTATGAGTTTGTATCCAGCAGTACCAAAGAATGTCTGAATCCTGGATTTTAAAGACCGGATAAAGTCCTGTTCCTGGCTATTACCGGTATATTATAAGTATGGATACTATTGGATTTGATATTGAAAGTCAATAGTTTGCCTGACAACACATCCCCGAAACCAGTTATTATCTTAATAGCCTCTATGGCCTGGTAACAACCTATCATTCCCGGCAGGACCCCCAGCAGGCCACTCTCTTCAGCAGCTATATATGTGCCAGGTTCGGGGGGATCCGGATACAGGCAGCGCAACGTAGGGCCTTCTTTATAATTAAAAACGCTCAATTGACCTTCATATCTGAATACTGCACCGTAGATCCATGGTTTCCCGGCAGCCACGCATGCATCGTTGATCAGGTATCGGGTATCAAAATTATCAGTGGCATCAAAAACCAGGTCATGGTCCCTGATCAGTTCAAGGATATTTTTCTTACCCAACCTGAAATTAAATATTTCAAAATTTACATCCGGGTTAAGTTTTGATAACCTTTCCTTGGCAATGATGGATTTTAATTTTCCAAGATCCTTTACACCAAAAAGTATCTGTCGCTGGAGGTTGCTTTCATTCACCTCATCATTGTCCACGATCCCAATATGTCCGACTCCTCCCGCACTCAGATATTGCAGAATAGGTGTTCCAAGTCCACCAACCCCGATCACAAGTACACGAGATTGTTTAAGCTTAATTTGGCCCTCCTCACCAATTTCAGATAACATGATTTGCCGTTTATAACGGCGTTGTTCCTTGGGAGAAAGCTGATCAGCTGGCATAAGGGTTTTTTTTATAAAGTTAAAATTTTCAGGAAAACAATGGCTAGTTTATCTGTAAGGTTCCCTCCAGCCTGATGTCCTCGGACGAACTTCCAATCATAATGTTAAATTCTCCGGGTTCTACGACCCAATCAAGATCCTTATCAAGCATCTTCAATTCATCCTGGGTCAGCGTAAAACTTACTCTCGCTGATTCACCGGGTTCCAGCCAGACCCGGGTAAATCCTTTCAATTCTTTGACCGGTCTGACTACTGAACTTATCTTATCACGCAGGTATAGCTGGACCACTTCACTGCCAGCCTGGTTTCCGGTATTCTTAATTTCTGCACTAATTTGGAACTGGCCAAAAGGAGAAGATGAGACCGGTGAAATATCCAGCCCTTTATATTCGAATGTTGTATAACTCAATCCATACCCGAATTCATATAAGGGATGGTAGTCAATGTCAGCATAAGAATTACCCCAGCCCTTCTCCAGCCAGTATGACTTTGAAGGTTTGTAATTATAATAGACGGGTAACTGTCCTGCATGCCGGGGAAAAGTTACCGTTAATTTCCCTCCCGGATTATAATCACCAAACAATACATCGGCAATGGCATCTCCGCCTTTTTCTCCAGGGATCCAGGCCTCTACAATAGCCGGGGCATTTTCATCAATCCATGGAATGGCAAGGGCCCTTCCGTTTATCAGCACAACCACGGTGGGGGTCCCGCTGGCTATAATTTTCCGTGCCAGCTCTTTTTGTTTCCCTGTCAACTCAAGGGTGGCGACATCATATCCTTCACCGGATGTTCCCAGTGCCATTTTCCTTCTGCCATTCGTTTTCGCCGAGAACCAGTATGGCAATCTCTGCCTTTCTTGCAGCTTTAACGGCTTTGTCAATCTCGTCAAGTTCATCTCCCGTTAACATTACATCCCTTAACGTAAGTGATCTTTACATCTTCTCCCAGCTTATTGCTGACTCCATCCAGAACCGTTACAATATCCTGCAGGACCACCTTGGAGGTATAATCCCCCAGCTGGTTTTTTTCATCGTCTGCATTTGGGCCTATTACGGCAATGGATTTTATATTTTTGCTAAGAGGCAGTATCCCTTCCTCATTCTTCAGCAATACAATTCCTTCCCGGGCAGCTTGCAAGGCCAGCTCCTGGCTTTTTTCCGTGTGTGATATCTCAACTGCTTTTTCTGTGTCCACAAATGGATTATCAAATAAACCAAGCCGGTATTTCAATTCCAGTATTCTCCTGACCGACCTGTCTATGGTATTCATTGATACTTTGCCTTCTTCAACATTTTCAATCAGATCATGAAAGTATCCCTGGTTAAAAGAAATGCTAACATCCATGCCAGCGTTGGCCGCCATGGCAGACGCCTCTTTAAGGTCTTTAGCCAACCCTGTATATACCAGTGTATTGACACCATTACCTTCACTCAGTACCAGTCCCTCAAACTCCAGTTCACCCCGAAGGAGACCAGTCAATGCTGCAGATGAGCTGTGGATAGGCATCCCATCAATGGTGGGGTAGGTTGCCATAACTCCAAGGGCTCCTGCACCCTTAATGGCTGAAACCCATGGAGGAAGAAATACTTCACGCAGCATCCTTTCCGATATTTCCATGGCTCCCCTTTCTAGTCCGCTTACCGGTGCACTCTGCCCGGGAAAATGGCAGAGTCCCGCAACAACTTTATCATTGGCTGACACATCATATCCCTGTACAGCCCTGACAATGGTCTCGGAGATCCTGGAACACAGATAGGGATCCTCGCTGTAACCTTCCTGGTTCCGGCCAAGCCGGGGATCCCGGTTGGGCTCAATGACCAGTGTAAAAAGCTGGTGTATCCCTATGCCCCTGGCTTCCCTGGCAGCTGTTTCATAAACCTGTTGTAAAAGCTCCATGTTCCAGGTACTGCCCAGTGCCGGGCCTTCCGGAAAGATGGTTGCCCCGCTACACATGAGTCCATGCGTACCTTCTTCGGTCTGCAACAGAGGGATTTTCAACCTTGTTTCGCCCAGAGCAATGCCCTGCAATTCGTTTAAATACCTGGCCTGCTGCCCTGGTCCCTCAATCAGGGCATGATTAGGCAGGGTGAAGAATCCACCTCCCGGACCAATTCCCTCCATAAAGGTTCCTGCTGTAAATTTCCTGCAGGCTTCCATCTTTTCCTCGGCCGTATTCCCAAGCTCCTCGAAATAACCACAGGGCATGTTAAGCTGCCCTATTTTCTCTTCCAGCGTCATCCTCGAAAGCAGGTCTTCCACCCTTTGTCCAACAGGCAGGGCAGGATTCTGGTAAGGTTTCATATCAGTAAACAAAGGCAGGCCCCGCTGATCCCTTACATAATTCCCCACAGCACTTACATGGTCGATCCATATCCCATTGGCTGGGTCCATGGCATACTGGCAGAGGGAATCCAATGTGCTCAGCCGGGAGGTCTGGCGTCCGGCATCACTCATCTCGTGTCCGGCCAGGATCAGCCAGCTGCCATTCTCTTTTGCTGTTTCAATTCGTTCCTTTATTTCTGCAAATGACTTCCCATCCAACTCTATCCCTGGCAACTGGGCAAAATCACAAAACAAGGGATCAGCTGTGGTATTGTCCATCCAGGTCCTGGCTGTCCCAAACATGGCGGCAATGAGTGGCACATAGCTACGTGTTTGAAGCCCTCTTCCAACAAAGGAATGGCCACAGGTATAGGCAAAAGAAACCGGCGTAACGCCCAGCAGATCTTCTATTATATGGCTTGCCGAATCAAGCTCCAGGTACATATCAAGGAGGGTGTAATTCTCAAGGGCCTTATGGTTTGCCCAGGGGTAATTTCCTGAACATGGATGTACGATGGTGTGATTGCCGATCTCATGGCCGTTGTCAACAGCCTGTTTCCAGCCGTTCAGTCGTTCTATCAAGTTATCCGGCGAAACATAGAATGTCCCTTTTACATGGTATTTGTCCAGGAGGGGGATTCCTTTGTCAACCTGGCTCAGGCGGGCATCATCAAAGGACAGGCTGATGGCCATTTTTTTTCCATCCGGCCATTTTATGCGTTGATTCTCTGGTTTTGTTATCCGGCTCCCCGTATCCCTGGGTAAAACCAGATAAGTTGATGTTCAGGCACAATTAGGATGGCCAGGCTGATCTTGATGGATGGTAACATTGGTATCTTGTTTTGATATACAAGATAACAGATTCTTTACAAGAATACTCAATGTCAGGTGGTGATTTAACAAAATTGCTACCTGAAATTGATCAGGGTCAGACCCACAGTAACCGGATATACTTCAGGACCCATATTGGTCTTGAACAAAGATACCATGCTGAGATTGGCATACACTTTAATGAACTTGTAACCGGCCCTCAGGGTCAGATGATATCTCAGCGGGGAGAGGTTAAAATCGTCTTTAACTTTTTCCTTTTGTTTGGATCCGTTCTCATAATACTTGACCTTGGTATTTGACCATAATTTCAGATCTCCTATCACGCCAAAGCCAATAAAACCCTTCTGATCCTTTCCCATTTGAAATTCAAACAGCAGGGGAACGGTCAGGTAACCTGTATGCAGCCTGGACTTTGAATAAGTTACGCCAGGAGGTGGATATTTTGGCACAACCACCCCTGTGACAGGATCTTTCATGATACTATTGTTGTTATCGAAAGGGTAATAATTAAATTTACTCCCCATACCTGTTACCATGCCGATCTTCTGGGAAAAAGGTATACTGTATTGAATAAAATTCAGGTTCCATTCCCAGGATTTTCCTGTATTCAGGTCCAGCCACCTGTTTTCTTCAGAAGTCCCGGCAAGATTTCCGTTCCGGTCTACCAGGTTATTCAGTCCTAATTCAAATCCTGACCAGTGTCCTTTGAAATTCATGGGTCGCTTTCTCCATCCATGCTTGTGAAAATCTTCCCGCTCAATGATCTCGATATGGGTTCTGTCCCCGTCTTCGGTAATACTGATGGCTTTGTTTCCCAGTTTTACCTTTACCGTGTCATCCCGGTCATCTACAATGACGAAATCATCTTTAACAATGACCTCTGTACCATCATGGTCCTCTGTAACGGTAACAATATTTTTCTTCCCTACCCCTACCTTGGTGGTATCTGATTCTTCCTGGGCTAAAAGATGGGGCACTATGGCGAGTATCAATAAACCTGCAAATATCCTTCTCATAATTCTTTTCTTAATTGTTGTTATTATCGGGCTTTGGGAATAAGACGGAGATGGCCAGGGAAAAGTTACTGCTCTTTGTCAGATTTCCGCAGTGGGGCAGAAATACCAAAGACAGGGCTGTCAAATGTAAATCTCCTGGTTCTGCCATTATTGTCTTTTTTCCGGTCTAAATGATATTCATCCTCAGAAACTGAGTTCAAACCCCTGACACCTGCATCAGCAAGTATCCATAATGATACTTTTGGATTATCACCGGAAGGATCAACTTCCTTATCCTGGTCCTCCGGATAGGAATTTTGCCGAAGTGCCAGAGATGAAGTACCAGTTTCATCAGGGCTCGCAACTACACCCTCGATCCGCTCAATGGATCTTGACCTTACCATGGCCAGCTGGATGTTTTCCCTGCCAGAATGGGCACCATCTTCAGGAATGGATTCCTCTGCCATAAGGGGTTGCTCCGGGGTTATAAATGCTGTCTGCACGGGAGTGGTCTCAGGAGATTCAGCCGGGGGGTCATTTTCCTGTGTCCGTGGTACATGGGTTCCCACATCCTCCCCGGAATTCTCAGGAACCGGGTCTGTCAGGGTCAGGTTCCCTGTTTCAGGGCCTCTGCCGGTAAATACCTGGATTATGATCAACAATATTGCCACTGCAGCTGCGGCAGGCAGAAAAATAGCGATAAGGCAAACCGATGAATCGTTTTTTAAGCCTGGCTTTTCGCGGGTAAACAATGCTTTCATCAGGCATTAACCGGGTTGACTGATAAAGCATGTATGTCTCCTCCCTGTCAGGATCATCCTTGATGATGCCCTGTAATATTTTCTCATCATCGTCAGCAATGTCATTTTCCATACTGGATATGCAATACATATCAAAATCCTTCAGGATATCTGCTTCCATCAGATCGGATTCTGACTTCAATAGCCTGGCTTTCCCTGAAAATCTTGTTTCATCAGGTGCAAGGCACATCTTCTCAATATCAGCGAATTCTTCTTTTAAATCCGGATTGAACTCAAGAAAAGACATGAGGATAACAACCTGATCATCATTTAATTTCCCGTCCAGGTAATCAATAAAATACTGCTCGTAATTTTGCCTGCTGATCTCCATACTCATCTATATTACTGCCTTAAGGCTTCCAATATATTCTTTCAAAAATACCCGTCCCCGGTAAATGTAAACTTTGACCTGGGATTCACTTAAGCCGGCGATCTCGCCAATCTCCTGGTAGGAATATCCTTCATAATCCCTTAACAGGATCACTGTCCGCTGGATCTCCGGTAGTCGATCCAATGCTGCATGCAGGATCTCCTGCAGGTCACTGTATTGCTCCTCATGGGAATAGTGTTCTGGCTTTACCTGGTTGAAATCCTCAATTCTTTTATCTTTCCTGATACCATCAATCATGGTATGGTAAGCCGTAGAGAACAGGTATGATTTCGACTTTTCAAAAGCTACCTCAGCTACCTTTCGCCACAATTTCTCAAAACTGTCCTGTACAATATCACTCGCCTTATCCTGATCCTTGATATTTTTCAGGATGAAGCGATACAATCCGTCGGAGTGCTTTTCAACACATTGATTGTATTCTGTGACAGTCATTCTTTGTGATTATCCTTTGTATGACGATTGAGTATTTCTAAAAGTTACTTTTAAATACCCAATATCTCATAAATAGTATTTGCTGAATTTCAGGAAAATATGAATGAAATACCAGAATTTAACAAAAAAAATACATGAAAGCCTTGACAAGGCATGTTTAGAATATTATCTTTGACCAAACGTTCAGTCATAAATTGCCAGGCAAGGCGATATTTTTTTTGACTGCATTATGACTGAACGGTCAACCAATATGTTACCTATGTCACCCAGAACAGAACAACAATTTGAAGAGATCAGGGAGACCCGGAAAAAAGAGATCATGGATACGGCACTTGAGCTTTTTGGAACAGAGGGATTTGACAAGACATCGATCAGCAGTATTGCCAGTAAAGCCGGTATATCCAAAGGATTGTTATACAATTATTTCAGCTCTAAAGAAGAGCTGATCAAAACCATTATTTTCAATGGACTGGATAGCCTGACGGGCTTTATCGACCCCAACCATGACGGAGTTATATCAAGGGATGAATTGCAAATCTTTCATCGAAGAATTTTTCAATGCCGTAGTCAAAAATGAACACTACTGGCGCTTGTATTTCACACTCTTTTTTCAACCACATGTCTTGAAGCTGGTTGAAAAACGTTTGCTCGTGATGATCCATACCTATATGAAAATGCTGGTAAAATATTTCGAAGCTAAAGGATCGGAGGACCCAGAAACCGATGCCATCATGCTTGGGGCGGTGCTGGACGGTATAGGTTTTCATTTCATGGCAAACACTGCCACTTTCCCGGTGGAAAAAATCAAAAAGAAACTCATTAGTACGTACTGTTAATACAAATAATATGAAACCATTCTCAATCATAGCGATCAGCCTGATAATTGCGTCAGCATTTGCCGTGCAGGCCCAGGATGCCAGGGAAATCATCAAAAAAGCAGATGAGAAAATGCAGGGAGAAGAAACCTCCCAGAGCACCATGACCATGACCATCGTCAGGCCGACCTGGCAACGGGAGATCACTTTTAAGAGCTGGACCAAGGGAAGGGATTATTCCCTGTCCCTGGTAACCGCACCTGCCAAGGAAGCAGGCCAGACCTTCCTGAAAAGGGAAACGGAAATGTGGAACTGGAATCCTACCATAAACCGGCTGATCAAACTTCCGCCATCCATGATGTCACAGGGCTGGATGGGATCGGATTTCTCCAATGATGACCTGTTAAAGGAATCGTCCATCGTGGTGGATTATACGCATAAAATAATCGGGGAAGAAGAAATTGACGGATGGGATTGCTATAAAATTGAACTGATCCCACTGGAAGATGCTGCCGTTGTCTGGGGTAAGATCTTCAAATGGATTGCCAAGGAAGAATATCTGCAGATGAAAAGTGAATATTATGACGAAGACGACTACCTAATCAAAACGGAACTTGCCTACGACATGAAAACCATGGGTGGCAGGCTGATCCCATCCAAATTTGAACTGATCCCGGAAGAGGAGGAGGGGCATAAAACGATGGTGGTAATGGATGATATCAAATTCAATGAACCCATACCCGATAGCTTCTTTTCACAGCAAAATATGAAAAGGGTTCGATAGTTTATTGCTTACCTGAAAAAATACAATCATGAAAGATTATTTAAAACTGGCCTGGAGGAATATTTGGCGGAACAGGAGAAGAACCCTGATCACCATTGCCTCGGTATTCTTCGCCATGTTCCTGTCCCTCATCATGCGTTCCATGCAGGTTGGCAGTTATGGCCATATGGCAGATGGAATTGTTGAAGCCTTTACCGGTTTCATGCAGGTGCACAAGGATGGCTTCTGGGATGACCAGACACTTGACAATACTTTCGCCTACCAGGCAGACATGGTCAGTGATATTGAATCGGCTGACAATATTAAAGCAGTGATCCCAAGACTTGAATCATTTGCCCTGGCTTCGACGGGTGAATTAACAAAGGGGGTCCTGGTAGTTGGCATTGATCCGGTCAAAGAGCTTGATCTCACGCATCCTGACAGAAAGATCAAGGAAGGCAGGTACTTTGATCAGGGATCCGAAGGAGTTCTGGTATCCGGCAGACTGGCAGAATTCCTTAACCTGAAACTGAATGATACCCTGACATTATTAAGTACTGGATATCATGGCGCCAGTGCAGCCGGTATTTATCCGGTCACAGGAATCCTTGATATGCCAAACCCTGAGCTGGACCGTCGCCTTGTATTTATGCCTCTCCCAATTGCGCAGGATTTTTATGGAGCAGAAAACATGCTGACTTCCCTGGTGATCAATGTACATGATTCGGAGGATCTTAAAAATACCAAGAAAGATATAGAAGGCCTGTTGGGAAATGGCACCTATGAGATCATGGACTGGAAAGAAATGAACCCTGAGCTGGTTCAGCAGATACAGAGCGACCAGGCCGGGGGCTATATCATGCTTGGCGTATTATATCTCATTGTGGGATTTGGTGTCCTGGGAACCCTCATCATGATGACAACGGAAAGAAGGCGGGAATTCGGGGTGATGGTTGCAGTGGGCATGCAAAAGAAGAAACTGGGACTCATCCTTTTGATCGAAATGCTGATGATGGGACTGGTCGGAGCTGCATCCGGAATTATTGGCAGTCTGCCGGTGATAGGCTACCTGGTCAAGAATCCAATACGATTTACAGGTGAATATGCAGAGATTTTTGAATCATATGGATTTGAACCGATTATGCCGGCCAGGTTTGAAGGTTTCTATTTTGCCGGCCAGACGGCCGTTGTAATGATCATCTTCATACTGGCCATCATTCCTCCCATATATTCTGTGCTCAGGCTGAAGGAAATTAAAGCATTGCGTTCATAAACGAAATAAAGAAAGAATAAAATGATCTGGTCAATTTCTTGGAAAAATGTATGGCGTAACAAGATCCGCTCGCTGGTAGTGATCGTTGCGTTTACCTTCGGCATCTTCGGCGGTGTTTACATGGTGGCAGTGTTTGTTGGCATGATAGATTCACGCGTAAAGATGGCCATAGGGAATGAAGCTTCTCATATCCAGGTTCATCATCCAACTTACCTGGATAATAATGAACCGAAATATACGATTGATGATTATCAAAAATATGTGGATCAGATTGAAAAGATACCGGAAGTCAAAGGTGTAAGTCCGAGGATCAAGATCCTGGGCATGGCCAGCACTTCGGGAAATGCTTCAGGGGTCATGATCAACGGGGTTGATGTTGAAAGGGAAAGGCAGGTCACCGGGATTGCTGAATCACTGGTAGTAGGCGGGGGGTCATTCTTTGGAGAAGACGGGAGGAAGCCAATCGTCATCGGTGAGAAACTGGCAAAAATACTCAAACTGACTTACTATAAAATAACTGCTGAGGACCTGGAAAGGTTGTCAGAAAAAAAGAATCTGCACTCAGTACTTCCTCTGCTTGACTCTCTTACGGATAAACAATTCAGGACTGAAGCTGACTTTGACAAGGCCCTGGCTGGCTTGCTCGGAAAATCAGATGCCGGGAAATTCGCATTCCATATAAAAGCAGCATCGATAAAATACAGGCTTAAAAGAAGGATCGTATTAAGTTTCCAATCACTGGATGGTCACATTGCCTATGATGCCTTCCGTGTTGTGGGAATTTACAAAACAGGCAACTCTGCTTTTGACGGACTGAACCTATTTGTCCGGATGGGGGATATAGCTCCTGTTGCCAATTTGAATTCAGATCAGGTGAACCAGCTGGCCATCCTGCTTACATCAGTAGAGCATGATGACCAGGTTGCTGAGCAGGTTAGTAAAATTATGCCCGGGATGAATGTGCAGACCTGGGATGAGATCATGCCGGAAGCCGGCATGTATACTTCAGCCATGAATTACTACCTGTTTATTTTTATGATCATCATACTGCTGGCCCTTGGCTTTGGTATTGTGAATACCATGCTGATGGCTGTGCTGGAAAGGATCAAGGAACTGGGTATGCTTATGGCCATAGGAATGAATAAGAAAAGGGTTTTCAGCATGATCATGCTGGAAACCGTATTCCTGGGAATGACCGGAGCAATCATTGGAATGGCCATAAGCTATGGCCTGATCTGGTATACCGGCAGGACAGGGCTGGACCTTACATCCCTTTACCAGGAAGGTTTTGAAGCCATAGGGTTCAGTCCCATGATCTACCCGACCATAGGTTGGGAGTCCTTTATACAGCTGATCTTCCTGGTTGTATTAACCGGGGTACTTGCTGCCATCTACCCGGCAAGGAAAGCGATGAAACTGAACCCCTCAGAGGCTTTAAGAATTGATATGTAATGAAATTAAAATATTTATCATGAAAGTAATTGAAATTGAAAATCTGGAAAAGATCTATAATGAATCTGAGATAAAGGTCCATGCCATCAGGGGCATAGACCTGTCATTTGAAGAGGGTGAATTTGCGGCCATTGTCGGTCCCTCAGGATCAGGCAAAACCACCCTGCTGAACATGCTCGGTGGATTGGACAATCCAAGCACCGGGAAAATTACCATTGGAGGCGTTGATATCAGCTCATTAAAATCATCCGAGCTGATCAATTTCAGGCTTTCCAATATCGGGTTCGTTTTCCAGGCCTATAACCTTATCCCCGTGCTGACAGCCAAGGAAAATGTTGAATTCATTATGCACCTGCAGGGAAAGCCAAAAACCGAAAGAGATGCCCGGACCAAAGAATTGCTGGAAGCCGTGGGACTTGGAGACCGACTCAACAGCCGTCCATCCAAACTATCAGGCGGTCAACAACAGCGGGTGGCTGTAGCCCGGGCACTGGCTTCCAAACCAAAATTTGTGCTGGCCGACGAACCCACCGCGAACCTGGATACAGAAGCTACAGAAAATCTGCTGGATATCATGGAAAGGCTGAATCGAGAAGAAAACATCACTTTTATTTTTGCCACCCATGATGCACGGGTTATGAAAAAAGCCCGCCGGGTGATCACCATAGAAGATGGTAAGGTCTTATCGGATGAGGTAAAATAAGTTTTTAGTGAACAGAGCCTGCCTGTACATACTATTATTGACATTTTCGGTTTCCGCCATTGCCCAGGAAAAATTCAGTTCCTTTGAATTCAAAGGCTATCTTTCCAACATGCAATCTGCCATGTTTGAAGATCCCAGCGAGGATTGGATCCTGGATGGCCTTTTCCATAACAGGCTTAATTTTTACTGGTATGGAGGTGAACATCTCAATGCCAGCATACAGTTCCGGAACAGGCTGATGTATGGAGAAACCCTTAAGCTCATTCCTGGATATATAGATAATATAGCCAAAGAAAATGGCCTGTTCGACCTATCCTTTAACCTGCTCAGCGGGGAGTCTTATGTGTTGAACTCAGCCATTGACCGTCTATGGTTTCAATATACTACAGAAGGGTTTTCTGCCACTGCAGGAAGACAGCGGATTAACTGGGGACAAACATTCGTCTGGAATGTTAATGATGTATTCAACACCTATTCCTATTTTGATTTTGATTACGAAGAACGTCCGGGTGCAGATGCAGTGCGCCTGCAGTTTTATCCCAATTTCACCTCCAGCATAGATATGGCTGTTAAAATTGACAGTGCGCACAGGATAACAGCTGCAGCCAAGTACCGTTTTAATGTGTTCTCTTATGACATCCAGTTCCTGGCCGGGATCCTGAGTGAAGAAGATTACCTTGGGGGTATAGGCTGGTCAGGAAACATTGGTGGGGCAGGTTTCCGGGGAGAAGCCACATATTTCCATCCAAAACAAAATTTCAGTGATACCACAGGAATGTTTATGGGTTCAGTGGGGATAGACTATACCTTTCCAAATACGTTGATGTTACAGGGTGAATACCTCTATTCCAGCAATCCTTATTTCTCTCCATATGGCTTTATTGATTATTATTCGGGACCGTTGACAGTAAAGCAGCTTGCTTTCACAGAACATAATATTTTTGCTTCAGGGTCCTATCAGGTCACACCGCTTTTTTTTGCTTCCCTGTCCGGTATGTATTTCCCCAAATTGAAAGGATATTTCATCGGTCCCAATCTCTCCTATAATATCCTCTCCAATTTAGACCTGGCATTCTTCCTCCAATATTTCAACGTGGAGCAGGAAAATATTATTACCGGTGACAAATCCCGCCAGTGCATCACTCTTTGGTTCCTCCGACTGAAATGGAGTTTTTAAATTGGAATTGACACCCTGATTTTCAACCTTTACTCCATTATTAATCATAAAACCTGCTTGAAATGAAAAAAGTTTTTATGCTTACGCTTGTGCTTTTTAGCCTGGCTTCTGTAACTTTAATGGCTACCAATCCGTCGAAAACCATGAATGAGACTCAGAAAGAAATGAAGGAGGAAAAAGGGGCAAGCCACCTGTTGATCGTATGGACCAGTGGTGATCCGGATGTCGCCCATAAAATGGTGTTTATGTATGCTTTTAATGCCCAGAAAAACGGGTGGTGGGACCAGGTAACCCTGCTTGTATGGGGACCGTCAGCCAAGCTCAGCAGTGAGGACAAGGACATTCAGGCCTCCCTGAAAAAAATGAAGGACCAGGGAGTTGAGTTGCTGGCCTGCAAGGGTTGCGCAGACCAGTATGGGGTATCTCCCAAACTGGAGGACCTGGGAATTGAGGTCAAATATACAGGTACCTATCTGACAGATTTTATTAAATCAGGGAAGAAAGTAATTACTTTCTGATTTTCAGGACAGGACCTGTGATGGAATAATTGCATGAGATTCATCTCTTAAAAGTATTTTTATGTTTCAGATCCTGTCCAATTACCTGCTTTCTGCTTACCGGAATATTATAAAAAACAAAGTTTTTTCCATTCTTAATCTGCTCGGCCTGTCGGTTGGTATAGCAGCCTGCCTTTTACTGCTGCAATATGTTTTTTATGAACATAGTTTTGACAATTTCCACCAGAACAGTGAAAATATATACCGAGTAAGGTACGATGGCTACAGGAACGGGGAGCTGATGTTCGCCTGTGCCGCCGCAGTTCCTGCCGTAGGACCGGCCATGAAAACCAATTTCCCGGAAGTTCTTGACTTTTCCTGGGCATTCCCTGATGAAGGCATTATCAGCACAAAAGATAACATATCCTTCCGGGAACGGAAAATACAGGTAGCCACCCCATCATTTTTAAAGATGTTTGACTGGGAACTGGTCCTGGGGGATACTTCAGCCCTTACAAAACCATATACAGCTGTCATTACTGAATCCACTGCCAAAAAATATTTCGGCGAAAATGATCCCATCGGCCAGGAAATCATCTTCTGGAACGAACATACCTGTGAAGTCAGGGGGGTGATAAGGGATATACCCGATAATTCCCATATCAAGTTTACTGTGCTGGTCTCTGCAGAGACCCTGCATCAGCTTTCAGATAACCAGAGCAGGACGGCCTGGGGATGGTATGATTTCAATACTTATATCCAGCTGGAAGAAGGGACTGATCCACTCGAATTTCAGCAAAAATTTGCCGATTGGCTGGCGGAAGAGCGAAAAGAAGAATGGAATGAATACAATGGTTACCAGGAGTTTATCCTCCAACCAATCGAGAATATCCACCTGCATTCCGATCTGCTTCAGGAATCTGAACCGGATGAAAACGGTGATGCAGATGCTGTTTTCATGCTTTCATTAATCGCCCTGTTCGTCTTAATCATTGCCTGGGTGAATTACATCAACCTCAGCAGCAGCCGGGCATTGGAAAGGGCCCGGGAAGTAGGTATACGGAAAGTTGTCGGGGCACACCGCCAGCAGCTGATCTGCCAATTCCTCAGCGAAGCATTATTAATGAATTTGATGGCAGCAGGCATTTCCATACTCATTGTGGCCCTGATACTCCCGTCTTTTAACCAACTCACCGGAAGGAACCTCACCATGTCATTGTTTGGTGAACCGTTTTTCTGGGCCGGGTTGAGTGTATTGTTCCTGGTCGGTGCTCTGTTGTCTGGTCTGTATCCGGCATTCATACTTTCTTCATTCAAACCTGTCGAAGTGGTTAAAGGAAAATTCAGTACTTCGGGCCATGGGTATGTGCTCAGGAAGATCCTTGTTGTTTTCCAATTCACTGCTTCTGTAGCTTTCATCTCAGGAACCATCCTGATCTATTCCCAGTTGAGGCATATGCGAAACCAGGATCTCGGTATCAATATTGACCAGATGCTGGTGCTCAGGGGCCCCGGTGTTGGGATTGATACAACTTTCGATGAAGTATTCAGAACCTTTAAAAACGAAATTAATTCCATTGCTGGCATTGAACATCTAACAGCGTCTACCAATGTGCCTGGGGAGGAGATATTTTGGGCGAGTGGTATTCGCAGGGTGGATGAAGAGCAGAACAGGGGAGTTATATATAAAATTGGAATGGATGAAGATTATATTCCGGCATTTGACATCGAATTGCTTGCCGGACGAAATTTTTCGCCTGAATTTGGTACAGAAAACCTGGCAGTCATCATTAATGCCAAAAGTGTGTCTTTCCTTGGCTATGATTCTCCGGAAGCAGCCATAGGACAAAAAGTACGTCAGGACGGGGAAGACAGGCATATCGTAGGGGTCATTGCGGATTACCATCAAATGTCCTTAAAACAGGAACCCATTCCGTTGCTATATAGATATTTACCTGCTAATGTAGAATTTTTTGCCATGAAGATCAGTCCGGGCCGGGTAGACCAGGCCATTGATGAACTGAAATCCAGATTCGATGAATTTTTCCCGGGAAATCCCTTTAACTATTTTTTCCTGGATGTGTTTTATGACCGGCAATACCGAATTGAGAAACAGATCTTCATTGCTGTGGGTGTATTTTCAGTGGTGGCCATTTTAATTGCGGCCCTGGGACTATTCGGATTATCATCGTATACCACCATTCAGCGTACCAAAGAAATTGGCATTCGAAAAGTGAATGGAGCAAATGTCAACCGGATCCTGATCTTACTGTCTAAAGAATTCCTTGAACTCATACTCCTGGGCATCCTGATAGCCACCCCCCTTACCTGGTGGGTTATTGGCAAATGGCTTGAAAACTATCCTTACAAGGCCGGAATAAGCTGGCTGGTTTTTGTTATCACCGGTCTGCTTGTTATTCTGTTTGCCCTCCTGGCGGTCGGTATCCAAACCGTTCGGGCAGCCAATACGAATCCCGCCCAATCACTGAAATATGAATAGCATTGGGTTTCTACTGCGGTCCCGGATACAAATATCCCTGGCATAAAAAATTCTTATATTTGCAACCTTATTTATCCGGTATTGAAAGGATTATTTCAAATATTTCTGATTGCCTGTCTGATTGGACAAAACCTTGTTGTTTTTGCTGGTGATCCGGTATTCGGATACCTGGATAACGAAGATTTTGAGAAACTGGATGTATACCTGGCAGATCATGATGTCAACGCGGTGTATGGTGACAGTGCTGCTACCTTTCTGGTATATTCCATTTTGTACAGCCATAAAAGGGTAACCGAATACCTGATTAACAAGGGAGCGGATGTTAACCAGTTTGTCAATGGTAAAAGTCCCCTGATGTGTGCTGCTGAAAAGGGGAATAAAAAGAAAATTGCCCTGCTTGTATCCCATCAGGCGGAAGTCAATGCCCTGGATTCAGCTCATAATACCTGCCTGATTTATGCCGCCCGGCAGGGAAACCTTAAATCAGTAAAGTATCTCGTGCGAAACGGGGCTGCACTGAACCACCAAAACATATACAGGTCCACAGCATATGATGAATCCATCTCTTATGCCCACTCCGAGATATCAAAATACCTTCGTGATGCATTTTTGAAAAACCTGCCCGATTTTCATGATGGCCCATATATCAGATGGAAAGGACAACGAAAGATTAAGGCCTTTTACATGGACCATGACTCAACAAGGCGAATGACATCCAGGGTAAAAGCCAGTTTCAGGGCTGAATCCGATCCATTTTTAATGAAGGGATTTTCAAAGGACAGCCTGGAATACCGGATTAACAAACAACGGGAAATACCAGCGGATCAAATTCAGGCCGTAAAAAAAATCATGGTAATAGGTGATATCCATGGAGGTTACGACAGCCTGCTTGTTTTTCTGCACGGTAACGGTATTATTGATGACGGATTAAACTGGACATGGGGTAAGGGCCACCTCGTTTTTCTGGGAGATATATTTGACCGCGGCGATAAGGTCACAGAAGCCTTTTGGTTATTATACCGGCTCGATGGTCAGGCTGCTGCTGCAGGTGGAGCAGTCCACCTGGTCCTTGGCAATCATGAGATCATGGTAATGAACAATATTGATACCTATGTCGCCGATAAATACCTCTTAATGGCCGATAAATTAAACCTGACCTATGCAGGATTGTATGGCAAACAAACCATTCTTGGTCAATGGCTAAGAACGAAAAATACTATTCTGAAAATCAACGACTACCTGTTTGTACATGCCGGTTTATCTCCAGAATTTGTTGAAGTTGGATTATCCTTGCATGAAATCAATAATAATGTTAGATATTTTCTGAACCATCCCGGCAGGGAATCCCATGGGGATATAAACCAGGAGACCATTCTGGGTAAAAACGGACCCTTCTGGTACAGGGGTTACGTGGAAGACAACCATGAATACAAACGCCTTCCTCAGGAAGAAATAAATAAAATCCTTTCAGTATTCCAGGCCAGCAGGATTTTTATCGGACATACGAGTGTTCAGAAAATTACCCCCCTCTATCAATCCAGGGTATACGCCATGGATGTTCCATTTTATTCAAATGGTCATGAAATACAAGGTGTTATTATCGAAAATGACACTTTGTCCCTGGTAAATTCATCCGGGACCAGGAAAAAGTTTCGTTAATTTTTATTACATTGGAATAAATCAATTCCATCATTGCTGAATTCATTTGTCATCTAATTTCACCAGGGTTATTCTTTTCCGGAAAATTTTACAAATGATGAGATCCATCAAAATACAAAAGGGGGTGTTTCTATTATTACTGGTTTTAATTTGCCCGGCCATTCCTGCCTCCTGGCTTAATGCGCAGGATATTCCTTCGGATAGGACTGAGCTTCCCACGCCTTTATTCCAGTCAGATGAAGTACTGTACCTCACCCTGAACATGGACATGAAGACAGTTCTTCGAGACATTGAGGAAAAAGAGGAGCATCCGGCAGAGATAAAATATAATGACCCGGAAGGGAATGAAATTATACTTCCAATTAAGGTCAGGCTGCGAGGAAACTTCAGGAAGGATCCGGTCAATTGTGATTTCCCTCCCCTGCGGTTGAACTTTTCAAATACTACTGTAATTAACACCGTTTTTACAGGACAGGATAAAATCAAACTCGTTACACATTGCCGAACGAGAAAAGATCTATATGAACAAAATGTACTGAAGGAATATTTAGCCTATAAACTTTATAATCTTTTTACAGAAGAAAGTTTCCAGGTCAGGCTGGTACACCTGACTTATGCTGATACCGAGGGAAAGGTTGATACGCTTGAAAAAATGGCATTTCTGATAGAACCCAATCAGCAAATGGCACGTAGGAATGGTTGTGAGCTCTTTGAAGTTGAACGGGTTGCACAGAATAGAACCAATAGGTCAAAAACTACAATGATGTCAGTATTTCAATACATGATAGGGAATACTGACTGGTCTGTCTGGGCATTGCACAATGTAGAACTTTTAAAGACTGAAAGCATAGCCTTACCCATTGTGGTCCCGTTTGACTTTGACTGGTGCGGGATGGTCAATGCTCCCTATGCAGCTCCGGCAGAACAGCTGCCCATCGAATCAGTCAGGACCCGGTATTACCGTGGTTTCTGCAGGCCGGATGCAGAACTGCAAGGGACACTGGATGAATTCAGGCAAAGAAGGGAAAAGATTTACGAAACCTGCCGCAGTGTTCCTTTTTTAACAGAAAAAGAATTGGATAAAATCTTAAAATACATGGATCAATTTTTTAAAACCATTGAAAATCCTAAAGCCGTCAATGTGGAATTCCACCGGACTTGCCGTAACAATTAAGAGAAATCATATATTTACCAGGTAATGAGTCTTAATCCATCAAAAAAGGAACTCCTTGAAAAGATCCAGAAACTGGAAGAGCAAATCAGTTTACTAAAGTATACTGGTTCACTTGACAACCTGGGTTACCTGATAGATGCCTTTAAGCACAATACTATGATCCCCGGGAAAATGTTCCAGATGATCCTGGATCATATCCCCCAGCGCATTTTCTGGAAGGATACTGAGTTTAAGTACCTTGGGTGCAACACGATGTTTGCCCAGGATGCCGGACTTAAGGAACCGGCTGACATCGTTGGCAAGACTGATTTCGAACTATCATGGAAGGGATCGGCATCAGTTTACAGAAAGGATGACAAGCAGGTTTTGAAGTCAAAAAAGCCCAAACTGAGATTCCGCGAAACTGTGAAAGTTCCTGGAGACAGGATCATGTGGGTTGAAACCAACAAATTGCCCATGCTTAATACCGAGGGAGAAGTTATAGGTATCCTTGGGACTTTCGAAGACATTACAGAACGAAAAAATGCTGAACAAAAAATAGAGAAACAATCAGAAGAAATCCAGGAAAAAAACCTGGTGCTGAAGAAACACATACAAGAATTAAAAGAGGCTACAACAGATTTAATACAATCTCAGAAAAAATTAAACAAGGCACAGGAGATCTCCCTTTCAGGCAGCTGGTCATATAACCAGAAGACCAAAGATCTTGAATGGTCGGATCAGGCTTATCGCCTTTTAGGCTATAATCCAGGTGAACTGGTGCTGACCGAATCCACTTTCATGTCTCTGATCCACCCTGAAGATAAAGAGGATTTTTTATCAACACTTAATGAAACCATGGATAAGGAGGTTCCCTTCGATGTGGAATTGAGGATCATCAATGCCAACGGTAAAATGATGTATATGCATGCCGTCGGAGGGATCATAAAGGACAGCCGGACAAAATCCAGCTCATTTGAGGGCCAATTCAGGGATATTACCATCCGAAAAAATGCTGAACTTGAACTGATCAAATCCAAGGAAAAAGCTGAAGAATCAGACAGGTTAAAATCCGCATTCCTGGCTAATATGTCACATGAGATCCGTACCCCCATGAACGGGATTATTGGATTCTCACAACTATTAAAGGAAGAATCCCTCACTCCGGAAAAACGCAATGAATTTATTAACATCATTGCCAACAATGGCAAAACATTGTTGAATCTGATTGATGATATCATTGATCTTGCCAAGATAGAGTCAGGGCACATGACCATAGAAACTGTTCCGTGCCGGGCAAATTCCATCATGTCAGAGTTGTACCAGCAATTCCTTGAGATATTGCAGATCAAGGAAAAGGAGCACCTGGAATTTCAGTATTTTGTGCCCGATGAACAGGTTGATGTGGTAACAGATCCCAACAGGTTAAGACAGATCCTCTCAAATCTGCTGGATAATGCCATAAAATTCACAGAAAAAGGATTTATCCGGTTTGGTTTTGAAATCAATGAAGACAAATACCTGACTTTTTATGTGAAGGATTCTGGTATTGGGATCCCCGGGGAAAAACAGTTATCCGTTTTTGAAAGGTTCCGGCAGATCAACGAAACCTATAACAGATTGTATGGAGGGACTGGGCTTGGGCTCGCAATCTCCAGGAACCTGGCACATTTAATGGGCGGGGAACTCTGGCTTGAATCAAAGGAAAAGGTAGGAACCAGCTTTTATCTTTCCCTGCCATACATAACCATCCCGGTTAAGCCGGACATTATACCGAAAGCAAAACAAATCACCAAAATACCCACTGGCAGCTGGAAAAAGAATACCATCCTGATTGTTGAGGATGAACCGCTCAACTTGTTCATGCTTAAGGAATTCCTCAGACCCTCCGGCATCCTGATCCTGCATGCAGGAACAGGGGATGATGCAGTGAAACTATATCATGAAAACGCTAATATCGATGTCATTCTGATGGACATCCGGATCCCTGGTATGAATGGATATGACGCAACAAGGGAAATTCGTAAATCTTCGAAAAAGATCCCCATTATTGCACAGACTGCATACGCCATGCAGGAGGACAAAAAAAAATGTATAGAAGCGGGTTGTAATGATTTTCTCAGTAAGCCCCTGAATAAGGAATTATTGCTTCAGAGTATTTTAAAGTTCATCGGCTCAAAATAAGCTTTCGCCATTAACCTTTTCTGTTTATTTTTAAGTTTCTGCCATGTTTTCTTCTTCATGGTGAACCACTGGTAATGATTTTCAGTTATTTTTGATAATCAATCAGAAACAAACCCTTATGAAAAAGAAAAGAATTCTCCTGGGCTTTATCGCCCTTTTTGTCTGTTTTGCCCTTGCTGATGCCCAGCTAAACCGGATCGAATACCAGGAATTTACCCTGGAAAACGGTATGCATGTCATACTGCACCAGGATCATTCAACTCCCATAGTAGCCATAAACATTACCTATCATGTGGGATCAAAAAATGAGCAACCGGACCGGACCGGATTTGCCCACTTTTTTGAACACCTCATGTTCGAGGGATCCAAACATGTGGAAAGGGGAGATTTTGTTGAATATGTAACCAATGCTGGAGGTGTCCATAATGCCGGGACTTCTTTCGACCAGACCCTTTATTATGAGATCCTCCCATCAAACCAGCTTGAATTGGGACTCTGGCTTGAATCGGACAGGTTACTGCAACTCAGGATCGACAGCGTTGGGGTAGAAACCCAACGGAATGTGATCAAGGAAGAAAGAAGCCAGCGGTTTGATAACCAGCCTTACGGATCCCTTCTTGAAGAAGTTTTTTCGAATGCGTTTACAAGCCATCCTTATCGCTGGGTCCCTATTGGTGACGTGCAGTATATAGACGAGGCGCAATTGCATGAATTCATCGAATTCCATAATCATTTTTATGTGCCTGAAAACGGGGTAATGGTAATCTCCGGGGACCTGGAATATGAAGAGACCAGGAAAATAGTAGAATATTATTTTGCAGATATTCCCCGGGGTGGACACGAAATCTACCGTCCCGAGGTCAAGGAACCTCCACAAACAGAAGAAATCAGGAAAACAGTTTATGATAATATCCAACTTCCCGCATTATTCACTGCATACAAGATGCCTGCCATGGGTGACCCTGATTCCTATGCTCTGGAAATGCTCCAGACCTTATTGTCCGGTGGACAAAGCTCACGACTCTACAAGGCTCTGGTTGATAACAAACAGGTGGCCCTTGAAGCCGGAGCCATTCCTCTGGCCCTTGAGGATGCAGGTGTATTTATTGTTTATGGGATAGCCAATTCTGAAGTAAACCTGGAGGACCTTGAAGCAGCCGTGGACGAAGAAATTACAAGAGTGATTAAATCAGGCTTAACCGAGCGGGAATTTCAGAAACTTCAGAATCAGACTGAAAATGATTTCATCAGCAGGAATACCACTATGGAGGGAATTTCTGAAAGCCTGGCCAATTACTATACATTTTTCGGGGACGCTAATCTGATCAATACGGAAATCGAAAAATACCTGGCAGTCACACCAGATAATATCGTTGAGGTCGCCAAAAAATACCTTGTCCCGGAAAACCGTGTTGTCCTATATTATTTACCCAAAGATCAAGAACCCCAAAGCAATAAATAATCATGAAATATTTAGCATATACCCTCCTTTTCTTTCTTCTCCTTCCGAATGTATTGAACGGCCAGGTTGACCGGACACGGGCCCCCGAACCAGGGCCAGCCCCTGTGATACAGGTGGGTGATTATAAAACTTTCGAATTGAAAAACGGCTTGAAGGTGTTTCTGGTTGAGAACCATAAAATACCACGTGTTTCTTATTCACTGGTGCTCGACATCAAGCCCTTTGCCGAAGGTGACAGCCTGGGGTACACCAGTATTGCCGGAGAATTGCTTGGAACTGCAACAACCACCCGTTCCAAGGACCAGATCGATGAAGAAATTGACTTCATCGGCGCAAACCTGAGCACTTCTTCCGGATCGCTTTATGGATCTGCATTGAAAAAGCATAATAACAAGCTTTTGGAGATCATGTCCGATATCCTGCTAAATCCTGTTTTTAACCAGGATGAGCTGGATAAGGTAAAAAAACAAACCATCTCGGCACTTGCCTACAATAAGAATGACCCCGCTGCCATCTCGGGAGTGGTATCGGATGCACTTTTTTACGGGAAAGACCATCCTTATGGAGAAGTCACTACAGAGGCTACAGTAGGATCGGTCAACGTGAAAATGTGTGAGGATTATTATGATACATATTTCAGACCCAATATCGCCTACCTGGCTATTGTTGGTGATATGAATTTGAAAGAAGCAAAAAAACTGACCAAAAAGTATTTCGGAGATTGGGCCCCGGGTGAAGTACCTTCCAAACAATATCCCATTCCAGAAGTACCGGCAACGCTGCAGGTCTCCATTGTGGATCGCCCGGTCGCTGTACAATCTGTTATTGTGGTAGGATATCCTGTAGAATTCACCCTTGGAACGGATGATTATATCAAGGCTCGTGTTATGAATGTCCTGCTCGGGGGAAGTAATAACAGGTTGTTCCAGAACCTGCGGGAAGATCATGGTTATACATATGGTGCTTATTCATCCCTCAGCCAGGATAAATACATCGGCAGCTTCAATGCCGGAGCAGATGTCAGGAATGAAGTAACGGATAGTGCCATAACCCAGATCCTTTATGAAATGGAAAGGATCCGGACTGAACCCGTGTCACCGGAAGAACTTGAAAAGGTAAAAAACTATCTGACAGGAACCTTTGCCCTGGCACTTGAACAACCAGCCACGGTGGCAAGATTTGCCTTGAATATAGCCAGGTACGGACTCCCGGCAGATTATTATGCAAATTATCTCAAAACCCTTGCCGCAGTTACTCCCGATGACATCACCGAGATGGCCAACAAATATATCAGACCTGAAAACAGTCATGTTTTCGTTGTCGGGAAGGCGGATGATATTGCAGAAAACCTGGCTGCTCTCAGTCCTGATAACACGATCAATTACTACGATGTTGAAGGTAACTATATTGATCCTGCCAGCCTTAAAAAAGCCCTGCCTGCAGGATTAACCGCTGAAGCTGTGGTTGAGAATTACCTGGCAGCCATCGGAGGAAGGGAGAAACTTGAAGCCCTTAAGGATGTTGAGATAGATATGAAGATGAGTATGCAAGGGATGACCATCGATGCAAAAATGTACCAGAAAGCGCCTGATAAGTACAGGATGACCATAAGTATGGGTGGGAGTGTACTGTCGGATACAAAATTTGATGGAAAAGTTGGCAAGATGAGTGGTATGCAGGGTGAGCAGGTACTGGAAGGAGAGCAACTGGAAAACCTTCAGGCACAATCTCAGTTTATGAGAGAATTAAATTATGAGGACCTCGGTTATACAGTCCAGTTAAAAAGTATTGAAATGGTTAACGGAAAGGAAACCTATATGCTGGAGGTTTCTCATCCCGGCAGCGGAACAAGCTATGACTATTATGATACAGAAACGGGGTTGAGACTACGGGAAGATAAAGTAGAAGTAACTCCCGATGGTGAAATGGTCCAGACAACACATTTATCTGAATACAAAGATGTTGATGGTATATTATATCCCCATAAATTAGACCTTGCTATAGGCCCCCAGCAAATTTCTGCTACGATTGACAACATTAAACTCAACGCTGGTATTGATGATTCCGTATTTCAATAAAACTCAATGAGGGCAATCATTCAGCGGGTCACCTTTGCTTCGGTTAACATTGATAGGCAGGAGAAAGCCCGGATAGAAAATGGTTTGCTTATCCTTCTTGGCATTGAGGAGGCAGACAACCATGAAGACCTTGAATGGCTCAGTGGAAAGATCTCCAGGCTGAGGGTTTTCCGGGATCAGAAAGGGATCATGAATTTGTCCCTCACAGAGGCTGGGGGTGAGGCACTGGTGATCAGCCAGTTTACCCTGCATGCAAGTACCAGAAAAGGGAACAGGCCTTCCTATATCCGGGCCGCCAGACCCGAAACTGCCATCCCTTTGTATGAACAGTTCATCGATCAGTTATCAAATGATATCGGCCGGGATGTGAAGTCCGGAGAGTTTGGTGCATACATGCAGGTTGAAATGTTGAATGATGGTCCTGTCACCATTATCATAGATACCAAAAACCGCGAATAATGACACTCAAGGAGGTTCAGTCCGCCGTTGACCAATGGATAATATCCTACGGGCAACGCTATTTTAATGAATTGACCAATACTGCCCTGTTGATGGAAGAAGTGGGAGAACTCGCCAGGATCATGGCCCGGCAATATGGTGAGCAATCATTCAAGCCATCCGAGATAGATAAAGACCTTTCGGAAGAAATGGCTGATATTCTTTTTGTGCTGGTATGCCTTGCCAATCAAACCGGGGTAGACCTGACAGAGGCTTTTAAAATGACCCTGTCCAAAAAAACAGAGAGGGACAGGGATAGACACCGTAATAATCCCAAGCTATGATCTTATAGTCTTTCAATCCCTCCATCCAGTACAAATTTCCATGATCCGTCAGCCTTTCTTTTCCATATGGTAACGTATTTTCCCCTTGTGACAGAGCTATCAGCTTTGATAAAGCAGGTATGCAATCCATAGGTATACCCAAGATCACCCGACCGGGACATGCCTGTTTTTCTGGTGCCATCATCAAAATCCAATGGGATAGGTGAACTTCAGGAATACTGTCCGGTGATCAAAATACTGATTCGTGCTATGGTCAAAATAATTATCCCCTGCATAGATCAGGTACAGGGCGCCAAACGGTGGCTTGAAACGCCAGCCGAATTGCCCGTAAAGGTAAACCCTTTTGTTATAGGTGTTATGCTGGCCAAAAAGCCTTAACCAGAGATTGTTTGTAAAATAATAATCCAGGGTTAAAATATTCAGCAGGGTACTGTGCTCCAGCCGGATCCCAGGATATGAGATGGTGTCAGGTTGAAAATCCAACCATGAAATATTGTATCCGACCGTCAACCTGTTAATGGCCTGCAGGGCAACGTCCCCACTAAGTATCTTCATTTTCCTGTTGAAATTCCTTCCTGTTGTAAATGAAATTGAGGCATTGGAAGATGCGTCTGTATTATAGCCCAATTCATTCTCCAGATAATAATTGTAAAAATGAAGATCTACCGGCTGTCCGGATGCATCACTGCTGGCACGAACCGCGTACTGATAATCAGTACTAAATCTGTAACTGAAATTATTGGCCAGGTAAAAGCGGATATAATCCCTGAACCTGTATCCCCTGAGCGTACCGTCAATCCCCCAGAAAACTTTATTCCCGAGGAAAACTCTGATATACCGCATAAATGATTCATTGAACCAAAATGTATAACTAAGATCTGCATCCAGTTCATGCCTGTCATCATCCGTCAGGAACCCGGTCTGGTTAATGTTGTCTGCAATATTTTCACCCAGTACCGTATACCGAAGATGAAGGTGATGTTTGTTTGACTCATGCGCTACCCTGAGAAATCCACCGCTGTGTTTGAGTAAATCTCCGGGATAGCTGCCCAGTATCTGCCCGGTGATCTTCCATCGCTCTCCCGGATTCAGGACCCAGTCCAATCCGAATGACCGGGTATAGGTAGTATCAAAATCGGACTTATCCACGAATATCGCCCCAATGGTAGAAGATCTCAAAATGTCTTTTTTGACCCTAGCAACCGTATAAAAAGCTGCCGGAAGTCCCCTCTCCGTATTTTCAGTACTCATAACATTCAGGATATTCATGCCATATCCACCCGCCTTGCCTGTAAACTTAACACCATAGTTGATGTCCCCAATCCTCCGGGAATAAAAAGGCCGGTAACGCATAGCGAACATTTCATTCCCTTCCTGGAAAAACAAGCGTTTGTCCGGGAAATTTACTTCCCATCCGCTCAGGTCGATTTTTACTACATCTCCTTCAACAGAAGCAAAGTCCGGATTTATCGTTGCATTCAGGCTGAAATTAGAAGACAGATTCACCAGAATGTCGCCTCCCGCATCAGGCTTTAATTTATTGTATAGCCCTGTGATATCACTGTTCTCATACCTCATCGAAACATAGGGAAAAAGCATAATCCGCTTGGGTTTGGCAGGTACCTGTATACCCTCCAGCTGCCCTCCCTGGGATATTCTGAAATTATCAGCTACTTCACCCGACCACCATGATGTCTCCAGATTGTTCATGAGTATCCTGCCAAAATTTATCCCCCAAACCTCATCCGAAGCCCTGTACTTAACACTTCCAAAGGGAATTGTCATCTCGCAAACCCATCCGTCGGCCGACCGGCCCGATGCAGCTTTCCACTCCTCATCCCATTCGTAATTGATATTTCGCCCGTCATCGGTAATTTTATAATCAGTCTGTGTACCCAGTGGATTTACTGTAAATCCATAAGCACTCCTGCTGTCACCATAAGTGTCAAGTAACAGGATCACAGCGTCATCCCCACTTTTCACCTTGTCCCTGGTTTGTATATTTGCCATGATCGGGTTACTGTTTCCCTGGATGCATAAGAATGCCACGTATATGTTATTACTGTCAAAACTGGCATAGACTTTAGTAATTTCGGTGGCATCCTGTCCCTTATCCGGTTCCATCTGGATAAAACCGGTGGCAGGCTGAACTGCATCCCATTCACCCGGTGAAAAGAGGCCATCAATTTGTGGAGGTGTAGTAGTATAAAATATCTGAATGTTTTTCTGGCCTGATACTTTGAGGCCAAAACATAAAATGAGCAGGAAAAGGAACCGGCAGGACGAAACCATATGAAATTTGCTGTGTGCTAGACCTGGCGTAATCTCGTGTTTTTAAAAAGCTTACTTTTGCCTACGGCATTACAAATATAAACCCAATATCATGAGTTCTTACCAATATTTGTCAAAAAATGAGCCCACACTTGACGATATCAGATCAGGTTCGGTGATTGAGAAGAATCCTGAATCCCTGAAACTTATATTCAGCCTTCTGGACCTGACAACCCTTAATACGGATGACACCGCATCCAGGGTCAGGATGATGTGCGAAAAGATAAATGATTTTCCAGGTAAATTTCCGGAATACCCCCTGGTGGCAGCCATATGTGTATACCCTTTGCTGGTTCCTGTTGTTCTTGAGAATCTTGTTAAAAAACAGGTAAACATAGCCTCTGTGTCAGCGGGTTTCCCTTCTTCCCAGACCTTTCCCGAAGTAAAGGAAATGGAAAGCAGAAAAGCAGTTGAAGCAGGTGCCAATGAAATCGATATAGTTATTTCAGTGGGTAAACTCCTGGAAAACGAGTTTGATTATATTTCGGCCGAGATCCGGCAGATCAAGAATGCCATTGGCGATGCTAAACTCAAAGTGATCCTTGAATCCGGGTTACTTACTGATCCATCAATCCTTTACCGAGCATCCATGGTCAGCATGGAATCCGGAGCAGATTTCATCAAGACCTCAACCGGGAAGATACAGCCTGCAGCCACCCCTGAAGCCGTGCTGGTGATGTGTCATGCCATCAAGGCTTTTTTGAAACAGTCTGGCCGAAAGGTCGGGATCAAACCAGCGGGAGGAATAAGTACTCCCGGGCAGGCCCTTGAATATGCCTCCATTGTTAAAGGAGTGCTGGGCGATGAATGGCTAAATGCGGGACTATTCCGTATAGGTGCCAGCAGGCTTGCCAATAATCTACTGTCTGATATTTCTTCCATTGAAAGTAGAGAATCAAAGGTGGTTTCCTATTTCTGATTTTCCCAGTCTTCCTTATCTTTGCACATGCTTCACCCCAGCCAGGATACTATTAGAACCTCCATTATTGTCCAGGATTCAGTCCCCAAGTTCAGGAAATTTAATGAGGACCAGGTTGACAGTATCTTTAAAATGCTCGAAAGACGTGAGCAAATGCTGGATTCCATTGCCAGGACAGAGGCCCGGATGAGGTATCTCCAATCAATTAAACCCCCGGAACCCATAGGTTTCGATACAACCGCAGTACCTTATTATCTTACAGATGATTCTATTCCCATCCAGGACCATCCCATCAGTCATTTCAGCACCCGCTATTTTTGTCCCAGGGATAATTCAAAGCCTGTACTGGTAGACCTGACAGATAATCCCCCTACCCAGGAGGAAACCTTGACGGAAATAAGTACTGCCTCCGATCTACCTCCTTCCAGGTCGCATGACCTTCGTCCGGACTGGTTGTTGGGAATTATTATCGGCAGCCTTGTTTTACTGGCTTTGATGAAACTGTTTTATCAAAAATTCCTGAACCAGATGATGCAATCTGTTTCCAACTATCAGCTTTCGGTAAAGCTGCTGCGAGATCAGAATATTTTTTCAAAAAGGGTAGCCATTGCCCTGAACATTAATTTTGTTTTCATCGGTGGCGCCTTTATTTATCTTATTTTCGGCTACTACAACCTGCGAGTATTTCAGCTGAGTGACATTTTATCCTATTTATGTTATTCGGGATGCCTGATGTTGCTATTAATTGCCAGATATGTGTTATTGCACATCACGGGACATCTATTTGATAACCATTCTGTCTTCAGGGAATACCTTCATCAGATATTTCTGATATATAAAAGCCTGGGAATCTATCTGATAGTTCTTGTCATTTGCCTGGCTTATATTCGTGAAGAACTCAGGGTCTATTTCATCTATTTAGGAATTATACTAGTATTTTCCGCCTATTTTTTAAGACTATTTAAAGGTGTGAGAATTTTAATGAATAAAGATGTTTTAATATTTTATTTGATTTTATACCTTTGTACCCTTGAAATTTTACCCTTTCTGATCTTATACAGGTGTTTTTCTTTATCGGTATTGAGAGGATAGGTTAAAAAGTGTAAGTTTCATGAAGATTAAGAAAATTCTTGTTTCGCAACCGGCACCGGAAAACGGTAAATCTCCCTATTTCGAATTAGCTGACAAAAATAATTTGCATATTGATTTCAGGCCATTTATCCATGTTGAAGGGATTCCGGCTAAGGAATTCCGGCAACACCGGATTGATATACTGGAACATACTGCTGTAATTTTTACCAGTAAAACTTCCGTTGATCATTTTTTTCGAATTTGCGAAGAATTGCGTGTGACGGTTCCTGACAGCATGAAATATTTTTGCATATCAGAGTCAACTGCCTATTATTTGCAGAAATATATAGTTTACCGTAAACGAAAGATTTTTTATGGAAACGGGAGATTCTCCGACTTGATGGACCTTATCCACAAACATCGGGAAGAAGCTTACCTCGTCCCCCTATCCGATATCCACAAGGAAGAGATACCCAAGACACTCAAAGAACAAAAGATCAAATACTCCAAAGCCATACTTTACCGCACAGTATGCAGTGATCTCTCAGATCTTTCACTGATCAACTATGATATGCTGGTTTTTTTCAGTCCTTCAGGGATTAAATCTCTGAAACAGAATTTTCCTGATTTTGAGCAAGAAAGCATGAAGATTGCCTCCTTCGGGACCACCACAGCCAGTGCTGTTGAAAAAGCCGGTTTAAGACTGGACGTAAAAGCTCCCATGCCGGAGGCCCCTTCCATGACAATGGCACTTGAGCAGTTCATCAAATTGCACAACCGCAACGCCAAGAAATAAACTTTTTTAACTTAGCGGATTCTCAGAGTATTTATTAAATAATCACTCTGTAACTATGTCCGGAGAATTTACATTGGGTAAGGAAGAGCGTTTGAAAAGCAACCTTGCCATTCAGGAATTGCTGAAACGTGGCAAAGCGATATCCAGGTTTCCATTGAAAATATACTGGGATTTCTCTCCAGATCCCAATCAGAAATACCCGGTCAGGGCTGCCATTACCGTCCCCAAACGTAAATTCAGGAGGGCAGTGGACAGAAACCTTATGAAAAGGCGGCTCAGAGAGGCATATCGTCTCCATAAGAATATACCATATGGAATACTGGATCAGCATCAACAGAAAATCCAGCTGATCATTTTGTTACTTACCGACGAATTTATACCTTTCGACCAGTTGGAAAAGAAAATGCATGAGATCCTCCTGCAATTATCAGACAAACTATCATAAAGTCCAATACCAAATTGTTATGTATCTCAGAATGATCATTATACTATTATTTGTCTGGTCCTCCGCCAGTAATGGACAGATCATCCTTGATACCATGTATTTTAATCAGAACTGGGAGCAAAGCATCGAAGAGGATGCCAATTATTACCGTATTATCTCGACCGATTCGGCTGAAGGGAGTTTCCGTTTTTCTGTGAAAGATTATTATCTCTCCGGGCAGGTCCAGATGGCAGGAACTTACAAATCCATACGGCCAGACAACAAAGATGGTCAATTTATTTACTACTTTGATAATGGCCAGCCACAGAGGGATTGTTATTACAGGGAAAATATCCTTAACGGGACTTTCAAGGAATGGTACAGGTCAGGAAAAATTAAGAATGTTCAGGAATACAAAAATGGATTGCTGGATGGTTCTTACAAAGTCTGGCGCGAGAATGGCAGCATAAAGCAGGAAGCCCGTTATGTGAAGGGAGAAAAAAGCGGAAATTTCAAAACCTATTATGAAAACGGGCAGCTTATACGCAATGACCTTTATGAAGACGATAAACTTGTTGAGGGATTTTGCTTCACTCCGGATGGTGATTCAACCGAGTATTTCCCTTATATAGTGATGCCAAGGTTTCGGGATGGCCGGACAGGACTTCGAAAATTCATAGAACAGGAACTAAAATATCCACCGGAAGCCAAAAAACGCGGAGATGAGGGATATGTTATCGTCATTTTTACAGTGAATGAGGAGGGAGATGTGAAAGACCCACAGATCGTAAATGGCGACAAGGAATATTTTAACGAAGAAGCACTCAGGGTAGTAAACGTATTTCCAAAATGGATCCCCGGGAAAGTGGACGGAATTCCCAGTCCGGTTCATGTAAGCGTACCTATTGAATTCCGGCTCCGTTGATTACTTACTGTTATTCGAAAGGATTTTATTGCCGGATTTCGTAATTTTGGTTTGTGCCAAAAACTACCAATATCCCCACAATAATGAAATCCATCTTAATGAGCCTTCTTTACAGAATGGCAATTATTGCTTTTCTGTTCGGTCTTTTTTCCTGCCAGCAGCAAACACCCCGTCCCCCACGCATTGATCCTGGATTTACCCCCTACATAGCAGCCTTTTCTGCAGGTCAACTAAGCCGGCAGGATGGGATCAGAATACGACTTACCGAAGCATTTCCTGAACCCGTGGACATGTCCGAACCCATTGATGGAAAATTGTTTGAAATATCTCCTTCCCTCAAAGGATCCGCTTACTGGATTGATGAACAAACAGTTGAATTCAGGCCGGATGAAAACATGAAATCAGGAACCACATACAGGGTCGATTTTGCACTCGAAAAAATTCTGGATGTGCCGGGTAATCTGAAAACATTTTCATTTGAATTTCAGACCATCAAGCAAAATTTCGTAGTGAGTCTTGAATCCCAACAAACCTACGATCCTGGAAATCTACAATGGCTTCAATATATAGGAACCCTGAAGACTGCTGATTTCCTGGAAAACACCGGTCTGGAGGAAATGCTTAATGCATCACAGGATGGGAAATCACTGAATATATCATGGGATCCCGATCCGGATGGCAGGGAACACCGTTTCAGGATAGATAGTGTTGAGAGAAAGGAAAAAGCCGGGAAGGTCCTCATTGCTTGGAATGGAAAATCAATTGGTGTTCAGCGCAAAGGTGATATGGAAGTTTTTTTACCAGCATTGGGTGAATTTACATTAATGGAGGTTTCTGTTGTTCAACAACCGGAACAATATGTATTGATAAGATTCTCTGACCCCCTTCAAGAAAAGCAATACCTGAATGGGTTGATTACCCTGGATAATGGGACAGATCTTTCATATATAGTTGAGAACAATGATATCCGGGCATATCCATCAGTCCGCCAGAGTGGTGATCTAACCCTTTTGGTTTCTTCAGGGATCCGGAATATCCTGGGTTATAAATTGTCAGCCGGGAAGGAATATCAAATCAGCTTCGACGAGGTCAAGCCAGCCGTTCGGATGCTGGGCAAAGGGGTGATTCTTCCTTCTTCCGACGGACTGATCATGCCTTTTGAAGCGGTGAACTTGAAAGCGGTTGATGTCCGTGTGATCCGCATCTATGAAAATAATCTCAGCCAGTTCCTGCAGGTCAATCACCTTGACGGTGATTACCAGTTAAAGCGTGTAGGCAGATTGATATTAAAAAAAACCATTCCACTTAATACTGGTTCCACAGTGGATCTGGGGAAATGGAATGCCTTTTCACTGGATCTTTCATCCCTGATCCAGGCTGAACCCGGGGCCATTTACAGGATCGAACTCGGATTCCGGAAATCCCAGTCATTCTATCCCTGCGAAGATCAATCTACGGAACCAACTGATCTGTTTGAGCTTGAAGATGATTATGATGAGTCGTTGGAAACGGAACTAAGCTACTGGGATTCCTACGAAGATTATTACCAGGGAGATTACTATTACTATGACTGGGAGGAAAGAGATGATCCCTGCTCGGAGAGCTATTTTGGGAAACACCGGTCCGTTGCACGTAACATCCTTGCCTCTGACCTAGGCATCATTGCAAAGGCCGGCACTGGCCATGAATTGACGGTGGCTGTGACTGATCTGGTCACTTCCCAGCCTCTCTCCGGTGTCGAAGTAGATATATTAAACTTCCAGCAGCAGTTGATGGCAAGTACCCGGACAGATGACAAAGGAATGGCCAGTATTAAACTCGATAACAAACCCTACCTGTTGATTGCCCGTCAAAACAAGCAAAGAGGATACCTCCGGCTTGACGATGGTTCCTCCTTATCACTCAGCCGTTTTGATGTTTCAGGAAACATCGTTCAAAAAGGCGTGAAAGCATTTATATATGGAGAAAGGGGGGTCTGGCGTCCGGGGGATACCCTTTACCTGAATCTTATGCTTGAGGACAGGCAGGACCTGCTGCCGGATAAGCATCCTGTGACGCTTGAATTGTTGAATCCCCATGGACAGGTAGTCAGCAGGATGATAAGGAACAGCAGCCCTCATGGATTTTATTCTTTCACCACTGCAACGCAGCCGGATGATCCCACGGGTAGCTGGATGGCCAGGATCAGGATAGGGGGACTGGTTTTCACAAAGTGGCTCAGAATTGAAACCGTCAAACCCAACCGGCTTAAGATCAATCTTGATTTTGGGAAAGACCGTATTTCTGTAACAGACCCTGAGATCAGGGGAAAACTTGAGGTAGCCTGGCTTCACGGTGCTGTTGCACGGAACCTGAAAACACATGTATCTGTAGTGCTGTCAGAGATGAAGACCAATTTCCAACGTTTCCAGGACTTTGATTTTGATGATCCTGTGAAAAGCTTTTTCGCTGAAGAACAAATTTTATTTGACGGAAAAACAGATGGGGATGGCAAGGCAGGTTTCATGACATCTCTTCAGACAGGTGATGCATCCCCGGGCATGTTACGGGCAGGCTTTGTTTCCAGGGTCTTCGAAGAAAGCGGGGATTTCAGTATTGACCGTTTCTCAATCCCCTATTCACCTTATGAAAGTTATGTAGGTATCAAGCCTCCCCCCGGTGACAAAGCCCGGGGAATGCTTCTGACTGATACTTTACACACCGTTAATCTCGTTACCCTTGACCCTGATGGAAACACCGTTTCTCGCCTGAATCTTGATGTGAGTATTTACAAGATTAACTGGCGCTGGTGGTGGGATGCCGGGCATGATAACCTGGCCTCTTATATTGGTAATACTGAACATCAGCCTATATTTAACACCAGGGTAAATACCCCTAACGGGAAAGGATCTTTTCAGTTCCGTATTGAGTATCCAGAATGGGGAAGATACCTTATAAGAGTAGTAGACCCTTTGAGTGGCCATGCCAGTGGGAAAATTGTTTATATAGATTGGCCTGGTTGGGCGGGCAGGGGACAAAGAGAGGATCCTGGTGGAGCAGCCATGCTGAGTTTCAATGCAGATAAAACGGCCTACCAAACTGGAGAATTTGCTACTATTAACTTTCCATCATCCGGCCAAGGCAGGGCACTCGTCAGCATTGAAAATGGAACAAGAGTGCTTGATGCATACTGGGCGGAAGTAAGTGAATCCGAGACCAGGTTTAACTTTAAAGTTACACCTGAAATGGCTCCTAATATATATGTGAATATTACACTTGTACAACCTCATGACCAAATAAAAAATGACCTGCCCATCCGCCTCTATGGCGTCATCCCTTTGCAGGTAGAAGATCCCTTGACCAGACTGTTTCCCCAGATAGAAATGCCAGATGTTCTAAAGCCTGAAGAAAAGGTCAGGATAGAGGTTAGTGAACGAAATGGAACAGCATGTAGCTACACCCTGGCCATTGTTGATGAAGGTTTACTAGACCTGACCCGGTTTTCTACCCCCCGGCCATGGGATCATTTCTATGCCAGGGAAGCTCTGGGAGTAAAGACCTGGGATATTTATAATGGGGTAATAGGGGCCTATGGAGGAAAAATTGAGCAGATGTTTGGCATTGGAGGTGGTGTCGGAGATGATGGGGGACAAGAATCGCAGAGTCGGGCCAACCGTTTCAAACCCATGGTTAAATTTATCGGACCTGTATCACTAAAGCAGGGTCAGAAACAATCACATGTGATAGATATCCCGAATTATACAGGTTCCGTAAGAACCATGGTCATTGCCGGCAACCAGTTTGCATATGGCGCTGCCGAGAAAACAGTTCCTGTTAAGAAACCGCTGATGGTACTTGCCACTCTTCCCAGGGTACTCGGACCAGGAGAAGAGGTCAAGCTCCCGGTTACGGTTTTCTCCATGGATGAAAATATTAAAAAGGTTACTGTCAGGCTTGAGACGAATGAGTATTTCAACCTGCAGGATAATCTTGAGCAGCAACTCACATTCAGCCAGACGGGTGATCAACTATGTACGTTTGGATTAAAAGTTAAAGATAAACTTGGTATAGGAAAGGTTAAAGTAATTGCGAGAAGTGGCTCTGAAACTGCTTCTTATGAGATAGAACTGGATATAAGGAACCCCAATCCTCCAATTACAGAATTTATTGATGAGGTGATTGAACCCGGGCAAACACTCAGTAGAGATTATACTCTTCCCGGAATGCCCGGAACCAATTCAGCCAGCCTGGAGGTATCTTCCATCCCTCCCATTGATTTTGGACGCAGGCTTAAGTATTTGCTTGCTTATCCCCATGGTTGTATTGAGCAAACGACTTCGGCTGCATTTCCTCAACTTTTCCTTGGGGACATAACAGAACTAAACAACGCAGCCAGAGAAAAAACAGAGATCAATATAAAGGCTGCCATCAAACGTATCCAGTCCTTCCTCCAGCCTTCCGGAGGTTTTGCCTACTGGCCAAACGCAGGGGAGGAAAATCCCTGGTCAACATCTTATGCCGGACATTTTCTCCTGGAAGCTGAATCCAAGGGTTATGGATTGCCCGTAAATTTCAAAAAGCCATGGATTAGATACCAGCGTAAGGAGGCCAGACGATGGAAAATGTCAGGGGACGAATACAGGATGGATGACCTGGTACAGGCTTATCGCTTGTATACACTGGCACTTGCAGGAGAGCCAGAGCTTGGGGCCATGAACAGATTACGCGAAATGGGAAGCATTTCCATCCAGTCCAGGTGGAGACTGGCAGCGGCATATGCCCTGGCAGGCCAGACAGAAACCGCCAGCATGCTTATTGCACAGGGAGTGCCAGAAATCCCTGAATACTCTGGATTCAACTACAGCTACGGCTCACGGGAAAGGGATTGGGCCATGATACTGGAAACACTTGCACTTCTTGATAAACGCTCTGAAGGCATATTCCTTGCCCGAAAGATATCTGATGAATTGAGGAGCAGACAATGGATGAGTACCCAGACGACCGCATATTGCCTTCTTGCCATGTCAAAATTTGCCGGTAGTGATGCCAGCTCCAGGGAATTAAAATTCACCTACCAGATTGATGACGGCAGAAATACTACAGCTAATACAAAACTATCGGTTGTACAGTTGGATCTTGATACAGGATCCGGGTCTGGCGGAAAGATTACGGTTAATAACAGGGGTGAGGGTGTGATATTTGTAAGGCTCACCATGGAAGGAATTCCAAAAGCAGGGAATGAAACCTCCGCCCGGAACAAGCTTAACCTTTCCGTGAGATATACTGACATGGGAGGGAATCCAATGGATGTGACACGACTCATCCAGGGAACTGATTTCCTGGCCCATGTTACCATAACCAATCCTTTTGGTGTTTTTATTTATAAAGACATGGCCCTTTCTCAGATATTTCCATCAGGGTGGGAGATCCACAATACCCGCATGGATGATTTCACATCTGTCCATGCTGCAGACCAGCCATCGTACCAGGATATCCGTGACGACCGTGTTTATACTTACTTTGATCTCAAACAACATGGTACCAATACCTTTGTTATGCAGTTGAATGCTGCCTATCTTGGAAAATATTATCTTCCAGCAGTGTATTGTGAGGCCATGTATGATGAAAGTGTAAATGCCAGGACCGCAGGCAAATGGGTCTATGTGTCTACGGGTGAGTGAATGAATATTACATACCAAAATCAATAATCATCATGTTAATAAAATTTGGTTTTCTGCTAGTATTTGGTATTCCATTACTCATGGCCAATGATCCTCCTGAAGAAATTAAGAAAGTAGACCAAATCAGTAAGGAAATTGCTCCTGAACAAACCCACCACTTCACGGTTAACTTAACAAAGGGGCAATTCTTCATGGCTGTCCTGTACCAGGATGGCATTGATGTGAGCATCACTACTTATTCTCCTGATGGGGAAAAACTAAGGGAATTTGACAGTCCAAATGGTTCAGAGGGATTTGAACCGGTTACCATAGTATCAGACTCCGACGGTGCATACCGGCTGGAGGTAAAACCCCTGGATTGGAATGACAACCCAGGGAACTACAGCCTGTCTGTAACCAGGATAGAGCCCAGGGCCACCAGTCCATCCGGACAGGTAGACCAGTTGTTTGCAATGTATGACCGACAAGATTCTCCCGGTGTCGCTGTTGGTGTGGTAGAAGACGGGGAACTTATCCTGAAACAGGGATTTGGAAACGCTAATCTTGAGTATGATATACCCATTAGCCCCTCCACCGTTTTTCATATGGCCTCCGTTTCCAAGCAATTCACTGCTTTCTCAATAGCCTTATTGGCAGACCAGGGAAAACTATCTGTATCCGATGATGTCAGGAAGTATATCCCCGAGGTACCAGATTTCGGCAAAACCATTACATTGGAACATTTGATCTATCATACAAGCGGATTGCGGGATCAGTGGAACCTGCTTGCCATGGCTGGATGGCGACTCGATGATGTAATAACTAAGGAACAGATCCTAAAACTCATTGCCCGCCAGAAGGATCTGAATTTTGACCCTGGAGATGAATTTCTGTACTGCAATACTGGTTACACTCTGCTTGCAGAAGTAGTGGCAAGGGTAAGTGAAATGAGCTTTGCGGAATGGACGGCTAAGCATATCTTTGAGCCTCTTGGCATGGCCCGTACATTGTTTTATGATGACCATGAAAAAATCGTAAAGAACAGGGCATACTCTTACCAGCAGGCCACGGGAGGGTATCAAAAAAGTGTGTTGAGCTATGCCAATGTGGGAGCCACAAGCCTTTTTACAACCATTGAGGATATGCAACAATGGGTCAATAATTTTACAGAACTGAAAGTGGGAACCTCGTCGGTAATGGAAATGATGAACCGTAGAGGGATACTTAACAATGGAGATACCCTGGGCTACGCCTATGGACAGAGCATTGGAAATTACAAGGGATTGAAAACCATCAGCCACGGCGGGGCGGATGCCGGTTACCGTACCTACCTGGTTCGCTTTCCGGAACAACAAGGTAGTTTTATTGTACTTAGTAATATGGCTTCTGCCAATACATACCGGATGGCTATGGATATGGCTGATGTTTACCTGTCAGATTTACTGGTCCCGGACAAAGAAGAACCCATCGAAGCAGGTGAAGCTGATAAAATGGCAGTCAGGATCGATGAGGAGATCCTTAAAGAATATTGCGGTCGTTATGAAATTCTACCCGGACTTATACTCGATGTTGAATTAAAGGAAGGAAAACTCATCGGAAAGGTAGCCGGGCAACCCTCCACCACCCTTGAACCCAGATCAGAAACAGAGTTTTTAGTTGCCCAGGCAGATGCCACCATCATTTTCCAGCGAAATGAACTTGGTCAGGTGAACCAGCTCCTCCTAAAGCAATCAGGGGAGCAGGTCACCGCTGCAAGACTTGCGCCATTCGATCCCGGATCGGTTGATCATAACATTTATACCGGGACCTACTACAGTGAGGAGATTGGTACGGCATATACCTTTACGGTAAAAGATGAAAAGTTCATTGCTACACATCAGAGGCATAGTGACATTGAACTTGAGCCAGCTAAAGAGGATCAGTATTCAGGAGATGCCTGGTTTTTTTCCCAGGTAGTATTTACCCGTGATGAATCAGGGAATGTCAAAGGGTGTAAGGTAACAAACGGCCGGGTGAGAAACCTAATTTTTACAAAGTTGAATTTAAGATAATACAATCATGGCTTACGATGATTTTTTAGCTGACCGTATGCAGTTAGTACTCAAGAAAAAAAAGAAATGATCCTTTCTGGTCCTGTATATGAGAGGAAAATCAAGATTAATTAATGGGTCTGTGGCCCTGGGGCTTTTCCTGATCCTGTCCGGATTATTCTGGATTTCCCTTCCCCGCCCCCTCTTTGATGACCCTTATAGCACTGTTTTATTGGACAGAAATGGAGAATTGCTCGGGGCACGAATTGCAGATGACGGGCAGTGGAGATTTCCTCCAGTTGACTCCCTTCCGGAGAAATATATAAAGTCAGCCATACAGTTTGAAGACCGCTTTTTTTACTATCACCCCGGGGTCAATCCTCTCTCCTTGTTCAGAGCACTTTTACAAAACCTGGAAAAGGGTGAAATAATCAGCGGTGGCAGCACATTAACCATGCAGGTAATCCGCCTTTCCCGGAAGGGAAAATCCCGCACCATACCTGAAAAGATCATAGAAACCGTTTTGGCTACCCGGTTGGAATTGACGAAGTCGAAGGAGGATATTCTCAATTTGTATGCTTCACATGCTCCTTTCGGTGGAAATGTAGTAGGTATTGATGCCGCCTCATGGCGATACTATGGCCGTCCTCCTGAACAACTATCCTGGGCAGAAACCGCCACACTTGCTGTATTACCAAATGCCCCTTCACTTATCCATCCGGGAAAAAACCGTTCACTATTGATCCGGAAACGAAACCTGCTGCTGGAAAAACTGGCAAAAAATGGACTGCTTGACTCACTTGACTGTGAACTGGCAAAGCTTGAAGCCTTGCCAGACAAGCCATATTCCCTTCCTTCCAATACCTCTCATTTAATGGACAGGGTATATATTCAAAACCGTGGTTCAAGGTTTCGTTCAAGTCTTGATGCTTCACTGCAACAGCAAGTGGATCTCATCGTTGAAGAACATCACAAGCAGCTCAAACACAACAAAATACACAATGCCTGCTGCCTGGTTCTTGACACCCGAACCGGAGAGGTTTTGGCCTATGTCGGTAATACCCGAAATCCGGGCCAGCCGGAATTTGGCGAAGATGTCGATATCATTAATGCCTCGCGCAGTACAGGAAGCATACTTAAGCCCATTTTGTACTGCCTGATGCTGGAAGAAGGAGAGATCCTTCCTGGTACACTGATTCCTGACATACCGACCCAATACACCGGCTACTCCCCAAAAAACTTTACATTGACCTATGATGGTGCAGTACCTGCCCGCCGAGCACTTGCCAGGTCCCTGAATATTCCAGCCGTCAGGATGCTCCAAACTCACGGTATCGAAAGATTTTACTACCAGCTTGAAAATCTGGGCATTCAAACTTTGAGGTTCCCGGCATCCCATTATGGCTTGTCATTGATCCTCGGTGGTGCTGAAGGCAGTTTATGGGACATTACCGGTATGTATGCGTCCATGGGCAGGGTACTTGATCGATACAACCAGTCTGGACAGTATTTTTCTGATGACATTCATCCGCCTGTTTACACAAATCAGGAGAATATAGTTAAGCAATTAATTGAAGGTTCAGACGAAAATATTCATTTGTTCAGCGCTGCCTCTGTCTGGCTGACATTCCAGTCCCTTCTCGATGTCAACCGCCCGTATTCACAGGCTGGCTGGAAAAGTTTTTCTTCAAGTGGCAAAATAGCATGGAAAACAGGTACCAGTTTTGGATTTCGTGATGGATGGGCCATCGGAACTTCACCTGATTATACCATTGGGGTCTGGGTTGGGAATGCCGATGGAGAAGGCCGGCCCGGTCTGACCGGTATAGCTGTTGCTGCCCCAATTTTGTTTGATGTTTTTAGTTCCCTTCCACGAGATAACTGGTTCGAGTCCCCTTTGAATGAACTATATCCGGTTGCTGTCTGCCACCAGAGCGGCCATGTTCCCGGACCTTTTTGTCATACTACAGATACCATCTTTGTCCCTGCCAGTGGAAGGAATTCTGAGCCCTGTCCCTATCACAGGAAAGTCCATCTTACCTCAGATGGAAGGTACCGTGTGAATAGTAACTGCCGGCCTGTTTCAGGCATGCGCCATGAATCCTGGTTTGTCCTGCCTCCGGCACAGGAATGGTATTACCGTGCTAAAAATCCGGATTACCGCATCCTGCCACAAATACATCCCGATTGTAAACCACAGGATGACATCGAATTCATGGAGATGATCTATCCCCGCCATTCTGCCAGGGTATATGTGCCACGTGGATTGGATGGATCCAAAGGCGAGATAATTCTTGAGGCTGCTCACCGTTATCCCTCTTCACTGATTTACTGGCATCTTAACGAAACATTTATAGGAACGTCCAGGCATATTCATCAATTGGGAATTACACCACAAAAAGGCCCTTATCAGCTAACGCTTGTTGACGAAAATGGATACACCCTGGTTCATCGGTTTGAAATTGTTGACCTGTAAATGAATATTTAAGACAACCGGCTTTTCCCATAAATTCAGGTGATTATATCATGATCTTCCGGAAATGTAAAAAAAAGTTAAAAAGCCTGTGAGATAAACCTTTTGATCCTTTTATCCGTTTATATCTTGTATATTTGTTCCTCATTTAATGAATCCCTTATGAGTAGAAAGAAATTGAACAGGAAAGTTACGGTTGTCGCTGGAATTGCATTAATTACAGTCAGTTCTCTATTCTTTATTGCCTCTTCCAATGACGATTTCAAACTTGTAAAAAGCCTTGAGATATATTACTCCCTTTTCCGGGAATTAAACTTGTTTTATGTGGATGAAACAAATCCCGAAAAACTTGTTGAGAACAGTATCAAGGGAATGCTGAAGGAACTGGACCCCTACACTACCTATATTCCGGAATCTGATCGTGAAAATTTCAATTTTATGACTACCGGACAATATGGTGGTATAGGAGCCCTTATTCGCAGGAGTGGTGATTATTCAATCATTGCGGAACCTTATGAAGGATTTCCAGCCAGTAAGGCAGGACTAAAGGCAGGCGACACTATTATCTCCATTGATGGTAAGTCAATGATGGGTATGGAAATCACTAAAATTAGTGATCACCTAAAAGGTAAACCTAAGACAGAACTGGAAATTGTCATACGCAGATATAGCCATCCTGCACCCATTAAGAAATCACTGGTTCGGGAAAAAATAACCATCAATAATGTACCCTATTACGGGATGATAGATGACCATGTAGGTTATATTCGTCTTGCCAATTTTACTACCGGGGCAGGACAGGAAACAAAATCAGCGCTGCTGGAACTTAAGAAAAATCCCGGACTTGAAGCTATCGTACTTGACCTTCGGGATAATCCTGGAGGTCTCCTGATCGAAGCTGTGGATGTAGCCAACCTGTTTATCCCTCAGGGTCAGGAAATCGTCAGTACCAGGGGAAGGGTTAAGCAATGGGACCAGGTATACCGCACACGTTTTATGCCGGTTGATACGACCATACGTATCGCAGTGCTTGTCAGCCGTGGTTCGGCATCAGCCTCAGAAATTGTGGCTGGTTCCCTGCAGGATCTTGACCGCGCCATAATCATCGGGCAACGCACATATGGGAAAGGTCTCGTACAAACAACCCGGGAACTGAGTTATAATTCCAGATTGAAAGTTACCACTGCTAAATATTATATACCTTCCGGGCGTTGTATTCAGGCCCTTGATTATTCACATCGCAATGAAGATGGAAGTGTTGGCACCATTCCTGATTCATTAATTACAGAATATCAAACAGGAAACGGCAGGAAAGTATTCGATGGCGGTGGGATTCAACCTGATTTCACCATCGAGGCCCAGACACTCAGTCAGGTAACCATAGCCCTGCTGACGCAATCCCTGATTTTTGATTATGCAACTGTTTATGCCGCCCGTTATGATAGTATTGCAAGTATTGAAAGAATTTGAGATTACTGAGCCTGTATATGATGATTTCCGTGCTTTTATAGCCTCACGTGATTTTACCTACAACACAAGCAGCGAAGAATCACTGAAAAAACTCATGGAAACTGCCAGGAGAGAAAAATACTACGATTTGGCTGATGAGGAATTTGCAGCTCTTGAACAAAAGTTGGCTCATGATAATGAAAAGGACCTCAATAATTTCAGTGAAGAAATCAAACAACTATTAAAAGAAGAGATCGTTGTCAGATACTATTATCAAAGGGGCCGTATGCAGGCGATCCTTGAAAAAGATACAGGGATTGATAAAGCCATAGAGGTATTTGGCCAACCCAGTCTTTATTTAACGACCCTGGGTGAAAAATCCGCCGGGATTGAAGCCAGGAACCCCGTATTCCATCAAGCTCAATAATTAGCTTAACCGCCTGGGACAGGGGGGATCAGGTCAATCTGATCTCCTTCTTTGAGTCCCGCGTCCTCATGTACAATCACGCCATTCAATGAAATCACATAACTCAGCGCCCTGAATCCATCATATCTTAAAGCAAGCTTTTCCCTGATCTCAAATAAAGATTCCACATCTGAAAAAGGTTCTTTAGTTTTTCCGGCCTTATCGGCCAGAATTCCAGAATACATTACAGTTACTTCCATATTTAGAATGATAAGATTATTGCTAGTGGGCCTCCAGCCAGTTGTCCCCGGTACCAAAATCTACAAGTAAGGGTACGGATAAGGAATAAGCGTTTTCCATTTCCCGGATAACCATTTGTTTTACCTCTTCCAGCTCTTTTTTAAACACATCAAATATCAATTCATCATGGACCTGTATAATCATCTTTGTCCGGTAATTTTGATTATTCAGGATCTCCTGTATCCTGATCATGGCAATTTTGATTATGTCAGCGGCAGATCCCTGAATGGGAGCATTAATGGCATTTCGTTCTGCAAAACCTCTTACCACGGCATTCCGGGATAAAATATCACGCAGGTATCTTCTTCGTCCAAGCATGGTCTCAACATAGCCTTTGTCCCTGGCGCTTTGTATCATTTCATCCATGTATTTCCGAACCCTGGAATAAGTATTGAAATAGCTGTCTATCAACTGCTTAGCATCAGTCCGCGGTATGTTCATCCGCTGTGCCAGTCCAAATGCCGAGATCCCATAAATAATGCCGAAATTGGCTGTTTTAGCTTTTCCCCGTTGTTCTTTTGTAACCTGCTCAGGTGTTACTTCAAATATCTTTGCTGCAGTGGCCGTGTGTATGTCCTCCCCTCGTAGAAAAGCATCAATCATCAAAGGATCCTGACTCATATGTGCCATCAGGCGGAGTTCTATCTGGCTATAATCTGCCGAAAGGAAAACATTCTCCTCGCTCCTTGGTATAAATGATTTCCTGATCTCCCTTCCTTTTTCTTCCCTGATGGGAATATTTTGAAGATTAGGATTATTGGAGCTGAGTCTTCCAGTTGCTGCAACAGCCTGATTATATGATGTATGTATAAATCCTGTGCGTGGATTAATCATTCTTGGCAAGGCTTCAACATAAGTGGAGAGTAATTTCTTCAAGGATCTGAATTCAAGCACTTTTCCCACCACAGGATGTTTATCTGTTAACCTTACCAGTACTTCTTCACCGGTAGAATATTGCTTTGTTTTGGTTCTCCTGGCATCGGAACTGATTTTTAATTTATCAAAGAGGATCTCTCCCAATTGCTTGGGTGAAGAGATATTAAATTCCTGACCGGATAATTCATATATTGAATCTCTTAATTCCAGAAGAGCGGCTTCCAGTTCAACAGCAAATTGTCTCAGTGCCTCCTTATCAAGCATTACTCCACTTTCCTCCATGGTACAGAGAACACTGATCAAAGGGAATTCAATTTCTTCCGCTAGATTATTAAACCCGTTTTGTTTCAGTTCATCTTTCAAAACAAGGTATAATTGCCAGGTAATATCCGTGTCTTCGCAGGCATATTCAACCAGTCTTTCAACCGGTACATCACGCATGTTTCCCTGCAGAGTTCCTTTTTTCCGATCAATTCCTCAGTACGGATTGTCCGGTAATCCAGGTAAACCTCAGCAAGATTGTCAAGGTTATGCTTTTGTTCCGGCTGTACCAGGTAATGAGCAATCATTGTATCAAATACAGGCCCATTAAGTATGATGCCATAATTACGCATAACCTGCATATCATACTTAATGTTCTGGCCTATTTTCATTGATTTCTCATTCTCCAGCACATTTCTGAATTTTTCAACTACTTCCAGTGCATCTTCCCTCTTTCCCGGAACAGGTACATACCATCCCTGGTTCGTATCCCAGGAAAAAGCCATCCCAACCAGTTCAGCATCAATGGCATTAATGCTGGTTGTTTCAGTATCAAAACAGAAGGCTGGCTGCTTCATTAAAAGATCCATTAATTCCGCTATAAGTTCCTGGCTATCAGCACAACGATAGACATGGTCAATATCTTTCAGAGATTTTAAATGCCTCGAAACTGTGCCAGCTTCTGATCCAAACTCCTCGAATAAGGATCCCTGTTCACTGCCCGCAGGTTCATCCCTGTCATCAAAAGAGGATAATACTCTTGTCGCCAAAGTTTTAAACTCTAGCTCCTTAAACAAATTAATAAGTTCTTCCTTTTTGGCCCCCTCAAATAATAATTTATTTTCATCAAATTCAACCGGAACATCAAGCCTTATGGTCACAAGATCCTTTGACAATTCTATCTGTTCCCTATTCTGGAGAATGCTTTCCTGCACCTTTCCCTTCAAATCATCAGTATGTTCGAAAAGATTTTCAATGGTTTGGTATGCATGAGATCAATTTTTTGGCGGTTTTTTCTCCTATCCCAGGAGCACCCGGGATATTATCAGAACTGTCTCCCCATAATGCCAGTACATCAATGACCTGCCGTGGATCCTGCACATGGAAAGTCTCCTTAACCTCCTTTGGCCCAACTATTTCAGATTCATTCCCAGACCTTCTTGGTTTATACATGAAAACATTTTCTCTAACCAGCTGGGCAAAATCTTTGTCCGGGGTCATCATATATACATCAAATCCTCTGTCCCTGGCTTTCCAGGCCATGGTTCCTATGACATCATCAGCCTCGTAACCCTGGACTTCAATAACAGGTATATTAAATGCCTCAATTATTTTCTTTATCCAGGGTACAGATTGCTTTATCTCTTCCGGTGTTGCATCCCGGTTGGCTTTATATTCAGGAAATTTTTTGTGCCTGAAGGTCGGACCCGGGGGATCAAAAACCACTGCGATATGTGTAGGAGATTCTGTTCTTAATATCTCTTCGAGGGTAGCTGTAAATCCATAAATGGCGGACGTGTTCAATCCCTTGGAATTGATGATCTGCGCCCGTATAAAAGCATAATATGCCCTGAATATCAGCGCATAAGCATCTAATAGAAAGAGCTTCTTTTGTTCCATATGGAAAGATAAGAAAATCCTGCGTTACAAACACAGATGGCATCTATTGATTATCAGCGGCAAACCATTCTGCATATGAGGTGGCTGTTTCCACCAGGCGGAGACTGAAAAGCGAAACATGAGCCGGCAGCTGTTCCGGATTCTTTCAGCCATATCTATAACAAGGTTTTCACAGGTTGGCTGGTAATCAACGACATAGAACTTTTCAAACATTTGTTCTACTCTCTTAATATCAGGCTGGCTTGCCCTGGAACTGATGACTACAGAATGATCAAAATAATCTACAACATATTGATTTACAATTCTTTTCAGATCAGAAAAATCAATTACCATGCCCAGTTTTGTATTGTCTGTATCCGTGCTTGGCTGACCATAGACGGTTACATATAACTGATAGGAATGTCCATGTATATTCCTGCATGGGCCATCATAATTCCACAAAGCATGGGCCATTTCAAAAGTAAAACTCTTTGTAACCCTGATATTTGCCATCTAATTTAAATACAGGCACATTGGCTAACGCAATCTACAATATTGCTTAGATTTTGGTGCTTCAGGAAATAATAGGTATTCTTCCCTTCTCTTTTAGAAGATAAAACTCCCTTGTCCTTCAGAATTCCAAGATGGTGGGAGGTGGTTGATTGCTCGATCTTTAATAATTCATGTATTTCTGTAACCGTCAATTTTTTACCATCATCAAGATAATTCAGAATGGCAATTCGCATCGGGTGGGCGATGGCCTTTAGCATATTGGCAGCTTTTTCCAGCTCTTCCGGACTCAACTTATCGAATTTCATATCAACCATGTTTAGCATTATTTACAGATGCAAATATATAAATATCTAATCTCAAATTTATGATAAAACTCAAATTTTCACTTCCATCTATATTTAAATCAGAGATTTAGAATCTTTCTAGCCAAATACTCAGCAGTTTAAACCATTTTATTCCTATTTTTACCTCCTTACTAATCAGCCCTTGGCGGATGTCACTCCTCAATGAAATCCGAAAACCAATTCACCCCGAAATGCAGCAATTTGAGAAGCATTTCCGTGAGTCCATGAAAAGTAACATTCCGCTGATAAATGTTATCACGAACTACCTGCTAAGGCGCAAAGGAAAACAGATGAGGCCCATGTTTGTTTTTCTTACAGCCGGACTTTGCGGGGACATCACCCCTTCTTCCTATAACGCAGCCAGCCTGATAGAATTACTTCATTCTGCCTCATTAATTCATGATGATGTTGTTGATGAATCTTATGAACGCAGGGGTTTTTTTTCTATTAATGCCTTATGGAAATCAAAAGTTTCAGTGTTGCTTGGTGATTATCTTCTGGCCAAGGGATTATTATTATCCGTAAAAGAAAAAGAATACGAATTATTGCGACTTGTTTCGGATGCAGTCAGGGAAATGAGCGAAGGAGAATTGATGCAAATGCAAAAATCCAGAAAACTGAATATTACTAAAGAGGAATATTTCGAAATCATTAGGAAAAAAACAGCAACCCTCATTGCGGCCTGCACTGCCTGCGGGGCATGGTCTGCTTGTCAGGACAACGAGCTTACCGAGAAATTCAGGAATTTTGGCGAAAAAGTCGGAATGGCTTTTCAAATAAAGGATGACTTGTTCGATTATCAACAAAAAGGATTTATTGGAAAACCAACCGGTAATGATATCAAAGAAAAAAAATTTACGCTCCCTCTGATTCATGCCCTCGAGGTCTGTCCGGAGAAAGAACGAAAACATATTATCAGGACAATACGCAGGCATAATAATAATGCCAGGAAAGTACAGGAGGTAATAGCCTTTGCCCGCTCATATAAGGGACTCGAATACAGTGAAAAACAAATGCTGGTTTATCGTGACGAAGCCATGGACATTTTAGCCGAAATGCCTGATAATCAGCACAAAAAGTCTCTTCAGGACCTCGTGAATTATGTAGTCGAACGGAAGAAATAGCATGGCTTAACCAGAGCAGGATCATCCTTCATCTTTCTTGAAATAATTGACCAGAATAGTGGCTTTTGAGGCACCAACTGTTTTTTTCAATGATTCAAACCCAGCCTTCTTTATCCCATCCACAGAGTTAAAATGAAGTAAAAGCCGCTGCCTGGTTTGCTCTCCAATTCCTTTTATTGTATCCAGTTCAGATTTTGTCATTGATCTGCGGCGTACATCTCGGTGAAATGTAATGCCAAACCTGTGGGCTTCATTCCTGAGCTGCTGAATGATTTTCAGCGTTTCAGCATTTTTATCAATATACAGAGGGACTTTGTCACCTGGAAAATATAATTCTTCCAGTTTCTTCGCTACACCAATAATTGCCATTTTCCCCCGAATATTTAATTTTTCCAGACTTTTAACGGCAGCGCTTAATTGCCCTTTCCCTCCATCTATTACAATCAACTGGGGAAGAGCCTTTTTCTCGTCCAGCAACCTTTTGTAACGTCTGTAGATGATTTCCTCCATAGATGCAAAATCATCCGGGCCGCTTACTGTTTTAACATGGTAATGTCTGTATTCTTTCTTGCTGGGTTTAGCATTTCTAAAAACAACACAGGCAGCTACCGGGGCCGTTCCCTGCAAATTTGAATTATCAAAGCATTCAATATGTATTGGCTGAACCTTCAACCTGAGGTCATTCTTTCATGGCTTCCAGGATCCGGGTAGTTCGGTTTTCCTTATTTGACTGCAATACTTTCTTGTTGCGTTCCAATTGATAATACTTTGCATTTCTTTCACTAAGCTCCAGAATATGCTTCTTATCACCCTTCACTGGGACCACAAACTTTATGTTCCCCAGTGGTAAGATCAATTCTCATTGGCACAATGATCTCCCGGGCATCACTCTTGATCTTCTGCCGAATATCTATTATGGCCAGAGATAAAAGATCCATGGTAGATTCATCAAGTTTCTTCTTTAACTCCACGGTATGAGCCTGAACAATGGCACCGCTGACTACTCTTCAGATAGTTCACAAAAGCAAAACTTTCATCTTCAACGATTGAGAAAACATCAACATTATTTATCTTCTGATTTACAATAGTTGATTTGCTTCTGTATTTATCCAGGATTTCAATTTTTGATTTTATCATCTGAGCTTCCTCAAACATGTAATCTTCTGAAAAATTCTTCATCATTATTTTCAGCTGATCTGACACCTGCTTTATGTTTCCTTTTAATATCTGGTGTACCTGTTCAATATAAATCCTATAATCTTCCTCTGTTTCTAATGCTATGCATGGCGCCTTGCAATTTCCCATATGATATTCCAGGCAAACTTTATATTTCTTTCTCTCTATATGTTCTTTTTCCAGATTCAATTTGCATGTTCTCAATGGAAATAACTGTCGGATCATTTCAATCAGTGTCTTTACCATAATCACAGAAGTGTACGGGCCATAATAGATTGAACCATCCTGTATTAAATTACGAGTATAAAAGACCCTCGGAAAGGATTCATTTTTAACACATATCCACGGAAATGTCTTATCATCCTTTAACATAACATTGTACCGAGGTTGATGCCTCTTTACCAGATTATTCTCCAGCAATAGAGCATCTGATTCACTTGAGACAACAATATGCTTAATGCTGGCAATTTTTTTCACCAGCATTTTCAATTTATAATTATCCTTATTTGATTTATTAAAATAGGAGGAAACTCTTTTTTTGAGGTTGCGGGCTTTTCCTATATATAGATAATTTCCATACTTATCAAAATACTGGTATACACCAGGTTTGTCTGGCAGTACTTCAATTATCGATTTTAGGTAATCATACCGCTCATTATCCAGCGACTTATTCATATCGTCATTATTGCATAACGGTTTGCTCTTCTGGATATATTGGGAGTATTAACTTACTCTCCTTCAAATTGAACGATGGATGAAACGTTCCTATTGTTTAACTTATTTCTCCCCCCAAGGTCAGGTAGTTCAACAACAAACAGACAACCCGATACAATACCTCCACAATTTTCTATTAATTGGCAAGAAGCATTTGCAGTTCCTCCTGTTGCTAACAAATCATCCAGCATAATATATGTTGCTCCTTCAATAATGGCATCTACATGCACTTCAACTGTATCCCTGCCATATTCCAGTTCATATTCTACAGAATTAACCTCAGCAGGCAATTTCCCAGGTTTTCTAATCGGAATAAAACCTTTTCCCAGCACATTAGCCAGTACTGAACCGAAAATAAAGCCCCGTGATTCTATTCCGGCAACAAAATCAAACTTCAGGAAACTCACCAGAAAGCGATACAAGAAACTCACAGGTAGTACGAAAAGCTACATCGTCCTTCAGCAGAGTCGTAATATCTCTAAAAAGTATTCCTTTCTTAGGATAATCCGGAATAGTCCGTATCGAATCCTTTATTATATCAATTCCTTTATTATCCATTTTGCCAACTTATTACACAAATTAATTATTATTGAATAGGATTGTTCCACGTGGAACAATTTATTATCTGCCCATATGAACTAACAAAACACTAATATCTGATGGAGACACCCCGCTGATCCTGCTTGCCTGTCCGATGGTCCTTGGCTTTACCCTGCTCAACTTTTGCCTTGCTTCAGTTGAAATTGACATTAAACTATTATAATCAATCCCATCATCTATTTTTATCTTTTCCAGCCTTTTAATCTTTTCCGCCAATTTTCTTTCTCGTTCAATATACCCTGCATATTTAATGCTAATTTCAGCTGATTCTACAATTTCATCATCAGCAGGATGGTTCAGATTCAGGTTCATAAATTCTTTTAAACCCGGAACATATTCCCAGATATCTTTAATGCCTACCTGTGGTCTTTCTATTAAACCAACACTTTTCACTTTTTGCTTTAAGCCTGATGTTCCTAAGATCATTTAGTTTGTCATTCACATCTTTCGGCGCGATACTTGTTTCTTTTAAGTAATAAATAAGCCTGTCCCTTTTTTCAATTTTTTCTTCCAATACATCCACCCTGTCTTTTTCAGCCAGACCAGCTCTATATGAAATCCTTGTCAATCTTTCATCTGCATCATCCTGCCGTAATAATATTCTGAACTCTGCCCTGGAAGTAAACATTCTATATGGCTCATCTACTCCCTTTGTAACCAGGTCATCTATCAAAACACCTATATAGGAATTATCTCTTTCAAGTAAAAATGCATCTTCACTTCTTACTTTCTTGTGAGCATTTATTCCTGCCATCATTCCCTGCGCTGCCGCTTCTTCATATCCTGTTGTCCATTTATTTGTCCTGCAAAAAACAAACCATTGATCATTTTTGTTTCCAGCGTGTGTAATCAATTGTGTTGGAGGATAATAATCATATTCGATTGCATATCCAGGTCTGAATATTTTTACCTTTTCTAAACCCTTAATCTTTCTTAATGCCTCCAACTGTATATCCCATGGCAAAGAACTTGAAAATCCATTTATATAAAATTCATTTGTATTCAAACCTTCAGGTTCCAGAAACAACAGATGCTGTTCCTTTTCGGCAAAAGTGACTATTTTATCTTCTATGCTTGGACAATATCTTGGGCCAATACTTTCAATCGTGCCATTGTATAGTGGAGAATCTTCAAAACCTCTTTCAAGTATTTTATGTGCCTCAGTATTTGTATAGGTTATATAACAGCTTCTGTGATGACTATAATCCACTTCATAAGGAATAAAAGAAAACTTCTTCCCTTCATTATCACCTTTTTGTTCCGTCATTACTGAAAAATCTATTGTTCTGCCATCAAGCCTGGCAGGTGTTCCTGTCTTCATTCTTCCAACCTCAAATCCAATTTCTTTAATTGTTCACTAATTCCAAATGATGGAGGCTCTCCAGCCCTTCCACCTTTTTGCTTCTGCCGTCCTATATGCATTAAGCCATTAATAAATGTCCGTTTGTAAGTATTACCGTTTTGCTTTTAAACGTTATTCCCATCATTGTTTTAACACCCGATACCTTTCCACCTTCAATGATCAGCTCCGTGACCATATCCTGCCAGAAATCAATACCTGAATCTTCTCCAGGTACTCCCTCCATATCTGAGTAAACTTTATCCTGTCACATTGCGCTCTTGGACTCCACATTGCAGGTCCTTTTGACCTGTTCAACATCCTGAATTGTATCATGGATGCATCCGTAACAATACCACTATAACCCCCAAGAGCATCAATTTCTCTCACTATCTGACCTTTTGCAATACCTCCCATAGCAGGATTACATGACATCTGTGCAATTTTTGTCATATCCATTGTTATCAGCAGAACCTGCGAACCCATATTTGCAGCAGCAGCAGCAGCTTCACTCCCGGCATGACCAGCACCAACAACTATTACATCATATCTTTCGATCATGAACAATTGAAATTTTTACAAATTTAAACAAATGAATTTTTAAAAGACCGTTTGGTCCTTTTTTCTATATACTCAGGAGATGTTATCAGATAATGATCTTCCATTTTTCTCATCAGTGCCCTTTCATTTTCAGTGCTATCACCATAACCCAACAGATGTAGTACGCCATGAACAATGACCCTTTTAAGCTCCATGCTTATAGGACACTTTAAATTTCTCTGAATTTTCCTTTACGCGTGTAACACTAATGAATAAATCGCCTGCAACTACCTGATTTTCAGTATAATCAAAAGTAATTATGTCGGTAAGATAATCCCTTGAAAGATACTTTTTATTAAGCTCTAATACTTTGCTGTCTGTTGTAAGCACAATGTTGATCTGTCCAGGGCGGGCATGCTCCAGAATAATCAGATCCTTAAGCCATTTTTTTAGGAGAGTTTTATTTTTTATTCCAGCCGACGTTTCTTTTTCATGAAAGTGTATAGCCAATTTCTACAAATTAAATGTCAAAGTGACTTTACTTCCGTTCTCCATGAAGTTAATATCATCAGAAAGTTTTTCCATAAGGAACACTCCCCTTCCGTTGACTTTCTCAACATTTCCAGGAGCCGTCGGATCAGGAATATCCTTATAATTAAATCCTTTTCCCTGGTCAGTTACCACAAGCTCCAACTGGTTATCATCCCACGTAAACGCAAGATTAACATCTTTATTTTCATCCAGTTTGTTGCCATGCAATATAGCATTATTAGCCGCCTCCAATGTTGCGATCAGTACATTTCCATACACCTCAGAACTCATACTGCAAGCCGTTGAAATTTCATCCACCATCTTTTCAACTTCTCTCAGGTTCTCTATTCTGGATGTAATATTTAGCACTCTCTCCATACCTGGATAATTCATTAACATGCTTTTTATACTGAAGAAAGGAGGCTAGGGTTACCTTTTTCCTTTGCTAAAATATAATATTTTTTTTAAACTTTTATTTACGACTCAACCAATCTTCAGGGTTCTGTTTGTTTAATTCTTTCCATATCTCAATATGAAGTAAGGTTGAGTTTGTCTCTTCCTCCGTAAATATAGTCCCCAGGACCTGTTTTACCTGAACCTTATCACCAGGTTTTACCCTTACATTAATTAGATTTTGGTATACGGTGAGGAAATTCCCATGTCTGATAATGACCGTATAATTGGCACCCAAAATGGCAACGACTTTACTTACTACCCCGTCAAATAAGGCCCTGGCTTCAGCTCCCTGTACCGTACTTATATCAATCCCATCATTTTGTACAGTTACCTGTTTTAATACTGCATGCTGTTGCTTTCCAAACCGGCTTGTAACCACACCTCTTTCTGTAGGCCATGGTAATTTTCCTTTATTTCCCTGAAAATTATCAGATATCAATTTTTCTTCCGGGGTAAGCTGATCGTAAATATTTTTTGTTCCTCCACTGCCGGCATCCGCCTTAATTATGGCAGCAATTTCCTTTTCAAGTTTCCGGGCTATTTTTTTGTTCTCTGCTATCTTATTCTTAAGTTCCTTTTCCTGTCCACTTAGCTCCTGGACCATTCTGTTCTTGCTTCTCCTCTCCCTTTCAAGATTCCTGTTCTCTCCCGCCTTTTGCCTTGCCAGTGCTTCTTTTTGTATAACTATTTCTTCCAGTGCTCTTATTTCATTTTTTAATTCATCCTGCATAGACCTGATCAATAAGGCCTGCTCCTTCCTGTGCCTGGTATACTGCTGAATATACTTCATTCTTTTGTATGCCATATTGAAATTTTGAGCAGATAAAATGAACATGAGCCGGTCTTGCTTATTTTTATTCCAGTACGCAAACTGAACCAACAACTCATATTGCCTTTTAACCATATCCATATCTTTTTCCAGTTCAGTTATCAAATCTCTCTTCTGTTCAATATCTTCATTGTAAATGGATATCTCCTGGTTAATGGATCGTAGTAGTTGATTTCTCAGCTGTATTCTTCTATTAATAATTTTAACCCTTTCAAGGCTGCTTTGCTTTTTCTGTTGAGTTTCATCCAGTAACCTGTTTGTGTACTCTATTTCCGCCTGGGTTTTCCCCTTCTTCTTTTCAAGCTCTTCTTTCGACTGTGCACAGGTAATATTTAAATATCCTGAAAGTAATATTATAGCTGCAGTGATTACGCCATACCTAATATTTGGCCTTTTTATCATGATAATCACATATAGATTCTTGAATAACTGTCGGGTATTTCAAAATTCACATTTATCGGTTCATTAAATATTACCTGGCCATAATCGATGTTGAGGTTTATTTCATTTCTTTTGTCCTTAATATCAATCAATATATTATTCGGAAATGAATCCATTTCTAAGCCGTCAAAATCAGCATATTTGACAGCCATTTTTACACCTCTCTGATAATCAACGACAGAAACTTTTCTTATTTGAGCGCTTGCACTATCTGCAGAGAATTCCTGGTTCGCCAGCTTTATATTCCCCAGTAATGCGTTGACAATAAAAACAATATTACCGTTTTTCATTTCAATTGATTGCTCATATTTAATATCCTCAAACCCGGCCTTGTACATAAAAACTTCATTTATCAATACAGCCTGCAAATCATTAAATCCGGCAGGAATATTATATTTTCCGAGATAATAATCAAGCGAAGAAGCATGATATGTTTTGTCTGGACGATTTATCACAATGATGCTGTCTCTTGTACACATTATTCTAAGCGCCTCATATCCCAATAAGGGAATAACGGAAATAACTATCAGGCTGTCTCGTGACACAGCCATACTCCCGTTGAAATTATCCCCGACTCCATTGATCATAAAACCAACATTCACTTTTTTAACTTTCATAGTCTCAAAAGAATGTCCCATACTGAAAACAGCCTCCGGCAAATAACTTTCCTTTATATCATTCGAAGTTCCTCCAACCTCAGTCAGGGGCTTTTGGCTTCGGCATGAGAACAACAATAGTATCACACTTAAGCCAAAAATATATTTTGCCGGTTTTATCACACTATCTTAAGTTAGCAATTTTCTCCTCTAATTCTTTGGATTCACTACCAACATCCATGGCCTTTTTCCAGTACCTGAGGGCTTCATCTTTCCTTTCCAGCACATACAGAATATCACCATAATGTTCAAGAATATCTGGATCTTCATCCCCTCCTGATTGAATTGCCCTTTCAATATATTCCAGTGCGAGTTCCTTCTTTCCGGCCTTGTGCAGTATCCATGCATAAGTATCCAGGTAAGTAGGATTCTCAGGCTCTGCAAGTATGGTTATCCGGCTCATTTCTTCCGCTTTCTCAAGATCAACTTCTCTAAGTGAAAGATAATACCCATAATTATTCAGTATCATAATATTCTCAGGTTCAATCTGTAACGCTTTCTCAAAATATTCATCAGATTTCTCATGATTATCCAAATTTTGCCATGCTTCTGCTAACATAGAATAAAACTGTACTGTCAGAGGCAGGTTGTTTTCTGCAAGCTCCAGCCCTTTTTCTAAAGACTGAACCGCTTCTTTATTATTCCCGAGTTGCATGGCAGCACTTCCCTTAAATAAGAATAACAAAGGTTTATCATTGAAATAATTGAGAGCTTCAGTAGATCTTTTATACACACCCTCATTATTTTCCATCATGTTCTCAATAAAGATGGCCTGTTCCCATATAAAATAATTTCCTTTTTGTTCCTTAAGTACTTCATCATATTCCAATAAAGCTTCTTCATACCTTTCAAGCTTTGCATAATAATCAGCCTTGGCTGTGCTTACCCTGAAATCACCCGGATATTCTTCTTCAAGTATTTTTAGAAGAGTATCAATCTCTTTCTTATTCTCATTAAACCTATCCTCGTTGGTTAAAAAATCAATCATCACTCCCATCTTCCGGTCTATCGGCAGGGAAGTATTTCTGAAAGCAATACCCAGGTATTCAAATTGCTTATCAGTGTTATTCTCAAGCCTGTAAAACTCAGCCATAGACAGTTGGGCAACACCATTATTTGGCTCAATTTCAAATATTTTCTTATAGGTTTGTTTTGCCTCTTCTTTCCTATCAAGTGTTGTATATAGTTCCGCCAGAACCCCAAGGTATCTGACTTCTTCCGGAGCCATATCAATCAGGGCAAGCAGCTCTTCTATCGCCTGATCCGGTTTTCCCTGTCTCAAATAGATCTGTTCCTTAAGCAGTGAAACTGGTTCCGATATTCCATTTTCCATCTCTATATCATTAAGCAGTTTTAAGGCTTTGTTATCCTTCCCTGTTTCTGAATAGAGCCTGCTGATTTCAAACTTAACCTCTACTTTGCCGGGCCATTTTTCCAATATTTCTTCATATACAGCAATAGCGCTATCAGGTTCATTTTCTATCTTGTGCAACTGTGTCAGCTGTACTTTATACCAGTAATTATCAGGATCAATTGTGACAGCTCTTTTTGTGAGTTTTTTGGCATTTTCAAAATCCTGGGCCATCATATATATCCCGGCAAGTTGAAAAGCTGCAGCATCGCTGTTGGGATTCACTTCAAGACATTTCTGATAGAGTACAGCAGCCTGTTTAAAATTTCCAAACAGCTTTTGTTTAGTGGCTTCGGTCAAGGCATAATTATATTCTCTAATTTCGCTTTCACCCATTTGCGGGCCAGCGCTTTGTTCAACGATATTTTTCGATGGCCCACATGCAGCCATCAACATCGTTAGTACAATGATTACAAAAACTCTGTATTTTATTTCCACTTTCACGTTAAATTTAATTTCACCTTATTCTCCAAACAAACTACGTTACGTCACAGGACCTTATTGCCCTGTGTGTCCAAAACCACCTTTTCCGCGTACGGTATCATTGAGTAAATCTGTTTCTTCCCACTCAACCGTTTCATGTCTGTTAATGATCATCTGACATATTCTCTCACCATCAGTAATACTAAAATCTTCAGCAGACAGGTTTATCAGAATGATCCCGATTTCACCACGGTAATCTGAATCAATAGTACCAGGAGTATTCAAAACAGTAACTCCCTTTTTTATTGCCAGTCCGCTTCTTGGCCGTATCTGGGCCTCATAACCCCGGGGCAGCTCAATAAACAATCCTGTGGGAATGAGATCTCTTTCTCCGGGTTTCAATACCCTAGGTCTATCCAGGTTTGCTCTCAGGTCCATACCTGCAGAAAACACCGTACTGTATGAAGGTAAATCATGTTTTGACTTATTTACAATCCTGATTTTCATGTTATTTCCTTACGTTTAGTCTTTAAATCTAAGATGGTATATTTTATCTTTCTCAAAGAAAATCACAATGATAATAAATCCCGCCAACAATCCAGTATTAATTAAAATCTCGCTGACCATACTTAAACCTTTTACCAGCTGAGCAGCAAAGTAAATTATTCCTGCCAGAGCTACATATAACCCTATGCTTTTCAGTGGATATTTAATGGGATAATACTTTCTCCCCAGCCACCAGGACAAAAAAACCATGCTCCCATAACAGGCCACATGGGCCCAGGCTGATGCATTATATCCATATTCAGGGATGAAAAACCAATTCACAAGAAATGTTATCAATGCACCCATAATAGTGATCATAGCACCGTATTTTGTCAGATTATTTAATTTATACCATATAGACAAATTAAAAAATATCCCCAGTAACAGGTTTGCCAACAGGATTACCGGGACGATATGCAGACCCTCATGAAATGCATTGCCAATAAAGTGTTTGAACAGATCAATATACAGGTTTACACCAAGAAATATGAGCAAGGAGGTGATAACAAAATATTTCATTACCTGAGCAAAAACATTCTTTGCGTTAGCATTATCTGCATTTCCGAAATAAAATGGCTCACTTGCATACCTGAAACATTTGAATAAACAGGGTCATCAGTACTGCAATTTTATAATTTGCCCCATAGATGCCCAGCTGTTCAAGGGATGTATCCGGATCCTGCAACAGGTGTTTAAGCAATATCCTGTCCAACGCTTCATTCACCGTACCTGCCAGACCGGATATAAGCAGTGGGAAAGAATATCCTACCATATGTATCCAGAGCCTGCGGTCAAATACGGGCCTGATACTGAAAATAGTCCCGGACAACAACACCAGGGTGAAAATGCTTGATGCTACATTTGATATAAAAACATATCCTACACCAATCTCAGGATTATAAATTTTCGTCAGCCATATGGTTGAGCCCCTGTCCGCCAGTGATGGCAACAATAAGAGAAACAGGAAATTCAGTCCCACATTCAATACCACCCCGGAAATTTTTATAAGGGCAAACTTTGTAGCCTTATTTTCCCATCTCAGCCGGGCAAATGGAATGGCAGTAAATGCATCCACCCCAACAATGATACCAATCCAGATGATATATTCAGGGTTTTCCCCATAACCCATAACTCTGAGAAAATGGCAGGGACATAATCCTGGTCAGAACAATAAAAATCAAAGAACTTACAAATAAGGATATCAGGCTGGTGCTGAAAACCCTGTTATCACTTTTCCTGGTTTGTGCAAATCTGAAAAATCCTGTTTCCATACCATAAGTCAGTATGATCATCAGGAAAACCACATAGGCATAGAGCTCCGTAATGATCCCGTATTCCTTGAGTTCGAACACCCTGGTAAAGAAAGGTGTTAACAGGAGGTAATTCAACAACCTTGGCACAACGGTGCCAAACCCATATATGGCAGTTTGCCCAAATAATTGTTTTAGTGGATTCAATAAAGATTATATAATAATTTTATCAAAGATATGATACCCCTTTCTAGGTTACGCTTTCAGTATTTTTTTTTAATTAACAATATCCTCCGTGTGTATTTCTTTATCATTATTTTATATCCCTGCAGGTATCCGGACAGATAAGTACCAATTAGTCCTGAAGCCCCGGCTATTGCAATAGTTTTCTTTTTCACCCGGATGTTTATTAGTTTTGTGCCTTCAAGTTACATGAATTCAATTATATGTAAACCACCATACTATGAATACGAAAATTTCTGCTGCACTTATAATATTCACCTTCCTTACAGTGATTTCAAGTAATAAAGCCAGTTCTCAAACGGCAGCTCACACACTGTTTATGGAAACCAGCAAAGGAAACATGAAAATCATTCTATATGAACAGACCCCCATGCATGCTGACAACTTCATTAAACTTGTTAATGACGGAACTTATAATGGCGTACTGTTCCACCGTGTGATCAAAGGTTTCATGATCCAAACAGGAGATCCCGATTCTAAAAATGCAGCAAAAGGGGCTTTGGTGGGGACCGGGGGACCAGGATACCTGGTTCCTGCCGAATTTCACCCGGATCTGTATCATAAAAATGGGGCCCTTGCGGCAGCCCGTCAGGGGGACGATACCAATCCAAACCGTGAATCCAACGGATCACAGTTTTATATTGTTCAGGGAGAGGTTTTCTCTGATGAACAGTTGGATCAGATGGAAAACGCCGGGGCCCATATTAAGTTTACTGCTGAACAGAGAATGGTATATAAGGCTGTGGGTGGTGCGCCACATCTTGACTATGGATATACCGTTTTTGGTGAAGTAATTGAAGGGTTCGAGGTTATTGATGCCATAGCAGCTGAACCAACAGACGAGAGAAACAGGCCCCTTGAAGATGTCATTATCATTAAAATAACCGTATTGGAGTAAAATCCTTATTTTTGCGGTTTATCCTCGAAACATGCATGAAAAAATAGAACAGATTTTTAAAGATATCCAGTCTCTCACCATTAAAACCAGGGATGACGCTGAATCTTTCAGGTTGCGTTACCTCAGTAAAAAGGGTGTCATTGCTGATCTGTTCACAGATTTCAGGGTTGTACCTCCAGATCAGAAAAAGCTCCTGGGACAAAGAATCAATGAACTTAAAAATTTGGCCCAGGAAAAGATTGATTCCTTCCTCTTATCAGAAGATAATCCAACCTCCGATACACAGGAGATGGACCTGACCAGGCCAGGAGAACCTCGACCACTCGGATCAAGGCATCCTGTTTCCATTGTCAGGAGGGAGATCATTGATATTTTTTCCAGGGTGGGTTTTGTTATTTCAGAAGGGCCCGAGATCGAGGATGACTGGCATGTTTTCAGTGCCCTGAATTTTCCGCAGGATCATCCAGCAAGAGATATGCAGGATACTTTTTTCATCAGGATGAACCCGGATATCCTGCTTAGAACACATACTTCATCTGTGCAGGTAAGGGTCATGGAAAAACAACAACCTCCCATCAGGACAATATCCCCGGGAAGGGTGTTTCGAAATGAAGCCATCTCTGCCCGCGCTCATTGTATCTTCCACCAGGTTGAAGGTTTATATATCGATGAAAATGTCTCTTTTGCAGATCTGCGCCAGGTTTTATTCTATTTTTCACGTGAAATGTTTGGAAAGGAAACACAGATCCGGCTCCGGCCTTCATTTTTTCCTTTTACCGAACCTTCTGCTGAACTTGATATTTCCTGCAGTATATGTGGGGGTAAAGGATGTAATGTATGTAAGTATACAGGCTGGGTTGAAATAATGGGCTGTGGTATGGTTGATCCTAATGTACTGGATAACTGCCAGATTGATTCCGAAAAATATACAGGATATGCGTTTGGCATGGGGATAGAACGAATTGCCATGCTAAAATATCAGATCAATGATCTTCGTCTTTTCTTTGAGAACGACAAGCGATTTCTCGACCAGTTTAATGCTGCATATTAAAATGTCGAGGCAATTGCCTAATCCAGTATCCTGATCTCGTATTCCAGATCCATTACACTCTTATAAGAATAACTTACACCGCAATATTTTTCTTTGCTGAGATCAACTGCTTTTTGTACTTTTTTGATATCGATATTTTCACCTTTTAATTCATATATCAATTTCATTTTGGTGTAATGCTTAGGATGTTCTTCCGTCAGCTCTCCTTCAACTTTAATATTCAGGCTTTCATAATCCACCCTCATCTTATTCAGCAGGGAAACAATATCCATCCCTGTACATCCGGCCAGAGCCACCATCATTAAAAGCTTAGGTTTTGGCCCTTTACTTTTCCCTCCAAATTCAGGATCAGCATCAATGGGGACTTTGAATCCCCCTACTTCAGCTTCAAAGGACATCCCATCCATCCATTTGACATTTATCGATTCTTTCTTCATCTCTAGATATTTTGCTATGTAATTTATTTACAAAGTTAGGGATAAATTGTATATTGCAGCCATTAACTTACCTACTATTACCAAAGGTTGATCTGTGCTGTAGATGAAGAGTTTCCAAACATTATCGTGCAACGATGGATGCCTGGTCAGGGCCAATTCCATATTCAAACATCTTACTCCTGACGAGCTCGAAAAAGTGACCTTTGATAAATCAACAGAACATTATAAACGCGGTTCCATTATTTACCGGGAAGGCAGCCGTATCAACGGTTGCTATTGTATACAGAAGGGTATCATCAAGGTCTTCAAGACAGGTATTGACGGAAAAGAACAGATCATCCGCTTTGCCCGTCCCGGCGATATTATTGGTTTTCGTTCAGTATTGAGCAATGAACTGGCCTGCACAACAGCAGAGGTACTCGATGAAGCAAGTTTATGCTATATCCCTGCAGAAACCCTTGTTTTTCTTGTCAAGCATAATGGAAATTTCAGCATGGAGCTGATGCAGCTCACCTGTAAGGAACTGGGTGAGGCAAATGCATATATTACAGATATTGCTCAGAAAACCGTCAGGGAAAGATTGGCAGAGATCCTGATACATTTGAAAAATGATTTTGGCCTTGATGAAAACAGTATCCTTCAGATATCATTGACCCGTGAAGAACTGGCTAATATTGTTGGTACTGCTACTGAATCGGTTATCCGTCTTTTATCAGAATTCAAACAGGATCAGTTGATTGAACTGAACGGCAGGAAGATCAAGATCCTGGATGAAGCTGGATTGATAAGAATTGGAAATCTTTATAACTAGCTGGTTAGCAGAAATTAAAATAGCAATTCCGGATTTCCGAAATTACTTTTACCCAGATGTTTTAATGCTCTTTCTGTTACCTGTCTTCCGCGAGGGGTGCGTTTTATGTATCCTTCCTTTATCAGGAATGGTTCATACACTTCTTCAATAGTACCACCATCTTCACCTACGGCTGTTGCAATTGTTGATATACCTACGGGGCCACCCATGAATTTTTCAATAATGGTGGAAAGGATCTTGTTGTCCATTTCATCCAGTCCGTGTTTATCTATATTCATTGCTTCCAGGGAATACCTGGTAATATCCAGGTCAATTTTTCCACTGCCCTTTACCTGTGCAAAATCCCGCACCCTTCGCAATAATGCATTTGCTATCCTGGGTGTTCCTCTGCTCCTGGAGGAAAGTTCACTTGCTGCAGTCTGATCTATATCCACGCCAAGAATGCTGGAAGATCTTTTGATGATCGTTTCAAGTGTTTCAGCATCATAGTATTCGAGTAAAAATTTAATCCCGAAGCGGGCTCTCAGCGGACTTGTCAATAAGCCGGATCTTGTTGTAGCACCAATCAATGTAAAAGGATTAAGGTCCAGCTGAATGGACCTTGCACTCGGTCCCTTGTCTATCATAAGATCAATGCGATAATCTTCCATAGCTGAATAAAGATATTCTTCAACTACAGGAGATAAGCGATGTATCTCATCAATAAACAATACATCAGATTCTTCCAGTCCTGTAAGTATGCCTGCCAGATCTCCGGGTTTATCAAGAACGGGACCCGAAGTAACTTTCAGGTTTACGTTCATTTCTCCGGCTATAATGTATGCAAGGGTTGTTTTTCCAAGTCCGGGAGGACCATGCAGTAATACATGGTCAAGGGCTTCTTCTCGTTGCCTGGCAGCCTGTACAAATACCTTCAGGTTTTCTACCGTTTTTTGCTGTCCCCTGAAATCAGAGAAGGATAGAGGCCTTAGCCGTTTTTCATATTCCCTGTCCCGCTCCGTCAGTCCCGGGCCATGTATCTCGAAGTTTTCTTCCATTATTGCTCTACTCTACAAGTTTTCGCTGCGATTCCGGCAGGTCTACCTTTACGCCATTGACCCTGTGTTTCAGCATCATCTTTAAACGTTATTGTCATCATGAGTTTTCCTTCCTGGTCATATTTTTTCCAGCTTTTTTCTTTGATCCCCATGACGTAATATCTCTCCTCCTTGAGGGCTCCGTCGTTATAATAGAGCTTATGCTTGCCATCGGGATTCCCCTGTATATAATAACCTTCAAACTTCAGCGTACTGTCAGCATAAAAATATCTCCATTTACCATCTCTTAGTCCCGTAATAAAATCTCCGACTTCAATATGATCTCCTACACGATAATACCAGCTACCCTCCGGTTCCCCTTCTATAAAATCTCCCTGGGTGAGGATCCTGCCCTCCTTTGAGTATTCAATCAGATAACCATCTTCCTTTCCGTTATAGAACTGTTCTTCCCTGAGTAAACTACCGTCCTCATAGTACCATCTCCATAATCCGTTGGCCCTGCCCCTGTTATAATCTCCTGTCTGTTCCACCTGCCCATTCTTGTGAAAGAATTTCCATTTCCCTGTCCTGAAATTATTATCATATTGGCCCTCGGCTTTCAGTTCACCTGATGCATAGAAATCTTTCCACAATCCTCTTCTTTTGCCTTCATTATCAACAATCCCTTCTGATACCACCTCTCCGTAATCATTGTAAATGGTAGACGCAATTACATCTCCTGCAGGATTATAGCTCCGGTGAATTCCGATCGGAATGTTTTGTTTATAGGGACCGGTCTTTACAAGTCTGTTCTGTTCATCATATTCATTTCTTATCTCTACACCTTCATCTTCTTCTATATCTTCAGCAATGAGTTGGTCATCTTCGTATTTCAGCACCAGTATCAGGTTTCCGTTTTCATTGAATTCTTTATAGAGTCCGTTTAGCCTTCCATCCTTGTATATTCTTTCGTTTTTCAACTTGCCATCCTCATAAAAATCTTTCCATACTCCCTGTTTTATTCCCTTCGTGTCATACCTGTTAATTTGCTCTCTGTCAGTAACATATCCATTATGGAAATAAATCAGTGACCGGATTACCCCGTTCTCATTGTATTCTTTTGTTAATCCTTGCTTTTTGCCATTTACATAACTAACCTCACTTTTTAGCTTACCATCTGGATAATAGTAATAAGACATTCCTTCCCTTTTGTCATTCACGTATAACTCCTTCGAAATTATCTCGCCGTGATCCCTGCCTTCTTTTCTGTTCTCATAGCTATAAACAATATGGTATCCGTTTTTCTTACCAATCATATAGCTTATTGTCTGCATGGTATCACCTTCATTATTATAAAAGTTCCAAATGCTGTCAAGCAAGAAATTTGTTCTTTTCCCTTCGGATTTTTTAATTCCTGTAACATAATAGGTTGTCCAGTATCCATCTGGTTTTCCATCTTTCATGGTACCTTCACTAGATACCTGTTCATTCGGATAGAAATACTGGACAAATCCGTCTTTCGGTGAATCGTCCTGCCCAAATAAAGCGAGGCTTGACAATAGTATTGCCAGTGTAACTTCCAGTCTTTTCATTATAACTCTTAATTCAAATACCTAATCTTTCAGATATTTCAAGCATTCTTTTTATAGAATGAACAGCCTTTTTCCTTATTTCTTCATCTACCTTTACCTCAGGCAGTTCATATTTCAAACAATTATATAACTTCTTTATTGTGATTAATTTCATAAAATTACAATCATTGCAGGCACAGGTTGAATCCTTCGGGGGTGCAGGAATGAAGGTCTTGTCCGGATTACTTTTCTTCATCTGGTGTATGATTCCTGATTCAGTTGCCACGATGTATTTCATAGCATCATCCTTTTTTGTATAATTCAGTAATGATGAGGTAGATCCTATATGATCTGCAATTATTAATATTGGTTTTTCACATTCAGGATGAGCTATGATCTTTGCATCTGGTTCTTTTTCTTTTATCTCCAGTATTCTCTCAAGAGAAAACTCCTCATGTACATGGCATGCTCCCTGCCATATAACCATATCCCTTCCTGTCATACTTTTTATATAATTACCAAGGTTCCTATCCGGAGCAAATATTATTTTCTCATCCTCGGGAAGACTTTCAACAATTTGCATAGCATTTGATGAAGTACAAATGATATCCGTTAATGCTTTTATCTCAGCTGTTGTATTCACATATGAAATAACCGTATATCCAGGATATTTTTCCACAAAAGTTTTGAATTCATCAGGAGGACATGAATCTGCCAGTGAACACCCTGCATTCAGATCCGGTATTAATACTTTTTTCTCCGGTGAAAGAATTTTTGCTGTCTCTGCCATAAAATGCACACCTGCAAACAATATTATATCTGCATCTGGTTTTCTCAGCTTGCTGTGATAAGAGCCAGACTGTCTCCAACAAAATCTGCAATATCCTGTATTTCACCCTCCTGATAATAATGGGCAAGTATAATTGCATTCTTTTCCTTTCTCATCCTGTCTATCTCACCAGTAATATCAATTCCAGGATCTATCTTTGCATCTATAAATCCCTTTTCTTCTATTTCTTTCCAATTCACATTCATATATTATATTATATAATAAATTTTAATAATAATGATAATAATAATAGTCTGTTGATTATGTTACTATCTTATCTGAAATATTCTCTATTCATTTAATAACAATAAATGAATAGTCTTACTAACATAAGATGATTCAGATAATCATTATAATTCAATATAATATAGACAAAATTAACAACTGTTAATTAAAAACGGACAAGTCATGTTTAATAATGCATATTAGTATGAAATGTTGATAGTATGTTAAACTGTTTTTAGTAAATACTGAAGTAAAAATTTTGATTTTCTTGCCCGATAATTAAGTATCTATTAAATCAAATCAGGCAAGAATTTTTATTAAAATTATTGAAAGGTAATTAACACTGATTTAACAGGGATATAAAATGAAATGATAAAAACATTATAAGAGATTAGGATAAAGGAAGTTTAATACTTTTAGGTATTAAATCAATAATTTGTATAAATTTGAAAGTAGTAAACCAGAAAATCCCAGAAAAATGTTATCAAATACTTCGAAATATGCTATCAGGGCGGTAATTTATCTTGCGTTAAATGCAGGTGAGGAAAAGAAAATCGGCATTAAACAAATCTCAAAGGACTTAAACATACCCACACCTTTTCTGGGAAAAATATTACAAACACTGGCAAAACAAAAATTACTTTCTTCAACAAAAGGACCACATGGAGGATTTGGATTAGGGAAGTCAGCTGATGAAATTGCATTGATAGATATAGTTGATATTATTGACGGACAAGATATTTTCAATAAATGCCTGATCCGGCTGGAAGATTGTAATAGCAAGGAACCTTGCTCCATGCATGATAAATATGTTGAAATTAGAAAAAGCCTTATGAACTTATTTAATAAGGAAAAAATTTCTGAACTTGTTGATGAAATAAGGGAAGGGGATAAGAAAATAAACCTATAATGTACGGGAACGGACCCCGTATATAAGAACCATAAATAGTGATCCCAGCGTAAATCCGGCAAAATCATGTAAGATATCAGTAACGTCACCATCACGTCCGGCATGCATCATATCCTGTAATAACTCTACCATTATGGCAAAGAGTAAGACGAAGAAAAATGTGGTGAAAATATGTTTTGGGACAAAGGTTTTTAAACTACTGGTTTTCAATCGCCCCCGTAAATAAAGTATAGTAAATATCATAAAAAGGCCAATGTGTGCAAATTTGTCCTGATGTGGTATATGAGGAACACTTGGAATATCCTGTGATGGGATCAGGAAGAGCACCAGCATAAAAACAGTCCAGGCGACTGTTTCCCAGAAAGCCAAAAATATTTTCATTGTTTAAAACTAGTAAATCAAAATACATTTGCCAATATGGCCGGAATTTATATCCATATTCCTTTCTGCAGAAATGCCTGTTTTTATTGTGATTTTCATTTTAGTATCTCCTTAAGTCATCTGTCTCCTATGCTGAATGCCTTGGAAAAGGAAATATCCTCGCGCAGGGAATTCCTTGGAGGAGAATCTTTGGACACCATTTACCTGGGTGGAGGTACTCCTTCTGTACTGTCTGCAGATCAGCTGGAATCAATTTACCGGGTCATTAGTGATAATTACGAAATAAAGGAATATCCGGAAATTACCCTGGAGGCAAATCCGGATGATATGGAACCAGCATACCTAGAGGATCTGTTAAAAATAGGGATAAACCGATTAAGCATTGGCATTCAGTCCTTTCATGAGGATGACCTGAGATTCATGAACCGAAGGCATGGAGAAAAACAATCACATTATTGCCTGGAAATAGCCCGGAAAGCTGGTTTTAAGAACATGAATATAGACCTGATCTATGGGGTACCTGGATTAACAATGGAAAAATGGAAGGAAAATCTTGATATCGCAATAAGCTATTTTCCTGAGCATATTGCAGCCTATCATCTTACCTATGAAAAAGGCACTGTGCTGGATTACAGAAGGATAAAAAGCCAGATTTATGATAAAGGATGAAAAAGACAGCGAGGAACAGTATCATTTGCTGGTTGATAAACTCCAGCAAAGCGGATACCAGCATTATGAGATTTCCAATTTTGCACGGCCTGGTTTTATTTCAAGGCATAACAGCGCATACTGGAAAGGTAAAAAATACCTGGGTGTTGGCCCTTCAGCTCATTCCTTTAACGGGAAAATAAGGCGATGGAATATTGCTAAAAATACCAGCTATATCAATTTCGTCAATCAGGGTTCTGTGTACCATGAGCAGGAAGTTCTTGATAACAGAACGCATTTCCATGAATATCTAATGACTTCCCTGAGAACCATGTGGGGAACAGACCTGGAATACATAACAGAGGCATTTGGACACAGCTTGTATGGAGCATTGTTTACATCAGGCAAAACCGTTTTTGCAAAGCGGCAAGATGAAAAGAAATGCAAATAAACTGGTCCTCTCCAGAGAAGGAATGTTTATTGCTGACCATATTATTGAAACCCTGTTCCTGGAAAAGGAATAGTCTGCGATAAAAGCTGGTTTATTAAAAGAATGAACCCTTATTTTAAGCCAAAACTGGAGGTACCGATTTCATTCCCGTCAGCATAAAGATGTACCTGGTATGTACCGGGAACCAGCTGACCATCATTATTCCAGTAATATACACATATCAACATCCACATTTTCATAACTTACCTCACGGCTGGCAGAGTAGACGATCTGTTCACCCTGGAAATCGAAAAAGTTAACCCCCGAAGTTAAAATTACATCATCAGGCCGGACAAAACGGACATAAATTATTTTCGGGCCAGGTTCCAGGATGGGATTTTCCCTCAGTGTGAAACAGACCTTGAGTTTTACCACCCTGGTTGTTTTATTGTTTTCCTTACTTTTTTTATTCAAAGGTGTGATAACAATATTTGTAGCATTCAGAATAGAGGCCATTTCAACCTTGCTGGAAAGTTCGTCTTTAACTTCACTTAGTTCCTGTTTTTCCGTTTCTACTCTCCTGAGTTCCTGTTTTACTTCAAGATTTTCAGCCCTGAGTTCCTGGTTGGCCATGTTCAGGGAATCAATCTGTACAACATAACTTTTAAGTACTTTCCTTATGGTACCCAATTCCTTTTCATACCTACGTATCTTATAAACATTATTGGCATTGATCTTTAATAATTTCTCTATCCTTACCTGTTCTTCCTGAAGTTTCAGGTTCATAGTGTCGTTTTCGGTTTTTAACGAATCATATTGACCGTATATATCCCTTAATTCAAACTCAAGCTTATCTTTTTGCCGCTCAAGCTCAATTTTTTCTTCCGCTGATTGCTTTTTAAGATCGCTGTAGGTGAACCAGAGATAACCTATGGCGGCAGCCAGAATAATAACCAGGATAATCCAAATTATGGGTATACGTTTTTTTGGGTTTTGAGGTACCAGCAAGGGTTTTTCAGGGTATGTTTCCTTATTTTGATCCATAAGTATTTGATAATTTTATGGTTGTAACAGCAAATGTACTAATCTTTTACTTCATATTTGTTAATAACGTATGGATGGCAAAATAATTTTAAGAATGACCGAAAGTCTAATAAAAATCGCTTATAGTTTGATTTTTACAATATTTAATCTATATATTTATACCATTGAATTATAATTTTTTGTAGTATGAACATTTATGTAGGTAATCTCAATTACAATCTTTCGGAGGATGAATTAGAAAAAGTATTCTCATCCTATGGAGAAGTAGCTTCCGTAAAAATTATCAGGGACAAATACACGGACCAGAGTAAAGGATTTGGGTTCATTGAAATGGCCAATGATGCTGATGCACAGAAAGCTATCGATGAGCTGAATGGTACAGAGGTTAAGGGAAGGGAATTACGTGTAAACCAAGCCAGGCCCCCGAGGGAACAATAAAATCGATCTTCTCCAACTTCCTGGAAAAGCTGTTATATTCCCACCGTCTTTGTTTATCTGTTATGCATGGCTGAATAGCTTATGCTGTATTGTTAATGATTTAATTCAAGCACCTTTCCTTCTCTTGTATTAAACAGGAATATACGGTTAAATCCTGTCTCAAATACCCAGATTATTAGTTTGTTGTGTATATTGATCCTGTTCCAGGAATGAATATCATTCACTGAAATGATCAGCCAGTATTCATTTAGATTTCTTTTACGGTAAAGGTGTAATTTCTCATTTTTTGCCTCCAGGCAGGCCTTAATATTTTCATATGACAATAATTCGGTGTCAGGGAAATACAGATGAAGGCCGGTGAGTTCAATACCGATCTTCCGCCTGGGTGTAATACTGAGTATAAAATCAGGAGATTCGGATGGTTTTAATAAACCTTTAGGGAAACCGGGAAATTTTTCACGGAACAGGTTGATGATGTCAGATTCGATTTGTTTTTTATCATTCACTCGCTGCCGAGTTTTTACTATGGATATTTCAACCTCTACACTGGCGGCAGGAATTCTTTCTTGCAGATCAGTGACAATGATGTCTGTTCTATCCCAATTGGTGAAATTATTGATGAAATTAGAAAATCCATCTGAAAAAAGGATTGATCACTGACCAGACTGGCAATTCCATATAAACCTGGTATCTTTTGCGAAACAGTGTATCCAGAGAAGAATGTTGTTTTAAAATGGGTATAAAAAGCCTGTCTCCCGAGATCTGCCTTAAAATGGCTTCCACCATGGGATCGAAAAACAGCAGGATCAATGCATATGTCCCGAAAAAGTATAAACAGATCACCCAAATAACTCCTTTAATTATCATCCCGTAGCTTAACAGATAAGATGTTTTAGGCTGAGTGTTGAAAGCCTTTAGAAATCCCCAGGATACAAGGCTGCCTGATACAATTCCTGCCGGTATGCTCAGATTTGCCAGGGGCTGGATTTTTAAAAAGAATATACATGAGAAAAGTATGGTCATTTTAATGAAGGAACTGATAAGGTGAAGTGTGAAAGCTCTTTTACTTCTGGGTATGGCAATGGTTTTCATACTTCGGCTGACCCCGGCAGTCCTTCCATAAAGTGCGCCGTAAGATTTCATCTGTATATTTTTTACACGGAAGAGAGAGATCTTATGTGGATAAGCAATTGCTTTTTGTCCCGGACAATAGAAACAATCTTTTTCCAGTTCCTTTCCTGATGTTTCGATGAGCTTTTTGATATCATTGAGGTGATAATAATAATCATCGATTTTCAGGTAATTTTTCCAGTTATTAAACACGAACAATATCAGAATGGTGGCCAATAACCAGAACATCACAAACCCGCTGGGATGTTGAGAAACCTCTTCACTCACAAGGGGCATGATGATTAAGAACCCAATAAATGGAAAAACCATGATCCTGAGGAAATACCTGATCGTAAGAATGAGGTCATGCCAGCCGCTTTTTTTAAAGGCCTCCTGTTCCTGGATAAACTTTTCATATTTCATCCTGGCATAGCGACGGCCATTTTCCCTGGCCTCTTCCCTGGCTTTTTCATATTGATCCCGCATGGTACCTGTATCCCTGGTGGTTTCCCGGCGGGAATAAAATTCGTGCAGGTCATGGTTGGTCAAAATTTCATAAGCCTCCGTGATCATTATAAATTGATCATGGGCATCAGGGGACTTATTAATATCCGGGTGGTATTTTTTGGCCAGTTGTCTGTAGGCTCGTTTTATGTCATCCCGGCCAGCATCTTTATTTAACCCAAGTATCTTGTGATAGTCTTTTTCTGGATCAACGATCATATTGCTGTGATGATAAACACGCTCCTAATGCTTATTAACGGGCTGAAGTTATGAATAATTCTCTCAGGACAGAAAATTATTGTACTTTTACAACTTTATTCTGAAACACTATGATTGATAATGAGTTATTAACCTTTCCGGCCCTGTTCAGAAAGGTAGTTGAAAGGTATGGGGACCAAAATGCACTCTCCTTCGTTGATGAGGAACCCCTAACCTACAATGAAGTAAATAAGCGGATAAATTCACTGATAAGCTTCATGGAAGAGCTGGAAATAAAACCCGGCGAAAAAGTAGCTATCCTGGCAAACAATATGCCGAACTGGGGGATTGCCTATTTAGCAATCTCTTTTATGGGTGCTGTAGTCGTACCCCTCTTGCCTGATTTTACTCCCTCGGAAATTGAAAATATACTGGATCATTCAGGTTCAAAAGCCATTTTCATATCATCATCCCTGAAACAGAAAATGGAAAAAGTCAGCGGGAAAACACTGGTTCACAGGATTCAAATAGACGACTTCTCCTACGAAGGTAAACCTCCGGCAGAAGCCACATTTAACCTGGATCGCAAACCGCATAACGAATATAATGTGAATGAAGAAGATCTGGCGGCCATCATATATACTTCGGGCACAACCGGTTCTTCAAAAGGGGTAATGCTCACACATAAAAATATTAGTTTCAATGTACTGGCTTGCAGAAAACTCCAGGAGGTTAATGAGACAGACCGTTTTCTTTCCATCCTGCCACTATCACATACACTGGAAAATACTGTCGGATTCCTTGTCGCAATTTTCAATGGAGCATGCGTTTATTATCTGAAAAAAGCACCATCTCCCTCCGTGCTGGTTCCTGCCCTTCAAAACATTAAACCCACCATTGTACTTTCGGTACCTATGGTGATAGAAAAAATTTATTATAATAAAGTATATCCTGCATTATACGGGAAAAGGTCAGTAAAAATCTTAATGGCCATACACCCTATCAGAAAAATATTACACAGAGCTGCAGGGAAAAAACTCATGCATACTTTTGGCGGAGAACTGAAGTTTTTTGGAATTGGCGGAGCGAAGGTGAATGAAAACGTTGAGAAATTCCTTAAGGAAGCTGGTTTCCCCTATGCTATTGGATACGGACTGACTGAGACAGCACCATTACTGGCCGGGGCTGTTGTGGGCCAAACAAGGATAGGTTCTACCGGACCGGCCATCGAAGGTATAGAAATGAGGATCAACGATCCGGATCCGCTGACAGGAGAGGGAGAAATATGGGCCAAAGGTCCGAATGTCATGAAGGGTTATTATAAAGAACCGGCTCTTACTGAGAAGGTATTAACACCCGATGGATGGTTTAAAACCGGAGACCTGGGGGTATTTGACAGAGATCAGAAACTTTATATCAAAGGGCGCATTAAAAATATCATTGTTGGATCAAGTGGCGAAAATATTTACCCTGAGGAAATAGAATCAGTTATCAATAATTTCCGGCATGTCATTGAATCCATTGTTGTCGAAAAGAAAGGGAAACTGGTAGCACTGGTGCATGTTAACAGGGAAGAGATTGAAGAGGTCTATAAGCATTTACGGGAGGAAGTTTCTCAATTAGTTGAGAAAAAGACCGAAGAAATACTGAAGGAATTGAAAATATATGTGAATGCGAGGGTAAATAAGTTTTCTCAGCTCCATAACATTGTATTACAGCAAGATCCCTTTCAGAAAACCGCTACAAAAAAAATTAAAAGGTTTCTTTATACCTGATTAGCTTAGCCTTTTTTGACCCGACCAGGGGGACCATGTTTCAGAAAATGATTAGCGGTCTCCCGGACAGACTGTTTCACCGGTATAAAATCTATACCTGTGGCCTGTCTGATCTTTTCATTTGAAAACAATGCTTTCCTCCTGCTGGATTTGACCGTATCACGTGTGATGCTCCTTTTTTCCCCATTGAGTTTTGAAATCAGCCAATCCATTCTCCAGGCGAAGGAAATTAACAAGGGAGTCGCATGGATCCTGGGCGGTCGTTTATCAAGTGCTGAAGCTATCATTTCAAAGACCTGCCGGTAAGAGAGATTTTCAGCTGATACAGTGTACCTTTCTGATGTAAAATCCCCTTCCATCAAAAAGATCATGGCATTCACCACATCCCGGATATCCACATACCCGGTTACTCCTTCGGTATAGAATTTCATGCCTTTCCATACAGCCGAAAACAAATAGGAAGAACTTCTGTTCCAGTCCCCCGGACCAATAATAATCGAAGGATTAACAATTACAGCCGGTAGTCCCTCTGCCATACCACGCCAAATCTCCATTTCAGACTGGTATTTAGTAAGCGAGTAAACGGATCTGTTCTTTGAATAGGTCCAGATCATGTCTTCCGTGATCTGATCTCCTGCAGGAGCATTACCCAGGGCGGCGGTAGAGCTGACATAACATAGTTTTTTCACCTTACTCTCAAGACAGGCATTTACCAGGTTGGCTGTTCCCTCGACATTGCTCTGGATCATGGTATAACGATCCCGGGGATCAAATGAAACAAAGGCAGCTGTATGATACACATAATCCACGCCATTGAGAGCTTCAGTAAGAGAATCAAAATCAGTAACATCTGCTTCTATCCATTCTATCTTATCATAGTAAGTCCCGGGATCATCGACATATAATGCGAATGTATCGTACACAGCATGGAGATTCGATGATGCCCTGTGTGTCGCCCTGATCTTGTCGTGCTTTTTTAACAGCTCCAGCAGTAAATGTGTACCTACCAGTCCCGTGCTGCCTGTAACCAGAATCATTTTATAAATATAAAACAAGTAGCTGATTTTTTATCATTTCCTGGATTAAGGGATAGAAAAGTGTTAAAAGCAAAATATGGGGATGAAAAATTTATATGAAATATCATTGGATTCATCATGCGCACTGGATACTTCAATGGTTCGGGCATATGATGATTTATCAAAATTTCACAAAATCAGGACTGAAATGAACTGGTTTTTAATAAACCTGACCCACAGCCAACAGACAGCACAAAGGGGAACACAGATACATTACCTGTTCCTGGCACTGGAACATCTCAATATTGTTGAAAAAGAAATACGCGTTTCCGATGTAGATGAAGAAATCATAAGATTGGAACGAATTCTTGAAAAAATCCGATCCCTGAAACAACTAATCCTGGAATACGTCAGATACCTGGACTCACAGGATTGAATAGCAAGGACATTGATCAGGATTTTTTCAGGGTAAAAGAAAATGAAGAACCGGCACCCGGCTCACTTCTCACAGTAATGGTCTGGTTATGAGCCTCTATAATATGTTTCACAATGGAAAGTCCGAGCCCGGTCCCTCCCCGGTCCCTCGACCGGCTTTTATCAGTCCGGTAAAAGCGCTCAAAGATACGGGGGATCTCATCTTCTTCGAGCCCAAGGCCATTATCTGTGACATCGATCAGGATGTTTTCTCCCATCTCAGCGAAACTGATGGTTGTTTTACCCCCTTTATTACCATAGAAAATGGAGTTCATGATAAGGTTATTCAACACTTCCGTAATGCGTTTTTTATCCCCGCTTACCATGATAGGCTTATCATAGCTGCGGTCGAAGGCAAGGTCAACATTGTATCTGACCCTGACAGAATCCTGTAATTCATAAACATATTTTACCAGCTGAACGATATCGAAATTTTCCCATTCCAGTTCCAGTTCCCCGGTTTCAAGTTTGGTGATGGATTCAAGGTCTTCAATGATGGATACCATACGGTTGATGCTCTTTTCTGTACGTTCCAGGTATTCCCTGTTGATCTCCGGATCTTCCAGTCCGCCGTCAAGCAGTGTCAGAATATATCCCTGGATATTGAAAATCGGGGTTTTCAGTTCATGCGAAACATTCCCCAGGAATTCCTTCCTGTATTTCTCCATTCTCCGCAGTTTTTTAATCTCCTTAGACCGGTTCTTGGCGTAATTGATCACCATCCTGTTCACTTCCTGGATCACATCTTTACCTTCCAGTTTCTTTTTGAGTTCATCTTTGGTTATGGGGATGTTTTCTATGGTCTTGTATACGGGATTTATTTTCTCAAAAATAAAATTGTTCACTGCATAATAGACCAGGAAAAAAGCAATGACAAATGCCAAAACCGCTGAAGCAAGGATCATGATAAGGGGATGCACGATATCCAGGAATAGGGATATAACCACAAGAACCGCACAGACGATTGAAATAATCAATGAAATTAATAACGCCAGTTGCCTTGGGGTGGTTTTCATAATCCTACAATTTGCCCATTTGTTTTAATATTCGGGCTATGTACTTACCAATAATATCAAACTCAATATTGACGATGGTCCCTGGCTGGATCTCGTGAAAATTGGTGACCTCATAGGTATATGGGATAATGGCCACCTGGAAGGTTTTCTCCCTGGAATTAACAACGGTAAGACTTACGCCATTAACGGAAACGGATCCTTTATCAACCGTAATATGCTCCTCAATATGGGGCTCATATTCAAAACTGTAATACCAGCTGCCCTCCACCTCATCTACTTTGGTGCAGACAGCTGTCATGTCTACATGTCCCTGTACCATATGCCCGTCCAGCCGGCCATCAGCTTTAACACTGCGTTCCACATTTACCTTGCTGCCCACCTTCCATTGTCCAAGGTTTGTTTTTAAAAGTGTTTCCTGGATGGCGGTTACTGTATAATCTTCCCCTGTTTTTTTCACAACGGTCAGGCATACACCGTCATGGGAAATGCTCTGGTCAATGCCCAGTTCATCGACAAATGAGCAAGTAAGACTGATGTGCAGGTTTTCCTGGTCTTTTTCCAGCCTGGTCACAATGGCTGTTTCTTCAACGATTCCTGAAAACATAAAGTAATGATTTAATTTTGCACTAATTTAATATTTAATTGAAATAAAATGACCTTTCATTAAGCCATTCCTGACTTGCTTCGCCCCGGTCCTTGATACATCTACATTTCCGAAATAATTCTTATCTTTGTCGCTTTCTGAAAAAAGGGTATTGCAAGCATAAAATGAAGACGAAATTTCCTGAATATAAAGGGCTTGACCTGACCAGGATCAACAAGGAAATTGAAAAATTCTGGAAGGATAAGAAGACATTTGAACAGAGTCTTGAAATAAGGAAGGACAGTCCCGCTTTTATATTTTATGAAGGCCCCCCTTCAGCCAATGGCATCCCCGGGATACATCATGTAATGGCCCGTGCCGTAAAAGATATTTTTTGCCGTTACAAAACCCAGAAAGGCTACAGGGTGGACCGCAAAGCAGGATGGGATACACACGGACTTCCCATAGAACTGGCTGTGGAGAAGACCCTGGGCATTACGAAAGATGATATCGGGAAAAAGATCTCCATTTCAGACTATAATAATACCTGTCGCAAGGAGGTGATGAAATATACCCGTGAATGGGAAGATTTTACAGATCGGGTGGGGTACTGGGTAAATATGGATGATCCGTATATTACCTATGAGAATAAGTATATAGAAACCCTTTGGTATCTTCTTAAAAGATTGTTTGACGAAGATCTTTTATACAAGGGATATACCATCCAACCATATTCACCAGCAGCAGGAACCGGCCTTTCCAGTCATGAACTGAACCAGCCCGGATGTTACAGGGATGTGAAAGACACAACCATTGTGGCCCTGTTCAAGCTGAAGGAAGATGAAAAATCGGCATTTCTTTTCCAGGATGCCGATACGGATGTTTATATTCTGGCATGGACCACCACGCCCTGGACCCTGCCGTCCAATACTGCACTGGCCATGGGGCCATCCATGGACTATGTCAGTGTCAAAACCTATAATCCCTACAGCGGGGAACCCATTACCGTGGTACTGGCCAGGGCATTGTTTGAGACCTATTTTCCAGCCGGGAATAAGGATCTGGAATGGGAATCCTACAGGCCGGGGGATAAAAACATACCATACCGGGTAGTAGGGGAATACAAGGGGAAAGCCTTTGATGGGATTTCCTATGAGCAGTTAATCGATTGGGTGAAGCCCCGGAAACCGGCCTTCAAAGTTCTCATGGGAGATTTTGTGACCACAGATGAGGGGACAGGCATTGTACATATTGCCCCGACTTTTGGGGCAGATGACTACCGGATTGCTCAGGAAAATGATATCCCGGCTTTGATTGTTATTGACGGGGAAGGAAACACCCAGCCACTGGTCGACAGGCATGGACGTTTTTTCAAGATAGAAGAACTCGATGAGAATTTCGTTCAGGAATTTGTTAACCTGAGCACATATGGAGATTTTTCGGGCAGGTTTGTAAAGAATGAATATGATGAATCCATTCCTGAAGGAAGCTGAGACCACAGATGTTGCCATAGCAGTAAATCTTAAACAGCAGAAGAAAACCTTCCAGATCGCCAAATATGTTCATAATTATCCCCATTGCTGGCGGACTGACAAACCGGTTCTTTATTATCCAATGTCTTCCTGGTTCATCCGGACCACCAGGGTTAAGGAAAGACTGATCGCCCTGAATAATACCATTAACTGGAAACCGGCTTCCACCGGTACAGGCCGATTTGGCAAATGGCTGGAAAATCTGGTAGACTGGAACCTGTCGCGTTCCCGGTTCTGGGGAACCCCTCTGCCTATCTGGATGACCGAAGATAAGCAGGAATCAAAGTGTATTGGTTCAGTGGAGGAATTGAAAAATGAAATTGAAAAAGCAGTATCTGCCGGATTCATGAAGGAAAACCCGCTGGCTGATTATATTGCCGGAGATAATACGGATGAGAATTATCAGAAATTTGACCTGCACAGGCCTTTTGTAGATGAAATATGGCTGGTCTCAGACAGCGGGAAGAAAATGTACCGGGAGGCGGACCTGATCGATGTCTGGTTTGATTCCGGGGCCATGCCGTATGCCCAGTGGCATTATCCATTTGAAAAATCAGCAGAGTTTGACCAGGTCTTTCCCGGCTGAGTTTATTGCTGAAGGGGTTGACCAGACAAGGGGATGGTTCTTCACCCTGCATGCTATTGCCACTATGGTATCGGATTCAGTATCATTCAGAAATATTATATCGAACGGCCTGGTCCTGGATAAAAATGGCAATAAAATGTCCAAAAGGCTTGGAAATACGGTCAATCCCATCGAAACCATAGAAAAATATGGTGCCGATCCGCTCAGATGGTACATGTTGACCAATGCCCAGCCCTGGGATAACCTTAAATTTGATGTGGACGGCGTGGATGAAGTGAAAAGGAAGCTTTTCGGAACACTTTATAATACCTATTCATTTTTTGCCCTTTATGCGAATATTGATGGCTTTGACTTCCGGGATGAGGAAATCCCAGTCAATGAAAGGCCTGAGATCGACCGGTGGATCATATCCCTGCTCAATTCCATGGTCAGGGAGGTGGATGAGCAATTCGGCATTTATGAACCCACCAGGGCCGGGAGGGCCATACAGGAATTTATCATCGAGAACCTCAGCAACTGGTATGTAAGATTGAACAGGAAGAGATATTGGGGAGGAGATATTACCAGGGATAAGAAATCAGCATACCAGACCCTTTATACCTGCCTTGAAACGGTATCCAGGCTGATGGCCCCATTAGCCCCATTCTATGCTGAGCGCCTATTCACAGACCTGAACAATGTTTCCGGACAACATCCGGTGGATTCCGTGCATCTCACTGATTTTCCTGTATATGATGAAAGCATGATTGACAAGGAGCTGGAAGAGCAAATGGGACTGGCACAGAAAATTTCCTCCATGGTTCTTGGTTTACGAAGGAAGGTGAATATCAAGGTCCGGCAACCATTGAATAAGTTGATGGTCCCCATACTTGATAACGGTTTCCAGAGGAAAGTTGAGGCCGTAAAGGATTTGATACTGACAGAGATAAATGTAAAGGATATTGAATTTCTTACCGATACCAGCGGAATACTTGTCAAAAGAATCAAACCCAATTTTAAGTCCCTCGGCCCCCGTTTTGGCAAACTGATGAAATCAATTTCCGCGGAAATACAAAAAATGTCGCAAGCAGATATTTCCAGTTTTGAAGCATCAGGTGAATGGAAACTGGAAGCTTCAGGGGAAGAAATATTGTTGTTCCCGGAAGATGTGGAGATCACCACAGAAGACATTCCCGGATGGCTGGTGGCCAACGATGGCAGCCTGACAGTTGCGCTGGATGTAACAATTACCGACGAATTACGTTATGAAGGCATTGCCCGTGAATTCATCAACCGCATTCAGAATTACCGTAAAGAAAGGGGCTTTGAAGTGACGGACAAGATAAATATTATGATCATGAAGCATGAATCCCTGGATAAAGCCATTGATCAACACAGGGAAAACATCGGTATTCAAACCCTGGCTGACAGTGTTCAGCTGGTGGATGATATGGACACAAAAAACGCACGGAAAGTTGAGCTTGAAGAAGGATTGTATACCTGGATGAAGATTGAAAAAATATCCAGCGATTTATAAGCCAATTGACTTTGACTCAATAACATATTTCCGTATATTATTTTTTCTTATATTTGCCAAAATTTTGAGAGAAATGGGAGAGAAGACAAGATATTCAGACGACGAGTTGAAGGAATTCAAGGAAATTATCCTGCAGAAACTCGATAAAGCAAGAAAGGATTACGAACTGTTAAAAGATTCCATTACCCACGGGGAAAGTAATGATACCCAGGATACCTCACCCACGTTTAAGGTCCTGGAAGAAGGTGCAGCCACACTCTCCAAGGAAGAAGCAGGAAAACTGGCCCAGCGGCAGCTGAAATTTATCCAGCATCTGCAGGCGGCATTGGTCAGAATTGAAAACAAGACCTATGGAATTTGCCGGGTTACCGGTAAATTGATTAAACCGGAAAGACTCAGGGCTGTCCCGCACGCAACACTGAGCATCGATGCAAAACAGGCACAGTAAGGTTTGATCGGGTCATGCCCGATCATTTTTTTATCCCATATGTCCATAGGTAAAAAGTCCATATTAACCATCCTGATAATCCTGACCCTTGATCAGCTTTTCAAGATCCTGATCAAAACCAATATGTCCATCGGTCAGGAATACTCTGTGATCGGTAACTGGTTCATTCTTCATTTTACTGAGAATAACGGAATGGCATTCGGCATGGATCTGCCGGGAGAGAACGGAAAGATCTTTCTCAGTCTTTTCCGTATCCTTGCCGTTACAGGTATTGCCTTTTATATGCGGTACCTGATAAAGCAGAAAGCACACAATGGACTGGTCATTTCCGTAGCGCTGATCCTGGCAGGCGCCGCTGGCAATATATTTGATTCCCTTTTTTATGGGATGATCTTTGATGACAGCTGGGGAAAAATAGCTACCCTTTTTCCTGAAGGGGGAGGATATTCATCTTTTCTTCACGGACGTGTGGTTGATATGTTATATTTCCCGGTCATCAGGGGTAACTGGCCCGACTGGTTTCCATTCTGGGGAGGGAATTCACTTGTTTTTTTCCGCCCTGTATTCAATCTTGCCGATTCATCCATCACCGTTGGTGTTTTTATCATTCTGTTCTTCCAAAAACGATTTTTCGCTGAGTTGGAGAACAAAAATGCCGATGTACCCGTGGCTGAAGAATCTCCTGCTGAAGACGGCACAGAGCCGGTGGGTTAAAGTTCTTCTTCCTCAGCCAGTATAAAATCCATCTGTCTTTTGGCCAGATTGGCCCTTGCCACTTGTATTTTCAGATCGTCTCCCAGCTGGAATTTCCTGCGGTTCTTTTTACCCACCAGCCGGAAATTATCTTCATCATAGTCGTAGAAATCATCAGTCAGATCCCTCAAGGAGATCATCCCCTCACATTTACAGCCTACCAGTTCTATATATATCCCCCATTCAGTCACTCCTGAGATCACCCCATCAAAAACCTCACCGATCTTGTCACTGAGGAATTCAACCTGCTTGTACTTGATGGAGGCCCACTCAGCGTTCATTGCCTTGCGTTCCATTTCTGAAGTATGCTTGCAGCGAGCCTCGTATTTTTGATGGCTCTTTGAATCCCCTCCTTTCAGGTAATGGTCCAATAGCCGGTGGACCATCATATCAGGATAGCGCCGGATGGGAGATGTAAAATGGGTGTAGTAGGGAAAGCCAAGGCCATAATGTCCTATGTTCATGGTTGAATATACTGCTTTGGCCATGGCCCGTATGGCCAGGTTTTCTATCATGTTCTGCTCCTTCTTTCCACGGATCTCGTCCATCAAGCGGTTGATCGATCCGGCGATCCTCTTCTGACCACTTGTCTGTATGCTATATCCCAGCCGTTTAATGAAATAAGCAAAAGACTCAAGTTTTTCAGTATTGGGTTTATCATGTACCCGGTATACAAAGGTTTTATTTTTTGTCTCAGGTGCAGCATTGGATGATGTATCAGCATTCATTCTGGTCCTGGAAGGTTTTCCGATAAACTCGGCCACCTTTTTGTTTGCCAGCAACATGAACTCTTCGATCAGCTGGTTAGATTCCTTGTTTTCCTTATAATAGACACCCGTAGGATACCCGCTGTCATCGATATGGAATTTCACTTCCACCCGTTCAAATGAAAAGGATCCCTCACGAAACCTGTTTTCCCTCAGGATCTGTGCCAGTTTATGCAGCTGTAGTATTTCATCCTGCAGCTCTCCCTTTCCGGATTCAATGATATCCTGGGCTTCTTCATAGGTAAATCGCCGATTTGAAAGAATGACCGACCTGCCAAACCACTGATTCAGCACCTTTGCTTCTTCATTCATCTCGAATACGGCCGAATAGCAAAGCTTTTCTTCGTCCGGGCGGAGTGAACAGACCAGGTTGGACAATTTTTCCGGTAACATTGGCACTACCCTGTCCACCAGGTACACGGAAGTGGCCCTTTCATATGCTTCCTGGTCAAGCAAGCTCTTAGGTTTCACATAATGAGTTACATCTGCTATATGAATACCTACTTCCCAATGCCCGTTTTTAAGTTTTTGCAGGGACAGGGCATCATCAAAATCCTTGGCATCGACCGGATCAATTGTAAAAGTGGTTGTACCACGGAAATCCCGACGTTCTTTATAATCCTGGGCGCTGATCTGAACGGGTACCATTTCGGCTGCTTTCTCAACTTCTTCTGTAAATCTGGATGGCAGTTCGAATTCAGCCAGGATAGCATGCATTTCGACATCATGCACCCCTGGTTCTCCGAGGACTTCAATAATCTCCCCGACAGGGTTTTTGGAGCCTTTTGTCCATTCTGTGATCTTACCTATGGCTTTTTGTCCCGTTTTCGCCCCATTCAGTTTATCAGGAGGGATGAAGAGGTCAAAAGGCATTTCCTTGCTGTCTGGATTCAGGAAAGCCCAATGACGGGAGACTTCCACAATCCCAACGAAAGTTTTCCGGGCCCGTTCAATGATCTCCACCACCTCTCCTTCGACGCGTTTTCCCTTTCTGCGGGCATACAGGTTAACCTTCACATAATCCCCGTTCAGGGCATGGTTCAGGTTATTCCTGGAAATGAAAACATCATCTTCGGTGGCCTCTGAAAGGATGAAGGCATAGCCGAACTGGGTCATATCAACCGTACCGAAAATATATCCACCTTTTGATTTAAGTTTGTATTTGCCCGGGTATACTTCCAGCAGGTCTCCCTTTTCTGCCAGGTGTTTCAGGATGGGAATGATCTGCCGCCCCGCCGAAACATCTTTTAGATTCAATCTTTTTGCCAGCTGTTTATAGTTGAAGGTTTGATTGGGACGATTGCTAAATTCCCCCATTACCTGGTTGGTAAGAGCATCCCTGGATGTGTTTGTTTTCTTTTTTGTCATATCTTATTACTTCCTCAGGAAGGTATGAATTTTTCTTTATATCATTTAAAATTTTTAAATTTCATATTTTAAAACCATTTGCCTAAACTAAAAGATAATGAAATTATTATTTAAACAATCTTTGAGGATCCTGGTATTGATTATTTCAATATCCGGCTTTGTACAAGAGTATGTCTTAAGCCAGGATGAGGATTCCAGTCATTTTTATTCGGATACCCTGTCCATACAGGTTGATATTTTCAGCCAGGAGGAACCAATGGACATAACTTTAAAATTTGATCTTAAAAGTTACCAGCGGGAAAAAATGAAGGGTGAATATATGCCTGTCCAGCTTACCTACCATGTGAATGATACCCTGGATATCAATAAAGAGGTAAGGGTTAGGTCACGTGGTGAATTCAGAAAAGACCATTGCAATTTACCACCTTTCTGGTTAAATATTAAGAAGGCAAAAGTTGGGAACAAATTACTCAAAGGCACCAAAAAGATCAAGATCGTAACCCATTGCAAGGATTCAAAGCAATATGAACAATACCTGATCAAGGAATATCTCGCTTATAAGATTTATAATGAGATCTCACCTTATAGCTTCAGGACCAGGCTCATTCGCATGAAATATATTGATACCGGCCGTAAAAACAAGGAGACCAGTTCATGGGCCTTTATGATTGAACCGGAAGAAATGATGGCAGAAAGGCTTGGGGTCACTTCGGTAAAATCCGATGCTGTAAGCATGCGATATACGGATACCTTAATGATGGATGTGGTGGCCCTGTACATGTATATGATAGGGAACTCTGATTATTCGGTAGCAGGAAGGCATAATCTTAAACTGATCAGACGGAAGGATCCCCTAAAGCCCCTTCCAATTCCAATCCCCTATGATTTTGATTATGCGGGAATTGTCAATGCTTACTATGCTATTCCCGGAGATAATCTCGGATTGATTCTGTGACAGAAAGATATTATCTCGGCCCCTGCCGGAGTGATCAACAGTTTCTCACCGCCATTGATCAAATACAAAAGAACAAAGAGCAAATACTCAACATGGTGGAAGTATCGCCTTATCTTGATAAGAACTCTCGTAAGGAGATGATCCAATACCTGGGTGAATACTTTTCTAATGCCGAAAAGTCAGATAACCTACTAAGGAGTATTAAGAGAACCTGCCGCTAACCGAAATTGAATAGTGAATTCCTTTGTAAAAAGTTTAAATTTGTTTTCCATATAGGTACAATTTAACTTTTACAGCAGGCAGGACACATGAAGCTTAGCATTTATAACACCCTTTCCCGGGGAAAGGAGGTATTTGAACCACTCCATCCTCCCTTTGTAGGGATGTATGTATGTGGTCCGACTGTTTACGGGGATCCCCATCTCGGACATGCCCGTCCGGCCATAACTTTCGATCTTGTTTTCCGTTACCTGAAACACCTTGGATACCAGGTTCGTTATGTTAGGAATATTACGGATGTAGGGCACCTGGAGGCAGACCAGGATTTCGGAGAGGATAAGATCTCGAAAAAAGCCAGGCTTGAACAATTGGAGCCCATGGAGGTGGTACAGATGTACACCAATGAATACCGGCTGAAAATGATGCAACTGAATGTCCGGCCGCCCAGTATAGAACCAACCGCTTCCGGGCATATTGTTGAACAGCAGGTATTGGTCGATAAGATACTTGAAAATGGTTTTGCTTATGAAAAGGGAGGTTCTGTCTATTTCGATGTGGAGAAATACGCCAGGGACCACCACTATGGTAAATTGTCAGGGAGAAAAATTGAAGACCTGCTTGCCAATACCAGGGATTTGGAAAAACAACAGGAAAAGAACAATCCGCTGGATTTTGCCATCTGGAAAAATGCTGACCCGGAACACCTGATGAGGTGGCCATCGAAGTGGGGTGAAGGATTCCCGGGCTGGCATATGGAATGTTCCGTAATGAGTTCAAAATACCTAGGCGCCGAGTTTGACATTCATGGGGGCGGCATGGACCTCCTGTTTCCACACCACGAGTGTGAAATTGCACAAACCGTTGCCGGTTACGGCAGTGAGGCAGTTCGTTATTGGATGCACAATAACATGGTCACACTCAACGGCCAGAAAATGGGGAAATCACTGGGCAATGCCATCAGCCTGGAACAATTCTTTTCCGGTGATCACGAATTACTGGAAAAGGGATATCTCCCCATGACCATTCGTTTTTTCATGTTACAGGCCCATTACAGGAGTCCCCTGGATTTCTCCAATGAAGCCCTGAAGGCTGCAGAAAAGGGACTTGCAAGATTGTTTGACGGGATGGAAACCATTGAAAAGATCATGCCTTCGGAAAAATCCTCGGTTAACCTGGGTAAGTTGGAAAAATCGTTTTTTGAGGCCATGAATGATGATCTAAACAGCCCCATTGCCATTTCCCATTTGTTCGACGGGATAAAGACCATCAACAGTGTTGCAGCGGGGAAAGGATCCATGACTGTAGATGATCTGGGAGAATACCGGCAATTCTACCAACTGGCTGTCAGGGATATCATGGGACTGGTACCGGAGGGGAGAAACACGGACGACCAGGAGCTTACCGGGGAGCTGATCAAATTACTGCTGCAGATGAGGATAGATGCCAGGAAGAACAAGGATTTCAATATGGCCGACAGGATCCGCGATGAAATGGCCCGCCTGGGTGTGGAAGTAATGGACACTAAGGATGGCTTTGAATGGAAATTGAACCGGTAACACGCCACAGGATAAATTGTACAGATCCCGGAAAATACAAATTGGAAACCAGTTCATAGGGGGTGAAGCGCCTGTACTGATCCAATCCATGACCAGTGTATCTACGATGGATACAGCAGCATGTGTTGACCAGGCCATACGGATTTTCGATGCGGGAGCTGCCCTTGTAAGGATCACTGCCAGCAATATTAAAGAAGCCAGGAATTTAAAAAATATAAGACAGGAACTATCGGACAGGGGATATCATCTTCCATTGTCTGCAGACGTCCATTTCAATCCATCCATTGCTGAGACAGCTGCTTCCCTGGTTGAGAAGGTAAGGATCAATCCGGGCAACTTTGCCAGAGATGATATCCAGGGGCCATTTCTCAAGCTACTGGCAATTTGCCGGCAGCATAATACAGCCATCCGCATAGGTGTAAATCATGGATCACTGTCTGAAAGGATCCTGGAGAAATTCGGGGACACACCTGAAGGCATGGTTGAATCTGCCATGGTGTATTTGAGGATATGCCAGCAGCAAAGTTTTCATAATGTGGTGGTCTCACTCAAATCAAGCAATACGCGGATCATGATATATTCCAACCGATTGTTGATGATGAAGATGGCAGAAGAAAAAATGGATTATCCCATTCACCTTGGTATTACAGAAGCCGGGGAGGGTGAGGAAGGCAGGATCCGCTCCGCTGTTGGAATAGGTACTTTGCTGAGCGAGGGGATAGGTGATACCATTCGTATTTCTCTTACTGAAGAACCGGAGCTGGAGATAACGGCAGCCAGGAAATTGCTCGAAACAAACGACAGTTGCCGCAGCAGGAAAACCGGAGATGCCAGGGGTGAAATGCCCCTCAAGATCTCTTACCAGAATAAAAAATCAAACAGGGCCGGGATCATAGGGGATGGGCAGGTTCCCGTAGTAATCACAAGGTTCCTGGAGAAGTCTTTGAGAGAACAATCCCCGATTATTGAACCGGATTTTGTGTTTGTATCAGATCATGAGCTGATCAATGATCTTCCTGAGGACCATAGATATATAATTACAGCTGAATCATGGCTCCTCCATGAATATCCCAGGGAAATATTTTTTCCGTTGTTTTCCCTGCAGGATTTTCTGGATTTTGGGAAAACTTCCGAAATACTGAATTTCGTGATCATCAGTCCGGGTGAAACAAAACAGGCATGTGAATTGCTCAAGCATTTAAAAGATACGGTTTGTTTCATTTTTCTGCATGAAGCCACAGATAAATCTCGACAGGCGTTCACCAAAATGGTGATGGATGAAAGTTTTAACGTACCGGTCATCATCATGGCTTCCTATAGTGAAAATGATCCTGAAAAATTCTGGATCAGAACATCGGCTGAGCTGGCCTGGTATTTTATTGATGGTTATGCTGATGGCCTTTGGCTGGATCATCCTTTTGCGGACAATGATCAATTAACTGCCACTGCCTTTAAAATTCTCCAGGCCACCAGGGCCAGGATGACAGCAACGGAATACATTGCCTGTCCATCCTGTGGGCGGACCTTGTTTAACATACAGGATACACTCCAGGAGATAAAGGATGCCACCTCCCACCTGATCCATCTGAAGATTGCTGTAATGGGATGTATTGTGAACGGTCCGGGTGAAATGGCTGATGCCGATTACGGTTATGTTGGATCAGGCAGGGATAAAATAAGTTTATACCGAAATAAAGAAATTGTAAAGAAAAATATACCTCAGCAGAACGCTGTGGAAGAATTGTTACATTTGATAAAAACTAACGGGGACTGGCATGATCGATCTTAAAGGCATCAGGAATATTGTTCTGGATCTGGGAGGAGTGATCCTAGGACTGGATGTAAACAGGAGCATAGAATTATTAAGTGAACTGGGTTTCCCGGTAGAGGAAAATCTGGATATTATTTTCTCAAAACACCCCTTTTTTTTAAAATTTGAGACCGGAAGAATTAATACCGATGAGTTTATCGATGCTTTGACCGCCGTGCTGGGTGATCATACACCCAGAGAAAAGATCTTTGGTGCATGGAATGCCATGATCCTCGGTTTTCAACCTGATACCATCGATCTGCTAAGCCAGCTCAGGAAGAAATACCGGATGTTTTTGCTGAGCAATACCAATGCCATTCATGAGGTATATTACAATGACCTTCTTAACACTGAACATGGCATACCGAATCTCACAAACATTTTTGAGAAGGTTTATTATTCTCACGATCTAAAGATGCGGAAACCAGATCATGAAATTTTCCAGTTTGTCCTTGATGACAGCCGGCTTAATGCCAGGGAAACCTTGTATATCGATGATACGGATGTCCATGTAAAAGCTGCTGGGGACCTTGGGATCCATGCCTATCATCTGCGGTTTCCACAAAGTATTACCGAGGTATTATGCTAGTGAATGGCAGACCATACCAGACCATCTGGATGGATGAATCTGATCTAATCAGGATCCAATACATAAACCAGGCAGTCCTCCCATTCGATTTCAAGATAGAAGAAATGCACTCTTCTACAGACAGCTATGATATGATCCGGACCATGAAAGTCAGGGGGGCCCCGCTGATAGGTGTTACGGCTGCTTTTGGGATTTACATGGCATGCCTTGAAGCCGGGACAACAAGATGAACCCCTGGCTTATATCAGGGAGCAGGCAGCGCTGATAAGGGAGGCACGGCCCACAGCTGTAAATCTTTCCTGGGCAGTAGACCGGATGACGAAGAAAATTGCCACTGCTGGTGATCTCCAAAAAAAGATTCTGATGGCCAGAGCTGAGGCTTTGAAAATCAGGGATGAGGAACTCCAGGCATCTTACATGATCGGACAGTATGGCCTCGAGATCATCAGGAAGATCAGCGAAAGGAAAAATGGAAAACAGGTAAATATATTGACTCATTGCAATGCTGGCTGGTTGGCCTGTATTGATTATGGGACAGCCACTTCACCTATCTACCAGGCATTCGATGAACAGATCCCCGTTCATGTTTGGGTCGATGAAACCCGCCCGCGGAATCAGGGGGCCAGGCTGACAGCATGGGAGCTTGGTCAACATGGCGTACCCCATACGGTCATAGTTGATAATGCCGGAGGGCATATCATGCAGAAAGGCCTGGTGGATCTGGTCATTACCGGCAGTGACCGAACCAGCCGCTGTGGAGATGTGGCCAATAAGATTGGCACTTATTTAAAAGCACTGGCCGCCAGAGATAATGATATACCTTTTTATGTTGCACTTCCTGTATCCACCATTGATTTTACCCTCGATTCCGGGCTCGATGAAATCCCCATTGAAGAAAGAGATCCTGATGAAGTAAGGTTAGTGGAAGGCATCTCGGATAACAAGATTCAGAACGTAAGGATTATGCCTGAAGAAAGTCCGGTATCCAATTATGGGTTTGATATTACACCAGCCAGCCTGGTGACCGGATTAATTACTGAAAAAGGGATTTGCAAAGCCAGGCGTAGCGAAATTATAAATTTGATTGATGGATCGGTATGAAACTGGCGGTGATATCGGATATTCACTCAGACCTGATCAGCCTGCAGGAAACGCTGCGGGAGATTGATAAACAACAATGCGACAAGATCCTTTGCCTGGGGGATATTGTTGGATTCAGCCATCATTTTGAAGAGAGCCTGGATGGAAGGAACGCTGATGCCTGTGTAAGGATGGTTAAGAACCATTGCGACTATGTGATCTGCGGGAACCATGATCTACACGCCATTAAGAAACTTTCAGCTTACCATTATAAGTTAGGTTTGCCGGAGAACTGGTATGACCTAGAACTGGAAGAAAGGGAACGGATCTCAAAATCGAGGCTTTGGCTTTACGAGGATGAAATAGACGATCCTGTAAGTGAATCAAGTTTTGAATTCTTAAACGAACTTCCTGAGCAGATAGTAATCCGGACGGGGGACTTTAACATCCTGGCTACTCATTTTATAGAACCCGACATTACAGGTATCTCAAAAAGATCACCTTCAGTCCGTAAAGATTTTTCTCGGCATCTGAGACTTTTAAGGAAAATGAAATGCCTGGTAGGCCTGGCCGGACATGCTCACCTGGAAGGCTTTGCCCGCATCTCCAGGAAGGATTACCTGATGAATTATTATCGAAGATCCAGTCTTCTTACAAAGCGACAGATCATTATTGGGCCCCCTGTCACGCGAAACCCCGGGAGCAGGGGATATATCATTATGGACACCCACAGGCGTGAATTTGAAGCCATATCATTAAAATAATGTCAGTATCTTCGTAAAAACCACATTTCCACCCAGTATGTCAAGGACTTTCAATAAAAAATACCTCATCCCTATTGCCCTGATCATTCTTCTTTTGATGGCTTTTGCCTGGTTAGCAAACCAATATGCGAATTCCAAGAATAGCTTGATGTTTTATGCGCTGGCTGCGGATTTTTTGATCATTATTGTCTTATTGGCCTTGATTGTGCGAAAGGTTATCATCGATCATACCAACCAACAGCAATCCCAGGAACGCCTGGCAGAGTCCAATGAAAAATACAGGGCTTTAATGGAAACCTCAACGGATGGCACATTGATCATCATTGAAAAGGGAATCGTACATGCAAATTTTGTCTTCCTTGCCATGAGTGGGTATACACTGACAGACCTGTTACAGCTGAAATTTGAGGATCTGATTGCCATAAAATCTCTACCAGGATTGACCCTGAAAACATTTTATGAGGAAATAGGCGATACTGGAAGAACAGTCAATATGGAGGCTACCATATCCTGTAAAAGAGGAGAAATGAGAGAAGTTATTCTTACTGCCTCCAGGTTGGAGCTGATGGAACAACAAGGGATTATCATTGTCAGTAAGGACCTCTCACGCAAGGAGAGAATAGAAAAGGAATCCATCAACCTGATGAATGAATTGCAATCAAGCATCCTGATGATGAACTTACCGGTGAGTTCTTTTGTAAGAGAGCATATTATCTGTGATATGGATATGCCTGTCCGTGAAGCGGCTTCACTAATGCGAAGGAAAGATCAAAATGCCATCATTGTCACCAGGGAGACCAACCAGCAGCCAATAGGGATCATCACTGATTGTGATCTGAGAAACCGGGTAGTTGCCAGAGAATTTAATGTAAACAGTCCGGTTTTTGAGATCATGAGTTCCCCTCTGGTTCGGATCCCTGATGAAGCTTTACTTTATGAAGCAGTACTGCAGATCAAAAATAACGCTATTTCCCACCTTGCTGTGGAAGACCGTGCCGGGAGAATTATTGGCATATTCAGTAATGAGGACCTGCTTGAGGTCCAACGTAATTCCATCTCATACCTGATTAAGGAAGTAAGTGCTGCAGAAACCATTGAATCCCTCAAAAAGATCCATAATAAAATACCCGTACTGGTAAAGATCCTGCTTGAAAGTGGTTCCAGGGTCAGAAATATAACCTATCTGATCAGTACTGTAACGGATGCTATCACGCACCGACTTGTTGAATTTGCCATAGAGGAAATGGGAGAACCTCCTGCAGAATTTGCCTTCCTGGCCTTAGGAAGTGAAGGCAGAAGGGAGCAGACACTGGTCACTGACCAGGATAATGCCATCGTGTTCGAAGATGTTCCAAATGAGAAGTTTGCAGAGGTGAACAGGTACTTTCTGTACTTTGGAAAGAAAATCAATCTCTGGCTTGATAAGATCGGCTACCAGTATTGCCCGGGGGAAGTCATGGCCGGGAATCCTCAATGGTGCCAGCCAATCACCAGGTGGAGAAAATATTTCTCTGACTGGATCAACCAGAAAAGCCAGGATGGCTTGCTGGGCATTGCCGTATTTTTTGATTTCCGTATCGTTTACGGATCAGAGAAATATGCTGATGAGTTGAGAAAACATATCAATAAATTAGTCGACGGAAAGAAAACCTTCTTCAGTTTGTTGGCCAGTGAAGTGTCTAAATACAATATTCCTACGGATATTTTTAAGGAGAATGGAACAGAAAATGCTACTGTTGCAACAGAAGCTTTCAATATTAAAAATGCCATCTCACCCCTTGTGGATTTCATCCGTGTATATTCCATACAAAGTCATGTGGGCGAATCCAACAGCCTTCTACGGTTGGAGAAATTGCTCAGGATGAATGTCATACCGGAAGAAGAATACCATGAAATCGAGAATATTTACAGCCGGATGATGGAGATCCGCTTCCGCTCACATGTGAATGCCATATTGGATAATAAATCGCCTGACAACATGGTCACCAGGGATGAACTCACGGTGATAGAACAAACAATGATCAGGAAAACTTTCTCGGAAATCATACGTTATCAGCAAAAAATGCTGGAAGATTTCACTGTTTAAGCCTGTTAAATCTTGACATGTGCGCAGGAAAACCGTAACTTTATATGGCACCCCTTCATTTATCTGCCATGAAAATTGACCTTTCTAAATATCTGACGGAGCGATACCAGGATTCCACGATGAAACAGGCGTACGAAGGTCCTGTTGTAACCATTGCAAGGGATTTTGGATGTCCTGGGAGGAAAATTGCAACGAGATTAACCAACCATTTAAACCAGTTAAAGGATTCAGGTTCGAAGAGTATCCGCTGGCGGTGGATCAGCAAGGAGATACTCGCAGAATCCGCCAGGGAACTTGAGATGGACCCCGCAGATATCAAATATGTATTTCAATATGAGAAGAAAACGGTTTTTGATGATATACTTTCATCCCAATCCAGGAAATACTATAAGAGTGATAGAAAGATTCGAAAAACCGTTGCCAAGGTCATCAGGAACATTGCTTCCGAAGGCAATGTAGTGATCATTGGCAGGGGAGGAGTGGCCATTACAAAAGATATTGCACGGTCCCTGCACGTTAAACTGGAAGCTCCGATGGAATGGCGGACACTGCGGGCTTCTGAAAAATATTGCATATCCGTGGAACAGGCTAAAAGACGAGCTATTGAAATTGACAAGAAGCGGCAGGAATTCAGAAATTATTTTCATGGAATAGGATCTGATTACACACGTTTTGATGTCAGGTATAATTGTATGTCATTAAGCCTGGATGACATTGCATGCAGTATAATAAGTCTGTTAAAATCCAGAAAATTCATTTAACCACTTTTCGTCTTTGCTTTTCAACACCTTGTGAAAACTCCCTTTGAAAGGATTTTATAAAATCCTTATTTTAGGGGGCACAACAGATTGTTTATATGCATAAACGTCTTTCAAAAATCCTGCTGCCAGGAATAATATCCCTTTTAATACTTTCAGGATGCAGCCAGCGGAGACAACAGGGATTTGACCTGGAGGAATACATTGACTTCAGTGATTTCAAGGAGACTAATGATTCTTTGAACAGAGCGATCTATTACACCATGTCCATGCCGGTTGAAATGGCCAGGCTTTTTGATCATGTGGGGGCTAATTTTTACCCTGATCTACTTAGTCCGCCCGACGAATTCGGAAAATATACCCGTCCCGCCAAAATAGCACTAAACCTAGGTGTTTACGGGGTTGACCTAAGTTATGTAAAGATGTTCGACCAGCACCAGAGATCGGTTGCCTACCTCGCCTCGATAAATAAATTAGCTGATGAGCTGGGCATACCAAAACAGACATATGGTAATGTAATGGATAACCTTGAGTTATTTGTCAATAACCCGGACAGCCTGTCCAGAGTAGCAGAAAGACTATATTCTACTACAGATAATTACCTGAGAGAAGACGGGCAGGAAGGCGCAGCATCATTGGTTGCCATGGGTGGATGGATTGAAGCCATGTACATCGCCACACGGATCTATGAGAATGATCCGGGGAATATTGCTTTACAGGATAAGATTGCAGAACAGAAATATTCATTGAACAGCCTGATCGCATTGATGAATAATTATCAGGCCGATCTTGATCTGGCCGAATACCTGCTGATGCTGAAAAACCTTCGGCGAACCTATGACCAGTTTCAATTATATTACAAAAGCGGGGATGTACTGGTGGATACCTCCAGCAAAACAATTTCAGCCGAAGGTTATTATCTGAATGTTACCCCTGCGCAGATGCATGAGATTTCAACTAAAATATTAAACCTGCGAACCCTCATCATTCATTAACAGCGATCTTGAAATAGCTGTATTCATTAAACCAGATCGCCGAAATAACAATTTCATTGTTCAATTTGATATAGTTAAGCTGTGGGATCGGGGTAGGCATATTATTCTTGGTTTTCTCATAAATAATACTGCTTGAAAGTATACCTTCCGTATCTATGCCAATGACTTTCATTATCAATTTATTATTATCAGTCAGAGAATAGATCCTGTCTTCGTCCGGCCATTCGCGATTCTTGGGATGGTCATTAAATATCAGATAGACCTTCTCATTATGAGGTGGAGCCAGCACACTGTAAGACATATAATTCCGGGAGCTAAGGAGATTCTGCCGTTTCAAAATCAGTTTTTTCCATTTTAATATTCCCCCCGGACTGATACTTGCGGCCAGTATATTGCGATGTGAACCATGTCTTTTATGTTCAGCCAGCAACAGAAAATCCCCGTTTTTCTGGAGTAAAAGATGATCCAGCTTATAATAATACAATTGTTTTGGTTCCTTGGATGACTTTTGCTGCATGGCATCATTCATGAACCGTTCTTCAAATTCATAAAAACGGGGTTTCGAAAGCTTTTTCTTCTGGTTATCCAGGGTCATATAAAAAATACCATTGGCTGCATTAAGGTTTGAACTGGGCGAATAAAAACCAGCAAAACTCATATCATGGTCCAGGCCCGGTTCTATTTTTATCCCATGAATATAATGCCGTGGAAAAAAAACGGGATACTGACGGGCATTCTCTCCATTATCTGTTATGGCCAGCAGTACGTACTTGCTATTCTGCATGTAAAATAACCCTGCCACCTTTTCCTCTTTTACCAGACTTAGCAGAAAGGCATTTCCGTTCTCACTTACCTTCACGATATTATTTCCTGGTAAGCCGGTCTTCAAACAGGATCCTCTCAGTATGTTCCCATTCGATTTCCATGTCTTTCCCGAACATGATAAAATTTAAATCTGAGATATGTCTGGATGTAACATCTAACTGGCTGAAAACAAGTAGTTTCTGGTCCAGCCGAGAACTTTTGAAATGGAAATCTGCAGAGTATCCTCTCAGGTTGCGAACATTCAGGATAATGCTTTCATCGTCGTTCTGGTCAAGGGTGGATTTATCAAGGGTCTCAACATAGAGCAGTACTCTTCTTAACCGTTTTTCGGAACTAAAAAGGTAGATCTTGTCATGAAAATGGTATACGGCCAGAAGCTCTCTTTTGGACCACCACCCATATTTTAAATCGAGTTCCTTTTTCCGTTTGAACTTAAGCTCCTGATCATAGTGTTCAATAACGTATTCATACTCATATGACAGGGCATAATAGCCTGTTTCATCATGGCCAAAAATGGAAGGAATATCAAAAGCGGCAGGAATGACCCGTGACTCTCCCTGGAAAAATTCCACAGGCTGGGTAAATTGCTGTCCGGATACAGGAAGCAGGATGTAAAACAAAACAATATGGCAGAAAAGAGACTTCAACACCTGGTCTTTCTAGCAAAGATAATTATCCTAATCCAATGCTAAAGGAAATGCAAATCCTCGTTATTCATTGATCCTGACTCTGAAAAAGCTGTAGTTATTCCAATCTGTCGCAGGGATCATTATTTCATTGTCCGGAATAACAATGTTTTGTAATGGGGCCGGGGTTTTCATGCTCCTCTGTTCTTTCTCATATAGAATCCTGCTCGATAATGCTCCATTCTGGTCTATCCCGACAGCTTTAAGGATCATTTTCCCATCCGCATTGAATGTATGGAGTTTGTCTTTGTCGGGCCATTCCAGATTTTTAGGATGATCATTATAGAACAGGTAGACCCTGTTATTCTGGTAAGGAGCAATTACACCATATGATGAAAAATTCCGTTTATCAATCATTTCATGGCTCTGACGTTTCAGGATCAGTTTCTTCCATTTTAAGATACCTCCGGGACTGATACTGGCGGCCATGATACTACGATAGGAAACAGTGGCAACATTCCTTCTCTGTTCCGCCAACAGAAGGAAATCACCATTCTTTTGCATGTATCAATTCATCAAGGGTAAAATATTGTGCAATCCCCGGTCCTTTGAATTGTTTTCCTGCATGGCCTCATTGATAAACCGCTCTTCAAATTCATAAAACCGAGGTCTCGAAAGTTGTTTTGCCTGGTTGTCCAATGCCATGTAAAACATACCATCTGCCATATTAATGTTAGGCTTTGGGGAATAAAATCCCACTACACCCAGGTCTTGATCCAGTCCGGGTTCAATCAAAATTCCATGAATATATTGCCCCTGGAAATGAACAGGATATTGATGGGCATTTGCAGCATTTTCTGTGATAGCGAGCAGACTATATTTTCTACTCTGTATGTAGAAAAGTCCGTCCGGTTTTTCATCCTGCACAAGCATCATAATATACGCATCTCCATCTTCACTGACCTTTACAACATCTTCTTCGGGTATCTTTTCTTCAAACAGGACCTGTTCGGTGTGTTCCCATTGGATCACAAGGTCCTTACCGAACATGATTAAATTCATCTCCGAGACATGCTTGGAGGTAACATCCAGCTGACTGTATACAAGCAACTTCTGGTCCCGGCGTGAGCTTTTAAAATGAAAATCAGCAAAATTTCCCTTAATATTCCTGACATTGAGGATCAGTTTATCATCCCGGTTTTGCTGCAGAGTGGATTTATTTACTGTCTCAACATAGAGCAATCTTCTCCTGAATTTTTTTTCAGAGGTGAACAGGTAGATCTTATCATGAAAATAGAATACTGCAAGAAGCTCTCTTTCATTTAACCAGCCATGCTTCAAATTGATGAAATTTTTCTGTTTGTATTTCAAGTCCTGATCAAAATGTTTAATATAATAGGTGTGCTTACTGATATAATCATATTCATATGACCAGGCATAATAACCCGTTTCATCATGGCCAAAAATTGAGGGGATATCATATCCGTTGGGTATTTCCCTTGATTCACCCTGCAAAAACTCCATAGGTTCGGTGAATACCTGTCCGGATACAGGAAACAGGGAAAATAACAATATCGCAGGGTACAGCAGAAACTTCATTGCAGATATTTCATAACAAAAATAATGCCCCATTTCCAACGGCCAAAGAAATCTTCCGAAACCCTTGAAAATTAACCCATAAAATCGTAATATTGCACCCCGAAACATAGGTGCACACATGTGCGCACACCCACACCCAAACTCCACACTCATGCTTTCCCGGGCCCATAGCTCAGTTGGTTAGAGCATCTGACTCATAATCAGGGGGTCGCTGGTTCGAGCCCAGCTGGGCCCACCAAAGCCTTTCAAAGTTTACACTTTGTAGGGCTTTTATCTTTTAGTAATATTCACTTATACTATAGTCGTTTTAATGGCTTTGTGGACCCACCCGGCTCTCGAGCCCCCGCGGCAGTCAAGCCCTCGCCTAAATTGGTCCACCGGACCAATTTTTAACGGCGAGTCTAGGTTCGAGCC
>CAVYEL010000027.1:0-127273 GCA_963767555.1 uncultured Bacteroidaceae bacterium | reverse complement strand
TGGTTGAAGAAGATTTTGTTTTTAGTCCAAAAACAGGTTTTCAGTCGGATTCCCTGACAAGCATTGAGGACATAGAGAAATACTACATTATCAAATCCCTTGAGAAAAACAGAGGAAAACTCACTAAAGTGGCCGAAGATTTGAATTTATCGCGACAGACCATTTACAGAAAAATTAAAAAATATGGTTTATAAAAGACTATATTTTCAGGTGATCATCCGTGTTGCCTTGCTTTTGTTGACATGCATCGTATTGGCAAGGATTCTATTTTCACCTGAGTATGTCCATGCAAGTATTGTTGTTTCCGGATTACTGATCCTAGAGACACTGGGATTAATCAGGTATTTGAACCGGACCAACAGGCAACTTACTCAATTCTTTTCTTCGCTTTTTGACAGGGCATCTTCGCTTAAATTTACAGGATTTGATCCAGCTGGATCATTCAGGGATTTGAGTCTCCGGCTTGAACAAATCAGCAGCTTATTTCAAAAAGAGCGGCGAGAGAAAGAAGCTCAGAATAACTACCTCAATTATCTCATTGAACAAATTGGTGTAGGTATTATTACCTACGGGGATGATGGAAGTATAGACCTGATTAACCCTGCGGCGAAAGCAATCTTTGCGAATAAAAATATTCCGGAATTAGCAAGCCTGAATAAATACAATCCTGAGTTTGAAAAATTAATCAAAGAGCTGGAACTAAATGAAAAAACACTCATCCGGATCATTGTAAAGAATGAATTATTCTACCTGACCGTGCAAAAATCCCACTTTAAACTAGAAAATAAATTCTATGGATTGATTAGTTTCCAGGATATTAACTCTGAACTTGACAAAAAGGAACTGGATGCCTGGCAGAAGATAATCCGGGTATTAACCCATGAGATTATGAGTAGCATTTCTCCTGTAACCTCATTATCTGAGCATTTACTGAATAAGATACATGATCCCAACAAGCCGGGAATTATACAAGAACCTGACGCCATACTGATGGAGGATCTTGCAGAAGGACTGGAAATCATCCATACACGAGGGGAAGGACTCATGGAGTTTGTCAAGCATTATCATTCCCTTACCCATCTCCCGATACCTGTGTTGGAAGAGGTTCATCTGAACCCATTTCTTGACAGAATCCTGAATCTCATTGAACCTGAGTGTATAAAAAATGATATCGTCATAAAACTTGATGTCGGGGGGAGTGTTCAGATATCTATTGATCCTCAATTGATTGAACAGGTATTACTCAATCTGATAAGAAATTCTATTCAGGCATTGGAAGAGATTCCTACCGGGAAAAGCATCTCGATCACCTCGGGCAGCGATGTTACCGGCGTACAGATATCGGTCAGGGATAATGGATGTGGAATTGATATAGATAATATGGACAACATTTTCATCCCCTTCTACACCACCCGTACGAAAGGATCCGGAATTGGATTGAGTTTTGCCAAACAAATCATGCGCTTACATAATGGACAGATCTCAGTTAAGTCTGATATTGGTAAAGGTGCGGAATTCATATTAAGGTTCTGAAATATTGAATAAGGCAGAACCCGGCGAAATACTCTATGACAAAGAAGTGCCAGTTTTTTTGCCAGTATTTCTACAAAGCCATGTAAACCAGTGTAATATTTTACATATAATGAACCATTAGTGTCCGATTAATACCAGCTGATTTTCAGCTGTTTACCATATAGTTCTTTGACATCTTTGTAATTCTGATTTGTAAGTAGCTCATTTAGAGGCGTTTTGTCTAGTAGAGATATGCTCAAAATTTGCAATATTTCGTAGGTTGAACGGTCAACTTTCAATTTGTTACGAACCAATGCAACCAGGCAGTAAGCAATTATTGCCGAGTAAACCTGGATTTTTACTGCATTCAGGGTCGTTCCCCAAAATGATTTGACCTTCAAGTGCTGTTTAATCCACTTGAAAAACAGTTCCACCTTCCATCGATATTTGTAAAGCTGAGCAATTTCCTCTGCTGTTATATCAAAGCTGTTGGATAAAAACTCAAGATCATTATCCGTCTCTTCGTCGTAAAATTTGATACGTCGAAGTTTTTCGGGATACCTTTTTGAGACTAAATATCCAGTCAATTTTCCGATCTGGTCGAGCAATACTCCATTGTCCTTATTGACTTTGTTGGAGTACATTCTTCGGAACTGAAGATTGTCTTTTGCTCTGACCACGAAGTAAGCAGAACTCTGATGTATTCTAAAAAGCCGTTCATAATCGACATATCCCCGATCAAGGATGTAATAACCGCCTGGTTCATAATATAATAAATCCAGAGCGTTCATATCATTCACTGAAGCGGTAGATACATGGATAAAAGAAGGGATGGAGGTTTTAACATCATACAGTGTATGAAGTTTGATCCCACCCTTTGTCGTACGGAACTTGGCCCACCAGAATACACTCAAGCACAGATCAATGGTTGTAGAATCGAAGGCATATATATTTCCATCTATGTTCAGCTGAAAATCCTGATCCACAATGGAGGATTTTCTTGCCAGATCGATCAGATAGAAGGCATACTCTTCAAAGATTCTGCAATCACGTTTCTCATTGGCGTTGGCAAAATTGGATCTTGAGGTACCCTTTCCAAACCCAAGATGATAATACTTGGGTTTGTGAGGCTCAATACTAACCATCAGATCTCTCAGACTGTCTCTGCCAGTTAACTGGCCAAAGACCATGCTGAGTAACTGATTCCAACAGGAAAAGTGTCTAACATGCTTATTTCCATTGTATTTGTGCACTAAGCGATCAAATACTCGTTGTGGTAAAAAATCTGTAAGTTGTGAGTAGACATATTTGCCTTGATTCATGATTTTCAGCTTTTTACAAAGCTAAAACCCTGATTTCAATTCAAATCGTCACGCACCTAAAAAGCTCTACAAGCCAGTCATACCAAGGATTTCAAAGAACGTTATATAAATTTAATCGGACACTAATGATAATGAACAGTTAATTTTACTGGTGTAAAAACATAATTCCTTGTATATGTGTAATATACATCAAACAACCCGAGTTTTTCGGATCGGATAACATATCGAATTAAGGAGACTCATAATCAGGGAGTCTCGAAACTCTCCTGCAGCCTGGCCCCTCCCTAATGATGCACTGGATCATTTTTTATCGGTCGGTCCTGAGCCTAGCAGGGCCCACTTAATAATCAACCACTTACAATTTATTTTGCAGGTGGTTTTTTCTTTGATGCCAGTTTGGTGCCAGGATTTAACTGAAAATAAGGAGGCTTACACTCTCATTTTACAGTTTTGCAGAATCTGTGCTCTCACTTTGAGTAATAAGGACCATATGCTAATCCCGCCCAGGTTACACCAAGTGGTAATATTAACGTTGCTGAATTACCTGAAATGTCATATTTTACAATACCTGTCGGACTTCCAACATTGAAAGAGTATAAATTTCCATTATTATCAGGAGTTGAATAATAGGTATCTGTATAGGATATTGTGGAGGATGAAGCAGTAAATGAACCTGTGATTGTATTCATAGTCCCATACTGCTGGTAGAATTCATCCACAGCCCAGAGTTGGTCACTAGAGTCAAAACCCATACCCCATACTGAGGCTGTTCCAGTTGTCCCAACAGGAGTACTGGTATTTAACGAGATATCAATTTTGTACATTGTACCTTGTGCAGTACCTGAAGCCTCTGTAACAGAATATAATTCGCCTGTATTGTTTATTGAGAACTGCCATTGCAGGTCTGAATTGGTAATAAGGGAAGTTAAGAGATCAGATGCAATATCGTACGTATAGAGGTTACCCCCAGTGACAATGTACAATTTATCATCTTTAAACTGCATCCCTGTAAACATATCTGAAATGACAATTCCAATATTCGCAATTTTAGTAAAACTATATGTACTCAGATCAATGAAGTATAACTCGTCAGTTCCAATTTTGATTGTATATAGACCATAAACATCAGACGATGGATCAGAGGTTATATCCTTTAAGCATCGAACTGAAAATCCATAGTGTTTTTCTAAATCGGTACCACTATGTAAAATACTGAGACCAGAATAAATTATCCGATTTGAACCGAGAACTGGAGACAGTTCTGAAGAACTCCACCATAGGCTTTGAGTCCCTAAATAATCAAAGAGCCCATTGGAATTACGGAGTCCACCAGGTAGAGCATTAAATTCGCTGCTGTTGTTACTTGCCAGGTGATTGCCAGGAGTTCCCAAAACTTCATTTGGAGTCCAACTTGTTGTTGCTGCCAATGATTTAGCTATATCACTACCGCTTCCTTCATAACCATAACCATTATTTGTTAAGTAATCGGACAAAGTGGTCCATTCTGCATCAGAAGGTACATGCCAACCGGCAGGACAAACATTACGACTGTCAGTCACAGTATACCAGGTGTATAATCTACCTAATGTAGTTACATTACCTTCATCCCCAGCATATGCCCATTGGTATTTTGGTTCAGATTCACCAGATATATCTAATGTTGTAGGATTGGTTGTTTCAATTATATCACCATTTCTATATTTGGTAGTTTTAAGGTTTTCTTTCATCCATATCTGAGAGCCAATTTTGACGGCATTATAATGATTTCCATCAATATCAGTAACACCTAATTCTGCTTGTATTTGTTGTATTTCTTCTAATAATGCGTCAACATATGCTTTTGTAGCAGCATCGGTAGCATTTTGAGGTGTAGCAACTGTAGTCGTACCGCTGAATGTTTTATTACCTGTTATGGTTTGGTCGCCTGTTAATTTCACAGCATCTGGTGAAGACCCGGCAGTTTTTGCAAATAATGCATATGGTACGCTCAGCAATTGACTTGTGCCTGTTATTGTATAATTGGTTCCACCAGAAGGATCTGTTTCGGTTTTTATAAAATAAACACCTGTTGACCAGTTTATTTCTGCGAATGTTCCGGTTTCAGGGGTACCAGCTCCAATTTCAACAGTAAGCAAACCATTCTCATTTGTTAACGTGCTATGGGTTTCAACATATACAGGTGTTCCTGATATAGAATCCTGTAAAATGCTTATTTGTAACCCAACACTATTGCTTTTTACCAGTTCATCATTTGCATTTCTTACCACTGCCTGATAACTCATTTTCTCAGGGACTTGAGAAAAACCAGAATAAGCAAATACTAATGCTATTAAAAGTGTAAATAATCTTTTCATATGTGGTTAGTTTTTGATGATTTTAAATGTTTTGATTTCTTTCTGGGTTTCACTTTGGATTTTCAAAAAATAGATACCTGATGTTTGGTCTGCCATATCTATTGTTGTTTCGTTATTAACAACTATTTGCTGCTTAATAAGGCTTCCTTTCATGTCGCATAAAGTTGCAGTCAATCGGTTCTCAATAAACGAGTCATCGCTCATCTTTAAGATTAGATGATCAGTAACCGGATTTGGGTAAGCAGCAATATTGAGATTTATTTCTGACTCTTCGATTCCTAATACCACTGAAATCTCGTAAGGTTGCTGTATCCCTTCGGCTACTGATCCAGCAGTTCCTGTATGGGTATCATAAGCAACTTGTCCTACAGTGTAGCTTACTGTCCCACCTTCACCAGATGCTTCCCCTCCTGATGTTGTCATTGTTTCTTGTGCCTGAATTCCTATAATTTGGAGGGTTAAGGCGATCGTAAATATTAGTTTTTTCATTTGTAATATATAGGGATGAAAAAATTAGCCTGTCTTGTACTTGAGCGATTATGAATTCAACGAGATAATTTGAGAAATAGTTTCATTTTAGCGCTAGCGTCTGATAAAGAATCCCAAGAGGAAAAAGTCTAAAACTATTACATCCTAAAAAGGATATGGCTTCACATTTTGTAAATCAGGTACCATTATATCTATAAATCAGTTTGAAACGGTGTAATTTTTTTCAATTAATCTACTTTAAATTAAACTGGTACAAGGGGATACAATTCTGTGTAAACTGGTAGAATTCCCGATTTGAAACTCATCATCAGCCAGTCTCGAAACCACCCTGCAGCCTGGCCCCTCCCTAAAATGATCCCCCGGATCATTTCTTAACGGTTGGTCCTGAGCCAAGCTGGGCCCACTTGAAAATCAACCATCTACAAAGATTTTTTGTAAGTGGTTTTTTCTTTAGTGCCAATTTTGGCGACAGTATTTGTGCAAGACATATTACCGTGTTAACTTAAAGGTTTATTCTACTTTAAATTAATCAGGTACAAAGGGATACATATCTGTGCGTACATGGGTAAATCTCGAATATTCTATAATTGGTTTAAATTTGGATATACAAACTTCATCAAAATGAAACAAATTCTCACAGACAATGACCGCAGCCAGCTCGACCAGCACATCGCTGAAACTGAAAAGAAGACAAGGGCCCAGATAGTCCTGGCATCGGTCATGCGGAGTGACAGTTATGCTGAAATTCCGTGGAAAGCCTTCGCCCTCGGGGCATCGATTGCAAGCCTGTTTACGATGTACTTGGATCTGTTTGTACTGGGCTGGCTAACAGAAAATCTGATTCTCTTTTCGGTAGCAGTCATTCTTGGAGCAGGGGCCATATTTGCGCTTCTGTCTGTTTTATTACCGGGATTTGCCACCCTGTTTCTCTCGCCCCAGCGTAAAGAAACTGAAACCATGCAATACGCCGAATCCCTCTTCCTCTCCAGGGAACTTTTTTCCACGGAAGACCGCAGGGGAATACTTCTTCTGATAAGCCAATTCGAACGGCAGGTAGTTATCCTACCTGATAAAGGTGTTAGAAATCTGCTGAGCGATGAGGTCCTGAAGGATGTGATTTCAAATATGACCCTACACCTCAGGCGAAATGAATTAAGGCAGGCCATGGAGACGGGTCTTGAGGGGATCCATGCCGCACTTAGTTCCCCCATATTTGGTTGGAACGATTAAAATGAACTTTCAGATGAAATTATTGAGGAGGAAGGCATATGAAAAAGTTATCAGTATTGGTTCTGCTCATTGCCATACTTGCCTTTGTTTGCGTGGCCAGGTGTGCTGAAATCCCTTATTTAACAGGCAGGGTGAATGACAATGCCCAAATCCTTTCGGAGAATACGAGACAATTATTGAGTGAAAAACTTAAAGAGCATGAAGACAGGACAAGCAACCAGGTAGTAGTTCTAACCATAACTTCACTTCAGGGGGAGAATATCGAGGATTATTCAAACAAGGTATTCATCGAATGGGGATTAGGACAGAAGGATAAGGATAACGGCATACTCATAGTAGTTGTCCCTGATGAAAGAAGGTTGAGGATTGAAGTGGGTTACGGTCTGGAGCCAACGATAACGGATTTACTGGCCGGCCGCATCATACGTGAGGTCATAACACCCAGGTTCAGGGAAGGAGATTATGATGGAGGAATTACTGAGGGTACCCTGGCTATTATAAGTGTGCTGGAAGGCCAGGAACTTTCGGAAGCAGCAGAGTTCGATGAAGAATCCGATTCCTCTTCGTTATCAGGGTTTTCAGATCTTGAAAGTCCTGGTTTGCCTTTGGGTGTACGAATCCTGTTGGGTGCATTTATTTTCGGCATCATTGGGCTTTTCACGGTAGTGGGGCTCTTTACTCCAGGCTTTGGATGGTTCCTCTATATATTCTTAATACCTTTTTGGGCGACTTTCCCAATCATTGTTATAGGCTTAAAAGCTACCCTGATCGTTTTTTTCATTTATCTCATTGGGTATCCGTCGGCGAAATTGTACATGCGGAGCTCGCCATGGTATAATAAGGTTAGAAATGATCTGAAAACCAAAGGTAGAGCATCCATAGGAGGCTTCTCATTCTCATCGGGAGGTTCAGGAGGATCATGGAGCTCAGGGGGCAGCAGTTCCTCGGGTGGATTTTCCGGGGGAGGGGGGTCCTCTGGAGGAGGAGGTGCTTCAGGTGGATGGTAAATCGACAGCACTCCCTAATTACTATTCATACCAGGTCGGTCTTCGTTGTCCGCCGGTTTGTTCTAGTAACTCAATTAACCGCTGATCCAGTTTTTTTATGTTTGGTGCCAGCTCGGGTAATTGCTTAATGGCATGCTGTATAAAAGGGCCGTATCCCTGACCATATACAACATTTCCCAGAAGGTTATGCATCTGCCCGGGATCTTTCTTAATATCATATAACTCATAATTATCCCAAACGCCATGGTAGGTCATATAGCTGTATTGCTTTGTGCGCAATCCAAAAATAGTGGGTGTCATAACTGCAGCGGGATCAACAAAATATTCATAGATAAAGTCCTTTCTCCATTTCACATCTTTGCCCAGTGCCAGCGGCAGAAATGATTCCCCCTGCATGGTTTCAGGTATTTCCACTCCGGCAATATCCAGGATGGTAGGAGCGATGTCTATATTGAGCACAAATTCGGAACAGATACTTCCCTGTTTTATCTTTTCTCCCCAATGAAAAAATGCAGGCACCCTGATACTCTCTTCATACATCACTCGCTTGTCTATCAATCCATGTTCACCGAGTAAATAGCCATTATCGCTCATATAAATAATGACAGTGTTTTCAAATTCTCCCAGTTCTTTCAGGGTGCTTACAACTTTTCCAATACTCTCGTCCACACCCAGCATACATTCAGCATAAATCTGTGTCATTCTTGCCAGGTCATCACCTTCTACTCTGTCAATATTTATGTAATCACGCTCAGCTCCATGCCAGCTATCACGTTGCTTTCTTAACCAATCGGGTTTTCCTTTGTAATTATCTTCGGTATCGGCATAAGAATCAGGATAGGTAATTTTCTCATTGATATAGGTTTTGTGATGCCGTTGGGCAGGGGTGAAATTTTCGTGTACTGCTTTGTGGGAAAGACATAGAAAATATGGTTGTTCTGACTTGCTCTGTTCATTAATATAATCCACTGCCAGATCTGTCAACACATCCGTCATGTGCCCTTCTATCACTTTTCGCTCTCCATCCACATTCAGCTCTGGATCAATATACCTGCCCTGTCCTTTAAAGGAGACCCAATAGTCAAAATTCTGTCTGCGTTCATCCGTACCATGACCCATATGCCATTTACCAACAAATCCGGTATTGTATCCTGCTTTCTTTAGTTCTTTAGGATAGGTTGGAGTATGTGGATTGAGGTCGGTATCATTGTCAATCACATCGTGTTTATGTGCATATTGTCCTGTAACGATTGATGCCCTGCTTGGTGAACATAATGAAGTGGTCACAAAAGCTTCATCAAAATAGACACCGTTTTTTGCCAGCCCGTCTATATGGGGAGTCTGGATAAAGGGGTGTTCAAGCATACTCAAGAGATCATATCGCTGATCATCAATCAGAAAAAAAATGATGTTAGGAGGTTCATTAGCCCAGGTCAGCAGTTTGGACGATATAAGAAGAGATATTATAAGTAGCTTTTTCATGATTACATCAATATTATTTGGTTCCAGAAAATCCCTCTTTCATCCAGCCATTTATCTTCTCATTGGTACGTTGAATAATTTCAACATTCTCGATATCCGGATGCTCGTGTTCGTCTAACAGCCCCCTTGCCCTGGCTTTATTCCGCTGATATGCACCACAGAGATGGAAGCCAACACAACCAGGGTCGTGATAGAGTGCTTCGATTTGTTTAGCATACCAGCTACCGTCGGTTCGTTTATAAATACCTTCACCTTTGGTAATTCCGGATCCGTCTGCCAGTAAGACGGGTTTTTCTGTTTTTTTATGCCAATCCTCAAGATGTGTTGCTGGATCCCTGAAATCCTGAAAAGAAAGCACATCAATAAAAGGTAAAGCGGCCTCAATGACTTCCATCGCAAAGGGTGCGTTTGCCTCATAACGGTCGCCAAGGATCAAATGGTTAGGGTCGTATTTCCTGATGGCATCGTGAATCGTTTTATAGTATTGTTTTGCCATTCTGGAAAGTTCATCGCGTCCTTCCTGCGTCTCCAGTTTTTTTGGGTCAAACAAGGGTCCCCGCCATTCGTTTATCGGACGGGAATGTATCCAGGTGGGACAATCGCTGAAGAAATAGCCGATAAGATTGGGATCGTCTTTGACTTCGGCACAAAAGGAACGAGCCACATAGTCGCACCATTCAATCCAGTCTTCACTGAAAAAATCATAATGTACCGTATGCTTCTCCCATTGATGAGACTCTGTAAAGGGCAGCATCCTGCAATAGGGCATATCCAATACTTTTAATTCATCATTGGTGAAGGGCCTTGAGTGCTGCCACTGCTTTACTGTAACTTCCTGCTCCCAGCCCATGGTGTTGAATCCCCATTCTTCCATGTTAACTTTTACTGATTTCTTTAACCATTCTGTAGTACTGGCATGGTATTTTTCCTCCCAGATGTGAATATTCTCCGGATAGCGTAAACTCGCCGGGTCAATATGGTTTAGTCCGATTGAAAAAAAAGGTTGTCCCTGCGGGGTAATCAACCACCAGTGGTTATTGACTTTGCCCAGAGTGAAAAAGCCTTCAGCATTTAATTGTGTTGTCTCAACCTTTTCCTGGGCAGATGATTCAAGCGATCCTGCCCCCAAAAACACTGAAAGAACAATGCTAGTGATGTAAAATCTGGATTTATTCATCTCTGTTAATTCATATTTTCTGTAATGATAAGGCTACTCTGATGTTTACCAGATTTTTTTCATAAAACTGTCTCAATTTACAAACCCGGCACTGTTCAGGTAATCAAAACTCTTTTTCACATCTTCCATGGGTGTACCGGCGTACTCCTCCACTTCCACATAATAATCCACCATTCCATGCTTATAGGCCGCCTCGAAAATGGTGGCAAAATCGATTTTGCCGCTGGCCCCGATGGCATGATGATCCTTGATATGCAGAACCGGGAAACGACCAGGATAACCTTTAATATAGTCTACAGGATCATATCCGCCGACAGTTGTCCAGTACACGTCCATTTGTAAAAATACATGGGCTTTGTCGAGGTGCTCAAGCATGAGGTCGTAGATGGGAGTGCCGTCAACAGTGTTTATGAATTCATAATGATGGTTGTGGTATCCGAATTTCAGTCCGGCTTCGGCCGCCATTTCACCTACTTCGTTAAAATACATGCAGGCTTGTTTCACATCCTCCAGGGTGATGGTGTCCATGCCCCCGAAGGGATAAGCCGGCATGACGATATACTCCACATCCATGGCGGCATGCGCTTCGATGGCCTTGGACCAGAATGCCATATCCGCTTCTGGATCTTTGGTTTGCTTTCTTGCCACGTGGGTACTGGTGACCTTCAGACCATGCTCCTCCGCCAGTTCTTTGAATGCCATAGGTTCCATTCCGTAGATCAGTCCCTCGCTGTATCCTGCCAGTTCCACCTTGCTGTAGCCCATCAGGCCGACTTCTTCCATTACTTTCTCAATGCCAAGGCTATCGACATCATCCCGCAGGGAGTAAAGCTGGAGTCCGATTTCTTTGTTTTCAACTTTGTCAGTGCATGCGGACAGCAGGCCCACAGCCAGGATGTTTAGGAATAATAATTTTCTCATGAGTATTTAGTTATTTATTAGAATGGCAACTTGTACAGGTCATGGTATGAATATCGTGCCCGTTTTCCGGATCCAGGTAGCTGGTGTTCATGGTCCGCACGTCCAGCTTACAGTTCCTTGACACATTGGTATGGCACTTGTCACAGGCATTTTGTGCACTGTTGCTGTGCGGATTGTGACAGGCGGTACAGGACCAGCCTTCGTGGACGCCTACGGGTGTGCGGTCATCCTCCGTTCCCACCTGGTGGTAAGCATTGGAAGCATGGCACTGCATACAAAGCTTGTGGGCCGGATCATTGGATACCAGGACGGGCTCTCCCTCATTATCTACCATTTCCACCATTTGAAGCCGATCGGCCCTGCGATGACGTTTATCCGTACGGATATAGAGGTTGGCAGGTGTGGGGCGTGGTTCTTTGCTCAGGCTGGCCAGCCGCCTGTCAGTCAGGGGCTCATTGTCGGTGTGGACTTTATGACAGGCCAGGCAGGGTATGGCTTTCACTCCGGCATGTTTTGCTTGCAACATCTTCCAGCTGTCCCCCTCTTTTTCGGGACGTTCCAGCAGGTCGTTGATGTCCCCGTCATAAAACATGCCATGACACCGGAAACAATCCCAGTAGGGGGGCTCCATTTTATTATGCTCCTCATTCAGGAATATATCCCCATAAGTGGTAGCATGAGCCCCGGATGACCAGGAGGCATATTCCTTCTGGTGGCAATCAGCACATTTGTAGCTGATGTCCAGCACCTGCTCCTCTTTCATGTGAAGATCCTGGTTTTCGGGAGACTGGCTCACATGGGTAGTGATCATTCCAATCTTTTCACTCAGGCTGTGCCATCCATTGCTCAGGGCAGTTCCATGGCAGGCCGCACATTGCATGCCTCGGTGGGCAGAGAGTTCCCAGCTGGTTACCATGGGTTCTATTTCATGGCAGGAGGCGCAGGTTTTTTCAGGATTCGCATGGTTCCAGTAGGAATATCCACCCGAAAAAATCACCAGGACGCCAATGACGAGGAGGGGTATTAAAATGATGTACTTGTTATTCAGCTTTTTCATCCCTTGATCATATTATGCATTTATGCTCATCATTTATTTGACAGAGGCTATCTGATACATATTTCCAGACAGCTCTTTAATCCTGTTCTGCAACGATTCATATGGTGTACCGTACTGGTTTATCAGTCCTGAATGCTGCCTTTCAATTTTTTTAGGATTTTTGGTAGTGGTATCAATCACTCCACAGTAATGCCATCCCACAAACTCGGGACGTGAAAAGGCCTTCGTAAAAAACTCCTCGGTCCAGTTAATTCTCTGTTCCATACTGTGTGCAACAGGCCCGAATGGCCAGGGAATATCATCCATGGACAAAGCATAGGCGGAATCTCCGTTCATAAAGGGCTTATCCACTGCTCGCGACCACCTGTCGAGCCCGATTTTTTGAATATCATACTGGGCGTACATCTGGTACATGACAATATCGGTATATTTTGCAGTGACCGGAAGTACAGTATCCACCGTATCTGTGTTTGCATGCAGTTTATCCCCCACAAACATGTGGTTTTCGTCGTACCTGCGAATGGATTCCTCCGCCACCTGGTAGTATTTTCCCACACATAGTTTCAGAAACTCCACATTGTCCCGTGTTTCGCTTCCATTAGACAAATCAGTATCGGGACGCCAGTTTTCTGCCTTTTCCAGTTCTTCGAAGGAATGGAAACCAGTATCATATGTTTCATTGAAATAGTCTATCCCGCCCAGGTAAAGCTTATGCATCAGTTTTACATAGGCCTTCTTCCCTGCAGCCTCGCCCCCAAGATTTCTCAATCTTCTGGGCCATCCTTTTCTGGCACCCCGTCGTTCCCCGCCTATGGTATCGGCGCGTTCACGACAGTCTTCTTCGGTAAAGAGAGGGCAATCCGACATTGAGTAAGCCAGCAGATAAGGGTCGTCTTTTTTTTCGCCTGCAATTTGTTTTGCCAAAAGATCACATGCTGAGGCATATTCCTTCGAGAAGATGTCCTTGAAATTCTCATCAGGCATCTCCTTCGGGTAATGGGATATCTCCACAAAGGGGATGGGTTGCATATAAGGAAGACCGGGATTTGGAAAGTTTATCATTTCATCCAATGGATTGTTGTGCACACCAACCGTATTAAATCCAAACTCTTTACAGGTTTTCAGGAACCAGGTTCTCAGAGCGGGCCAGAATTCTTCTTTATTGTGAACACTGGTGATGCCTAAAACCTTTTGTATTTGTTCGCTCTGGTAATCTTGCATAAACCAATTCAGGTGCAGGTGGTTAATCCCAAAGCTCAAGAAAGCATTTCCTTCCGGCGTAACAATCCACCATCGATCGTCTTTTACAACATGAAAAAATCCTGTGGCTTTATATTTTTTACCGGTCCAACCTCCGTATTTGTCATATTCAGCTTCACCCATAACATTCGCAAAGCCGGGGATTGTACCTGCAGTTAAACCTGCTGTTGTTGCAACTCCTGTCGTTTTAATAAACTTTCGTCGTTTCATCCTGAGGTCAAATGTTCAAAATTTTCACCTATATATTCTCCTACCCAGTATCCAAGCGCCATGTAAGTAAGGGCCGGGTTAAAACCTGCATTGGTTGGGACAAGGCTCCCATCTGCCACAAAGAGGTTATCAATGTCGTGTACCTGTCCATACCTGTTTGTCACAGAAGTTTGTTTATCATTTCCCATCCGTGCCGTTCCTGACTGGTGATGCCCTCCTCCCTGACCTTTTCCACCAACAGTTTGCCAGGTCTCTATGGCACCGGCCTCTTTTAGAAGGATCTCAGCTTTCTCAGACAGGAACTTACAATGCTTTTGATCTATCGGGTGTCTTTGTCCGGAGAACTGAACGACAGGAATACCCCAATGGTCCTTAATGTTCGGACTCACCCTTATGCGCGATTCAAAGTTGGGCATCTCCTGTATGGGCCCGACAACACGTGAAACACGTTTGAAATTCGTGCGCTGGAAGTCTTTGTGTGCTTTTCCCCAGCTGACTGAACCGGGGGGACGTATGTTGGAAAACAAATGGGGCATTCTGTTAAATTCATTTGCCAGTAAACCGCCGCCAATTATACCCTCATTGTGATGGTTAAAATCACAAAAGGCCATCGTTGCACCCGGACCTGCAAAGTCAAGAATGTCATAATCGAAAAGACCGAAGGCTCCTGTATAAGCGTGTCCTTGCAGGTTGCGTCCTACCCAGTCGTTGTTATTTCCTGCTCCATTGGGAAAAAGCTTTGATTTGGAATTTAATAGTAAGCGTGGTGTTTCATTTGCAGAGGCTGATACGACTACGATATCAGCAGTTTGAATATGCTCTTTATCTTCAACATCAAAATATTTTACCCCGGTGGCCATTCCCTGGTCATTTACCATTATTTCAGCCACCATGCACTCGGTTTTCACTTCACAGTTGCCGGTTTTCATGGCAACAGGTATCACTGTATTGTGCGTGCCGTTTTTTGCATCAACCGGACAGGCTCCTCCCACACAGGTCCTGTTTCGAATGCATCCTGCACGTCCATTGAAAGGAATAGAGTTTCTAAGCATGGGTATGGAGAAAGGATGCCATCCCAGCCGTTTGGCAGCTTCAGTAAGGACCCTTCCTTCCCGGTTGTTTTCGAAAGCTGGCATAGGCTGGGGTTTTCTGCGGGGTGGAGCAAAAGGATTTTTTGAATCATCGCCGGAGACGCCAATTTCCCATTCTGCCTTTTCATAATACGGCTCCAGGTCCTGGTATGAGATAGGCCAGTCTTCCAGTGTTGAACCTTCCACATGTCCGTAGACGCTTTTCATTGTAAAATCTTCCTCCATGAAACGCCAGCCCATGGCACCATAGGTAACAGTCCCAGATCCGATACAGGCAGCAATATTTCCATACCCCTGGCCCGTTCGAAAAACAGATTCAGAACCATCCGGATTCAGCCTGGTCCGGGGATTTTTCTTAAAATCTGGTCCGTAGGCTGCGCCCAGTACCTGGGTCCGTTGATCCCACAGTTCATCATTTGGATGCTCATCGTAACTGACCCAACGGCCACGTTCAAAGAGAATGACCGAATAGCCTCGAATGGCTAATTCTTTTGCGACTACACCACCACCGGCACCAGCACCAATAACTACTGCATTAACATGTTTATTCTTCATATTTTCTATCTGCTATAGTTCATGTAATGGTTTTCTGTACCTGTTTTGACCTATGTTGAGGGGATAATCCAGTCTCAACATATTGAAACTCATGTAATCTTTGTTACCCCCATGAATGGGAGAACCATAATACCCTTGCATTGTATGTGAAAGGATCAGTCGAAAAAAGTCGGCTGGTCTTTCCCACAGGCTGGCATCGATCTTATTGCCCTCAATCGTCTTTATTACATTGATTTGTTCTTCTGATGACAGCCCCTGAAATGGCTTCCCAAATTCATTTTTACAGTAAGCCTGCAATTTTTCCAGGTTTTCACGATAGCTTGCAGCATGCTGATTTAATAGCCCCGACAACTGTCTGTCAATATAAAATATCACCCCGGCATCAGTTGCTCCTCCAAATTCGTCGTCTGCCGGAATAATTTGTTCGCACAGCGCTATAACGCACATTGCCTCATCCAGGGAGAAAAAACGATAGGAAGCTTCTTCCTTCATTTTAGAGACACAGGCAGGCAAATACAGCAATCCTGCAGCCACCACTCCCCCTGTTTTGATAAAATCCCTTCTGTTAAAAGTTGACATATCCATTTAATCTTTAATTAATACAAATATGCTCAAGAATGACCAATTTGAGGTTGACATTTTCATTTTACAGGATAAGAAATTGCTGTTTAGATAGAGTCTAAAAAATTGAAAACTTTATTGGGATTAAGGCCGCAGTCAGTATGACCACCTGTTTGAATATAACACAAACCTCAATGCAGGAAAATTAGTGTATTTTGCAAGTCTGAAAAAACAATTGACAGGTCATGAAACCTTACATCTTACTCTTATTCCTTTGTCTTATTTAATTGAGAAAATCAGCACAATCAGTACATAGAAAGTAATGAATTATACATTGGCATTTGATGTCTACGGGACATTAATTAACACCTCAGGAGTTTTCGATTCATTGGAACAAATGATTGGCGAAAAAGCTAAACTATTCATGAATACATGGAGAAACAAGCAATTGGAGTATTCATTCAGACGGGGATTAATGAATAAATATGCTGACTTTTCAGTTTGTACCAGAGATGCTCTAGAGTTTTGCTGTAAAGCCTATAAGGTTGATCTAAGTTTAAGAAAAAAAGATGCTCTGATGGAAGAGTATACTGTGCTCCCCACCTTTCCAGATGTTAATGACGGATTGCAAAACCTCAAGGAACCCGGGTATAAATTATATGCTTTCTCAAATGGTAGTTTTAATGCTGTTTCAAACCTTTTAATTAATGCAGGTATTATTGACTTTTTTGATGGAATTGTAAGTGTAGAAGGTGTTAAGGTTTTTAAGCCAAGTCCACTGGTTTATGAGTATTTCAATAAACAAACTAATTCTACAAAATCTGATTCCTGGTTAATCTCAAGTAATCCTTTCGATGTAATTGGTGCAATCTCATATGGCATGCGGGCTGCCTGGGTACAACGTTCATCAGATTCAATCTTTGATCCATGGGGAGTTGACCCAACAATAACAATACACGGAATAACAGATTTAGCTTTTAAATTGAATTAGATGTTGACTCATAATCAAGGGGTCGTCCCGATTTGATCGAGACTGGGCCACAGAACCCTCCGAAGGTTTAATACTTTGGGGGGCTAATGGCATATAGAAATCAAATTTAATCTTACAGCCGTGACTGAAAGCACGCGGTGTGATCATCTGGACTTGAAGCCAATGGGTTAAATATTGTAAATGCCCTACACTGGCAGTGCTTCTTTTGCAAACTCACTAATCAAGACCTCTGTGGCCCAACGAGCAGCACGACCAACGACCTCTGGACAATTTTTATCCATAGCTACCCTGATATCCTTACATAAAACAGATCCGTATTCCTTGTCGAATCGATCCCATACTTTATGTATTAAGTCATGAACCAGATCGGTATCACCCTTAAAAATCTCCCCTTCCCTGGTGGTTCCACATACATATGCAATTACCATGGCAGACCCGCTGAATGCCCCACAATTAGCAATTTTACTTGGTGTAGCTCCACCATCCAGACATGTAGAGCCCCTGAACAGGACTTCATTCCTTTCCACAAAGGGAACCGCATCCTGTAGTGCGGCAACAGTACATCGGGCACAACCAAAATTTTTCTCTTCATATTTAAATCCTAGCTCATAGGCTTTCTTAAGAATTTGCTCAGCATCCTCTTTCAGACTGATCTTATCACCCGGTTTTAATATGCCAATTGATTCCGGATTCTTTTTACAGGCATGCGATCCTCCAATAAGGGCTAATCCCATTCCGGACGCGGATAGTTTCAATAGGTTTCTTCTGTTCATTATAAAAATCTTTGAAGTGCCACTTTAAAGTTATTGATTTAAATCATTATCTGGGCTCACTCAAAATCATGCAGTTACATCAAAAATAATTAATCAATACCCATATAAATCGTTCGCCAATCTCTCAACCTCTCATTTTCCGTTCTCATATCTTCCGGGAAATTAGGACCGTACAACATGGTTTCTTCCCGTATTACCAACTTTCCTTCTTTTACAAATTCTTCACCACGTTCGCTTAAATGTTCAACCATTCGGTTACGCCACTTTTTAAGTTCTCCTTCATTTTTTTCCGATAGTTCGGTTATTTCTTCCGGATCATTTTTCAGGTTGAAAAGCTGTTCTTCACCGGTGCGGAAAAACCAGATGTATTTCCAGATTCCATCGGTAAGTGCACACCAATAATTTTCCTGATTATAGCAAGTTGCATGTTCAATATCGATGTACGGACGCCATGCTGCTTCCGGATTTATTACAAGTTTGAGCAATGAAAGTCCATCCAACTCTTCCGGGATATCAACTCCGGCAGCATCAAGGAAGGTAGGCAGAAAATCACGTAATTCGGCGGTATTTTCCAATTTGGAACCACGCTTCAACTTCCCTTTAAACTGTTCCGGCCATTTCATCAAAAACGGAATATTTGCCGATCCTTCATAAGCATAGGTCTTTCGCCAGTGGTGATGATCTCCTAACATATCCCCATGATCTGAGGTAAAACATATAATCGAATTTTCATACATCCCTTTCTCACTTAAAGCCTGAATAATCTCACCTACCATTTCGTCAATGTAAGTGATATTGGCATAATAGTGTCGCCGGCTATTAACTGCATGTTCCGTTCCAAAATCTCCGAATGCGGCACTTTCACCACCTTCTTCTCCATCTAAATAATGGCACCATTCACCCATGAATGGTTCTGGTATTTTTCTATCCTTATACATATCGAGAAAACGTTGAGGGGGATCGTAAGGACTATGCGGGCGTGCAAAAGAAACCTTGAGGAACAATGGTTTGTCCTGTTGATAGTTTTTTATCAGTTCCACCGCGGTTTTTCCCGTCCAGCAGGTTGGATGAAGTTTTTCATCCAGCTGGTACTCTCCAGCACGATGCTCATTCCAACCAATTCCGGTTTTATCAGGATTTTGTCCCGGGGCATGCAATTTGAACCAATCGCGGTAATCACTCAAATATCCATCTTGTTCCACACGACCACTTTCATCCGTCAGCGTTCCATGGAAACCATGCAGAGCCTTTTGTGGAAACCAGTGCATCTTTCCGATTCCGAAGGTATAATAGCCGGCTTCGCGGAGCATCCGAGGCATTTCATATTTATACTTTCTGGCCACCCTTCCGTAACCAAGCATTCCGTGATGCCAGGGCGACATTCCTGTTAATAATCCTGCACGGGCCGGTGTACAACTTGGAACTGCCGAGTACCCGTTTACAAAAGTTACTCCATCTTTGGCAATTTTATCAATATTCGGTGAAATAACAGCATTGTTTCCCATGCATCCCAGGGCATCAGAACGATGCTGATCGGTCATTATAAAAATGATATTCGGTTTCTGTTGTCCGTATGAAACGATTGACAGACACAGGAAGAGTCCAAGAATAAGATTTCCTTTCAACATGTTTTAGTTTTTAGTATTTACAAAAGACACCTTATTAAGGCTGGATGGAATATGAAAATCAGGGATTTTATTTTGTGGGTCTATCCACGAATACCATATCACATCATCATTTATATTACCTATAAAATCAGCACGAAATATACCAAGGTTAAAGTTATCTGTTAATCCTAGTAAATTCAACTCATTAAGAGAAAGACGACCTTCTACAATATAGCCATTTGGGGTGAGGCTGGAACCAATTTTAGTTTGCTTAAAATCCCAACTTTCATCAAACATACGATAATGTTGAGCAGAATAGTCAAGAATTCGTCCCAAGGGGTCAATTTCAATGCAGTAATATTGTTTCATATCAGGAGTCGCACTAAGGAACAACTCTACGCGATCCTCTTTGGTTACCGTTAGCTCATCTCTATATTCATGCAAGGTCAATGTAGTATCAACTACTTTGAAATAAAAAAATAAATATGAGTCGGTGTAAAAAGCCTTGAAAATTGTTTGGTCATCATCACTTAAATCCCAGGGAGAAATCAAGCCAACAATCGAATCAACTGCAGGCCATTCACCCATTTCAATAATTCCATTTATCGAAACCTCTTCTTCAAAGATCCTTAATATTAATACATTCTCACTGGTTAATTGAGATGACCCGAACAGGGAAGAACAAAGCAGAAAGGATATAAAACCTAATTTTTTCATTTCAGACAATTACTTCATGTATTTTTCCAGTACTTCTCCATATTCATTAAGCATTCCGGTCGTATGTTTTTTTCCAAACTTATTGATATAATCAGCATTAATCCATGCCCCAAATGTCGTTATCGACCTTACTCCTAGGCCGGTATAAATCTCCAGATCTTGCGAGCATTGCTCCCTGTTCCACAGTGGTTGCTTCAAATTGTCTTTTTTCCACCCTGAGAATTTAGATACATCCAACCAGTATTCAAGTATATGAGCTGTTTCCGGAGGAAATACTCTGAGATTCCCTTTAAGGTTATTAACCTGTTCCTCTGACATTGGTTTGGTATAATCACGATTAATAGGAGCAAATTCAAAAAATATACCGGGAAGCGGTTTGACCTTTTCAGGTAGGATGATTGTTTGAACATAGGCCAGGTGTGCTACTGTTGCTCTGGGGTCATACTCCCTCAGAGCTTCCAATATTGCATTCTCATAAAGTAACACCTGCTCACTGGGACTGTATTGGCTGCATTTAGAACAATGGCAGTACAGCTGTACGTCGTCGGTCCAGAAAAAATAACGATGACTTGTTGGTTTTAACCATTTGGCCATTTCCACAGCATTCTTTTTTACAATTTCCATCGCAGGCTCCGATGTAAAACACATATTATAATCATTATTTCGTTTCCCGGATTTGTCCTCCCTGAAGTATTCAGGATGGTCTTTGAAAATTTCCCGTGGCAGAAACTCCATCAAAATATGCATTTCATACTCCACCTGGATATCATATTTTTTACACTCTGAAAAGAATAGTTCCCCTTTCTCACTATTAATAAAAGATTTAAGTTTAGACAGGGTTTCCAGACGAGTATCGGAATGTATTCCGATAAGATTAATTCCTGCATCATGGGCCATTCTAACCCATTGTTTACATCCGACAGAAGTCAGATCGCTTGGATAAACAACAATACCTTTTTTTGACTTAAAACCATCATAATCACCCTTTTCCTGTCTCCTCCATCCGCTAGCTATCAAGAAATATAAAATCAATACCACTACTAAGTAAACCCTTATAGTTTCCGTATATATTAGTAATTGAAATTTTCAAATCAACTGGAAGAATGTAGATGGTTCAAAGTACATAAACATATAGATTGTTCCAACTCTACCAAGCTTAAAGGTTCAGGTGAAAAAGAATCGGTAAAAATCATTCCGTATAAGAACCTCCAACATACTATTTGATTCTATAAGGAACTCTTTGATTAACAAGTGAAAAGTACTAATTTGCAAATATCAATCCTTGCCTATGATGGCTGGAAAACCCAACAAGTTATCCCAATTCTGGAGAGAGTTAAAAAGACGAAGGGTCGTGTACGTTGTCACGGTCTATGCCTCTGCAGCCTTTGTCATCATAGAACTGGTAAATAACCTGACAGAATCCCTGAACCTTCCGGCGGACCTGGCCACTATCGTAATAATTTTGCTAGCGGTCGGATTTCCGCTGGCTGTAATCCTGGGATGGATCTATGATCTGACACCAGAGGGTATTGAAAGAACCAAACCTCTTGAAGAATCCGGAGAGGAACAAACTAAGGCTGTTCCCAACAAATGGAGGATTACCGCTTATGTGAGCTTTTTGGTGATTGCAGGACTGATTGTACTGAATATTTTAAGAGGTCCTGGTAGATTACATGCCGGTGATATTCAATCAATCGTCATCCTTCCGTTTGAGAATTATACCGGGGATGAGCAAATGGCAAACATGGTTGCGGGTATGCATTCACTGCTGATTGGCGATATAGGGCGTATCAGCGGATTGCGGGTGATTGGAAAAACCTCATCCAGAATATATCGGGAAGTTGACATGACGGCCAAAGATATTGCACGTGAGCTTAATGTGGATGCTGTAGTGGAGGCCAGTGTCATGTGCCTGGGTGACAGCGTGTGCATGCAATTCAGTCTGGTAAATACAACCGGAGACGAAGAACAGTTGTGGGTGGGTAATTATAATGAAGATAGGAGTCAGATCCTTAATATGTATAACAGGGTTACAAAACAAATCGCTGAAGAGGTACTAATTGAATTGACCGAACAGGAGGAAAAATTACTGGCAAAAGACAGAGCTGCCGACAGGGAAGCCCTGGATGCCTACATCAGAAGTTATAGATACTGGGGTGATCTGAGTCCCGAAGCCCTGGATAAAGCTGAGGAGTATTTAACCCTGGCCATTGAGAAGGATCCTGATTGGGCGCCACTCTACTCAGCCATGGCCATTGTGTGGGCAGGAAAATTGCAAATGGGTAAGGTTGAGAACCAACCAGGCCGTCAGAAGCTTTATGAAAACCTGACCAAGGCCAATGAACTGGATCCCAATTTTATTGATTACAACTTTATCAATGCAATTATTTCTACCTGGACCGAATGGGACTGGGAGAAGGGGGAAAGAGAGTTCCTTAAAGCCCTGGCCGTCAACCCCAATCATGTCATGTCCCGGATGTATTATGCACATCTTTTAATGATCCTTCAGAGAACGGATGAAGCCTTGGTTCAGGCAAAACTGGCTTTGGACCTGGATCCCAAGAATCCCATGATCCTGTCTCTTTATTCTACTGTACTGAAAGGGGCAGGTCAACACCGGTTGGTGCTGGAATTCATTGAGAAAGCACTCAGCATTGATCCTGGGCACTCTTTTACCCGGGGACAGCTTGGAAGGGCTTACTATAATCTGGGAGAATATGTAAAAGATCTGGAACTGAAAAAAAACTATTTAACTCGTGTGCTGGGAAAAGAAACCGTACCAGATCTGGATTCCATATACAATGAGCAAGGGCGACAGGCAGCCTATGAGGAGGTCGTACGCCTGGTGGAATTATACTCCGAGGAGGATTATTACAGACCAATCTCATTGGCACTGGACTATTACCGGATCGGAGCTTATGAAAAAGCCCTGGGTGAGCTTGAAAAAGGATATGAAATGCACGATCCCAATATGCCTTATATTGGAACCGGTACCAGGTATGAAGCATTGCATGATAGCGCCCGTTTTCTTAACATCCTGGACTGCATGAACCTGCCTTACCCAAAGAATCACTAAATTTTATTTATTATTGTTTCAGCTTAAAACAAGAAGGTTGCCAGTATGAGAAAGATATTTCAATTAGCACTGTTGTGTTTAATTATACCTGGCCAAATCCATGCCCAGGTGATTTCACAATGGAGAGGGAATGAAAGAAACGGAATTTATAATGAGGAGAATCTGTTAGATAAATGGCCGGAAAATGGTCCGGAACTGCTTTGGTCTGTTAAGGGTATCGGTGAAGGATATTCTTCTGCATCAGTGACTGAAGATGGTATATTTCTTACAGGATTGATAGATACTATTGAATATGTTACCGCACTTGATTTAAACGGAAACCAACTATGGCAGACAGCATTCGGTCATCCCTGGACCGCTTCTTTTGCTGCATCCCGATCAACACCAACTGTTGTTAACGGCAACATTTATGTTGTCAGCGGGCAGGGACATATGGCCTGCCTTAATAGCAAAACAGGAGATATTGTTTGGAAACTTGATGCATATCATAAGTTTGAGGGTGAGATGGATCTTTGGGGTGTAGCGGAATCACTTTTATATCATGACGGTAAAATCTTCTATACTCCTTGTGGAGAAAGAACTACTCTGGTCGCCCTAGATGCCATTTCAGGAGAGACAGTTTGGGAATCAGACCCTTTACCTGATTCTTCCGCGTACGTTTCTCCAATTTTAATAAATCATGGAGGTAGGGAAATGATCGTTTCCGTTACGTCGAATTACATTATTACAATTGATCCAGAAAATGGTGATATCATATGGAAGAAAACCTATTCGGATATTTATCCTCCCGTTGAACATCCTGATTTTCCTATATCGAATACCAACTCTCCTCTATACCATGACGGCCAAATTTATGTAACAAGTGGTTACAATCATGTTGGTGTGATGTTTAAAATGAATGAAGATGGAACTGATGCAGACCTGATCTGGACTGATAGCACATTAGATGTTCATCATGGAGGGGTTGTTCTGTTAAACGGATACATCTACGGGGCAAATTTTCTTAATAGTGGAAATGGAAACTGGTGCTGTATTGATTGGAAGACCGGAGAAACGATGTTTGAAGTTAAATGGATCAATAAAGGCTCCATTATAGCTGCTGATAACAGATTGTACTGCTATGAAGAAAAAACCGGGAATATTGCGATGGTTGAACCGGCAACTGATAATTTTAAAACTATCAGCACCTTCAGGCCATTCGACAGGAAATGGCCACATTGGTCTCATTTAGTCATACGAAATGGGGTTCTATATGTCAGATACGAGGACATTTTAAAGGCCTACGATATAGCCGAAACTTCACTCCCAGAGCGAGGTAAATAACAGAAAACCAACTACCTGTAGAAAACACCCGGCAGCTGCAAATGTAAAGGATTCAGCCATAATATTCTTTTTTCAGGTCTTTGGGAATATCCAGACTGGTAATGCCCACCGTTCTGACGATGTCTTCATGTATGTTGAACCGGCAGTGCAAATATTAGAATTTCATCACTACCTTTAAGTAATGAAATCGTATTTAAAGAAAAGCCGCAGGGATTTTATTAAGAAGACAACAGTCCTGACTGGGGCTATTAGCGTGGCAGGTAATTCTGTATTTGCCTTGTCAAATCAAGAGAAAAAGTTTAAGAATTCGATACCAAAATGGAAGGGATTCAATGTATTGGATTTCTTTTCTCCCCATCCCAGGAGGTCCCGACGAGGGACCACCGAGCAGGATCTGCAATGGATGGCAGATTGGGGATTTGATTTCCTGCGAATCCCAATGGCCTATCCTTCCTACCTTGATATTGACAGGAACAAAGACATAAAGCCCGATGATGTATACAAAATCGATGAGAAGGCACTTGAAAAAGTGGACAAGCTGGTATATCTGGCCCACAAATACAATATGCACGTGAGCCTTAACCTGCACAGGGCACCTGGATATTGTATAAACGCTGGATTCCATGAGCCCTTCAACCTCTGGAAAGACAAGGATGCCCAGGAGGCTTTTTACTGGCACTGGAGCATGTGGGCCAAACGGTTTAAAAACATTTCGCGTAAGCAAATCAGCTTCGATCTACTGAATGAACCGGCCTGGATCGAAGACATGAATAACCAGCATTCTCCAAAGACAATAATCCCTGGTAATACCTATGCATTAATAGCAGAGAAAGCCGCCAATGCCATCTGGGAGGTAAATCCTGACCACCTGGTGATTGCTGACGGAAATGAGGTAGGGTCCAGGGTCATCCCGGAAATTACCCACCTTCCCATCGCACAGAGTTGCCGGGGGTATTACCCCCATATCATCTCCCATTACAAAGCGCCATGGGCCTTTAAGGACATTAGTAACATGCCTGAATTAAAATATCCGGGAGAGGTGGATGGGAAATATCTTGGCCGGCAAATGCTTGAGGATTTTTATAAACCCTGGATCGAACTTGTCCGGTCTGGTGTGGGGGTACATTGCGGTGAGTGTGGATGTTACAACCAAACCCCACATGATATCTTTCTGGCCTGGTTTGGTGATGTGGTCGACATTCTTGGTTCGAACGGTATTGGAATAGCCCTATGGAATTTCAGAGGTAACTTCGGAATACTCGATTCAGATCGTATGGATGTGAATTACGAAGACTGGTATGGACACAAACTGGATCGCAAACTCCTGGATTTGATTTCAGAGGCTTAAGATGTATGGTATTGCCCCATTTCCAGGGTGATCCACTTATCATTTTGTATTCGATAACTCCCCGGGACTGTATTTTCGTATCAGTGATTTCCTGATTTCCTTTTCTGTGAAAGCCACTCTTTTCATCTTGTTGTTTGCAAACAATGCTGCCTGGTCGGTGTGATGAGGGGATTCCTCTTTTGCACTCTGACCATACGCCAGGATAGAATAGGCCTTTGGCGGGTTGCTGAATTCTACGGCCAAAACCCATCCATCTCCCCTTCGTATTTGTTGTTTTCCATCTTCTCCCTCACTGAATCCAAGCACCCGGAAACAACCCAGTCCCCCGGGCCCTCCCCCGACCGGAAGATCCAGGTTCCCATGGCGCAAACGATGGACGTCGCCCCATGGAAGATCCAGCGTGCCATACATTTCTATGGTCAGGGCTATCGCTTTTTCCAGGGCGGATATAGCCTTTATGCTATCAGATATTCCGCTTGGTGTATCCATGGGAACATGAAAGGACCAGGGCCTGGCGAACAGCTCTGCCCTGCCCATTTCATCTACATATTCGCTGAACCAGGCTGCGAACAAAATGCCTCCTTTGCTATTCGAAGCCACTGTATTATCCCACTTCTCAAGTTGTTCTATGGCACCTGTCATCTCCTCTCCGGAACTCGAGTTTCGCGCTATTCTGAGCAGATCGTCCTTGACCTGGTCAGCAAGCACCATTTTCATGCTGTGTTTCATTTCCACAACTTCTTCCAGGCTGAATTTCTTTTCGTTGTGAATAAGCTGTAAACTGTGCTGGCTGCGCTGCCGGAGCCTGGGTTCAGGAAAATGAGCCGGATAATTTTCGGAAGGCAGGATCTCATTCAGGTTGGTAAAATGGAAGGGATCGTTTTCATTGTGAAGGTATCCCCCTGGTGGATTCAAAAGTTGTGGAAGCTCATCAAAAGGAATCACATTTTTCCATACCTGTGAGGCACCGGTTACCGATATGGAACTTGTGTCACCCCCTGATGCATGCGGCAGATCAGGAGTAGCAGCATTCCAGACATAAAAAATGTTACCCCTGTCATCGGCATAGGTATAGTTTGATGAGGTAATGGCCTGCATCCGCATGGCTTCTTTCCACTCCTCCAGATCTTTTGACATCATCATACGCAAAAATTGTTGGCCTCTCCGGTATTCTCCATCTCCAGCCTGTTTGATAATATAGATCCTGCCATCTGCACGATGAATAACCGGACCCAGCGGTGTCGTCAGAAATTCCCTTGTTTCCAGGCTGATTCCCTCGCCATTTTTGAATTCTGCAGTAATCAGCTTTCGCTGAAGAGGAATTGATACTCCATCAAACAGGTAATGATCCGGTTTTTCCGGATCAATATCAAGGGCATAAATTTCATTGAGATCGGGATAATTATTTGTCGTGGACCAGCCCAGGTGATCATTAAATCCACCAATAATAGCGAACAGACCCCCAATGCGAAAATCCCCGTAAAAGTTCAGTTTTCCTTCAACGGTTAAATGGGCTTCATAATACCCGGCTTCCCATGAAAGGTGTGGATTGCGCAGGAGGATCGCATTTCCTGACTTTGTACGGTCAGGGCTGAATGCCCAGGCATTGGAGCCATCTTCCTGATGGGCCATGATTGAATCTTCCCTGTCTTTCTGTTCCCTCATCCGGTTCAGGAACCTTCTTGCACTCCCATATGTTGCGATACTGACAGTTGCTGCTTCTACATCATAACCTGTAAATGAAAAAGAAGTATACGCCGGGAGCTCTTCCGGGAATGTTTTAAGGTATAAATTAATTCCGGCCGCAAAACCTTCATACATATCCCTTGTATCCTGATCGAGTGATAAATATGTCTCCAGGGAACGTTGATAGCCCTGCTGGCGGATGAAGTCTGATTCTATTGCATCATACCCATCAACAAGGGCGGCGTCTCCCCGTGCAGCCAGTAAAGCGTGTACAACCCTCTCTCCATAATCTTCCAGCTCACAATAGGCCAGGCCGAGGGCAACATCATGAAGACTGGAGGCTTTGATATGGGGAACACCATATTCGGTACGCCTGATCAATATTTCCTCATGCACGGTGGGTATTTTTGCTGAGATCAGTAGGGTATTAAGGAAAGAGGCAATAATAAATAAGATCAGCTTTCTATTCTTCGGGAAGTTTTTCATCAGTAAAATGACTATATGAACCAGAAATGACTGTTTAAGATGTTATAAAAGCATGGCAGGAAGAAATCATTGTAATTCTATCTCTGCTTTAAGAGCCAAATGATCAGAAGGATAATATTCCCCTATTCTTTTATTAATGATTTCGTGGTATATGACTTTAATTATTGGACTCACAAAAATGTAATCTATCCTTTTTAAATCTTTATCATTTCCATCAAATAAATAGTTCGTATATATTTCATCATTTTTTTTAATCGCTGAATGAAAAGCATCTACAAGCTCCACTTTATAATTCCCATTTATCATTGTTTCGTAAGGTGGAGAATCGGGAATTGAATTAAAATCTCCAGTCACAATTACTGGCAATCCATCCGTCATTTCATCAATTTTGCTTCGTAATAATTTTGCACTTTCATATCGTGCAATATTTCCTCCTAAATGTGTATTGAAAAAATAAAACTCTTTTCCCGAATGCTTTTCTTTAAATCGCGCCCAGACTACAATTCTGGGATATTTTACATCCCATCCCTTACTTCCAATTTTTTCAGGCGTTTCTGAAAGCCAGAAGATTCCTTTTTCGACAACCGAAAATTTGTCTTTCTTATAAAAAACAGGCACAAATTCACCCTTGCTTTTCCCGTTATCTCTGCTCCATCCAAACCATGAATATTCGGGCAATAATTTTTTCAAATCTCGAATCTGGTCTTTCCATGGTTCTTGTAATCCGGCTATGTCAACATTATTTGAAGTTATTACTCCAGCAACTTTTTCCTTTCGGTTAGCCCAGATATTAACTCCATCTTTTGTATTAATATACCTGACATTAAAACTCATTACGGTTAGGGTTGATTTTGAAGATGATTGTTGAGCTAATACGGGAAATGCCAAGCCAATAAATAATAATAAAACTATTGCTCTTCTGTTTAACATTAGATTCATGAATTTAATTAATAATCCTTTTGTGTCGCTTTTTGAGAAGGGTCATCATCTAAAATTCCATTCAACACCAAATTACATATTGTGGGACCATCTTCTCCTACTGAAACCCACATTATATGATCAAACTTTCCCTGTTCAATACCTTCCAAACTACTGCTGCCTCCCGTGGTTGCAAGAGCATAGTAAGAATTTCCATTTTTTACAGACTTATTATAGGTGTGACGGTGCCCGGCAAATGCTGTTATCGGCCTGTCTTTAATAAGATTTTCGATGGCCGCCCATGGTTCATTCCCTTCCTCTTGCCATAAAGGCTTGTGAAGAAATAGAAACGTCCATTTTACAGACCTGTTTTTTTGTAATGTAGCTTTTAGCCAATTTAGTTGCCTATTACTTATTCCTCTATTTCCATTATCTGGAGAGTCCTCACTATCTAAAACCATAAATAAGTGATTGTAATATTTAAAAGAATAATAAGTTGGACCAAATTGTTCTGTCCAGTAAGTTTTCCACTTTTCATTTCTAATATCATTATTTCCAACAGTATAGAAGAAGGGAACCTTAAGTTGATTGACAATTCCATTAAATTCTGACCACTTTTCTTTACTTACTACATCTTCATTATAAGTAGTATCCAATTTAAGGTCTCGCGTGTCAATTAAATCACCTATCGACATAACGAAAGAAGGATTCAGATCATTTAATTTTAGTACAGCCTCATGAAATATACCATGCCGTGTACCTCCTGACCGATCACTCACTATTGCAAAATTATAATTTGCAGAAGGATTTTTAAAATCCAGGTTGGTCCAGGGAGTATGTTCCAGTTTTTCAATATCTGAAACAAATTTATTAGTTGATTGACATTGGCTTAATAGAACAATTAGCATTGTTGCTATTAATACTCTAAATTTTAAAATCATAAGCGAAATTATATGTAAAATGAATATGTATTTGTTAATAGCATTTTAATCGGATACGTAAAAGGTACTCACGGGCGGTCATATATAAATACCCACCCTTCTCATCCAGCGCACAATTTGCAATGTCCTGCCCTGGTAGTCCTGTTGTTACTATTCCAAGTTTTTGTCCATCTGGTGAAAGGATCCAGAGTCCCCCGGGTCCGGATGCAAAAAAGACACCATCCTTTCTGATCTTGAATCCATCCGGAAACCAGCCATGTTCCTTTGCCTCTTCTGAGGCATCATAAAAGATCCGACCCCTGCCCAGTGATCCGTCTGTCAGTATATCATATTCCATCCAGAAAATATTTTCACCTACTCCAGAATTACCAATATATAGTTTTGTTTCATCTGGTGAAAGTCCGTATCCCATTCGGCATGGTCTGCTTCAGGTCGGTTTCAAGCAGTGTCAGTACACCTTTTGCAGAAAGTTTAAAAACACCTGCAAAATCCAGTTCAATCTTCGGATCATTAAATCCCTCTTGCAAGCCATTAGGGGGAATCGGTAATATACAAGTCTCCGTGGGAATTAAATACTGCATCATCCGGACTGTTTAATCTTTTACCCTGCCACTTATCAGCAAGGGTAATAAACCGGGGGGCGGGATTATCAAGTGGGGCAACCATTCTGGCGATACGCCGATCTCCATGTTGGCACAAAACAAGCCTTCCTTCCCTGTCAAGCAGAAGTCCATTCGATCCTTCGTTCCATCCCTTTTTAGTGGTATCGGTATAACCAGATGGACTAAGGTATAAGCAGACCCCTTTTTCTTCTGACCATTGAAATATGGAGTTTGCATAGATGTCGGAAAAAATCAGGATGTATCTGTTCTGGTATCCAGACCGGACCTTCTGTAAAACCAAATCCTTCTACCAGTATTTCGGGCAGTTCACCAGGGGGAATGATTTCATCCATCAATGGACTCAATCTGACGACACGACCCGGTTCTAATCAATGCAGTTTTCTTTATCTCCAGCAGTATGGTGATCCTTTTCCGGATTTTTTGATTGACAGCCTGTAAATCCAATGGCCGATGCAAAAAGTAAAACCAGGTAAATGTTTTTAATGATATTCAATCTACTTTTTTGGTAAAGTCCTTCCGGATTGCTGTTTCAAATACTTTCCAATGTTCATCCGTCATCCTGCCTGGTGTGAATAAACATATGCCGGCTGCTCCATTTTTCATAGATTCACGGATGGCATCTTCCAGTTCTTCAGGAATCAGACCATGTCCTTCCGGATCTGGTTCATTGGTCTTATTCTCCGGTTTCGGGCAGATAAACAGCCCACTGTACAAAGGTTTACTCTCCTTGGGGTTCCCGTTGTTAGCGCAGTAACTCCTTCATAAGCTGACCTCGCCAATCCATTTTGTACCTTTCAGATAAAAATCGTTGTAATTCATCGGATAGAATGCATCCAGGTTCCACTTGTCCCATTCCTGTCGCACGATCTTTTTGGCAATGGAATTTGGACCTGGGAATACGGCGGCATTGATCTCTTTGCCTTTGGCATGGACCATATCCGCTAAGCGGTTTACGATACTGGTGATCAGATCATAGCGGTATTGTTTCCATTCGTCTACCTGTGAGGGATCCTCCACAGATCTGATATCAATGCCTATCTTTTCTTTAAATCCATTCACACAATGATCACAATAACAATAATCGAATTGGGGGTATTCGCGGTCCATCACCAGGTCGTATTTTGCCCAGAGCCCTTCAGCCAGGATCACATCGGGGAAACGAATATAATCAAGATGAATGCCATCAACTTCCGGGAGATCTGCAATACTGCCATACAATTCGGCAAGAAACTGGTATACTTCCTCGCGGCTGGGGCATAGAAATTTATAATAATCTACATAGGCAGGTTTTTCAAAAGCAGATTCACCTAAACCATTGAATGCATATAATTCAGGATCTAATTTTGGGTTTTCTCCCTGGATCATGGCCGGGATCCAGGTATGGAATTCCAATCCTACTTCTTTTGCTATCCCGCCAACCCGTTTGTAGGTTTCCGGATCATGTCCTCCATTGTACATAAGACCAATAATACCTTTATTTTTCAGGTCCATGAAGTTCGCTTTGATCTCTTTGTCTGTAGCACGGCCGGGCCCTCCCATCCAAGCATAAACAGGAACTTGTATTTCTGAGAGGGAATTGATTTTGGCTTCATCTTGTGAATGACTCTTTTTTTGAGAGAAGGTGTATTACAAGCAGCCAGCAACAAAACTGATAAGAATGGTGACGAGTTTGACCATGGCTTATTTAGTTAAGCAAATATTTTCATAATACAAAATAGGGAGAGTTTGTGACTTCTGCAATCTGTATTGATAGGAATATCTTCCCAGTCCCTAGGTTTTAACTCAATCCTGTCCTGCGTTTCTGATAATGTATCCAATGTAACGGTAATTCTTTAACATAATGTTATTTTTAGTACCAGGTTTACTGGAACAAACCTGAAATGACAGCGCATTATGTTTATTCATTTTGGTCCTGCCACCTGGCAGGGGAGGGAATATGATGATCTTTCCACCCCTTTGGAGCGGATAAACCCCCGCAGACTGGATACTGATCAATGGTGTGAAACAGCCATAGATTGGGGAGCCAAAGAAATCCTATTCGTTGCCAAACACACAGGGGGGTTTTGCTGGTGGCAAACGGAGACAAGTGAATATTCAATAAAAAACACCCCTTATAAGAATGGGAAAGGAGATGTTTTGAAGGACTTATCAGAATCCTGCGAAAAATTCGGACTGAACCTGGGTATCTATGTTTATCCTGGAGACAATACCTGGGGAGCCGGGATTGGGAGTGGAGGCCGGACCAAAGATCCTGCTAAACAGGAAGCCTATAACAGGGTGTTCAGGCAGCAATTAACAGAAACACTTACCAGATATGGGGATGTATGGGCTCCTATTGAGACGAACACTACCTTATACGATCACTACTGGTTCTGGTCTCCCGAAAATACAAAGAAGCGTAAATCGCTCGATCATCTTATGGAATGCTATTATAGATCAGTGGGGTATGGCAGTGTCTTTTTACTGAATTCCACTCCTGATACAACAGGGCTTATCCCAGATGAAGACAGGCAGCTCTATAAGGCATTCGGCGAAGAGATCAACCGTCGTTTCAGATCACCCATCGCAGTAGCACCGGAAACGGAGGGTGATGAACTCATCCTTGATCTCAAAGGGCAGCAGCGGATCAATCTTGTAGTGACAATGGAGGATTATCGATATGGCCAACGCATTCGGACATATTCCATTGAGGGGTATACCAGGGGACAGTGGGTCAAGCTTTGTGAAGGACGATCGGTGGGGCGTAAAAAGGTAGATTATTTCCCGGATACTGATGTCTCAAAAATTAGATTGACCGTCACTAAATCAGTCGGAGAACCATTGATAAGGAATATGACAGTACACTTTGTGAAAGAATTTATTGCCCCGCCAAAACGCGGGATTCATGCATGGTCCAGATGGCAGGACCTTCAGGGATGGGAAACCAGGCACTTGATAAATTCGTGAGTATAGACGGGAACAAGATCAATATTAACCGGACAGCCCAGGTGACCGAAGAGAGTAAAATAACAGTAGTGCTGAAAATGGGATGTTCAGCAAAAAGCAAGGGGATCATAAACTTCAGACCGGGATTAATGTATTGAAAAATGGGATCCATATTTGATGCCTTAAGTATATCAATTCCTATCGCATTGGGTATTGCGGCGAGTCCAGGGGCAATTATTGCAATCATGATCCTGCTTATGACCCCCAGGGCAATATCGAATTCTTATTCATTTCTGCTGGGATGGTTTATTGGATTAATGCTGGTAGGTATAATCGTTCTGAGTATTCCCGGACTCAATGATTCAACCGGGGAACCGACTTATGTTTCTGGTTGGATCAGGATTTTTCTTGGATCATTTTTCCTTGTATTGGGTATATTCATTGTAAAGAATGCTCCCAAAAAAGGGGAATCTGAAGCTCCGCCAACATGGCTGGAGAAAGTGGATTCGTATGGATTTATACATGCATTGATCATTGGCCTTTTTTTTTCAGGTCCAAATATTAAGAATGCTTCAATGGTTGCCACCGGTGCTGCATCGAATAGGGAGTGCTGGTCTTGATTTCAACCAGGAATTGATTGTGTTGTTCCTTTTTTGCCTGGTTGCCTCAATAGGGGTATTGCTTCCACATGCCATCTTTCTCCTGTTCCGAAATAACGCTGAGGTAATATTTGGTAAAATGAAAATATGGTTGATAAGAAACAGGGTGTTGATCTTATTCGTTGTATTAATTATTTTCGGGGGTTTATCAGTGTACCGGGGTATCAATATTGTGAATTCCTTTTAATTACAATAAAAAATGTAACTTGCTTTTTAACCTATTATATTCATTCTTATGTCATTTGAAAAACAGATACGGGAATACCTGGCAACCTTAAGGGTCAAAGAAGGAAAAAAAATATCCATTGCTGATTTCGAAACTGATTACGATCATAAAATGATCAACAAGAAAGAAGGAACGGAGATACTCGAAAACGGGATTGAACAACTTGCCAGTATGCAGGATATGTTATATGCGGATAATCGTCACAGTGTCCTGATTGTACTCCAGGCCATGGATGCTGCGGGAAAAGATAGTGCGATCAAACATGTTATGACAGGATTTAATCCACAGGGTGTTAAGGTTACCAGCTTTAAAGTACCTTCCTCAGAGGAACTGGATCATGATTATATCTGGAGGCATTATAAGGCCTTACCGGCCAGGGGAGAGATCGGAATATTTAACCGGTCACATTATGAAAATGTACTGGTCACGAGAGTACACCCGGAATATATCATGAATGAGAAAATCCCTGGGATTAATTCAGTTAAAGACATAGATAAAAAATTCTGGGAAAAACGATACAAGCAGATAAATCGCTTTGAGAAGAATCTGATAGAAAATGGCACAATTGTTTTAAAATTCTTTCTACATCTGTCGAAAAAGGAACAGAAAAAGCGCTTTCTTGAGAGAATTGATAATCCTGAGAAAAACTGGAAATTCTCATCTGCAGATATCGCAGAACGTAAATTATGGGATAAATACCAGGAGGCATTTTCAGAAATGATCAGTGCCACATCAATGGAAGAAGCGCCATGGTATGTCCTGCCTGCAGATGATAAATGGTTTACACGAATTTGCATTGGTTCCGTAATCTATATTGAATTTGAAAAGCTAAAGCTATCATATCCCAAGCTTTCCGAAAAGGATATGCAAAAACTCTTAAAAGCTAAAGAAGAATTACTTTCAGAGTAATTATAATGGAGGACCAGGTTTCTTACCCGAATAACCTATGTTACATTTTTATTTGTATTAATTTGCCATTTGACATATTCCCAGGATCTCCAGAATCTGGCAACACCTTCCTCAGTTCAATACAAATGGCACGAACAGGAGCGCCTCATGTTTGTTTGCCTGGATCCCTGTACCTGGCAGGGGAGGGAATATGATGACCACTCCATGCCTCTGGAGCGGATAAATCCTATTGCTCTGAATACGGATCAATGGTGTGAAACGGCTACGTTATGGGGGGCCAAAGAGATTCTTTTTGTAGCCAAGCATACTGGAGGTTTTTGCTGGTGGCAGACTGAAACTACAGATTATGGTATCAAGAATACCCCTTATAAAGATGGAAAAGGGGATGTATTGAAAGAGTTATCTGAATCCTGTGAAAAATATGGATTGAACCTGGGCATCTATGTTTATCCCGGAGATGATACCTGGGGTGCTGGTGTTGGAAGTGGTGGACAGAACCAAGATCCGGCAAAACAGGAAGCCTATAATAAAGTATTCAGGCAGCAATTAACTGAAGACATTAGTAATTATGGCGATGTTATGGAAGTCTGGTTTGATGGAAGCTGTGTAATTGATGTATCTGATATTCTGGAAAAATATGCCAGAAATTCAGTGATTTTCCAGGGCCCCCATGCAACATTCGCTGGCCGGGAACAGAATCTGGAAAACTGTTTTATCCTGTATGGAATACAGTAAAAAGTGAGGATTTTAATACAGGTGTTTCCACCCAGGTACATGGTGATCCCAATGGCGATGTATGGGCTCCGCTTGAGACGAACACAACTTTATATGATCATTTTTGGTTTTGGGCTCCCGAAAAAATGAAAAAGCGGAAATCCCTCGATCAGCTCATGGAATGCTATTACAAATCTGTGGGCTATGGCAGTGTCTTCTTGTTGAATTCTACTCCTGATACAACCGGGCTGATTCCGGAAGAAGACAGGCAGCTTTATAAAGCATTTGGGAAGAAATAGACCGTCGGTTCGGGTCACCCATTGCAGAGGTATATAGATACAAAGGGGAATGAAATTATCCTTGATCTTGCCGGCAGCGACATATAAATCACATTGTTACAATGGAGGATTATCGCCAGGGACAGCGCATCCGGGAATACACTCTTGATGGATATCTTGAGGGTAAGTGGATTAGGCTTTATGAGGGGCAATCGATTGGGCGCAAAAAAATTGATTATTTTCCCGAGACCAATGTCTCCAAAGTCAGATTGACCATCGACAAAGCTGTTGGAGAACCTATGATCAGAAATATTTCGGCCCATTATGTGAAGGATTTTGTTGCACCACCAAAACGGAGTGTTTCCGTTTGGTCTGAATGGCAGAATCTGCAGGAATGGGAAATCAATAAGGACGAAAAACTTAAAATAGAAATTGATCTAAGCGGCAAAATTAAGTTACCAGGCCAATACTCCCTGCAAATAGTGCCGGAAAGTTCAAACACAAAAATCAAAATAAGTGAGATTAAATTGTATTACAATGGTAATCCGGCACTTGGATAAATTTGTGACAGTAAATGAGAACACTATCAATATCAACCGGACAGCCCAGATAACGGATGAGAGTAAAATTACGGTAATGTTTAAAATGGAATGCTCGGCAAATGAAAAAGGGATCATAAAATTCAGACCGGGATTAATTTATTAAAACATGAAAAATTTTCTAATTGTTGCATTATTATTAGGACTACCTATTGCCGGCAGCCAGGCCCAGATCACCGAAAGGGAGCGGCCATCAGAGTGGGAAGAATTGGTGTACGGGGGGCGGTTCATGGACCGCTTCTTACCCATGCATATGCAAGGGCCACTGACAGATGATACCTGGGGAGCAGACGATGTGGTGCCGCGATATATCGATAATGGAATTGAAGACCAGAAATGGTCCTATTGGGGAGGCAATGCCAGGTTAGGGGAGGATGGGAAATACCACCTTTTTGTTTGCGGGTGGAGTGAAGATTCTGAAAAAGGGCATATGGCATGGCCGGAATCGATTGTTGTTCATGCTGTTGCTGAGAATCTCTCTGGGCCATATAAGGTAGAAGACCAGGTTGGCCCTGGGCATAATCCTGAATTTTTCAACTGCGGGATGGGAGATATGTAATTTATGTAATTGAAGGGCTATTACATTGCTGAGACCTTTGAAGGGCCGTGGGAATACGACCAATTTGAATTTGACCCAAGGGACCGCAAAATTATTGAGGGTTTATCAAACCTGACATTTGCCCGTCGGGAAGATGGGTCTTATCTGATGGTTTGCCGCGGAGGAGGGGTCTGGTTCAGTCAGAACGGGACTCACCTTATTTCCAGGTGACGGATGAAAGTGTTTACCCACCGGTAGAAGGCCGTTTTGAAGATCCTGTTATCTGGAAAACCAATATTCAATACCATTTGATTGTCAATGACTGGCTATGGCCGCATTGCATATTATCTGCGATCAAAAGATGGTGTTAACTGGAAGGCGGATCCTGGAGAAGCCTATATGCCAGGCATTGCCAGATATGAAGATGGAACAGAGGAAGACTGGTTTAAATATGAACGTATCAAAGTATTACAGGACGAATATGGACGTGCCACCCAGGCCCATTTTGCCGTGATTGATACCATCAAATGGGATGACCTGGCCAGCGATAACCATAGTTCAAAACACATCTGTATTCCCCTGACAGTTGGACGGCTGGTAACGATTCTAAATGAAGATAAAATTGATGCATCTACGAAATCAATCAGGGTAAAAATTGAAGCGGAAAAGGGGTTTAATCCGCATACGGATATGGATTTGGGATCCTTACGTTTTGGGGCCCCGGAAGAAGTCAATTTTGGCAGGGGGAGCAAAATACTGAAAACAGAAAAAAATGGTGATGATCTTGTCGTTACCTTCGAGGGAAGGGGAAATGGGATCAGTGATGAAAATTTTACGGCCAAGTTGCTTGGGAAAACCAGCAGAGGAGGATTGCTGTTTGGTTATGCCCGCCTGCCCCGGTTAAATTATATTGAACCAATCTTATCGGTACGCTTACCTGAAATAGGCAAGGGCATTGATGGATGGCATTTAAAAATTGAAGTTCAGAATTTTGGGCAGGTGTCTTCTGAACCTACTCCCATTGAAATTGGGTATGTTAGTAATGGTCAGATTGTCCATCTGGCTTCAGGAAATGTTCCTGTTCTGCAACCATTTCAGGCAACCATGGTGGGTCTCCCCTGTGACACTGTTTTAAAACGAGGCTCTGAATATGTAATCAGGGTTAGCATGGATCCGGAAGGGCAAAATTCAGTTCTATTTACAGGCTCTGTCCGTGCCGGGAGATAATTTTCGGATAATTATTATTGCACTGAGGCCTGGTGCACCGGCCGTTGGTTCGTTACTTTCAGATATTTACCGGTAGCCCTGGTTATTAAAGTGGCAAATGCAACCACTGAAACCGAACTCAGTGGCATTAATATGGCCGCAATAATGGGCGAAAGATTCCCGGTTATGGCAAATCCAATACCAATGGTATTATAGAGAAATGAAATCAGGAAACTGAGTTTTACAATGTTTATGGATGTTCTTGTAAAACGGATAAATGTAGCCAGTTTTTGAAACTGGCCTGCTTCCAGAACGGCATCGCTGGCAGGTGAAAAATGATACACCTTATCGGCAATCGTCAATGCCACATCGCTCTGCATAAGTGCACCGGCATCATTTAATCCATCACCTGTCATCAGTATATTGTGCCCCTTGTCCTGCAGGGATTTAATAAAGTCTGCTTTGTCGCCCGGGCTCTGGTTGAATAACAGGTTCTCCTTCTCAAAATACACAGCCAGGTTATTCATTTCCGAATCATTATCTCCGGAAACCACGAATAACCTGAATTCTTTTTTCAGGATACTTAAAACCTTTTCAAAACCTCTGCGATACTGGTTGCTGATTGTATAAATAGCCGGCTAATCGTTGATTAATTGAAACATATACTTCTGAGGATTTTTGTTCCTTCAGGCTCTGTGAATTTGTCACGTATTCCTCAGACCCGATTTTTATTTCCAGTTCATTTACTTTGCCAAAAATGCCCCTGCCCGATACTTCCACAAAATGATCAGGCCGGTGATAATTCACACCGTTAAGGGAATTCACAATGGCGATACTCAGGGGGTGTGTCGATTGTTTTGCCAGGGAATAGACAGCATCTTTTTCGTCTGCAGAAAAGACATCTCCAGTAAATTCAATTTTATTTTCGTTGGGTTTGGTCAGTGTTCCGGTTTTGTCAAAAACAATGGTATCGATATGCGATAATCGCTCAATAACACTGGCATTTTTTATATAGAGCCCACTTTCTCCAAAAATTCGCATGGTACTTCCAAAAGTAAATGGAATGGACAGTGCCAGCGCACAGGGACAGGCAACAATTAGCACGGCTGTAAAAACAAAAATCGCAGTATGGACATCTCCCTGTATCATCCAGAAAGTAAAACCTGAAGCTGCAATGGCCACAATGATCAGGGTGAAATATTTACTGATCCTGTCCGAGAGTGATTTCAGGGAATCGCTTGGCTTTTCATAGGTTCTGTCCTGGTTCCAGAGTTTGGTCAGATGGCTTTGGCTGACTCGCTTTTTCACCGCTATTTTGATAATCTCCCCCATCTGCCTTCCACCGGCATATATAAAATCCCCTTGTCTCTTTAACCACCGGAGTCGATTCCCCGGTAACAAAACTGTAATCAATTCTTCCTTCACCTTCAATAATGATGGAATCGGCGGGAATTAATTCCTTGTTTCGGATGATCAATTCATCCTCAACCTCAATATTTTCGAGTAAAACACTCTCTTCGATCTGTTTATTGATTTTGGTTACTGCAATGGGGAAATACGATTTGTAATTCCTGTCAAATGAGAGTGCTTCATAGGTTTTTCCCTGGTACCATTTGCCAACCAGGAGAAAGAATATTAATCCGGAAAGGCTGTCACAATATCCCTGACCTCCAGCAAAAAGTATTTCATAGCTGCTGACAAGGAAAAGTACCAAAATGCCAAGCGCAATGGGCAGATCAATACTCACATTCCTTTTTCTGATGTTTTTATAGGTGGAAATGAAATAGTCGTTGCCACTGTAAAATACTACCGGGATTACCAAGAAATAACTTAACAGGCTGAGCAAAGATTGCAATTGGTCATCCAGGGGTTCGCCGTTAAAATATGCAGGCAAACTGTAGGTCATTACATTGATAAACACAAATCCGGCTACTCCGATTTTATAAAGAAGCTTTTTATAGGAATGGGGATCTTCCTCTTTTTGCGAAAGACTCACGGAAAGGTCGGGGATATAATGAATGGATGAAAGTAATTCGACAACCTGCCGGAGACTGATCTGGGTTTCATCATAGGTAATATCAATTTCTTTTTTCGTAAAGTTTACAAAGGAGTGTTTTATTGCCTTATTTAGTTTTTGTAAATTTTCGAGTAGCCAGATGCAGGATGAGCAATGAATGACAGGAATATATAACTTGACTTTTGAAATTCCGCCCTCGGAGAAGGAGATTAGCTTTTCCCTGATTTCATCTTTGTCCAGAAAAGCATATTTATTTCCGAATTCAGTGGTCTCAACCTTAATTCCGGGGGTGTTGTCAATCTCATAATAATTATAGAGCTTGTTTTCATTCAACAGCTGGTAAACTGTTTTGCAGCCATTACAGCAAAATGGCAATTCATTCCATCTCACAGGATGTTTCCCGCAGTCAGCTCCACAATGGACACAAATATTGTCTCCTTTTTTGTTCATCAGGCATAGAAGGAATAGCAATCACCGATTGAGGTTTGCTGAAACAGGGATTGCTCTTTTTCAAGGCTCTTTTCAAATTTCTTTTCAATTTTCTCCTTTGGGGGACTTAAAAAGGGAATTCCTAAACTTAATCCTCGTAAGATGAAAAATATACCAACTATTACAACAAGCACCGGAATAATCCGGTTTATTTTTTTTCGAATGGCCAGGCTTAATATATTACCGGCAATCGCAATGCTAAGCATCATGGGGATTGTGCCAAGCCCAAACATCACCATATACAATGATCCATAAACCACTTCGCCAGTTCCAATGGCCCCGGCAATGGCGATATATACCAGTCCGCAGGGAAGCAAACCATTGGCAAGCCAATAAAAAACAAACTGGAAAATGACCGGATGGCAAACATCCTGACGATGGCAGATTTTAACTTGCCGACCCATGATATCCAGCTCTTTTCGTTACTGTACTGGTTTTTAAACAAAGAGGGGAAGAAAACAGAAATGATCATGATGGCTCCCATGATGATAGAAACTTTCTGCTGAAAACCTATCATTTTAACACCCTGGCCCAACAGACCGAATACCGCCCCCATTAACCCGTAAGTAAGTGTTCTTCCAAGGTTATATAATATTCCTCCATATATTTTCTGAGGCAAGCGGTTGCCATGCAGGGGCAGCGCGATGGCAATGGGTCCACACATGCCTGCGCAATGAAAACTGCCCAACAATCCAAGCACCAATGCCGAAATTAATAGCGCCATCTTTTGTACTGGTAATTATTTGATATCAATCGTTTTATCAACTGCATATTTTAATCCTTCTACGTACCAGCTTAGTTTAAGAATATACCTGCCGGAAATCAATTCTGATCTGGGGATTTTCAGTGAGCTTCTGGTTTGGCCGAATGGCATGCTTACATCAAGACTGCTGTTTGAGGGACGGAACATGAGTACAGACCCGGAATCAATGCTGAATGCAAGCGATTTCTCGAATTCTACTACAAGTGATCCATCTTCCACATAAGTTTTGAAAGAATCAATGTATTCAGCAGACCTGGCATCTACCTCCATTTGCGCTGAATAATCAACTCCCTGATCGTAATAATCTTCATGGACCAGGTTTACATCCTGTCTCATGGCAAAAAAAATGAAAACGGCCGCCGCTGATAAGAAAAGAATCAAAAAGACCAGGATCCCTGTTCCCCAATTAAATTTCATGATTGATTTTTTCTAAGGGCCTACAAAAGTGCTCTTGTAGGTCTCGATTAGTTCATCCTCGCTGAATATCCCAAATTCAACTTCGGTTTTATCACTGGTAATCTGGTCCCTGGAGATAAACAGGACAAAGGTTGATTCAAACATGGCCTGGTCCTTGATGTCCATTTTGCTCCCGGCCATTTTTATCTCTCCCTGCTGTGATATTAACCGAATTTCCAAAGGTAAATATTCATGTGTTTTATTTACAATTTTAATGTTGTAAACATTGGAAATTGTTTGATCCTTGTTTTCCTGGTACAAGAGTCCCGGGGTACGCAAAATAGTAGTTTCAATTATCGGCCGTGAAAACAAGGTGTATATAAAGAAAGAAAACAGGATGATCAGTGCAACAGAGTAGGCCCGGTTCCGTGCATTCCAGATAGTGGAATGGCCCTTCTGTATCCCTTCTTCAGAATCGTAACGGATCAATCCGGGATCCTTACCCGTTGCCTTCATTACACTGTTACACTGGTCTATACAGGCTGTGCAATTGATACACTCAAGCTGTGTACCATCCCGGATGTCAATGCCAGTGGGGCATACTGAAATACACTGGTGGCAGTCGATGCAGTCTCCAGCTGTTTTTGCTCCCCGCGGTTCTCCACGTATGTAATCGTAACTGACCACGATTGATTTTGAATCAAGCAATACCCCCTGCATCCTGCCGTATGGACAAACCATGGTGCAGATCTGTTCCCTGAAATAGGCATAAACCCAGTAAAAGAAAGCAGAAACAATCAGCATGATGACAAAAGCTGAAAAATTCGCGCTTATAGGTTCTGAGATCAGTACAAACCATTTTTCTGTGCCAATGAACCAGAGTAAAAATATGTTGGTCATGGCAATGGATATCAGTATAAAGATGGAATGCTTGGTGGTTTTCTTTAATACTTTCTCCCCTGTCCACGGTCCCTTATCAAGTCTCAGCCTTTTCCTGTAATCGCCTTCAATGAGATATTCGATTTTTCGGAAAACCATTTCCAGAAAGATGGTTTGAGGACATGCCCAGCCACACCACAATCTGCCTAAAGTCACGGTGAACAAGATTATGAACATGATAAATGAAAGCATCAGCAGGGACAGGATGAGGGTGTCCTGGGCCCAGAAAATGGCACCGAACAGAATAAATTTCCGACTGTTGATATCAAGCAGGATGAAAGGATTTCCATTGATCCTGATAAAGGGTACCGCTATAAAGAACAACAATACAAACCAGCTGAAAATGGTGCGGCGCGTGTACCACTTACCTTTAGGCTTTTTTGCATACACCCACTTTCTACTCCCCTTCTCATCCAGATTTATGGGCCTGTCCCTGAATGAAATATCCGTCTTATTCACATGGTTCTCCTTGTGGTTCCCTGGCGTTGGCAGGGTCAGATCCTTTCAGATTTATAATGTAGCTTGTTACTTTCTGTATCCTGTTGTCACTGAGTTGTGCCTTAAAAGGAGTCATTCCTTTTGCCGGGACCCCGTTCTTAATTACGTTAAAAATACCCTGGAAATCGCAACCATGTATAGTGGCATTATCCGTTAAATTGGGACCAATCGCATTTCCTTCCAGGTTGGTACCATGGCAGGTCCAACAATTCATTTCCTGATAAATAGTTTTCCCTTCAGCGATGTCAGCTTCACTGGTGAGCATTACAATTTCTTCAGGAGATTCATCTTGCATTTGATATTTGGCATCATGCAGTTCGGTTTTTTTCGCATATTTTGCATCCTGATGATCCCCGACATCGAGCCAGAAATAATATGCGGCATAAATGATGGAGAAGGCGATCGTAATATAAAAGATGGCCATAATCCATGCAGGAGGAGGATTGTCCAGCTCCTGTATCCCATCGTAGTTATGGTCCGAGAATTTTTCGTCCGCATCATTCATACCTGGCTGATTTCCGTTGTTTTGAGTATTTTCTTCCATACCCCGATTTTTTTAATATATAATTATTTCTTATGAGTCATTATCATTTAAAATCGATTCTTTGATCTCCTTCATCTCGCTGGCAGGTCTTCGCATTGTCCGGACCAGGATCACGACGAAACAGATAAAAAATATCAACAGGCCCAGAATATAATAGACCTGTATACCCTCAATATTTTCTAGTAAATCGCTTATCATTTTCATTCAGTTTCTGAAGAAGAATTTACCACCTCCACGGGAGGCGCAATATCCCTTCCCAGTTTATGCATGTAAGCGATCATGGCAACCATCTGTTTGGTCGGCTCTATGTCGATGTTTGAATTTTTCAAATCGTTCACAATTTGCTGCGCCTGTAACATCAAATCTTCCACGGCCAGTTCATCATAACCTTCAGGATATGGGACACCCAGGGTTTGCATGGCCCTGATCTTGGCCGGGATCAGATCCAGGTTTATATCCTTTTTAGCAAACCAGGCATAGTTAGGCATGATCGACTGTTCATTTATTTTCTGGGGATCCATAAAGTGGTTGTAATGCCATGCAGCATTTTTGTACATCGGACCACTGACAAATCCAGCCCTGGCAAGGTCCGGGCCCGTACGACGGGACCCCCATTGGAAGGGATGATCGTAAACAAATTCACCTATTTTGGAATACTCTCCATAGCGATCAGTTTCCCATCGGAAAGGACGTATCATCTGCGAATGGCATGTATAACATCCTTCGGATACATAAATGTCCCGTCCCTCCAGTTCCAAAGGAGTATAGGGCGTTACTGCTTCAATGGTAGGAACGTTCGATTTTATAAAGATCATGGGAATGATCTCCACCGCACCACCTATGGCAAGGGCTATGAATACTACTATGGAGAACCGTACTGCCCTTCTTTCCATCCAGCGGTGAACAGTTTCTTTTAGAGGATTCCTGGATCCCAATAAAACCAGAGCAGGTGCTTCGGAAAGCTCATTGTTTTCAATTTTTCCAAGTGCCATGGTTTTAAACAGATTGTACACCATCAGGAGGAAACCGGTAAGGAACATTACCCCGCTGATGATGCGGATGGTATACATGGGCAGTATCTGGGTGAGGGTTTCGAGGAAATTCGGATACGCCAGGTATCCTTCGGGGGTATATTCCCTCAGCATCAACCATTGGGTAACTGCTGACCAGTAGAGCGGGATAGCGTAAATGAGAATGGATAATGTGGCGATCCAGAAATGCGCATTGGCCAGTTTCTTGGAAAACAGGTTTGTTCTGAAGAGTTTTGGGACAAGCCAGTATAGTATCCCGAAAACAATTCCACCGTTCCAGGCCATTCCTGCAATATGCGTATGGGCAATGGTCCAGTCCGTAAAGTGTGTGATCTGGTTTACATTTTTCAGCGACATCATTGGTCCCTCGAAAGTGGACAGACCATAAGCAGTAACTGCTACTACTAAGAACTTCAGTTCAGCGCTGTCACGAACCTTATCCCAGGCACCCCTGAGTGTCAGTAATCCGTTTATCATCCCACCCCATGAGGGAGCTATGAGCATGATGGAAAAAGTTACACCCAGCGCCTGGGCCCAATCAGGCAATGCCTGGTATAACAAATGGTGCGGCCCTGCCCACATATACAGGAAGATCAGGGACCAGAAATGAATGATGGATAAGCGGTAGGAATATATGGGCCGGTTTGCGGCTTTTGGAAGGTAGTAGTACATCAAGCCGAGGAATGGGGTCGTGAGGAAGAATGCTACTGCATTATGTCCGTACCACCATTGAACAACCGCATCCTGGGCCCCGGCATAAATGGGATAACTTTTAAATCAAACTGATGGGAAGTTCAAAAGAATTTACCACATGCAATATGGCCACACCTATAAATGTTGCCAGGTACCACCAGATGGCAGCATAAATATGCTGGACCCTTCTCTTAATGATGGTCCCGATCATATTCCATCCAAAAATCACCCAGACGACTGCCACCATAATATCTATCGGCCATTCCAGTTCAGCATATTCCTTTGGAGGTAGTGATACCCAGGGCAAAAGTTAATGCTGCCAGCACAATGATCAGCTGCCATCCCCAGAAATGAATTTTACTGAGTAAGTCGCTGAAAAGGCGTGCTTTGAGGAGTTTTTGCAGGGAATAATAGACACCTGCAAATATGGCATTTCCCACAAATGCAAATATCACTGCATTGGTATGAATTGGCCTCGTTCTCCCAAAAGTGGTAAATTCAAGTCCGAAGTTAAAAACGGGGTATGCAATCTGAAGAGCAATTAATAAACCAACCAATACAGCAACAACTCCCCAGATAATCGTTGCAAGAATAAATAGTTTTACAATCTTATTATCGTAATAAAATTTCTGATTTTCCATATGTTTTGGCATTAAAGCAAAAGTTCTTATTTGTGATCTGTTCCGTCATTATCAAAATGTTCATCTTCAAATAACATACGTCTTGATGGAGTTTCATTATCATCGAACTGGCCATTGCGAACAGCCCAGATAAAGGCTGCGAGAAAAATAAGTGCCGCGAACAAACTAACTCCTATCAAGAGGTAAAAAATATTCATGGTGGATTATGAAGTCTTACTGAGCCTTTTAATTTTAATGATTTGAAATATAATATACCCTATAACCAGCCAGGATCCTCCGGCTGCAACAATATAGGACAGGAGCAGCCATAACTGGATGTTATCGTTGGTTGACCACAGAACTTCACCCCTGATGAGCTTGGGAACAACTTTATTATTGCCAACCCTGGTTTTTTCCAAAGCTACTTCATTTGCCTCGTAACCGTCACCAATAGAGACGACTATGCTTACATAACCTTCTTCATCACCGATGACATTTTCCGGGATGAAAAACTCAGTTCTCCCGTTTTCGTTGGTAATGCTTCGTCCGAGTTCAATGTTTCCGAATGTTTTCTTTGCGCTGACAATTACTGGAGCATTTGCCAGGCCAATCCTTCCCGGACCATCAAGCTCAGCCAGGATCTCAACGCTTGATTTTTCTTCATTTACAGAAGCCAGTAGTTTTACTTTAACAGGAGGCGCATCCACGAGGATTGGGTTTCCACCGGGTTTGTAATTCATAATGAAATTAATCAGTTTCCACCTGTCATCCTCCGAAAGGGTAGCTTCAAAAGGAGGCATGATTCCCCTGCCGTTGGTTATTTTGTAGTACAGGTCTCCTTCAGAATTGGCATGCATACGTTCCGATGCAATGTCGATCGGAACCGGGACCAGGGCCAGGGGATTGTTTTTCCCGGGGTCACCATGACAGGATTGGCAATTACGGGTATAGATCTCCTTTCCCTTTTTGACATTATCAAGATTATAATCAGAGGGATTGCTTAAGACAGACTGATCTCCGGGGACTAACCAATCCTGACTTAAAACGGGTTGTGTTGAAAGTACCAGTGTTGCTAAAAATATAATATTCCATTTCATCTTCATAGCAATAAAGTTTTAAGATTTTTCTGAAAAATATTTCCGGTCAATACCCTTTTCCTCAGCATATTCCCAGATTGTGATGACAGGAAAAAGTTTAGCCAGAACCGAGATAATCAGAATGGAAGCAAAAAATGAAAACAGCATGATCATAATTTCAGTACTTGTAGGTGAATAGTGGTGGAAATGCTCAGGCACATTCTGTACAGGAAGGAAGGGATGTTCCATGGTAGGGATTACAATAAGGTATCTTTTAAACCAGGAGGAAAATAAAACAAAAACCGAAATTATGGTCAGGGGGCCGGGTTTTCTGAAATATTTCAACTGGATTAACAGGATGGGCATAGCAATTCCTGCAATTTGAACAAACCAGAAAAGGAAAGCATAACCTCCCGAGAATAATTCTTTCAGATGGATTCCTTCTGCTGACTTCATCTTATAAGCCGGGACCAGAAATTCATTGATGTTGAAATAAAGGTATACAAGGCATACAAGTACCAGGAGCTTCCCCATCCTGTCGAAATGTAGATCTTCAAAGTAATCTTTCAATCCATATCTTATCCGGTAAACGTACATGAGTATTATCAAGGCTGCCGATCCGGCTACGAATGCCCCAATAACGAAGTAAGGACCAAATATGGTGCTGTCCCAACCAGGACGCAGGGTTGCAGCAAACAACCAGGAGGTTACTGTATGAATGGACAAACCAACCGGGATAATCAGGATCATCAGTACACGTACGGCATGGTAAATGGTTGCATATTGCTGTGCACTTCCTTTCCATCCCAGGGCCAGGAATTTATATAAATTGAGTTTCCATTTTGGAACTGCTGATCCCATCCGGTCACGCATGATTGCCAGATCCGGAATAAGCGGGAGATAAAAAAGCAAGACCGAAATGGCCAGGTAGGTTGACACCACCGTTAGATCCCAAACAATGGGTGATGCAAACCTTCCATGGAAAAAAACATTTAGCAATCTGTCAGGGCGCCCCATGTCCATAACAATGATTATTCCTGCGAGGGCGACAGTGGCTACGGCAATTTGTTCAGCAGCCCGGGATATGGTTTTCCCCCAGCTAAACTTCAGCAATTGAAGGACAGAACTGATCAACAAACCTACCAGGCTAACGGCTACAAAAAATACAAAGTTGGCCACATACAAACCCCAGGAAATATAATCCCGCATTCCAGTAACCCCCAGTCCTTTATCTACTTGAATGAACCAGCCCCAGAGGCCGACGCCTACAAACATAAGCAGAATGAAGAACCAGAACCGGGTTAATTCATCCTTTTTAACGATGGATCGTGTTAGGTCCACAACAATCCTGTCTAACAGTTTTCTTGATTCTTCAGGAGACTCAATTTTATTCATCTGTGTTAATATTTTTCATTATGCTTGTTCTCCTACGAATGGGTAGGCCCTGTCTTTTGGAGGTAGATAAAATACACGGGGTTCCGTTCCTAGTTCTTTCATAAGTGTATAAGCCGCACCTTCACTTAAGAGTCTGCTCAGGCTAACCGTTTCCTTGGTTGTTCCATTGGTAACTGCATCCTCATTCCGGTCACCAAACCAGTATACCCCGTTCGGACAAGCAGATACGCAGGAAGGAAGCTTACCATCACGAAGGCGATCGGCACTGAAAAGGCATTTTGAAATGGTACCTTTCTTCTGGGGCACGTTGGCTTCTATATTATAAGTGACACCTTCGTATTTTTCTGCATCCCTGGGTTCAAACCAGTTAAATACCCTGGCTGAATACGGACAGGCTGCCATGCAGAACCTGCATCCAATACAGCGTTCATTGTCAATTAAAACAATGCCATCCTCTCGCTTAAATGTAGCATTTACCGGACATACCTTGGTACATGGAGGATTGTCGCAATGCTGGCAGGGTTTGGGCATATAATATGGTGCAGTGTGTTCCGTATCCTGCATCTGCAATACATTGATGTGATGTTGTTCCGGACGTAACTGATGATGGTTCTGGCAGGCTTTCATACATTCACGTGCATTCCGGCATTTTGAAAGGTCTATAACCATTACCCAGTTTTTCCCAGGCAAACCCTTTCTCCCTCGTTTTTGATTCTCAGAAAGAGATGGCAACTCTGCCGGTTGTAGCTGGGATTTGTCAACCTCAACCAATTCTCCACTCGATGTTAAAAGTGTAATCTTATCACCCTCAACTGCCTCTACCTGGTTGCATGAGCTCAATATGCTACTGCTCCCTGCCACACCTGCAGCACCCATTGATGCTACCAGTGTTTTCATGAATTTTCGACGGGTATTATTCTCCATAAAGGTTTATTTTTGGACAGTTATCTCAATTAAAAAAAGTATTTGCTATAGTGGTCTGCAGGGTTTAAATATAGTATAAACAGATATAAATCAACCTATTCGAGCAATTCGTTTTTTTGTTCACAACTTTATTTAATACCATTCTAAATTGTTAAAGTATCAATCCTCATCGGAGGGGCCTTTAATATCCGGAACATCACTTGAATGTAATCCTGGATGGGGTATCTTTATATTAAATTTCAACTTAATTAAAAATGATAAGAGGATTAGTTCCCATTATAGTGTCGATTTTATTCATTCATTTATCATGTGGCACCAAAACAAAAAGTTCCAGTAATGAAAACAATACTCCTCAGACTGTTTTAAAACTGGGTCCCTCAGATCTTAATCCAAGAAACAGTGAAGGAGATTTCATTCAATTGAATGACGGTCGGATCCTTTTTATCTACTCTCACTTTACAGGTGGGGATGGAGATCATGCATCAGCTTTTCTTGCGGGCCGTTACTCAGATGATGAAGGGGTAAGCTGGAGTGATAAGGATATCACTATTTTTCCCAATACAGCAGGATTAAATCTGATGAGTGTTAGTCTTTTAAGACTGTTAAATGGAGATATTGCATTATTCTATCTCCGAAAAAATTCACTTACTGACTGCCTGCCAATACTCCGAATCTCCAAAGATGAAGGTAATACCTGGGGAGCTGAGATCGAATGCATTAATGATCAGGCTGGATATTTTGTGTTGAATAATGATCGTGTTATCCAGTTAAATAATGGCAGATTACTTGTACCGGTTTCAAAACACGGTGCACCGAATATGGAATGGTCAGGTACCGGCTGGATCCAGACCTATTATTCAGATGACAATGGCAGATCATGGCAAGCGGGAAAGGTAGTTGCGAATCCAGATAGTGTTATGTTGCAGGAACCGGGAGTAGTTACCCTTAAAGATGGAAGAGTCTTGATGTTTATGCGCAATAACTCCGGGGTTCAGTATATATCCTATTCTGATGATCAGGGAGTATCATGGTCTCCTGCAGAGCCAAGCAGCATAAAATCGCCCCGATCCCCTGCTTCTATCGAACGTTTACCAGCCACGGGTGACTTACTGATGGTCTGGAATAACAATGATGGAGAAAATAAGGCCATTGCGGGCAAAAGGACACCCTTTAATACAGGAATCAGCAAAGATGATGGACAAACCTGGCAGATGATCAGGACCCTGGCAGATGATCCGGATGGCTGGTTCTGTTATACGGCCATCGAATTTACCGGAGAGCATGTTTTACTTGGCCATTGTGCCGGGAGCCGGGAGGTGAAACATGGCCTTTCCGTAACACATATCAGCCGAATTTCCCTTGATTGGATCTATGGAAAGTAATGATAATAAATATACTAAACAATGAAAATGAAACCCAGTAAAGTGTTAAGAAAGTTAAGAAACGGAGAAGTGGTAAACTGCATTAATGTCCATTTGGATCCCCAGGTAACAGATATGGTCGGTAGGGCTGGATTTGATTGTGTCTGGATTGACAATGAACATTTGGCTCAGGACTGGTCATCCCTTCAAACGCATATCTGGGCCGCCAAGAGTAATGATATGGATGTAATGGTGCGAGTTTCACGGGGTGGTTACAGTGACTATATAAAACCTCTCGAGATGGATGCTACTGGCATTATGGTACCTCATATTATGGGAATTGATGATGCGAGAGAAAGTAGTTCAGATGACCCGTTTCCATCCCATTGGCCGCCGACCACTGGATGGGGGAAATGCAGATGGTGCTTATGCGACCATAAGTTATTCGGATTATCTTCCGCTGGCAAACAGGGAAAGGTTTATCATTGTACAAATTGAGGATCCCGAACCGATGGCTGATCTTGATGCCATCGCCTCACTGGATGGCATTGATATGCTTTTCTTTGGCCCGGCGGATTTCAGCCAGGGGATCGGAGCCCCAGGGGAGTGGGATCACCCAAAACTGGTGGATGCTCGGAAACGTGTGGCAGAAGTGGCGATAAAACATGGCAAATTTGCAGGTACCACGGGGAATATCAATAATATGGACGAACTGATGGAATTGGGATATAAATTTATTAATATCGGTGCGGATGTCTTGGCTGTGGGGGAGTACTGTAAAAAGTTAATGGCAGGGTTTTCAGAGAATATTGAAGGGTGAAAAAAATCATTAAGCAAAAAGCATCGGATAGCAAATATTACCACCCGGACTTCCATATTGCTTTTAACTATGGGATTGAATATTTGCGTAAAAACTATGGCAAAGAAGCGGTCCGGGAATACCTGGTAAAATTCGCCAAAGCTTACTTTGCCCCCTTAAAGAAAGCCTTATTGGATAAAGGCTTACCTGCCATTAAAGAACATTATGAAAATATATTTCAAATTGAAAATGCGATTTTCAGTATGAATATTTCAAGGAATGAACTGCTTATTCATCTTACTGAATCTCCAGCTGTGATGTACATCAAAGAAAAAGGACATACTGTTTCACCTTTATACCAGGAAACTGTTCTAACCAGTCAATAGGGAGATTTGCAATAATACACCCTATGAATGTGAGTTAGTATCATATAGAAATGAGAATGGGGCTTATCAATTAAGGGTTTTTATGAGATAATTATGATTTCATGCACAGAATTTATCCCTGCGTACAACGAACTTTTTAAGTTTATCGAAGAAAAGGAGGACAAGGAAGCCGTCATCGGTTTTTGGAACTACCTGTCGGATACATTTTTAATTAATCTCAGAGATCTGGTAGTAAAACATGGAATTCTTGGCTGCTGGATTTACTGGTCCAAAACACTCAAAGAGGAAGCTGCAGATTTTACCATGGAGATTGATGAGGAGGCAGAAGAATTTTCCATTATTATGCATCAGTGTCCATCCAAAGGCCGGCTTCTTAGTGAAGAACAGATTGAACCCTATCGTGACTACTGTGAACATTGCGATGTACTCTACCGGCGGGTGCTGGAGCCAATGGGATATAAATACGAACTGGACCGCTCGCAAACCGATCAGGCTCGATGTCAGTTAAGGGTCTATAAGAAATGAGGGATTATATCTGCATGCTGATTATCTTATAAGAAGAGGCCATGAAAAGGATTTCTATAGTAATAATTGTAATCGGACTTTTCTTTAATGCCTGCAAAACCAGGAATGAAGTTGTATGGCAAATCGGAGACAACAATAACAGTGGGTCTGAATTTGCACTCACACCTGATGATTATGGGCTTTATTGAAAATGACTTTGGTTGGGAGGATAAATTCTTCTGATTGGAACTTCTGATCCAAAAACAGATTGGCCATATATTATTCCTGGCACCAGTGATAATTGGGGGGAACATGGGGGACATCAGGATGGCGGTCAAGCACTCTAAATATATTGTTTGGAATTGACAAATTGCCAGCGAAAGGAAATTGGAAATTAACAGTGGATATCTGGATTGCAATTCGAAAGATTTGCCACTTTTTAAAGTTTAGTTAATGGAAATCATGGAAATACGAATTCCCGGTATCAATGAAGGTAATTCCATTGAAAGTATCTTGACTCTTTGGAATATTTAATTGAAATTCCTCTTTCTGATGGATTAATAAAGAAGGGGAAACGAAATTAACCTGACAACACTTGAAGGTTCCTGGTTGAAGTTTGACCAGGTAAAACTTGAAGGCCCCGGCAGTGTGCAATTAAAGGAGAACCATAAGTCTATATACGCAATGTCGAAGCTGCAGATTATGAAATAGAAACAGAAGGTGAACTCCCAACCATTGTTGGTGGATATTCAGCATCTTTCGGGTAAACCCGAATTAAAAGTTAATCTGGATGGGAAGGAGATCCTTAAGCAATCATTGAAACAGGCAGTTATACTTTTGAAGCACCAATGGCCGCCGTCAAATCTGCAATGGAAAGTAAATATGAAATTTGAATTGATGGTCTAAAAATTCAGTCAGGTAAATATCCATGAACCCAAAGACAGATAACTCCAGCGGGTTATGTCGATACAAAAATTGGTACAGCCCATTCGCGCTGGATGATTGCCCCGGGACCCTGGATGCCATTTAGTATGGTAAAACTAAGCCCCGATAATCAAAATAATGGCTGGCAGGCGGGTTATGATCCAACTTTCGAGTCCATTGGTGCTTTTAGCCATATTCATGAATGGACAATGTCAGGTCTTGGAACGATGCCCACAAATGGTCCGCTTCAAACTGAGGTTGGTGATGAAAAAGATCCGGATAGTGGATATCGATCAAGAATAAATAAAGAAACAGAAGAAGCACCGATTGGATATTATAAAGTTGATTTGACAGATTATGATATTAAAGCTGAATTGACTGCGACAACTCGATGTGGTTTTCAGCGCTATACTTTTCCAAAAGACGTGAAGTTCGCGGGTACTTAATCGATTTGGTTATTCCGGCAGAATACAGATACAAATCTAGTTGAAGCTTATATGAAAAAAACGGTGATATCACGATTGAAGGATTCAGTCATCAACTTTCGCCAAATACCTGGAGTGGGGGTATTTCCAGGAATACATTGTTCATTTTGTGGCAGAATTTGATCAGCCAATTTCGAAATTCGGGGTTTGGACAGAAAATGGTATTCAGGAAGACACATGAAATTTTGAAAATAAAAGGCGCTGAAGATGCAGGAGCCATTATAGAATTTGATACGAAAACAAACAATGTGTTCAAGTTCGAACCGGAATTTCTTATGTAAGTATTGAAAATGCCAGCGAAAATCTGGAAACAGAAATTATCAAACCTTATGGATGGGATTTTGAAGCTGTTCGTCAGAGCAAATGTTGATACCTGGAACGATCTATTTAACCGGGTAAAAATTACCAGCAATGACCGACGAGAAAAAATGCGATTTTACAACAATATGTATCGTTCGCTTTGCAGTCGAAATATTTTTAGTGATGTGGATGGCGAGTGGATGGATGCCGATGAAAAGCTTCAAAAAATGGATGATCCCACATCTCCGGCTTTGGGCTGCGATGCTTTCTGGAACACCTTCTGGAATCTGAACCAGTTCTGGAATTTGGTAACTCCCGAATGGAGCAACCGCTGGGTTAAATCACAATTGGCCATGTATGATGCAAATGGCTGGCTGGCAAAAGGACCGGCCGGCATGGAGTATATTCCGGTGATGGTTGCCGAACATGAAATTCCCTTAATTGTTGGAGCATATCAAATGGGCATTCGGGATTATGATGTGAAAAAGCCTTTGAAGCCGTAAAAAAAATGCAAACTACTCCGGCACAAAAAGTAGGTGGAGGATTTGCCGGAAACCGCGATCTTGTGACCTATCTTAAAATACCAATATGTGCCCTATGATCAAGGGCGCTTTTCCAATTCGCTGGAATATGCTTTTGATGATTGGACAGTTCGCAATTTGCCAAAGCACTTGGGAAAGGAAGCAGATTATGAAACATTTCTTGAAGCGAGGATATTATTGGAGAAATGTCATCGATCCGGAAACCGGTTATGCCCGAATGAAAGATTCGAAAGGCGAATGGTTGCCGATTTTGATCCGTATAAATCGGGTGCGAATCATCATTATGTTGAAGGAAATGCCTGGCAACTGACCTTTTTTGTGCCACAGGATGTTCCAGCTCTGGCTGAAGCAATCGGAAAAGAACGATTTATTGAGCGATTGGATTGGGGATTTGGAGAAAGTGATAAAACTCGATTTAATGGAATAAATGATCAATATTGGAATTATCCGGTTATTCAGGGCAACCAGCAATCCATGCACTTTGCCTACCTGTTTAACTGGGTGGAAACCATGGCTAACCCAAAAATGGAGCCGGGCAATAATCGATCGATATTATGGGTATGGAATTGCCAATGCCTATCTGGGTGATGAAGATCAGGGGCAAATGAGTGCCTGGTTTATCATGGCATCCATGGGATTGTTTCAAACTGATGGTGGATGTCGGTGTTGAACCCATTTATGAAATTGGAAGCCCATTGTTTGAAAAAATTGAAATTGATCTGGGAAATCGATTTGGACGAGGCAATAAATTTATTATTGAAGCAAAAAATGCATCCCGAATGAATAAATATGTCCAATCGGCAAAATTGAATGGAAAAGCATTAAATGATTTTAAATTTCCTGCCAGTGAATTACTTAAAGGAGGAAATCTTGAATTGATATGGGACCGGAACCCAATAAAAACTGGGGAACAGGAACAAAATAGATATTAAAATAAACTGTTTATGAAAACTGTATTCGCTCGAAATCTGGTGGATATTTATGATTATCATGACAGGCCTTGTTGCCTGTTCTCTTAACAGAAGCGTCAATCCGAAAATACAAGGCCAAATGTATTGCTCATATTTACCGATCAGCAGAACATACAGATGATGAGCGCTGCCGGAAACCCAAATTTAAGTACGCCTGCCATGGACATGATTGCAGAGCAGGGAGTGATGTTTATGCAAAGCTACTGTACCTCGCCGGTTTGCGGTCCGGCCAGAAGCAGCATAATTTCCGGACGCATGCCACATGAAACAGGTGTGGAATGGAATGGCGATGAAATAAAGAGGATATAATCAATGCCGGGGAAATATTCCGAAATTCCGGTTATCATACAGTCTGGGGAGGGAAATGGCATTTGCCCGGAGAGTTATCCGCAGCGGACAAAAGCAAGAAATAAAAACACAAAAGGGTTTGATATGCTGCCATTCCGGGATCCGGACATTGACAACTTGCGATATAGGGATCTGAGACCGATCCGCCACTTACTGAGGCAGTTGTAAAATTCCTCCATGATTATGATCAAAAACAACCATTCTTTCTGGCGGTCAGTTATCACAATCCCCATGATATTTGTTTTTATCCCCGAAAGGATGGCTGGATTACTTCCGGAGATTCCCTTCTTGATATTCGGTATTATGGGTTTGAGTATAAATTGCCGGATGAGATCGGCACTCATCCCGGGAACTATGCCAAGCTTCCTGCCCTGCCTGATAATTTTTTAGCCAGCCAGGATGAACCTAAATTCATAAAAGATAAGCGGCAATATCACAAGGAGTATGGAATGGAAACAAAACTGGCATATGATGAATTTGGTGAGCTGGAGTGGCGAGGTTCCTTTCATGCATATCACAGGTTGACAGAAATGGTGGATGCAGAAATCGGAAAGATCCTGGAGGCTCTCGCTGTTAATAAACTGGACGAAAATACCATCATTGTATTTACTTCGGATCATGGTGACGGGGCGACATCCCATCAATGGGCTGCCAAAAACAGCCTGTATGAAGAATCCTCAAAGGTTCCTTTGATAATCAGCTGGAAAAACAATATTCCTGAGGGGATAAAAGATCATCAGCATCTTGTATCTCAGATAGATATTTTACCTACACTTTGCGACTATGCTCAGATTGATGAAAAGCCCTCTTTCACAGGGAAAAGCATGAAAAAAATCATCGAACAGCCCGCGTCAACATGGCGGGATTATCTTATCGTTGAGCTGGCAGATTACAAACCCGACAGCACCAGAAAAGGCAGGATGGTACGTACGGCTGACTTTAAGTATAATGTATATTCAAAAGGAGAGGACAATGAGCAGTTATTCAACCTGGTAAATGATCCTGGAGAAACATCGAACCTGGCAAGAAATCCTGCTTATGACAACATCATCAATGATCACCGTAAATTATTGAATGAATGGATGGATAAAACCGGTGATACTTTTTCTGAGACGCCGGTCATGCATTCTGATAAATAATACCCAATTTCACTTAATCCCTGGTGCCCAGTGAGCCATCATTATGATGGCTCCCGCTGTACCGTCCATAGTAGGTTCATTTGTGGAATAATCACCTACATCATCGTGATATACTACATATTTGTTCTGTACATCTGCAAACTCGTCCGGGTTGACCAGTGTCAGTCCCTGCAGGGAATTGTATATGGTTGCAAATACCGGACCGTCCACCAGACCACCAGGTGCTTCTTTTTTTGTCAATCCCCAGATGCTGGTATGAACATCAACTGGATATTCTCCATTGGCAGGGATACCGGTAAACATGGATGTTCCCCAGGGATTTCTTCCGAATAACCAGTCCCGCTGTTCAACCAGAAATTGATGATACTGGCTGTCGGATGTCATTTTTCCATACAGTATCACCTGGGTAATCAAGCTGGTAAGCAGGTTATTGGAACACCAGATAAAAGGAATGCCGATACCATAAGGATTGGTCATGGCTTTATTAAAAGTATAATCGATACCGGTACGATAATAAGATGCCAGTGTGTCCTGGAAGTTTTTGTCCACCAGATCATACAATACAAAATGTCCAAGATTAACAAAGGGATAATATTGATAGTGGGCGGCAGTATCTAAATTCATCCAGGATACTGTATTTGCGAGCGTTGCATACCTTTTAGCTTCTTCCAGGTATAATGCTTCACCTGTCGTTCTATAAAGTTCAGCTGCTCCAAACTCCATATCATCAGCCCAGGTTTCTTCGGTATACCGATACGGTGCACCATAAGATTTTCCCTGCTGGAATCCTTCCTTCTCTCTGCCTAACTGATATAGTGTCCGGGCGGCATCAAGGCATTTTTTTGCATAAGCCGGATCATTCAGGTGATCTTTCCAGATACGTGCTGCCAGGGCCATGGCTGCTGCAGATCTTCCTGCCAGGTTTGCAATTCCCGTTGCTTCACTTTTGTATTCCCTCAGACCCTGGGGCTCTCCGGTTGCAAAATAGGCAACCCTGTAACTATTCGGACCCCAACCATAATCAGAAGGATCATTGTCAGGCATTTTCCAGCCCAGATGGTCACGGTCATCTGCGATCTGGTGAAAAAGCCGGGATGGCGAAGGATGGAGTTTATGTATCCAGTCAAGTCCCCACTTGGCTTCATCCAGTACATCGGGAATATCATTCGGGAATGGTTGGCCCAGAGCATTTACATTATCAGCAAATTTATCAGGGTATAGTTCAAATGCCAGTAACATATGTGCAGTTGCATAACTGCCTGTTATCAGATATTTTAATTGGTCACCGGCATCGTGCCAGCCACCACTGGCATCCACAAAAGTGGAATCAGGCATGGGGCCAAACATAGACCTTCCATCTTTCTGGTGACAAACTACATCCAAAAAAGGATTATATCCACAGCGTTGCTGGCGCATAAAATCCAATAGGGTTTCGGTTTGGTTTTTATAAGCATTTGGCGAAATGCTAAATGTTTGTGATTTGCTTTTAGATTTTTGCCCCTGGAGAAAATAGTTGCCGGACGATTCTATCTGGGAAAAGTCAATTTCATAATAGTAGTTAAATGTACCCCAGCCTTTGGATTTTGACCGTTTTGGCTTCAGGGTAGCCATAGATGATTTACTCTCCTTGGAGATCAAGAGGATTTTTTCCCTGATTGCATCATGTGAAAATGCAATGGCAATTTTACTTTCATCGGGCAAATAGCCAAGCTGGTTGACCCGGATATAGATTGTTTCAGGTTTTTCGAAAGCCTCCATTTGAACTGCTTGCTGGAGAACCAGGATGATATGCAGAAGAAGTATGATCATTTTGTATGCTTATTTTATTGGTTATTAAATTCAGTTAGTTTTTTAAATTGATATTCCCTGTTCTTTAATTCAATTAATAGATCCTCCAGGTGGTAATAAAATTTATCTGTCCGGCCCGGAGCAGTTCCAATATGGATCAATAGAATAAAACCATTTAAACCATTGGAAGATGTACTCTCGAAATTCAAAATGCTCTCATAGATTTCCTTGCTGCCGATATAACGATCACCCATATCAGGGGTTGTATAATCAGCGTTTGATCTTGTTCCGGGGGTATAATTAATGAGTATAAGTCCCAGTTCAGCTGTCCAGTTACTTATTTGCTGGTTATACCATTCGTACGGTGGCATGAAATAGGGAGCTTCCTTCTTATGAATACCAAAAGCTGCCATTACTTTATAATTATTCAGCAGATCGGAAGTAAATTCTTCCTTACTCACCAGCAGAGAATCACGGTTGGTCCAGGAAGCATACAGCAGATGTTTATCTGAATGGGGTCCCAGGTAGTGCCCTGTTTCAATAAGTTGCTTTATCAGCTTCTTATTTTCAGATAAGCGATAAAAATCACCTGTAAAGAAAAAATGCGCAGGTACTGCTTCTTTTTTCAATACCCGGCTAATCCATTTCCCCCCATCATTGAAGTCACCGCCGGTAAATGTAAGGTAGATATTCTTTTCGGTTGTATCTGCCCGTTCCAGTCCCCCGTACCTGAAGATGGCATGATCAAAAGCATTAACCTTGCCGGAAACCTGTGCAGAGACCCCGGATGCCAGCAGGTATAATAAAAGAGAAAATACTATTCTATAATACCAGTTCATGTTCAGACTCCTGCGACCCGTCTTTTATACTCTGCCAGAGCAGCATCCAGGCGTTCATGGGCTGTGGTATCACCTGGTACATTATGTGATGGATGGATAAATAGTTTTACATCTCTGTCTGCAAGAATTTCAGCAACTGTTGTGATTGTCATCCACACAATACTGACATAGGCATGTGTGGATAATGGCCCGATCTTATCCTGATGATTTTTCAGATCAACACTGGCATCCTGAAGGGGCACACAGGAATCCACAACAATATCCGCTATCTCAAAAATATTTTTACCACAGGAATGTCGTGATTTTTTCCCCCTGGATTCTTCCGCCGAGCCAAACACCACTACCGACATGCCAAGTTCCTTTGACCGAAGGGCCACATCGATATTTACATTATTGATCCCGGTATGTGAAAACAACCACATGGTATCACGTTTATCGAAATTATATCCTTTCATGATCTGATCGCCGTAACCTTCCACTCGTTCCAGGAAGATGAATTGGTGCACACCCATGTCACCGACGATATGGGTAAAAAATGACAGTGGTAATTCAATAATTGGATGAAATCCGACAAAACCACCAATTCTCGGGTACATTTCCTCAACGGGTAAAGTTGAATGCCCGCAGCCAAAGGTGTGTACCCATCTTCCCGCTTCAATAGAATCAGCCATTACTGTGGCAGCTTTTGAAATGTTCTCCAGTTGGGTTTCTTCAATTTTATCCATAATACTTCTGGCATTCTCCATCCATTTTTTTGCTAACATAGTTTAGATTTTATGAGGTTATATTTAATTATTTTGCCTGACGATGTTTGGTAGCTTAATTGTGGCAATTAGCATTAGAAAAACTGCACAGATCAGTAATACCAGGGGGAATTTCTCAATGCCAAACTTTTGGGCTATTATTCCCATTCCGTAATTCATAGTGTATTACCAATAATGGCAATAAAAAACACCAGACCAAAAGCTGTACCACGCAGATCTTTGTACAGTTCACCAACATACCCCAAAATCACAGGAAATCCTGATGCAGTGCCTATCCCCAGTAATACAAAGCAGGGAACAAACCAGATCCATGTATGCGATACCAGTAATAGTAATAAACCAATAATAATGACACCAATCGAGAATAGTAGAATGTATATTGGCTTGATCCGTCTGAGAAGGGATGAAAGGACCAATCTTGTGAGGGTAAGGCTTAAAATATAAATACTTAAAGCATAAAGTGCATTGGATGAATTAATTGTCTCCTCATTCTGAAGGAAAGTAGTGGTCCAATTGCTTATGATACCTTCAAGAGCACTTTCAAAAAATAAAAACATCCCAAGTATTACCAGGTGCTTATCTTTTATCAAACCGAATCCGGATTTAAGTGGAATTCCCTGTTTCTGTTTTGCGGAGGATAGGAAATACTGGCAAAATAGACCAGGGGCAGTATAATGGCGAAACCTATATATTGTAATATCTTCTCAAATGACCAGGAAGATGATAAAAGGGCAATCAACATCGGTACGCCAAGTGCACCAATACCGTAAAAAACACCCAACAAACTTAGATTTGCACTCCGTTTTCCAGAACTTTCTTCACTGATGTCTGCCACGAGGGCACTGGTTCCGGCATTGAAAACTCCCCCGCCAAATCCAATCAGAAGAAAAGAGGCCTGCAAAGTAAATAAGCCCCTGGCAAAAGCAATACCCTCAATGCCTGCTATAATTATTATTGCACATATAACAAAAAGGTTCCGGTAACTGTATCGATCAACAACAGGTCCGAATACCAGAGAACCTATCAGTATTCCTGCAGGAAGAATGGCAGCCAGCGAACCCGCCTGTATCTTATTTAAATCGAAATTTGCAATTATTGAGGGTAATATCGACCCCAGACTGATAATTACAATTCCGAACAATAGCATACCCAGGCAGGCAGCAGTAAAGACAGACCAGAAACTATATTTGATTCTCATATATTCTTTGATTTCAGGGTAAGGAATCCTGCACCATAAAGTCCGGCATCACCCCCCAATTTGGATGATTCAAATCTAACCTTGTCCATACTGATGGGTTGGGCCCATTTTTTTGCCTCCAGCTGTATTTCATCAAGAAATTGGATCGCCGGACCAAAAACACCTCCGCCAAATATTATTATTTCCGGATCAAACATACTTACCAGGTTGGCACTTGCTTTTCCCCAAAACCGGATGGCCTGATCGATTACTTTTTTTGCCAGGGGATTTCCTTTATTATTTGCTTAAAAATATCGCTGGTTGTCATCTGATCGACTTCATGCGGGATCAGATCTTCAACTAAATCTGCATCATGTGGTAAATATCCTTTGTTATTCTGGTGATTCCCGGTCCGGATGCATGATATTCAAAGCAACCGTATTTTACATATTCCTGTAAGAATGGGTCCGTTAATGCCATCCACCCAATGGATCCGGCAATGTCATTAGCGCCCCGCAGAACCTTTCCATCAACCAGGATCCCTGCCCCTATGCCAGTCCCCACCGAAAGAAAAATGGCATGCTTACAACCTGTTGCAGAACCTTTCCAGGTTTCCCCCAGGATATAACATGCCCTGTCATTGTCTATCCTGATTTCCATGTTGTCGAGTTTACCATTAAGCTCTTCAAGCAGTGGATAATCATCCCATCCAGGAATATTCGGGGCCCAGACCCTGCCAGTTTTTGAGTGATAAATACCTGGCACGGCGATCCCAATAGACGTTAACTTGCTGATTGTTTTCTGTTGACCAATCAATCAAAGAAAGGATCAACTTGAAAATTTGCTCTCCAACCTGCGCCCAACCTTATTATCCAGGTATAATACTTTCTTCGAAGATACCATACCTCCGGAATTAAATAATGCTCCTGCTATTTTAGTCCCACCCAAATCAATTCCCAGATCCAACATTTTCCGGATTTTTGCTGTCTTGATTCATATTATGGCTTTGTATTTATCGTATCTTTCTCTCCAACATTTTGGAAATACCGGGTATTTCTAAAATTAAATAGAATTATTAGAACAGAGATTTTCTGCACAGATATTAGACAATTAAAATGCTGCAAATTGTTCTTTTGACTTTATTTTTTGGAATTAATAGCAAAACTAAAAACTTGAACAGATGAGACAAATGCTTAGGATCAGTGTGATTATTGCCTTTATGGCAGTATTATTTGCACCCACTATACTGGGACAGGAAATGAAGGCCGAAAGTGATACCCTGGTAGTATTATGGACAAGTGGCGATATAGAAGTTGCCGAAAAAATTGTTTTTATGTATGTGACTGCTGCAAAGGGCGCCAAATGGTTTGATGAGGTTGTTTTCATTGTTTGGGGACCTTCAGCAAAATTATTGTCGGAAAATGTAAAACTTCAGGAAGGGATCAAGAAAATGCAGGAGCTAGGTATCCGGACAGAGGCCTGTGTGGCTTGTGCCAGCATGTACGGGGTGGATGATGATTTACGTGAAATGGGAATTGATGTTAAAGGTATGGGTAGCCCTCTGTCAGATTACCTGAAGAAACGATATCATATATTGACATTTTAAGAATTTTGCATCTACCGTGAGATATGAGTAAAAAAATAGGCATCCTGGTAATTCGTGGCTCGGGTGAGTCAGGATTTAGCAAACAAGAAAAATTCTTAAAGAAAATATATAAGAGACTTGATAAGAATAGGGTTTCCGAGCGATCAGATACACCATGAAATGGTAGATTGGTATGGACCTTTACAGGTGCAGCAAGAAACTGCACTGGACAGGATTTATGCGGCAAACATCAGGTTAAGATCCAGGGCAACACGCAGGCTGATCGTTACCAATATCGGTGATTTAATTACCTATGGTGGGAAGCCAAATACACAGAGTAATGGGTATGAGGACACCCATAAACTGGTCCATAAGAGTATGCTGGCCTTAAAAATGAACTGGCAGAAAATGCACCACTCATCATCATTGCTGCATCCATGGGCACTGAGATAATCAGCAATTACATCTGGGACAGGCAACATGCAACAGGCCCTGATCCTCTGGGAAATTCACCGTTTGAAAGATTTGAAACACTCACAGGCCTGTTTACATTTGGCAATAACTTCCCCATTTTTGCAGCCGCTCATGATATTGATGCAATGGAGCCCATAACATTTCCCTCTCCAAACCTGGCTCCACATCTATTAGCCAGGGCAGTATGGGAAAACTATTATGATAAAAACGATTCCATGGGCTATCCAATTAAATCACTTAATCCAAAATATGCTGTGGCCAATGTTACAGATATTCAGATAAATGTTGGCAATCTACTGACTTTTTGGAATTTACTCTCTCATTTTGGATATTGGAAATCAAAAAAATTGACCAAAGGATCGCCAATTATATTAATAATCTACGGAAGCAACTTGAAGTATTTATTAAAATGTCCAATCTGCTATGATTTAATGAATTTGCTGGCAATACCAACATCAATCCTACCAAAGGATTAATACTTACATTGGTTCTACAAACTGGATGAATGGACAGAGCGGGGATCCTATTGCTGAGCATTTTTATAAACATCTATGGTATTCAGGCGCAGGACCTTACCGTTGTGGCAGACACCCTGAACCTTGCTTTTGATCTGGGAGAGGTCCAGGTAATTGGAAGAAGAAGCAACCCTCAGACGAATGTACTCAGGCATGACGACCTGGTAAAAAACCAGAAACGTAATGTATCCCATGCCCTGGTTTTGTTACCTGGCTTAAACTACGTACAGGTTGGTCCGCGAAACGAAGGAATGGTAAATGTACGCGGTTTTGACCTGAGACAGGTCCCGGTATATATAGATGGTGTTCCAGTATATGTTTCTTACGATGGGTATACTGATCTGGCACGTTTTCTTGTGTCGGATATGGCTAAAATAACCGTTACTAAAGGAGAGACTTCCCTGCTCAATGGCGCGAATAACCTCGGGGGTGCGATCAATCTGATCAGTAGAAAACCTGTTTCCAAACTGGATCTGGATGCCGCTGCAGGAATCACCCTGGACAGGACCGGTTGGGGCGGCTGGCAATCAGAGCTCAACATTGGCAGCCGGTTTGAAAGGTTTTACCTGCAGGCTGGTCTTGCATACATAGATATGGAGCCATTTAATACTTCAGGAAAATATGAAGCCCCTGTACCTGGTCACTCCGGAATACAGGAAAACTCCCAGCATAATGATTTCAGGTACTCCATGAAAATGGGATTTACCCCTAATCCTAAAGATAGTTATGTACTGAGTTACCAGTTCCAACATGGGAAAAAAGGCGTACCACCATATGCTGGAGCCGATCCCAACCAGCAGCAGAGATATTGGCAATTTCCCGATGTCAGGAAACAGGGGATAAACTTCAATAGCAAAACAAACCTGGGTGAGGAGAAATTTCTGCAGCTACGGATCTATTATGATGACTACTTCAGTGAGCTGAGAAGTTTTGACGACAGCACCTATACTTCCCAGGACCGGAGGTCATCTTTTACCAGCATTTATGATGATGTTTCTATTGGAGGATCCGCGATGTATTCCATGAAGACTGGTAAAAACAATGAATTGAAATCAGCCATACATGTTGTACATGACCACCACCGGGAGAAAAATACATATCCGGTAGTGCAGTCTTTCCGGCATTTTCGCGATGTTACTTTTTCCGGTGGTATAGAAGATTATTATAGAATAAGCGAGAAGTTCAGCACAGAATTGGGAATCGCCTATCATATGAGAAACAATCTGCAGGCAGATAATTATAATGACGCAACAGATTCCGTATATGCATTTCCCGATCACAGGGATGAGACAATTAATTTGCGGATAGGCCTGGGATACCTGATCACCCAGGAGCACCAGCTGTATGCCAGCCTGTCCAGAAAAACCAGGTTTCCGACAATGAAGGACAGGTATTCCTTCAGGCTGGGTCGCTCGATACCCAATCCCGGACTAAAATCAGAAGCATCTTGGAATATGGACCTCGGTTATACATTTACACCTGGCAACGTAATTCAGTTTAAAACAGCTGTATTTTACAGCAGGCTTAGCCAAACCATTCAGGCTGTGTATGGGGTTGATCCAGAAAATTCAGCAGTATACCAATTTCAAAATACGGGGAATTCGGAATTCTATGGGTGGGAAGCTGATCTGGCAATTAATCCCTTGTCTGGAATGCAAACCGGTATTCAATACACCCTTATAGACCGATTAAACCTGAGTAATCCCGAGCTTAAGTTCACAGATGTGCCAAAGCATAAGTTATTGGTTTTCATGAATTATACCTTGTTTTCCCGTCTGTTCCTTAAACTGAATGGTATGTATAATTCGCCCCGTATCAGCTCAACAAATGGTTTGTTTCAGACCGAGGAATTTTTCATGATGGATTTTATAGCCTCTTTTGATATCTCGGCTTCTGTATCCCTGGAAGCGTCCGTTAGCAACCTTTTCGATGCCAGTTATTGCTATGTGGAAGGGTACCCGGCCCCAGGGAGGCAATATTTTATGGGATTGCGTTACAAACTCAAATAGTCTCTAAAATTATTAAGATCATCTTATTTTTAAAACAGCTCCGAACTTAATATTGCTTATGTTGCCAACATTGTCGGTAGTTATGTACTGATCCTTGTAAACTTTTGATCCCCTTAAGGCATCCAGGTAGAATCCCAATTGGAGTTTATCATTCAGCTTAAATGGGATGGTGGATATTCCGAAAGATGGGCCAATGGAGAAATTATCAAGTGAATAATCCGGTACCATTCCACTATCAGTGAAGTTATGGTAGAGTACGTAGCCAGCTGACAGGCCTAACTTCAGCTGAATAAGTCCTTCATCATCACTATTCCGGAACAATTGAAAATTGTAGGTCAGAGGTATCCTTAATTCACCAAAATTAAGATCCCTCTTGCCATCATAATTTTCCCCGGCATCAAAGTAAGTCCAGGATTGATTATAAGTTAAAAAGTCTAATCCGGTTTCGACGAGCCTTCTGCCAAGGTAAATATTGGGATGAACACCCAAGCTGACCCCAAAATTGGTCGCACCTGTAACAGCATCTACTTCCGAATCTTCTATGATGCCGCCCCAACTCACCCCTGCCTGGACATTATAAGTAGTTTTAATCGAGGCGCACCCGCTTAGTAATAAGAACAACGGAATGGCGAATAATAAATATCTCATTTTTCTAGAATTGTGTTTTCGGTTCTACACTTAAAGTTACCTGTTTTACCATTATTTAAAAATGGATAAAGGAAAACAAAACTAAAGTCTGATCCAGTACCACGGTTGCCGGACTGAAGGATTTCGCACCAGCCATACCTGCCACTCACCGATAAAACATATCTGAAGGCCGATAAACACTTCGATCTTGAGTCAAAGCAGTGTTTTTTTGTACCATGATCTTGATTGTTATTATATCATTGTTTATAGCCCTGCTGCTTTGGCTTTTGTTTGTACCGGTGACCCTCTTCCTGAATACGGATACCAACCGTTACTACCTGGTCCTGCCAGGAATATTCAAGGCAGTGGTGGTACCCTCCACGACTCTGTTTTATATCAGGGTATGGATATTCTTCATTCCTGTTAGATTCCATCCTTTTCAGGGTAAAGCTGAAAAGAACAGGGAAAAATCCAAGAAATCTGGAAGAAAATGGAAACTCAAAAAGTTCAGAGGGGGAAAGCAAATAATCAGCGATGTTGTTCGTTCCATACGGATCAGGAAATTGTCTCTGGATATTGACACAGATGATTTTTTGCTGAATGCCTGGCTTATACCAGTTTTTTCAGCGGTTAATTCCGGAGACATTCAGATGAGGGTGAATTTTGAGGGGACATCATCGCTGCTACTCAATGTGCAAGCCAGGATTGGCACATTATTATGGATTGTTATCAGAAATAAATACAAGTCATTTATTAACCTTTAAAATTATATTGAAATGGAATTCAAAATTGAAGATTTATTAGACAAAGTATCTGGACATGTAAAAGATCTTGCCAGTACAGAAACGATATTGGGTGAAGAATTCAAAATCGGGGAATTTACCTGCAGACCTGTGATCAAGGTTGGAACCGGATTTGGCAGTGGTGCCGGAACCGGAGATGATCCAAAAAGCAAAACGAAAGGATCAGGGGGAGGCGCAGGTGCCGGTATCGGTATTGTTCCGCTTGGATTTCTAACTGCCAGAGGGAAATGAAATATCGTTTATCGCAGTAGATAAAAAAACTGCCCTTTCAACATTATTTGAAAAAGTACCGGATCTGGTTGAAAAAGTGGCTGAAATGAAAAACAAAGAGGAAGGGAAAGCTGAAGGAAAATAATTGATTCGGATGACTCCCATCTGACGGGTTGCTTATCCTGAGGGATTGTATTAACTTGAGGAATAAAAAGGAATGCAAGACCGTCGGAATTTTCTGAAGAAGAGCGTGCTGGCCCTGACAGGGGCCGGCATTGCTCAAAATTCAATTTCATCCACCTCCTCTCATCCGCCTTTCCGGGGATGAAAACAAACCCTTTGTATACCGGAATTTGGGCAATACAGGCTTACAGGTTCCTGTCGTCAGTATGGGAACCGGTAACTGTGACAATCCTAACCTTGTCAGAGAAGCGCTCGATCGGGGAGTGAAGCTGCTGGCCACCCATGAATATTATCTTAATGGGAATAATGAGAAAATGGTTGGCCAGGTCATGAAAGACAGGCCGAGGGATTCCTGCATGATCTTAACGGGGACCGGCAAGGGACTGGAAATTGATTTTAAAAATGGCAGGTTCAAGCCTGAAACGAACATGGATACTTTCCTGGAAAGTGTAAACAGTTGCCTCGAGCGGTTACAGGTCGATTATGTAGATATACTGAATGCTCCTTTCGCCGGCAGCCGGGAGGCTGTCTTTTTTGAGCCTCTCCTGAAAGCCATGGAATCTATAAAAAAGCAGGGAAAAGCAAGATTCATCGGAATAGCCTCACATAATATCGAGCATGAAGCATTAATTTCAGCTGCTGATACAGGAATCTATGATATGGTGACAATTGCGTATAATTTCCGGAAAACGAACCTTCAGGAAATGGATGAAGCCTTGCAATATGCTGCCGACAAAGGATTGGGTATCATTGGTATGAAAACCATGGCCGGGGTTTACTGGGACAAGGAGAAAAAACAACCCATCAATACCAGAGCAGCCCTCAAATGGGCACTTAAGAATGAGAATATACATACAGCGATCCCTGATTGCTCAAGTTTCGATGAACTTCACCAGGATCTTGATATCATGGCTGACATGGGATTGACAGATGAGGAACTGCAAGACCTGAATCCCCCCACAGAAGATACTGCCACAGGAATGTATTGCCAGCAATGCAATAGATGTTTAGCCCAGTGCCCTGAGAACCTCGATATCCCAACCATAATGAGGAGCTATATGTATGCATACGGCTACAGGAACCTCAGCCTTGCCCGCCAGACTATGGACAGGTCAGATCAACATGGCTTATCCTGCAAAGATTGCAGGGAATGCCAGGTTAATTGTACGATGGGATTTGACGTACGGGGAAAGGTCCTGGATATTGCACGGATCAGAGAAATTCCAGAGGACATGATCCATTTAACCTGAATTAGTGATTATACCTTTAATACCTGTTAAAATGAGTACCTTAAAGAAACTAACCTATGTAAGCATCTTAATTGCCATATCATCACTCCTGAACGGCTGCGGGTCGGAGGACTGGCACGTTTTGTTTGACGGGGAAACATTTGATGGCTGGGAGGCATCAGAGAACAAGGATTCCTGGATCATTGAGGACGGAGCCCTGGTGACCAATGGACCCCGTTCCCACCTGTTTTATACAGGGGATGTTTTGGACCATGATTTTAAGAACTTCGAATTTGTGGCAGATGTCAAAACATTACCGGGTGCCAATTCAGGGATCTATATCCATACTGAATTCCAGGATGAAGGATGGCCGGCCAAAGGATATGAATGCCAGGTGTTCAATTCACCTCCCGATGCCCCGGAAGGTGCTTATGTAGAGCTGAAAATGACCGGTAGTATCTATGCCATAAGCAATACCTGGAAATCCCCGGTCCCCGATAATGAATGGTTTAATTACCGTATCGTGGTGCAGGGAAAGACAATCCAGACCTTTATCAATGATCAATTGATCGCGGAACACACCGAACCCGAAAATCCTTTCAGGCCGGAAAGTTTCAGCGGCAGAGTATTATCATCCGGAACCTTCGCTTTCCAATGTCATGATCCGGGCAGCAAGGTGTATTATAAAAATATCAAAGTTAAGCCATTGCCAGATGAGCTTCCCACCTCTGGAAAGGCACTCAATGATCCGGAATTCGAGGCAAAAATTGTCAAGCTTGGAGCAGAAAATTTTCCCCTGGTTGATCTGCATGTCCACCTGAAACAAGGATTAACCCTTGAAGAAGCATTAAAGAATGCGAGGATGTATGGATATTCGTATGGTTTTGCTGTCAATTGCGGATTGAAAATGGGATTTGAAACTGATGAGGAAGTAGATGGAATTCCTGAATAATTATCCCAGGCCACCTCATACCTGGCTGGCCATGCAGGCTGAGGGAAGGGAATGGCTCGATATGTTTTCTGAAGAAGTCATTTCAAAATTCGATTACGTTTTTACTGATGCCATGACCTGGACTAACGATAACGGAACACGCATGCGCCTCTGGATCCCGGAAGAGACAGAGGTAGGAGATCCACAGGATTTTATGGATCAGCTGGTCGACAGGACTGAAAAGATACTGACTGAACCGGTTGATATCTATGTAAATCCAACATACCTGCCCGAAGAGATCAATGACAGATATGATGAATTGTGGACCCCGGAGAGAATGGACCGGGTGATCAAAGCCCTGCTGGATAATGGCGTTGCTTTTGAGATCAACAATCGCCGCCAGATCCCCAGTCCTGCTTTTATTAAGCGTGCCAAAGAGGCAGGCGTAAAATTTACTTTCGGGACGAATAATGGTGGTGCCAATGATCTGGGGAGGATGGACTATGCCATAGAAATGATCAGTGAATGCGGATTGACCGCCGCTGATATGTGGATGCCGGGAAAATTGGTGAACCTAAATTCAATTCAATATGGATATCAATTCCACGGTCTCGCTGAACAATGGTGTGAATATACCCATCATAGGTCTGGGCGTTTTCCAAAGCCCGGCCGGGGGAGTCACCAAGCGGGCCATTCTTGATTCATTTGATGCTGGATACCGACATATTGACACAGCCAGGATCTATGGGAATGAAGTGGATGTTGGAAAAGCGCTGGCTGAAAGCGAGACTCCCAAGGGAAGATATCTTTGTTACTACCAAACTCTGGAATGCGGACCAGGGATATGAATCAACCCTGGATGCCTGTGAGATCAGTCTGGGCAAAATGGACCTGGATTATGTTGACCTTTACCTGATGCATTGGCCTGTCAAGGCCGCCGCCTGGAATCCTGGACCGCCATGGAGGAACTTCTTACCAAAGGCATATGCAGGGCCATCGGGGTAAGTAATTTTATGGCACATCACCTGGAAGAGCTTCTTGAAAACGCAAATGTTGTTCCTGCCATTAACCAGATCGAGATGAGCCCCTACAATTATCTTCAGCGTAAAGAAACCCTGGATCTCTGTCATTCAACGGGCATTGTAGTCGAGGCATACAGTCCCCTAACCAAAGGCAGGAAACTTAGTGATCCACGCCTGGTTGAAATGGCTGCAAAAAATGGTAAAACGGCAGCACAATTGCTTATCCGCTGGGCCCTTCAGAAGCAATATGTGGTATTGCCAAAATCTGTAACAAGGATCGTATCATCGAAAATGCAGATGTTTTCGATTTCACTATATCAGAGGGGGACATGGCTGTCCTTGACACCTTCAATGAAGATCTGGCTACCGGCTGGGATCCCACACATGTACCCTGATATTTCATTCATATCTCAGGGAATCTGCAGGATTTGTATTGGCCGCTTTTAGAGTCTGGCTGATGACGGTGATCCATGCTATTAACAGAGACATCAGGTAGAAATGAAAAATATCCAGACTGTCAGGTCCATACGGTAGGCAAATTCCTGCAACCAGTTCTTTGCCCAGAACCAGGCAACTGCCCATGCGATCACACTTGAGATCAGGATCAGCCATGTGAATTCCCTGACCAGCAGAATAGACACTCCTGCAATGCTGGCACCCATGGCTTTCCGGATACCTATCTCCCTGGTCCTTTTTTCTGCGATAAAGGCTGCCAGTCCGAATAGTCCCAGCATGGCTATAAATATGGCAAGACCTGCAAAATACCTAAATATTTTTGCCAGTTTCTGATCAACCCTGTACATCCTGTCAAAATTCTCATCCATAAAGGAATAATTAAATGGGTACTGGGGCGATAGCTCTTTCCATTCCTGTTCCATATTTTCAAGTGCTCCTCCAATATCACCCGGAGAGATCCGAACATTGGCAAAACCGATCCATTGATCTCCCCAACCAAATATAAGCGGACCGATAGGTTGTCTCAATGATTTGTAATGGAAATCCTTCATGATGCCAATGATCTCAAACTTCTTCACTGGAAATGCAGTGATATACCACTCTGGATGATCGAACCACTTGCCCACAAGGCTGTCCATATCCAGTTTTTTGGCAAGGGTTTCATTGATCAGGCAAGAATTGAGTTTGTCTGATTCCAGGTCCCAGGAAAAATTCCGTCCCTCCACCAGTTCAATACCCAGCAGATCCAGATAATCAGGGTCAATCTGATATACAACCGTGCTGATTTGCTTCCCTTCCAGTGTGAAGCCTTCCCAATTATCTCCCGCACCCGGGGTTGTATAGGAGTAAGACACTTTTTCAACCCGGGGATAAGCCAGGAGGTTTTCCTTGAAAATTTCCATTTTCTGTTTTACCTCATCATTCAACGGGATGGTGACAATAAAGTCTTTTCTGAATCCCAGATCCTTATTTCCCAGATAGTTCAATTGTCTGTAAACCACAATCGTACCAATGATCAATACGATGGAGATGGTAAACTGGAAAACGATCAGAACCTTTCGCATGAAACTACCGGTTCTGCCCCGAGTCTTTTCTCCTTTAAGGACACTGACCGGTTTGAAAGCAGTCAGGTAAAATGCCGGGTAAATACCGGCAATAATACCAATAACGATAATGCCGGATAATATGATCAGCAGGTTGATAGGATTTTCCAGGTAGGCTATCCTGAGATCCACTCCCACAATATTTTCAAACTCAGGAAAGACTGCTTCAACCAGTAATAATCCTATCAGGCTGGCAATAAAGCTTATTAAAATAGATTCAGCCAGGAATTGCAAGATCAGTTTTCTCCTGTCGGAACCTGCCACCTTCCTGATCCCTACTTCCATGGCCCTTCCTGCAGCCCGGGCTGTAGAGAGATTGATAAAATTTACACAGGCGATCAGGATGATAAATACGGCAATGATGATAAAAATATATACAAATTGTTTATTACCATGCCTGGTTCCGGCATCCCTGACATCCCTGGCAAAATAAATTTCCTTTACCGGGCGAATTTGGGTTTTGAAGGCATCTTCTTCAGATACGGGTTCCCCATCAAGTTCTTCATATTTTTTATAAAAGAATGCTGTGATCTTTTGATTGACAGTATCAATGTTGGCATTCTCAATGATCTCGAAGTATGTATTGTACTGGAATGTTTTATAGGTATACAGGTGTTCTTCTCCATACAAGGCTCCGAGTGTAACAAATGATAAGAGCATATCAAACTGGAGATGAAAATTTGGGGGATCCTTTATCACACCGGTAACGCGGATATCGCCACCATTTGATGTTTTTAATATTTTCCCCACGGGATCATCCTCATCGAATATCTTATCAGCAAGGGACCTGGTCAATACTGCTGTATAAGGTTCAGTGAGTGCTGAGGCAGGATCGCCCTGTTGCATTTCAAGATCGAATAAATCAAACAGATTACTGTCCACAAGGGCTACAAGGGGCACCGGATATTTGATCTCCTCGTATTCCATATACCAATCATCCCGGGTTTGGGTCCTCAAAAATCCTGTCACTTCGGGAATGGCTTCCCTTACATCAAAACCCATGGAAGATGTGGTCCATGATGACTGAGACTGGTCTGGAAACAAAAACTCCAGCCTGCCAACTGTCTCTTGTTTGCTGAGAAACCTGTCATAACTCAGTTCATGCCTGACATAATGCATGATCAGGATAAATACGCAGATCCCGATGGCCAGTCCCAGGATATTGATGAGTGTCAATCCCCTGTTCCGTAATAAATACCTGAATGAAGTTTTAAGAATGTTATTCATATCTCAATGAATTTACCGGATTTAATCTGGAAGCTTTAATAGAGTGGAATAATACAGTCCCTATGGTTATTAAAATCACCCCAATGAAAGTAATGATAAAGATAAAAGGACGCAGTTCTGTCTGGTAGGCAAATTGCCTTAACCAGCTTTTGAATACCAAAATAACGATGGGAGTGGAAATAACAATAGCCATGACAGTGTAAAGAAGGAATTGTCTGATAAACAAAGATATCACCTGAGATGTGCCGGCCCCGTTTACCTTTCTGATGCCCACTTCCTTTGTTTTGCGTTCAGCGGTATAGGATACCAGGGTAAACATCCCAAGACAGGCAATAAATATGCATAATCCGGAGAAGAGGCTGATCAGGGACAATTGTCTTTCATCACGCCGGTACAGCCTCTTAAAATTTTCATCAAGGAAATCATATTCAAAAGGCCGGAAAGGGACCAGTTCTTTCATCCTGTTTTCAAGAAATGTCAACACCTTACCGGTTTCTGTCCCTTGGGTTTTTATGATAAGGTTATAACCGGTATCCTTTTGCAGGCGTATCATCAGAGGTTCAATGGGATGGTGCAGGGAGCGGAAATTAAAATCATCCACGACTCCGATCACCCGAACATTATACCTTGATCCTTGAGCGATGGCTTTACCAATAGGTTCTTCCCAGTCCATATAACGGGCCAGTGATCGATTAATAATAATTGATTTTTCATTTTCTGCTGAATAGTCCTTGCTAAAATCTCTGCCTTCGGCAAGTGACAAACCAAGCGTCTGGAGATAATTATAATCAACAAACAAGACCGGCAGGTTGTGTTCTTCCATTCCGCTGTCCCCTTCAAATTTGTATAATCCCCCGGATGGATTACCCGGGTATGATAAAGCACTACTCACAGAAATGACCTGCGGCATTTTCATTAGTTCTTCCTGGATCACCCTGATGCTTGCGTTGGTGATCGAGTCCCTGCAGGGAACGATCAGGACGTTTTCTTTACTGAATCCCAGGTCTTTCTGTCCCAGGTAATTAATCTGGCTTTTCATCAATATGGTGAAAGTAACAGCTACCACTGCAAGGATGAGTTGAAATACTACTAAAAACTGCCGTATATAATGGTTTAGGGACGAAGCATCCAGGTGAATGCTGTGCAGGCCCTGTATTGGTGAGAAACGGGAATAATATACCGCCGGATATGATCCGGAAAGGAGACCCACTATTATGGCCAGTCCGATTGCTCCAGCCAGGACAGGACCATTACTGATTATGTTTTGATCCAATCGCAAACCAAGTAAATCCATGAAGCCTGTAAATTCGAGTAGGTATTCAACAATACCGAACGCAAGCAGGAGTGACAAAAGAGTCATGGTCAGTGACTCAGAAAGGATTTTAACGGCCATGGGTCCCATCCCTGCACCCAGGACTTTATGGATACTGATGGCCTTAAGGCGATGGATGGAACGGGCAGTGGCCATATTTGTATAATTAATAGCAGCCAATACCAGCAGGAAAATACCTATGCTCAGGATGGTAAAAAAATAGGCTTTGTTTCCAAGATGATAATTAGACGGAAGGTCAGATTGATAGTGAATATCCCTAATCTTTTCAAATATTGGTTCGTATACCTGGCCATAATCCTGAGCATCTTCCGCCACATACTTTTCATAAAATTCCGGCCATTTTTGGTAAAAAAGTTCTTTATCAAAATCCTCAAGGAAAAGCAGGAATGTCTGATCTTCGATCTCGAATAATGACCAATCCTTCGATGGCAGGTTAGCTTGTTGGTCATACCCCAGATAGGAGATATAGGCAGCCTGGAAAAAATGGGTGTTGGGTGGAGGGTTCTCAATAACTCCACTTACTATTGCCGGGTAACGGTTTTCGACCAGGAGGGTTTTCCCGATAGGATCATCATTTCCAAAGTACTTATGATATAAATCTTCAGTAAGGACAATGTTGTCAGGATTCTCAAGACAGGTGGCCGGGTTCCCATAAATGAATTGATGGGTAAATACCTTAAAAAAGTTTGTATCTGCGAAAGCGATATGGTTCTCATAAAATAATTTGTCCCCCATACTGAACAATATCCTGCCAATATATTTCAGGCGTGTAAATGTTTCAATCTGGGGATATTCCTGGTGGAGTTTGGGCCCAAGGGATGGTGAAGTCCAGGAGAATTTCCTGGGCTTCCCTGAAGTAACAAAATTCTGGCTTACACGATAAATCCTGTCTGCCTTCTCGTGGTAAGCTTCGTAACTCAGCTCATTGGTAACAAACAGCAGGATGACAGTTCCGCAAGCCAGTCCAATTGTCAGTCCCAATAGTGTTACCAGGGAGTGCAAGCTATCGCGTTTAATCAGCCTAAGCGTGTATTTGATATAATTCCAGAGCATTGCTGAATTCCCATATATTAACCAAAACCAATGCCACTATTGGCAAACAAGTAATAATCAATCCCTTAATTATTGTCAGGATAAATATCAAAGAGGATTAGTGTGCGTTTTCATTACAGTTTGTGTGTGATTTCGTTACGGTTTTCATATATTGCATACGGTAAGATCTTTAGAGATATGGATATACAGCCTGCAAGGATCCTGATCATAGATGATGATTATGATGTATTGAAATCAGCTCTTGTGCTATTGAAGCGATACTATTCCAGGGTGGACATCGAACAGGTGCCTGAGAATGTAATCCAGAAGATACACCATGAAAGTTATGACCTTATCCTGCTGGACATGAATTTTCAAAGGGGAAAACGGGACGGGGAAGAAGGATTTTACTGGCTGAAACAAATCCTTAAATCAGATAAATATGCGATCGTGATCCTGATCACTGCCTTTGGGGATACTGATCTGGCTGTGCGGGCCATCAAAGAAGGAGCTGTGGATTTTGTGCTGAAACCCTGGAAAAACCAGAAATTACTGGCGACCATTAATTCCTCCTTACAGTTGAGTAATTCCAGAAGGGAAGTTCAAAAGTTAAAAATAACCCAGCAGCATCTTCTCCAGAATAGCAACAGGACAGACCATATTGTTGGCAACTCACCGGTATTCAGGGAATGCCTATCCATAGCCGATAAAGTCGGTAAAACGGATGCTGATGTTCTGATCATGGGGGAAAATGGGACAGGTAAGGAATTGATAGCCCGTAAAATTCACAAAATATCGGGTAGATGTAACAATGTCTTCATCAGTGTAGACCTGGGCTCTCTCTCAGAGAACCTTTTCGAAAGTGAGTTATTCGGACATGTCAGGGGGGCATTCACGGATGCCAGAGAAGATAAACCCGGCCGCTTTGAGCTGGCCGATAAGGGGACGATCTTCCTTGATGAAATTGGGAATCTTTCACCCGGACTGCAATCCAAGTTACTTACTGTATTGCAGAAGAAATCGGTGGTCAGGGTTGGATCATCAAACGAGATCCCGGTGGATTTCAGACTGGTATGTGCCACCAACCGTCCGCTTTATGAAATGGTAAACAGGTTTGAATTCAGGGAGGATCTGCTCTATCGCATAAACATGGTGGAAATCCATGTTCCCCCTTTGAGGGAGAGGATTGAGGATATCCCCATACTGCTGGATCATTACCTGGAGTATTATATGAAAAAATATAACAAACCGGCATTAAAGGTTAATCCAAAAGCATATGATAAACTGCGCAGGCATGACTGGCCGGGAAACATAAGAGAGTTGAAGCATATGGTGGAAAGAGCGGTCATCCTGAATGACCGGAAACTGCTAAACTATTCTGACTTCTTACCGGGAAAAAGTATGCAGGCAGACCAGCACCAGAAAGAGCCCTCCAGTCTTGAAGACATGGAAAAGCGCCATATTCTGAAAATTATCGATAAAAACAAGGGTAATATTACCAGGGCAGCCGGGGAGCTGGGTATCTCCAGAACGGCGTTACACAGGAGAATAAGAAAGTATGACTTATAAGTATTATCATATATGGCTGATCCTGAGGGTAATTCTACTTCTGTTAAATGTCTTCATTACAGGGATTGCATTTCTGATGATAGGAGAAAGGGACCTTTTTTTCCTTCCGCTGATACTGGTCCTGGTCCTGGTCCTGCAGGTCATTGATTTCATTCTGTTTACCAATCGAAGCAACCGGGAAATAGCCAGATTTATCAACAACCTCAGCCACCAGGATCTTTCAGAAAAGTTTGAAGTAAAGTCACTCGGTCCACCTTTTAAAAAACTCTATCAATCCCTTAATAATGTAGTTGCAGAACTGGAAAAGATCAAATTAGAAAAAGAGGCCCAGTTGAATTACATGCAAATCATTCTGAGTCGTATCAAAACTGCCATCATATCTGTCAGGGATGACGATACCATTGTCCTGATGAATGATTCGGCAAAAGAATTATTGGGCATAGAGGAAAAATCAGCCTGGACAAAAGTAAGGGAACACCATCCAGGGCTGGTGGCTGAAATTGACGCTATAAAAGGCAGGGCAAACAAATTAGTCGAAGTCAATATTGACCATGGATTGAAGCATCTGTCAGTCAATGTTAGTCCGGTTGTTATCCTGGGATCCGGATACCGTATCGTGACCCTGCAGGATATCAGGAGTGAGATCGAGCAAAAGGAGATCGAATCCTGGCACAAACTGATCCAGATCCTCAGGCATGAGATCAGGAACTCTGTAACGCCCATAGCCTCCATGACGGAGACCATAGTCATGCTGGTGGAGGACCAAACTGGCAAGGCTAAAAAACCATCTGATCTCAGTGAGCAGGATATGGAAGACATTCACAGCAGTATCCAGACTGTACACGACAGAAGTGAAAGGCTTTACCACTTTGTTGAAAAATACAGGTCACTCACCAGGATACCTCCACCCGAAATGGAAAATGTATCGGTTTGGGGACTTATAAAGAACACCGGGGATTTGTTCCGGGAAGAGTTGAAAAATAAAGAGATCCGGTTAATCATTGAGAATATGGACGATCAAACTGTCATAGATGCAGATCCAACACTGATTGAACAGGTATTGATCAACCTGGTCAAAAACAGCATTGAATCTCTGGATGGCAGGACTGATGGTAAGATCAGACTTTCTGCTAAAGAGACGGGAAATCATATTACCATCACGGTAGATGATAATGGCCAGGGTATACAGCCCTCAGATCTTCAGGATATTTTCCTTCCCTTTTTCACGACCAAGAAAGACGGAATGGGCGTTGGGTTAAGCCTTTCCCGACAGATCATGAATTTGCACGGTGGTACCCTTTCAGTGGAGAGTATGCCAGGGCAAGGGACTGCACTCAGCCTTGTATTTAATCAGTAAGCCCCTTTATTAATTTATTCGTATCTCAATGATTCGACAGGATTCTTGCGGCTGGCATTAAAGGTGATCCCACCCACCGAGATCCATGACAGGATCAGGGTAATGATCCCTGCAAAAATTAAAATGATGGCAAATTTCAATGGGCTGAATGGGATATGATAGGCAAAATTCTGTAACCAGTTATTGACAATAAAATATACAGGAGCAGCCAGCAAAGTGCCAATGGCCACCAGGATGCCAATTTCTTTAAAAAACAGCCTTACGATAAACTCACTGGATGAGCCCATGACCTTCCGGATACCGATTTCTTTGGTTCTCTGCGTTGCAGTGAATGATATCAGTCCTATCAGTCCCAGTCCCGCAATAATCAGCGAAATAATGGCAAAAGCCACAAAAATACTGCTGGTTTTCTTTTCTGTTTCATACAATCGGGCATAATCCTCATTCATCCAGAAATAATCAAAGGGATATTCTGTTGTGAACGATTCCCAGGTTTCACGGACAAAGTCAATGGATCCCTGCATATTTGTTCCGGTGAGTTTAACAGGTATATATCCCTCCCAATTTCCTGGCATCAGCGAAAAGCTCATTGGTTCAATGGCCGTATGCATGGACTGAAAATGGAAATCTTCAACTATGCCAATGATGGGAGTGGCTTCAAATGTTTGTGGTCCGGATGGCCTCAGCAAACGTTGTCCGAGAACCGGTTCTTCCAGATCCAGGGATTTAATGGCTGCCTGGTTTATCACAATGCCGGAGGAGTCTGTAGATATATCCCGGGAGAAAAATCTTCCATCCACAATTTTCATGGAAAATACCTTCTCATAATCAAAACTAACCCAGCTTTGCCATGTCAGATAGGTGGAGTTTGTTCCCCGTTCCTCCACAAATATGGCATTATTGGAGAAATTCCGTCCGGGGATGCTGTTTGAATTTGACACACTCACAATGCCCGGATTCCTGAGCAGCTCCTGCTTGAAACTTTCCATATTATCTTTCAGCACATCTGACCGCCTGATGACCAGGATATTCTCAGTATCAAACCCGGGATCCTTATTGATGAGGAACCGCAGTTGACCGAAAGTAATGTAGGTCCCTACCAGGATCAGGATAGATACAGCCAATTGAAGCACAACGAGGATACTTCTGATTTTTCCACCTTTGGTGCCCCGCACCACCACTCCCTTCAGAACACCGATAGGCCTGAACGCTGCCAGGTAAAAGGCAGGATAGCTGCCGGCTAAAAGACTTATAAAAATGATGAAAAGGAGAATCAAAGGGGCAATTTTCCAGCTTGCCAGGAATGCAGTATTCACGTCAAGCTGGATCATATTATTGAAATATGGTAACAGGATTGAAACAATAATCGCTGCCGCACCGAATGCAAGAGCTGTGAGCATGAATGATTCAAAAAGGAACTGGCTGACCAGCATTGGTTTCTGTGCACCTACCAGTTTTCGAATACCCACTTCTTTTGACCTCGAAGCTGCACGGGCGGTTGCCATATTGGTGAAATTGATGCATGCCACGATGAGGATCAATGCAGCAATGACAATAAAAATATAAACCAGTACTTTATTTCCATTGGGTTCGAATTCATAATCCAGATCTGAAGTCAGATGGATCTCCTTCAGAGGCTGAAGGAAATATCCGAAAAAATCACCCTGTTCCTCCAGTGCATCCATGCTCATTCCAAGTACCTCTTCGATCTGAGGGCCTACATATTTATATATAATAGATTCAAATTTATTTTCCAGGGTATCTTTTGGTGTTATACCATCGGTCAGGATATAGGTATAAAAATTATGGCTCACCCAGAATTCCTGTTCCGGCCTGGCATAGGTATGAAGGGACCCAACTGCATCAAAATGAATATGTGAATTCCCTGGAACATCTTCCATCAGTCCGGTAACCCTGTGCAGTGTTGTATCGGTTTCCAGTTTGATCATTTTTCCAATGGGGTCCTCATCCCCGAAATACTTCCGGGCCATGGATTCAGTCAATACAATGGTTCTTTTTTCCTTTAAGACATTTATGGGATCTCCTTTCAACAGTTTGAAATCGAATATTTCAAAAAACGTTGAATCAGCAAACAGGATATTCTCCTCATGGAACTTATTTTCACCGTAGGTTACAAGCCAGTCCCCGTACTCTCTCAAACGAACTACATTTTTTACTTCAGGATAATCGGAAATCAGTGCCTGGGCCATGGGTTGGGCAGTGACTGCCTGGTCAAATTCATTCCCACTGAATTTTCCACTTACCCCTACGCGAAATATACGATCGGCTTTGGTGTGGAATTGGTCGTAACTCAGTTCATGGTTCACAAACAGTATGATAAAAATACTGCAGGTAATACCGATGGCCATCCCAGTGATATTAATTAGTGTGTAAGCCCTGTGTTTTAGTAGATTACGGAAGGCAACAAGGAAATAATTGAAGAACATAGAATGTTGTTTTTGGCATGGTACTGGTCTGACGCAAAACTTAATGTATTGTTACGAATTATTAATGATTTCGATAGAAGTACGTGTGATATACCTCAGCATCAATATTCAGACAATAATGAGCATATCCTTTTTTACTGATCAATTCAATAATAGGTGCGGGAAGAAAAGGTGTGATCAATAGAAAAATATCTTCCTGGTCGATTCCATCCAGGTTTTTCAATACTTCCTGCATAGGATTTTGACCAGAATTGATCAGTGGACTGGCATCAAACCGGGCCTTAACTTTCTCCTTATTAAACCAGCCGGGCTCTGTTTTATTGATCTCTGCCTCTGTTCCTGTCCCGTCAAACAAGGCCTGGCCAACTTCCAGGCGCAGGGTATTAATGATCTCACTTAAGGATATATTTCCAAGCGCTGCTGCCTGTTGCAGGGTTGCCACCTTTCCCACTGTCCTCCTGAGTACCGGATTTTGCAGTTTTTTAAAAGCAGGTGCCAGATCCATTAATACAGGTTCAAGTTCCGGATAGGTGTCGAGCAGTTCACCCACCCGGGTTTTTGGGGTAATCAATAAAGCTGGCTGTTTTCCCATAACTATTTCCCGGAATAACTTAATAATCTTTGCTCACCCTTTATCTTCCGGAGTTCGGTGATATCCTGAACAACTTCAAGGACACCAAGGTATTTATTATTCTCGTCCCGCAAAGCATAGTACTCGATATACACAAAAATACCTTTCATCTCGAGCCAGAACGAAGCAGTGTCCTGTTTGCCACTTTTAAAATCACTGACGATCTGTTCAACAATGGCAACGCTCTTGGGAGGATGGCATAATCTGACATCCCTGCCAATAACGGCCCGGTTCCGTTTAAATATCGGATTTTTCCCATGGGAAAAGAATTTCACCTTATCCAGGTTATCCACAAATGTCAGTTCCACAGGCATGGTATTAAATATCGCAATCAGTTCACTGACCGAAAACTTTCCGGTTGGCAGCTGAATCATTCCTGCTCCGGCTTTTGCAACAGGGGAGGGTTCGATACCTTCCGGTTTCCATTCAATTTGCGGGTCATACAAACAATACCCAAATTCAATGCTTTGCTGGGAGATCTGGTACCATTCCTCATCCGAAAGTTTATCCATGCACATGGGCAACAGGATCTCTTCCTCCTTCATAACCATATCAGAGATGGCTCCGGATGCCGGCTTTAAAACCAGCTCGATTAATGTTTTTATTTCATCAATTGTAATCTCCCCTTTAGTCCCCAATCCTTCCCGTGCCACTTTCAGAAGTTCACGTGTTTCGTCATGTTTTCCCCACATTACTTTAGGTGGGCCTGTAATATTGTATTTCTCAAGATAGGGGAAAAGCAGGTTTTCCTTTCTCTGATAATGCTTTTCAACGTCCATCAGATTGTTAAAGAATGCCTTCAGCTGAATGAGATAGGTTTCGATCTCCAACTCATCGGGTGTATCTATTTTATCATAGAATTTGGTCAGCGTTCGGACCACTTTTAACAGTTCCTTGTTTTCCTGATTAAAAGTATCAACCGGATGTCCTGGTGGCACTTTCTTAGCCTCAGATTGGTCAATATGCCCTTCCAGGACCTGGGTATGGATATCGCAGAATTTCAGGACTTCCTCTTCAGGCAATCCTTCATTGATCAGTTCCTGCTCCACCTGGACGACTTCGTTATATGGAATGCTCTTCAGTAATTCTACCAGCCTTTTTCTGACCTCATTAGGGGCCTCCCCTTTATGGAGTTGCAGGATCATATGTTTGAGCAGTTCTTTGCGCGATGGGGAGTTTTGTGAAAGATCGTTCATAATGGATATGTTTTACAGGTAAAAATACAAAGAACTAAGAACCTGCTGATCATATGTCCATAATCTTATTTTGGAACCCTTAATAAATGTGATTTTTCGGTATTACGCCATCCTGCCTGTGACTCATAATTAACCATGAAAATCTTAAGGTCAGCCTGCGAATCATAGTCAACATAATAAACTTTAAGGTCAGCCTGGCTTTCATATTTTACCATGTACCACAAACCATCTTCATCAGCCTGTGAAACATAATCCACAAAGAATACTTTCAGATCACATTGAGATTCATATTTTACAATATAGATTTTAAGATCAGCCTGTGATTCGTACTGGACCTTGAATATCTTTTGGGACTGGACCGGAATCGCACAAAACATTAATAACATTAGAAGTGGAATATACTTTTTCAGCATGGCCTTTTAAATAGAAAAGCTCAATAATCAGACCAGAATGGAAGGATTTTCAAAATTTCACCAGGCCTTTGAGGTGGTGCGCTAAAATATTTTCAGAGGAATGCGGGTACTTAAAAATAACTGGAGCCATCCCAGCAATGCGTGCAGAGTTTTTCCTTGGGCAATCCTATGGCTTCAACCAGGTCTCCCAGGTTCTGGTACATCAATGAATCAATCCCGAGATTTTTGGCGATTTGCTCAACCATGGCCCTGTATTTATCACTGTTCGGATCGGCGTATTCATTAAAATGCTTTTCCTCTCCTTCCAATTGTTTAATGGCTTTTCGCGATGCCAGCTCAAGGGTGGACCTGGATTGGGAAAAATTCAGGAAATCACAGGCAAAGGTGAGGGGCGGACAGGCGATGCGCATATGTACTTCCTTTGCCCCAGCGTTTCGAAGATCTTTAGTATTGTCTTTTAATTGTGTTCCGCGTACGATAGAATCATCGCAGAATACCATTCGCTTTCCTTCGATCAGGGCTTTGTTGGGGATCAGTTTCATTTTAGCTACCAGGTCCCTCATCTCCTGGTTCTGAGGCATAAAACTCCTGGGCCAGGTGGGTGTATACTTGGTGTAAGGCCTCATGTAGGGGATCCCTTTTTCATTACCATATCCATAGGCATGGCCTACACCGGAATCTGGGATGCCACTTACGATATCAGCTTCTACAGTATCACGGCGGGCAAGTGCTGCTCCACAACGGTACCTGCATTCATCAACATTGATCCCTTCATAATAGGATGGAGGATAGCCATAATATACCCACAGGAAAGAACAAACCTGCATTTTTTCTTCGGGTGGTTTCAGGATTTTATATCCTTCTGCTGATATCTCAACGATTTCTCCGGGACCAATAGTATACTCTATTTCATACCCTGTATTGGGAAAGGCTGAAGTTTCAGAGGCTGCGGCAAAACCTTCTTCATTTTTGCCTAAGATAATGGGCGTTCTACCCAATTTATCCCTAGCCGCTATGATCCTGTCAGGGGTAAGGATGAGCAGGGAGCAGGAACCCTTGATCTTCCGGTACACATTTTTGATGCCTGATACAAAATCCTCTTCTTCACAGATCAGGTTTGCCACCATCTCAGTTGGATTGACATTCCCTTCGAAGTTCTCAGTAAAATGATTTTTTTTCTTTAAAAAGCATTTCTCCAATTCTTCAATATTAACCAGCCGGCTGACGGTAACTATGGCAAACCGGTCCATATGGGAATTGAATAAAATTGGCTGGGGATCTGTGTCACTGATCACTCCCATTCCACTGTTTCCTTCCATCTTCTCCAGATCCAATTCGAATTTGGTCCGAAAGTATCCATTCTCCAGGCTGTGGATGGACCTTCTGAAGCCTTCCGTTTTATTGTAAAATACCAATCCCGCTCTTTTAGTGCCTAAATGTGAATGATAATCAGTGCCATAATAAACTTCATTGACACAATTCTGTTTTGAAATAGCCCCGAAAAATCCGCTCATTTTTGTGAAGGTGTTAGATGTGTTGAGGAAAGCCTAAATTTATACAAATTGGTCAAAACTAATACATATGGCCAGGCTAAATTAATTGCATTTAACGATCGTTCGCCTGTATGCACCGACTACTCTGGAAACCAAGTTGTCAGATTTTTTTAACAGTTGGTTCAGGGGACTGATTTAACGAAAACGAGTCTGGGCAGCGCAACCATGGGGGCTGATATTGCATCTATTAATTGTAATTCAACCCATATTGTAATAACTTGCATCAATAGTCTGTGAATTCATGAAAACCAATACGTTACTATTAACCTGCCTGGTGATATTTATTTCTGGAAGTATTGTTGTACAAGCTCAGAGCACTTTTGACCCCATTGTTTACAAACAGTTTCTGGAGAACAACAAATTGCTTACTACCAGCCAGTTAATCAGCAACAACCCCCGTAAGACCGCCTATTATGCTTCCCGGACCTATCCGGCGGAGCTTACAAGCATCCCATGGTTTGATTCCATCAACCGGGTCTTTGAACTTAAAACCGGGGAACTAAACCTACTGAAGAATAATTTTTTCATGGTCTCCGAGCGGCTGAAATCATACTCCTGGGCGAATGCTTTTATTGATATCTATAACAATGACCTGCCTTTGTTCATATCCTCCGATTTTGTGCTTGGTACACTGCACAATTCTTATGATGCCATATTACAGACTGTGGAATGGCAATACCTTGAACCCAATCTCATAGAATTACTGGATGCCATGTATGAAGCATATCCATCACTGTATTCCAAATACAACAGTGATGGACGGCTTAACGATGCACTGGAAGATGTAGATCTATATGTATCTGTTGCCCGTTCCTTAATCCATGATAAGGAGTTTGTTCCCCAATCCCATGGTAATGAAAAATTCAATGATATCATGGAAAAGATTACGGCTGAACAAATGGTATCCACAGCCCTTTTTACTGCTGAAAGACCCCGCAAACTGGATTTCAGCCAGTTTACGCCCAGAGGGCATTATAATAAAGAGATATATACACCTGGCGGAACAATTACACTGGAAAAATACTTCCGTACTATGATGTGGCTGGGCAGGATAGATTTCCTGTTGACAGCTCCACCGGAAAATCCCTGGGAACCGGACTGGACAGATGATGAATTACGGCGGATGCAACTGGGTGCGGTACTATTGAATGAATTGCTCGGCTCAAGTGGTAAAAGGGATAACCTTGACAAGCATGAACAGCTGATCACCTTTTTTGTGGGACCGGATGACAACATGACACCGGCCGAACTGGCGGGATTGACGGGCAGGATGCTTTCTTCTCCGGCAGATCTTTATACTCCTGCGGTATTTGTTTCCTTTAAAGACAGCCTGAATGCCTCTGATGATTACGGGCAGAAGATCATGTCTAACTTTTTTTATGTCGATCCCTATTCCAGTGATCCGGGACAACTGCCAGTTTCTTTCAAACTGCTTGGGCAGAAATTCCTGATTGATTCATATGTATTGAGTGAGGTGGTATATGACAGGATCATCGTGGACAATCAAAAGATCTACCGGGGATTGCCTGATCCGCTTGATGTTATGGCTGTAATGGGAAACGAAGACGCCATATTCCTGCTGGTGGACGAGCTTGAAGAATATAAATATGCCTATAAGGTTTCTTCCCTGAAATACCTGGTGGATGCTTATGATGAAGATTTCTGGGCGCAATCGCTGTACAACACCTGGATGGCGGCTATCAGGGAACTGAATCCGCCAATTTCTTCTGCGGATCTACCGTATTTCATGCAAACCACCGCCTGGCACCAGGAGAAACTCAATACCCAGCTGACTTCCTGGGCCGAACTGAGGCATGATAATATCCTATACGGGAAACAGTCATATACAGGAGGAACCGCCTGTTCCTATCCTTATACCTATATTGAACCTTATCCTGAGTTCTACGGAAGGCTTCAGCTGTTTGCCGAGAACGCTGCAACATTTCTAGCAACGGTATTCGATGGAGATGATTTTCAGAGCAAAACCATGATTATCGATTATTATAACAGATACGCTGAGATCATGGGGATCTTTGAAGAAATTGCTAAAAAAGAATTGGCCGGTGTTACCATCAATGAAACCGAGATCACCTTCCTGAAAACCATGATTAATTCCTATATGGCATCAGGGCCTTCGGTCACTGGATGGTTCAATGATTTTTTCTTCGATATCAACAAGGGATTGAACTGGGATTTCGTGGTGGCAGATGTCCATACCCAGCCCACGGACCAGGCCGGGAATGTAGTAGGGCATGTATTGCATGTCGGGAATGGGTATATAAACAAAGGCGTTTTCCTGGCTCCCAATCCCACAAACCCGGAACAGCTTATGGCTTTTGCGGGACCGGTATCCTCTTTTCATTATGAGGTGACCAGTAATTTTAAGCGTCTGACAGATCAGGAATGGGAACAGAAATTTATGTGGGACGGGGGAGTGAACCTACCAGCAAGACCAGACTGGATCAACAGTTATGTGGCCGGACCCGATGGAGAAATCAGGACAGATGGCAGGAAACTAAAGGGTGATGTGTATACAGGTACGAATCCAGTTGAGGCAATGAAAGACCTTGATTACCTTCTGGCTTTTCCCAATCCTGCCAGCGAAAAGCTGCATCTTCGCTTTGTGTTGAATACCAGCCAGTTGGTCAATATTGAGATCTACGATGTCAAGGGGAGGTTAATCTCTCGATCTGATCATGGTTTAATGGTTCCGGCTGAACATGATATCCCAATAAATTTGTCCCAGTGGGAGAAAGGCTTGTATTTCCTGAAATTCAGGGCTGGCAGCCAGCAGCTCTCAAAAAAGATCGTCGTAAACTAAAATCCTACTCATACCTGAGTGAATCTGCCGGATTTGTCCTGGCTGTACGGATGGTCTGGTATATGATAGTTCCAAGACTGATCAGTATGACCAGGACAACGGAAAATATGTAAATCCAGAAGTCAATGGAAGTTTTGCTGGCAAAATTTTCCAGCCATTTAGTGGCAAAATACCAGGAGGCCGGCAGTGACAGTATGGAAGCTATAAGGATCCAGAAGGGATACTCCCTGATCAATAGGTTGATGAGGGTTACAACATCTGCCCCCATGGCTTTCCGGATACCAATTTCACGAGTACGTCTGGCAGATGTGAAAAGAATAAGTCCGAAAAGTCCCATTACCGAGATCAGGATGGCCAGCATAGTGAAGTAAATGAACAGGTTCCCCATTTTCCTGTCTTCCTTGTATAGGTCATTATAGAATTCCTCCTGGAAAAAATAATCAAATGGGAATTCCGGGTACAGCTCGTTCCATCTGCTGCTAATGGCCTCAAGCGTTTTGTCATGATCAGCACCCTCTATACGAAGGCATAGATAACGGCTGTTCGGGGGATTGTTGAAAATGAGAAGTGACTCAACCGGTGTATGGATAGAAGCATAGTTGAAATTATCCACCATACCAATCACGGTATATTCCTTCTCAATCCCCCTGTCCTGCATGATCACTTTCTTTCCCAGGGGATCTTTCCATTCCGCCTGTTTCATCATGGCCCTATTGATCACAATGGCTAGGCTGTCTGCACTGCTTCCTGTCCTGAAAAATCTACCTGTTACCAGATGTGTTCCCATCATTTGGAGATATTCAGGATCGACTGAAATATAATGTAACATCCACATGTCATTTCTGTCAAATCCTTCGACATAAAAACCCCTACGCTGCTGAAAATTGCCAAGATAGCCTGATGTTGCAGCTACACCTGAAATGCCTGGGATGCTATTCATTTCGTATTTGAGGGACTCAAGCTGGCTGCTCATTCGACCAGATCTCATTGGAATAACAAGCAATTGATCTTTGTTGATCCCGATATCCGTCTTTCGGATCAACTGTAATTGTTTATAGATCAGGATGGTATTAAATATTAAAAACAGTGTGATAGCCAGCTGCAGGATCACCAGTACATTTCTCAGGAAGGACCGATGGGTGGACTTCCTTCGAAGGCCTTTCATGATCCAGACTGGTTTAATTCGTGAAAGATATGCTGCCGGGTAGATTCCTGAGAGGAATCCAGTGACCATAGAGAGGGCAATTAATAAAATGTAAAATATAAACCTTGAATGTATGCTCATCACCGGATTGATCCCGCTGAAATTATAAAACCAGGGGAGGATAAGTTCGATAAAAAGGGTGGCCAAAATGATGCTTACCATGGTAAAAAAAACAGACTCAGAGATAAACTGGAAAAATAAATTCCCGCTATTTGCCCCGCAGGCTTTCCGGATTCCGATCTCCATAGACCTGGCTGTTGACCTGGCTGTGGTAAGATTAACAAAGTTGATACAGGCAATCAGGAGGATTAACAGGCTGACAGCAGCGAAGATAATTACACTGGATCTGTTACCGTTGGTTTCCAGCTCATGAACAAGCTTTGAGTTGAGATGGATATCCTGAACCGGTTGCAGGAAAATTTCAAAATGGGAACCTGATTCACGCATTCCTTCTCCCATGTGTTCTTCTAATAGCTCCGATATCATTGTATCAACCACAACAGTGTTGGTCCCCGGCGCCATCTTGATATAATTATAGGTTACAAATGCATAAAGGGTGGTTAGCAAATTCCTGTAAGCTGGCTGTTCAAGCAGGGAATTAAAGGAGGCCAGGATGTCAATTTTAAGATGTGAATTGTAAACTGGATCTGCAATCACACCCGTTACAGTATAATCCTGATTGTTGTTCCAGTTAATGACCTGCCCGATTGGATTTTCATCTCCGAAATATTTCCTGGCACCACTTTTAGTGAGCACCATAGAGTATGGAGCTTTAAACATCTCCGTTGGATTACCCAGCAGAACCTCAAAGGAGAAAAACTCCAGAAAAGCCGAATCTACATATATAATGTCTTCCTCGTAAAAGCGGTTCTCATTTTTCTTCAGCAGGATAGGCCTGGGTAGCTTATAAAAAGTGGTGGAATGCACTACTTCCGGTATGGCCTCCCTGACAATTCTTCCCAGGGGCCCGCCCATGACTGCAGATTCAAATGAGAAACCGGACATATTTCCCTTCATGGCCATGCGGTACATTTGCTCGGCATCAGGATAATACCGGTCATAACTGGTCTCGTTGTTCACATACAACCGAATCAGGACAAAACATGCCAGTCCGGTTGCAAGACCGAGTAAATTAATCGCAGTGAAGGTCCGGTTCCGGGAAAATTGTCGGAGGAAAATTTTCAGGTAATTTAACAGCATAGGGGAATTTTCTACTCATAATACACAGTAACGAAGATACTAAATCACTAGTTGGGTGTGGTCTATTTTTATTAAGTTTATAATTGATTCATATCAATATGGATTTTCGGTTGAATTTTCGGACAAACAGGTTTCTCAGCATTTATGTGATTTTTATCCTGATCATAGGATATTTGATCATCCATATCTTCAATGACAGGTTTATCCTGTATGATTTTGCGGTATATTACAAGGCTGCAAGCCGGATTGTTTCAGGACAGAATTTATATCAGATCATCGAAGACGGACACGCCATTTTCAAATACTCACCTGTCTCTGCATTATACTTTATCCCTTTCCAGTGGTTATCCTTTCCGGTGGCCAAATTACTGTACTGGATATTTTCTGGCATTGCCACCTGTTATGTCCTTTTATTAATATATCGCATTGCAGGATTGGGCATGGGAACATTGACTACAGGTCGCCATAATCTGTATATCATGATCAGTTTTTTGGTCCTGGGGGCTTTTATTGAGCTTGAAATTCATCTGGGGCAGGTGAATATTTTCATCTTGTTGCTGATCCTACTCAGCCTGATCAAATCTATGGAAAGCAAACCAGTTCAGGCAGGACTTTTGCTTTCCATAAGTTTTTTTCTGAAGCCATTCGGATTGGTTCTCGTAGCATGGTATGTCTACCGGCTGAAATACAAAGAAGTGATTTATTTTCTGCTGTTTTCAGCAGTCCTGTTTTTTCTGCCATTGACTTTCTACAGATCATTTGAATTGTTTACAGGACAAAATCTTCACTGGTTCCAGGAGATCCTTACAGAACTAAATACTAAACAGGATTTACTCGCATCCGGGAATCATACCCTCTTTTCCGTTTTAGCAAGGTATACTCCATTACGGTGGATAGAGTGGAATCCAAAGCTTACCCTGATTTATCAGCTTTCTGTATTGTTGATATTGGGTCTGCTAATGGTTATGTTGAACAAAGCTGGAAAGAAAGATAGATGGTCCCCTGCAGGTGAATTGGGACTAATACTATGCCTTATTCCATTACTGGCTTTTACCAACCGCAATCTTTATATGTTTAATGGATTGGCCTCCGCCATTCTACTGATCAGATTTGGGAGTCTACATTGGATATCTAAGGCGATCTTTATACTGGGGATATTGATCAGTTCATTCAACATCATTGAAATCTGGGGAGAACACACTACCTATTTGCTTCAAGATTGGTCCTTTATAACCGTTGGCACAATGATGATCTGGATCCTACTTTATATCCATACTTACCGATCCAATGAAATTTCCGAAATTGAACATACATGATCCTGCAGTGATTACACCTGAAAATACTATTAAAAGTTAGGAAAGGATCTATTTCATCTGGTATTATTGATTAATCCAGAGATTCTGCCTCGGCTGATCCTCCGGTAAGTTGCCTTGGTGGAGGTTCCTGCCCAGATGGATCATCCTCTTTTTTCTTCTTTTTAAATGCCGAGGGGATCAGAGAGAAATTAATCCCGTATTGCTTTGCCAGTAGTTCGAGTCCGATCAGAGAGATCACTCCGCCTGGCAGGATAACAGCTGTAACGAATATGGAAAAACGACCTACATCTTTTAATTGTTTTATAGCAGTTTTCACCTCCTCTTTGCTGGGCGGTTCTGTCCGCTCATTGAGGTTCAGTTTATGTTCCAGCAACCGGAAGAAAGAACTTGCCATTTCCCTGGTCTCTTCTGCTTCCTTGTCAACGCCTTTCAGGACCTTATCAATATGGAACTTGGCCTTCCGGGCATAGCGGTTGGCAAAGATCTTCTGCTCAGGACTGACCCCGTTTCTTAAAAGATCTTCAAGTTCTTCAAACCAGTTTTTTATCATGTCAGCATGATTTAAAAGATTGGCACCTGTTTTTTAATACTTTCTCCCAGTGAGATGATGGTTTCTGTCCTGCTTACCCCATCTACAGGTTGCAGCTTTTCATTGATCACCTCCCGAAGATGATCAGTATTTTTACAGATTACTTTGGCAAATATACTGTATTCTCCCGTTGTATAATGAGCCTCAACAATCTCCGGGATATTATCAACTTCATTGATGACTTCTTTATAAACCGATCCTTTAATCAGGTAGATGCCCACAAATGCTGTCATATCATATCCGATCTTTGCGGGATCCAGAATGAGGGTGGTCCCCTTTACAATCCCGAGCCTCTCCATCCTTTTCATCCGGACATGAATGGTTCCCGGCGAAACAATAAGCCTTTTGGCAATGTCCGTATAGGGGACTTTTGCATCTTTCATTAAAATTTCCAGGATCTCCCTGTCCAGTTTATCAATTCCATAATTTTTTCCCATGATACAATTCCGATATTACGAATATGGCAACAAATATAATAAAAAGATGCTATATATATAATAATAATTAAAAAACATTGCGAATATAACAATTAATTAAACTTCTGCGTATATTTGTAATGTCATTGAGACACAAACACTGTAGGGTGGTGAAACTGGCAGACACACCCTCCTGTCTCGGGGGCGGAGAGATTGGGAAAAATCAGATTGGCTAACCACTCCGTGAAGGTTCGAATCCTTCTCCTACAGCAAAACAACCTCTCTTATCACAAGGGAGGTTTTTTTATTGGGCATATTAAAACGTCACTGAATTTTGCAGCAGTAACTGCAAAATAAGGCTCCTTATCTAATATACCCAATAAAAAATCCCCACCTGGTTGAACGATTCAATGTGCTATCCAGTTCCTTTACAGGGTGGTACAGAGAGGAACCTATATTTTAAGTTTACTTAAAATTCAGTGACGCTGTAACATCCTGTAAGGGAACTGAGATAGTCTTTGATCAGAGAATTATTTTGTTTCGGTTATTTTGTAGTAGACAGCAAAACTCAGCATATTACTGTACTGTCCCTGGTTCAGCAGGTAACTCTGTCCGCTGGGATGGTCGCGGATGGGAATGATGGAATAATTGAAACGTGCAGAGAATGTAAGTACATTCCAGAACGTATAGCCGATGCCAGCTATGGCACTCATGGTAAAGGTATGAAAGGTAGGTCCCTTTCCGGCGAGCTCACCATTTCCATCAGATTCCTTGGCTGACAAGAGGAACTCAGGCCCAATACCAAGTTCAAAAACAACTTTCTCATTGTAAATATATTGTGCCATGATTGGGCATGTCAATATAATGGAGGGCAGCCTTGTAATAATTAGGATCATCAGGTTTGTTGGTATGCAGTGATCCTTTCTGTACATATCTTAATTCCATTTGTCCGGCTACAGTATAGGTGAATAACCTTTGAACCCAGGCACCTGCCTGGATTCCGACTTTATTGTAACCGCTGTATGAATCCCCATCAATCTGGCTTGCCGTCAGGCCACCAAGGATCCCGCCTTCAAATTGTTGTGAATAGGCATATCCTGTGATGAAAAGGAATAACATAATGTAAGTGAATCGCCTCATAAAAAATTTTCAGGTTTAGTTGATAAATCTTTTCAGCAGTTTCTCTTTTAGTATAGGCAAGCCGGTGCTGGCTTTTTCCTTGATGAAGTCTACTTCACGGTGTCGGGGAATAGGTATCTCATTGGGATCTACCAGGTAGATGGGTACACCACGTGGGCACATAATCTACCAGTCCGGCTGCAGGATAGATCAAGAAGCGATGTGCCGATGACAGCAAATGCATCTGCTTTTTGGGTAATTTCAACAGCATCCTCGATCAGGGGGACTGATTCCCCGAACCACACTATATGCGGTCTTAACTGGAATCCCTTCTCACAGGTATCTCCTTTTTTCAGTTCCCAGCCATCCAGTTCGTAAACCAGGGAAGGGTCATGGGTGCTCCTTACTTTTTTTAATTCCCCGTGCAGGTGAAGAATTTTACTGCTTCCTGCCCTTTCGTGAAGGTCATCCACATTCTGGGTGATGATCTCCACATCAAAATTTTCTTCCAGTTCAGCCAGTCCTGTATGCCCGGCATTGGGTTTTGCATTCAGGAGTTGCTTTCGCCTTTCATTGTAAAATCTGAGTACCAGGTCCATATCATTTGCCCAGCCCTGGGGACTGGCCACTTCGTGGACATCATACTCCTCCCATAGTCCCCCCATTTCCCGGAAAGTACGGATACCACTTTCGGCACTGATGCCCGAACCTGTTAGAACTACAAGCTTCTTCATTTTTTTCACAAGATACAAAAAACCCGCTGGTATGATATTTATCAATTGAAGGAATAAAGTTATTGCCATGTTAAGCCTGAAAATCCATGTTCGTTTTTTAATTTAGCGGTATGATCGACAGGGATACCATTGACCGGATTTTTGATACTGCTGATATTGTTGAGGTGATTTCAGATTTTGTTTCGCTGAAAAAATCAGGACAGAATTATAAGGGATTGAGCCCTTTCACCAATGAGAAAACACCATCTTTCTTAGTTTCACCGGCCAAGGGTATTTTCAAGGATTTTTCCTCGGGCAAGGGAGGAAATGTAGTGGGTTTCCTTATGGAGCATGAAAAGCTGACTTACCCTGAAGCGCTTCGCTACCTGGCTAAAAAATATAATATAGAGATCTCTGAGCAGGAACCTACGGCCGAGGAGATCCAGCAACGCAATGAAAGGGAAAGCCTGCTGATCATCACAGGATGGGCCCAGAAATATTTTACCAATATTCTGCAAAACACGCCAGAAGGGCAATCTGTAGGGATGGCCTATTTCAGGGAACGTGGTTTCCATGATGATATCATCCGAAAGTTCCAACTGGGATATAGTCCGGAACAGAAGGATGCCCTTACCAATGAAGCACTGAAGGAAGGTTATAAACTGGATTACCTGGTAAAGACCGGCCTTACCATTAAGAAGGACGATTATAAGGCTGACCGTTTCCGGGGAAGGATCATATTTCCAATACACGGGTTGACCGGGAATGTCACCGGGTTCGGAGGCAGGATCCTGAGATCGGATGATAAGATGGCTAAGTACCTGAATTCACCGGAATCTGATATTTACCAGAAAAGCAGGATCCTTTATGGCTTGTACCATGCCAAACAGGCTATCGTAAAAAAGGAAAAATGTTTCCTGGTAGAGGGTTATACAGATGTTCTTGGCCTTCACCAGGCCGGGATTGAAAATGTCGTGTCATCATCAGGTACTGCACTGACAACCGAGCAAATAAGGCTGATCAAACGTTTTACCACGAATGTTACCATTATCTATGACGGTGATGAGGCAGGCATAAAAGCTTCAATGCGAGGGATTGACATGGTCCTGGAAGAAGGGCTTAATATCAAGGTGGTTTCTTTGCCGGAAGGAGAAGATCCAGACTCTTACTCCAAACGATTAAGCGCATCAGAATTCCAGCAATATATCAAGGAGAACGAGAAGGATTTTATTTCCTTCAAGACCCGTCTCCTGATGAAGGATATGGAACAGGATCCGGTTGGGAAAGCCGGAATGATCAATGATGTCATTCAGTCTATCTCGGTCATCCCTGATACGGTTATGCGATCTGTGTATATCAAAGAGAGTGCACGGGCGCTTGACACGGAAGAAAGGATCCTGTATTCACAGGTTTACCGATTGCGGAAGAAAAAAGCAGAGGACAGATACAATAAGGAATCCCGGAAAGAGGAAATTCGCATTCAATCCACCCCGCTTCCCTCTTTTATTAAAGAGGTATACAGTGAATCACAGGAAAAACTGCTGGTCAGATTCCTCCTCCAGTATGGCAATGAACGGTTATATGAAATCCAGGATGAACATGCAGGGAATGAGTATATCTCAGTGGCTGAGTATGTGGTCAATGAAATACTCAACGATGAGCTGGAATTTAAAAACCTGCTATACAGGCAGATTTTTGAAGAGGTGAATAACATGATTCAAAAAGGGGAAGTCATTGAGATCAAACATTTCGTACATCATGAAAATTCTTCTATCAGTCAGCTGGCAGTTGATCTGTTAAGTTCACCATACAGCCTCAGCAAGGTTCACAGCCGCAAGGGAGCCACTGTTGAAACAGAGGATATGCTATTGAAAAAGAATGTTCCCAAAGCCCTCATTGAATATAAGCGGAAGATCCTTGAGGTTGCACAGCATGAGAAGGAGGAGCAGATCCGGGAGGTTCAGCAAGTTGACAATAATGACCTGGGAGCAGTGAATCCACTGATGCAGCAGTATATTACCATTACCTCCCTGATCAATACCATTTCCAAGGAAAGGGGTTGGGTTATTCTGAAATAGTTATTAATTAAAGACTTTCAGTGCCACCGCAAGGGTAGCAATACTGACCTGAACATTTTCCAGGGAAAGGATAGCAGTCGCGCAGGCATCGAGTGTTGCTCCGGTTGTTACTACATCGTCAACAAGCACAATATGTTTGCCACACAATTTTCCAGGATCTATCACCTCGAATATTCCATCCACATTTGACCAGCGATCAATACGGGACCTGTCAGTCTGGCTCAGGGAAACAGATAACCGGATCAAATGACCACTATGCCATGGGATCCCAAGGCTTTCTGAAAGTCCTTCTGCAATCGAATGACACTGGTTGTAGCCTCGTTGCCTGTATTTCTTTCTGTGCAGAGGTACCGGTAATATCATATCAGCAAATGCGAAAGGTGATCCTGCCAGTTCAATTCCAAGAAGCCTTCCCATTTCCCTGCCAATATCCTGCCTGTCCCTGTATTTAAGTTCATGAATGATCTGCTGGAAGCGGCTTCCTTTCTGATATTGGAATAAAGCGGTAGCATTTTCCACATATATCCTGCCCCAGAATAACCTGGCAACAGGATTTTCCGAATAGGATAAATACCGTGTGCGCGGCAGATCATACAGGCAACCCGTGCATATGGTCCGTTCATTCTTCAATAATACAGCACCACAGACAGGACAAAAGACTGGCATCAACAGGTTGAAAAAGTCCCTTATCATCATGCTTTTACATTTTATGTCTAACTGGCTGTATTCTCGGAATATTTATACTATATATTTGTAACAAGATGGGGGTAGAGTCGTATAACTATGAATTAAAACCTTACCATGATGCGAATCTTCCTATTATTAACCCTTTTTTCAATCAATGTCATCTCACTTTTGGCGCAGGATGTAGCCGAAGATAAATCCTGGTTGCTCAGTCCTGAGGATTTCTACCTGAGTATAAAATCTGCAGATGTTCCACTCATCATTGATGCACGGACATGGAAGGAATACCGCAAGGACAGAATACAGGGAGCCAGATTAACCGAATCTTCAGTAGACCTTAAATCGGCCGTTGATAGTGTTGATATGGAACAGCCGATATTTGTATACTGTGATGATAATCAGCGAAGTACAGCGGCCTGTTCATTTTTAAGGGATTGGGGCTACACCAATGTATCCGAGCTGGCTGGTGGGATGATCGCCTGGAAACTGGCAGCCTATGAAATTGATACAGAGAAAATAAAGAAAGAGAATTTTTAACCTACCCATCCACATCTTCAAATTCAGGGTCACCTCCTGCTTTTTTCTCCGGTTCAGACTCTTCTTTCTTCCCGGAATCTGTTTCAGTCATTGTCTGCTGATCCGGTTTTTTCTTTGAGGGCTTGCGTGACCAGCCCGGGAGTGAGAATAATATTCCTGCCATGGCTCCAAAAGCAAAGGTAAGGATCAGTACCAGCACTATGGACGTTCTGATGCTCCAGAACCAAAGTTTAATTTCAACCTCAACACTGTTTTGCAGGGCAAAAACAGCAATCAGTACGGTGAAGATCAGCAAAAAAATAAGTGTGCGTTGCATTCATTAAAGATAAACAAAAAGACAACAGTGAAAAATCAATTCCAGGCATCATTATTGTGGATATTCAGGTTATATTAGATTATTTTCGGTGCGCAATAGATTCCTCTTCATAAGCCTTCTTGTCCTCCTTGTATGTTGCAGTAAGGAGACAGGAGAAGATATTTTCATACCCTATCAATGGGAAACAGCCTCACCGGCATCAGTAGGTATGAGCAAGCAGTTATTGGATTCTGCCTTTTTTGTTGCCGGGGGAAAGGAATATATCGATGCCCTGCTGGTTATTAAAGATGGGAAAATTATCGGTGAGAAATACTATAATGGATTTACTCAGGATCAGCCTCACAATGTTATGTCTGTTTCTAAAAGTATGCTTTCAGCCATTGCGGGAGTTGCCCTGGAGAATGGGTATATAGATGGACTGGACAGTAAAATGCTGGATTATTTTCCTGATTATATTTATGGGGGCATGGACCCGCGTAAAAACAATATTACCATCCATCACCTGCTGAATATGAGGATGGGAATAGAAAGAGAATCTGCAGACGATTATGGTGTGTATATGGAACTCTATAATTCTGATAACTGGATTCAGAAGACCATTGAGTACCCCCTGATATATGATCCAGGTGAAAGCATGAGGTACAATACCTTTATCACACATATACTTTCCGGAATAATCACCGAAGCAACCGGAAGGAGTACGCATGAATTTGCATATAATAACCTTTTCAAACCCATGGGTATTGATATCGATTACTGGGAGCAGGATCCACAGGGTATTTACTTTGGAGGGAATTCCATGCATATCACCCCCAGGGAAATGGCTGCTTTCGGTTACCTCTACCTGAATGATGGCATGTTGAATGGAAAGCAAATCATATCTCGGGACTGGGTCTTATTTTCCAGATCTCCCAGCACTGACCTGGCTCATCCCAATGAATGGGGGAAGATGAAAAATTATAATTATGCCAACCTCTGGTGGCTTGGCCAGTTCAATCAATATGATTGTTTCATGGCCATTGGTTACGGGGGGCAATTCATTTTTATTTTCCCCGTTCCGGATCTGATCGTTGTTTCCACAGCAGAAAATAATGTCCCGCCGGAATCTACTACTGAACAGGAATGGGCCATCCATGACCTGCTGACACGCTATATCTTACCTTCCCTGAGTTCGAGATAATTACTATGCTTTACTTATTCTGCTATAACCGGCTCGTTGCCATTCTTGTCATTTCGAAGCTGGATAAAGTTGATCAGTCTCTCCTGCACCAGGGTGGTCAGCCTGTACATTACCGGGACGATTAGCAGGGTCAGGAAGGTGGAGAAGGTCAACCCGAATATCACGGTCCATGCCATGGGTCCCCAGAACAGTACCTGTGGTCCGCCGAAATAAAGATTGGGAGAAAAGCTCAGAAAACAATCCCTGAAAATCAATATTCAGTCCCACAGCCAACGGCAAGAGTCCCAGTATCGTCGTTATGGCAGTCAGCAAGACCGGCCTCAGCCTGGTCTTTCCTCCTTCTATGATACATTCGTTGGCCACATCAAGGGGCAGGAAAGCATCCGGCTCCAGTCCCATATCCTTCCTTCGACGGGCCTTGAGCAATTCAATGTAATCAACCAGTACAATCGCATTGTTCACCACGATCCCTGCCAGTGAAATAATGCCGATCCTGTCATGACCACCACGAAATCCATCCTGAATGTAGCGATCCCGCCAAATACACCGATGGTACTGAATACTATACTGGCAAGGATGATGACCGGCCTGATGATGGAATTGAACTGGGTCACCAGGATCAGCAGGATCAGGGCCAGGGCAATCATCATGGCCCGTCCGAGGAAGGCCATGGATTCTTCCTGCTCCTGTTGTTCTCCTGTAAAAGCATAGGTATATCCCTCGGGCAGTTCAAAATCGCCAGTACTGCAGCAATCTGCGCATTGATCTCAGTGGCATTGTATCCTTCAATCACATTTGAATATACGGTGATGACCCTGTCCATATCTTTACGCCGGACAGATCCATAGGTGGTACTGTAGGTAAATTCTGCCACGGATGAAATGGGGACCTGCATATTTCTGCCATCTTCATTGAATGTGATCTTCTGGTTCATCAGAGAAGGAACATCATATCTGTACTTTTCCTGGAGACGCAGCTGTATGGGGTATTCATCCTCACCCACCTTGAAATCAGAGATCTCCTTGCCAAAAAGCGAGTACGCAGGGTACTGGCGATCTGCATGGTAGACACCCCATACCTGCCCGCTTTCTCCCTGTCAATATTTACCAGTAATTCTGGTTTTCCCACGGTGAGATTTACTTTTCAGTCCTTCAATCCCATCAATGTCCGCCATATCTAATAAAGTTCATCATGGAATCCGCCAGGTACATAAGCTCATCAAATTCCTGTCCGACTGATCTCAATATTGATAGGTTTGCCAGCCGGAGGACCCATGGCATCTTTTTCAATAGATAATTGCACACCGGGATATTTCCCGATCAATTCTTCCGAGATCTCCCGCATGATGGCCCGAGTATCACGCTTTTTGCGGAATTCATAATCAACGAATGTAACCGTTGTAGGGCCTTGTGAGGAGTATCCCCCACACTCATATTGCTGAGATCCTCTTCTCCACCCTTACCCACAGTAGTCAGTACTGATTTAACGATGTCCTGTATGGGCTCAATCAGGGTAAATACATCTTCTTCCAGTTGTTCCTGCATAAACCGGTCTGTCTCGGTAATATCTGTTCCGATCGGGAACTCAGCCATGACATTGATATAATTCGGTGGATTGACAGGGAAGAAATTAACCTGTGGCTGACGTATTCCAAAAAGGATAAGTGTGAAAAACAGCAAGGTGATGGTCCCAATGAAAAACCAGAACGGTCTTCTTTTAGCGAGGGCAAATATCAGCGATTCTGGTTAGATCTTTTCCAGCCACACCAGGAATACGCTCTGGAACCAGAGCTCAGCTTTGTGAAAGATGAGCAGATTCAGGATGCCAATGATGGCAAATAATGCCAGGAGATTGGCAAAGAAAGTCGCTCCATCAGGTAGAATGGAATGGTAAGGCCAAGCATGCTGAAGGCAATAGTATACCCTTTTTTCTTATTGGGTTTGCTGTCATATTCCGTTCCACCGACACGTATGAAAGTCGCAGAGAACACCGGGATGATCACCAGTGCCACAAAGAGCGAAGAGGTCAAGCACAATGATCAGGGTGATGGGCAATGCTTTCATGAATTCTCCTGTCATGCCTCCCCAGAAAGCAAGGGGAACAAAGGCCGCCAGTGTGGTCGCCGTGGAGGCGATGATGGGCACCGCTATCTCCCCAACAGCCTGTTTGGCTGCCTCGAACGGTTTGTATCCCCGGCTCACAAACCGGTATATATTCTCCACAACAACGATCCCGTTGTCAACCAGCATCCCCAGTGCGAGAATAAGTGAGAAAAGAACCATCATATTCAGCTTATAGCCAATCATGTTCAGGACCATAAAGGAAGTGAACATAGACATCGGAATGGCCATTCCCACGAAAAGAGCATTCCTGGTACCCAGGAAATAGAATAATACCAGGACAACGAAGATCACACCCATGATCATGCTGTTCTCCAGGTTGCTCAATTGAATACGGACCATGTCCGACTGGTCATTGGTCAGGGTCAGGTTGAGATCTGCAGGGATTCTGCCTGATTCTTTCGCCCTGTCAAGGGTTTCAAAAATCTGATCGGTAGCAGCCAGCAGGTTTTCTCCTCCCTTTTTAATGACCTGAACGGATACCACAGGCTGCCTGTCAAGCCTGGCATAAGAATCCGGGTCTGCATACCCGTCAATTACATCTGCCACATCTTTCAGGTATACGATCCTGCCGAATTCCCTTTTTATGATGATGTTTTCGATCTCTTTTATGGATTTGAATTCACCGATGGTCCGGATGGATCGCCGGGCAGACCCAAGTTTTATTTCACCACCTGAGATGGAAACATTCTCAGCAGTCACGGCCATTTCAATGTCAAAAAATGACAATTCCAGGGCCTCCATTTTATGAAGATCCACATTGATCCGGATCTCCCGTTCATTCAATCCCTCCAGCTCTACTTTTGAGATTTCGCTTATGCTTTCAATCTCATCTTCCAGGTATTCAGCATATTCCCTCAGTTCTTCCAGACTGAAATCTCCAGAAAGGTTGATATTGATGATGGGGAATTCCGAAAGGTCAATATCCATGACCAGTGGGTCAAACAGCAGGTCATTGGGCAATTCGCTTTTGGCCTTATCCACCGCATCCTTTACATCGGAAAGGGCATCATCAATATTCACATCCGTATTGAATTCAACAAAGATCATGGATGCATCCTGGGCGGATGTAGAGGACAGTTCCTTGATCCCGTTGATCCCGTCAATCTCTTTCTCAAGGGGCCTGGTGATCAGGTTTTCAATATCGATGGGTGCATTGCCCGGATAGGTAGTCTGTACCAGGATAGTGGGAATGACTATATCGGGAAATAGCTCTTTGGGCAGGCTTTTATAGGAAATCCCTCCAAAGATAAGGATGATAAATGCCAGGAGGAAAACGGTATTCCTGTTTTTCAGTGCCAGGGTAGTTAGTTTAAATTCCCTGATGACGCTGTCTTTGATTTCTTTTGAACTCATTATGATAATGGTTTAATCTGTACCAGGGTTTACTTAACGGCAATATTTACACCATCGGATACCTGCGCAAATCCTTTTACAATTACTTCTTCACCCTGGGTAACCCCTTCCTTGATCATGGTCTGATCCTGGTATGAGAGTCCCGTTTCAATATAACGTTTTCTGGCTTTGAGCTCGCCCTCTTCCGAGGTGGCCATATATAGATAGTTACCCTTGATATCCTGCTTGATGGCTATGGATGGGACCACAAATGCAGATTCAGTTGTTAAAATCATTCACCTGGATGGTGGAGTACATATTTGGTTTAAGGGTTTTTTGCCGGTTATTGATCTTCATTTCAATACGGAATGTCCTGCTTGCATTATCAATGACATTCCCTACACGGTGTATGGGTACGTTGACATCGAGTCCTTCAACATCAGGGAAAGTAACAATTACATTCTCTCCCTTTTTAATGCTGGTTATGTATCGTTCAGAAATATTACCATAGAGTTTCAGGTTATTCAGGCTTACCATCTGGATCACCTGCATACCCGGAGCAGCCAGTTCGCCTTCTTTCAGCATGATGTTTTCCACAACACCGGTAAATGGGGCCCTGACCCGCGCCATATCCAGCTGGGCTTCGAGTGTGGCCAGGCGGGCTTCAGCCTGTTCCTTTGCGTTTTTAGCTTCCAGGTATTGCATCTCGGATCCTATTTTCTGGTCCCACAGCTCTTTTTGTTTTTCATAGAGTTTGGTTGCCAGCTCAAGGCCGGTTTTCACTTCCTGGATACTGCTTTCTGTAATACTGGTATTCAGGGAAAGCAACAGCTGGCCTTTTTGTACAGATTGTCCTTCTTTAACATAGATCCTGTCAATCTGTCCATTCATTTCCGGACTGATAAAAGCATCTTCTTCTGCTTCCAGCTTGCCGGTGATCTCAATATAATGTTCAAAGGGTTGAGGATCCATTAATTTGATTGAAACGGGTACCATGTAGGCAGCCTCCGCTTCACCAGGATTCTGTGCCAGCTGTTCTTCCAGGCTGGCGATCTGGTCATTTATCTCCCTGACCTGGTCCTTTTTCTTCTTTAGTTGTTGTTCTATCATTTCCGGACTGTTCATATTGCAGGCAGATGCCAGGACAACCATGCTTGTGATTATCAGTAGTTTTTTCATTTCCCTTATCTGTGTTAATAGATTTGTTTTCATTTAAATATTTCCCAATGCTTTATCCAGGGCCAGTTTTGTATTCAATAATTCCACCATGGCCTGGATGATACCTGTCTGTGCCCCGGTAAGCTGTTCCTGGGCAATGGTAAGTTCCAGGCTGCTTACCATTCCTTCTTGATATTTGATGGAGGTACGGTCAAAAATCTTCTGAGCCAGTTCTATATTGTTCTTTTCATTCAGGTATTTCTGGTAAGCAGTCCTGAAATCAATCCTTGCCTGTTGCACCTGCAGTTCAAGTACATTTGCCAGGTCCTGCTTTGAATTTTGTGTTTTTTCAAGGTCAATCCTGGCCTGGCCGATCTTTGATTTTCGCATGCCTGAGCTGAATACAGGTATGCTCAGGTTAACACCAAGCATGGTTGCAGGATACCAATCTCCCTCAGAGCCGAAAAAATTGAATTCATTCCTCATGGCCATTTGCTGATGTGACAGATATGCTGTCAGTGTTGGCATGTATTCGAATTTGAATCTTTTCAGGTTAATGGCGGCCAGTTTCTCCTGTGTGTCAAGTATCCTGTAATCGTAATGCCTGTTTACATTAAATTCCTGTTCAATGAGATCCCGGCTTAGTCCGGTGATAATCTCAGGAAGGGTTTCGGTGATCGCGATATTGGAATCCAGTCCATATCCCATATTGTATATCAGGAACCTGTATGAAACATCAACCATCTGTTTGGCAGCGATGTATTCATTTTCAATATTGGATGCGGCAATCTGCAACTGGTCAACATCCGTTTCCTCGAGGAAACCTGTTTCATACATGGCTTTTGTTTCTTCCAGTCTTGAATTCATTGATTCCAGGTTCCTGGCGAACGCGTCCCTTCCGGCTTCAGCCAGTAATATGGAATAATAACTCTGGGCTACAGCTTCTTTGATATCCGCCTCAGATTTATCGAGGGTTTTGTTCATCAACTCCTTGTAGGTACTTGCACCCTGCAAGGCAGCAATCCAGGGGCCATTAAAGAGCATCTGGTTGGCAATGATGCTGGCACTGGCATTGTGCTGAGTCCCAAATTTAACCGGCACATACGTGCCCGGTTCCCCTCCCATAAATTCAGCAGGGATCAGTGTGGTCATCAGCTGGAGGTTATTGGTATATGCCAGGTCCCCGGCAACCTGGGGAAGCCCTATGGCAACATTTTCCCGTATCAGCTGTCTGGCTGATTCGAGATCCAGTCTGGAATTTTCAACATTGAGGTTATTCTCTATGGCATATGCCTGAGCTTCAGCCAGGGTAAAGGCTGTCTTCTTGGGTTCGATGGCCATGGTTTGTGCGACGGCAGAAAATGCACCCAGCACAAGTATGGCGCTTATCAATATGGCAGATCGTTTCATTTTCATCGTATTCTTAAAAACCAGTGTTTTACTAAAATGTTCAATATAAATGAGATATAGTATCAATAATGTTCTTTCAGTGCGGCCAGTTTATCTTTTTTTTCACTCAATATTTTAAGGCCTTTATCGGTTGCCAGTCCATGTATATGGTAGACGAAAACCTCTCTGAAAAATTTTGGTGAATGCATTTCTTCTTCGTTAAAGATCTCTGTGAGTCTGTAAATTTTCAATTCTCAGCAGGTGAAGTTTGGCGATGATCTTCTCATCAAGTTCTTTGCGGTATATCCCCTCCTTCTTTCCTTTCCGGATATTTGAGATCATGGACTCATACATTAGTTTCCTGCGGGCTGACATCAGGTTTCGATAGATATCAGGATAATATTTTTTAAGGTCGTATTCGTATGTGGGACTATGATCCTTCATCAGGCTGTTGACATGCTGGCTTACCTCAATCAGTTCCTCAATGGCATTAAGCTCCGTCCCGTTCTTCTTTTTCATGGTGCTGAAATTGCACTGGCGTACATGCTCGACAACCATTTGTACCAGCTCTGTTTTATCAGATACGAACTGATACAGGGTTTTCTTTGACATACCCAGTTCATGGGCAACATCATCCATGGTCACGCTTTTAATGCCATACTTACGGTATAATCCCGATACTTTAATTAATATATCTTCAAATTCTTTATTCATGGCCGCAAATGTAAACAAAAAAACCAAGGAAACTAACAAAGTAATCATAGTTTCCACAGTTTATGTTGTGTGCGTCTTTTCCGGAGTGCCAAAATATAGTATTACTGGTAATAATTTGTTAAGTTGTCGTTAATTTTCCACCGGTGGTAAAAAGATTAGGCAAAAACTGGTTTGATACCGGCCAGTAAATGGTTTGCATCGGTGAAATTTCCAGGCTGATCAAAGTGAACGGAAAATACTTATTTAAGTATTGTATTTGTCGAATCCTTTCCCCTCTTCAAAACTATCCCATGAAGCATCACTGCCGATCATCAGCATATGGCTGTAGGTTTTATGAAGTTCAATCCCTGCTTATCAACCTTCAGTATAAATCTTTTAAGCAATTCATTTCCCATGGATGTGCATAGAGGCCAACTGAAAAGGTGTTTCATAGCTTCACGCACTCTTGATGGAATTATCAGGATCTCAAAATGGCTTTGATATAGCCGCTATTCATCGGCCCAGGTATAGGTGGTGATATCTTTTTTCGAAAGTTCTTTTCTCTGGGTACATCTGAAAAGCTGATCCCGTGATTGACGGCTGAAATTGATTGGCAAATGAATCATTATTGAAATAATAAGTGCCAAAAGTCAGGGTGTCTGTCCCTTTGATGCCGTCTGTTGTCAAACTTCCATCCGCTGTCAGTTTGGATGGCAGGCCTGTTGGTAAAAAAGTACATGGATGAAAAATCTCTATGTGATGTTGTATCTATCCATTCCAGATTAATCTGCGCAGAAGAACAGATAAACAGCCATAAAGAAAATAATTAATCAATTTTTTTCATGTGGACTATAACACATGAGCCAAATATATCGTAAAGAGAATTAATAACGTTATGTATAAAAATATTAAAATCAAGCATTAATGAAAAACAGTCTACTCTTACTGGTTACCGCCATGTTGCTGGCATTTGTCCCGGCAGTAAATTCCCAGATCACAGAGAAAAGGGATCTTCCGGAATTCCATTCATTAAATATTTCCAGCGAGATCGATGCTGAGCTGGTCCTTTCAGAGAAGGAAGGGATTGAACTGGAAATCGAAAATGCCAATCCTTTGAGCCTGGTGTCCGAGGTAAAAAATGGTGTTTTGACTGTAAAGATGAAGACAGGCAGTTACAAGGATGCAGTTTTAAAAGTAAAGATCAATTTCAAGGATCTGAAGGAAATTGAATCCAACGGCAGGGCCAATGTCTGGTCCCAGGAGGATATTTACCTGGATGAGCTATCCATCAGGTTGTATAATGGTGGTGCTACCAGGCTCAGGCTATTCTGTGATGATGTTGATATTAACATTTCCCAGGGATCCATACTGACATTAAAAGGTGAAGGTAAATTCCAGAAGGTGAAAGTGAATACCAAGGCCACGTATTCAGGTTATGAATTCAAATCGGAAAAAGCTATTGTCAGTTCAGGTTCTTATGCCAAAGCCAAGGTTCATGTCAGCAACTACCTGGAAGCCAAGGCTTCATCGGGTGGATTTATTGGATTTGTGGGCAATCCTTCCAGGGTAGAACGCAAAACCAGCCTGGGAGGAGAGGTTCTTGAAACTACCCTGGACGCTGAAGACTAGAAAAAGCCTGATTTTTGCTTGTAGTGATTGAAGACAGCCTCTGCAAAGACCAGGTCTTCAGATGTGGTGATCTTGATGTTCTCAGGATTTCCATCTACCAGCTTAACCGGGTATCCGGCTGATTCGACTACGCTGGCATCATCTGTAAATGATTCACTGTAGTCCTGTTCATACCCCTTCATTAAAATATCGTATTGAAATACCTGGGGTGTTTGAACGGCACGCAATTTTTTTCTGTCCACCCAGCGGCTTCCATCCTCTGTGATCTCACGGATCGTATTATGAATACCGACACATGGGATGGCTGCACCGCTTTTTTCAGCTTCTTCATAGCAACGGTCAATGGTATGCCTGTAAACCAGTGGCCTGACAGCATCATGAATGCCTACCAGATTACCCTTCTTAACCTTGGAAAGCGCGTTTTTTACCGTATGATAGCGGGTTTCTCCTCCGGGCGACAGAGTCAGGGGCACGTCAAAATGAAATTGCTCGCAAATGCTTTCCCAGTATGAAAAATAATTTTCCGCCAAACCCAGGATTATCTGCATTTTCCGGTCATAATAGTGGAACAGGTCAATCGTATGCATGGTGATGGGCCGTTCACGGATATAAAGAAATTGTTTGGGTTTTTCTGCATTAAAACGCATTCCTTGTCCCCCGGCTACAATTATTATCGTTTTTTCCATATATTATGCACAGTAAATTGATTAATAAATCATCAAAAAGATACATTAATTATAATTACCACGCCATGAAAAAAAGTCTTTCTTTTATCAGTGATCTGAAAAAAAACAATCACAAAGATTGGTTCCATGCGAACCGCCCCCGCTACGATGAAGCCAGGGGGGAATTCCTGTCCTTTGTAGATACTCTTATCAATGAGATCCAGGCATTTGATCCATCTGTCGGCTCGGTGGATGCCAAGGGTGCCATTTTCAGGATCAACCGGGATATCCGGTTTTCCAACGACAAATCCCCCTATAAGACAAATTTTGGGGCATTCATTGTCCCTGGCGGGAAGAAATCCGGTAACGCCGGTTATTATTTTCACCTGGACCCCGATGGGTCATTTGCCGGTGGGGGAGTTTACCATCCCATGCCCGATATTCTAAAAAAAATACGGAATGAAATCTATGGGAATCCGGAAGAATTCAAAGAAATCATAGAAGAAAAGGAATTTTATGATTATTTCGGAGATATGTATGATGACCGGCTCAAGAACCCTCCGAAAGGATTTCCAAAGGATTTTGAATACATTGACCTGCTGAAATATAAGAGCTATATTGTCTCACGAAGTTTTGATAACAGACATTAACAGGTGACTCATTGCTGGAGGAAACCGTGAAGACTTTCAGGCTGATGTATCCACTGAATAAATTTATCAATTACGCACTCGGTTCGCAGGTTTGATTTTATTTGATATTTTTAGGTCTCATTTCTCCATCGCATGCCTGAATTCCCTGAACCTGGATTTGAATTTGTTGCATGGTACCATTGCCATAGCCGTTACCGTGCTTGTATTGCTGGTCTATTATCTCATTACCGTTTCCAAAGCTATAAACAACCGGCTGCAGCAAGTATTCAGCAAGGAAACTTTTCCGGTCCGCAAGATTTTATTGCACCGATTATCCGGGGCTGTATTATTTGGATTGATACCGGCCCTGGTCATTCTATTTGTTTTTCGAATGCATGTTAACAATTTTGGTTCGAATACTGAAAATCTTGCAAAGAGTATAATCTGGTGGACTCCCGCTGCCCTGCTGGTTGTTGTTCTTAATTATTTTGCTTCACGGAATATAAATCATCTTTCTCAATACCCTCAGATCCGGGTCAGCCAATGGAATTCAGGCCTGATCACACTGAGTGCCTTAAGCTGGATCGCCTACCTGGCCGGGTATGAATTTTTATTCCGGGGCTTTCTGCTTTTTTCATGTCTGGAATCTTTCGGGTACTGGCCAGCCATCATTATTAATATTTGCCTGTATAGCCTGGCTCATCTGCCAAAAGGGTACAAGGAGACGATCGGATCAATTTTCCTGGGCTTTATCCTGAGTTACGTAACCCTGAGCCTCGGGTCCATCTGGTTCGCTCTCCTGGTCCACATAACACTGGCCCTGTCCAGTGAATGGTTTTCATTAAAGTTCCACCCTGAAATGAACCGGGTAAAAAAACCATGGCGCGATGAGTAATGTGCTGGTCACCGGTGCTACAGGATTTGTAGGGAAACAGCTTGCCCTCAGGCTGGCGGTATCCGGACAAACAGTGCACGCGATGTACAGGTCTGAGGCAAAGATTGGAGAACTCAAACATCCCAATATCAAGCTTTTTAAAGGAACTCTTAAACGATTTGGCCAGCATTGATATATGCGATGAAAGGCTGTGAGCAGGTCTATCACCTGGCTGCCTTTGCCGCTGTTTGGACCCGGAAACCAGAAGAGATTTATGAGCAAAATGTGCAGGGGACCGTTAACATCCTGGAATCAGCCAGGAAACATGGTGTGAAGAGGGTAGTACATACCTCAACCGCAGGTGTTTTTGGGCCCTCAGGGAAAAATCCCAACACGGAGAACAGTCCCCTGGCAGCGACTCATTTTATTCATTACGACAGGTCTAAAGTCCAGGCTGAACAGAAAATAAATGCCTATGTAAGGAAGGGAATGGATGTAGTAATGGTTCATCCAACAAGGGTTTACGGACCGGGGAAACTGGGAGACAGCAACGGTGTAACCCGCATGATCCGAGATTATTTGAATGGCAAGTGGCATATCATTCCCGGCAATGGCAAGAGTGTCGGGAACTATGTTTTTATAGATGATGTTGTTGAGGGACATATCCTGGCCATGGAGAAAGGAGGAACAGGTGAGCGCTACCTGCTTGGCGGAAGCGATCTTTCTTTCAACAAATTTTTCAAGATCCTGCAGGAAGTCACTGGCAGCCACTATTTTTTAATTAAAGTTCCGTTGTTTATTGGGATTACCATAGCATGCATTATGCTGACATTTGCTAAATTAACAGGCCGGATGCCCCTGATCACCCCCGGACTTTTAAAAAGGTATAGCCACAACTGGGCAGTTTCAAGTGAGAAAGCAAGGTCAGAACTGGGTTATGATCCGGTGGATTTCAGAGGGGGATTGCAAAGAACGGTTGAGTGGCTGAAAACAATTAGTTTTGAATAGGGTAATGATATGAATTATACTTTAATTACCGGTGGGAGTATGGGGATAGGAAAAGCCCTTGCAGATGAATGTGCCCGGCGAGGGATGAACCTCCTGCTGGTGGCACTTCCCGGTCCCGAACTGGAAGAAACCGCAAATGAGATAAGGGAGGAGTTTTCTGTAAAAGTTGATACCCTTGGCATAGACCTGACAGGTTCCCCTTCCCCCGGAAAGGTCCTGGACTGGTGCGAAAAAAATAACTATACCATCGATATCCTCATGAACAATGCTGGTATTGCAGGATCTGCTATATTTGAGGAATCTTCCATTGAATATTCTGATGAAAGAATATTGTTGAACATCCGGGCATTGGTAATCCTTAGCCGTTTGTTCATTCCCATGCTAAAACAAAACAGAAGGGCATATATTTTAAATACGGGAAGTTTCTCGGCATACCAGCCTCTGGCCTATAAGAGTGTCTATGCGGCCTCAAAGTCATTTGTCCACCTGTTTTCCCTGGCCCTGAATGAAGAATTGAAAGATACATCCATAAGTGTTACCGTCATCAATCCGAACGGAGTAAGGACCAATGCCGGCACCCTCGACAGGATAAAGAGCCATGGAAAGCTGGTTCAAAAAACACTGATCCTGGATGCTGATAAAATTGCACAGATCGCAGTTGAAGGAATGCTTAAGGGTAAAAGAATCATTGTCCCAGGTTTCTGGAACAGGTGTATACTTCAGATAACCAGACCTTTACCAGTCAATTTTAAAATCAAAAAGGCTGCCAGAATAATGCGCAATGAACTGTTGAAATAAGAATAGTGACTCAAATACGTCTATTCTCCATAGGTGCTGAATCCTGTTTTAATATGAGTTTCCTTGTTCGAGAGCGACAGAACCGGGATGGTTGCATGATTTAACAGCTGGTGTGTCAGATTGCCCATGAAGGTCAGGCTTCTTGACTGTTCTTTCATAATGGTCATCATATCGGCATTCGCAGAATCTGCATAAACCACAGCCAGGTCCACAACATTCTCTCCGTATAAGGATTTCTGCCGGAACGGGATCCTTTTTGCGGTAAAATACCCGGCTGCCTGCCTTGAGTAAGCCTCCAGCCGATTGATGATCCTTTGTCCCCTTGAGGAACTCACCGTAATGATATGTACCTCTGCTCCAAATAATTCGGCAAGCTGTGCCGTAATGGGTACTTTTTGCCGTGTATCGATCGTTACATCCAGCGGCATTACTATTTTCCTGATATCTTCGGGGATCATGCCCGTCCGGGTAGTCAATACCGGTCTTTCAGTCGCAGATATGATCTTAAAGGCATTACTTCCCATGAAAAATTCTTCAAATCCAGATGCTCCATGGGTGGAAGCAATGACCATGGCATCTTTATATGATTCTACCTGGCTGACTATCTCCTTATAGATCTTTCCGGATTTGATGATATAGCGGAGCTTTGAATCATTTTCCAATCCGGGTTCAAAACGATCAATGAGCTCTTTGAATTTCTTTTCTGCCCACTGTTTTTCCTCCTCGAAGAAACCCGGACTATTATAGTCCGAACTTTTCTTTTGTACATATACCAGCTGTATATTGGTGTATTGTTTCTTGGTAAACAATAAGGCCAACTCTATTCCCTTCAGTGAATCTTCAGAGAAATCGATGGGGATGATTATATTCTTCATGATGACCAGAATAAGTTGATGTATCTTAAGATAGATTATTGGTTATTAACGATAAAACGTCCCATTCGGTTACGTTTAATTTATTACTTTTGAAATCCTGTCTGAATAAATACTTGATTGCATAATGAACAAGGTAGTTGCCGGAATAGATATTGGGGGCACTTTCACCAAATTGGGGATCGTTGACCAGGAAGGAAATGTATATGCAGAAACTTCCATTTCTACGGACACACACGAGGAAATAGATACTTATTTGGAACACCTGGCCAGGGCAGTAAGGAAGCTGCTCCAGGAGCAGGAGGGCAAGCTGGATCTGGCAGGGATAGGGATCGGTGCTCCAAACGGTAATTATTACCGGGGTGTTATCGAATATGCCCCAAACCTGAACTGGAAAGGGATGATCCCCTTTGTGGAATTGTTTAAAGCTCATTTCGATATTCCCATCGTTCTGACCAATGATGCCAATGCGGCTGCTCTCGGTGAGATGATGTACGGGGGAGCGCGGAATATGACTGATTTTATTGTGATCACTCTGGGGACAGGACTGGGAAGCGGGATTGTGGTGAATGGGAAAGTGGTTTACGGGCATGATGGATTTGCCGGGGAAATGGGACATGTAAATGTAGTCGAAAATGGCAGGCAATGTGGTTGTGGGAGGAAAGGCTGCCTGGAAGCCTATGTATCGGCTACCGGGATAGTCAGGACGGTATATGAATTGCTGGCATTGCAGCACCGATGACAGCCAACTCCGCAAGATCCCCTTTGAGGATCTTTCAGCCAGAGATATTTCCGATGCTGCAAACCAGGCTGACCAAATTGCCCTGAAGGCATTTGATGCGACCGGCAAGACGCTGGGTAAAACCCTTGCCGATGTTGTTGCCCTTTTCAGTCCGGAAGCAATATTCCTTTTTGGCGGACTTTCCAATGCCGGCGATCACATTTTTAAACCAGTTAAGGCCTATATGGAGGAAAACCTGTTGAGTATTTACCGGGATAAAGTAAAAATACTACCATCCGGCCTGACGGAAACCAATGCAGCAGTGCTGGGATCAGCAGGTTTGATCTGGAAAGAAATTCTGGGATAGTTAGTTTTCTTCCTCATCAGGTATGGGATCCTCCCCTTCTTTCAGGTCCCAGTTTATTTCCATATCAAAGTTGGAACGTATACTGATGGTCCCTGGATGGAAAGAAACACGTTCCGGTTGTATGCCTTCGAGGTAGGAGCCAGTATCCCATTTACCGTTTCCATTATCATCGTGAATAAGTTTCAGTGTGAATCCAACCGGTGCCAGAAAGGGGAATTCAATAAGCCCGTTTTCACCTACATTGCTTACCCTGACAATATTGTCATCCTTGTCAAGGAGCTGTATGATCTTGGGACCGTCAACACCGGTTAAGTTGAGCAGTATCCTTCCATAAAACTCCATCGCCCGTGTTTTAAAAGGGATGCTGACCGTATCATGGGTCAATTCATATATATCCGTAAAGGCTCCGGGATAAATATCAAGGAAGTACTGGATTTCTGATTCCCAGTCAACTTCCATAAAATACCTTCGCATACGGGTACTGTCTTTTATAAGGGAATATGGGACCGGGATCTTCAATGTATCCTCCTCCCTGGATAAAGAAATCCTGGATTGATCTGTACTGAAAACAGGATGCTGGATTTCTATACTCAGTGGCCTGTTGATGTCCTGTGGCTGACTGGTAGATACACCGGGTGACAGGCTGATCTTCTCGACCTGCGCTACTGTATCTTCCTGCCTCCTCCTGCGTCCGGCAGCCCTCTGCGGTTCCCTGTAGTTGAAATTCAGGGTATCATAATAGGTCACCAATTGCTGAAGGGTATCGGTAGCCGGGTATTCTGCCAGGAACTGAAGGCTGTCGATCTTGTATATCGAAGAATCCCTTAACCAGTAATCCACTGTATCCCTCATTACATGCTCCTCCAACAGGTACCAATTCTCTGCTGGTTCAAAATTGTACGGTTCCAATAGGATCCTTTGAGTAAGCCCACGGTTAAAATAGAAGCTGAGTTTACGCCTGTCATTCCGGCTATAGTCTGTCAGATATTGTGGTTTATTGTCTTCCTGAAAAAGGAAAATATCAACATAAATTGAATATATACCAAGCTCAGCCAGCATTACTGAATCAGAGATCTCAACAATGAGAGTATCCTCCATGTCAATGCGCAGACTGTCCTGCAGATCAATGGCCAGAGAATCTACCAGCAGACTGTCTGGTTCCGGAATAGTATCCGGAAGTTTATATTCGAACATACCGGGATCGAGTAAAAGGGTTGTGTCAATAAATCCAATCATCTCCTCCGGGACGTCATATTTGTAGCTTCGGTTCAGGTCCTGTAAGGCAAACAACCTGTAGGTTCCAGGCCGTACATTGTTGATCAGGAAGGCCCCCTGCGGGGTTATTTTGCCAATATAATCCGGGATTTCGAGCAGGGGGGCAGAGTCACTCAGGTTTTCGTACATCATCACAAAGAAAGGATCTTCTGACTCCGGGAACTCCAGGTTAAAAGCCTGAACGGCCATTCCCAGTATGCCCAGGGAATCAAGTTTTTCCCCCGTTGAAAAAACGAACTCAAAATTTCTCAGGATATTTCCTTCATTAAGATCCTTGATGGTCTCTCCAAAGCTAAGGGTGTAGGTAGTATTTACCCTAAGATCTTCCATGAATTCAATGACCAGCGTTTTGCCCTTCATACGGATCTCAGGCATTTCCTCCATGGGGGGTGAAATGACCAGTTGCTGATTCATGCCCTGGGAATTGATGTACTCATTAAAAGTGAGCTCTATTTGCCTGCCGGTGAAAAGAGTGGACTTGTTCAGGGGTTTGGATGTAAGTAATACAGGTGGGGCGATATCCCGAGGTCCGCCACTGGGAGAACCTATTTTCGCACATTGCGCTAAGATAATCAAGACCAAAAAGGATAGTAGGATATGGAATAATCTATTCAACTTTGCTTATCTTTAGCGTCTTGCAAATATAAACGAATAATCCATGATTTTTGGTGCAATAAACTGGGATATGAATCCCGAGATTTTTCGGATCGGCAATTTCGCCGTTCGCTGGTATGGACTGCTGTTTGCTTCAGGATTTTTCTTCGGATATTTAATTTTTATGAGGTTTTTCAAAAAGGAAGGACTGTCTGTAGAACTGCTTGACAAGTTGACCATCTATATGGCTGTCGGGACAGTGGTAGGGGCCCGCCTGGGACATTGCCTTTTTTATGAACCTGATTATTACCTGAGTAATCCGGTAGAAATCCTGAAAATATGGCGCGGGGGACTGGCAAGTCATGGGGCTGCCATAGGGATTCTGATTTCACTCTGGCTATTTGTACGGAAGTACAAGAAACCATTCATATGGATCCTTGACAGGATCGTTGTCGTGGTGGCTCTGGCAGGGGCCCTGATCAGGCTGGGCAACCTCATGAATTCCGAGATTTACGGGATTGAAACCGCACTACCATGGGGATTTGTTTTTATCAAAGAATCTGGAAGTGGTTCCGAAACATCCCACCCAGATCTATGAAGCATTGTCCTATTTCCTGATCTTTGGACTGCTATTGACCATCTATAGACGGACGGATGGGAAATTCCGGCCGGGGACATTATTCAGCTGGTTCCTTATCCTGGTATTTGGCATGCGCTTCCTGATCGAGTTCATCAAAGAGGACCAGGTGGACTTTGAGGCGGCAATGTCCCTGAACATGGGGCAATGGCTGAGCATTCCTTTTGTCTTGCTGGGTATTGGATTACTGCTATTCTACAGGCCAAAGGCAGTGAAGACCTGACACTGCCTTGAATTATGCATTATGAATTTACGGTCATGCAGATGCTCAATACTGCATGCAAATCACTATCTTTGGCTTTTATTTAGATTAAATTGAAACAAGTCGGAATATTTTATGGCTCTTCCTCCGGGAAAACAGCTGCTATAGCGGGTAAGATCCAGGAGAAACTTGGTAAGGAACGGTCGGATCTTTGGGATGTTGAACAATCTTCTCCTGAAGACATGATGGATTATGACTTTCTGATCCTGGGTATACCTACCTGGGGCATTGGGAAAACACAGGAGGACTGGGATGTTTTGATGCCAATGCTTGAGAATATAGACTTCAGCAGGAAGAAAGTAGCGTTGTTCGGATTAGGGGACCAGGAATCTTATCCGGGAACTTTCGCGGATGGGCTGGGTAAACTATACGAAATATTGCTGAGTACAGGATGCAGCTTTACAGGTTCCTGGCCAGTGGCCGGCTATGCTTATGAAGGATCAACCGCGGTGAAAGGAGGGAGGTTCGTGGGACTGGTACTCGATGAGGAAAACCAGCCTGAGAAAACAAACCTTCGGATCGATAAGTGGCTGAAAGACATACTGGAAGATGTGCCCCTTAGGGAAAGTAATTCCGGTGGTTTCAATGTGAAAAGCTTGTAAGAATAGAGATAATCCGTTTATTTTGCAGCTTTACCAGTACTCCTAAACAAACTGTATTACTATGGAAGGCAACGTATTATTTGCATTTGGATTGACACTATTTGCCGGGTTGGCCACCGGGATTGGAAGTGCTATGGCTTTTTTCACAAAAACTACCAATACCCGATTTTTAAGCACTTCACTGGGTTTTTCAGCCGGTGTCATGATCTATGTGTCTTTTACCGAGATCCTTGGAAAGTCACTGGATCTTTTGCAGGAAAGTTATGGGATGACTGCAGGCAGCTGGTATGCAGTGCTTTCGTTTTTTGGTGGAATACTGGTCATTGCCATTATAGACTCACTGGTGCCAACTTTTGAGAATCCGCATGAGATAAGGCGTGTAGAAGACATACACATCCAGGATGATGACAAACGGAATAAAAGTTTACTCAGAATGGGGACTTTCATGGCCCTGGCCATTGCCATGCATAATTTTCCTGAGGGACTGGCAACATTTGCCGCTGGTATGGCTGATCCAACCGTAGCGATTCCTATTGCAGTAGCTATCGCCATACACAATATCCCTGAAGGGATCGCGGTATCCGTGCCCATCTATTATGCAACGGGGAATAAAAAGCGGGCCTTCTTACTTTCTTTTGCATCCGGACTGGCAGAACCTGTAGGAGGACTCCTGGGATGGCTATTCCTGGCTACTGTTTTTAATGAATCAATACTCGGTGTGCTGTTCGGGGGAGTAGCTGGCATTATGGTTTTTATTTCTGTTGATGAATTGCTGCCGACGGCCCGGGAATACGGGCACCATCACCATGCCATCTATGGATTGGTTGCAGGCATGGCTGTTATGGCAGTTAGCCTTCTGTTATTCTTATAGTGATTTGAAAATGAAAGATGCATGATCATCATTCCATATCGTCTCATGCAGGGCATGGACATCATCATTCCACTTCGGGGATCAGTGAGAAGAACCTCCTGGCTGCTGTTGTCCTGAACTTCACGATCACCATTGCAGAGATCATCGGGGGGATACTATCCAACAGCCTTGCATTGCTTTCCGATGCCATCCATAACCTGGGTGATGGTTTTGCCGTTCTGCTCGCCTACATTGCCCACAGGGTAAGCAAAAGGGAATCAAACCAACGGAAAACCTTCGGTTATAAGCGCATCGAGATCCTGGCTGCATTTGTCAACTCCATTGTGTTGGCAGCCATATGTATCTTCCTGATCTGGGAGGCCATTGAAAGATTTCAGAACCCGGCACCCATTAAAGGACTGATCATGTTTTCGGTAGCGTCAGTTGGACTCCTGGCTAACCTCATTGCAGTAGTATTGCTGCAATCTGACTCCAAGAAAAATATCAATATCCGGGCTGCATACCTGCACCTTATAGGTGACACACTTTCATCCATCGTAGTCATTATTGGGGGCATACTGATATGGAAGTTTGAGATCTACTGGATTGACCCCCTGATCACGGTGCTGATCAGCCTGTATATATTGAAAGAAACATACCTTCTCCTGAAGGATTCATTCAATATCCTGATGCAGTCATCTCCCAGGGAGCTGAGCCTGGATAAAATTAAATTAGAGGTGGAAAAGCTGGAGGGAGTGAAAAACATTCATCATGTACATGCCTGGAGCCTTAATGACCAGCAGGTACATTTCGAGGGTCATATTGACCTGGAAGAGGATATGACCGTCAGCAAAACTGATGCATTGAAGAACAGGATCCGGACATTGCTTCATAATAAATTCAATATCGACCATACAACGCTGGAAGTGGAATTCGGATGCTGCCATGATGATGATTTGATAAATGAGCGTTAGATACTGCGGGAATGGTAGAATACCTTGTACAATTTTTGTTGGCGCTGGCCGACCTTACCATGGAGATGGCACCTTACCTTCTCATGGGATTCCTTTTTGCCGGGATACTCTACGTCTGGTTCCCAAAGAAAAAAGTCTATAAATATCTGGGAAAGCCTAATTCGGCTTCCGTGATCAATGCCGCTCTGATCGGCATCCCCCTTCCGCTGTGTTCCTGCGGGGTGATCCCCACGGGCATTTCCTTTTATAACAGCGGGGCCTCAAAAGGATCCTCGGTTTCCTTCCTGATCTCCACCCCGCAGACGGGAGTAGACAGCATCATGGTCACCTATTCCCTGCTCGGTCTGCCAATGGCCATAATAAAACCTATCATTGCCCTGTTCACTGGCTTTTTTGGGGGATTTCTTACCAATAAGTTCAGCCGAAATGGGCGTAAAGATGAAGAACAGCTAAACAATGTGGAAAACAATGACCAGGCCGACCGTTCCCTGCCTGGCATGCTTCGATATGCATTTGTGGAATTCCTCGAAGACATTGCCAAATGGCTGTTGATTGGCCTGATGCTGGCGGCCTTGATTGAAGTGCTCGTCCCGGAAAGCTTTTTTCACGGCATACCTGGGAAATGAATACCTGGAAATGCTGGTGATCATGGTGGCCGCCATTCCACTCTATGTATGCGCTACCGGTTCAGTGCCTATTGCTGCTATCCTGATGTTAAAAGGCCTATCCCCGGGAGCTGCTATTGTGTTCCTGATGGCCGGTCCAGCAACCAATGCAGCAACCATGACGGTGATCGGGAATGTATTCGGCCGCCGTACCCTTCTCATTTACCTGGCTTCTATTGTGATCGGGGCTTATTTTTTTGGGACCATAGTGAATGAATTCTTACCACGCGAATGGTTCCTTAATCCCATTGCACATATTCATGGCGGGGAGCATGCACACGGGTTCCTGCCGCATTGGCTTAAATTAGGATCCAGTATCCTGCTGGCAAGATTGATCGCCAATGCATTGTATAATAAATATTTATCACATTATTTCAGGAAAAAAGAGAAAGAAACGGAACTTATAATTCATCCAACAATGAAAAGTATGGAAATCACAGTGAAGGGTATGACATGCACCCATTGCAAGGCTACGGTTGAAAACAATATTACTGCCCTCGAAGGAATAGAACATGCTGAGGCAAATTTATTTACTGAAAAAGTTACCATCAGCGGGGAAAATATTGATCTGGAAAAGGTCAGGGAAAAAGTTGAAAGCCTGGGGTATAAATTTGAAGGTCTGGCAGGGTAAATTGTATGCGGATTTTATATCTTTGATTCCCTCAAAAAGATAATCAACCATAAAAAACTAAAAGGATATGTATAAAGTTGTTTTATTGCGGCATGGCGAAAGCACCTGGAACAAGGAGAATCGTTTTACGGGATGGACCGATGTTGACCTGAATGAAAAAGGAATAGGAGAAGCCAGAGCTTCCGGGAAGATACTTAAAGAGGAAGGATTTGATTTTGATATTGCCTATACCTCAGTATTGAAAAGCGCCTTACGGACACTCTGGCTATGCCTGGAGGAAATGGACCGTCTCTGGATACCTGTGGAGAAGAACTGGCGTCTGAATGAAAGGCATTACGGTGCCCTGCAGGGACTTAACAAAGCAGAGACCGCCGAGAAGCACGGTGAGGAGCAGGTACTTATCTGGAGAAGGAGTTATGATATTCCACCACCAGCCCTGGAAAAAACCGATGAACGCTACCCGGGGAATTTTCCTGCATACAAGTATGTGGATGAAGCTGACCTGCCTACTACGGAATCATTGAAACTAACCGTTGACCGCTTTTTACCATACTGGTTCGACACCATTGCACCTACCATAAAATCCGGCAAAAAAGTTTTGATAGCTGCCCATGGGAACAGCCTCCGTGCCCTCGTTAAGTACCTGGACAATGTGTCGGAAGAAGAAATAATCAAGTTAAATATCCCGACGGGTGTTCCGCTGGTTTATGAACTGGATGAGGACCTGAAACCCATCAAGCATTATTACCTGGGAGATGCCGATGAAATTGCAGCCAAGGCTGCAGCCGTCGCAGCTCAGGGGAAAAAGAAATAGTAGGCTTTTCATATCGGGGGATTATATCAGACCCCGGATTTTATCATTTTTAGATAGACAGTATTTCACCAAAACAATGTCGTGAAGAAGTACTATCATGTTATCAAAGATCTTCATTTCTATATTGGCCTGTTTATCTGAAAAACCTGCTCTTCAGCCAGAGTGATACATTTACCAGGGAGATCAGAACAGGGACCTCTACCAGTGGACCAATAACTGCAGCAAAGGCTTCCCCGGAATTAATACCGAATACTGCTACTGCAACTGCAATGGCCAACTCAAAATTATTGCTGGCTGCCGTAAATGAAATGGTGGCCGTTTTTGAATAACCAGCACCTATCCTTTTTCCCATAAAAAAGGAAACCAGGAACATCACCACGAAATAAATCACCAGGGGGATGGCAATCCTGACTACATCCAGGGGGATCTTTACAATGTATTCCCCCTTCAGGGAGAACATCACGATGATCGTAAAGAGCAGGGCGATCAGGGTCAGGGGACTGATCTTCGGGATGAATTTGCCATGGTACCATTCCTTGTCTTTTACCCTGATCAGGATAAACCTGGTCAGAAATCCGGCAATGAAGGGGATCCCCAGATAAATAAATACACTTTTGGCTATCTGCGCAATGGTTATATCTACCCGGAAAGATTGCAATCCCAGCCAATCCGGCAAAACAGTGAGGAAAACATAGGCATAAACGGAGAAAAACAATACCTGGAAAATGGAGTTGAATGCTACCAGTCCCGCTGCATATTCTGTATCCCCCGATGCCAGCTCATTCCATACGATGACCATGGCAATACACCTGGCCAGCCCGATCAGGATGAGTCCTGCCATATAATGCGGATAATCCTGCAGGAAAAGAATTGCAAGGGAGAACATTAATATTGGACCGATCAGCCAGTTCTGGACCAGGGATAATCCAAGGATCTTGAAATTCCTGAAAACATCCTTTAACTCCTCATATCGGACCTTTGCCAGTGGAGGGTACATCATAACGATCAATCCTATGGCAATGGGGATATTGGTGGTGCCCCTGCTCATTCCCTCCCAGAATTGGGCGATTGGCGGGAAGAAATAACCGGAAAATACCCCCAGCAGCATGGCCCCAAAAATCCAAAGGGTCAGGTAGCGGTCAAGGAATGAGAGTCGCTTTTTTGGTCTTGCCATATTAAGATGAGATCTTATTATACAAACCTACCAGCTTATGCTCGTACATATTCATTATTTCGTCTTCATATTCGCCAATTGGTTTTACCGGGATCAGGTCGGATACTTCGTTCCAGTTTAATCCCGAATTAAACATAGTGTTCAGTGCGGCATTCATGGTGGTTAAAACTGCTTGCTCCGATGCTTCTTTGTTCAATCCAATCTGTTCACCAATTTCACATAATTTCTTCCATTGAAACCAGAAATAAGTAGGAGCCATGGCAGAAATAACTGCGTATGCCTCCAATTGAGATTCCGGGACCTCAAAGGTCTTACCCAGGGCTTCCAGCATTTGTAACAGGGATTGTTTATCGGCGGCCTCGATTCCGGGTGAAAAACAAACCGGATTAAAACCTTCATTGATTATGGATGTAGCATTGGGTATCAGGCGAAGGATCCGGGTAACATTCCCAAGTTTTCCCAAGATTTTTTCAATGGTGATCTTTGGCGCCAGTGAGATCAGGATTGTTTCTTCCGATATAAGTGGCTGTATTTTATCCAGCATTTCCATGATCACAGGCGGGTGCAAGGCGATCACAACAATATCCTGAGAAGCATGCCTGTTCGAGATCTGAGATAACAATGGAGGGGAACTGTTTTTGGAGATTGGCCGCGGTTCAGGATTAGTATCAAAAACAACAATTTTATCAAAGGATACATTTTCGTTCTGGAATGCCTGCAGAAGGATCCTTGTGATCCTTCCTCCGCCAATAAATCCGAGGGTTTTTGTTTTCATGGTTGTTTGGTTTAAAATTATAAATTTCCAAAAATAATCCCTGAAATGGTAGCCATAATCACTACCAGCAGGGTATATACCAGGGTTTTCTGGGTACCCATCACATCACGGATTACCAGCATATTTGGCAGGGATAGTGAAGGTCCGGCCAGCAACAATGCCAGGGCAGGCCCCTTGCCCATACCTGCGTTGATCAATCCTTGAAGAATAGGTACCTCAGTGAGTGTGGCAAAATACATAAATGCCCCTGCCAGAGATGCGAAGAAATTTGAGAACAGGGAATTGCCACCCACCAGGCTGGCAATCCATTCATTGGGGATAATCCCTCCCATATTGATGTCATCATGTGTTGAACCTAGCAGGAAACCGGCTATTAAGACCCCGGCTGCCAGCAAGGGCATGATCTGTTTGGTAAAATCCCAGGAAGCAATGGTCCATTGTCGGTTTTCCGGATCCCGTTTATCCAGCAAGGTAATAACACTTAATCCGGCAACTCCTACGATCATTGGGACCATTGGAGAACGGGCAATAAGTGCGGATAAAAGGGTGATAAGGGCTGCTGCCAGGACATGTAACCATTTGATTTTTAATATGTAGATCAGAGAAAAAACAAGTAACAGTCCAAAACCTGATGTGATATACCATTTATTGACCCAAAACCAGTACCAGGCACCTTCAGTAACTCCGCTGCCAGGTTTTCCCCAGTTGGCAAAGACAAGAATCAGGACGAGGGTAAAAAAATGAAAAGCTGATTGCCAGACCGGTCTTTTTTCAGGCATGTCGGGAAAATTCATTTGCTCTTCAGCTTTTGCCTTTTCTTCTTTCCGGTATATCAGAGACATGACAGAACCAATTACAATGGCAAATACAATAGCCCCGATAATCCTGGCAATTCCCATCTCAAATCCCAATATCCTGGCAGTAAGTATGATGGCAAGAATATTTATTGCAGGACCGGAATATAAAAATGCGATTGCAGGACCCAGGCCGGCACCACGCTTATGGATGCTTGAGAACAGGGGAAGAATGGTGCAACTGCAAACGGCTAAAATGGTGCCTGAAACGGATGCTACACTGTAGGCCAACCATTTTTTTGCACTTGCCCCGAAATATTTCATGATGGCCCCCTGGCTCACAAATACCGCAATTACCCCGGCTATGAAAAATGCAGGCAGAAGGCAGAGGATAACATGTTCACGTGCATACCATTGTGTCAGGTCAAACATTGCCATCAGGGCTTCGCCGAAACGCTCACCTTGTAATGGCATAAAAAAGGCAAACAAAAAAATGCCTGCTATCCAGCCTAAAATCTTAATTTCTCTTTTCCACTCCACGGTTCAGATATCTTATTTCCCCATTAGAACAGGGTTGTGATCACATAATAAATCCCAACGCCAATAAACACAACTGCAATTACCCTGCGGAACCAAATTTCAAAAACTTTCAATCCTTTGTATAATCTGCCAACCCCTGAAGCAGTATACGCAAGCAACCAGGCAAAAACAATGACCGGTATACCTGTCGCAATGGCAAAAACAAGAGGGAGAAAGAGTCCGGATGGACTGCTGATGGTCATTGGGATCAGCATTCCAAAGTACAATACCCCGCTATAGGGGCAAAAGGCCAGGGCAAAAAGAATTCCCAACAACAGAACATCCCAGTATGAGTTCACCCCCTTAGCCTGATATCGTTTGATAAATTGACTAAATCCGGGGAAAGGGATTTTGAGTAGGCCAAGCATGATCAAACCGATAATGATCAGCAGGGGACCGATAATTTTCTCCCCGTAAAGCTGGAACCACCCGGAAATTTTGAATTGGTCTGCACCAATAAAAATGATTACAGCAAGGATGGTGTATGACAGATGCTCTGCCGAGGGTATATATCAAGCCGTTAACAAAGACTCTGTTCTTATTGCTAATATCCTTGCCGATATAACCGATGGCAGTGATATTTGTTGCCAGGGGACAGGGACTGATAGCAGTCATCAGTCCCAGGGCGATGGCTGATACGACTGGAAGGGAACTATTTTCCAGGAGGCCATGTAATAGTTCTTCCATCTGATCAAAACCCTACAACAAAGGATCGATTTTTTCCTTCATTATTTGTTTGAACTTCTCAGGATTGGACCTGGCATTCAAAAAACCTTCATTGGTGACATTGATCCTGGTTTCTCCACTGACAATCAACAGTGTTTGTCCGGACACACCCAGTTCGCCAGCCATTTCTTTACCATCCTTCTCTTCAAGGTTATAGGCTAAGAAAGTCACTTTCTCAGCGTATAATTCTTCAACAATGTTTTTTGATTCCTTTTCAACAGCCTGGCAGGTGACACACCTTCTGGTATTATGGAAATAAAATACTTCCACACTTTCTGCCACAGCCAGATCCGAATTTATGGCTTTTTTCTCCGGTTGGGCATTGCAGGATATGTTTAGTCCCACGAAAAAGATCAATGATAAAGTGATATTCAGGGATTTCATAATGCTATTGGTTTAGGGTAATTATTTTTTTGATTTCATTAGTGGAAGGAATACCTCCACTGAAAACGACTTTGCCGTTGATTACAAGTCCCGGTGTACTCATCACACCATATTCCATTATTTTCATGATGTCTTCAACTTTTGTGACACTGGCTGCAACATCCATCTCTGCCAGGGTATTTATAACTTTTTTTTCCAGTGTTTTGCATTTCGGGCAACCTGGTCCCAGTACCTTTATATCCATGCTTGATTATTTGATATTTGCAATTGTTTCGTTGTTCGCCTAATGACGAACAAAAATATTAAAAAAACACTATAATTCGAAAAAACTTTTCATCAATGTTTTTGCTTCATCCCAATTTTTCTGGTTCAGGCAATATTTAATTTTAGGGACTTCAATTTCACCCTGTATCAAACCGGCATCTTTCAATTCTCTTAAATGCTGGGAGAGCGTTGATTTTGCAATGGGCAAAACTTCAGTCAGATCACCACTATAACAACATGACTGTTTAGATAGCAATTCGAGAATGAACATCCAGGTAGGATGTCCCATTGCCTTTGAATAGCGTGCAAATTTTTTCTGCTCATCAGTGATGACATTCTTATCCATTGGCTGTTTGTTCGTTAATTACCGAACAAATATAATAAGGTTTTACGAGATGACAACAGCTTACTGCTAACAACACTGCTCAGGGGGACATTTTTCAGTCCCATATGA
>CAVYEL010000026.1:0-40322 GCA_963767555.1 uncultured Bacteroidaceae bacterium | reverse complement strand
GAAGGAAAGGCTGGATGAGATCACCATCAGGAAACTAAACCTTCAGAAGACAAAAGTACCTGACCTCGGACCGTGGACGGAGGTTGTGGACCGGTTAAAGAATCCTGAATGCGATGTAAAGATCGGCCTTGTGGGCAAATACGTTGAGCTGGCTGATTCTTATAAGTCCATCATGGAATCATTAAGCCATGCAGGCGCAACCTACAGGTGCAAGGTAGAAATAACCAGCTTTCATTCGGAGGATATAACAGAGGATAATGTAAATGAGATCCTGGCAGAACAGCATGGGATCATAGTGGCTCCCGGATTCGGAGACCGGGGTATTGAAGGTAAAATAATGGCAGCCAAATATGCCGCGAGAAGAAATCCCATTCCTTGGGATTTGCCTTGGGATGCAGTGTGCCGTGATTGAATTTGCAAGGAATATACTGGGCTATGAGGATGCTCATTCCACCGAAATGGACGCTGGGACCAAATACCCTGTTATCGACCTGATGGAGGAGCAGAAAGGGATCACTGAGAAAGGCGGTACCATGAGACTCGGTGCATGGGATTGCACCATAAAGGAAGGCTCCAGGGTACACAAAGCTTATAAGAAAACTTTTATCAGTGAGAGGCACAGGCATCGTTATGAATTTAACAACGCTTCCTGAAGGCATTTGAAGATGCGGGATTCCTTGCTATCAGGTGTCAATCCAAACAGTAACCTTGTAGAGATCATGGAACTGAAAGGGCATCCATGTTTCATAGGCGTGCAGTTCCATCCTGAATACAGCAGTACTGTCATGAAGCCCCACCCCTTGTTTATTCAATTTGTCAAACATGCCATTGAGCACTCGGTTGAACATGTTAATACAAAGGAATTCCTGGCACGTAAATAATTACAAATGGATAAGAACACAATCATCGGATTATTAATAATCGCTGGCATTTTAATCGGCTACTCCCTGTTCACTCGACCTTCCCAGGAGGAATTGGCAGAGCAACAGCGTATACAGGATTCCTTAAGAAATGCTCAGGCACTGCTCCTGCAGGAACAGCAAGCAACAAATCAAGCCCATCCAGACAGATGAAAGTGTTGCAGTCCGGCTGAAACAAAGGCCAGGGTTGAAGATGCTTCCCAGGATGCTGTCAACATGGATGAGATTAAGGATGTTTATGGTGTTTTTGGTGAGGCTGCCATTGGTGATAAGCAATATATTACATTGGAGAACGACCTCATAAAGATGAGCATTTCCACCCTTGGCGGCAGGCCCTATTCCGTTGAGCTAAAAAATTATCAAACCCATGATTCCCTTCCCCTGATCCTGTTTGATGGTGATTCTACCGTATTCGGATTGAGTTTTTTCGCCCAGAACCGGAGCATTAACACCAATGAACTGTTTTTCACACCCGGTATCAGAGGAGTCACATCTCGATGCAAGTAATGGTCCGGTAACCCTGTCAATGAAACTTTCTGCCGGGGAGGATAGCTATATTGAATATGTATATACCATGACATCCGGGTGACTACACGGTGTGGATTTTGATATGCGATTCGTGAATATGCATGAGATCATGTCACAGAATAATAATTTCATCGATCTGAACTGGAATATTTATGTCCCCCAACAGGAAATGGGGAGAATGAATGAACTGAATTACACCACCATCTTTTTCAAACATTACCAGGATGAGGTTGAGAAGTTCAATATGCGTAGCAAAGAAAGATATTTTTGAGAAGAGATATTCCTACCAGGATGAGGTGGATCGCCTTCAAGCAGCAATTCTTTTCATCGGTTCTGATCGCCGAAAATTATTTTCCAATGCCATATGTCCGGTCCACAAAACTGGAGGAGGATCCCAAATACCTGTATGTCTTTGAATCACAGATCGGTATTCCTTTCGAACAGAGTCCCAGCCAGGAACAAAAGATGACCTTCTTTTCGGGCCGAACCATTTCAATACCCTGAAAAAATATGATCTTGAAATGGAGAATCTTGTCGGACTCGGGGGATTAATGAGCCGGGTGATCAATCGCTATGCGATCATTCCCGTGTTCAATTTTCTCAATAATTTTATTAGACAACTACGGACTGATCATCCTGATCCTGACCATCATGATCAAACTGGTCCTTTTCCCACTGACCTACCGTTCCTATATTTCCATGGCAAAAATGCGGGCTGCTGAAACCGGAGATCGATGCCATCAATGAAAAAATTCCCAAGGAAAAGTCCATGGAACGGCAACAGGCCACCATGGCACTTTACAAAAAAGCGGGTGTGAGTCCCCTGGGAGGATGCCTCCCGATGGTTCTGCAGATGCCCATACTGATCGCCATGTTCAGGTTCTTTCCGACCTCGATTGAATTAAGACAGGAGTCATTTCTTGTGGGCCCATGACCTCTCCACCTATGATTCCATTCTGGATCTGCCTTTCACCATTCCCATGTATGGCGATCATGTAAGCCTGTTTACCCTGCTGATGACCGCTTCTACCATCCTGACCATGAAGATCAGCAACCAGGCCAATATGTCCCAGTCCCAGATGCCAGGGATGAAAGGCATGATGTACATTATGCCCGTCATGTTCATGTTCATGCTGAATAACTGGTCTTCTGCACTGACCTATTATTATTTCCTGGCCAATATCATTACATTCGGGCAAAACCAGATATCCAAACATTTTGTTGATGAGGATGCACTGAGAAAGAAACTGAATAGTAACCAGAAAAAGCCATCTGTTAAAGAAACAGAGCAGCTTTCAGAAAAGGCTGGAAGATATGGCCAAACAGAGAGGGTACAATCCACCAGAAAAAGAAATAAGTGATGGCAGCAGAATCTGTCCATGACACGGGGAGATTGATTATTTCAGGGATTTTTTCAGATGGGCCATTTTGAGCGCCGTTACCGCTGCTTCGTCCCCCTTGTTCCCATGTTTGCCACCAGCCCTGTCTTCTGGCCTGTTCCAGGGTATCGGTGGTGAGTACACCAAAAATAAAGGGAAGTTGTATTTCAGGTTCAGATCGGTGATGCCCTGTGTGACCCCCTGGCAGATATAATCAAAATGCCGGGTTTCTCCCTGGATCACACATCCCAGGCAAATCACAGCATCCGGTTTCACATATTCGGCAATGAATTGGGCCCCCAGTGGCAGTTCAAAGCTGCCGGGAACATATTGAATATGGATATGTTCCTTGCTTAATGACCCAAGTCGTATCAATGTTTTTGTAGCACCCTCCAGCAGTGCCTGGGTTATTTCACGGTTCCATTCGGATACCACGATCCCGATCTTCATCCCATTGACCGGAGGAATTTCGGCCGGGTCGAAGCTCGGATAGGTTTTTAAGAATGTGTTGCCATGGTCGGGTCAGGAAGACATCCTGCTCCGTGTAATATATTTCTCAATATTGTTCCTTCTTGAATAATCGGGATAATCCTTCCGGATCCGTTCGTAAATATCCAGTGCCTTCTTATTATCTCCGAGATTTTCGTAGATCTGGCCGGCCTTCATAAGGAACATGGGAGTGGTAAAATTATTATCAGACAATGAGGCCGCTTTCAGATATTGATCCAGTCCTTTTTCACTCTCACCCAGTTCAACGAAAGCATCTCCTATGGCACCTGTGGCAATGGGCGCAACCATTTTGTCTTTCGATTTAAATTTTTGAAGGTAATCGATGGCATCCTCGATACTCGACCAAGTTTCAGGAAAGATATCCCTGCATAATATTTGGAAAGATTGCCAGCTTTGGTAATACCATAATCGTCGATGATCTGAAGAAAACCGGAATAATTGCCATCACCATATAAAGCAAGGTTGAAAGAATCAACCTCAAAATACTGCTCTGCTACAAACATCTGTCCATGAGCCTCTTCCTCAAGGGGATTAAGATAAAATCTCTTAGCACCGATGAAAATGACCACCACCAGCCAGTATCCCGGTAATGATCCTGACAATCCATTTCTGGTTGTCCTCGATAAATTGTTCTGTCCTTGTTAATGCACCTTCTACGCCTTCCATGCTGGCGTCAGAAGCTTGCTTCTTCTTTGCCATTGTATTAGCTTCCTAGAGTTTCTGAAAAAAACAACGCAAATGTAATTGTTTTGCATTGAATAAAAAAATACTGCAATCACCACGGTTTTTCTATTTTTGTTAAATAAGAATCAGAACATGCACCTGTCCCATATTTCACTCGTTAATTTCAAAAATTATGATCAGCTGGAATTGAATTTCAGCAACAAGATCAATTGCTTTGTTGGTGATAATGGTACGGGCAAGACCAATCTGCTGGATGCGATATATTACCTCTCCCTGACAAAGAGTTATTTCAATTCACTGGATTCCCAGAATATCCGGCATGGAGAGGACCAGTTTCTGATCCAGGCGGAGTTTTTGAGAGAGGGACTGGATGAAAAGATACATTGTGGAGTACAGCGGAACAAGCGGAAGATCTTTAAGCGGAATAAAAAGGAATACTGCAAGCTTTCTGAGCATGTGGGACTGCTGCCGGTGGTCATGATCTCACCTGCGGACAGCAGTCTGATTATTGAAGGTTCCGATGAACGGAGAAAATTTATGAATGCTGTGATTTCCCAGTTTGACGGGGAATACCTCGAGAGCATGATACGGTATAACCGGGCACTGGCACAAAGAAATATGCTTTTGAAGAACTTTCACCGTTCCGGTTCCTATCAACCCGATCAGCTGGAAGTATGGGATGAGCAGCTGATCCGGCACGGTGACTATATTCATCAGAAAAGGGATGAATTTATTAAGGACCTGCTACCGATCTTTCAACAATATTATGAATCGGTTTCAGAGGGAAGGGAACAGATCGGCCTGATTTATAAATCCCAGCTGCATGGAAACTGATTTACGGACACTGTTTAAGGAGCATGAGCAAAAGGACAGGATCCTGCAATATACGACAGCCGGGATCCATAAGGATGACCTTGGAATGACGCTGTCAGGCTACCCGATAAAAAGGATTGGAAGCCAGGGGCAGCAAAAGACATTTCTTGTAGCCCTGAAGCTGGCCAAGTTTGATTTTATCCGCAAGGTGAATGGTTTTCACCCCATCCTGCTGCTGGATGATGTATTTGATAAGTTTGATGCCAGCAGGGTAAAACAGATCATCAGGCTGGTGGCAGATCATGAATTCGGACAGATATTTATTACTGACACAAATGCGAACGGATTAAAAACATATTGAGTGAATTAACCATCGACTACAAACTGTTTCATGTTGGTCTGGATGGTGTAAATGAACAATCCTGATATACAAACCAGTGGAGAGAAGCAATACACAGAATATAGGAGATGTCATAAGGGCTTACCTGAAAGAATCAGGGCTCGAAAAACCTTTAAAGGAAAGGAACCTGATCCAGTCCTGGGAATCACTGCTGGGTAAATCTGTCGCAAAGGCAACTACCAGGATTTTCATAAAGGACGGGAAACTATTTGTCTACCTTCGCTCATCGGTAATCCGCAATGAACTTTTCATGCTGCAGAATGAGATCCTGAAAAAGCTCAATGAAGCTGCCGGGGAAGAATTGCTCGAAGAAATTATCCTGAAGTAGGATCTACATGCAATCAATCCTGTCGCTTTTTGCAAAAAAGAAATCTGCCTCCACGGCTGCATTTTCATCGCTGTCAGATCCATGTACTGCATTTTTCTGGAGAGATTCTGCATATAACTTTCGAATCGTACCTTCTTTTGCATTTTCTGGGTTTGTAGCCCCGATCAATTCCCTGAAGTCAGCTACAGCGTTCTCTTTCACAAGGATGGCTGCGACGATGGGCCCCGATGACATGAACTCAACAAGCTCAGCATAAAAAGGTTTATCGCTGTGAACCGCATAAAACGCTTCAGCCTGCCTGGTACTTAATTTTGTAAGTTTCATGGCTGCAATCTTAAAACCGGCCTCATTGATCATCTGTAAGATGGGACCGATATAATTTTTGCTGACAGCCTCGGGCTTGATCATTGTTAGCGTGATATTTTCTGCCATATTTTGGATTTTTTTATTCGAACCGGGCGAATATACTAATAATTCATAACTTTGCGCATTCGTTTTTAGACTTAATATACAAGGAATTGACAGCTCTCCCGGAAGAAATATTCAGAAAACTAAAGAAGGTCCTTGCACCTCCTTTTCGCGTTACTCTTATGACCCATATAAATCCAGATGGGGATGCCATAGGATCCATGCTTGGATTGTACTGGTTCCTGTTGAAAAAGGGATGCCAGGTAAGCATGGCTGTTCCCAATGATTTTCCCCATTTTCTTGACTGGATGGATGGTGCAGACCAGATCCTGGTCTATTCAAAACAAAGGGACAGGATTAAGGAAGAACTTCAGAGTGCCGACCTGGTCTTTTGCCTGGATTTAAATGAACCCGGGAGGCTGGGAAAGATACAACCCCTTCTCGAAGGACTGGATGTTACGACGATCCTTATAGATCATCATCCTGAGCCGGATTGTAAAGCCGATCACATTTTCTCGGTACAGGAAGTAAGTTCCACAGCCGAGCTGGTTTATCAGTTGATCGAGGGACTGGGAGAAGTGGAATTGATAGATACACCGATAGCTACATGCCTGTATGTTGGCATGATGACGGATACTGGTTGCTTCAGTTTTAACAGTTCCCGGCCCCGTACATTTGAGATCGTTGGGGAACTATTGCTTCGCGGGATTGACAAGGATCGTATTTTCAGCCAGGTTTATGATAATTATTCGGCGGACAGGATGCGTATGCTGGGTTATTGTCTTGAGCAGAAGCTGGTTGTATTGCCGGAGCACAAAACTGCCTATATCTCCCTGACACGTGATGAACTCAAACGTTTCAATCATGTTAAGGGTGATACGGAAGGATTTGTAAATTATCCTTTCTCTGTTTCAAATATTCGCGTATCTGCACTTTTTATTGAGAAGGAAGATCAGATTAAAATCTCCTTCAGGTCGAAGGGCGATTTTCCCATAAATTCTCTCGCAGCAAAATTTTTTAATGGCGGTGGACATAAAAATGCTGCCGGCGGAGAATCTTACGAGGGACTTGCAGCTACCATACAGAAATTCGAAAAACTGATCGGACAATACAGTGATGAAATCAACCATATTCCATAATATCTCCCGGGTATTACTTGTTCTAATTCCTATCGTAATGCTGATCTCCTGCAGAAAGCAGGCTGCATCAGAAAAAGCCCCGGAAATGACAGCAGGGGAAGAGAAAGAGATGCTGCTTCGGGTGAACAAATTTCTGGTACAGAAAGATGTTGAATTAATTGAGAGTTATTCAAAAAGGCAGCGGCTGGAACATGGAGATTACAGAAACAGGCTTGTTTTATGAGATTTATGAACCATCTCAGGGTAAGAAGGTTGAAATGGGTGATATCATAAATCTCAAATATGAACTAAGCCTGCTGGATGGAACACTTTGTTATACCTCTGATCAAGACGGGAATAAATTATTCAGATTAGGCAAAAGTCAGGAGATATCCGGACTTGAACAGGCCGTAGCCATGATGCGGGCTGGTGAAAAGGCACGATTTGTAATCCCCCCTCACCTGGCCTATGGATTACTGGGTGATGAGAACCGAATTCCTGCCCGTGCCATCATCGTCTACCATGTTGAACTGGTAGAGGTGAAAAGTCCGGATTAATATCACAATAAAACTTTTTTTTTCCGTTTGAATAATGTTAACGCAACCTTGCAAAGGTTATAATCGTCTGATCTAAAATGATAATAGTATGAGAAAGAGAATAATATTTAAACTGGGAATGTTCGGTATGATATCGGCGATCATGCTGGGAGGATGTAAAAAAGATGATTCCCAGGAACAGATAGAAGAGGAAATGAGGTTATTGGAACAATACCTGGCCGATAATAATATAACACAGGAACCTACTGAATCAGGTTTATATTATATTCCCCTTGTTGAAGGCACCGGTGTGTCACCTGAAAGCCTGTTTTGGATTGAAATCGAGTTTACCGGTATGTTGATAGATGGCACAGTATTCAGCACCAGTGATGAGGATTTTGCTCAATTTAATAACATCTATGATGAGGAATTTCTATACGGTCCGGCCCGGATGCGGCTTGGTCAGATCCCACTGAGAGGACTGAACGAAGGGATCAGGTTGATGAAGGTAGGCGGGATAGCAAAGTTCATAATTCCTTCCGGCCAGGGACTTGGAGGAAATGCTTCAGGTACCGTACCCGCATATTCAACTTTGATCTACACTGTTGAATTGCTGGAAGCATTTGATGATCCTGCCAAACATGAACAGCAGAAGATATGGGAATACCTGAAGGAGAGTGAATTTGAGACAGTGGATTCCACGGAATCCGGACTTTATTATATCCAGGAAAAGAAAGGAGTGGGACCATTATTCCATGCAGGTGACCGGGTGAGTGTAATTTACACAGGCCAGTTTCTGGATGGGAGGGACTTTGATACTAACATAGGAGAAGATGCCCTGACTTTTATGATTCCCGGAGAGTACTTGATACCTGGTTGGAATGAAGGCATCAAACTGATGAGGGATGAGGAAGACGGTATATTGATCATACCATACGAGCTAGGCTATGGCGAGGAGGGTCGTGAAAATGAATCAGGCTATACAATGATCCCGCCCTTTATGACCCTGGTTTACTATATGAATGCCCAGAAGGCTTAGTAGAGACCGGATCAATAATTATTAACGCAACCCCGAAGGGATTATATTCATCTCAAATATAAATGAAGGTTTTATGAGAAAGATTGAGGTATATAAAATTGGAATTCTTGGAATCATGCTGGCCCTTATGTTGACGGCTTGCAATAAGGATGATTCCGAAGAATTGAAAGCACAGGAAATGAGGATGTTAGAGCAATACCTCATCGATAATAACATCACACAGGAACCCACTGCTTCGGGTTTATACTATATTCCCATTGAGGAGGGAACAGGAATATCTCCTGAAATAGGGACTTTCATCGAGATCCTGTATACAGGTGAATTGCTTGATGGTACTGTATTTACTTCCAGTATAAAAACAACGGCCGAATCATATGATATTTATGATGAAAATTTTCTCTATGGTCCTACCAAACTGCAGCTCGGCTATATTGGCGTGGTGGGATTAAACGAGGCTATCGGGCTTATGAAAGTCGGGGGAGAAAGCAAAATTCATCATACCATCCAGCCTGGGTATGGGTAATTATGCATCGGGACCTGTACCCGCATATTCAACATTGATCTATACCATTGAGCTTCTTGAAGCGTATGATGATCCGGAAAAACATGAACAGGAAAAGATCTGGGCATACCTGAAAGAGGGTGAATTTGAAAATGTTGATTCCACTGAATCCGGCCTGTATTATATCAGGGAAACACCAGGCATTGGAGAATTGTTCGTTAACGGGGATACCGTAAATATTTGGTATACCGGAACATTTCTTGATGGCAGGGAATTCGACAGTAATATCGGCGGAGAGGTATTTACGATTACTTTGCCAGGCCAATATATTATCCAGGGATGGATGGAAGGTGTCAAATTAATGCGGGACCAGGAAAAGGGTAAGTTAATTGTTCCCTACCCTCTTGGGTATGGCGAGGATGGTCGTTATGACAATTATGGTCGCGTAGTGATCCCCCCTTTCCAGACCCTGGTTTTCGACATGGAGACGAATCCTGCAGACTAAGATCTGGATTTGTCTCCTACCTATACGGATATTAAAAATACCGTAGGCCGTTTGTGAATGTCAGGAAGCTTTTTCTTCCATTCACGGATGGCCTTTGTTTTGATATACTCCGAACCAAGGCTGATATCTGCTGCAATGCAGAGCAATGTGTTATCCCCGCAGGTGTTTACGATATCTCCCAGCAGGCTCATATTCCGGTAGGGGGTTTCCATAAAGATCTGGGTTTCCCCGGTTTCCATGGCTGTTTTTTCCATATTTCGCAAGCTGATCAGGCGTTGTGGTTTTTTCACCGGCAGGTAACCATGAAAGCGGAATGACTGGCCGTTCATTCCGGAGGCCATCAATGCCATCAGGATGGAAGAGGGACCGGACAGAGGGTACCACCCTGATGCCATGCCGGTGTGCCAGTGCCACCAATCCCGATCCCGGGTCTGCAACCGCAGGAACACCTGCCTCGGAAAGTAAACCTGCATCCTGGCCGGCAGTCAGTACCCCGAGCAATTCTTCCAGGGCCTGGTTGTCTGTATGCTCATTCAGAAGGTAAAATGACAGATCATCTATGGCCTTAGCCACGCCGGCTTTCTTGAGGTATCGTCGTGCGCTGCGCAATTCCTCGACAATGAAATGATCCAGACTGTCCAGCAATTCCAGCACATAGGCCGGAATGACATGCTGAACCGGTGAATCACCAAGGGTGACAGGAATAAGGTAAAGTGTTCCGGGCATAATACCATCATCTAAATCCCTGTAAATTTACATTTTTCTGAATATCCCTGGCATGAAATCTCATCAGGCTTTTCTGCCTATATCATCATATTATTGTTAATTTCGGACCTGTGAAGATCACTTTCCTAGGCACCGGTACATCGCAGGGCGTTCCCGTCATCGCCTGTAAATGTGCTACCTGCCAGTCAGATGATCCCAGGGATAAAAGGCTGAGGGCTTCTGTACTTGTGGAACACCAGGATATGGTGCTTATTATTGATACGGGACCGGATTTCAGGCAGCAGATGTTATCCGCCCGTGTGGATAGGCTGGATGCGGTGATATTTACCCATGAACACAGGGACCATATCGCAGGACTCGATGATATACGTGCCTATAATTACCTGCAGGATGGTCCTATGGATGTATACGGTGAGGACAGGGTACTGCGTGCACTTCAGCATACCTTTCCCTATATATTTGCCGAGAGAAAATACCCGGGTATCCCTAAGGTTAATTTTCATCATATCGGGAATGAACCCTTTTCTATAGGGGGACTGGAAATCATGCCTGTGCGTGCCTATCATTACCGCCTGCCGGTATTGGGTTACAGGATAGGTGATTTTACCTACATTACAGATGCTAATTTCATCGCCCCGGAGGAGTTGGAGAAAATACGGGGGACCCGGTATTTTACCATATGTGCCTTGCGGAAGCGTAAACATATTTCCCATTACAGCCTTTCAGAAGCGCTTGAAGTGATCAGAGAGGTGGGTCCTGAACATGCTTACCTTACGCATGTTTCCCATATGATGGGCTCACAGGCTGAGACAAGCGCTGAATTACCCGCTAATGTATCATTTGCATGGGACGGCTTAAGCATTGAGATCTGATCTGTGTTTACCGAAAAGAAAAGCAAGCACCAGACCTGATATCAGAAAGACGATTCCCCCGAAAGTCAGGGCTGTCTGCAGGCTGGTTCGATCCGTCAGATAACCCATGGCCGGTCCGACCAGCACGAAACAGATCCGGATGATGAAATTTCTCACAGAAAGCACACTGGCACGTACATCCGAGGATGTTAGCCTGTGGATGTAGTCTTTCAACACAGGTGTGGCAAGTCCCCTGATAATATAGAAGAAAAAGAGGATACTGATGGCCCATATGGAGCTGAGTTGTCCCAGTGCAAGATAGCCTGCAGGTATTAAAATGGCGAGTAACAGTACGGTAAGCCTGGCGCCCAATCTTCGTTCCACCCGGTAAGCGATCATGGCTGCAATCCCTACTGTCAGGTTCAATGCTGTCCATAAAATACCGAACAGGGAAAGCGGTAGTTCCACAAATTCAAAATATGGCTGGGCAAACCAGGCCATGGTTAATGTGGCCGTGCCGATAATGGCCGATAGAAATATATTGGTCCGGAGTTCCTTGTTTATAAACAACGAATCCATAACCACATCAAGGATGGTTCGAAAGTTGAACACACCCAGGCGCTTATGTTTGCCAGGCTCTACGAGGAGCAGGGCAGCCGGTACAGCCAGAAAGGCCACTCCTGTCTGGGCATAGTAATTGGTTCGCAGACTGATCAGTGCCAGCAAGCCCCCAACAATACCGGCTACGGCTTCTGCCATATTGCCGACGGATACCATGCGGCCTTCATATTTGATATAGTCTTTTTCCTTATTGTTTTCCAGCAGAGAATCGTAGAGCAGGGCCGAATCAGCGCCAGAAATGAAACTTTGTCCGAATCCCAGGACCAGTTCAGCAATGAGGAAACCCAAAAAACTGTATGATATACTGTACAGGCCCATTCCTATTGCTCCCATGATCACACCGAGGATAAGTGTCCTGCGCCGTCCGATCACATCAGCAAAATAGCCCGAAGGGATCTCAAGCGCCACAATGGAGACAGAATAAATGGCCTGCAGTACCATGATCTGGTGCATGTCCAATCCATTGTCCTGGTAAAAGGGGATGACATAAGGCATGAAAAGCATGAACCACTTGGAGATCTTGATAAGATAAAGTTTCCAAATATTGGACCTGGTGGTTCTTTTCATGCCGGTTAGAAGAGATGTAAAAATACTGTTATTTAACATAATGAAATCTTTTATATGGAAAATTTCTAAAGGGGAAACCAGTAATTTTGCAGGCATGACCATCATAGAAAAGATCCTTGCCAATCATAGCAAGGCAGTTGAGGTAAAACCCGGGGACATCCTTGATGTGGAAATCGATGCCAGGGTGGCTCGTGATTTCGGGGGTGCCAATGTGGTAAAAAATATCCGGGAGAATAAACTGGGGATCGCTGATCCGGACCGGACTTTCTTTACATTTGACTGTAATCCAACAGGTTCAGATCAGAAGTATACAGCCAATCAGCAGATTTGCAGGGTGTTTGCCCGGGAGTACGGCATCAAGGTTTACGACATTAACCGAGGTGTAGGAACACACCTGCTGATCGAGGAAGGGCTGGTCTATCCCGGTGCCACAGCGATCTCTACAGATTCGCATGCCAATATACTCGGTGCCGTTGGTGCATTTGGACAGGGGATGGGTGACAAGGACATTGCAGCCGCATGGAGCAAAGGAAAGATCTGGTTCAAGGTGCCAGAATCGGTCAAACTGACCATCAAAGGAAATCTGCCGGAAAATGTCAGTGCCAAGGATATTATATTAAACCTTCTTGCCCGTTTCGGAGCGAACACATTTTTAGGTAAATCGATTGAACTTTACGGGAAAGAGATTGATAGCCTCTCTCTTGACAAAAGGATCACCATTGCTTCCATGGCCACCGAAATGGGCGCTGTTACCATAATGATCCCGCCCAATCAGGAAGTGATCAGGTACTGTGAGTCAAGGATATGCCGGAGGATAGATCCCGTACTTGCAGATCCTGATGCTGAGTATTCGGAAGAGATCGAGCTGAAGGCAGGGGATTTTACCCCCATGGTTTCGCGTCCTGGAAAACCGCATGATGCCATTCCACTGGATGAGGTATTGGGTACCCCTATAGATTCCGTAATCATAGGTAGTTGTACCAACGGCAGGATAGAGGATATGAGGGTCGTAGCGAGTGTGCTGAAAGACCGGAAAGTGGCGGATGGCGTGGTGTTGAAAATTGTTCCCAGCACAGACAGGGTCTGGAACATGTGCCTCGAGGAAGGGCTCATTGAAATATTTAAGGACGCCAGGGCATTGTTGTCCAATCCAGGATGTGCCGGGTGTGCGGCGGGACAGGTGGGACAGAATGGGCCAGGGGAGGTAACGGTCAGTTCCGGGAACCGCAATTTTCCCGGGAAGCAAGGCATGGGTGAAGTTTACCTGGCATCCCCGGAAGTTGCTGCAGCCAGTGCTGTATCAGGTTTTATCACAGATCCTGGCCGGATATCAGATAACCCTGCTAAAAGGGAACTCCGACCTTCCACTACAGTCGTGAATCCCGATCCCCCGAAAACCCCAAAAGAAAATAATCCTGTGGAATTTACCGGCCGTGTCTGGCTTATTTTCCAGGATGATATTGATACGGATATGATCTTTCATAACAGGCATCTGGCCATTACTGATACCAGTGAGATGGGAAAATATGCCTTCGGAAACCTGGAGGGATTTGAATCTTTTGCCACTGAGGCCAGGAAAGGTGATATCATCTTCACAGGTAAAAACTTCGGAGCCGGAAGTTCCCGGCAACAAGCCGTGGATTGTTTCAAATCTCTTGGTGTGGCTTGTATCGTCGCAGAGTCTTTTGGATCTATCTATGAACGGAATGCCATCAATGCCGCATTTCCCTATTCTCAGTGCCGGGAGTATAGAAGAATTGGAACTGAGGACGGGGGACTCGGTATCCGTCGATGTGAGTACGGGAAAAATCATTAATTTACGTAATCAGAAAAGCATTCAGGCAAACCCGTTTTCAGATGTCCAGATGGAGATATATCAAAACGGGGGACTATTCTGATCATGGGAAAGACCTTTGTTGAAAAGATCTTTGATGCCCCGCGGGGAAGCATCGTATTCAGGAAACCGGATATTGTCCTTTCACATGATAATACGGCCAGCATTCGGAAAACCTTTGAGAAGATGAATGGTGAGGACCTGGCCGATCCTGATCAGCTGCTGATCGTCCTTGACCACAATGCTCCTCCCACCAATGCGAAACTTGCTACAGATTACCAGGAGATCCGGGAATTTACTCAGGACTGCAGGGCATAAAAAAGTTCTATGATGCAGGCAGGGGGATTTGCCACCAGATCATGTCCAACCATGCCATGCCGGGCATGATCATTGTTGGTAGCGATAGTCATACCTGTACTGCGGGTGCATTTAATGCCATGGCAGCCGGTATTGACCGGACCGAAACCGCCGGGATATGGAAAAGGGGAGAAACCTGGTTCAGGGTCCCTGATTCCATGAAGATCAACCTGACAGGGCAACTGAGGGAAGGGGTCTATGCTAAAGACCTTTCTTTATGGATCATTGGATTGATCGGTTCAGCAGGTGCCAATTACAGGTCCATTGAATTTCATGGAGAGGGGGTGAAAGGCCTCGGTATATCAGAACGCATGACCCTGGCCAATCTGGCTTCTGAGATGGGAGCCAAAAATGCCGTCTTTCCTCCGGATGAGGTTCTGAGGGCATTTTTTGGAGATATTGAGATCAATGAAGTATGGGCTGATCCTGATGCAATATATACGGATGAGATCGACATTAACCTTTTCGAGGTAGTACCGCTTGTGGCTGCTCCACATCAGGTGGATCATATCAAAACAGTGGCCGAGGTGGCAGGGACAAAAGTACAGCAGGGATTGATAGGCACCTGTACGAACGGGAGGATAGAAGACCTGCGTGAGGCTGCAGCCATCCTGAGGGGTCGGCAGGTCAAGGAAGGGTTCCAGCTGCTGGTGGTTCCCGCAACAAGGGAAATATACCTGCAGGCCATAGAAGAAGGTTTGATCACCACGTTCCTGGGAGCCGGGGCCAATGTGCTCAGCGCTTCCTGCGGACCCTGCCTGGGAACGGGACAGGGAATACCGGCCGATGGATTCAGGGTCATCTCCACAGCCAACCGTAATTTCAAAGGGCGAATGGGGAACCATTCAGCTGAGATCTACCTGGCTTCCCCGGCGACTGTCGCATCCAGTGCCATAAAAGGCGAAATAACTTCACATGTGGGGTATGACCAGAAGATTATAAAATTAAGGCCGGACCAGAAGCTGGGGATTACCGGGATTGATGCATCAGACGCGAGGAAGATCAACAATGTCTGGAATTATGCAGATGTGGATAACCTGAATACCGACCAGATGTTTGCAGGAAACCTGACCTATACTGTTTCCAGTGCAGATCCTGAATCCATTCTGCCGCATTTGTTTGCTGGGTTCGATCCAGCTTTTGCCACAAAGGTTGAGCAGGAGGATATTATCATTGCAGGAGAGAATTTTGGTTGCGGCAGTTCCCGGGAACATCCGGCAGTGGGATTGGCTTATGCCGGAGTAAAGGCAGTGATCGTAAAATCGGTGAACAGGATTTTTTTCAGGTCCAGTGTAAACCAGGGACTGATTCTTATCGTACAAGCGGAAGTGGTTGAGAGTTACCGGTCCGGCGATAAAGTTACGGTTAGCCTGGATAAGGGTACGATTGAGCTGAATGAGAGGGTATTCCATTATCCACCTCTGCCTGGAAAACTGCTGGATATCATCAGGAAAAAGGGCCTGGTCAACTGGATAAGGGAGTCATAAGATTTCAATACATGGAAGGATCCAAAAGAATTCTCGTGGTTGGTGCTGGCGCGATTGGAGGAATCACCGCCGCCATCCTGGCCCGTGAGCAATATGATGTCTGTCTGGTTGCCAAATATCCTGAACTGGCTGAAAAGATCAGTAATGAGGGAATGGATGTCAGTGGTTTCTGCGGGGAGTTTTCTGTGAAGGTTCCTGCTGTTGCCCGGGCAGCTGAGCTTACCGGAAAATTTGATTATGTATTCATTGCCACAAAGTCCGATGCACTGCTAAAGGTGGCCAGGGAAATATTGCCTTTTATTCATGATCAGTCGAGAGTGGTTTCAATGCAGAATGGGATCTGCGAAGAAGCCCTGTCCTCTGTTGCTGGAAATATCCGTACGGTGGGCTGCGTTGTGGGCTGGGGAGCGTCCCTGGTTTCCCCCACAAAGTATGAAATGACCTCGGGCGGTGAGTTTGTTATCGGGAACTGGGAACGGGATAAAGATGAAAAGCTGGAAGAAGTTGCAGGTATCCTGCGGCATATCCTGCCCACCGAAACAAGCAATGAGATCATCTCCCATCTTTACTCCAAGCTCATCATTAATTCATGTATAACCACACTTGGAGCTATCAGTGGTTTATTCCTGGGAGATATGCTGGCCAGACGTTATATACGTAATATTTTTATCGATATCATCAGGGAAGCCATTCAGGTGGCAGATGCCATGCAGCTCAAAGTAAAGCCGTACGCCGGGAAACTGGACTATTATCAATTCCTGAGATCAGGGGTGATGTCCTCGTTCAAACAACATCTGACCATTCGGGTCATCGGGTTCAAATACCGGAAACTGAAATCCTCCAGCCTGCAAAGCCTTGAACGCGGCCGGAAAACTGAAATTGATTTTTTCAATGGATATATCTCGTCAAAGGGAAAAGAATACGGTGTGAGTACACCGGTGAACACCAGGCTGACCAGGATGGTACAGGAAATAGAGAATGGGATGAGATCGATCTCAGTTCATTCCCTTGAGGAGATCTAAGCTAAAAACATGAAAAAAATATTACTGATAGCATTTTTACCTCTCCTTATGGCAAATTTTTCTTGTGCCCAGGAAAAGCAGGATTTAATGAGCGGCTATAAATTTGAAAAGAAGAGATCTTATAAAACCTGGATTACATTAACACCAGACCAGCTTAAATTGAAAGGGTTTTTGTATGAAAAAAATGATTCATCTATCATTGTCTGGGATGGGTTCAAAGACTTTAAGGAAATCGATTCAGCACAAATTACCTATGCTGAGTTAATGAACCGCCCCCTGGAATTTTCCTTTATTCCATTAGCAAATATCGAAAAAATGAAAGCCAGGAGAAAAGGCCGGATAGGGAGAGGAGTATTCATCGGGGCCCTGACTGGTTTTGCCATAGGTGGATTAATAGGATTGATAGATGGGGATGATCCTCCCGATACCTTTATGGCATATACTGCAGGAGATAAAGCCATCGTGCTTGGCCTGCCACTGGCAGTGGTGGGAGCTGGAGTTGGAGGATTGCTGGGATCAATCAAGGTCACCATTCCTTTAAACTAATCATTGGTGGCCTGAAATTCATGGATTTTTGTATTTTTGCCAGCGATTTTGCTCCCGTAGCTCAGCTGGATAGAGCAACGGCCTTCTAAGCCGTAGGTCATGGGTTCGAATCCCGTCGGGAGTACTTAGGGGTGTTTTCTTAACATCCCTTTTTTATTGGTATTTTCCCCGTATCACCCAATAATAAATAGAGTTCATATTCAATCGTACCAATAAGCTAAATAAATACGGTGAGGCCCAGGTGCAGGTTCCTGCTGCCGACCGCTCATGCAGTTCGCTCGACAGGCCATCTCCGTCTGCCCGACGGTTAATGTGTCTCATTGTTTTACGGGCAGGAGGATAAAAAAAGGGGATGCAGCCACGCATCCCCAATGTCTAATTAAATAACCAAGCAAATGGAAACTCAAAAAGACAGTACCAAAGTTAATGAAGAATTAACTAATGAACAAAGAGTTAAATTCTGGGATGAGATCAACAAGGAGAAGTATGGATGGGATCCTACAGATCTTAACCGAATGAAAATTGATGTCCCTGATTATATCAAGGCGTTAAAATGGGCATGGAATAGGACAATTTATTATGCGATATGTAAATATTAATAGAGGGATAGACTTCTAAAATCCCCGTTACATAATAGTCAATACTGGATACATTGCTGTTAGGTTATAGGGTAGGAAATGCAATAACTTTGCTTTAAACAAACTCTAAATCTAACTGTCATGAAAACTTCAGATTATAACACACGTTTTCCACGGGTAAAAAGATTAACTCTGTATTTATGTGCCGTCGTAGTGCTTTGCTTATTTAACCTGAATGCTGTTATGGCACAAGATCAGGTTAATCAAACCAATACGCCTAATACGCAACCAGCACCTACCGTTGAAAAACCTGTACAGCTAGAATCCATTGATGTGCAAAACAATCTCCAAAGACAACAACAATCCATTCAATTGATGTCAAATATTAGCAAAGTTCTGCGTGATACGGCATTAGCCATTATCCGAAAAATTGGATAAAAGAGAGTCAGAATAGTGAGATCAAACCCGGTACACTTGCCGGTTTTTTTTTATCTTTGATTGACTCATCCAGGCATCGTGATAAGCGGTTATCATGATCGCCAAAATCAGTTAATGGCCCCTCGGCTCCGGAGGGGTCGTTTTATGTCAATTGAGGAAAGGAAGAAGACACTGCCTAAACTAAATATGGAATATCAAGAGCAGATCAAGATATTAAGGCAATTGCTTTTCAAGTGGCAGACTTATGAGGCTGGCATTCGATTTAATATCCCTATGAATACATATTTGTATACCAGTTAAATGCTGGGTCCTGTAGAAAAGTTGAAGTATTGGCTGCTAAGCCGTTTTTGAAATTTCTTTATCCTTGCAGATTTCGTTATCCTTACTCAGTCTTGGTGCCAAGAAATCGATCTGATTCCCAAGTTTACAAATATAGCCGCCAAAAGCCCCCTTATCCAGGTGCTTACATCTTCTGCGTCCTGAACGAAAGCTGTGTCCAGAGTACTGCATACATTCGGTAATGTTAATCACCATTCTTGTTTTTCAAAGTGCATTAATATGCATGCTAATTTAAACTATAATATTTGTTAAATCAAAGAATTATGACTTAAAATTACACTATTCCCAATCCTTACAGTCAATAGTCCTGAAATTTAATTTATGGTAGGAAAAATGGGACATATTCCGATCAGGTACAAGCCGCGCGGATTGTCCTACAAACTGATAGTTAAAAGAAAAATCACTATAATAAATCCAACAGAGTTTTTACCTTCATCATATTGGAATACTGGTTCTTGTATTTGGATTATCGTGTTTCCATAACTCATAAATCAACCTGATGAAAGCAGGATTTTCAATATCTTGTGAACCCGCTGATCGGCTGCAACCGGTATGTATTGAATGAAATAGAGAAGCACTTTTCTGTTGACCCTGAATACCGGGTGAAATACCGGCGGACCAAAATGCTCAACCGGATCCTCCATGAACTGGCCCGGTACGACCGGATCCGTTACCGGTCCATTCGGGACCGTGCATCCCTGGACTTTCCACCTGTATTTATTATCGGGCATTGGCGAAGTGGAACCTCCTTTCTTCATAATCTATTATGCCAGGTTTATCCGGCCGCTTACACAACCACATATCATGCTGCCTTTCCAAACAACCTTTTTGCCTTCAAGGGCCTGGTAAAGTTCTTCATGTGGGTGTTCATGCCGCGAAAACGTCCCACTGATGCAATGAAGATGCATCCTGATCTTCCACAGGAGGAAGAACTTGCCCTGGGACAGGAAAGGTTCTTCAGTTTTTACTACTGGTTTTATTTTCCAAGGCATGTGGAACACTTTGCCGAGGAATTCATGTACCTGGAAGACCCGCAAAGCACAAGGTCAAAAGAATTCCAGCAACACTACAGGGAATACATCCGAAGATGTCAGCTGAACACGCGTGGAGAAGTTTTCATCTCGAAGAATCCGACCAACACGGCAAGGATACCGGTGCTTTTGGATCAGTTCCCGAATGCCCGTTTCATTTACCTTAAAAGGGATCCTTACGAGACATTGCAGTCATCCATGTTATTTTTCCAATCCCTCTTGAAAGGCAATTCTTTACAAAATTACGACGAGAACGAGGTGGACCGCTTCCTTCTCGGGAATTATGAAAGGATGATCAGTACTTACCTCGATAAAAAAAGCCTGATCCCTTCAGAACAATTGATCGAGCTCAGCTACGAGGAGCTTACAAAGGATCCGGAGAGAATCCTGGCAGCCCTGACAGAGCAACTCGACCTCGGTGTGAAGGCGGACCTGTCAAAGGTGGAGGATTACCTGGCTGCCAGCAGGGACTTCCCGTCGAGAAAATACAGGTTCAGTAATGGTTTTCTCAGGGAGGTGAATAATTTCCTGGGCGATCTGATAGAAACTCAGGGTTACCCAATTCGTAATACATGATCCATTGTCGGACCTGACCGATGGACATAAATTCAGTCATGTTTCTTATCGTGCATTTTTCAAATTGAGGGCAGATGTTTCTAATTAAGAACTACAATTGATTAAATTAGGAGAACAAATGCAAACATGAACGTTCTAATTGTCCTGGCTCACCCGGATCAAAACAGTTTCAATCATGCCATAGCTGATACCTGCAGGAGGAGGCTGTCAGATAATGGATATGAAATAATATTTCACGATCTGTACCATGGAAAAATTTGATCCTTTACTGGATAAGGACGAAATTCCCAGGGATGGCAGGGTTAATGAAAAGATAATCAGGTATTTTGAAGAGCATTAAACTGGCATTTACACTTTTCGGGATGGGGTATCTGATTGGGCTGTCGTCGGATTTTCAACCTATTACATCCATATAGCACTTAATGTGGATATGCATATTTTTACCCTGATGCCTCGTCGTGTTCGGCTACCTTTTCTACATCTATCTGCGGCGGACAAAATGTGAAAGATCAGAGTCATTAAAACAGACTAATTATTTGATCCTGTTCTGGATCATCCTCTCCTTCATGCTGGATGCTGTTGTATATATCATTGTTGTGCCCATTTTTTTTGGTAACCCGTCAAACTGGACCTTTTTCATTGATCAGTCACCCTGGATATGGTTGAACTACCTGACAATAATTTTCCTTGGGCATATCAGCAGAATTTGTTATTTGAAAAGCCTTAAAAAAATTCAAACCTATTAATTCCATGCCATTTCGTTGCCAATTGTTTATTGTATTGCTGGTCCTCCTGGTCGGATGTGGTGGGAGAAAAGATGGGCTGACATATACCAATCCCATCATCGATAAATATCTTGCCGATCCCTGTATGATGTATGATAATGGCTACTATTATCTGTTTGCAACCGGTAGAGCGGATGATGGACGGTTTATACCTATTCACAGGACCACAGATTTCCTAAACTGGGAGTTCGTTCGGGGGGCTGTGGAGAGAGGCAGTGAAACAGATTGGAATTATCAACATTTCTGGGCGCCCGAGGTAATCAAACTCAATGATAAATGGCACCTCTATTATACCGCCACGCCTAAACATTCCCCCCAGAACTCGGGCAATCGGGTTGGCCTGGCAATAGCTGATAATATTTGTGGTCCTTATGAGAATTTTGGCGTTATTATATCTCATGCTTCTATTGATGGACATGTTTATGTGGATAAGGATAAATGCAAAATGTACATTTTCTATACCATTGAACATCTTAATGAGGATGGTTTAACTGCAGGTCAGATCTATCAGGATCGCCTGCTTTCCCCGACTGAGATTGCAGGAAAGCCAAAACAGGTCATCAGCCATCACCCATGGCAGGAAGGGCCGTTCTTACAATACAGGCACAATCAATACTTTCTTACATACAGCTGTGGCGGATGGACAGATCACACGTATCATGTGCGTTATGCCATTGCCTCTTCCGCTACGGGTCCATTTATAGAACAGCCTGATACTATCCTGGCCAGCAATGAAATGGTAAAAGGTCCGGGACATCACTTCATGTATAAGGATAAAAAAGCGAAAGACTGGATCATTTATCATGGATGGGATACAGCTTTCACGGCCAGATACCCAAGGATAGACAGAATTTTCTTTGAAAAAAAATCCATATCTTCAGATGGCCCGACATATACCCTGCAAAAAGTAGATAAATAATCCATTGAATATGAAAGGCTCAATAAAATACCTCCCTGTTCTTTTAATATTCATTTCGTGCAATGGGTACAGGGAGTTCGATAATCAAATCCAGATACAGGGCCTCCTTGAAAAGGTTGAAGTGATCAGGGACGAGGCAGGTATCAATCATATATATGCCAGTAATCAGCATGACTTATTCATGGCCCAGGGATATTGTGCGGCGAGGGACCGGCTTTTCCAGTTTGAGATCTGGAGAAGACAGGCGACCGGTACAGTTGCAGAAATTCTTGGCCCGCGTGAATTAAGCAGAGATATCGGGACCCGACTGTTCATGTTCAGGGGGGATATGAAAAAAGAGATGCAGCATTACCACCCCGAGGGAGAAGCCATTATCAATGCCTATGTAGCCGGAGTGAATGCCTGCATCAAAGAGATGCTGCAAGATCCTGAACTGCTACCTGTAACATTTAAAGCTCTCAATATCAAGCCGCAGGAATGGACGCCGGAGGTAGTCATATCCCGGCATCAGGGATTGCTGGGAAATATCGGGACTGAATTGAGCATAGGCAGGGGGGTAGCAAAACTGGGACCGGAGAAAGTGAAGGAATACTATTGGTTTCATCCCAGAGATCCTGAGATAGCCCTGGATCCATCCATAAATGGTGCACTTTTATTTGATGATATTCTGGCATTGTACAATAGTTTCAGATCACCTGTAAGGTTCCTGCCGGAAGATATTGTTCCGGAATACCGGATTGAAAAGGATGCAGGTAAAGCCTCTGCTGATATTGAAAAAATGACGGATATCCATGAACAGTTATGGTCCGGCAGCAATAACTGGGTTGTCGATCCCTCACTGACCGCAAACGGGCATGCATATATGGCCAATGATCCACACAGGAGCCTGTCGATTCCTTCTCTCCGTTATATGGTACACCTCTCTGCTCCCGGGTGGAATGTGATAGGTGGAGGTGAACCAGAGATCCCCGGTGTCTCGATAGGGCATAATGATTTTGGTGCCTGGGGACTGACAGTTTTCCGGACGGACGGGGAAGACCTGTATGTGTATGAACTCAATCCTGAAAATCTGAACCAGTACAGGTACAAGGATAACTGGGAGAATATGACCCTGATCAATGAGATCATCCCGGTAAAGAACAGTGAGAATGTTATAGTGGAATTGTATTACACCAGGCATGGACCGGTCACCTATATTGATTCATTAAACCACAAAGCCTATGCTGTAAGGTGTGCCTGGATGGAAGCAGGCGGTTCACCCTACCTGGCCTCCCTGAGGATGAATCAGGCGGAGAACTGGGAAGAATTCAGGGATGCCTGCAATTTCAGTAATATACCGGGTGAAAATATGATATGGGCAGACCGGGAAGGAAATATTGGCTGGCAGGCGGTAGGCATTGCACCCATCCGAAAGAATTTCAGCGGATTGGTACCGGTTCCGGGCGATGGCCGGTATGAATGGGACGGATACCTGCCTATTATACAGAAGCCGAGCATTTATAATCCGGCAAAGGGTTTTATAGCCACTGCCAACCAGAACGTGATCCCGGAGAGTTATACACATTGGGATGCTATGGCTTACAGGTGGGCCGATCCTTTCAGGGGAGACAGGATCAATGAAATACTGGCGGCCGGAAAGAAAGTTTCTATGGAGGATATGAAAAAATTGCAGACTGATTATTTCTCAATACCGGCCCGGACACTGGTTCCACTTCTTAAAAACCTTTCTTTCACAGACTCCCTGGCGATATTAGCCCAAAAGTTTTTATTGGACTGGGATTTTATACTCTCTGAAGAATCCATCCCTGCGGGAATTTATAATGCATGGGAAAGGGAATTGCAGAGAAAGAAGTTTGAATATATGCCTGATCCGGAGGCGCAGGAAATAATATCAAGTGTACAATTGACAACCCTGATCCGGTGGATAATGAATCCTGAAATCAAATTTGGACGAAACGCAGAACCCCAAAGAGATCATTACCTGGCAGGAACATTTAAGACTGCGGTTGATGGATTATCCAGAAAGTATGGAGATAACCCGGCAGACTGGAAATATGGGCAGGCAAAATATAAACATGTACAGATAAGACATCCCCTTGGAGGAGTGGTTAATGAGGAATTGCAAATTCAGCTTAACACTCCCGCATTGCCAAGGGGAGGGAACCAATATACACCCGGATCTACATCTGGAGCGAACAACCAGGTATCCGGTGCCACGTTCAGAATAATAGTGGATGTAAATGATTGGGACGGTTCTGTAGGTACCAATGCACCCGGACAGTCAGGAGATCCAGGAAGCCGCTTCTATAAAAATCTGTTTAAACCCTGGGCCGGAGATGAATATTTCCCGGTATATTTTTCAAAAAGCAAGATCGAGTCAGTATCTGTTGAAAAAATAAAACTTGTACCCGAAAATGGAAATTAAAAGAACTTTTGACCTCTTGGATCGATACCGGGAGCATTTCATGAAAGAAGATGCCCTGGCAGTTAAACAAAATGGAAAATGGATAAAATATAGCACCCAGGAATATATCAATTATTCCTATCATTTCAGTTTGGGTTTACTGGTGAGGGGATTTAAAAAGGGAGACAAGATCGCATCTATTTCAAATAACAGGCCGGAATGGAATTTCATTGATATGGGGATGGCCATGATCGGTGTTGTGCATGTCCCGCTGTATACCTCCCTGAGCTGTTCCGAATATGAAAATATCCTCAGGCATTCAGATGCCCGGTATGTATTTATTGCTGACAGCAAACTGCTCGAGAACCTTAAACCGGTTATCGAAAGGGTTAAAGAATATCGAAGGCTCCTATACTTTTGATCCAGTTGAAAATGAAAAAAACTGGTTGGAACTTATTGAACAGGGTCAAAAATCTGAGATTTACAACAGGAAAGATTTTGAGAAAATTAGATCTGATATCAATCCGGATGATCTGGCTTCCCTGATCTACACTTCAGGAACAACAGGAACTTCGAAAGGAGTAATGCTATCACATACCAACCTGGTCAGGAATTTTCTGGCTGCTGCTGAAATTTTTGACCTGAAGCCGGATCAAAAGTATCTGAGTATCTTGCCCTTATGCCATGTTGGCGGGCGAATGGGAAATTACCAGACCCAGTACAGTGGCTGCAGTATCTATTATGCTGAGAATATGGGCACCATTGCGGCTGACATGCGCGATATCAAACCTCATGGTTTTGATGCTGTTCCCCGGATTCTTGAAAAGATATTCGATACCATAATTATCAAAGGGAAAAAGCTTAGCGGGGCCAAAAAGGCTATTTTCTTCTGGGCTGTAAAAATCGGATTAAAATATAAGCCCCATGGAGAAAGCAATTGGTTTTACAGGTTCAGGCTGAGAATCGCCGATAAACTAATCTTTTCAAAGTGGAGGGATGCTATAGGTGGGAAAATTGAGTTGGTAGGATGTGGAGGTGCAGCATTGCCATCCAGGGTTGAAAGGATATTCTGGGCTGCGGGGATAAAAGTGCTGAATATGTACGGACTCACGGAGACTTCTCCCATAATAACCATTAACAGGAAGACCAGGCCGGATCTACGATTGGGCTCTGTAGGTTCCCTGATTGAAGGCGTTGATGTGAAAATAGCCGATGATGGAGAGATCCTGTGCAGAGGTCATAATGTTATGATGGGGTATTACAAGGATCCTGAGCTTACCAAAAAGTCATTCACCGATGATGGATGGTTCTGTACAGGTGATATAGGCAGAATAGAGGATGATAAATTTTTGTTTGTGACCGACCGCAAGAAAGAAATATTTAAACTTTCCAGTGGTAAATTCATTGTTCCCCAGGTAATTGAAAATAAATTCAAAGAATCATCATTTATTGAACAGATCATGGTTATTGGCGAACATGAAAAATTTGCATCTGCACTGATCGCACCGGACTATTTATTTGTCAAAGATTGGTGTGAAGCAAATAAAATCAGCGGTGACAACAATGCTGATCTGTTAACCAACAGCCAGTTAATGGATGCGTTCAAAAAGGAGGTCCAAAAATATAATGAAACCATTTCCGATTTTGAAAAGATCAACAGGTTCAGATTGGTTTCCGATGTTTGGTCACCTTTAACAGGAGAGCTTTCACCAACCCTGAAGATGAAACGGAAATTTATCGCTGAAAAATACCAGGATCTGATCGACCAGATATATTTAAAATAGTCGGACTGATACCAATGATTGTCACTAAAATATCAGATAAGAGATCAAGAAAGGAATTCCTGGATGTAGCCAGAATCATCTATAAGAATGACAATATATGGGTTTGCCCCATTGATAAGAATATGGATGCCATTTTTGACCCGGAGCAAAATACCTATTACAATCATGGAATTGCTGAACGCTGGCTGTTAAAGGATGAATCCGGAAGATTGATAGGACGTATAGCTGCATTTATTGATTATAAAACATCAGCAGGTGAAAATCAGCCCACAGGAGGGATAGGTTTTTTTGAATGCATAGATGACAAAGAAGCAGCATTCCTACTTTTTGATACTGCCAGGGCTTGGCTGGAGAGCCAGGATATGCAGGCCATGGATGGCCCAATAAATTTTGGTGAGACAGACAGGTACTGGGGACTCCTTGTTGATGGATTTATGCGCTATGCCTATGAACTTTCCTACAACCATAAATATTACCGGGAACTGTTCGAATCATATGGATTTAAAACATATTTTAAGCAGGAAGGATTTCACCTGGATGTATCGAAAAAATTACCAGAGCGGTTTTTGCGCATTGCAGAATGGGTAGCAAAAAAGCCAGGATATGAATTCAAACATTTTACATGGAAGGAAGAAGAAAAATTCACGAACGAATTTGCCGAGGTATTTAATGTTGCCTGGGCCTCATTCAAGGAAAATTTTGAACCTCTGAAGCCAGCTTATATTCGAAATACGCTCAAAAAGGCAAAAGCCATAGTGGAGGAGGAGTTTATCTGGTTTGCCTATAAAGATGGCAGGCCCATTGCCATATATCTTATGTTTCCCGATGTGAATGAGATATTGAAATACATGAACGGCAAACTGGATCTTTGGAACAAGCTGAAATTTGTATATCTGAAAAAGAAAAAAGTCATTTCCCGTGCACGAGGGATGTTAATGGGTGTTGTCCCTGAATTTCAAAATCTGGGAATTGAATCGGCTTTTATTTTGAAAATTGCAGAAGTATTGGAACGGAAAACCACAGTATAAGGAAATTGAATTTTCATGGGTGGGTGATTTTAATCCTAAAATGAAGAAAATTTTTATCTCTGTAGGATGTGTTTCGGTTAAGCAATATATTACCTACAGATATTTATTTGACAGAAATGCCGAATTTAAACGATATCCCATTCCAGATGAAGTATGATATTATCATTATTGGCAGTGGACTTGGTGGACTTGACAGCAGGGGCAAAACTGGCCAAAGAAGGAAAAAAAGTATTGCTTGTTGAGCAGCATGACAGGCCGGGCGGCTGTGCCACCACATTTAAACGCCGGGATTTTACTTTTGAAGTAGGCCTGCATGAAATGGACGGACTGGACAGAAGGGATATGAAGACCCGGATATTCAATGACCTGGGCGTATTTGATGAAGTCGAGTTCCTGAAAGTCCCTGAATTTTATCATTTTACCAATGGGCGGTATGAGATTACCATACCACATGATCCTGATGAGGCAATTAAGGTTCTAACTGAAACTTTTCCAGAAGAAGAAGATGGCATAAAGGCTTATTTTGACCAGGTTCTTAATGCCAGGAAAAAGGCTAAAGAATCGGAAGGAAAACCTGAAATATCCTTGGTGAATTTCTAGATTCAATAATCTCCAACGAAGACCTGAAGCTTATCCTGCTGGGAAATCTTGGATATTTTCATGATGATCCCTATTCAATTTCCCTGAACTACTATTCCATAGCCCAGGGAAGTTATTTCCAGGGAGGGGGCAATTTTATTAAAGGAGGTTCACAAAAACTTTCAGATTACCTCTCTAGATTATATTTCACAGAACGGAGGTAAAGTGATCCTGAAACACCTGGTAACCGAGATTATTACTGAAAACAATAGAGCAGTTGGGATCAAATATATTGAAGTTGGAAAAAAAACCTCTGAATCAATTTCAGCCTTTGGAAATGAAATTATTGCCAATGCTGCGATTCCAAATGTTGCCAATACGCTGTTGCCAGAGGAACATGGAGAGAATTACAACAACAATTTGATAAACTGGAACCTGGAGCATCACTCCTAACCATATATTTTGGTTTTAAGAAAAAAGCGAAAGATCTGGGCAGCAAATATTATTCAACTTTTGTTTTTGATGAATCGATAAAAACTCAGGCTGATATCAAAGCAAATAATAGAGGTGATTTTAAGAAACGGAGTTTTACTTTTGTCGATTACAGTCAGATTGATTCGGCACTTACAACTGAAGAAAAAAGTGTCGGAGTTATCTGCTGCATTGATTATTATTCGGATTGGGATAAACTTGATAAAGAAGATTATAAGGCAAAAAAGAAGCAAGTTGCTGAGATCTTTATCGAAAAATTAGAAAAGCTTATTCCGGGAATTAAAGGATCATATTGAATACTATGAAGTGGGTACTTCAAAAACTGTTGACCGCTATACCTTAAATCCTGGTGGAGCTGTTTATGGATTTGCACAGACACCAGAGAGGGTTATCTTGATAAGATCACAATCTATCGATAATTTGCATTTTGCATCAGCATGGACAAAGATCGGTGGAGGATTTTCCGGTGCCATTTTTAGTGGTTATTTATGTGCCATGGATATTTTAAGAAAGGGAAGATAATAATTCAATCAGCACTGTACAGATCGCTTTGTCTACTGGAGCAGTAAAGTTTGTACTTATTATGAGTTATTGGGATAAAAAAGAGAAGCTCTTTAAGTATGTTGAAGGTGTTCGGCAATTCTTTCCCCTTGCTGAAGAACAATTGGACATGATTTCGAGAATCATTGGAAAATTCAATCCATCGATTAAAACTTTTTTGGATCTGGGATGCGGGGATGGATTTTTGGGACATTTTATTTATCAGCTTTACCCGGATGCTCATGGAGTTTTCCTGGATCTTTCTGCAGAGATGATTAAAAAAGCAAAAAACAAAGATGTAGATCATAAGTCCGAGTTTGTAGTTCAAAATTTTGGTGATCCCGATTGGTACAGATCCATATTGACATCACAAAAATTTGATTTGATTATATCCGGGTATGCCATCCATCATATTGAAAACACACTGAAGAAAAGCTTGTACAGGGATATATTCGATTTACTTAATACAAATGGGATCTTCTTGAATCTTGAGCATGTTTCATCCCCTACACCTCTTGTCCAGGAAATGTTCAATGATCTATTTATAGATGGGATGTCCAATTATCATGATCATATCAAAGACGGAAAAACAAAGGAAGAAATAGAGCAGATCTATAATGATCCTGAACATAAGATCTTAAATAAATTGGAATCGGTTGAAAAACAATGTCTGTGGTTAAAGGACATTGGATTTACCAATGTTGATTGTTATATGAAGATATTTGAACTGGCTTTATTTGGAGGAATTAAACCTTAAACAAACTTAAGAAACATAGATATGACAGTTAAAGTGAGATTTTTAGTACTTATATTCCTGCTATCAATTACTACTCTTTTGAGAGCTCAACAGCCAAACATTCTGCTGATTGTTTCCGATGACCTGAACACCCGCATCGGACCCTATATGGAACTGGATAAACATACACCTAACCTTGACCGCCTGGCCGCTGAAGGTGTACGGTTCAACCGGACATACTGCCAGTATCCCCTATGCGGTCCTTCAAGAGCGTCCTTCATGAGTGGATTACATCCGGAAACCAACGGAATTATCAATAACAGTTATGACCTTGGCAGTTACCGCGCAGTGAACCCCGCACTTTCTGACCATCCTTCAATGGCAGGTTTTTTCAGGGAAAAGGGCTACTATACAGCCAGGGTTTCAAAAATATACCATATGGGTGTGCCCGGGGGAATTGAACGCGGAGAACCTGGTGGAGATGACCCGGATTCCTGGGATTATGCCTACAATGTAATGGGACCTGAAACACTGAGTCCTGGAATCCTGGAGCTGCTGTCTCCCGGGAACCTGCATTACGGTTCCAATTTTGCCAGAATGATCCTTAAAGATGGGACCGAAGATACCCAGGCTGATTATCTTGCTGCCAGCCAGGCCATTGCCATCCTGGAAAACCGGGCAGGAAAGGCACCCGACATGGAAGGAATCGCAAAAAGACAAAAAAGATGCTCCCTTTTTCCTGGCCGTTGGAATGGTCAGGCCACATGTACCCCTGATTGCTCCGGAGAATTGTTTTGAGCCTTATCCGGAAGAAGAGGTAGAACTCCCACCTGTTGTTGTTGAAGATAATGTTCCGGAACCAGGCCTGGTCAGGCAGAATATAAGGTCTGGAAAATGAGTGAGATCCAGAAAAAACAGACCATCAGTGCCTACATGGCCAGTGTTCGTTTTATGGACCAGCAGGTAGGAGGCTGCTTGATGCACTGGACCGCTTAAATCTGAGGGATGAAACCATTGTAATTTTTATTTCAGATCATGGCTATAATCTGGGGGAACATGATTGCTGGTCGAAAGTAAGCCTCTGGGAAGGTAGTGTCCGGGTTCCCCTGATTATATCTGTGCCCGGAGCGGAAAGAATAATGGAAATACCTGCGAATCGATCGTGGAACTTATTGACCTTTATCCCACCCTTACTGAGTTGTGTGGCCTTTCTCATGAGCAACCTGAAATTTTGCAGGGGAAGAGTCTTGCCGGATACCTAAGCGATAGGAAAACCAAACCGGGTGAGTCATTTGCCTATACCATCAGTTTTGGAGGAAAAGGTGCTACGGTCAGGTCAAACCGATGGAGGTATACACGATGGGGTGAAGAGACAGCGAAGAGGAAATGAAGAACTATATGACCATCCCAGTGATCCTGAAGAACATGTCAATCTTGTCGGCGATCCGCAAAACCAGGATATCCTGAAAGAGATGAGGGAGAAATTCGAGTTGGCCAGGGAAAAGGCAAGAACAAGAATTATTTCTACAAAACAGCTTTAATTGGAGATATTTGAAATTGCGCCGTGATAAATCTGTGAGATGGGGATGTATAATTATAAACGCAAAAATTTTGATAAAGCTTGTGTGCCTATTTTGCTTCTCACTTATGATGAATACTCAAATTCATACATTCAGTAAAACGTAATCCTATACCATACAACAATGAAGTTAAAAGATGGAAATCTCCATGAAGATTAAATAGCACAACTTGTGTTTTTTGCCCCGAACACAACAGGTAATCCTAGGGTATCTACAATAAGTTTGTTATTGTATACGATCGAAATTCTTCGTAATTTCCTTCTATATTCTTATAGAGAATGAAATGCTATATGGGAGTGAGGTGGCGAAGCTGTGTTAAGTCAGACACTTCTATTTATCCATCTGTTTATATAAACATTCAAAATTTTCAAAAAGGTATCAGCCACTCATCTAGTAAAAAATGCAGCATTTTCTTGCCTCAAGAGTACTAAATACCGCAAAAGGCAGTAGAATATATGTTAGATCGACTAAATGGAGTGAAATTCAAAAAATCATAAATTAGTATCTTTGAGTAAAATCAGGTTATGAAGCAGACTGACATTAGAACCAGCTTTCACAAGCTTATTGATGAAATTGATAATGATAATTTATTGATGAAGTTTTATGATCTGCTCAATAAATCCAGTGATCAGAAGGAGGGCGAATTGTGGAATCAACTCTCAGACGAACAAAAAAATGAAATTCTTTTAGCAGAATCTGAGTCCCACTATGAGAAAAACCTTATTGATCATGATACACAAAAGGAAAAGCACAAGAAATGGCTTTGACAATTCGGTGGTCAACCAGGGCCGATATTAAGCTTGATCAACTTATTATTTACTTAGAGACTGAATGGGGAGAAAATGTCGTCAAAGCATTTATGAGAAAGCTATATGATTTTTTAGAAATTCTTTCAGAATTCCCCGAAATAGGATCTATGCAATATCCTGAAAAACAAATCAGAGGATTTGCATTGACAAAGCAAGTATCCATTTTCTATAGGGTAGATGATAACCAAATAGTATTGTTGGACATCTTTGACAATCGGTCAGATCCTGCTAAGAAAAACGCACACTAACAATTCGTTCTATTCTTAAAATGAAAAAATATATCACCTAGCAACGGCAATACCCAAATGCCCGACATGTGGGCATTTCACTTAGGTATATTATTAAATTTCTCCTTATTCATATTGGACAAGTATTATCGTCTAAAATGATCTATCATGGGTAAAAAAACCATTTCAAGAGAGTCTTCATGAAGTCTTCAGCAGCAGGAATAGCCGGAACGCTATACCATCCTTCAAATGATATGGTGTATTCAAATAATCAAGAAGAAAGAACTCTTGTGTACCGAACACTTGGAAATGCAGGTATTTGTGTCCCAGTGATCGAAATGGGATCCTGTCTTCTGGTAGTCCTGCATTAATCAAAGCAGCAATTGATGCCGGCATAACTTATTTTGACTCCACTGATGGCCCCACAACAACAGGCAAAGAATGAGGAAATGATTGGACAGGTTATAAAAGAACTGTCACGGGAATCATTCATTTATGGCACAAAAATCCATCTTCCATAGGACTACCAGACGGGTCTGTATAAAGAAGCAGATACAGAGCAGGCATTTACCAGGAAACTCGATACTGCATTGCGTTCGTTACAAATGGACCATGTGGATATCCTTTACCACCATTTGGTTTCCCGCAGGGAATAAGCCTTCTATGAGCCCGTCATGAATGCTATGGAAAAAGCAAAAAGAGCCGGAAAAGCGAGATTCCTGGGATTGACCACTCATAGCAATGTCCCAGAAGCGATTCATGCTGCTGTTGATTCAAATTTTTATGAGGTTGTTATGGCTTCATATAATCCCAGACAAAAAAATCTGGCACAGGTTAGAGAAGCAATTGCCAGAGCAGCTGATGCTGGACTTGGAATCGTGGCTATTAAAGTGATCAGGGGAGATGTTGAGCAAGGAAAGAAACCAGTGAATCCCCGTGCCTCATTGAAATGGGTACTTCAGGACATGAATGTCCATGCGACAATCCCCGGCTTCAGTAATTTTGATGAGATGAATACCGACCTTTCCGCAATGGAGGATCATAAACTGACTGAATCTGAAATCAATGATATAAATACTGAGGCTTCATATTCAGGTTTGTTTTGCCATGGATGTAACCAGTGCCTGCTGAATTGCCCCGCTAGAATTCCCATTCCTGATTTAATGCGGGCATATATGTACACATATGGTTACCGACAACCAGCTCTCGCTCACAGTATGCTCAATTCCTTGGAAATTCCTAATGAAATTTGTGACAATTGTTCATCTTGCCAGGTTGAATGCCAAAATGGCTGGAAGGTCGATGAAAAAATTAGTGATATTATTAGGCTTAAGGATGTGTCATCAGATTTCTTTGTTTGAGTTACAATTAGATGCCGGAAGATATTATTTAATCAACAGGAAACCTGTCTCGGTCCCATTATTTCATGAAATATTGCATTTATTATTCAGGAAGATAAAAGTGGTTTTATCTCAGTAGGTTCAGAGTAGATGCTTGATTGGCATGAAGTTACTGCGTACACTTTCGGAATTGATATCGTTTATTGATTTTCTAATAGCCTTTAATCAATAATTACCAAATTGGCCCCATCAGATTGGAATATGATAAAAACCGACATTTCGTATATAAGCAAACACCAGATCAGTGCGTTTCTTCCCCGATCAAGATGCGAACAAATCTGGCATTGATTGAGGGCAAGCAGGATCTTGTATGGAATGATTCAGAAGTATGCTGATTAATTTTGGAAGCAATCGAATAGAACAATCCACTAAAGCCGACCGCTTACGCGTGTCACGCTTTTGCAGAAGAGGCAAAGCCACGCCACGCTCACGGCGGCTTAGTTCCACCGTCAGACTGTCTAAAAACCTCATAATTTGTTTATAATCCGGCTTGATTGATTTTTTCTAAGCCTCTCGTTATTTGTAACTTCTAGCATGAAGTACATTCAAGGACAAAACAGGTCGCAGACCTATCTTTTCCCGGTTACTTTAGATGATGCCATTGGTGCGGATAATGAAGTCCGCCTGATTGATGTTTTTGTAGATAGCCTGGCATTGGAGAGTTACGGTTTTCAGATAGATCATAGCGAAAACGGACGGCCAGCCTACCATCCGGGAGACCTTCTCAAGCTATTCATTTATGGCTACATGAACAAGATTCGTTCATCACGTCGACTTGAAAAAGAGAGCAAACGAAACATTGAAGTGATGTGGCTGTTGGGCAGCCTTCAGCCTGATCACAACACCATCTCAAATTTCCGGCGAGATAATCCCAGGGCGATCAAGAAAGTCTTTAGGGAGACGGTGAAAATTGCCAACTATTTCAATCTCATTGGTGGTACGCTGATAGCTGGGGATAGTACAAAGTTCAGGGCCCAGAACAGCAAGAAGAATAACTTCAACAAGAAGAAAATATCCCGGCATTTAGAATACATCGAAAACAAGCTTCAGGAGTATTATGAAGCACTGGCCCAGAGCGATGGGGACAATAAGGAGCATATTGAAGGTCAAATTGAAAAGCATAAACAAAGGGCTGAAGGATATCGTGAGATAGAAAACCAACTGAAGGAAAGCGGTGAGTCGCAGGTATCGACATCTGATCCGGACAGCCGCCAGATGATCATCCGCAATAACATTACTGAAGTAGCATACAATGTTCAAACCACCGTCGATGCAAAGAACAATCTGCTGATCGACTACAAGGTCACCAACAGCAACGATAGCAAAGCCATGGGCAATATGCTGCGAAGAGCCAAGAGCATATTGCGTACCAACCAGTTTACTGCCCTTTACGACAAAGGTTATCATACCGGATCTGAGTTTAAGATTGCCCATGATCTGAAAATTGATACCCTGGTGGCTATACCCAATCAGACTTTTCAGGCTCCTGACCCGGCATACAATGCAGAAAACTTCACTTATATCCCGGAGGGAGATTATTACATATGCCCTCAAAATCAGCACCTAACAACTACAGGAAAATGGCACAAGGCAGAAGCTTATTACTTCAAAAGATACTCCACAAAGGCATGTAAGTCATGCAGTGTGAAAGATCAGTGTACGAAATCTACCCGCGGAAAGGGAATACACCGAAGCGAATTCCATGAATACATACAGCATAACAAAGAACAGGTTGAGCTGAATAAGGCGCTTTATAAACGACGACAGGCTATTGTTGAGCATCCATATGGCACCATAAAACGGCAATGGGGGTTTAGCTACATCATGACAAAAAAGAGCTCAAAAAGGGCCAGTGCGGATGTGGGATTGATGATGAGCTTATAACCTAAGGCGCATCATTAATATCCTTGGTATAGAGCGTTCAGGAGTACCGATACATTGATTTGTTTTTCAGCAAAACCGCCGTATTGGACCGAATACTAGCTCATATGCTGGCATTTCTTGGAAAAATGAAATATTGGAAGCCCGAGACTAATAATGCCCGTCAATCCGGCTATCTTTAATCAATATACCAATACCCGGCGGAGGTTTTTAGACAGACTGCCGTTCTACATCTACAATAGTAAAAATAAAACCTGAGAACTTCGTATATATTTAAGTTGTCATAAAATGTATTTTCCCAGTTTGACTCGAATGTTCTTCTATCCTATCTTGTAGTTTAGAACAAATTCATTATGTCTACTAATTCCAACAATCTATCCCAATTCTGGCAGGAGCTAAAGAGAAGGAATGTAGTCCGGGTGGTTACAGTCTATGCAGGAGCAGCCTTTGTAATTCTGAACTTGTGTCCATGAGTGAAGAACCTTTCGGGTTACCAGATTGGACTTTTGTACTGGCAGTTGTTCTCTTATCCATTGGATTTATCATTGCTGTTATCCTCTCATGGATCTACGACATCCATCCTGAGGAGGGGATTGTAAAAACTGAGTCCGCAGAAAAAGAGATAGCTGAAGATGTTGTCACATCATCCAGCAGGTGGAAGATCGCGACTTATATCAGTTTGGTGGTAATTGCAGCGATGATCATAGTAATCATTATTAAACCATTCTCAAATACCCGCAGCTCAAAGGAATTGACCATTCTGGTCCTGCCTTTTCATAATGACAGTCCGGGAGAGGGGGATTATTATACCTTTTAATAATTCCCAAAACGAAATTTATGATGTAGAACAAATCCCTGCAGCAGACCTGCTGACTGTCATTCATTTAATATCATTGCGATATTTGAATAATAATCATACTCAAAATGAAAAAAACTAAACTCTCTTATGGAAAGTATAGCATATTGACCGGATTAATTCTGGTTATTATTCTAGAAAGCTGCGAAAAAAAATCTGATAATCCCTCTACAGAATTTCAAATCCATAATCTTTCAATTGATAATTATCCAAGAGTAGATGGCTCAACATCAACCGAACCTTTACAAGTTCTAATTGCCTGCAAGTTATTTGATATAGGATATTCTTGGGTGTATGCATCATTTTGGTTTAAGTACACATATCGCATAATGCCATCATGTGACAGCAAAACCGATGTATGCAAGTTTATTACCGAAAGAATTAATCATCATGGCACCCATTCAGCATTTGTAAACCTAATTCAAAAAAACGCAGACTTAATTCTTGTAGCACGAGTGGCATCAAATGATGAACTCGATTTAGCTGATAGTTTAGATGTTGAAATAATTGAGACACCTATAGCACTTGATGCTTTTGTTTTCTTAAATCACATCCACAATCCAGTTAATTCTCTAACAACTAAAGAAATACAAGATATTTATACGGGTAAGTTTGAATATTGGAGTGATGTCGGAGGTACGAGTACCAAGATAAATCCGTATCAAAGAAATGCAAATTCAGGCAGTCAGGAACTGATGGAAAAACTGGTCATGGGGGATACAAAAATGATTGATTTGCCAGATCTGATAATGTACGGAATGTTGGGATTGGTTAATGCAATTGAATATGATAGAGAAGGATTAGGATACTCAGTAAATTATTATACTAATTATATGATCAGAAGCGACAGTGTTAAACGGCTCACGATTGATGATGTATTTCCTGATTATTATTCAATTAAAAATAGAGATTATATCTATTCAACAAATGTTTATTCAGTAATCCGTAAAGATTTGGAAACAACGTCGGCAGCTTATCAATTATATGAATTACTGTTAGAAACTTCTGGTCAACATGTAATTAATGAGAGTGGCTATATTCCATATTACTGAATATAAAACTAATTGATCAATACGTTAAGTTTAAACCATATAGGCATATTCAAAATGAGAGGTAGAACAAATCGTTAAAGCCGACCGGTGACGCATGTCACCCTCTTTGCTAATCTAAAGGTCCTAGCATGCCCCATCGCCTGGTCTATCATGAATCGCTGGTTACAGGATTTTGTAGTCCAGACAAATATTTTCCTGGTGGATATATGAACTCTCAGGACTTGCAGCTATAGTTATAGCATTGCTGACCATTACCTGGCAGACCTATCGGGCAGCCAGTAAGAACCCGGTTTATGTACTGAGGTATGAAAAGAACAAACCATAGTTGAGATACTGGATTTGTTGCAGTATATTAACCTGATTTGAGATTATTTTTCTTATTAATGGAACGCCTGTTTATCCAGACAATTATTCTCCAGATTATCAGTCCTACAATCCAAAGAGGCCAGATTCTCAAGAAGAACAACACAAAGTCTACGAAGCCTTGCCAGCCTTTGTGAAGTGATTTCTTTAAACGCTCTCCGAAACCATCCCTGTCAACCGGTTCGTATTTGCGGTCCTTTTTCTGGTAGATCCATATACTAAGGGTGCTGTAACCGACCCTGTCATCAAGGTACCTGAGCCTGCCTTCCTTGGATTCAATTTCCTGCCGTACCTTGCCCAGTTTCTCCTCAATATCGAGGATATCTTTTACTGACCGTGCTTGAGCAAGTAGCTCCAGGTATCTTTTTTCCACCTTCCTTTCATTTTCCAACCGGATTTTTACATCATAATACTGTTCTGTTACATCATTGGCATTTATCGACTTGCTGATTATCTTATCAGGACCTGATTCTAAACCTGATATGAACAGATCAAATTTTTCCGATGGTATCCTGCAGGTGATATTATAGCTTAGCTGGTCCTCCTGGTCATTAAAGGATTCCGAGGAAACATAGCCGGCATAAAAACTTACCAAAGTGTCCAGATGTGTCCTGGAACTTTTCAGATCCTTTGATTCGATAGTCAGGTTCCCATTCCGGATAATTTTTTTCTCCAGTCCCTCAAGATCAGGTGGTGGAGATGGTTTTGCTTCAGGTGCGGCAGCCATGGATTGGCTGGATACTACCCTGGTTTCCGCGACAGCTTCATCGGCGAAATAATAGGCATCATCCAGTTCAGCCACCGGTACGTTTTCTGCGGAATGGTCACATCCCAGGATGAGAAAAAAAAGACTACAAAAAATGATTATTCTATGCATTATTGTTTGGTTTAATTCGAAAGTTTTTTCAGGATATAATTTACGCAATAATCATTTTAATTGATCCTGTTTCCATATAAAAAAGATTAACCTAATTTTATATCCTGTAAACACTTTTATATTGATGATCAATTCACAGGAATTTCGAAAATACGCACATGAATTCGTTGACTGGATGGCGGATTACCTTGAAAGTGTGGAGAAGCTTCCAGTTAAATCCCAGGTAAAGCCAGGGGACATATACCGACAGATACCTGATAATCCGCCGGAGGAAGGCGAGTCTATGGACGAAATTTTTAAAGATTTCCAGAAGATCATTGTACCTGGAATGACCCACTGGCAGAGTCCCAATTACTTTGCCTACTTTACGGCAAACTCAAGTTATCCATCCCTGCTTGCAGAAATGCTGACATCTACCATGGCAGCTCAATGCATGGTATGGGAAACCTCACCAGCCGCTGCAGAACTGGAAGAGAAGGTACTTAAATGGCTCCGTGATATGATTGGTCTGCCAAAGACGTTTGAAGGAGTCATACAGGATACAGCCTCTACTGCCACCCTAGTTGCCCTGTTGACTGCCAGGGAGAAGTATACCAGTTACCGGATCAATGAAATCGGTTTTCAGGCAAACAATTATTTCAGGATCTATTGCAGCTGCGAAGCCCATTCCTCCATAGAGAAAGCCGTAAAAATGGCAGGATTCGGCAGGAGGGCACTTGTCAAAGTTGAATGTGATGATACCCTTGCCATCAAGCCTGAAAGTCTGCTGAAATGTATCAGGGATGATATTCGCAGTGGATATATACCACTCTGTGTGGCAGCTGCACTCGGAACCACGGGAACATTACCATAGACCCGCTTCAGCCATTGGCAGATATTTGCAAAGAGTATGATCTCTGGCTCCATGTAGATGCGGCATTTGCTGGCACAGCCCTGGTGCTTCCGGAACAGAGAGGAATGATCAAAGGCATTGAACAGGTGGACAGTTTTGTTTTCAATCCCCACAAGTGGATGTTCACCAATTTTGATTGTTCAGCTTATTTTGTAAAGGATACAGAGTCCCTGGTCAGTACCTTTGAGATCCTTCCGGAGTATTTGAAGACCGGGACACGCGGGACTGTCAAGGATTACCGTGATTGGGGGGTGCAGCTGGGCAGGCGGTTCAGGGCCCTTAAACTCTGGTTTGTTATCCGGGATTACGGGGTGGAAGGGATCAGGCAGAAAGTACAGGATCATATTGACTGGGCACGGGAACTGGGTGAACAGATCCGGTCCGAACCGGGTTTTGAATTGCTGGATCCTCAGCATCTGTCATTGGTTTGTTTTAGATACCGACCCAAAAATGAAAAATCTTCTGATGCTGTCAA
>CAVYEL010000025.1:0-15677 GCA_963767555.1 uncultured Bacteroidaceae bacterium | reverse complement strand
TTACCCAATTGGCTGAGCAGGGAAAGCTCTCATTCGACGATCCTATCAGTAAATATGTATCAGCCGAATGGCTGAGTCCGGAAATAAGTGAAAAAATCCAGGTTAAGCATCTTTTAACCCACACATCCGGCATAGGAGACTATTTTCGCGATGCATATACCCAGTGTAAAGTACCCTTCTTCAGGGACCTGGGGGACTATAAATCACTGGTTGTTGACGATACCCTGAATTTCGAACCTGGAACAAGATTTTCATATAGCAATACAGGCATGTTACTTCTGGGAGTGGTACTCGAAAATGTCAGTGGCGATAAATACTTCAGTTATCTTAAAAAGAATCTGTTTGAACCTGCCGGGATGATCAATACGGACGGGTTTGATAAAGACAGCCCGGTTAAGAACAGAGCGACAGGATATACCAAAGTATATCAGAATGGTGAAGCAGGATGGAACAATCATCAGTTTACGCGCATAATGAGGGGCAGTCCTTCCGGAGGTAGTTATTCTACAGCGGAAGACCTGTTGAAATTCGATACAGCTTTAAGGTCAAACAAATTATTATCTGAAGAATACATGGAAAAATTGTTGAAGGGGAGACCGGAATTGAACGTTTCTTTTCACGGTTATGGATTCTTTAATCATGAAGGTATTGCAGGTCGTGAAGTATCGCATAAAGGAGATGGCCAGGGGATGAACTGTCATTTTAAAATGTATCTTGATGCAGGCTATACATATATCATTCTTTCAAATTACAGTGCACCATCAGCCAATATTATAGCCTCTGTTATCGATCAATTAATGTCAAATAGTGCTGTGATAAAATAATATTTGCACATGAAACTTTTGCTGTTAAGTATCGGTATTCCAATCATATTCATTTGTTGCACTGCAAATAAAGATCAGACACTCCAGGTAGAAGCCTTATCAATCAATGCCCGGGTAGCCTGGCAACATTCTCTCATGGTCCTTCTGTGTTAAACGATCCTGACCGTTTTGTATGGGGAGGTTCCGTAATCAGAGGTGATGAAGGGAAATATCACATGCTTTATGGTACCTGGGAGTGTGGAGATACTATCCCTGCCTTTTCAAATGCATGGGTATTGTATTCAAAGATAGCCTATGCTGTTTCTGATTATCCTGACAGAGATTTTAAAATTCAAAAAATTGTTCTGAATGGAAGGGCAATGGACGGCGATACTACCGCCTGGGATTCCCAGATGGTATCAAATCCTCATCTGAAAAGATTTAATGGAAAATACTATTTGTATTACATAGGCTCTGTTGATCCCGGGACCCAGCCCGTCGGCTCGAAAGGGGAAAAAGTCAACAAACGAAACAGGGTTCAGCAAAATCAAAAAATTGGGGTGATTGAATTTGACAGCTTTGAAGATTTAATGTCCGGAAATTTTAAAAGGTCCGATAAACCAATCCTTGCACCAAGAACAAGAGTCAAACCGGATAACATCGTTGACCCTTCTCCTGAAGGAACAAAACCCAAACCTGATAATATCATAGTGGTGAATCCCTCAGTTGTCCAGAGGCCATCAGATGGGAAATACCTCTTATACTTCAAAGGGAATTATTATGATCCGCACTGGCGGGGTATACATGGTGTAGCCATATCAGACTCACCAACCGGTCCCTTCGTTGCTACTGATCATTTTGTTTTTGATTTTAAACTGGAAGATGGAAAACTGGCTTCAGCTGAAGACCCATATGTCTGGTTTCATAACAAACACCAAAAATTTTATGCTGTGTTCAAGGATTTTTCAGGAAAGATAACCGGAGGGAAACCCGGATTGGCTTTGCTGGAGTCCCTCGATGGCATTATGTGGACAAAACCGGTTAATCCTTTCTTTATGAGAAAGGAAGTTGTGCTCAATTCCGGAGATACTATCAAAGTAACCCGGCTTGAAAGGCCACAACTGTTAATTGATGAAAATGGAAATCCGGAAGTCCTGTACAGTGCCTGTTCATTAATTGATGTCAATCCCCGCCAGGACGGGTCTTCCTTTAATGTCCATATCCCCCTAAGATCCAGGTGACACTCCCTTATTTTGGAGGGTTATCCAAAATATGACCAATATCCATGATGTACATCTGTCTTCCCAATCCCTCGTGGGTAGCATCAATCGACACGATCCTGCCATCCCTGCTGCAACGCGCATGAAGATCAACCCTGTAAATTCCTCCGCTGGGTCCTGTAGATTTTAATCTTGCTAAAGGGACAAATAGGCCGGAGGGCCGATGAAAAAGAAATAAATGCTGTACCCCGTCAAGCACATAGGTATCCCCCATTATCCAGTCATCATAGGGTTCTGGCAGGATGGTAGGATCTACATTGGCTTTCACTTCTGCCAGTTTCTCCACCATTTTGCCTGATCCGTCATCCCTGAACCAGCCAAAATAGCGGCCTTCAAATATTCTATCGTCATCCATCCACACATGATGGCTGGGATTGTTAAAAAAGTACCGGACATCCTGCCCGTCAGCAGAGATGGACCAACCTGAAACATGGCGATCCGGACTATCCATATTCCGAAGGAAGGCGATAAAGCGTGTGGCGGAAGGATTCCACCCTTCGCGGAAAAAGTACAGATTGGTTTCTCCTGTATAACCCTGTGGAAAAGCAATTTCAGCCATTCTGTCCACACTGATGAGGAACTCGGTTTTGCCTGTTTCCATATCCATTCTTTCAATACCGGACTGCTTTGGGGACTGCAAGTCCTCATAGGGATCCGGAATGCCGGTGTATAATGTTCCTGCATGTTTCATCCTGGCGAAATCATGGGTCAGGGCCATCCTGCCATCGTTCGATACATCGTATATGGCCCGGGCAATGTACGTTGTTTGCCAGTCTTGAAATTGTATACCCGGCAGACAAAATGAGTCCCGTTTTCACTGCGATCATTCCAGATGATCTCATCCGAACCCGGGCGCCACTGCAGCCGGCATCCCTGTTGCCAGTTCCAGGCTGTAGTTTCACCAATCTTATTCCATTTAAATCCATCGTGCAGATCAAAATATCCTATCTCGCCCCGGTCTGAAGGCACCACATCCCTTACCTGGAAATTAACCTTCATACCGAGTGCAAACCGTCCGGTTTTATCAAATTGTTGTTCATCATAAAACCAGAATCCGGTATACACAGGCTCCTCTTTCGAACCCGGATCTGAGACCCGGGTAAGAGGTACATAATGGAAGTTGTCTCCCAGCTACCAATTCATCCCAGGTTTCACAGGTTGAGTATTCCTGGATAGTTGTACAACCTGCCAGGCCAATCAGAATAATGATCCAGTTTCTCATTTGATTCCATTTTAAATTAGTCATTGTTCAATCACTCGGCATTTGTCCAAAATACGATTAAAAATAGCTAATTTGTAATATCTATCCATTGTCTATTATGTTAGGATACAATGAGAATAAATATATTTAATACTGCTGGTCTGTGTTTCAGCCATTATGTCCTGTACACGCAGCAATCAACCGACTATGGATACGGACAACAATATGAAGGTTGTTGCCAAACAGCTTGACCAGGCCCTTGATTTCCTGGGAGATACCTCCAGAAACCCGGCTCTATACATCGGAATCTGGTTCACTGGTGCTGGTATCCTCAAATAACCATTTAAGCGGATTCTTCCCTGGCAGTCTCTGGCAGATGTATGAGTTCAGCAGGGATGAAAAATGGATGAAGGCTGCCAGTCATTTTACTGCTAACATCGAGGAAGAAAAATATAATGGGGGCACACATGATATGGGTTTCAAGATGTTCAGCAGCTATGGAAATGCATACCGTCTCACCAGGCAAAAGGAATACCGGGATGTACTGATCCAGAGTGCGAATACCATGATTACCCGTTACAATCATACTGTCGGATGTATTCGTTCCTGGGACCATCATACAGATAAGTGGGATTACCCTGTGATCATCGACAATATGATGAACCTTGAACTATTATTCTGGGCCACCCGGGAAACGAATGATTCTGCCTATTTCAAGGTGGCCATGAACCATGCCGAGAACACCCTGGCCAACCATTTCAGGGAAGACAACAGTTCCTACCATGTGGTCTCCTATGATACCCTTAGCGGTGAGGTGGTCAAAAAGAACACCCACCAGGGGCATGCACATGAATCGGCCTGGGCCAGGGGACAGGCATGGGGTCTGTATGGATTTACCATGACCTACCGTGAGACGGGGGATAAGAGATTTCTGGAGAAAGCCCGAGGGATTGCCACTTTTATCCTTGATCATCCCAGGCTTCCTGATGATATGATCCCATACTGGGATTTTGATGCTCCGGATATTCCGGATGCAAATCGGGATGCTTCTGCCGGAGCGATTATTGCGTCTGCCCTTTATGAATTGAGCACCTACTGTGAGGAAATGGAAAAGGAAAAGTACCTGGCTGCAGCTGACAAAATACTGGCAAGTCTCTCTTCAAAAGAATATTTGGCCGAACCGGGCACCAATAACTTTTTCCTCCTGAAACACAGTGTCGGGAATCACCCTCAGGGAAGAGGGATAGATGTTCCCATGGCCAATACCGATTATTATTACCTGGAAGCAAACATGCGGAAAATGAAGCTTTCAGGCGTCTGGGAGCCTGCCGGATCCATTGTGTTAAAGCTGGATGATCTGATATATGTTGACGGGGGACCGGTATCAGAGCGCTGGGATAATTTCGCTTCGCTTATCCTTGAAAAGGAGGTGCCTGCAGCCATTGGGATCATAGGCAATTCCCTGGAAAAAGGGAATGAGGACTATTTTGAATGGATCAGGGAAAGGAATGAGTCAGGTTTTTTTGAGTTCTGGAACCATGGATTTGATCATAGCCGGATCCTGAGAGATGGCCAGGAGATCTATGAATTTAGTAAATCCCCATTGCAGGATCAGGTTACAACATTGAGAAAGACCCAGGATCTCGCCCGCGAAAAGCTAGGGATAGAATTTGTTACTTTTGGTGCACCCTATAACCGCATCGACCAGCAAACTGCAACAGCTCTTGAGGAATTCCCTGAGATCCGTTTCTGGCTTTATGGGCAGTGCCGGCTCAGAAACGTCCAAAACCATACTGTCCAGAACCCCTACAGTGGGGATTGAGTACCCGGTTCATTGTCCGGTATTTTATCATTTCTGGAATAGCTATTATTTCTATTCTGGCGAACCCGTCATTACGATCCAGGGCCATCCCAACAGCTGGTCCGAACACCGGCTCCGGGAATTCGAACGGATTGTTGACTATCTCAAGGAGATTGGAGTGCCAATTGTAAAACCTTCCTCAGTGATTTAAATGGCCATTATTTTTCTTCTGCCGGGATTCATCGGTAATTGGATTTTTGTTGGGGTTGTTGGGAGACTTCCAGGAAATCAGATCTATATCCATCACGGGCTATCATCCGGTCAAGGATCTGTATACAGAACAACAGTCCCCTCGGATGATGGAGGGTTTCCCCGTATGGAAAACTGATTTTACCTGTCTTATAGGAATAGGTGAAGGATTTATCAAACCAGTCAACAAGCCATGATTCAGATGAATGTTCCATACCAAGCAGAAGCATGACCCATACCTCGTTCATCACATAGGGATCCAGAATTTTGGCCCTTTCCATGGGATCCCTGTCATCCGGCCAGTAGTATCTTACCAGTCCCTGTTTGCCATCCCGCTCAAGCCAGAGCATCTCCATAACATCCTTTCCAAGTCCCAGGGCATCCATATACATATCATAATTGCCTGTCCTGAGTGCCTCATCCATGCACATCCATGAGGTTTCCACACTGTGAAATCCATCCGCCACCCTCAATGTTTCATGTGTGTGATATGATTTGGGGTATGGGGTATAATCCCATTGGAGAAATTCATATGCAAAGCGCTTATCTCTGTTGTAATGCTGCTCCAGCATGTTACGTACACAAAACCTGGCAATCATTTCAATGGCTGGATCCACTTTGTATCTCAGGTAGGGTGTAAGGGCGCTGAGAAAATGCATCCACATACCCAGACGCCTGGTTCCTGGTTCGCGGTAGGTACTGTATTGTTCTGATCCGGGTCCCATTCCAGGGGCCTGGAAGTTGTTTGATGTCAGTACCCTGTTTATGGCATGGGCCGTCTTTGCAGCCAGTTCTGCCACTTCCTCATCACCGGTTGCATGGTAATACTCACCCAGGGCAAGGAACATGTAGATGCATGCAAAAATATCGCCGAAGGGTAACAGCAATTTTCCTTCACGGCTCACTCTCTGCTGCCAGAGGGATGTGTTTTCATCATACGCATATTTCAGCAGAAAATCATATCCCTGTTTGGCAGCCTTCAGGTAAAATTCGTCCTTTTCAACATGGGTATGGAAGTATGAATACAACCAGAAACAACGCCCCTGGTGATACAGCCTTTTATCTGTAAATTCCAGTTCTCCCGCTCTGTTAAAATAGGGACGATGTGGGGAATGTATCCACCATATTCCCAATCAACAACATGATTGCGCCAGATAGGCAGGTTGTTCTTATAAAACTCTTCATGGAAAATGTCCCGGATATCCTGCAGTGACCATTCACCAATTTTCGTGATCCTTTCTTTTTTGTTGTTTGTCCCATAGTCTGTCATGTCACGTTTTTCACCGACAGCCAGCAATGGGCCCAATCCGGAAAGCATCAAACCCTGGGTTCCGAGGGTAGTAACGAAGTTTCTACGATTCATGCCTGAATAATTATTTCTGATTCAAATAACAAGATAAGGATATAATCAGAGTGAAAGTTAAGGAGATATACATTATTATCGGTGGGGATCTTCTGAAGAAATCCAGTATATTTAGGATTTAGAGGATGCTTATTCATTTAAAGAGCAATAATCCCTAAGACCCTTATAATGAAAAAAATAATGTACAATTCTCTTACTGTGTTTTTTCATAAGCAGGATTTCAAGTGCTCAGACTGTTGTTGAATGGCTGTTCAGTGACTTCCTCGATCATCCCCCTGAAAATGCTGTTATCGTCGGATCACCAACAAAAACCGGGTCTCCTTATGGTGATGCAGTATTGTTTAATGGTATTGATGATGGCATATTTTTGGACTATACACCATTGCTCCATCTGTCAGATTTTACCATTGAAGTTATTATGCGTCCTGACAATGATGGACTCACCGAGCAACGGTTCCTGCATATGGGAGAAATGAGCGGGGAAAGAGTCATGCTGGAGACCAGACTGACGCCGGAAGGGTTCTGGTATGTTGACGCATTTGTCCAAAGCGGAGAGATTAAAATTGCCATGATTGATTCTACAAAACTTCATCCGCTAGGAGAATGGTATAATGTGGCCCTCGTTAATAAAAAGGGTAAGTTGGAGGTTTTTATCAATGGGAAGACCGAGTTCCGGAAAAAAATCCCATTTGCCCCTTTTACAGGTGGAAAGACATCACTAGCTGTAAGGCAAAACAAAGTATACTGGTATAAAGGAGCATTCTACAAAATCAGGATTACGCCCGGAGCCATATCTCCGGATGAGTTCTTGCCCTATCCTCAATGATTTCCATTAAATTTGATATATGAATAAATTTGCCCTGGTTTCCTTAGCCATTTCAAGCTTGCTATTTATGCAAGGCTGCCAACCTAAGCCTGGATCCGCATCACAGGAATTCCGGGTTGCTGTGATCCAATATCAACACGAAACCTGCACCTTTTGTCCCGGAGGTGACACCGAAATTGAAGACTGGACAAGAAATCAGCCTTATTTATCAGGCGAGGAGGTGTTGGACTCCTGGGGCTATATAAAAGGATTTGTTCATTCAATGAATCGGCGTAATGATGTCGAATTAATTGGGATTAATTCTCCAGACCGCGTTTATGGGGGTACTTCACGCAGCTGGAACAGTAAGGAGAGTTTCGAACATTTTATGAAGATCATCATTGAGGACCTTGAAAGCAAGATGCCTGTAAACGGGGTTTATCTGGCCCTTCACGGAGCTTTGGCCGTGAGAGATGTGCCAAGACCTGAAGCTGAAATAGCCAGAAGGATCAGGAAAATAGTCGGAGAACAGGTGCCCATTGTGGCTTCCTTTGATTTACATGGCAATGAAGACGAGGAATTTCTAAAATGGGCAAATGCCTCCCTGGTAATCAAACGATATCCACATTATGATTCCTTCCTGCAGGGCGGGAGATCAGCAGAACTGCTGTATAGAATGATGAAAGGAAATTATATCTCCACAACTGCAACCAGAAAACCTGCCATACTTACTGCTTCGGTTTTACAATGGACAGGCCAGTCACCCTCCATGAATATTATGGAAAGAGCCAGAAGATGGGAGGCACGCCAACCGGACACTTACGTAAATGTCTTTTATGGGTTTCCCTGGTCAGATGTTCCGGATATAGGCACAACGGTACAGGTCATCACAAATAATAATCAAAATCTGGCTGATTCAATTGCCGATGATATGGCTGACTATATCTGGCGGGTTCGCCAGGATTTTGCCCTCGGTACCTTCCCTATGCCGGATGAAGCAGTTAAGAAAACCAGACAGGCCATTGATAATGACCAGGTTCCTGTTGTTCTGGGCGATTATTCTGACCGCCCGGGTGATGCTACCTGGATATTAAGGGAACTCATCGATAACAAGATTAATGGTGTGCTTTATGCCACCTTAAGAGACGAGGGAGTACTCGAGAAATTGAAACAGGAAAATGCAAAACCTGGTGATCTTTTCGATATGGAAGTTGGCGGATTTACGGGTGAGCAGGCTGGCAGTCCGGTCCGCATAAAAGGTAAAATTGCGTTTTTTGGCCCCAAATGGTCTTTTGAAAATATTGCAGCCATTGAATATGGAGAAAAGAATATGTTTATCATAACCCCAACTTATATGCAGATAACCTCACCCGAGGCCCTTAGATTTGATCCGATCAACCCGGATAATTATGATGTTTTTGTAGTAAAATCACGCGTCCACTTCCGGGGAGGATTTGATGAAACCGGTTATGCTAAAACAATTCTGGTCGTGGATGCACCCGGACCATGGTTTGGGACCGTCCGGCTTGATGCGTTGGATTATAAATATGGTCCGATCTCTGAATTATATCCATTTGATAATTAATCACTGTTTACCTGGTTAAATTATGACCGAGTGCAGTAAAAAACAAATAAAATGTCCATTATAAGAACGATTCTGTCTTTGTTTGTCATCTCGATTTTATTATTCAGCTTTGCCCTGGGTCAAAAAACAAGGCTGATCACATACAATATCAGGTATGATAATCCAAATGATGGTGAAAATGTATGGGAAAATCGCAAAGAAAAGATGGCCGGTCTTCTAAATTTCTATGAACCCTCATTTTTAGGGATACAGGAAGGCTTGTTACACCAGGTTGAATACCTGGATAAATCCCTTCCAGCATATGATTATATCGGGATTGGGAGAGATGATGGAAAGCAAAAGGGAGAATATTGTGCCATTTATTACAATACGAAGATCTATAGAGTAATCATCGATTCTACCTTCTGGCTCTCAGAAACACCAGACATTCCATCTAATGGATGGGATGCCAACTTAAACAGGATATGCACATATGGCCTTTTCGAAAATCTTCAGACAAAAGAGAGGATTTGGGTCATGAATACCCATTTTGACCACAGGGGAAAATTGGCCCGGGAAAATTCAGCCAAATTAATCTCGAAACGAGTTGAACAAATTAATAAAGTCAACCTGCCGCTTGTTTTGATGGGAGATTTTAATGCCACCGTAGATCAGAAGCCCATTCAAATCTTAAAAGCCCACTTATCCGATGCCGCAGAAATTTCTGAGAAACCTTTATACGGACCTCCCGGGACATCAAATGGATTCAGACAGGAAGAAATTGTAAGAAGGATTGATTATCTCTTTACCAAAAATGTGAAGGTTTTGTCCTATTCCCACATTGATGACAGGCGGGATAATAATTATCACGTATCAGATCACCTGCCGGTTTTAATGACCATAGACCTGACCCCTGCCAACTGATCATTCTGGTCCTCATGGAATTCACTAAAACAAAAAAAATGAACAAATTAGTTGTCGTATTAATGATTATTACTTCTTGTTTTGCTGCATGCGATCAGCAAATAGAACAGGTAGAACAATGGGGTGTTTTTGAAGTAGTATTAAATGGTCCTTCCACCGGTACCCCTTTTATGGATGTGGAATTGAGTGCTGAATTCACAGACGGGGAAGAAAGTATCCGTGTACCTGGTTTTTATGATGGGAGCGGGATCTACCGTATCCGGTTTTCTCCACCCGGCCAGGGGGATTGGGCCTATCAAACGGAAAGCAATATTGCTGAGCTTTCTGAAAAGAAGGGGAAATTCCATTGTATCCCTCCCTCCGGCAAAAATCACGGTCCCCTGAAGATTGTAAATACCTTCTACCTGCAATATGCAGATGGGACTCCTTATTATGCTGTAGGTACCACGGCCTACCAGTGGACAAGTGTTAAGCAGAAGATCCAGGCCCAAACCCTGCAAACACTGGCGGAGGCACCTTTCAATAAGATCAGGATGTGCGTTTTCCCCAAATCCTACAGGTACGGAAATGAAACTGAACCCTGGATGTATCCCTTTAAAAGGGAAGGAGATAACAAATGATTTTTCACAACCCAACTTTGAATTCTTTCAAAACTTCGATAAAAGGGTCAGCCAATTATCAGAGATGGGAATTCAGGCTGATGTGATTTTATTTCATCCTTATGATTCCTGGGGTTATTGTGAAATGGGAAAGGAGATGAATGAAAGATATGTAAGTTACATGATGGCCCGTATATCTGCCTATCGGAATGTGTGGTGGTCCCTTGCCAACGAATGGGATGTTCCGAAGATAAAGGAGACCATTGATTGGGAAGGAATAGGAACATTGCTGCAGGAGGAGGATCCTCACCAGCGGCTGCGGGGGATACATAACTGGTATGGTTCTGAAGATCATTTTTACGATCATTCAAGACCATGGATTACCCATGTATGTACCCAGACATCCCAGTTCTATAATGGCATTAAATGGAGAAACCAGTATCGTAAGCCATTACTTTTTGACGAAATGCGGTATGAGGGAGATGTTCCCAGCGGATGGGGGAATCTGAGTGCTGAGGAAATGGCCAGCTATTTCTGGATGGCCGGACTGAGTGGAGGATATCCGACGCATGGCGATACTTATCAAAACAGCGCTGATGATTCAACCGAGGTCCGCTGGTGGGCGAAAGGGGGAGTCCTGGTTGGAGAAAGCCCGGATAGGATTGCCTTCTTCAGATCCATCATGGAAGAGGCGCCTGTTGAAGAGATGATCCCGGAGCTGATAGATAACGGAGAGCCAGAGAACCGGGAAAACAACATTCATATTTTCTCGAAAAAAGGAGAGTATTATCTGGCTTATGTGGCTGAGAAGGATCAATCGATTGAATTAAATCTGGAAGAGGACGCAAATTATAAGGTGGATCTGATCGATACCTGGAATATGCAGATCACCCCTTCAGAAAAGAAATATGCCGGGAAATGTGTCATTGAATTGCCTGATAAACCATACATGGCAGTAAGGATCATCAAGCAGTGAGAATATTAGAGATCATCATATCAAAGCATTCTGAGGAAGAATTTGACAAAATCCTTAGCCATGATAAGATCATGGATCGATGGCAATATCATTCTGATAATGACCAAATTACCTATAAGGTGCTGATCAAAGATGATGATGCAAAGGAGTTATTGCAATTGTTGGAGAAAAGGTCCATCCATCGTGTTGTGATATACCCGGTCGAGGGAACCCTTCCGAAGGTTAAGGACCCGGTTGAGAGTTCAGGAAAGAAAATAAAGGTCGGGAAGTTTATCACCCTCAGCAAGGAAGAATTGTATCATGACATTGATAAGCCTGTAAGCCTTTCCGTGAATTATATCCTCATGATTATCTTATCCTCCTTTGTCGCGGGGATTGGAATTCTTAAAAACAATGTAGCCATCATTATCGGAGCCATGGTTATCGCTCCATTCCTGGGACCGAACATGTCTTTGGCATTCGGGACAACCCTGGGGGATCTGCCAATCATTGAAAAGTCCATTCTCACAGCCCTGGTCGGTACACTCATCGCCCTTGCCATATTCGGTATTATGGGGACTGTTTGCAGGCAATGTGGATAATATCCTCAGGGATCCCAACCTATTGAATATCAGGATATACTCTTAGCCCTGGTTTGTGGTTTTGCGGGTGTTATTTCCATCCTCAGCGGACAAGGTTCGACACTGGTAGGAGTTATGGTGGCCGCTGCCCTGCTTCCACCCCTTATCAGGAGTGGCCTGTTAATTGGTGGGGCTGATTATAAAAATGCATTGAATTCCTTTCTGATCTTTTCTACCAATATTGTTTGCCTGAACATTGCCGGGATCATTACATTTTATCTGGCGGGTATCAGACCCCGGCGCTGGTGGGAAAAGGAGGAAGCCAAAAAGAAAACCCGGTCTGCTTTTGTCATCTGGACACTGGCCCTGTTGTTTTTGATCATTGCCATTATGCTGTTGAGTAAATTTAGATAGATACATTTTAAATTCAGAGAAATGAAATGGAAGCTTGTGTTTAATAGACCCGCGGGATTGTATTTGGTAATGCTGTTAGCTATTCTTATCACTGGATGTATAAGTAATCATTCAGGTACAGCGGTGAAACCTGCACTGAGCATATCTGAAAACGCCAGGTATCTTGTTAATTCGGCCGATGAACCATTTTTCTGGATGGGAGGAACCGCCTGGGGCATGTCTGAATGGCTGACCCGGGAGGATGTGGATATCTACCTTGATAACCGTGCAGAAAAAGGATTCAATCTTGTTCAGGTATGCCTTTTTTGGGGGAAAAGGGAAGAGGACCCAGTCAGATTTACTACAAACCCAATAAATGCCTATGGTCACCAGGCCTTTGTGGAAGTGAACGGGAAGCCTGATCCGGGGCAACCCAGGGTAATTAAAGGCGGAACACCTCAGAACTCCAATGATTACTGGGATCATGTTGATTATATCATCCAGGCTGCTGCCAAAAGAAACATGATCATTGCTGTCTTACCTGTGTGGGGAAGGCGATACGTAAATGCTACACACCCTCCACATTCGGAACCCGTTTTTACAATCCCTGCCATGAGATCATACGGCGAGTTTTTAGGAAAGCGGTTCAAGGCGTATGCCAATATTATCTGGGTACTGGGAGGAGATGTTAAGGCTGATGTGGGAGGCAACTTTTTAGATCATTACCGGGCTATGGCTGAAGGGATAATATCCGGGATCACTGATGAAACTGCTCGGTGGGATGAATTAACTCCACTGTGGGATCAGGCATTGATGACATATCATCCGGATGGTACACCATTGATAAATTCTTCAACCTGGTTTCATGAGGATCCCTGGATGGATTTTAATATGATTGAAACACACAGAAACCGTGATAAGGTCTACCAGGCAGTCCAGATAGATTATGCCCTGGCCGATCCCGTGAAACCCACTGTAATGGCTGAGCCTGATTATGAAGGAAGCAGGCCCAATATGGTAACAGCTGGTTTACATATAAGAAGACAGGCACTTCAAAGTTACTTCGCGGGTGCAGCCGGATTCACCTACGGCGGGAAAATTGATCATAAAGGGAATGGACCACTCTGGAGTCCCTATAATAACTGGAAAGAAATGCTGGATATGGAAGGTGCCAGATCGATGACAAACATCAAATCATTCTGCCTTTTGCACTCATGGCCGGATTGGACACCCGTTCATGATATTGTTCTATCAAACCCGGGAGAAGGCGAACTTCAAAAGGTTGCTGTATCAACCCTGCAAGACAGTACATACCTGGTTTATTTTCCGGATAACAGCGAGGCAAACCTGGACCTGACAGATCATTTTATTGGGACTGAAAATGTTATTGTTCAATGGTATAACCCCGCTTCAGATTCATTTTCTGAAAAAAATGAGATAACTAACATTAATGGTAAAATGACGGTACTTCCCCCTGATCACTGGCCAGATGCAATACTGATTCTCAGGGAAAGTACTCAATAGCAAAAAAAGCCTAAATTGCCACACAGGTTTAATCTTTAAATCACTACCATGGAAAAAAGAACGAAGGAACATCCCTGGAAGCTCAGAACACCTCCTCAGACATCCGAGTATGAAATGTACATCGATGAAAAAGACGGTAACGAGATTATCGTCTGTACGGTTGGAAAAACGGTTTTACATTATGATTACCGATGCCTGGCTGATCTGCATTCGATGCTGAAAAAGCATGGAGATTGGATGGAACTAGGGAGTAAGGATGAAAAGCAGGATACTAAACCAGGGACCGTTGAGGACTGGGGCCGGTCGGACAGCAATCCCATCGGGGGATGGTATGGACTCAAGAAGAATTTCAGAGGACGATTTGGAATGTACATTCCACCCCTCATGGAGGTACTTGGGCTTTGTGAATTGGAGCATAATCCCAGGAATAACCGGATGAAGGCAATATAGCCAGATCATTTATCTGGCAGAAATACCCGATTCTCAAGATTCATTATCAGTAGTATCATGAAGTCATTGGTCAACAATATTATAGATTCTCTTAAAGACCAGGCTGATCCCGGTCGGATTGAAATGGCTAAAAGATCCTATCCGACAAAAATGAAAGTGATAGGGGTCATTGTCCCAAAGCTAAAGATCTTGTTAAAAGAGATGAAGCAACAATCGAAAAACTATTCACCCCGGGAAAAAATTGAACTGGCAAAATTGCTGGTGAATACTGAATTTTTTGAGTGCCAGCAAATGGCCTATGAATATCTTGGGAAAGATAAGAAGGCATTGATCGAGCTGAACGAAACAGATATAGATGAATTGGGTCAAAACCTTGATAACTGGGTATCTGTTGATTATTATGCCGGTTTTATCGTGGGATACGCATGGAGGACAGGGGTCCTCTCTACTGCTAAGATCAAATCATATTTGAGATCAGATGATCATTGGATAAGGCGTATTGCAGTTGTCTCAACTGTTGCATTGAATCAGAAAGCGCGAGGTGGTACGGGAGACAGTGACAGGACCCTTGAGATATGCAGACTGGTTGTAGATGACCACCAGGAGATGATCACCAAGGCTTTATCATGGGCATTGCGGGAATTGGCCAAGGTTGAAGCAAAGCCGGTAGCGGGGTTTATTCAGACTTACGAAAACAGGTTACATAAAAGGGTTCTCAGAGAGGTTAAGCATAAAATTGATTTTGGGACGAAAAACTGATACCATGAAATTCATATGTGCTCTCATTACCGTCACTGATATGGACCGGGCCAGGTATTTTTATGAAACGATACTTGGACAGAAAATCAAATATGATTTCGGGGAGGACATCACATTCCATGGTGATTTTTCCATTCATCTCAGGTCCCACTTCAAAGAACTTATTGATAATAAGGACATAAAGGATAATGCAAATAATTGTGAGTTATATTTTGAATCCGAGGATCTTGAACATATAGAAAAGAAACTGAACAAAGAGGGGGTGAAATTTGTACATGGTAGTAGAGAACAACCATGGAAGCAAAAAGTGATGAGGTTCTATGATCCGGATGAAAATATCATTGAAGTAGGTGAAAGCCTGGAGTATTTGTCTCACAGACTTCACAGAGAGGGTTGGGAAATTGATAAAATTTCAAAAATTATCGG
>CAVYEL010000024.1:0-282566 GCA_963767555.1 uncultured Bacteroidaceae bacterium | reverse complement strand
CGAGATCCATGTAAATGGTTTCAAGTTCAATATCGTGGCGCGATGTACCGACTGATCATAATATTAAGCCTCATCCTGCTGTTCAGGGCAGGGAATTCCCAGGATTTCAAATCCGTGGACATGGAAACCTATAACCTGTATTTAGAGCAGAACTGGGATGAACTGATCAGGGCTGGAAAAGAAGGATTGAAACAGGATATCGATTATTACTACCTTCGGATGAGGATCGCCATTGCCTATTATGAAACAAAGAACTACAAGGCATCCCAGACACATTTCCGCAAGGCGCTTGAATTCAATGAAGATGATCCGGTTGCCTCAGAGTATCTTTACTATGCTTATCTGTTTGCCGGGCAGACAGAGCTAGCCCGTATCCTGGCTAAGGATTTCTCACCTTCCCTGATGGAAAAGATCATTCCGCCCCCTGGCAAAATAGTGGACAGGCTTGCCGTTGAATACCTGTACAATTTTAATGATACGAAAGACCTGATATCCGATCCTGATCAATACTTTTCGGGTTTGACTGCCGGATACCAGCTGGTCACCCTCAATTATTCCAATGTGAATGCCATGCTGCATCATGAGTTCAGTCCCGGGATCACCTTGACCCATGCCTATACATACCTGAATAAAACGAATTATTATTTTTATGATGATGGCCTGTCACGGTTTGGGATTGATGAGCAAAAAGTATTTCAGAATCAGTATTTCTTATCACCGGCTTTTACTACAAAATGTGGATTCACCATTGCCCCTTCATTCCATTATCTAAGGATCAGGTTCCAGGCTCCTTATATTGTATCTGGAGGTGGAGGCATGGGGCCCGGGGGCGGAGGGAGTAGTATACAGTACAGTGATCTGTTTGCTAATCAATATGTCGGTGGATTGAGCCTTTCACAATCTTTGGGCAGGTTTGCAATTCGTCTTGGAGGGATTTTCTCATCCATAAATGATGCAAACCAGGTGACCGGGACGGCTGGTTTAACCTGGTATCCGCTGGGGAATCTTGACCTTTATATGGGGGCTGCCCTGAATGTTCATACTGGGATCAGTGAGCAGGAAACCACCTTCGAATTAATTCCGGATTTTATGCTTGGATTTGGCATTGCTTCCAGGGTATGGATGGAGTTTTCAGGAACCTACGGAAACATGAAAAATTACACGGAGGGGAACGGGTATGTTGTTTATAACGGGTTGGACTGGATGAAATATAAGGCAGTTGGCACCATTGTTTTCCCCATAACTCCCCAGGGATCCAAAGTATACCTGGGAACCAGGTTTGCAGAATTCGAAAGCCGGTTCATGCCTTTTGATCCTTTACCAGACCAAAATATAAATAGTATTATTTCTAACAGTATATCAATATTCGGAGGTTTATCATGGAAATTTTAAATCGTAAAAAATCATTTATTGAAGGATCCAATTTGTTTATCCAGTCGATTATTATGACCATATCTGTACTGATGATCCTGCCAGTAATGGCTTCAGCCCAGGATTTCATAGATATCAGGGATGCTTTCCAGGAATCCTATATTCAGGAGGCAACTGGGGATTTTTCCTCGGCGATAAATTCGCTTAAATCCGTGTATGATGAGAAATCCTATGAAGTGAATGTACGGCTTGGGTGGTTAAGTTATGAGGCAGGCTTATTCACCGAGTCAGTTGCCTATTATAACAAAGCGATTGATCTCATGCCCTATGCCATCGAACCCCGGTTTGGGATCGTATATCCCGGAGCAGCCATGGGGAACTGGAGCATGGTAATTGCTCAATATAATAAGATCCTGGAGATCAGTACCAATAATTCTGTTGCCATGCATAGGCTTGGACTTATCTATTACGGCCGGAAGGATTATGAATCGGCCCGTAGGAATTTTGAGAAAGTGGTGAACCTTTTCCCCTTTGATTATGATGGTCTGACCATGCTCGCCTGGTCTCATTTTCAGCTGAAAAACTTCAGGGAAGCCAAGGTCCTTTTCCAGAAAGCCCTGCTTCATACCCCGGCTGGCACATCGGCTTTGGAGGGACTTGAACTTTTGAAATAACCATAAACCAAAATACTATGAGAATCCCCTTATCATTACTCATGCTTATGTTGGGGATGGCTCTGTTTGCTCAGCCATCCCTGGAGACCGTCTATTCTGTATCAACGAATATCTGCACGCTTGAAAAAGCAGGTGATAAGTACTATGCCATGGATATTGACAATAAACAATGCCGGTTATACAACCTGGACCATTCTCTTTACCGGACCGTTAACCTTACTGTACCGGAAGGGTATTACCTGTTTGACATCCAGCAAATATCCCAGCATATTTTTAATCAGGATGACCAGATTGAATTTGCCTATATTTATTCGAGGTTCAATCAGACTGAAACTTCCTGGTATTACGATTATGAAACAAGGGTGATCAGTGAAAATGGCCAGGAAATTTTGAAGATCCCAGGTGCCGGACATACCGAGGTAGCTATCACACAGGATGGAAGCAGGAAATTTATGGTATATATCTATGATTTTTATGAAATCCCCGCAACCACCCAGACCCAGGTCTATTCATTGCCCGGTACACCACTGAAATCAGAAACTATCCATGGATCTGCCTACAGGCTGAGGAACCCTTATCCCAACCCGGCCAGCGGGATGATCAATATTCCTGTATCATTACCCCACGGTGTAAATAAGGGATACCTGCAGATCTACAACATTTCCGGACAATTGATCGATCTCAGGGAAATAAAAAGAACGGATGAATCCATTCTTATACCCGGAGGGGCCTTGTTACCAGGAAGTTATATATATAATATTTCAGGGAAAGGGCAGAAATCCGAATCGAAAAAGATAGCGATTCAATAGGAACCAGCGGTTTCACTATGTTCGGGCAAGAATAAATGCCAGTATCAGAAAACCGCAAATCAATGCAAGTAGAAATATCAAGAACAGCTGTCTTTTTTTATATTTCTGTCGCTTAATTGTAAGCTCAGTTATTGTGGTTTCATCAATTTCAGTTAAGCTAAGTTCTAATTGACGAATATGAAAATTATGTTGTTTCAGCTGTGCATATGCTCCCAGGAGAAATCCTAAGATGATGGTAATTCCAAACACGAAATAGTCATCCATTTCCAAAGGTCTTACTTCACCATATTTATAATAAAAATAATATAGCATACCGCTGATAATAAACAGTGGATTTGACAGTGCGCTAACATACAGTGACCGGAGGTATTTATTCTTATAAAAGTTAATGGTGTCTTCCAGCACTTTTCTGAGGTTATCTGCCGCATAATCAACATATGGGATTTTTCTCAGCATACTACCCTGAAAAAAGATCGCTATAATGATTCCAGCAAACATGAGTGAACATATAACAAGCACCTTCATACTACTGAACAACAAAACAGATAATACAATAAATGATACCCCAATGGTTGATTTCAGTACCATATCCAATAATAAACCTTTCTTGAATAATTTGTTTATCTCTTTTGATCTCTTCTTCATAAAATGTTGAATATCAGCTTCCGACAGGGTGTTCTTTTCAAAACTTTGCTCGGACTTCCAGGCTGCTTTATATTTCTCGATATCCATCTCTTTCATATTTACTGTATCCTCCTAATGATTATGCCCAGTTTAGACTTTATTCGAACCAGTTTAACGCTGACATTTTTCACTGTGATACCTATTGTTGCAGCAATTTCTTCATAGCTTTTTTCTTCGAGCCACAGCAGAATAATACCTTTTTCTATTTTATTCAAGTGGGAAATAGCTTTATAAAGGATTTTAACTTCTTCTGAAAATTCAATGCTGTTATCAATCTCATATGGAACAGCAGAAACCTTCTTCGTATCAACAAACAGATTCGGCTTCTTTGTCATTGTTATGGCAGTGTTGAGAGCCACACGGTACATCCATGTTGAAAAAGCCGCCTGCCCTCTGTATGAAGCGTATGATTTCCATAATTGCAGAACAATTTCCTGATACAGATCTTCTTTATCCGAATAATTTTTGCAATACAAAAAACATATTTTATGAATTATGCTCTGGTGCTTTTGTATCAACTGCAGAAACTCAGCTTCTTTTAGTTTTTCAGTCATTCTGAAATGCTATCCTAAATCTGAATCTTCACTTAGATTGTTAAGACTAGTGCCATAGCTAAAAAAGCAACCCCAAGAACCAGGAAGGCAATTAATAAACTTCTCCCTTTTGAATTGCTATCCCTTTCTTTTCCCTGAAGTTTTTCCTCCAATAGTATACTTGCCGGAATAGCCACTGCGCCGGCAACGGCTCCTATGAGTGCTTCGACTCCGGTGATCGCTACGAATATAACAGCTGTGACAGTCCCGATTAAAAAGCCAATTAAATAGCCTGCTCCTTTAAAAAATATAGTTTTCTTTTCAATTGGATTTTCCATGATATTGTAGTTTTAAATCAGACATTTACTCTTGTTAGTCTGTCTGGTGATCTAAAAACTACAAATGCAACGAAAAAAAACAATGCACATGCTGGGTTCTGCTGCCCCGAGAAAATTAATTATTAAGGCTGCTTTTTTTTCGCATCAGCGTTTCAATCTCCCCAGGCTCCTTGGGAGCCTCTTCGGAAAGGACATCGCACCCCTCCCTGGTAATCAGGACAATGTCTTCAATCCGGACCCCTATATTCTTAAATCTTTCAAATGCAGGTCTGACCTTATTAGAAAATGTTTCCAATTCTTCAGCCGATACTTTCCTGCCAAATTGATTCTCAAGATTTCCCAGCATATCCGGGTGAAGATATATACCTGGTTCAATGGTAATGATCATCCCTGGCTCCAACTCCCTCCCTTCATATTTATCCCTTTCATAATTACCCACATCATGGATATTCAATCCTACATAATGGCTGTTCTCATACAGGATATACAGGTCCTTCTGCCATTCTGAAGCCGTATCGGTTACCAGTCCCAATTCATACAACCCTGCTATGATAATACGAGTAGCTGCATGGTGGGCCATTTCCAATCCATTCCCCGGATAGTATTCTGCAATGGCTGCTTTCTCGGCTTTGAGTACCAGGTTGTAGATGGTTAACTGGTCAGCTGAAAACTTACCGTTAACAGGTATCGTACGTGTCACATCAGAGGTGTAATTATTGACCATGGCGCCTATATCCATCACCATTACCTCACCGTCTTCTGTCTGCTGGTCATTGGTTTCGTAGTGCAGCACGGTGGACCTGTGACCTGATCCAACGATGGATTCAAATCCTGGTTCCTGTGCCCCCTCTTTCCTGAAAGTGTATTCAATGACAGCCTCGATCTCATTTTCCCAGGTTCCTGGTTGGGTGAATCTCATGGCTTCGATATGGGCCAGGCAAGTAATACGGGTTGCCTCCCGGGTCATGTCTATTTCATGCTGGTCCTTTATCACCCGCATCTCATCTATTACAGGCTGGGCATTAAGTATCTTGATCTCCCCGCGCCAGGGATAAAAATCACCCATCTTATAATATAGCCAATTATTAGAGATATTGTACCAGACCTTATCGGTCTTCCTGACCAGCTTTCCCAATAATCCATCCAGTTCCCTGTAATTGAGGACAGTATCTACTCCATACATAGTTTGCAGTTCTGCCGTGCTGAACACCTTACCGGTCCAGGAGGGCGATATCCGTGAAGGGGGCCTTCCAATTACCATAATGGTTTGATAATCACCATCAGGATCCAGTACCAGCCAGGCACCACTCATATCACAGCCTGTGAGGTAATAAAAATATTTGGCCTGGTTTTCATTGACCAGACCATCCTGCTGCCTGACCTTTCCAGGGAATACTGCTATTCCCCCATCCATGGACTGCATAAAACTCTCTCGCCTGTCCTTATAAAATTCCTGTCCGGGTACCTGCATAAATGCCGAAACCGGAAACAGGATGAGCAGGATCATCAGGGTAATTATCTTATTTTTCATACGATGATATATTTTTCAATAAGGGTATTTTTTCTAAAACCCGAAGTTGGCACCAATGGTAAAAGTATTGGTTATTCCATGCCAGAGCGGGTGGGTGTATCTTTCAAGTTCATTCCCGCTGATATCACTATAGCGGTATTCACCATATACATATGCATCATTTATGATCTGGTAACGGGCCCCAAAGCGAAAAGTCCTGTTTTCCCATTCCACGCTTTCCAGGAAGGGGATCCCCAGGCGATCTGTATCCCTTCTCGGTATGGTCCGGACCCTTCTGGGCGAAAAGATAGCTCAGCATGAGGTGGAGTCCGCGTACAGGTCTGTATCTGAGCGCAAAATAGTACTCACGGGCATTATCCGTCATATAATGCCCGAGGTTATACTGATTGGATTCGTAGGTGAGGGTGTTGATCGGGTGCCTGAACACATTGGCATTACTGCGGGTCCATTCTCCCGTAATATCCAGGTTTTTAATGGGGAAATTACTCAGCCTTCCTCCCAGTTTCCAGCTGAAATAATTGGAATGTTCTTCCGGCGTGAACATATTTGAGATGTTCACCTCATCCACATACCAGGTCCCATACAGATGTAGGTTCCTGATATTACGGGAGCTGACATCCAGGTACATCTGGGAATTCATGTTCTCAATGCCGCCTGTATTCAAAGTATGGTCAACCGCCTTAAAAAAGAATACGGGGATCAGGTAGGCAGGATGTACCCCGATATCCGTGTAGACGATTGAATTTCCCACGGAAATATTAAGCTTTTTTACCGGTGTGAATGTAAACATATTGGCTGCCATGTATTTGGGATGATACACCTCCCGGAAGGTTGCAGTTGTCTGGCTTCCGGTATAATAGCTACGATTGCTGTCAACAACTTCTGATACAAGCCAGCCATGGTAATAATTGAATTCAAACCAGCGTATGGGTTTCATTTGCAGGTTGATCCTGGCTATTGAAGGGGTGCTGCCTGATTGTATATTGGCACCATTGTAACCTGATCCCCAGATGTTATGGTCCATAATGATCCCTACATTCCCCCATTTCCAGCTCCAGGTAATCCCTCCTCTAATTTCTTCAAAATCTCCACCCCCTTTATGGTTGCCGCCCATGCGTCGTGTAAGGTATTGATCCTGAACCAGGTATTCCTTATCATGGTGGTCGCGGAGGCTGACATATATACCAAGGTTACCAACATATGAAAAGATCTCGGCACCATTCCACCAGAAAGGGGCACTGCCGTTCTCATTGGTATGATATTCTGCACCAAGGATGAGGTTGGCAGAGAATGTGAAAAGGGAATCTTTATAATAGAATATATCGAAGCGCCTGTCAAAATGCTTATCCGGCATCCTCTCCTTGTTAAAATCTTTCAGGTAAAAGTCCAGATCCGCTTGCTGCCTTTTGTTCAACTGGCCCCTCAGGGTATCAAGCGAGGCCAGTTTACCGGCAATAAACATCCGGGAATAAGGTTTTACGGTTGAATTCAATTCAATTAGCCCAATGTTGGCACACTCATCAAGGTAATCATAAAGGGCCTCATTCTGGATATGATAATATACAGTCTGGGAATTAACCGTAGTTCCCTGAATTAAGAGAATAACTGTAATAAACGAAACAAGCAGGTATACAGATCTCATATTGATCTTATCATGCAAAAAGGAAAATTACTCAAATTCTAATTATGAGCAAGGACTTTTTATAACGTTTGTTTGGCTAGATGTTTAAGTATCTGCTTAGTAGCTTCATTAACGGTGATACCTGTAGTGTCTATTATGATCTCTGGATTCTCAGGTGGTTCGTACGGATCGCTGATCCCTGTAAAATTTGAGATTTCTCCACTTCTTGCCTTTTTGTACAATCCCTTGGGATCTCTCTTCTCACATTCCTCCAGCGACGTGGATACATATACCTCGACGAAATTTTTACATTGAGCGCGTACGAATGACCTGGCTTCCATGTACGGGGATATGAATGAGGCTACGACTAATACATCATGCTTTTCCAGCATTGCGGCCAGATATCCAATCCTTTTTACATGCCTATCTCGCTCCTCTCTTGTAAATCCAGTTCCGGGGAACATTTTGCGTACGAGATCTCCATCAAGGTGTTCCACCTTGCGTCCCTGTTCTTTCAAAATATTTATGAGTGCTTCCGCTATCGTTGTTTTACCTGAAGCGGACAATCCTGTGAGCCATATTACCATACCATTACTTATTTAGTATTATTAATTTGATCAATTCAAAACATGAATCCTTTTTGCCCCATATCCAGCAATTGGTTAGAATTATCATAGAGCAGCCTGAAATATAACACAAAGTTAAACAAAGAAGGCACAAAGTCTATCTCTGTGCCTTCCATGTATTATTGAATGTTTTAGTTTATCTCAGCAGGGTAATGTCACCGACATGGACGAAGCCCTTTCCATTGGCGTATTTACCGGTTACTTTCCAAACATAGACTCCCTGTTGTGCCATCATTTTACCGTCTATATATCCGTCCCAGCCAATGTTTACATCATTGCTCTGGAAGATCAGCTCACCCCAGCGGTTATAGATAACTAGCTCATACTGGATCACCTGGTCATAGACACCCGGGAAGAAGATCTGGTTGTTGTCCTGTCCCTCTACATATCGTCCACCAGAAGCTCCGTCCGGATTCGGCCTGAACACATTCGGGAACAATAATTCACCGGCCGGTTCAACTTCAATATAGCTGAATACGTATGTACTGGAGCATTCATTTCCATTAGTGGCCGTCAGGGTGACATCAAATCTGCCAGGCTCCTTATAAACATGTGCCGGTTCAAAAACAGTTGATGATTCACCATCTCCGAACTCCCACAGGTAAGAACAATCTGAGGTATCCGTAGTAAGGTTGAAACACTTCACAGGAACATCATTCACGAAGACGTAAGTCGGCGCAACCGTTGTATATGCATTCGGGGTGATCATCACCTCAACCAGTTTGGTATCACTGTCGGTTCCACCCGGACCGAATACTGTAAGGGTCACTGAGTATATCCCTGATTCATAGTAGGTGAATGTCGGATTCTCCTTGAATGAAGTACTTCCGTTACCGAAGTCCCAAACATAACTGGTAGCATACTGGCTGTTGTTCTGGAAAGTGATCTCCAGGGGTGCGCAGCCCGGTTCAGGCTGTACAAAGTCTGCCACCGGTGCAGCCGGATTGATGGTTATCAGGTGGACTATACTGTCCTCACACTGAGCCGTTGAGGCTGTTAAAGTCACGGTGTAGTCACCCGGTGCTCCATAGATATGCGTGGGAGAAACCTCGTTGGAGAAATTACCATCGTCGAAGTCCCACGTAAATCCCCAGGATCCTTCAGGTGTCAGGTTATTGAAATCTACTGAGGCACTCGGGAATACCTGTATGATGGGATCCGCCGTAAAGTTCACCTGGGGTATCGGGTAAACCGTAACCGGCATAGTCTTCGTATCGAAACAACCATAGAAGGAAGTAGTAGTAAGACTTACGGTATAGGTTACCGGATCTGTACCAAGATTTATAAACTGGTGGATCTCATGGTGTTCACCATTCTTTGCATTGCCATCACCGAAGTCCCAATAATAATTCGATCCACCCGGAGTGCTTACCATTTGTACTGTCAAGGGGTTACAACCCTCCGAAGGATCAACGGTAAAGCTCGCATCAATGCTGGGATATATCGTGATCACCTCTTTGGCAGTATCGGTACAACCGTTCATGGAGAAGGCCACCAGTTCAACATTGTAGTACTGAACTGTCGTGTTGAAGTTTGAGAAATCATATGTCTGGTCAACTCCAGATACTTTACCCGGATTCAGCGGATCATCGAAATCCCATTCATAGACCACGGCCCTGTTGGACTCATTGGTGAAGTCTACCGTCAGTGTTCCGCAGGAAGGCCTGGCATTGGATGTAAATCGTGCATCCGGACGATCATTCTCTATGATCACCTGGTCCTTTGCCACACAACCCTTGCTGTCGGTAACTGTATAGGTCAGGTTGTAACTGCCATGAGCCGCTGTCTGGAAGACAGTTACCTGGGCATCGACCGGATTGATCGGGAACAGATCACCACCCCAGACATGGCTTGACCATGTTCCGGATCCACCTGAGGGATTTCCGTCAAGGGTCAGTGGCAGTCCGCCGCAGACAACCGGGAAGTTACCATCACCGGAAATGCTGGCAACCGGGTTTGCGTTCACAATAAGATCGGCTACATCTGACGGCAGGGGTGCACATGTTCCGACCACATTCAGGCGGTACTGGTAACCATTATAGGTAACCGGAACATTCGTTAGGGTAAATGTAGGTGTTGTGGCCCCTGAATATATACCCCCGTCAATGATATCTGTCCATCCTGTCCCTCTGTTCTCCTGCCACTGGTAACTGATGCCGGTTCCGTTTGCAGCAGCAATAAATGTCACATTGCCGTCTTCACAGATCTCATCAGAGTTGGGCTGGGTGATCATGTTTGGGAAAATATTTACTGTCAGCATGGCAAAATTCGAGGTAACAGGTGGTACACAGGTCCCACTTACGATCACCCGGTAAGTATTTCCGTTCATGCCTACAACAGGCGCATTGAGTGTCAGTATGGCTGTATTTGTACCACTGTAGAATCCGCCTTCAGGTATGTCGGCAAATCCACCACCGTTATTTTCCTGCCATCTGTAGATCAGTCCATCCCCAATCGCTGTTACAGTGAATTGGGCATTAACGGTTTCACAAACTGCCATATCCACCGGATCTGCTGTAATCTGGGGAGATGTGTAAACGGTCAGCGTAGCGGGTGCAGAATAAGCATCCGGAGCACATTGGCCTGCCAGCCTTACCCTGTACTGATAACCCGTCATGATGGAATCAACTGTGAACAGGCTCAGGCTCGGGCTGTTTACTCCGACGTAATTGCCTATTTCAGCTAAATCAGACCATCCACCACCATCATTCTCCTGCCACTGGTAAGTGAGTCCCCCGCCCTGTGCAGTCACCTGGAAGGTCGTATTGGTGAATTCACAGATAGCCACGTCATTCGGATTGTTTACTACAGATGGCGGGGTATTTACTGTCAGGGTAACAATATTGGAGGACTGCTGGGGTCCGCAGTAGTTATTTACAATCACCCTGTACCTGAATCCATCATAGGTTGAATCCGGTCCGGAGACAGTCAGGGTTGGCGTAGCCGCACCCGAATAAACACCACCATCGCATCACAGGTGCATAGCCAGTACCTTCATCCACCTGCCATTCATAGGTCAGTCCGAATCCAGTAGCACTCACATCAAAACTGGTCACTCCACCGACACAGATAGTGGAACTTACCGGATGTGTATTGATCACCGGACGCATGTTGACTGTAAGGGTAGCCGGATTGGAAGTAACAGGAGGAGCACATTCACCGCTTACAATTACCTGGTAGCGGTAACCGGTCATGTCGGCTGTACCATTGAAGATATTCAGGGTAGAAGTGCGGGAGCCTACATATTTTCCTGCATCATTCAGGCTGGTCCATCCGCCGCCATCATCCACCTGCCACTGGTAATCCGGACTGGTAGTGACACCTGCATCGACAGTAAATGAAGCATTTTCATTTTCACATATGATGCTGTCCGCCGGGTGCATGTTTACTTCCGGATTCTCCTGGACCATCAGCATGGCACTGTTGGAGAAGGTTTCCGGTGTACAGGATCCGCTGATCCTTACCCGGTAAATATATCCGTTCATGGCAGAAGTTGGTGTTGTAATGATCAGACTGTCAGTATCCTCGTCCTGATACGGAGCACCTGATACGGCCACGAATGATCCTCCACCAACATCTACCTGCCATTCATATACAGGTAGTGTTGTTACTCCGGCATCTACTCTGAAATAGGTTTCCAGACCTTCACAAATCAAAGCATTGGCCGGTTGCTGGATAACTTCAGGCTTCTCGAGTATGGTCAACGTCACTTCTAATGAGGTATCAGCCGGAGCACAGTATCCGCCTATGATCACTCTGTATTTGTATCCGTTCATATAGGAGAGGGCCCCAGTAATGTTCAGTGTAGCCGAATTCTGGCCGGAATAGAATCCACCACTCACATTAACAAAGGTGCCGGAATTCTGATCCACCTGCCACTGGTATATTGGATTTGTAGTAACGCCGGCATCTACTGTGAAAGAAGTACCGCCATCCTCACAGATTGTTTCATCTGTTGGTTGGGCGATGATCTCAGGTTTCTCATATACGGTAAGACTGGCATCATTTGATGTTGCATCCGGTGTACAGGTTCCACTGATCACTACACGGTAACTGTTGGTATGCATGGCTGATGTAATGACCACTGATCATTAGCGTGTCAGTATTTACACCAATATAGGGTGCACCTTCTGCAAGGTCTGAAAACGGTCCACCTGTACTTTCCTGCCACTGGTATACGGGCAGGGTGGTGACACCCGGGTTTACGGTAAAGATCACTGTTCCGTCCTCGCACTCATCTGCATCTTCAGGATGGAGTAATACCTCAGGCTTCTCAAGTACTGTCAGTACAATGGTATCAGATATCACCTGCGGCGTACATGAACCTCCAATGATTACACGATACTGGTATCCATTCATAGAGGAAGGTACATTGCTGAGGGATAATGTCGGAGTTGTTCCTCCCGCATAAACGGCTCCGCCAACATTGTTAAAGCCTGCACCGAAGCTGACCTGCCACTGGTATGTGGGACTCGTAGTCAGACCCGCACTTACGTTGAAGGCAATATTGTCATCCTCACAGATGGTTTCATCAACTGGTTGCAGTGTGATCTCGGGACGCTCGTGTACCGTCAGTGTAGCTTCTCCAGAGGTTACCGGGGGAGCACATTCACCGCTGATGACAGCACGGAACATAAATCCATCCATGGTTGGATCCGTTGTGTTCAGGACAAGGATATTGCTATCCACACCTTCGTATATAGGTCCGGCCGGCACATCTATCCAGGTCCCTGTTCCCTGGTCATATTCCCATCTGTATTCAGGATTGGTGGTTACGCCATGTCCCACATCGAAGCTGGCGCCGTCAAACTCACATACTGTAATATCATCCGGATCTTTCGATACTTCCGGTTTCTCGTTTATAAATAGGCTGGCGAAGCCGGATGTGGCATCCGGGGTGCAGGTACCGCTCACGATCACACGGTAACGGAAACCATGCATGGTTGTATTGATATTAATTGCTGTCAGGGTATCGGCATTGAAACCGGCATAATCGCCACCTGAAATATCACCGAATCCCATACCTTCATCCACCTGCCACTGGTAATTTGGAGCAGTGGTTTTACCTGGATCCACACCAAAGGTGACAGATCCGTCTTCACATTCTGTTGTATCGACAGGATGGCTGGCAATTTCAGGCCTCTCCAGAACGGTGAGGGTGGCTGCATTGGATGTATCATTCGGTGTACAAATTCCGCTGACCACGACCCTGTACCGGTATCCATTCATAGAGGAATCGGTCAAGGTCACCATCAGGTTGGCTGTATTTTCCCCGAAATATGGTCCTCCTGAGATGCTGTTGAATCCCGATCCTTCATCGACGAGCCATTCGTAAGCTGCCATCGTTGTGACCCCTGCATCCACTGTGAATGCTGACTGGGCACCCTCACATACCGTTGAATCAACCGGATGAACGATCACCTCGGGCTTCTCATTCACTGTCAGGTCGACAGAATTGGATGTAAGTGAAGGCGGACAGGCACCATTGAGGATGAGCTGATAGGAATATCCATTCATGGTACTTATGGCCGGGTTGATGATCAATGTATCTGTATTAAATCCTGTGTACGGAGCTCCTGATATATTGGTACATCCACCACCCAGGTGATCATCTACCTGCCACTGGAAGCGTGGCATTGGTAGTCACGCCTGCATCAATGCCGATCAGGGTCATTCCATCCTCACAGATGACCGGAGCAGTGGGCTGTACCAGGATCTCCGGGCGGTCATGGACGGTCAGGGTAACCACAGCTGAAGTATCGGCTGGATGTACAGGCTCCTGAGATGACAACACGGAACTGGTACCCGTTCATGGATGAGGGTGCATTAGCAACCATCAGGGTATCAGTGTTTTGTCCTATGTAGAAAGGTCCGAATGCATTCACAAATCCACCGCCCATTCCGTCATCCACCTGCCACTGGTAGAATGGGTTGGTCGTAAGCACCCGCATCTACACCGAAGGTGGCATTGTCGTTTTCACAAATAGTAGAATCTGTTGGCTGGGAGAGGATTTCGGGCTTTTCATAAACAGTCAGGGTAACAGCATCCGAAGTATCATTTGGTGCACAATCACCATAAACAATTACGCGGTACTGGTAGCCATCCATCAAGGCAAGTCCACCGGTGATCCCTAGTGTATCAGAATTGAATCCTGAGTATATCGGTCCTGCAAGAATATCCACAAATCCACCACCAAGACCATCATCAACCTGCCACTGGTAAACCGGATTAGTGGTCACGCCTGAATTAATTCCAAATTCAGGCATTATCATCTTCACAGATCGTTACATCAATGGGCTGGGAGAGGATCTCAGGCTTTTCGAGTACAGTCAGTACCGCAGTATCTGAAATCACATCCGGTGTACAGACTCCACCTACCAGTACCCTGTAAAGGAATCCATCATAGGATGATGGAACACCGGTCACGGTAAGCGTGGGTGAGTTTTCTCCCGTATAAATGCCACCGAAGATGTTTCCGAATGCACCGCCCATACTAACCTGCCACTGGTAGGTTGCACCCGTTGTGACACCTGCATCTACGGTGAAAGTAGCTTCAGCGTCTTCACAAATGGTTGAATCAATGGGGTGAAGAATAATCTCGGGGCGCTCGTTAACGGTCAGCGTTATTTCATCAGAGGTAACCGGCACATTACATTTTCCATTAACCACTACCCTGTATTCCCAGGTATGCATGGTGGAAGGAGCTGCGGTAAGGTATAAGGTATCATTGTTGATGCCGCTGTGTACCGCATCTATCGGTACGGGATTCCATCCTGACCCAGTGTTGTATTCCCAGATAAAAGTAGGATCTGTAGTAAGTCCAGGATGTACGAAGAAAATGACATCATCCCCTTCACATATCGTCTCATCGGTCGGCTGGACCATGATCTCAGGATTCTCATCTACAGTCAGGCTGGCCGGGTTGGATATTGCGGGAGGTGCACAGGTACCGGAAATCATTGCCCTGTATCTGTATCCGCTCATGGGAGAGGTAATCGGATCAGCCGTCAGTGTGGCTGTATTTTCTCCTGTATATACACCTCCGGAGATATCTGTGAACCCAACGCCCTGGTCTACCTGCCACTGGTAAGTGGGATTGGTAGTTAAGCCAGGATCGACGGTAAAGCTCACCAGTCCATTTTCACATTCCACAGCATCAACAGGATGGGCACCCACCTCAGGTTTCTGGTTTACGGTCAGGGTAGCCACATTCGAGGGCATGTCCGGAGCACAGGTTCCGGCGATGGTAACCCGGTACTGGTATCCATTCATCGTTGAGGGAGCAGAAAGTATACCAAGCTGGGCCGAGTTGTATCCGAAATACGGAGCTCCTGAAATGGTGTTCCATCCACCGCCATCATCCACTTCCCAGGTATAGACCGGGGCAGTTGTAACACCCGGATTCACCCTGAAGGTCACGCTTGCATCTTCGCAAATTGTGCTATCTGAAGGATGCTCTGTTATCTCTGGAATCTCGAGGACGGTCAGTCCGACTTCCGCTGATAGTACGGAAGGTAAACATTCTCCCCCGACGAGTACCCTGAACTGGAATCCGTTCATATCAGAATCAATCGGGCTTATCGTCAGGGTAGGGGTGTTTTCACCCGAGTAGGGCCCACCAATGGCCGCCTGGAAGCCACCACCCAGCAGTGAATCTACCTGCCACTCATAGGTCGGGTTGGTAGTTGTTCCAGCATCAACGGTAAAGGTTATAAGGCCTCCTTCACATTCAATTACCGGATCGGGCTGATCTATAATGTTAGGCTGGATATTCAGGGTCAATGTAGCCGCAGTTGAAGTATCGGGCTCGCAGGCGCCGGTGACGATGACATCATAGCTGCCTGCATCCAGCACATTGATTCCGCTGATGGTCATGGTATCTGTACCGGTCCCGCTGATGGTTCCACCATCCAGCAGAGGCGTGCCATTCTTTCTCCAGCGGTAATACCGGACTGGTTCCAGTGGCAGCGGCACCGAACTGTATGGTTCCTCCCGGGACATTCAATGACATCTACAGGATTCCCGGTCACGGTAATGTTTTCATCTACAGTCAGGGCAACGGCTGCAGATGTAGCAGGCAGGCAGGTTCCACTTACGACCACATCATACATGGCTGCGTCTGCAGGCTGGATATTGGTGATACTCAACTCGTCTGTGAGGGCCCCGCTGATATTTCCTACATCTACAAGGTCAGCTCCGTCTTTCCTCCACTGGTAGGTTGGAGCTGTTCCGGTTACCAGTACCTGGAAGGTAACATCCGAACCTTCACAATCAGTGACTGCTGTTGGCTGGGTAATAACAGTAATGTCTGCATTCAGGGTAACTGTTGCCGTACCCGTAAGGTTGGCATGCGGGGCATCCACCCGGCAACCGTTGGCATCTATGACATTTACCAGATTGTAAACAGTTGTAGACAGGGGACTGACAGGTATCGGGTCATTGGTACTGTAGCCCAGTATTTGTCCCACTCCATTATCAACCTCAACTGTGAAAGGTGTGAGGCCTGTAGTTATGTTTATAGAAAGGTTCGTTACGTCAGTCGGACAAATAATGGCATTGCCACTGAGGTTTGCTACCGGAAGCGGGTTGACTGTTGTGGTGATACCCGGACTGGTAGATTCACAGCCTACAATATCCCTGGTAGTTACCGTAACAGTTTCACCATCATGCAAAGTGTCAGTAGTGAAGAAGGTCAAGGGTGAATTCTGGACAGAAACACCATCGACAAAGAATTCAAAGCTAACTCCTGTTGCCGAGCTTGCAGTAAAGGTCACTGATTCACGGAAGCAAATGATATTGTCTGCATCAGAACTAACCAGACTGATGTCTGGGATCGTGCTTACAATGACCGTAATACCCGAGCTCATATCCTTACAACCGCCTGCATTGGTAACCTCGACGGTAACTGTTTGTCCGTCTGTCAGGCTGTCTGTCAGGTAAGTAGCCGCGATACCGGATTGTGCAAGTGTATCATCCACGAAGAAATCATAATTGGCCATGCCTGCCGGGGTTGCTGTGAATGTTACGGGTTGTCCCGGACAAATGATCACATCACTGGCATTCAGGTTGGCCGTCGGCAATGGGCTGACGGTAACAGGCAAGGGGATATGAGTGGTAACACATCCAGCCGGATTGGTTTCCCATACAGAAATAACACCGCTGGAAAAGCCAAAGTCAATTTTCACTTCGTTTGCCGTATCGGGAGGATTAACAAATGCTCCCGGAGGCCTGAACCACTGATAGGTCGATCCCGGGTTCAAGGGAACTGAATAGGTTACTGCAGTATCGTTAGCACAAACTGTATTGGGTCCTGTGATAGCAGACTGGGCAGGGTAATCGAATATTTGCAGTCCCAGTTTCATGGTATCACCAACACAGCCATACTGTGTAGTTTCAAGTAACCAGATGGTATCAGCTGCCCCTACCGCGGCGGCATTCATAATGACAGCATTATTGTTCACACCGCTTCCACCGCTGGTAACGATACCAAGTGATGCTGGTACATTCCACTCGTAATATGAATTAGGTGTAAGCGGATTGCTGATATATACCATATTCACAGTACTCACGCATGCCTGGGTTGGTCCGGCAATGGCCGGTGTAACTGGCAATGGGTGAATGGTAATATCTTTTCTTGAAGAATCAGGTTCTACCGGTCCCGCACCATCCGGATCATCTGTCTTCAACTGGACCCGTATATATCCTGTTGCCACATCGGTGGCCCTTTCTGCCGGCGTTGTAACATAAACAGCCCTGACCGTATCATCAGCACCGGTTACATTATCATATACAGTACCGGCACCTACAATGACCGACCAGTTACCTGTCGTAGCCGATCCGCCAATCACACCGATCAACGGGATGGAATCGATCTCACAAATATCGAAGTCTGGTCCCGCATCAGCCGTCGGATTTTCACCGATAAAGATCACCATGGTATCGGTAACGATGGTACATGGTCCCGCTCCATCAGGATCATCTGATACAATGACAAGCTGGATTGATCCCGCAGTCCGTTCGGCAAGGTTTGGATAATAATCAGCAGTAGGGCTATTTTCGTTTGGATCAAAGACTCCCGCTCCACCTGTCCAGGTGATTGAACCGGTTGACCCTCCAAAGGCACCAAGCAATGAAGCTGGATCACCTGCTGCAATAGCAAGATCCGGACCGGCATCAACAGTAGGAGCCAGGTTTAGTGTAATATTAACTATGTCACTAACATCTGCACAGGGTCCTGCTCCATCAGGATCAGTTGCGGTCAGTCTCAATTGTACAAACCCTCCCACGTCTGAAGGATCAGGTGTGTAGTCTGCTGTTACAGTATTTCCAACCGTAGTACTTCCGCCCATGGTTCCGTTTCCTGTAACAATACTCCAGGTTCCTGTTGTAGCTCCTCCCCCGATGGTACCGCTCAGGTTTATATCAGCAGGTACAGTCCCATCATGGCAAACTGTATAATTAGCACCCGCATCCACTTCAGCTTCCATGTTAACTGATATTACTACATCGTCCGTTACATCTCCGCAGGGACCTCCTGCATCAGGATCAGCAGCAGTCAGACGCATGGTGACTGTTCCTCCTACATCAGACGGATCTGTAGTATAAGTTGCTGTTACTGTATTTCCTATTACTGTGCTTGGACCAATGGTCCCGTTCCCGGCAAAAATACTCCAGCTACCCGTGGTAGCAGCACCACCGAGGGTACCTGTCAGGTCTATTATAGCTGGTGCAGTTTCATCGCGGCAAACTTCATAATCTATTCCTGCATCAGATTCAGATGCTTCATTAATGGTTATAATCACATCCGAGGTGATATCACCACAGGGACCAGCACCGTCGGGATCATCTGCCGTAAGTCTCAATGTGATTGTTCCTCCAACATCTGTTGGGTGAGGTGTATAGTTATCATTGACGGTAGCTCCGGCGACGGTACTGCCTGCCAGACTGCCATTTCCTATAACAATGCTCCAGCTTCCTGTTGTGGCTGCTCCCCCAATGGTTCCGCTGACAGGAATGAGAGTTGGGGTTATTGAACTGCGGCAAACGGTATATGGCACTCCAGCATCAGAGATCGCTTCTTCATTTATCGTAATAACCACATCATTTGTCATATCTCCACAAGGACCGGCACCATCAGGATCCTGGGCTGTCAGTCTCATGGTTACTGTACCTCCAACATCTCCTGCAACTGGTGTATATGTTGCCGAAACAGTGGCTCCCACCGTAGTACTGCCACCGATTGAACCACCTCCAATAACTATGCTCCAGGTCCCGGTAGTGGCCCCTCCACCTATCGTTCCTGATAGGCCTATGGCAGCGGGTGCAGTGCCATCGCGGCAAACCGTATAATCAGGACCCGCATCTGATTCTGCGGCCATACTTATAGCGATGTCTACATCGTCTGTCACATCAACACATGGACCGGCTCCGTCAGGATCAGTTGCCGTGAGTCTTAAAGTAACAGTATTTCCAACATCAGCCGGTACTGGTGTATAGATATCATCCACAGTAGTTCCAACAACTGAGCTTCCTGCAAGGGATCCGCTTCCACTGACTATTGACCAGCTTCCGGTGGTAGCAGCACCACCTATGGTTCCGCTGATGCTTATGTCATCAGGAGCTATCTGAGTGCGGCACTTAGTGCGGTCTTCACCCGCATCGGAAGTAGCTTCTTCGTTAATTGAAATAACCACATCAGATGTAACATCTGTACATGGTCCGGCACCATCCGGATCTGAAGCTGTCAGTCGCAGGGTAACTGTTGAACCTACATCCGATGCATCGGGTGTATATATATCTGAAACAGTCGTCCCGGCAACCGTACTTCCGGCAAGTGAACCGTTTCCTGCAATAATGCTCCAGGATCCTGTAGTTGCTCCACCACCAATGGTCCCACTAAGATTAATATCAGCAGGGGCTACACCATCACGGCAGACAGCGTAATCTGCCCCGGCATCGGCTTCTGCTTCCTCATTTATGGTAATAATAACGTCAGATGCAATGGCTGTACAGGGTCCTGCTCCATCAGGATCCGCAGCTGTCAGCCGCAGTGTTACCAATCCTCCAACATCAGCTGGATCGGGATTGTATGTATCCGTAACATTGGGAAATACTACAGCACTTCCTGACAAAGACCCACTACCGGCAACGATGCTCCATGAACCTGTGGTTGCGCCACCACCGATGACACCACTTAATGGGATTGGAGCAGGAACAGTCCCATCCCTGCATATGGTAAAGGCTGCACCTGCATCAGCTGTAGCAGGTTCTGAGAAAACAATTTGAACTGTATTTTCATTCGGTACGCAGGAACCACTGGTGACGGTCCATCTAAATATATACGTACCATATGCAGTTACCGTGACCTGGGCCGCCTCTGAATTTTCATCATTATAGCTGGCTGTGCCTGGTCCACTGTCGAGCGTCCATGTTCCCTGTCCCACAACGGGGGCAGTTGCTCCAAAGGTATAAATCAGTCCACAGGTCGCATCATCCGGTCCGGGTACGGATGGAGATGGCGCCTGGCCAAAATCAACTTCGATAGTATCAGAAGTAGTACAGGTACCGTTTGTAACTTCCCACTTTAATTCGTATAACCCATACTGTGTAACTGTTATTGTTGGATTTGGAGTTGTAGCATCAGGGTTCCATGAAAAAATGGGTCCGGGACCACTGACCATAGACCACAAGCCGGTACCAGGAGCTGGATTGCTGCCCCCGAGTGGATTACTGGTTCCAGGTAATACCATACAGAAATCCTGGTCAGGTCCGACTGTTACCACAATAGGATCATCACGGGTGATGGTTACATTATCCTGAGTCGCTGCACAAACCCCATATTTACTTGTTGCTTCCCACTGGAAGTTGTTCGTTCCATATCCCAAACCTGTAACTTCAGAGGTAGGATCATTGGGTGATGTAATTGATGAAGGACCTGTCAATCTAGTCCAGGTACCTGTGCCTTCATTATCAACTGGTACAGCATTTAGATTTGTGCTGGTAAGGTCACAGAAATTCTGATCCAGCCCTGCATCTGCAGCTGTGGGCTGGATATCTCTGGTTATAGTAATATCAGCAGAGCTAGCAGGGCAAGTGCCATTGCTGATTGTCCATCGGAAAGTATTGTCATCAGGCCTTAGATTATTAGCTCCTGAATTTGGATCCAATGGATCATCAACCATTGTCACAGCACCTTCGTCACGCACAGTAACATCATCAAATGTTTGGTATTCGTTTGATGCAGTCGTATGCGTATTTATCCTTATGGTTATGGTATTCCCATTAATCCCTCCAAGTGTCCGCCAGATGGGTCCATCATAATCATTTGCAATACGGGAGAAAAATACCTGTTCAGGTCCACCATCCACTGAATACCAGCCTTCGATCCAGTCAGCATTTTCCATAACATTCGTTGTCGGTTCCTGAAGTTTTATACTTAACTCAACCGTTCCCAAACTTCCTGAAATATCAATGGGTCCAGATATCCAGTCGACATAAGGATCTCCACTATTCCTGAGTTCAAACACATTACTCCCAAATGAGTTTCTTACTTCAAAATGACCGGACCTGCCCGGCAGGTCTATACCATGAATGTCACGTGACCAGGCAGTTGGCCCATTATCTACTATTGTACCAACAGCAAGATCTTCAAAATCCTCAATCCATATGATATTGTTAACCATAGACCATTGTCCTGTTCCAGTAACTGGATTATTCCCTCCAAGATTGGGGTAGGTAGTGGAACATACAACATCATCTGCTCCAACTGTGGCAAGTGAAGGCATTGCATGAACTGTAACAACAATATCGAAGGGATTCCCAACGCAAAATGTTGGAGCCGGGCCGGTAGGGATAACCGTATATGTGACATCTATATCTGCGGGTCCGGCATTAACAGGAGTGTCATCAATATTCCCTGTCCCACCACTTCCGTTGTCTCCACTCCAGGAAAAAGTTGTACCTGGCTGGTCAGCCGTGGGTGTTATATCCAACACATCTCCGGTACAAACAAAATGAGTCCCCGCAGGAACAGGATCACCCGTAGGTGCATCAACTATGTTTATTGTAACGGGATTAGAAAGTGGACTTGGACAATTGGTAGGCGCAATTCCATAGGAGCGGACAGTATAATCCCCGCTCTCATTTATTTGGTCCAGGGTAATCGGATTGTTTGTACTGAATGGAGAACCATCCTGATACCACTGGTATGAAGAGACTGGTGGTGGTGAATTTGGATTGGCAGTCAAAATTACATTGGTCGCTCCATCAAAACAAAAATCAGTATTGCCGGTAACTGCTATGGTTGGTTGATTTGGGATAGGATTAATAGTCAATGTAATAGAATCTGGTTCACCAGGACAAATACTCCCTCCCCCAATTTCGCGGATCCAGTATTTGTAAGTTCCTACAGCTACAAGTCCAGGGTCATATGAATTACCAGTGGCAACTTCATTAATAGGATCAAGATCACGATTATCATACCAATGCAAGGTCCCAGTGCCATTAGGAGTTGCCGTTAAGAGTGATGACGCTCCCGAACATATATTTCTGTCTGAAACTGTAGGAGGTGGAGGTGCATCTATCAACACAATATGAGAAGTAGTTTCTATTCTGTTTGAAATATCAAATACATTATACGGATTACATGGCCCCCATTGTCTCATTGTCACCTCGAACATCATACCGGCAACATCATCAAAATTTCCAGCATGATAAATTGGATATGTTACATGTGTTGGGTAAGTTGAAAATTCATCTCCGGGAAGAGGGAGGGTGGAATAATCAACAACCGGGCCTTCATAGAATCCACTTGCCGTAGGAAACACAATTGGATTTCCCAGGGCATCCGTCAACTGGATCATCGATCCACCGACATCAATGAATACAAGCGGAATTCTTGAAAGAACATCGGTACCATAAATAAATTGTACCCACCTTATATTTGTATTTGGTCTGTCTGGTTCGACTGCAAAGCGACAATTAAATGCTGTATTGTCCCGAAAAGTAAAAGCAATTATATCTTCACCGACACAAAACTCCGTCCTTGGATCTCCAATGGGAGGATCTATGGTAAGATCACCTGAAAATAGGTTGTCTAACTGGTAAGATGGGATGACATAGTCCTGTAAAGCAGAAGTTAGACGACAATTAAATGCGGCGTAGCCATTTGTTGGCACGAATACTGGCCAGGCGCTTGGTGAAAAAGAACAGACGTCTTGTATTTGATATGTAAATTCAGTTGCCACAACACGATACTCCCCAGATCCTGCTACTCCGACTTCTGTCATCTCAAAACTTGATTGAGTCGGATTTAATGGATCTTCAAATCTAATTCTGGCGAATATCTTATCCCAATAAATACTATTTCGTGCGTGTTGCTTTACGCTGTATTCTACACTGTATTCTGTTTTTGTTGGAGCACAAATGGTTAAACTTTCAGTACCTATGGACTGAACTCCAGTCAATCCAGAACAACCCCATTTTAAATTATTAATAGCCTGATAATTAACTATTGGACCTAACTGCAGCCCTGAAATTGTACCGGTAATATTACCTGTGCCATTATAATTAACAATAACGTTCAATCTATCAGCATATGGAATTGTTGATGCTAATTGAAAGCTGATAAAATTTCCTGCAATCAATGGACCCACTGCTGCTACTGGCAATCCACCTACTGTGAATGTCCAGCCAGTAGTTCCTGATGTAACTGTCACAGGTTCCGTCAATTCTATTGAAATAACACGCTGTGCCTCATCTGTAAATGTTATAGGATATGGATCATAATTAGCTCCAGGAGCAATCAGTTGCGGCTGAGCAAAGGAATTACTACAATAGAGAATGAAAATAGCGGCTGCTATTGGTTTAATCAATTTCTTATTTACCTTATTATTTGATTTCAAGCACATTTCGCTTTGCTTAAAATTATTTTTGAATAAAATGCAATAAAATCTAAGCTAGTTATCTGGTAGACACCAATTAGCTTTAGAAGGTTGCATTTCTATTCTTGTTACAGATATTTTATACGTATGGTATAATATATGTTGCATATTCAGGGGGAAATGAACAAGCGGGATCTTCTTCTTCCTTTGGATTGTGTTACCTTAGCAGGGATCATTACAACTTGACGAAATACGTCAAATGGCTGAATGACATCATAATAGAGGCGTAATATGAAAAATAACCCCCAACTTCTTGCGGCCAACGCAGAAGTCGGGGGTTTCTTTAGATTTTATGAATATACCTGGTTAAACGAGGGACCTGACACTTACACTCCTTTACAGTTATCCTCCGGTTTTTCCCCTAATAACTATTCACCAACCAAATTTAATTAATAAATATTTCACCACATTTTTAATATTTTGCCAGACTAATTCTCTAAACCAGGGCATTGGCTTATCCGTCCATCTCTGAGGATGAAAAGTCATCATCATATCAGGAAGCTTATTTCCTTCAGTAGCCTGGATTAATTCACTTGTCGATCCAAAATTATATCTGTTCTGAAATTTGAGGGATTTCTCGGTTATATTCATCAAGCTACCCTGAACCGGCTTTACCTTCCAGCCCTCAAATGGTCCTGGGTGCTGGAACTTTCCGACCCCTGCCTTGTCTCTAACCGAAATAGAGCTTCCATTCCATCTTCTCCCAGTATCCGTCAAATAGAGCATATTTTCAATATCCAGGTCAAAATATGGCTCGACCTCAATTTTAAACTCCCTGTAATCATAATACTTCCATAGTAACCTGCTATCCCATTTACTCCATGGACTCCCATGCATACATATACTTTTCACTGGCACCAGTTTCCTTAGTCTTTCCAAATTCCGCTCAAAGCTCTTAATCGATTCATCTACAACTTCCTTTTCCTCTAAACCTTTTTGTTTTCCTGCCCGCAGACCCTCAGCTACAAAACTTACATCCTCGTAGTGGTATCCAATCTCATGCCCTAATCCTGCTATTTTCTTAATGACATCTGGATTAAAACTGGCTGACACACTCCTTATATAGAATGTACTCAGTATTCCCATTTCATTCTGGATCCTTGCAAAAGCTAATGAATTCAATGGTAAGAGATCCAAATCTTGTCTTAATACGATAATTCTTTCATTTCCATCAGTAATTTTTTGATGTAGTTCTTGGAATTTGCCTGATCGGTACAAATAAAACTTGTGTACTCCAAAAAAACAGAAGCCCTTCTCTAACAGGGCTTCTAACAAATCGATATATCTCCTTATCGTGAAATCAATATGCATAGCTTAACATTTGTTTTCATCCTTTTATATATTATTGGAAGCGGTATTGATAATCAGGATTTTCTTTCATGAGCTTTACACTATCTGGATATTTCTCGATAAACCATATTAAGAATAATGTAGGATTAATAGATTCTTTAAGGAACCTGATTCTTTTTTCACTCCATTCATTTTTTAAATTAGAATTTGTCAGCAGTGAGTTCATTTTAGAAATCATCATTTCGAACTCCGTTGGTTGATAGGAGTAACATAATCCATATTTATCCTCTAACATATTTGGGATCGATAATTTGTGGGCAAATGTATTACATTTCAAAGCAGGAGTTCCAAGAATTGCTGCCTCTGAAGTCATTGTTTGACTATCCCCGACAAACATCTTTGCATAGTACATAAGATGATGAATTCGCTCAGGTTTTAACCTTAACTGCCATTTTTTGAATTCACTGTTTATTTCTCTCTCAGTTGTAATAAATACCCTTCCATGCTGTTCTAAAGTTCTGATTATCCTCATCTTTTGATGTGTTGACATCCATCTTTGGCCTTTATCATGATATGCCCGGCCAAATACAAATCGAACGATGAAAAAAGGTTCATCTTTTACTACTCCGACCTCATGAAGAACCGCTGGATCAGGACGAAAATAGTCCGGATGAAGGTAAAACAACTCATGGGTACCGGAATATGTTAGATCATTAATTCTATTCCTTTGATGCGCAAGTGCATTTGGAGATAGAATGCAATCGGCGAATGGATGAGCAAATTTAGAAAACAATCTTACTGCTTCTGAATCATCATCATCTAATACAATTGCTTTTAAAGAATGTAAGATTGATACATGAGTTATGGTTATTGATGAGCCTATTGCGATATCAATTTTTTCACCCTTGGCTATCTTGTACAGGTTTTTATTATATTTTAACTGTGATATACCTTTCAATAATATTGAATCAAACTTTGCACCTAATGACAGATGTGTGATTTTATAGGCATTAAGGAGCTCTTGTATTTCTGGTATTTCTTTGACGGTGACAATTACCTTATGTTCATTTGCAATGAGATTTGTGATAACATTTTTAAACAAATGAACCTGTCCCGGATGTCCAATATCAAACAATAAATTCATTAACCTGTTTCAAAATCTATTTTTGCATAAACTTCCCGATAATGGTAGAACCAGCATGAACCTGTTCACCTTCGCGAACCATTATGGTACAGTTTCTGGGAATGATCATATCTAACTGTGAACCCCATCTGATCTTACCAATGATCTCTCCCCTTTTAACAAATTCTCCTTCTTTTGATGTAATTATGCATCTGTCCACCCTTTTTGCAGCAATCTGAACGATACCTGCCAGTAAACCATCTTCTCGTTCGATAACAACAGTGTTTCTTTCATTTTGAATCGTAGAAATAGGGGTATTTAATCCCAGAGTTGGACCCATCCCAGGGGTGTGCTTTACTAATTTAACCTGACCATCAATAGGTGATCTATTCATATGAACATCAAACAAAGTCATGGCAATACCAATCAGATAACAGGGTTGTTTTAGAATATCTGTTTTAGTGATCTCATCTATTTTTGAAATCTTCAATTTTTTAACGGAGAAAGGAATCTGATTTTTTTCAATTTCTCTAATATATATTACCCTGCCGTCGGCACCTGATACAATATCATTTTTATCCCCAGGGATTATCCTTTTAGGATTTCGATAAAATCTGTAACGGTATAAAAAATAGAACAAGATTAGAACTATACCACCTGTAATAAAAGGCATTTGAAGCCAGAAGGGTAATTCAATTGTATAATATAGAACCAGACTTGTAATGGAAGTAGATAGTCCCAAAAGAACATTATCTGTATAGAGATATCTATGGTTAAAACCACCCTTGACTATGAAAAACACAAATATGGCTGTAGACATTAAAAACGATGAGAGAACGATGACTATGGATTCCATGGTAAAGATTCTGTGTTATTCGGCTCTAGTGTATACTATTGCTGAAGATTTTTATTAAATATTCACCTATAAATCACTAATGAATTTTTACCGGCTATCGGTTCTTCAAAAAACGAAAAATTTTCAAAAAATACATTAAGCCTGGTTTTATATCATTATTTGAAAATAGGGCGTTTACTTTTTTTCCTTTTAGGAGGGAAGCAAAGTATGTTAATGGATTCAGCTGGCCTTTTAACATACTTAATCCAGCATAAACAGTGTCAGGAAAGGGATTAATCCAATAGCGGGTTGTTTTATCAGCTTGAGAATAATTCATTTTTTCACTATTGAAATAATCATATATCATTTTAGCATAATCAACTCCACAAGCTTTAGCTAATCCCACCCATAACCACGTTCGAGGATTGATCTCAAGCAGTTTATATTCTCCTGTATGGGGATCCCTCAAATATTCCACTTCACAAACCCCGGTGAAATTTAAAGCTTTCAGTAATGTAATAGACTGTTGATGACAGGTAGTATTGTAAAGACTTTTTGTAAATGTCGCTGTACCCAGTTGGATGGGATGTTCACGGATCTTTATTCCTGTCCAGTGTGCTTTGACCTCTCCATTCTCACAAAGCGCCGTGAATGAGATAGGTTTATTACTTCCATTAAAGGGGATCAATTCCTGGGTGAAAGTTTTATCAATCTGATATTTATTTCGAACAAACACCAGTTGTTTTATTAAATCATTTTCATTGTACGCCACAAGTGCTTTTTTGCCTATTGCTTTATAAAAGGACAACCCATTACGTCCTTTTATCACTACCGGAAATTTTAATCCCTCTTTCAATGCTTCATTCTCAGATTTAAATAGCTGTGTTATAGGAATGGGTACATTCTGTTGCCTGGCAATTTCAATAAGCTTTACTTTATCATATATCTTGTTCAGTAAGTCCAATACTGGTGTTAGGACTTTAAAATACTCCTCAAGCCTGGCTTTATTTTTTGAAATTGTATAAACTGCATGATCGTTGGACGGGATCAGTATCCAATCTTTGATATTTTGAGATATTGCCAATTCAATTAAGAAATCCGCAAATTCATCCAGCATATAATCAGGGCAACGGAAGAATTTCATGCAGTATTTTGAGTAGCGTGCAATGCAGTCGGTTTTGTCCACTACAAAGACAGGGATGCCAGCTTCACCTAACGAACGGATGTTTGAGAGCCCTTGAACGTGACCTTCTATAATTATGGCTCCGGGTTTGTTTTTTTTTGTTGGCATTTATGGGTGAGAAATGACTGAATTTGAGACTTGATAGACCCCAGCTATAGAGGCAGAGGGATGAAAATATCGCCTCAAGGATTGTACAATAATCAATTTCTCGCTTCCCTGTATACCCTAACCAATCTTTCGGCGATGCTATCAGAATCTACTCCGAGCTCTAAAATTCGTTGTCTGCCTTTAGTTTGCCCATATTTATCAGAATACTCAAGAGCATGTTTTATTTTCTCCGCAACATCAGTTGGTTCAAAAGTCGTAATAAAATACCCAGATTCGTTGCCAAAAAGCCAGCGTACATCACCAACATCTGTAGCTACCACCGGGCGGTTACAGGCCATGGCTTCTTTTATGATATTGGGAGATCCTTCCCAGAATGATGTAAGCAATATAATATCTGCATCTTTGATCTCTTTTAGAATTTCAGAATGGGACCTGTCAAATATGACTTTGATCTTTTGTTTGGCTATATCCACTGCTTCTTGAGCTAATGCAAAATTTTTAACTTCCCTATCGGGATTTGCTACGAATAGTATTGTTTTTTCTTTTCTGGATGCATTACTTTTTTTATTCTTTGAAATATCTTGTTCTAACTCTTTAATCTTTGAAATCGAAACGCCATTGGGTAATATTTCAGCTTTTAATAATCCTATATCTTGTTGCATAGATTGGCATTTCACAATGGTTTTATTCCAAAAATTGGTACTAAAGTATAGGATTAGTTTTTTTATAAGTCCTTTGGTTTTGGTATCACTGCCCATAAGAGAAACAATATGAGTTGTATTTTTAGAACCCCAAAGTGATATAGTAGTTACAAAGGCAGACAGTGAATAATGCGAGTGGATGATATCATAATTATTTTTTTTAAGGTGATTAAACAGGGGTGCAATATTTTTTAAATATCCCAGGAAACCGGTTCCTTTGATAAGAAAAAAATCAATCTTTATACCTGTTTTACTGAGAGAATCTGCCTGATTCTTTACCACAGTACCGGGGCCGTCTTTTTTATTTCCACTGGAAACGAAAAGAACTTTCATGAATTATTCTTATACCAATTCAAGGCTGTTTCCAATCTCAAATCATACGATTCATTGGTATTAAAATCACCCTCTTCGAATTTCCACTGATTATTGTTATGTACATACCGGCCGTGTTTTCCATCGACTTTACAGATATAGGAATTTTTATGACCAAAAATGGTTTGCAGTTCGTTTACCAGGATATGATTTTTAGAGTAAAAAAGATCCACTGCCATAAAATGAAAATTATATTTTTCACATAAATTCTTTGTAAAATCTAACAATTCCAAAGGGGGGTTGCCATATTCAAATTGTTTGGAACCGCTTGCCTTCGAACCTATTTTCAGTTTTTTATATGCAAAATAAGAATCTCCAAGTTTCACACAGCGCCATTCATATTCATGTGGGATGTATTCCTGGAATAAAACAATATCTTTTTGGACATCCTGATTGCGTTCTTTGTACTGTTTGAGTTTCTTGAAGAAATATGCAGGAGATTTTACCGCTTTTTTAAACCAAATTGTTGGTGTACCGGTTTTTCTGTTTGGTCCTAAACGACGTTTTATACCTGCCTTAAATGCAGTTTGAGTATAGTCTCTAGCTTCTTGTCTCGATTGAATTATTTTCACCCCGGACCCTGCAGCTCCGATAAGGGTTTTAGCAACAATTGGCAACTCCGCTGTTTTTATATATCCTAAAGCTTCATCTTTTCGGGAACTGACAAATGTCCCAGGGTGCGGGATCTGGTTTGTTTTAAGAAACCATGCTAAAGCTGATTTATTTTCATAAATATATGTTGCCAGAAAACCTGGAAAAACTACATAGTCTGTATAATTTTCAATAAAAAAAATCTTTTCATCGAATATTTTTTTGTTTTGCTGAATGTCCCCCGGAGGGCGACTTAAACAAAAGGCGGGATTATAGTTATTGAGAATTTCTAACCAGTCATTACGAAGTGCATTTATGGCAAGACATTCTATATTATTTTTATTACAGGCTAATTCCCATTTCTCAGATGATTCTGGCTGATGATCCCTTAACACTGCAACTCTCATTATTAAATCTTTCAGTTCTGATATTTTTTTACTAGATCAAAGAAAATAGGATTTGAGAATTTATGCCAGTAACCCTCATCAGACCTATGTAAATCTTTCTCTAAAGATTCAAAGTATTTTTCTTTGTTGTAAGTAGCCCAGATTTCAGATCCAATGTTTGAGGCATGTTCCATGACAAAATCCTTGTACCATTTACCATAAGAGAAAGTAGGCGGGTATTTATGTTTTTGAGTATTGTCGCGGTAAAGTTTTAAAGGCACATAGTATAGGAATCCTTTAAGGTATTCTTTTGGAGTAAAACCATTGGCAAAAGGATAATTGAGCAGTTCAGGGTATAATTCCTCTATGATTTTGCAATAAATATGAGGATTTTGAAGACGGCTGAGTATTCCATTTCTCCTAGCAAGAAAATGATAGGGAGATCTAAATACAGTTTCCAGATATTTTTTTTGAAGAAATACGGGCACTACCCTGGAAACAAAGTTTTGATAAAGCCTGATATCCTGCGCGTGGTGAATTTTTGCATCTAAATCAAATAGAAAAAACAATTTATTGATCATCCGGTCATACTTCATCCATGGGAATTGCATAACCTTATTAATCAAATCCTTAAAATTTATTTCGTCTGTGTTAAGAAAATACTCATCCAGGATTATTGAGGCTGCTTCTTTGGCAGGCATTTTACCCTCATTCACCCATTCAAAAAAATGGGATGCAAGATAATTGTTATAACTCAGTCCCCTCAAACCTTCCCCGCCCATGTGTCCGGTAAAGAGTATTTTGGGATGGTAAATATCTCTGTGTTCGGATATGGCAGCAGTTCGGTGAGCGCGATGCAGATGAGCATTTCCACCATCATACTTTATGGTTTCCACCACCCATTTATAGTACCAATCTTTTTCTGGAGTTACCTGGCAGGAATTATGAAAAGGTAATCCGAGATTGTCTGCAATGTTTTTAGAAAGGACAACATCTATCGATTGAGAATTACCAAATGTCAGGCAATTTGGTTTAACCCCTGCTTTGAGAAGAGAAGCCAAAATAATCCGGCTGTCCATACCACCGGTAAGTGTAAGTGAAATTTCAGAATCTTTAAAATCTTGTAATTGTTCAGTGACAATTGAAAATAAAACATTCGAAATATCCTTTAGCTCATATTTTGATGGTTCATTAGATAGAGTATGCAGGTATTTCGTATCAAAATCAAGAAAATCGTTCTGATATGCAATATCGTGATGAAATAGTGTGAATAATGCTAATTTTTGACATATTCCCATAATTAAAATGATTCAGATCTTTTGGTTTTCCAAAATTCTAATTAATCTATTTCTGTGGGAATCACATCTTGTGGTATTTAGCCAATTATTCCGTTTGTAAACCGAGACCTTGTTATTAAATATTACAGGAATATATTTTCTCAGCCGGTATTCAAGCCTACTACTGGATTTTAACAAGCGCATGATCCTATCTTTTCCTAATTGATCCATATTTTCCCAATAATCTATATACAATAATTCATTATTTATTAAAGTTGATATCTCATCAATTTGTTTCAGGATGTTTTTCACATCATTTGCCCCTGGTAAATCAACATTTTTAAAGTTGTTTGACATTCTTACGGGAATTAGTTCAAAATCGATTGAACGATCATTCAATTTTATTTTAAGCATTAAACCTGTTAGCCAATCTTCTGTTATTTTGATAATGGTGGGGCAAAGGAAATTTCCAAGCCCGAAAATAAGTGGTTTATCTTTATAAACTAATGTACCACTATATCTGTGGGCATGGTGGGCAACAACGGAATCAGCACCTGCATCTATCATGAATTTAAAATTCTTTACCATTTCGGGAGTTGGAAAGAACTGATATTCCAGTCCTCCATGATAAATAACAATTATATAATCACATTCCTGTTTTTCTTTTTGTATATCATAGTAGGCATTAATAATATCGAAAGGATTTGCGCCTGCCCGATTTTTTGAAGCGATATTAAATTCGCGTTCACTATAATTGAGGAATGAAACTTTTGCACCCTTGATCGTAATTCTTAGCGGTCTTACTGCTTCAACTAAATTTCTACCAGCTCCTACCGTATTAATTTTGTTTTCGCGGCAAATATTCAGCGTATCTGTCACCCCCTCATCACCAAAATCGCGCATATGGTTATTAGACAATGCCACAGCATCAAAATAGCCTTCTTTTATGTGATGGATGGAATCCGGACTTGCTTTAAAGTTATTACCGTTTTTTTGTATTGCTTGGCCAGTATCCGTTAAAGGCGCTTCAAGATTAACAATGGAGAAATCTTTGTTTTTCAATGCGCTGAGTAATCCTTCAGAATAGATGTTCGTTTTGGTTCGAGGAGGAATAAAGTCGCCGGCGATAATAATATTGATATCATCACTATTTCCCATGTGGCTAATTTACGGTTTAAAACTATTTAGAATTTTAACTCTATAATAATTGTAATACTTATATATAATTCCGAGCAATCCTCCAAGTAGGGTAAACAAGATCGAGCGCGTTGTAATTACGTGGAGACCTCCCGAAAGAGATACAATAAGGCTGGCAACAAGAACTGCTGTAAATACACCTTTCAAATCTTTCAGGTAATTAAAATTTGATTCATTCACGTAAAGCTGATTTTTCCTTATTACTATATACAATTTTCGAAACTTATTATAGATACTAAAATAAATCCACAGGTATATAAGAAGACCAATAAGTCCAGTACCAATCAATAGGTTTGCATAATCGACATGCACTTGTCTTGTCCTCCCAAAATACCCAGGCGTATTAAAAGGCTCTGTACCGATAAGGGCATGTTTTACACCTTTGGTTTTAAAATCCTGGAATGCAATCATAATATCAAAATAACGCTGTTCCTCATCCAGTTCATTTATTTCTGTGGGTCGGACTTCTAAACGTTGTTTAAAAACATCAAAATATAGGGGGGCAGTTATAAAAAGGAAAATTAAGATAATACCAATGTTCTTTAATCCTTTTTTTATTGATTTTGTTTGAAACATATAAATAATATAGCCTACAAACAATGCTATTATTGCTATTCGTTTAAGCGCAATAATTGTAAAAAGAATAGATAAAAAAATAACTACTTTGAAGATTAAGCTTCCCAGCCAGGTTTTAAAGGCTCCTTTTAACAGGGGGACTGTTAAAAGTAAATAACTCAAAACCACTGTTGATCCTATACCTGCATAACCATAATAAAATGAATCATCCAGATATACAGAGCGACCAATACTGAAAATCTGGGCAAAAATATAATTAATACAGAGCAGAAGAGCTGCATAAACAAAATTTTTCAAAAACAGAACCATTTTGTTATAGTCGTTTAACACGAAAAAACCAACAGGGAACATGAGCATACTTACCAAAACCTTTAAATAAGTATCAGTAAACGAATACATGAAATTGCTGGAGAACAGAATTAAAACGAATAGATAAGCCATAAAAAGTATAAGCCTTCTTGTGATACGCTCATTTATACCGAAAACCTTTAAAACAAATACTATGATTATAAAAAATATCAGTGCTCGTAAGTTTCCAAAATGCATAGCATCTCGACCCATCATCTGGACACTGAAGCCGGATATAACATTTATTAAGGGGATATTGATAACTACGATTGATAGATTATCTAGCCGGGGAAAATGTCCTTTAACTTTTGAATCTTCTAACATATCGTTTCAGAAAAGCTATATGGAATAAAAGATCTAAACTCAGTTTATTTCGGCATACATTAATTTTATCGTATAATTTAAAATAGTAATCTGTTTTTGCAGATATGTCGAAATTTTCCTTAAACAATTTTAATGAAACACCTTCTAAATCTTTTATTTTATTTACATCAGTAAATAAGTTTATGATTGTATTTAATGTTTCCTCATCGTTTTGGGATAAAGAGTTACGTGGAGAAAAATTTGTATCAAGTAGTCTTTTAAAATTTTGTTCAGTAACTAAAATTGGGTAGCGAGATTTATTATTTGGTGTAAGCAGGATTTTACTTTTTGATGCAGCTTCCATTAATGACCGCCCGGTTCCTATAACAAAATCTGCAATTTCAATTATCTCACTTGCGTTTCCCGTAAATTTTGAGTCGCTAATAAGAAATACATTATGGTTTTTGGCAAGTTCGATTTCATCAGCTACCTCTTTGTTCTGAATACTACCTATCAGTATTAGAATGGAATTATATCCATTTTTGTTAATACTATTTATTAAATCGATTGATTGTAAGATACTGCTTTTATAATGCGTTGATATTCTTCCAATTCTCAGAAATACTTTTTGATTTCCCGTCCTTATCAACTGACTTTTTAGCTCATTAATTCTTTTGAAATCACTTTTTTGTTCTATAACCCTGTTAGGAATAATATAAAAGTTAGCAGATCTGAATTTTTTACTTTTTATGAAATACTCATAGTTTTCTTTACTATATAATATTAAGTCATTGGTAAAAGGAAAATAACTTTTAGGATTGGGTCCACCACACTTTGTCAGAAATTTCTTGATGGGGTGAAATATTGCATAGAATCTGACAAAAAAATATGATAAAGTACAAAATGAATGCAAGACATCAGGATTTTCTTGTCTTATGATTTCTTTGAATGCTTTGTATGACGCTCTTACGTTTGAATTATTCTTTAAAATATTGTAATGGGGAATTCCTGCATCTTCAATTACTGGCGATTTGTTGAAACCAAAGTTAACTATAACTACCTCAAATTTGGTGGAGAGGGCTTTAGCGGTTGTGGCTAAACTGTAAAAATGACCTCCATTGCCATGGCTTGTAGTAAATATAGTGTATAGAACTTTCAAGATCGCTTAAATATTTAATCTCCTGAATAACCCTGAGATTTTTAGTGCTAAAACGAAATGTGGCATATTCCCACCCCCTATTCTTCTCAGCAAAAAAGGTGGTGTTTGCAAACTATTTACTCCGTTAATGGTTGTAGTAGCATTGAGATAACCTGCCTCTTTAACAAGATGACTAGTAAATTCATCTTTTACTCCATCAGGGTAACAAAATGAAATGATTTTTTCCCCAATCCTTTCTTCAATGAGCTGCCTGGAAAGTATTATTTCCTTTTTCACTTCTTCTTCTGAAATTTCATTAAGCCTGGGATGAGTTATCGTATGTGAGCCAATTTTTATTAATTCGGATTTATTTAGTGTTACAATATCATTCCAGTTCATAAATATACATTTGAGATATTCCAGGTTAACATCAAGCTTATTTGAGAGTTCATTTATGATTTGGATTCTGTGATTTGGATTAAACTGATAAATTTTGCGTTTTATGGTTTTTAACGTTTTATTCTGCTCAGTTATATTTCCCTTAAATATAGAAACCCCATCATATTCATAATCTAAATTTTTTGATTCTGTGGCTTTTACAATAAAGGACAATTTAGTTGTCCAGGGTACTTCTCCCTTCTCAATGCTGTTTGTTATAAGGTATATTAGCCCGGGTGTGCTATATTTTTTAAGGATGGGGAAGGCATTATGGAGATTTCCCTTATAACCCCCGTCGAAGGTTATAAGAACGGGATGACCCGTAATAACATTTTGGTTGTAAAATTCATTTATTTCGTCAATGGTTACAGGATTGAACCTTTTTGCCAGAAATTTTATTTGCTTTTCAAAAAATCTTGGTTTTGTTACAATATTGCCTAAAAAATCAAGATCATTGCCAATTTCATGATAGAAAACAATAAGAAATTTATTTTTATACTTTATTCTGAGGTATATTAAAAGAAACCCGGAATAGTAAAGAATAAATGCTATACTGAAATAGGCTGCTCTGGCAATTTTTTTTAGCGAGTTTTTCAATCTTGTTGATTAGGTTTTCCCTACCAGTCAAATCTTTCACCTAAGAGTTCATATAAATTTTCATTGTAGGGCCGAAATAACTCTTCCAACTTAGAAAAAGTTTCTTCTTTCATGGCTGGATATGCATGCGAATTATATTGCTTGCTGAAGTCCAATTCATAGGGAGGTAATCCGAGAAATGATAAGACTTTGGTATATACTTCCTGAGGAAATTCATTGAATCTTTCTGATTGAATGACCAAGACATCCTCCCTTTTAAATTGGCTAAGGATATCTTTTAATTGAGAATGATAAATGCTTCTTTTGATATACGAAAACATAAGATATTTATAACTATTATAATATTCATTTTCCTTCATTTTATCCAATTCATTGATCAATCTAGATTCCTCATTTTCAATAGCTTCTTCAAATGTTAATTTTTCCCTACCAACCCTGACTTGATGTTGATAATGGGAAAATGTTCTAAAAATCGGATTTCTTAATAGAATAATTATTTTGATATCAGGTAGGTCTTTTATTATCCTTGATATTGAATGAGGGTGAAACATATATTGAGGGGAGGCCTCTCCTGTAATAAAACTTGGTTTATACTTATGGAGTGTCTTTGTTAAAGGGAAAAAAGATCTATACCAATTGGTACCCTTTGAGTAATTTAAATCAAAATAGTGAACTTCTTTTTTAAAAGCGGATGATATATGCGGATGCTTACATAGATATGCATAAAGTGAAGTTGTTCCAGCCTTTTGTGCGCCAATTATTAAAAAATTAGGTAAAGCTCTATTTTTGGCATTCAATTTTCGAATACCAATTTCAATTTTGACTTTAATCTTTCTTAATTTTCGTTTAAATTTCATCTGGGATTATATCCTTTATTTTTTTTGCTGGATTACCTGCAATTAATGAATTTTCCGGGAAAGAGTCTAAAACAACAGAATTTGCACCAATAATTGAATTTGCGCCGATTTCTATATTTCCGATTACTTTTGCTCCCGGGAAAATAATTACATTCTCATGAATGGTCGGGTAGTTATTTTTTTTGTTATCTGAATTATTATTGTTTTTATTTATTTCATATTTTGCTCCGAGTGTTACGCCATTGTATAAAGTAACATTCTCCTTGATAACCGCGCCATATCCTATTACAATATCATGGGCATGTTGCAATGAAAATCCTCTCCCTAGAGGATGAACAGAATTGATTTCAACACCAGGCACTCTGGCAATTCTTACCAATATAAGTTTTCCAAAAATACGACAAAGCCTCTTTTTCCTAAGCTGGAATGCTATTCTGTAATAGACTAAAACGCGATAATTAAAATCTAACAATAGTCTTATTAGAAGATTAAATTTAAACCTTCTTTTCACCCTGAGGTCATATGTAAAACAATCTATTATCCTCATACGTTATGTAGAAATGTTATACCTTCATTTGGGGATAAATATCTAATCTCACTATTTACCCAAACATTAGTTTTCTTAAATATTTCATTTCGAATATATCTTACAAGCTCAATAACATCCTTTGATCTTGCATTTCCTTTATTTACGATAAAATTTGCATGTAATTCTGAAATCATTGCTTCTCCTCTGCTGTATCCTTTGAGTCCTAAATCATCAATAATTTTTCCCGGTGGGCCAAAAGAATCATATATCAGTGGATGGCTAATGAAAACAGAACCACAATTTTGCAGTTTGAGAGGAAATTTTTTCCTTCTTTTTTCCAATATGTTAAGCATTTTTAACCGCACTTTTTGCGGATCTGCTTTGGCCAGGACAAGTATGGCCTTATATATAATCATGGACTTTTTTTGAAAAATTGAATGCCGGTAGGAGAAATCACATTCATCTTTCACAAAAACAAATTCATTTCCCGAATGATCTACTGCAAAAACTTTTTGAATATTCTCATCCAGGCTTTGCCGTAAGCTTCCGCCATTCATAACAATTAGTCCCCCGAAGGTACCTGGTATACCTATGGTATGCTCTAACCCGCTCAAGCCAAGATTTGCTGTAGTCCTTGCCAGACATGGCATCCATAGACCTGCTTCTGCTTCAACCTGCTCATTTACCACATTGTATTTATTAAAATTCCTCCCAATTTTGATTATGAGCCCTCGATAGCCAAGGTCGTCAAATAAAAGATTGGTTCCATCCCCAATGATTTGAAATTGGAGTCCTGATTTTTTAGCTCCTGATAAAATGGATTTGAGTTCAGAAAGATTTTTTGGTTCTGCGAAGAAATCTGTAATGCCCCCAATACCCCATCGCGATAATTGCTTCAGTTCAATATCTTTACTCAATAATTGCCAAAATGATTCTTTACCTTTATCCTCTTTCATTCGTTTGAGTGGGATTAGATCTCCTTTATATTTCCAGCCAAAGATTGAATTTTTGAAATCACATCTTCGTAACCCCTTAATACCTGTTCGAAATTTTCAATAATAGTTTCACCATCAGCAATTAAACCTGCCAGGAGTAAAGAAGCTCCCCCTCTTAAATCAACAGCTTTAACATTTGTACCTTTTAATTTACTTCCCTTTATTATTGCTATATTATTTTCGATTTTATACTCTGCACCCATTTTCCCAAGTTGCTCAAAATAATCAAACCTGTCAGGAAATCTTAAATCAATTATTTTTGAATTACCTTCTGCACAGAGCGCAAAAACTGCTAAAAGGGGTTGCATATCAGAATTTATACCGGGATAAGGTCCTGTGCTCAGTTCCAATGGGTAACATTTCCCACCCCTTACAATAAGACTATCAATATTTTTATGAAAATTTACACCACTTTCTCGAAGAAATATTAATGGAACCTCCAGATGCTTAAAGGGAAAATCAATGATCTCAATATCCCCATCGGTTATTGTGCTTCCAATAAGATAAGTTAATGCCTCAATATTATCGGGCATAACTCTATATTTTGTGCCACCTAAAATTTCAACGCCTTCAACAATAATACTTTCCTGCCCCCTCACTTTAATATTTGCTCCCATTTCTTTCAGAAAGTTTATGAGCTCTATGATCTCGGGCCTTACATGCGGGTTCCAAATGCGAGTTGTACCTTTCGCCAGACATGCTGAAAGAATCGCATTTTCTGTAGCTCCGGTTGACCTTATTGGCAAAAAAATCTCAGTACCTCTCAGCCCATTTGGTGCATCTGCAATTATATGATCATTCTCAAAGTATACTCTTGCGCCTAGCTTTTCCAATACCATCTGATGGAGATTGTATCCTCTAGCGCCAATATTGCAGCCTCCCGGAAGAGGCACTTTAGCATAGCCTGTTCTTGTTGTTAGTGCACCTAAGATTAGTAAGGTGTTACGGATAGATCTGCCTGTCCATCTGAGATCATTGCCAATCGGAATTTCCTCACGTAATATCTTTATCGTATCATTTTCTACTATAAATTTCTTGTTCAATTCCTCGAACATTTCAAGATTTATTCTAATATCTTCAAGATTTGAAGGAAAATTGGTGATTGTGATATCATCATTAGTTAGTAGAGAAGCCACAAGTAGCTTAAGTGCACTGTTTTTCGCACCACTAATTTTAACAATTCCGTTTAATCTTGACTTTTTTATAAGAACTTTTTTCATAGAAAATATTTCCAGTTCAAATTCTTTCTGCTCAAGTATGTTTTAATTGTCCTGACTTGTTCTGCATGTCTGATCTCTTATTCTTTATCATATCAATAATCCTTTGCATTATTGCTATAAATTCTTCCCCGAGATATTTGTACATTCTTAGTTTGATTAAAAGCATTGTAATAATAATTACCAAAATCAAATTAGAAAATAATACCATTATATTGGGTAAATCATTGGTCCTGGTAAAATAGGTTACGGTTAAAACAAATGGTGATAAAATAGCTGTATATCCTAATGATGGGAGATGAAGGGTTAAAAACTTCTTCCATGTGAGCGTCGTAATGCTTATCCCTAAATTCGACATTAATAAAAATTGAATGAAAATAGCCACGGTTACCCCAGCTGCAACACCGTTTATGCCCCATTCTTTCCCTAGTAAAGCAGCAATTGTGATCAAAATGGCATAAATTATTTGCAGATATGCGTTTTTATAAATAATCCCTGAACTTTTGGCCATTGTTACACTTATTCTATAACCAACCCTGAAATACATGCCTATTGCCATAATCTGGAAAGGTTTTATGGCAGCAATCCACTGCTCACCTAAAAAGAAAATGATTATTTCAGGTGCTAGAACTAACATTAAAAGCATAAGGGGCATTGAGAAAACGGACAATACTGTTGTTCCATTTGAAAAGACCAATGTCATCTGGGAAGATTTATCTCTTACACTGGACAGGGCAGGGAAAAGTACATCATGCAACATTTGGCCATATAGATTAATAGGAGTTTTCATCAAGACGTATGCTTTGTTATAAAAGCCAAGGGCAGAAGCACCCAGCCATCTTGCAACAATCAAATTATCTGCCTGGTTAGCCGCGTAACTAAATATCCGTGATAGTGTAAATCCTCCACTGTAAAAGAGGAGTTCCTTCAATAAGCTTTTGCGAAAAAGAATTTTTTTACTGTGAGGATACGCAATCAAAACGAAAATTGAATTTATAAAGACCTGACTAATTGTTGCTGCAACCAAAGCCCATACTTCATATTCCAATAATGCTAATACTATTCCTACAGCACCATAACCAATTGCATATGAAAATAGGCTTCTGTATGCAAGGATCTTAAATTTCAAAGATTTTTTTAGAAGTGATTCGGCAACTACTGAAAAACTTTTAATTGGAAAAATGATACACAAAACTCTTAAAATATCGGTAAGCTCACTAATATTAAAAACATTTGAAATAGCAGGAGCAAAAGTAAAAATTAACAGTCCAAAACCAGTACCGAACAATATTGAAATTGAAAAAGCTGTTCGGATGTAATCTATATCAATTTTCTTTTTGATAATAACACTTGGTCCAACACCTATTTGAACGAAAATATCCGAAAAACTAATAACCACCATTGATGCCGCCAGCATCCCAAAATCACGTGGAGTAAGCAATCTTGCCAGTATAGCAAGGATAATTAGATGGAGTATTAAATTCCCACCTTTGCTGATAAACATCCACATTAAACCACCCAAGACTTTGTTGGTTAAGCTACCTTTCATTGATTATGTGCCTTTGCAGGCATGTCGTTGAATTCGGGGCAGGTGATATGGGAAATATTTCCCTCAGGACTAAAAATCCTCGAACTTCTTCCTCTTCCAGTTAGATTATTTCCAGGATGAATGAATTGGCATATATTTATAATTATCAGGCTGTTAATGTTTCAACCAATATCTTCAGAGCTGTCTGTATAGTATTTATTACCATACCTATAATGATAACCATAACCATAACCATAACCATAACCATAATAGTACCGGTATCCAAAAGCCTTGGATTCTCTGATGTCATTAACCAATAAAGAAATTTCTCTGATCTGTTTGCTTTTTAGATTATTGATCATTTCCAATACCCCTTTTGGTGAAAAATTCTGGCGGATAATTAAAATATTTGCATCTGCGTATTTACTTATTAATAATGCATCCGTTACGAGTGCGATTGGAGGGGTATCAATCACAATATAATCATAATGTTTTTTGGCATTATTGAATAATTCAGACATTTTATCGGTTCCAAGTAATTCTGCAGGATTTGGTGGCACTTGCCCTGAAACCATAACATTAATACCTTCAATATTTGTTGGGGAAATTATGTCTGAATACTTATCCATACCTGCTAGAAATGTGCTGATACCTTTGGAATTTTCAAGCTTAAATACTTTATGTAGTGAAGGCCGTCGTAAATCCATCCCAATCAATAATACCTTTTTATCTGCCATGGCTAAGATTGTAGCAAGATTTACTGCAATAAAGGTTTTTCCTTCACCGGATATGGTGGATGTAATCATGATAATTTTCTGTTCGGATTCTCGGAGTATATACTGAAGATTTGTACGGATGTGCCTGAATGATTCAGCAAAAACATCTCCTGGTTTGTGATGAACAGGTATATCTTCACCAATAGTACTGTGTGAAATCACACCTAAAATGGGAAGGTCCGTATTTTCCTCAATGTCTCTTCTGTCTTTTATTCGAGTGTCAAATGTATTTGCCAGATAAATAATACTACCTGGAACCACTAATCCAAAGATAATTGCAATCAGATATATCAGAGACTTTTTTGTTCCTACCGGTATGATATTAAATATATTAGCATGATCGAGTATGCGCACTTGTGATACGGCAGAGGCTCTTTGAATACCGGCCTCTGCTCTCCTTTCTAAGAGGAAAGTATAAAATTGATTATTTACATCATATTTTCTCTGAATATTGATCAGTTCCTGTTCGCTGACAGGCAATCTTAATAATTGTTGTTCAATATCATTTTCCTCAGTGACAATTTGCATACGTGCCAATTCATTGCTATATACTAAACCATCAAGTATATCTATAATTTTAGTACGCATGGACTGAATACGATCATTTATCTGGGTGATACCTGGATTCTCAACAGATGCTGAAAATGCCAGTTTTTCACGTTCATCATATAAAGTTTGAAGACTCTTGACTTGTCCTATTAGCAGCTGGTCATTGGCATCAATAAGAGTAGGTGATATGATGGCCTGTGGATCTCGCTTATTTTCTATATAATCTTTAAGGTACTCATAATAGTTACTTTTCAGTTTTAATTGTGTTTTTTGTTCATAAAAATTTTGGAGCTTTTCATAAGCCATTTGTCCCTCCCGACTCAAGTCAACAGCATTCTGATCCAGCCGGTAGGCAAGCATCTGCTTTTCAGTTATATTAAGTGAATCCTTTATTATGTTTATTTGTTCTTCGATAAAGTCAAGCGTATTTTCGGCGATAAGCCGTTTTCGCTCAAGGCCAGCTTGTATGAAATTTTCACACAAAGCATTGATATAATCAATTTCCCTGTCAGGAACAACACCCTCTGAACTGACGGTGATCACAGTTCCCTCTTCATCATCTGCTTGATAAACTAGTTTTGACCTCAATGATTTTGTAATGGTATTTTGATTATATATGGTAAAACTGTATGAGGCATATCTTACCGGGTATTCACTTTTGTAAATGCGAAATTTCCAATCGTTAATTTCATTCCATGTATCCATTAACAATAATGTGTCTATACCATTTTTATTATAAAACTTCAGGGTATATTCATCCTGTTGATCTATATAAAATTTGTGATTCAGGTACCAGGATTTCGGAGGTTTTATCAATTTCAATATAATATGGAGGTCTATGATATATTGGACGTTCCATTGCTATCCTTCCGTGGGCAGTCCAGAAAATATCCCATCTTAGACTGTCAATTGTCCTGCGGTGAAGACTAAACGCATTAAGTTTGGCTATTTCATTTGTCAGATCACCGGTTCTTCTCCGCCTTCGGACCGATCTTATTTCACTTAAAAAATCACTTGTCCCTTCTTCATCTTCTATTAATAATGTTGCAGTTGCTTTATAGACGGGATTTTGATAACGGGTTTTCAAGTATGCAATTGACATGGCGACGAAAACAGTGATAAGGAACCAGTACCAGTTGGTTAGAAATAAGAAAAAGTATTTCCGCCAGTTGATTGGCTTATTTGTTTCAATATTTCCCAAAGGGTAGTTGTTATCATATTGTTGCTGACCGTAGTTCATATTAATAGTGTTTAATGATTATCACATGAATGGGTTCCCCAATATCATTATGGTATTTTGATTAGGTATGTTGGACTGATGACAGAGGATATAAGGATGCGGTTGGAATGGGAAATGTGAGATGCAGGAACTGAGTGTTTAAATTGAAAACATATAACAAGTATTGATGATCCCCTCCAAGATAATTATTGAATATAGTTTAGCAAGAGAATAAGTGTTGTGATTGAGGCTAACACCAGTGTCATGGTTGGAATATTGAGTCTGAAATGCTTTGCTTTTTATTGGTTCGACGATTACGATATCATTAGGAAGTAGAAAATATCCTTCAGAAAGTAGTAGATCCTTATCTTGAACGTTGATACGATAAGTACGTGTACCCTCCTCTGACGGACGTACGACAAGTATCCGTTCCCGATTACCATAGTCAGTAATATCACCGGCCATACCAATGGCATCTAATACGGTAAGTTGATTGTTGAAGTTAGTGTAGGATCCTGGACGATTTACTTCACCAATCACTGAGAATTTATAACTGAGTAGTCTGACATTAACTACCGCATCTTTTAAAAATTCTTTTGCACGCTGTTGTATAGACTGTTTTACCTCTTCCATTGTTAAACCGAAAACATAAATATCTCCTAAAATCGGTATAGTTATTGCCCCCGAGTCACTTACGGTATATCCAAATATATAAATATTACTCGCATCTCTGTAAATGTTTTGAGCATATTGTTGGGCGCCTGGATTAATCAGATTATTCATATCTTGATTTAGCGTGGAAATATTTACATATAATATATCCTGATACTGTATCCTGTAATCCGGTCTATCCAGAGGAAAATATTGTTCAAGTGATGTAGTGTCAAGGTTGGACAGGTACATCAATTTTTTTTGAGAAGTACATCCAGCGATCAAAACAGCTATTATGGACATTGATAGGATAACATTTTTATTCATTGGGCCAGTTTTTACGAAGATATAGATCTGTCGAGTATATAATTAAACATAAAATTTTGCAGGATTCTGAGCACTTTATCTTTGAATATATTGATGATATACCTTTTCTATGCCTTCTTTAATGGATACCCGGGCTTGCCAGCCCAGTTGGTTGATCTTTGAAACATCCATAAGTTTTCTCATAGTTCCATCCGGTTTGGAGGGATCCCATAAAACCGATCCATTAAATCCAGCGGTGGAGCTTATTAATTCAGCAAGTTCCTGAATCGTTTGATCGACACCGGCACCGATATTTATGTGGGTATTCCGGATCTCATCCCTGACCTTATTTATCTGCACAAGTTGGTCAAAATCAGTTTCATTCATTAGAAAAACACAGGCATCAGCCAGTTCATCAGAGTGGAGAAACTCGCGCATGGGTTTCCCGGAACCCCAGAGAGATATCGAAATTGAACCATGGTCAGCAACAATTCCATATTTGGCAAGGATCTTCAAAATTTTATCCTTTCCATGCTGTCCATTGATCCCTTCAATTGGCCGTTTGTCCATGTCTGCACAAATATTATCCCAATCATTTGTTTCCAAACATTTACCTAAATGAAATTTGCGGATAAGTGCCGGCAGGACATGCGAGGTCTCAAGGTTATAATTATCCCCGGGGCCATATAAATTTGTCGGCATCACTGATATAAAGTTGGTTCCATACTGGATATTATAAGATTCACACATTTTAATCCCTGCAATCTTGGCAATGGCATAAGGTTCATTAGTATATTCCAGTTCTGAGGTAAGTAAATACTCCTCCTTCAAGGGCTGGGGTGCATTTTTGGGGTAGATACAGGAACTGCCTAAGAAAAGGAGCTTTTTCACTCCGTATTTATAAGCGTAATGAATGATATTATTCTGGATCTGAATATTTTCATAAATAAAATCTGCCCGGTAGGTAGTATTGGCCAAAATGCCTCCAACTTTTGCAGCTGCCAGAAAAACATATTCAGGGTTCTCCTCAAGGAAGAAATTTTCAGCCTCCTCCTGGCTTTGCAAATTCATACCCGGGAACTCCCGCGTGACAATATTTGTATAGCCATGTCTTCCAAGTCCACGCATTAGCGCAGATCCTACCAAACCAGTATGACCAGCCACATAAATTTTGGCATCTTTATTCATTTTGTAAGATTTATCTATTCGTAATAGTTAAGTGTTTTATATCCACCATCTTTGAGATGGACTTCTTTTTCAGCTTCTTTGAGATCACTTGCAATCATTTCCCTGACCAGGGCACGAAGGTCATATTCTGTCTCCCAGCCCAGCTTTTCCCTTGCCCTGGAAGGATCTCCTATGAGGAGCTCTACCTCTGTCGGGCGGAAATATCGTTTGTCGATTTCTACAATTGTCTGCCCCACTCTTAACTGATATCTGGGATTTTCACATTTTACAACGTATCCCTTTTCCTCCTCACCGCTGCCTTTAAATTCGACCTCAATTCCTGCTTCCTCAAATGCTATCTTGAGCATTTCCCGGATCTCTGTTGTAACACCGGTGGCTATCACAAAGTCTTCCGGCTCATCCTGTTGAAGCATCAGGTACATGGCTTTGACATAGTCCTTTGCATGGCCCCAGTCCCGTTTTGCTGAAAGATTCCCAAGGAACATTTTCCCTTGTAATCCAAGTGCAATCCTGGCTACAGCACGAGTGATTTTACGTGTTACAAACGTTTCACCCCTGATGGGTGATTCATGGTTGAACAGGATCCCGTTACATGCGTACATATTATAAGCTTCACGGTAGTTCACGGTAATCCAGTAGGCATAAAGTTTTGCTACTCCATACGGACTCCGGGGGTAAAATGGTGTTTTTTCTGTTTGGGGAACTTCCTGTACTTTTCCATATAGTTCACTGGTAGAAGCCTGGTAAAACCGGGTTTTGTCAGTCAGTCCCAACAGCCTGATCGCTTCCAGCATGCGCAATGTTCCCAGGGCATCAGAATTGGCAGTATATTCGGGTGTTTCGAATGATACCTGAACATGACTCTGGGCTCCCAGGTTATAGATCTCATCAGGCTGTGTCTCTTGTATGATCCTGATGAGGTTAGTTGAATCAGTCAGATCTCCATAATGAAGTGCAAAATTCGGATCCTCCACATGAGGATCCTGGTACAAATGGTCTATTCTTTGCGTATTAAACATGGAAGAACGGCGCTTAATACCGTGGACCTTATATCCATTTTTTAATAGGAACTCTGAAAGATAGGCTCCATCCTGACCGGTAACACCAGTAATTAATGCAACTTTTGACATTTACTTAGGGTTTTATTGGTTATAAAATTAATAATTTGATCTCCTTATCTACAGCTTCGCCTGCTCAGTCCCATATCAAGGTCCAAGTAGGCAATTATTTAGCATCTGGTCTCTCTCAAAGTTCCAGACCGCTTATCACATTATTTTTCACTCCAAAGGAGCAGGGTCTCATTCGATGGCATGCTTTGGACATATTCATCGAATTCAACCCTATTCATGATAAAATAACTGATCTTTCGTTGTACCAACTTTTCCGCCTTTCCGATTAGACGAGCCAGGTACTCACGATTAATTTCTTCACATACGAAAACAAGTTCGATAACATGATTATCAATACCTCTTGCGAATGCACCGACGACGTAAACACAATTCATTTCCCCCAGTTTTTTGATCACATTATCAATGATCTTATCAAAACCAATATATTTCAGGAGAATATTATTGATATCCGGGAATAAGGGGTGATCGATATTTGCATGATAGAATTTCTTATTACCCCTGGTTTGACTCTGCAGTAATCCAGCTTCTTCAAAACGGTTCAATTCCAGACGAATGGCATTGGTGGATTCATGAAACTCACCTTCTAGCTCCCTTAAATAAGAACTTGAATTGGAGTTCAGAAAAAACTTCAATAGAAGCTTAAGCCTTGTTTTGGATGTGATCAGGGTCTCAAGCATTGGCCAAAGATTGAGTAGTATTATTACTCAATATACAAATATTAAACAATAACAAAATATTTATAATTTGATTTTTGTCAAAATGAACTTATGAACTTTTAAAACTGAAATGGATTGGATGGGATTAGCTTATTGGTACGGAATGTGTATGTTCAATCACAAAGTTGTGATATATACAGCATATGTTTTGAGTATAAAGTTTGATCAGAATCATTGAGTTCATTCTCCATTATGTTGATAAAAATGCAGCTGAGAGATGAGGAGTATGATCTTATTTGGATCTGGCCTTTCTGAATAAGATATTAAAGATGGCCTTCCAGAAATAACGCCAATTTGTGAGGAAGGGATGTTTTTCGAAAGCATCAAGGTATGCTTTCTCTGAAGCTTCAATTTCCGAAAGGGTTTTGGGAAGGTCAGCATAATATGGAGGTACCAGCCCTGGTTTGTACTTGATGCGCCGCTTTTGATGATCTTTTGAATAGAGTGAATAATAATGTTCGCTGATAGGACGTACTCCAACGAATTTCAAATCTCCGCGCATCCAGTTGAGAAGCATTGGCAGTTCATCTATCCATAATGCACGCATTATTTTTCCAAGTCTTGATATCCGAAAATCATTCGAGAATTTGCCACCTTCCTGCAGATCATGTTTTTGGTAAACATAATCCTGCAGATACTCAGCATATGGATGCATAGTACGGACCTTATATACGCGGATGATCTTTCCTCCAAGTCCTACTCTTGGAAGCCGAACAAGAAATCCATAGGTCGGGTTTTTCGGGAAACAGGGTTCTGTAGCTTTTTTGACGTTGAAAAAGTATTGTCCGTTGAGTTGCCCCTCGGTTTCTACCTCAAATCCGCATGAATATAACCTCCCTAATATCTCAGCATGCGTAAAGACCCTGTTTTGCCCCCGTGTCAGAAAAAAATAAAGTCCTTTGGTCACTTTAAACTTTGGCAAAATTCGCTTGATGATAAAATCAAGAGTAACAAATATCCAGTTCAGGATGGGCGGGTATTTCCTTAATATCCGTTTCTGCCTGAGTGCGGCGGTTTCAACATGGCCAATAAATTTTCCTCCCATTGGCAATTTGACATTGACGGTCTCAAAAAACTTGTTTACATACCGTATATCATTTACCCTTTTCAAGTTAATGATCCCCGTGAGGTAGTTTTCCGGCTGGTACAAGATATTGAACCTGGTAGTTGTAGATATCACAAGGTTTTTGGGATCGAGTAAGTCAGCATGATAATCAATGTATTCATAGCCCAGCATACCACATTCCTTAATGATATCCTGCTTCAATTGTTTTGCTGATAATGAGATATCACGAATGATAAATTCCTGTTTTGCCCTGAATTGTGCTTCTTCCAGCTCTATTGATTTTTCTTTGTGGTTTGTGCTTACATAGGCACCATTACCATTCTGAACCAAGAGCCGGTATAATTTGTTAACGATGAGCTCAAAAACAGTGATCAATGCTATGGTGCCAAATACAACAAGACGGGAATATGCCAAGTGCCGGGCGCCATACATACTGATAACAATAATGCCAAATATTAACAGGTTAATTACAACTATGTGTAAACTAACGCTGTTTTGCGGCGGATTTCTTGGGAAGAATTTCTTAAACAGAGCAGATACAATGAACCAGATGGAAGTAAAAATGGCCAGACCATACAGATATGTAGGTGACAAATATTGATTATAATTGCCTTTAAACCTGATAATTAAAAAGTAAGATATGGCAATTAGAACCAGATCTATTATCAATAAGTTGATCCTGTGTCGGAGCATGGCAAAACTTGGCTGCCTTAAATTAATAATTCTTACGCTAATGACCTTGATTAGTTTTCAATAGTTGCTTAGCGAATTCGATTAAGATTTTAAAGGTTGCAAATGAGAGAGAGGCAGGTTGAGATAAAGGGACTGCTGGATGCCATCTATCATAATCCGCACACGATGTTTTTGCTGGTATTTGATAAGTGTTCCTTGAAGTCCTATTAAGGAACCACGAATTATCAATACCCTGTCACCGATTTTTATTTCGGGCATATCTGACAGGAAGTCTTCTCCAGATTCCACAAAGGTCTTAACTGCTTCAATTTGTATTGAAGGAATAGAGACAGCTTTTCCTTCAAAACTTACATATTTTACTGCTCCCGGAGTTTGTAAGGCCGGGATATATTCATGTTTATCAACATGAACGAAAAGATAGGATTTGAATAAAGGTTCCTGTACCCACTTTTTGCGGTCACTCCATATTTTAAGTGTTTTATATAAGGGAAGGTAGTTTTCTATCCCTTTTTCATCGAGCCTGGCAGCGAGTTTCTTTTCCCACCTTGGTTTGGTATATATGGCAAACCATACTTTATCCATGAAACAGATATTTAATTACTCGGTGAAATATGTAATGGAACAGGAAGTTCCGCCCTGGATTGATAAGCTACAATCCGAATGCTTTTTTAAGTTTGTCCACGTAATCAAGCTTTTCCCAGGTAAAAAATTCAACTTCTTTCTCACTGGTCACCTCTCCATTGATGTTGGGATAGAAAGTTTCATTTCGACTATAATGATCCCGTCCCATATGTCCGTAGGAAGCTGTAACCTGGAATATAGGATTTTTAAGGCCAAATCTGTTGATGATGGCATTCGGGCGCAGGTCAAATGTCTCCTGTATTTTTAATGCAATCTCGCTGTCCGATAGTGAAACATTTGAGGTCTCAAATGTATTGACGAACAATCCCAGCGGTTTAGCCACACCGATGGCATACGCTACCTGGACAAGCACCTCGTCAGCCAGGCCAGCAGCTACCATGTTTTTAGCAACGTGACGCATGGCATATGCAGCTGAACGGTCAACTTTTGAAGCGTCCTTCCCTGAGAATGCACCGCCTCCATGTGCACCCCGGCCGCCATAGGTGTCTACGATGATCTTGCGGCCGGTGAGGCCCGTATCTCCATGTGGACCACCGATGACGAATTTACCTGTTGGATTAACATGCAGGATGAAATCGTCCGTAAACAGGACCTTTAGTCTGTCTGGTAGACTGGCAATGGTCCGTGGTATAAGAATATTTTTAACGTCTTCCCTGATCTTAGCCAGCATACTTTCATCATCCCCAAAATCATCGTGTTGTGTTGACACAACTATGGTATGCACCCTGAGAGGTTGTTTATGATCATCATATTCAATCGTTACCTGTGATTTTGAGTCGGGCCGCAGGTAGGTCATTTCATTTTTTTCCCTCCTTATGGCTGCCAGTTCCTGCAATAAGATATGGGATAGTTTCGAAGCAAGGGGCATATAATCATCGGTTTCCCTGCAGGCAAATCCAAACATCATTCCCTGGTCCCCTGCACCCTGTTCCTCATCAGAGATCCTGTCAACCCCCTGCCTGATATCAGATGATTGCTCATGAATGGTTGATATTACGCCACAGGAATCTGCATCAAATTTATAATCCGCCTCGGTATACCCGATTTCCCTTATCACCCTGCGGGCAATTTCCTGTACATCAACGTAAGCCCTGGAATGTACCTCACCGCTTAACATTACCAGTCCGGTTGTCACAAGGGTTTCAATAGCCACTTTAGAATCGGGGTCCCTCCTGAGGAATTCATCAAGCAAGGCATCTGATATCTGGTCGGCTACCTTGTCAGGATGGCCTTCTGAGACTGATTCAGATGTAAAAAGATAACTCATGTTTTAGACTTGTTTAATAGTATACGAAATAAGTAAAATAAAATAGCAATCCAAAAAGAGAAGAGAAATGGCAGCCATTTTATGGCAGGCAGGTTGATCAATTGTTGGTTAGATCCCTGAATATATCTTCTAACCGTCGATCTGCCTTTCCATCCAGGGATTCATCAGCTACAATCCTGCCTTTGTTAATGATGATTGCCCTGTTACATATTGCTTCTACCTCCTGCATGATGTGCGTGGACAACATGACGGTTTTTTCCTTGCCCAGTTCAGAGATAAGGTCTCTTATCTCAACGATCTGGTTCGGATCAAGTCCTGAGGTCGGTTCATCAAGAATGAGGATCTCCGGGTCATGGATCAAAGCCTGGGCCAGTCCCACCCGCTGACGGTAACCTTTTGAAAGTGTCCTGATTTGTTTGTGGCTTTCCGGCCCCAGACCAGTACGTTCAATGATATCTGCCACCAGTCTACCTGCCTTTTTTCTTAATCCATAAATGCCCACAATATACCTGAGATATTCCTTCACATACATATCCGTATACAGGGGGTTGGCCTCGGGAAGATAACCAAGGATCTTCCTGGTCTCCAGGGAATGCTCTATGACATCCATTCCATTTATGTAAACCTCACCTTTGGTAGGAGGAATGTACCCTGTTATGATCTTCATGGTAGTGGATTTGCCAGCCCCATTGGGACCGATAAAACCAAGGATTTCTCCTTTTTTCACTTCAAAAGATACATCATCCAGTGCCAGCTGTGGCCCGTATTTCTTGCTGATATTTTTAAGGTTGATGGACATATTGGCGTTTAACAGTTCAAATATAATCAATCTGAGCCGATGAACGAAAATGAACTTTCCTGTACGGATACGTACGAAATATCGAATGTTAAATCGTGTTATAGAATTACAAATCAGCCTATTATGGTGTTTGGCATGATTACTGGTTATTAAAGAGCATAAGAAAATGTTACTTATGAAAACAGATAATCATACTACAACCTTGTTTAAAACCATGGCATTAACGGGTCTGTTGGTTTTTATATCCTATTATGGATATGGACAACAGGAACTTGCCATGTCATTTGAGCCTGATGAAAAATATGAAATTGTCATTACCAGGATGCCTTCACTATCCGCCGAACTTTTTGGCAAAGATTTTGTTTATAAAAGGGAAATGGAGGTGCGACTCGAAAAGTGGATGATAGATGAATCCTCCTGGACAATGAAGAAAAACATTTCAATCATGGATTTTGAATTTATACGTGCAGAAAAAGAACTGGCCCTGGAAGCCTGGATGACCCAGACTTTCAAGCTGGAAGATAGGATACTGGAAGAAGATCTTGTCCTGGAGGACTGGATGCTGGCAGATACTGATTGGTTCGAAATGAATTAGCAGAAATTTCAACGTCATATATGCTCAAGGCCGTGATTCTAAGGGATCATGGCCTTTTTACTGTTATTTATCCGGGACTGTTGCCAGACTCACCAGTATAGTAGCCATCAGGGCTATGAAAAAGGCAGGGATCAACTCATAGATCAGGCCGCTTAGAGCGGGAATGGTTTTCCAGATGAATACGGTTACTGTACCTCCGATAAGTCCTGCTATCACACCTGCCTTTGTAGTACGTTTCCAGAATAGGGCAAGGATGGAAGTGGGACCAATAGCAGCTCCTAAACCTGCCCAGGCGAAAAGGACAAACCAGAAAACCAGTTCCTCGATCACAATGCCAAGTAGGATCGCAACCATCACCAGGAATACAACACATAATCGACTCAGCAGGGTAAGCTGCTTCTGGGGAAGGGATTCATCTTTATGCAGTATCCTTTCATACAGGTCTCTGACAACACTGGATGCAGCCACAAGCAACTGGCTGTCGGCTGTTGACATAATGGCGGCAAAAATAGAGGCCAGGAGCAAACCCACCAGGATAGGGTGTAATAATTCTCCTGCCAGGCTCAGGTAAACATTTTCAGCATCACCGTCAGGTAACATTTCTGCCTCCGGGAAATAGGCCCTGCCGATCAATCCTACAAACAATGCCCCACCGGCCATCAGGATATTCCAGATGGTCCCAACTACAGCTGTCCACCTGAACTGGCTGGGATCCTTAATGGACATGTACCTCACCAGGATATGCGGATTTCCAGGCGACCCCAGCCCAATTCCTAAAAAACCTGCGAAAACACCAAATGACAGGGCAGTGGGATTTAAGAATCCATGGTCAACCTGAAGGACCTGTTCGCTCACCTCGGACCAGCCTCCCATCTGTACAACTGCATAGACTGGCAACCCGATCAAAGCTGCAAGCATGACAAAAGCCTGCAGTACGTCCGTCAGGCTCACGGCCAAAAAGCCTCCAAGGATGGTGTAGACAAGTACGATTGCGGCGGTAAGTATAAGACCCAGGGTCTGGTTCATTTCAAAATTGGTAAAAAATGCTTTTCCCCCGCCTACAAATTGAGCGGAGACATAGGTCACCATGAAAACAAGGAATATGATGATGATAAGGATCCTGAGGATGCCAGACTGGTCATTGAACCTGGCAGCAAAAAAATCAGGAAGGGTAATACAGTCATGATCCCCGCTGAATTTTCTGATACGGGGAGCATAATATAAAAATAATAAGAATTCAACCAGGGTATATCCTACTACTGCCCAGACAGCAGAAAATCCCATGCTGTAAGCCATTCCTGTAAAACCAAGCAACAACCAGGCACTTCGGCCGGAAACCACTGCAGACAGGGCAACAACGAAGCGTCCCATCTGCCTTCCTCCCAGGAAAAATTCAGATACACCCCTGGACGAAAACCGTGTTGTATAGACCCCGATTCCGAGAACTATCAGGAAATAAATAATGAATGGTATGATAATTGAAATCTGCATAAATGATGAATTTATCTAAAAAATTTTATTTTTGCAGATCAGAAATCTCATTATTAGTAAGTGACTATCAATTAAATCTTTATATGCTATGTTAAAAAGAGTAGGAAATTTCAGGACTTTATTCAGTATTATGGTCATGGTACTGTTTAGTCTTTCAGTAAATGCCCAGACCATAAATGAAGTGATTGAAAGCTTCAATGCAGGAGCAGCTGAAGTGACCGCAGGGAATTACGAAGCTGCCATTGCAAGTTTTGAATCTACTATTGAACAAGCCACAGTCCTGGGAGCCGAAGGTGATGAAATGAAGGTCAAAGCTGAAGGGCAGATCCCACCATTGTATTATAGGATGGCTATGGATACCTACAAAGCCAAGGATATTCCGGGGGCCATTACAAAATTTGAAGAAACGGTTGCAGCCTGTGATAAGTATGGGAATGATGATGTAAAGGGCAAATCCTTAAAATATATCCCTCAATTGTATAATTCCAATGGCAATACCCAGCTGAAGGCTGGTGATTTTGAAGGTGCCATTGCAAGTTTTGACAAAGCGGTTGAATACCAACCTGATTACGCTCGTGCTATTTATGGGAAGGGATTGGTCTACCGCAAGCAAAAAGATCAGGATAATATGGTTGCTACATTGGAACAGGCCATTGAGGTGGGAAATGCTGCTGGCGATGAGAAAACTGTTGCTGCTGCTACCAAGATCCTGAAAGATGGTTATGTAAATGCCGGAAAACTGGCATTTAAGGATGAAAATTATGCAGATGCTCTCAGTAATTTCGAATCTTCGTTCAAGTATGATCCGGAAAATGCTGAGGTGTATTACCTGATATGTGTGATCCATGGCAGGCAGGAAGCTTTTGAAAAGGCCGTCGAAGCTGGTACCAAGGCATTGGAGTATGAAGAAGATGATACCGACAAGAAGGCAAGGGTCTATTATGAGATGGGGAATGCGTATGTGAAACTGGTGGAGTATGATAAGGCCTGTGCAGCTTTCAAGAATTGCCTTGTTGAGCCTTATACTGCTTCCGTGAAGCATCAAATGGACAATGTGTTAAAGTGCCAGTAGGTATTATTAGAATGGCAGCACCAAATCTCGCAAGCGACATTTAAAAACTGCCATTCTAATAATACACTACTGTCCACAACAGTGGAATGGCAGCACCAAATCTCGCAAGCGAGATTTAAGGCTGAAAACAAAATAATACACTCCTGTGCATCAAAATAGATAATAGGAATGGGAGGGGCCGGAAGGGCCCCTTTTTTCATTTAGATATGTGATGGGCTGATTTAAAATTCTGCATTCTTAGGTGTCCTGGGGAATGGGATGACATCCCGGATATTGCTCATACCGGTGATGAACAGGACAAGCCGCTCGAAACCCAGTCCGAATCCGCTGTGGGGAGCGGTGCCGAATTTCCGGGTTTCAAGATACCACCAGAGATCTTCGGTGGGGATCTTCAGTTCAGCTATTCGCTGGCTGAGCCGGTCATAGTTCTCTTCCCGTTGGGATCCCCCAATGATCTCACCTATCCTTGGGAAAAGGACGTCCAGGGCCCTGACAGTCCTCCCGTCATCATTCTGCTTCATGTAAAAGGCCTTGATGTCTTTCGGGTAATCTGTAATGATCACTGGTTTCTTATAATGTTTCTCCACAAGGTAGCGCTCATGTTCTGACTGCAGGTCCTTTCCCCAGCCCACCGGGAACTCAAATTTCTGTCCGGATTTCTCAAGGATCTCAACAGCCTCGGTATATACGATCCTTTTAAAATCGTGTTCAAGTACAGAGTTCAATCTTTCAAGCAGCTCCTTGTCATACATTTTCTGGAGGAATTCAAGGTCAGACAGGCAGTTATCAAGGATATAAGCTACATGCTGTTTCAATGAGTCTTCTGCCAGGTCCATGTTGTCCACAATCTCGTAGAAAGCCATTTCCGGCTCTACCATCCAGAATTCAGCCAGGTGGCGTGGTGTGTTGGAGTTTTCAGCCCTGAAAGTGGGACCGAAAGTATAGATCTTCGACATAGCCAGTGCGCCAAGTTCACCTTCCAGCTGTCCGGATACTGTCAAATTGGTTTCCTTCCCGAAAAAATCTTTCTGGAAATCGACCTCTTTCGCTTCAGTCAAGGGTGGGGAAACCGGATCAAGGGTAGTAACCCGGAACATCTCACCGGCACCCTCCGCATCAGATCCTGTGATGATAGGAGTATGCATGTAGAAGAAGCCATTGTCATTATAATATTTATGGATGGCATAAGAGAGGTGGTGGCGTATCCTTAGAATAGCACCGAAGGTATTGGTCCGGGGGCGCAAATGAGCGATCTCCCGAAGGAACTCCATGGAATGCCCCTTTTTCTGGAGGGGGTAGGTTTCGGGGTCGGCGGGACCGTAAACTTCCACTTCTTTGGCCTGGATCTCAATGGTTTGACCCTTGCCCATTGATTCCACCAGCTTTCCGCTTACAGTGACAGAGGCCCCTGTAGTGATCTGGTTGACCATCTCTTCTTCAAAGTTTGGAACATCAAGAACTACCTGTATGTTATGGATAGTACTGCCATCATTTATGGCAACAAAAGCAATCTTGTTGTTTCCCCTTTTAGTCCGGACCCATCCCTTTATCTGGTAATCCTTGCCAATTTCACCTGCATTCAGGATGTCTTTGATCTTTGGCCTGTCGGCTTCTTTCATTGATTTGTGCTCCTTTATATTGAAATACAAAAATAGTTTTTTTTCATTATTAAAAGTTTCGTGTAATTTTATTGAAGATTCAATCCGCATATGGAGAAAAGCCGGAATACCCTTCTCGTTACCTGGGATCATACTGAAATGTCTGAAAATGCCCTGCTGCATGCCCTCCGGATAGGGAGACACATGAATAACAGTATCCGGCTTGTGCATATTGTTGAAGCCACAAGGGCGAAAAATGGATTGGAGCAGATCAAAAATGAATTCCAGCAGAAGCTTGACGAGCTCAGCAAAGTACATAAATATGAATTGCAGGGGATTGTCCTCACAGGGAGTATTTTCAAACGGATAGCTGAATATGCTAGTGAAACTGATGCTTTGATGGTGATCATGGGTACGCATGGTATCAAGGGGCTTCAGAAATTTACCGGAAGCTGGGCCCTGAGAGTGATCGTTGGTTCATCTGTCCCCTTCCTGGTTATACAGGAGAAACCAAGTTCGAAAGACCGGTTCAACAGCATTGTTTTCCCCATTGATTTTAAGGCCGAAAACAAGGAGAAGCTCCAATGGGCTATTTACCTGGGGAAATATTTCAACAGTAAGGTATACCTGTTTAAGGCACCTGTTACCGACAAAGGCCTTTTAAAAAAGGTGAACCGAAACCTGACATTTGCTGTTAAGTTCTTGATACAAAACAATTTGGATTACGAGATCCATACGGCTAAAAAATCTTCAGGATTTGCCAGGGAAACCCTGGATTTTGCCATTGAAAAGGAGGCAGATCTGATCCTTATCACCACTACCAAGAATATCAGCGTTGCTGACTACCTACTGGGGGCACCCGAACAGTACATAATTGCCAACAGCAACAGGATCCCGGTCATGTGTGTGAATCCCCGTGCGGCCTATGTTAATGTAGGGCAATTCATGTGGGGATCGCGCACATTTTAGTACATGCGTTTAATCCTTTCCTGGTGTTCTTAAAATTTGTATCTTCTCCTCAGTATTTTCAGGTATAAGTGGATAGATGCTAAAGCAAAGATTATCACAGAAGTTATTACAGAAATTGTCTCCGCAGCAGATCCAGATGATCAAGTTGCTGGAGGTACCTACATTGCAACTCGAACAGCGGATCAAAAAAGAGCTGGAAGAGAATCCCGTGCTTGAGGAAGGTGGAGAAGATCAGCAGTCCAACGAGCAGGAAGGGCTTGAGGAAGAGGTACACGAGGAAAAAGATCATGACCAGGATGAGTTTTCCCTTGATGATTACCTGAACGATGAAGATATCCCAAATTACAGGCTGGCTACGAAGAATTATTCAAAGGATGATAAGAAGGAAGAAATACCGTTTTCCGTGGGGACTTCCTTTCAGGAGCACCTGGAGGCACAGCTGGGATTAAGAAACATGACCGAAGAGCAGGAATCCCTTGCTTTTTATATCCTTGGGAATATTGACGAAGACGGTTACCTGAGGCGCAAGCTTAATGCCATTGTCGATGATCTGGCTTTCTCACAGAATATTACTACCACAGAAGAAGAATTGCATGAAATCCTTAAAGTGATCCAGGATTTTGATCCCATAGGAGTGGGTGCCAGGGACTTGCAAGAATGCCTTCTTTTGCAGATTGAGGTAAAGAATATGGAGGAACCTGTAGTCGCCCTGGCGAGGAAAATCCTGAAATACTACTTCGATGAATTCACCAAAAAACATTATGAGAAGATCATTACCCGGTTAAATATTTCTGAAAAGCAGCTGAAGGATTCCCTTGCAGAGATCCTGAAACTGAATCCAAAACCAGGAAGCTCATTCAGCGATCCTCAGAACAAGAGCATAATGCATATTGTTCCTGATTTTATACTGGATAATGATGAAGGGGAATTGCAATTGAGCCTGAATGCCAGGAATGTGCCTGAACTGAGGATCAGCCAGACCTACAGCGAAATGTTGAAGAGTTATAGCGCCAGCAAGAACAATGCTTCAAGGGAACAAAAAGATGCCGTTGCTTTTGTCAAGCAGAAGCTTGATTCTGCCAAATGGTTTATTGATGCCATCAGGCAGAGGCAGAATACCCTGATGCTGACCATGAATGCCATCATCAATTACCAGCATAAATATTTCATTGAAGGGAATGAGAAAGTGCTGAAACCTATGATCCTGAAAGACATAGCTGATATTACCGGATTGGATATCTCAACCATATCCAGGGTGGCCAACAGTAAATACATCCAGACCCATTTCGGCATTTTCCCGTTGAAGTATTTCTTTTCCGAAGGGCTCCAGACAGAAAGCGGAGAGGAAGTCTCGACACGGGAAATCAAAAAGATCCTGGAAGAATGCATTGAAGGAGAGGATAAGCGAAAGCCCGTCACTGATGAAAAACTGGCAGAAATTCTACAGGAAAAGGGATATCATATTGCACGGCGGACCGTAGCCAAGTACCGTGAACAGCTGAATATCCCGGTTGCCCGCCTCAGGAAGGAGTTAAAATAGCGCAGATTGGTTCATGTTTGAGAAAATATCCAAAATCATCTCTCATATTTTTCATCCGCTGCTGGTACCTACCGTCGGTTTCCTTGTGTTGTTCTATTCCGGCACATATCTGTCATACCTCCCCTTTAACATTAAAGCCTGGATCACCTCTATCGTTTTTGTCTGCACCTTTTTCATTCCTCTTATGTTTATCCTGTTTCTTCGATACCAGGAGATCATCAACGATATCCAGATGAAGGAAAGGAAGGACAGGTATATACCCATCATCATCTCCTTTTTCCTGTTCGTATTCTGCTTCTACCTGATCAAGCGCATTGACATCCCAGGCATGTTCTATTCATTCATGCTGGGTGGAATTTTCACCCTGTTGATCACATTTTTTATTTCCCTCTGGTTTAAGATCAGTATTCATATGGTGGGATTGGGGGGACTTGTGGCCCTGGTCATTTTTATATCGTTCTACCTGAAGGTGAACCTGTCCTTTTACCTGATACTGGTTATCCTTTTTGCCGGGATCACCGGTACGGCCCGGCTGTATTTAAAGGCCCACAAACCGGTTGAAGTTTACAGTGGATTTGTTTTGGGTTTTGCTGTGGTCCTGGCTACCATGATACTTTATTGATGTTGGGTTTCATCAATTAAAGATCATCCATATTTTTCTTTAAGTAATCCTCGCCGGGGAAAGAAAATTCCGGTTCGAATTTTTCCAGCTCCGGCAAAGCGGCTGACAGGTCAAGTTCATGCTGGCTGCATGAAAGGAACATCCCTTTTTCTGCGAGGTAATCCGCCAGGTATTCCTGTTCTGTCTGTCCCGGTGTAGGGATGATCAGGGCCTTCTTTTTCAGCTCTGCCAGGTCCATTATGCTGCTGTAACCTGACCGGCAAATGATAAACCTGGCTTTTTGGATCAACCCTCTCAATTCCCTGGATGGAAGGTGTGATATCATGGTATGGGATGGTCCGATCTTTATGGTTTCATTTTTCCCGGGCAAACCCTGCAGGATGATGGTTTTGACAGATAGGGCCCCGACCTGTTTCAATATGGTCTTTTCCAATCTTGTCCTCTGTGGTTCCGGTCCGGAGAGCAGGATCAGCAGATCAGCATCTGGCATTTTTTTTGCCTGATCAGTATGGCCTGCCTGATAGGACTTTTCAATGGGCATTTCAGACATTGAAAATCTTGAAATGGGGCCGATATATGATGCATTGGATGGGGGGGGAAAACGATGGGACAGATCCCCGGAAAGGTTCTTCGGGCCAGGATAATCCGGGATCCAGCATAGGTCAAATCCTTCGATCAATAACCTTATAAAAAGCGCTGCGGGGTATTCCAGAAATTTCATAAAACCAGGGAACCTGATACTGCACTGGTGGGTGATCAGGATACTTTTTACGTTTTCTGACCATAAACCATAGCGGTTGTCTGAAATAATTACATCGGGTCGGATCTTTCGGACGATCTTTTTCAACCTGTAACGTTCGATGATGAACTCGTACAGGAGAAAAGGTGACAGAAAAAAAATCTTCAACCAGGCAGGCAGGTGTTTGAAGTAGGTGATACGTATTGTGGATGGCAAACGGATGCTGTTCAGCTCAGGGAATTCTGTTTTAAGGAATGCTAAGACTGCACCATCGCCTACGATTATAACCTCGTGGCCGGCTTCGAGCAATCTATGAACGATCAAAGCGTCACGGCTCGCGTGGCCCAGTCCCCAGTTCAAGGGGCAGATTAAGATCCTCATTGGATCATGTATAATGCCATTATGGAAATACAGAAGTATTTATTCCCAGTTCCTCAATTTTTACCGCGATGTCTTCCAGATCGCTGAGAGGTACTTTATTCAATGTACTTACGGGAGTATCCCGAGCAATGGTATACACCTGTACTTCATCCGGACTGATCTCCCAGTATAGTTCAAGCAGGGAGGAAACTTCCTCCTGGCTGGTATTGTCAATTTCTATCCCCTCATAACTGCCCCTGATGAACAATGTCTGGATGATCAGGTTCTTTTTAAAGAGCTTCAAATTGTCGATGATTTTTGCAAGTTTGAGTCCCGGGGGTGGTTGATTCAAAACTCTGTAGGTGTTCTCAATGCCTGAATCAAGTTTCAGGATGTTGCGGTCCACCATCCCCAGTGCCTTATTCACTTTTGGCAGGTGTGCCAGTGATGCATTTGATAAAACGGCAATCTGGCTGTCAGGGGCAAATTCATCCCGGATCTGTACCGTATCAGATATGATTTCATAGAATTCAGGATGAAGGGTTGGCTCTCCATTCCCTGCATAGGTAAGGGCGTCAGGCGTGACCCCGCCGTTTCTTAATTCAACAAGTTTTTTACGCAGGCTGTCTGCGATAAGTTCCCGCGCCGGATATCCATCTGATGGTAGATGCCGGTCATTGGTCCACCCGCATTCGCAATAGATGCAGTTAAATGTACATACTTTGCGGTTTACAGGCACCAGGTTAAGGCCAAGGGATACTCCCAGCCGCCTGCTGCTTACGGGACCAAAAATGATATCATCGAATAAGAATGTAGCCATGATGGAAAAATCAGGCAAATATAAAGTTATTGTAACTTACCGGCAAAAACTAATTACTATGATGGTTAAAAATCGCACCAGATCTATTGTATTGAGCTTGATGGTTTTGTTAAATGTCTTATGGGTTTACCCGCAAACCGGGTATGCCAGCCAGGAAAGAGACATTAGAAATTTTGATTTCAGCGAAAGGATTGTTCCTGGTATACCGGATAAAAATGAGAAACTGAGGGTAATTATAGATACCGATGCAAAGAATGAGATAGATGATCAATGGGCCATAGTACTGGCATTGTTATCAAATGACCGGTTTGAAATAGAAGGATTCGTAGCGGCTAATTACGATAATTCGGGCGGTGGTCCGGAAGGGATAGAAAAATCATATCAGGAAATTAGGTTATTGCTGGAGAAATCAGGTATTGAAGACAAATACCCTGTTTATAAAGGATCACATCCCCTGAGGTATAAATATGAACCCTCTGAATCTGAAGGTGTCGATTTCATCATACAGAAAGCCATGGAATCTTCCCGGGAGGATCCAGTATGGGTAATTGCCCTTGGCTCGGCTACAAACCTGGCGTCAGCCTACTTAAAACGTCCTGAAATAAGAGACAGGGTGGTATTCTTCTGGCATGGCCGGACAAGATGGCCCGAAAAATGCTGGAATTTCAATGTATTCGGTGACAGACTTGCAGCCATTACCCTGTTTCATGTCCCGGTACCTCTGATATTGTTTGATACGGGTACCTATCTGACCTGCCCCATGGAAGAATCTGAGCAGCATATCAAGCCTTATGGGGAAATCGGGAAATATCTTCACGAATACAGGTTTACAAATCCGTGGTTTAAGCAAAGTGACAAGGGATTTTTTGACCTGGGAGATATTGCGGCTCTGGTAGATCCTGATATTGCCTTATGGCAGGAGGTCAGCTGTCCTGAAGTAGATCCTGATCTGTCATATAATTTTAAAGGGACGAAAGGGAAAATTCTGAGATGTTATCACATTGACAGGGATCTGACATTCCAGCTGCTTTATGACAAACTCAAAAACCATTATCCCCCCGAGGCCAACCAGTAAAACCAAATTCACCGTATGATATATATCATTGGTCGGGGCAGGGTCAGGGTCTATTTTTGTTGAGTGTGGATTTGGCAAACACCCTGATCGAGATGGAAGAAAAATATACCTGGAATGAGGATTACAATACCGGTGTTAAATTTATTGATGAACAACACCAGTATTTCTTCAATATTATCAGTGCGCTGAAGGAAAACCTGAATGTTGGAGTTTGCAGGGAGTCAGCGTCCAGGATTTTTTTTAGTCTGGCCCATTATGCCGAGCATTTCCTGATCCAGGAGGAAATATATTTAAAGGATTATAGTTTCCCCAGCTTCAAGGAACATAAGAACCTGCACAAGGAATTTATCCGAAGGATGATACAATTCCAGGTTGATTATGAAAAGGACGTGGGTGAAACCTGCCGGACCATGCTGGCCTACCTGGAGGAATGGTTTGATAACCATATCCTGAAATACGATAAAGAGGCCGTTGTTTATCTACGCGAAAAAGGACTATGATATTTCGTTAGATAAGAACCCTGAACGTACTTTCCCCGGTTAGTTTGAAAGTCCCAGGTTCCACATCTGAAACCAGGTTTAACCCGGGGGTTTTCCCTGGTTCAATGCTTCCTAAATGATTATCCTCAAACAATGCTTCAGCTGCATTAATTGTGTACCCAGGTAAGACATCCGGAAGGGATAGATCTGCAGATAATTCCTGCATAGAAAACATGGCTTCCAGTATGTTGAGATTTTCTTTTGGCCTTGGAAATGGCAAGGTAAACAATACCTCTGACAGTCCGGGAGCTGCTGTTGCAGGCAGACTGGGACGGTCATGGATCAGGATAAGATGTGCATTCCGTTTCATGCCTTCAGGAGGTTCTTCTGAGACTCTTTCCATCAGCTTTTTTAACCGGGCTAACTGTTCCTGTAATGACCATTTTTCAGAATCTTCCAGCGGGATGATCAATTGATGCGAAATTGAATACTGGAGAATATATTCTGCGATATCAGTTTCCATCAGGGAGTCTGTGCAGCAACTGACAGAGCATGCCTGGTTAAAATCATTCCAGGCCCCCGAAATATGATCAATCCCCTGCTGGTAAGCCTCAAATTCATCGTCGTCTTTTCCGGGGCATAATTCCAGTATGGTATGATAGGTAACCGGACTTTCCTTTTTTTCTGCAAAAAAACCGGCTTTTCGTTCAACCATCCCTATTCCTTTTATGCCCTGCCGAAAAAGCAAACGGTCTAAATCATCTGAATGCTGATTCGGCTGATGAATTCGCCTGGCCTCCGGTCCTGTACCAGGGAAGGACAAATCCAGGGATGATAATGCCCCTGTAAAATTCCAGGCTGCTGCTTTCCCTGAGCTTGCCGCCGGTGTCAATTACTTCCAGAATGACACCCTTATCATCCATAACTACAATCCCGTTTCTCAGGGGTGGGGAAGAAACAGGCATGATATAATTAGCAGCAATTTTTCTCATGGATATCCCTGCTACTCCATTTCTTTTACCTCAAGTGAATCCCGAATTTGTGTCAGATCCATAACCACTTCATCATATATCTCCGTGAATTGTTTGGGATGGCGGGAGTACCAGGCAACGGAGGAATCAAATACAACCTTCGAAATATTGTGTTTATCAAAAATATAAGTATAGACGTCCACCGAATCAACATCCAGTGATATATTCCTGAAACTCACGGAAGACTGTATTGCATACGCCATATGCAGGTCAATCAGGACGGGGATCAGTTCATCTTTATCAAGCAGGTCCTTTTGGAGCCTGTCTCCCTGGCATGATACCCATATGCACACAGGAATCAAAAATAAAAGGATGATAAACCGATTCATGAAAGGGGTTTTACCAATTAACGTACAAATTTACAGTTTATTTGGAAGTGTTCAGCATTCAGGCAGGGACTGCCCGGGATTATTTGATGTCATGGAAACGGAATCCGAACATGATCTCATGGGTACCTGTATTATGCTTTCTCAGATCGGAAAGGGTGATATCGTATGAATAGCCGAAATAGATCCTTTCTTCATAGGAGTATCCAATCAGCATAGAAACTGCATCACCCGAGCGATAGGAAACGCCGCCCCATACCATATCCTGCCAGATCACCCGGGCATTGATATCAAATTGCACGGCATTAGGCAGGGAACCTTTTAACATGGCGGATGGTTCCAGTTTGATATCCTGATTGATTTCCCATATGTATCCACCGGTAAGGAAGAAATGGGTTTTTAGTTTGTTGATCCCTATACCCGGTTCATACAATTTAAGCTGGGTACTGATCATATGGGCAGTTGAGAACCCCACATAAAAGTCCTTATGGTACAGGTAGAGGCCAAGGTTGGCATCAGGGACCCAGCTGGTATATACGGCATCCTGTAATGCCTGGTCACTGGGATCTTTTACCGTGATCTGGGTACCGTCCACCCTGTATTGCATGACTCCGACGGACAATCCCAATGACAGCCTCGTTTCTTCTGCCACCCTTATATTGTATGCATAGGTTCCGGTAATAGATGTCTGGCTTGTCGGACCGGTAACATCATGGTATATGTATCCCCCGTATCCCATTGGGAGAGTGGGATGGGGACCGTGAAACGCCAGGGCATTAGTCAGGGGGGCATCGGGCATACCTACCCACTGGAAGCGGTGATTGGAACGGATCTGGTAATACGGGTCAACGCCGGCAACGGCAGGGTTGTACAGAAGCTGATTGAACATGTACTGCGTGTAAAGGGGGGTTTGCTGGGCCTTTACTGGATTCACCAGGAAGGCAAGCAATATGAATAGTATACCTGTATAGCGTTTCATATCATTTAACAATTGTAACAGGACCCTTATAGGGTGCACTTCCGTCATTCAGGTCAACCACATAATAATAAGTGCCAATCGGCAATTCCTCTCCGTTAAACCTTCCATCCCATCGTTTTTCACTGCTGTATCCTTTGGAATAGAATATCTGTCTTCCCCAGCGGTCATAGACCATGACCTCTATATTTGGATAATAATCAACAAAATCAATATCCCATAAGTCATTGATGCCATCATTATTTGGAGTGAAGCCGCTGTAGATTACCAATCCACCTGCAAGGGTGATGTTGATGGAATCTGATTCCTGGCAACCCTCTGCAGAACTGCCAATGACGTAATAAGTAATATCCTGGCTGACCAGGAGTGATGGTGACTGGCTCGTCGGATTGTCCAGTCCCTCTTCAGGCAGCCACTGATAACTGACAAACGGTCCGCCCGAAGCATACAGGGTAAGGGACTGGCCTTCTGCCGCCGTTGTGTCCTGTCCGGCGTCTATTCCCAGGTCAGCATGTACGGACAGGGTAATGGTATCTTTGCTGATACATCCGCCAGGTTCTGTGATGGTCAGGATATAGGTAACAGAATCAGTCACGGTGGCAACCGGATTGGGGATGGCCGGATTACTCAGTCCATCTTCGGGCCACCAGTAGAATAAGCTTCCCCCCTTTCCGTTCAGGGTTACCTGTGCTCCCCAGCAAACAGTGGTATCATTACCTGCATCGGCAACCAGGTGTGTGTTTGCTGGAACCGTGTAGGTATCCATGAAACTGGCAGTTACTGGTGTCAAAAATCGTAACCGAAAAAATCCCCTCTTCAAGTCCGGCCAGATCCTGGCTGGTCGAATCGTTTGACCACGTGTATGAATAGGGAGGCCTGCCCCCTGTCACGGTCAGGTCTATGGCACCGTCATAGGTAAACTGGCTGCAGGTAGCCGGCGTGATGGCTGCGTTAGCGACGACCAGGGCATCAGGATTTATGATGACAATGGTATCGCGGAAGATCCTGCGGTCATCATCTTTTACATTGACCAGGTAAACATCTCCTGTAAGATCTGTGTAGTTGCCTGTTGCCTGGAAAGATACCCCGTCATCTATTGAATACAGCACCGTTCCCGTCCCATTCAGATGGGTGAGTGATATGCTTGCATCATTATCATTATGGCAATCGATGAGGGTATAGGCTACATCAACTTCCAGCGGTGGGGTGGCTGTGACCTCCACAGTTTCTTCATGCGTACAGTCATTCTGATCACGTACCACCACCTCATAAAATTCCGGCCATACGGTATATACTGTATTTGTCGTAAAGGGACCTCCAATTCCATAAATGGAGTATTCCAGGCTGCCGGTTCCACCGGAAGCAGAAATAGTGATGGAGCCAGGCTGCCCATTCAGGGAAGTCTCAGTAGTTATAATGGCAATGATGGCTGGTGGCTCATCAATGGTAAGGGGCGGGAAAGCCAGTACACAAGCCTTGGAATCCCTCACCAATGCGATATGTGTTCCGGCCAGCAGGTTCACAAAATCACCCGTCGGCTGCCAGTTCACGCTATCCAGTGAATACTCCAGGCTGCCGGTCCCACCCGATGCCGAAACACTTATGGTTCCTGCACTGTCACCCGCACAGGTAGTAATGTCTGTGGAGGTGTATGTATCCAGGGTGACGACAGGCGGATCAAGCAGGGTAATGGTATCACCCAAGGCCAGGCAGCCACTGACTGCTCTGACAACGGTAACATGATTACCCGGTCCCAATCCTGTAATAACTGAGGAAGTATCCCAGCTGGTCCCGTCATCGGCTGAATAATTGTAAGGCTGGAGTCCCCCGGAAGCAAAGATCTCAACCATCCCATCGGCCAGTCCCCCGCAGGTAATATCAGTAGGCACCACCGAATCAACCAGGAAAGGAGCCGGCTCAAGTACTTCCAGTCCGGGTGTAGTATAAGCCGGACAGGCAAGCGCGTCATCAATGGTCACAGTATAAATACCGGGGGGAAGATTGGTAAATATCCCCGTGGTATTGCTCACCCCTCCCGGGTTCAGTGTGTAGTTATACGGTGCCGTACCTCCTGAACCGATTAACTCTATGGATCCATCCGTATCTCCATAACATGTTACCGGTGAGATAATAATGGTATCTGTCGCAATGCTGTCAGGAGAATTGATTGTGACCATTGTTGGGACAAGGCAGCCCAGTGCATCCCTGATCGTAACATTATAATCACCTCCGGGGAGATTGTTAAATGTACTGTCGGTCTGGAAAGGTCCGCCATCGAGTGAGAATTCTTTAACACCTGTTCCGCCCGATACATGCATGGTAAAGGCACCGACCGGATCCCCCCAGCAGGTAGTGACATGGGTGATATCGGGTACACTGATGATGATTTCCGGCGGACTGCTGATAAAAATCGATGTGTCTTTCGTGCAACCCCTGGCATCCATGATCCGGATGTCATGATCTCCCTGCATCAGACCTGTGAAAACGCCTGTTTGGTTAGTGTCAGCATTATCCATGATATAGGATATGGGGGCTGTCCCACCTCGAGCTTCTATGAATACCTGTCCCTCAGCAGCATCAAAACAGGTCAGTATATCATCCTGGTTGTAATCAAAGATGATCAGGGGAAGGGGATCATCAATTACCTGAACGCCTCCCTGGTCCATACACCCGTTATCATCAATGGCAAATGGATAATAATTTCCACCCGGGAGGTCGGCAAATACTTTGCTGGGGAAAAATGTTTTTGCACTGTCAATGGAGTACTGCAAATTGCCTGTTCCGCCAGTGGCATCCAGGGTGATGATACCGTTGGCATCGCCAAAACAATTCTGATTCGCATTATCTGCTATTTCAGTGATGATCCTTACCTGTGTGGGTTGTGACACGGTGATGGTATCGGATACGATACAGGCTTCAGGGGCGTTTGCATCCCTGATATATATAGTATATGTAGCGGGACTAAGTCCCGTGAAGGTATTCAGGGCCTGCCAGATGATACCATTCCTGGAATACTCATAAGGAGGTACGCCGCCTGATGGGGTAACGGTAATGCTTCCGTCATTATCACCAAAACAGGTAATATCTGTACCAGCCAGTGTAATCAGTATCTCAGGGGGAGATGTAATACTGTCAAGGGGTGCCGAGGCGAGTACACAATCATTTAAATCAGTAATTACAAGATTGTACAGCCCGGTTTCCAGTCCACCGATATTCTGAGTGGTTTCTGTAAAGCCACCAGGTCCGGTCCAGTTAAAACTGTATGGCATTGTTCCGCCGGTCACCGTTATATCCAGGCTTCCGTTATTATCACCAAAACAGGCAAGGGCCTTATTCGAGGTTGGATCTACTGTTACGTTCAATACCCCGGGTTCGGTAAAAGTAAAATCACTGCTGTTAACAGGACCGCATCCATTGAAATCACTCACAGCCACCGTATAGGTACCGGGCAGCAAGCCGGTGAACACACCCGTGGTATTGCTGGCAATGGCTCCCGGATTCAGGGTATAGGTCAGCGTTCCCGTTCCTCCGCTCGCCACAATGGTAATAGTCGCATCATCGGCAGCATTACAGGTGATCTCTGTTGATGCCTCACTGTCAATGGTAATAGCAGGAGGATACAAAAAGCTGAACTGGCTGCTGTTGACCGAACATCCATTGTCATCACTCACCGTGACAGTATAATCGCCGGGCCCAAGGGCCGTAAACGTTCCCGTTGTATTTGAAACGGCTCCGGGATTGAGGGTGTAGGTAAGGGTTCCGGTACCTCCGGAAGCAGTAATGTTAATGATCGCATCATCCACCCCGAAACAGTTCAGGGAAGTTGATGATTCTCCATCGATGGTAATGGCCGGCGGATACGCCAGGTTGAAAACACTGCTGGTCTCAAAACATCCATTGTCATCCGTGATCGTGACGGTATAGTTGCCTGGTCCCAGGCTTGTAAAATTGCCCGTGGTGTTTGATATGGCTCCGGGATTCAGGGTATAGGTCAATGTCCCGGTACCACCACTTGCTGAGATGCTAATGGAAGCATCATCTATCCCAAAGCAGGTCAATGGTATCGAAGATTCACTATCTATAATGATGGCGGCCGGGTAATTAAAAGTTACCGGTGTGCTGGAAACAGGACCGCAGGCATTGGCATCACTAACGTCAACGGTGTAGGTCCCCGGACCAAGTCCCGTAAAATTACCGCTGGTATTGGTGATGCTTCCCGGATTCAGGGTATAGGTCAGCGTCCCGGTACCCCCGCTGGCAGATACTGAAATAGAGGCATCATCGATCCCGTTACAGGTCAATGCCTGGGATGTTTCACTGTCAATGATGATGGCCGGCGGATAAATGAAAGTGAATGGATTACTGTTAGCACTGCAGCCGTTATCATCGGTTACGACTATTATATATGTGCCCGGACCCACTCCGGTGAAGATACCGGTCGTATTGCTGGCAATGGCCCCCGGGTTCAGGGTATAGGTCAATGTCCCGGTACCCCCGCTGGCCGATACAGTAATGGTGCCGTCATCGATCCCGTAACAATTGATCGGTGTGGAAGCTTCACTATCGATCACAAGCTGGGGTGGATAAGCCAGGTTAAAAACACTGCTGAGGATAAAACAGGCATTATCGTCTGTAACTGTCACGGTATAGTTACCCGGTCCGAGGCCGGGAAAGATGCCTGTAGTATTTGATATGGCCCCCGGGTTCAGTGTATACGTCAGCGTGCCTGTACCACCACTGGCTGCAATGGTGATCGATGCATCATCGATCCCATAACACATGAGGGGTATTGACGATTCGCTGTCGATCACAATGGCCGCCGGATAAGCGAAGGTAAACGGCGAGCTGATGACCGGTCCGCATGCATTATCATCGGTGATCTCAACAGTGTAGGTTCCTGGTGCAAGTCCCGTGAATACACCGGTGGTATTGCTTATGGCTCCCGGGTTTAGTTCATAGGTCAATGTCCCTGTCCCCCCGCTGGCCGCCACGGTGATAGAGGCATCATCAATACCGTCACAAATCAGGGGAGTGGATGTTTCGCTGTCGATTATAATCGCTGGTGGATAGGTAAAACTGAAGATATTGCTGGTAACTGTACATCCATTTTCATCATTGATGGTAATGGTATAATTGCCAGGCCCTATCCCTGTAAAATTCCCGTCATTGTTGCTGCCTCCGCCAGGCATAATGGTGTAGGTAAGCGATCCAGTTCCCCCGCTGGCAGTAATGGTAATGGTACCATCATCTATGCCGAAACAATTAATGGGGGTGGATGTTTCGCTGCCGATCACCAGCAGGGGAGGGTAAAAAAAGTCAAAAGAACCACTGACATCTGAGCAGCCATTATCGTCTGTAACGGTTACAGTATAGCTACCCGGAGCTATCCCTGTGAAATTACCGGTACGTATTTGATGATCCCCCCGGATTTATGGTATATGTAAGTGTTCCAGTCCCACCGGAAGCAAGGACCGTTATGGTACCATCATCAACCCCGTTACAATTGATGGCCGTCGACGATTCCCCGGTGATGGTTACAGGACTGGGCTCAGAAATGGTTATGGGATTGCCTGGATATATTTCTTCACAACCATTGTTATCCAGTATCCTGATATAGTAATCACCAGCCAGCAGGTTGTTGAAAACAGAGCTGGCCTGATAATCGAATCCGTCATTTACCGAGTATTGAAGGGGAGGAGTACCACCACCTGCGAGGATATCGATGGAGCCGCTGTTCTCCCCGTTGCATTGTACATTTATGGTGGTGATATTGAATATCTGGATATCAAAGGGTTCATTTATGGTAAAGGGCCAGAATTGTGAGTGGCCGTCATTGTCGTACACTACAGCCCAGTAATTTCCCGGTCCCAGTCCGGTGATGGTACTATCTGTTTCCCCCGGGATGGGTATGAAGAAACTGGTACGCCATTCAAAGGTAAATGGAGCCGTACCCCCGGTAATAATATCCACGACTGCAGCGCCATCATCGGCTTCAAAACAGCTGATATCGGTTTTGGTAACATTTATGGTAAAAGGGGTAGCATAGGCAGTATTTATTGCCAGGCTGGAAAATATGATTACAAAAAGAGTAATTATTTGCTTACGATATATCATCTACCCCGAGTGCCAGTTTTGGTTATAATAAACTGAGAATAACCTGTTTACAATCAGTCATAAAAGATATTTATTTATGCTGAACTTGCTTATCTTTTTTATTAACAATGGAGGAATTGCCATAATTCACTGTTCATAAGACAATTAATCCTGTAATTAGGTTGCAGTGCACGCCAGGACTCCGCAGTTTTCCGGGACAGAAAAAGTCAATTTACCCTTCATGCAGGGGGTATTCAGACCATCCTTATCCAGCTATTCATGGGTACTTTTTTAGCTGCTATTCATGGATGGAAGCACATTTTATTTAGCTTTGTAAGCTGGTTTTACAATTATCCCTTTTTATAATGGAAACAGTATTGAGCGGCATCAGGTCGACCGGAAATCTTCACCTGGGAAATTATTATGGTGCAGTCACCAATTTTGTAAGAATGCAACAGGATTATCATTGTAATTTCTTTGTGGCTGACCTGCATTCACTGACTACCTATCCTACCCCGGAGGACCTGCACAGTAATGTCAAGACGGTCCTTGCAGAATACCTTGCCTGCGGGATAGACCCGGAAGCTTCCACTCTTTATGTGCAGAGCGATGTTCCCGAGGTCTCTGAATTGTATCTGCTGCTGAATATGAATGCTTATGTTGGTGAACTGGAACGGACCACCACATTCAAGGATAAGGTACGAACCCAGCCAGACAACGTAAATGCAGGATTACTCACCTACCCTGTTTTGATGGCTGCAGATATCCTCATCCACAGATCGCATAAGGTTCCTGTGGGCAAAGACCAGGAACAGAACCTGGAAATGACCCGCAAATTCGCAAAGCGTTTCAACAGTATGTATGGGATGGATTATTTTCCACTGCCCCAACCATTTAATTTCGGGAAAGAACTGTTGAAAGTCCCCGGTCTTGATGGTACGGGAAAAATGGGAAAGACTGCCGGGAACGGGATATACCTGGCTGATGAACCTGAGGTGATACGCAAGAAAGTTATGCGTGCAGTCACAGATTCCGGTCCCACTTCAGAAAACCAGGAAATGTCAGAACCCATCAAAAACATATTCTCCCTGATGGAGATTGTATCCACTCCTGACACAGTTGATCATTTCAGGACACGATACAATACCTGTAAGATCCGCTACGGGGATATGAAAAAAGCAATTAGCCGAAGACATCATTAAAGCAACTGATCCCCTGCGCGAAAAGATCCGGGAGATCCTGGCAGATGATGCCTATATTCGGAAGGCAGCCAGTATGGGGCAGGAAAAAGCCAGGGCCAGTGCCTCAAAAACCCTGAGGGAGGTCCGGGAGATCATCGGTTTCAAACCCTTCTAACAGCTTGAAGGAATTCCTCCTGTTGAACCAGATGGATAAGGTTATGGGATTTAAGCAAAAAAAAACCGGGTGGTGAACCCGGTGCCCCGAAAACTATCTTCAGGTATATGTTGGATGAACTGTCAATAAATACATTGCAAATCCCATGCCAAAAGTTCAATTCGGGACTCAAAAAACATTGTTAAGACGCCAGGAAAAATATGACCGTAATATTCCCTGATCTTTTGTGTGCAGGAATTTTGTATTTTTGCCCTGAAAATGAGATGGTATGAAGATTGATGACCAGATTATAGATAAAATCGCCGGACTTGCATACCTTGAATTCGGGGAGGAGGAGAAAGAAAAAATCCGCCAGGATCTTGAACAGATACTGACCTTTGTTGAGAAACTCAGGGAACTCGACACTGATAATGTTGAACCCCTGGTCTATCTTTCTGATAAAACAGATGTTTTGCGGGAGGACAAAATAATCCCGACCATAAGCATCGAAGAGGCATTGCTGAATGCCCCTGAAAAAAGCGGGCACTTTTTTCAAGTTCCCAAAGTGATCCGGAAATAATCCAGCATATGACAAGTACAAGACAATATAAGGTATCCCGCTTACTGCAAAAAGAGCTGGGTGATATTTTCCAGCGAGAGGGGAACAGTATTTTTACAGGAAAAATGATCACTGTCACCGAGGTAAGGATTACCCCGGATCTGGGACAGGCAAGGGTCTTCCTGAGTATCTTTCCGGCGGCTGACAAAGATATTATTCAATAAAACCATGGGGGACCATACTCAACACATACGGCATGAACTGGGTATGCGGATCAGGCACCAGCTCAGGATGGTACCTGAATTACAGTTCTTTCTGGACGATTCACTTGATTATATTGAGAATATTGACAGATTACTAAAAAAATGAAGTACGATCCCATCAAAAAGGGACTTGGCAATGTTTTTAACCGCACCCCTTTTCTTCGCAAACTTTTTTATCGCTTACTCGACCTTCTGTTGTTAAGGGCCTGGCATATTAAGCGGGAACTGCGACGGGCACGCAAACAACTTGGAGAAGATGGGGATGTGCTCGATGCCGGATCTGGTTTTGGCCAGTACACATTTTTTATGTCCCGTCTTTCCCGGAAGTGGATAATAAAGGGGGTGGATGTCAAAGAAGATCAGATTCAGGATTGCAATAAATTCTTTACCAGGATAGGGGAGGGAGAAAGGGTCCGTTTCGAACTGGCAGACCTTACTAAATTCAGGGAGGAGGGAAAATACCACCTGGTACTTTGCGTGGATGTGATGGAACACATTCTTGAGGATGTTGAGGTATTCAGAAATTATTCCTTTTCCATGAAAGAAGGAGGTATCCTGCTGATCTCCACACCCTCTGACCAGGGCGGATCCGATGTTCATGACGATGAGGAGGATTCCTTCATTGAGGAACATGTAAGGGATGGATACAATATTACGGATATCGAAACCAAGCTGAAGACTGCAGGTTTTTCCGAAGTCAGAGCCAGGTACTCCTATGGATGGCCCGGCAAGATATCCTGGAGGCTTTCGATGAAGTATCCCATTATTATGTTAAATACAAGCAGGCTATTCTATATCCTGATACCCTTCTATTACCTGCTGACCTTCCCTTTCAGTATGCTGCTGAATTTCATGGATGTAAGATTGAAACATAGAACGGGGACCGGACTGATCGTGAAAGCCGTAAAATGATATGAACCTGCCACTATATATAGCAAGAAGATATTTACTGGCAAAGAAATCACAGAATGCCATCAATATCATTTCTGCCATCTCTGTTGCAGGCGTAGCCATCGGAACCATGGCCCTGATCACGGTCCTTTCCGTATTTAATGGTTTTGACAGCATCATTAAATCTCTTTATAATTCATTTGATCCGGAATTAAAGATCAGCCTTGTTGAAGGAAAAACCTTTGATCCTGCAGATTATCCTTTCGAAAATGTAAGAAAACACCCTGCAGTACTTCATTTTTCTGAAATTCTTGAGGAGAATGTCCTCTTGCGTTATGGGGAAAGGCAGCATATTGCTACAGTTAAGGGGGTGGATGACCAGTTCCACCTGGTGACCGGAGTTGATACCATGATTGTTGATGGCACCTACACCTTATGGGAGAAAGAACGGCCCATGGCCATTGTTGGAATTGGCATAGCTTACCACCTTGCCATTGGATTGAATTTTCTGAACCCAATTAATATTTATGTCATCAGGCGCACCGGTAACATTTCCATGAATCCGGAAAGGGCTATCAACAGGAAATTCATTTTTCCCTCCGGGATATTCAGCATTGAACAGCAGATCAATTCCAGGTACCTGCTGGTTCCCATTGAATTTACCCGTGATCTCCTTCAGTATCCTACTGAGGTCACAGCCATAGCCCTGGACATTGATGAGGGAATAGATCAAAAAGCGACGCAGGAGCAAATACAATCAATCCTGGGAGATACATTCAAGGTCCAGAACAGGAATGAGCAAAACGAACTGTTTTACAGGATCATGAAATCAGAAAAATGGGCCATCTTTTTCATCCTCAGTTTTATTCTGATCATTGCCTCCTTTAATATCATCGGATCATTGACCATGCTGATCCTGGATAAGCGCAAAGACATCAATACGCTTGACAGCCTTGGGGCATCTGCTACTTTGATCAAACGGATATTCCTGCTCGAAGGCTGGCTAATTTCCATCAGCGGGGCGGTCATTGGATTGATCCTGGGGTCCCTTCTATCATGGCTGCAGGCAGAATATGGCCTGATCAAACTATCCGGGTCGGGATCTTTCATCATCGACGCGTATCCCGTGGTTTTTCAGTGGCTGGATGTTATTAAGGTCTTCTTTACCGTGCTGGCCATCGGATTCCTTGCTGCATGGTTGCCTGTAAGATACATTGCCCGCCGCTACAGGCTTAATACAGTATATTAGCCTGTCCATTTTCCAGCAAAATTTTGGCATATTAAATTTTATACATATATTTGGGTATTCAAATACCGAAATACATATATGAACCGATTCCCTTCCATATCAGAAGCATCCTCCATAGCCATCCATTCCCTGGCGCTGGTTGCCGGCCAGGAGGGTTCGATCAATGTTAACCAGATGGCTGAAAAGACAGGCTTTTCCAGGAATCATATTGCCAAGGTTATGCAGCTCCTGGTAAAACAGGGATACCTGAGGTCCGGACGGGGGCCAAAAGGCGGATTTGAATTGTTAAAAGATGCCGGGAAGGTCAATCTGCTGGAGATCATTGAACTGATAGAAGGTAAAATGGACCATTCCTTTTGTGGTATAGACGAGGATAAATGTCCTTTTGAGAATTGTGTCTTCGGAAATTTACCGGCAGAATTTTCTGAAAAATTCAGGAACTTTTATGAAAACAGGACATTAAGTGAAATTAAAATATTGAGTGACAACTAAATAAGGCAACAATGAAAAGAGAGATTATTCAAATTGATGAGGAAAAATGTGATGGTTGCGGTAATTGTGTTCCCAACTGCCATGAAGGGGCCTTGCAGATCATAGATGAAAAGGCCGTACTGATCAGTGATTTAATGTGCGATGGCCTGGGTGCATGCATAGGACATTGTCCCCAGGACGCATTGACCATAGAGGAGAGGGAGGCGGAGCCTTATGATGAGATAGCCGTTATGAAGGAAATGATACAAAAGGGGAAAAATGTAGTAACAGCCCATATGAAGCATCTGAAAGACCACCAGGAACACGCATTCCTCAAGCAAGGGGTTCAGTTCCTGTTGGAAAACAAGGAGAAACTTGACTTTAACCCGGTGGAGATCATACAGGAAGTTCACCAGCATGGTAAACCCCAGAATATATCCCAGCCCACCCGGGTTCCTGATCCCTCCGGATTACAGATGCAGAGCCAGAGCGGATGTGGTTGCCAGGGTTCACAGGAAATGTCTTTTCAGGCCGGCGGCCAGGCCGAACCAGCCGGGAATATGGCAACGGACCAGCCTTCAGCTCTTCGCCAATGGCCTGTTCAGCTCCACCTGATCAATCCGGGTGCAGGCTATTTCAAGGATTCGGATCTGCTGGTGTCGGCAGACTGTGTAGCATTTTCACTCGGGAATTTTCATTCCAAGCACCTGCAGAACAAATCCCTGGTGATTGCCTGTCCCAAACTTGATAGCAACATGGAGGTCTACGAGCAGAAGTTGACAGCATTGATCGACCATGCCGGAGTAAATACCATCACGGTTATGATCATGGAGGTTCCCTGTTGCGGAGGTCTCATGCAGCTGGTTCAGTCAGCCGCTTCAAAGGCCCAGCGGAAGGTTCCGGTGAAAACTGTCCAGGTAGGTATCCAGGGACAGATCCTGGCAGAGGAGTGGATTTAATATTTACCCAATTTAAACAAAATATAATATGACTTCAGATCAATTTCCAAGAGATAAGGTGATAGTTTTTGAGGAGGGCATTGAATATGCAGACCAATCCATAGTGAGCAAACCCGTTGTAAAATCACCCGGCGGGAATGTTAGCCTTTTTGCCTTTGACAAGGGACAGGAACTCAGTGAGCACACCGCTCCCTTTGATGCCATGGTGCAGGTACTTGATGGCACGGCCCAGATCCGGATCAATGATAATGTACATTCACTGAATAAAGGTGACAGCATCATCATGCCGGCAGGTGAGCCTCATGCCGTAAAAGCGGTGGAGAAGTTCAAAATGCTGCTGACCATGATTAAAAGCCAGCAAGCAGGAACCTAGGTGAGGCTCCAGTCAATCGGGGTTTTCCCCTGTTTCTCAAGCATCTCGTTGGTCCGGGAAAAATGCCGGCAACCGAAAAATCCTGAATGGGCTGAGAATGGTGATGGATGGGCGGCTTTCAGAATATGATGGCGATCTCCGTCGATCAGGTGTTCTTTGGCCTGCGCATACCTGCCCCATAGAAGGAATACCAATCCCTCTTTACCATCAGAAATTTTCCTGATCACAGCATCGGTGAAATTTTCCCATCCCTTGTTCTGGTGTGAACCAGCCTGGTTGGCCCTGACTGTCAGGGTGGCATTCAACAGGAGGACCCCCTGGTCTGCCCAGGCTTCCAGGTTCCCGTGGGGAGGTATGGAAATATCCAGGTCATTGTTCTGTTCCTTGAAGATGTTTACCAGGGATGGGGGTGCTGCAATGCCCTGAGGCACAGAAAAACAGAGTCCATGTGCCTGGCCTTTCCCATGATAGGGATCCTGTCCCAGTATAACCACTTTTACCTGGTCGAAAGATGTCCGGTTAAAGGCAGAAAAGATCTTATTCCCCGGCGGGTATATCACATGGTTTTTTTTCTCCTGGACCAGGAACTGCTTCAGGGCAGAGAAGTATGGCTGGTTAAACTCTTCCAGCAGTATGGCTTTCCAGCTTTCGTGGATCTTCGGATCAATACGTTGTGTGTTTTCCAGGTTGTTCTCCATCATGGGCATACTAGGTTTTTTGAAGCTGGCTAAGGAAAATCCGCGCAATATTGGTGGCATGACCGGCAATGTTCCTCAGGGTTGAAATCAATTCCAGGTGAGTTTCACTGCTTTCCTGCGAAGGAGAGGCGGGATCCTGTAATCTGCGGTAATGCTGCATTTCGAATTCCATGGCAAGCAATCTGTATTTCTTATACTTAATTTTCATCTCCCTGGCCCTTTCCAGGTTCAGATCCTTGAATACCTCCATGGAACGGTTCATCTGGTTCATGACATGCTGGTGAAATTCTTCCAGTTCCTGCTTTCCCTGTGCTGAGAATTCAGCATCTGAATCCAGCCATGCCCTTGCCCGGCGGGTCATTATCTTGGAAATGATATCCGCAATGTTTTCGAATTCATTTACCACATACATGATCTGGAAAGCTTCATCCACCCTTTTTTGACCCACGTTCTCACGGGTGAGTGAAGTGAGGTATTGCTGAATCTCTATGGCCAGGTAATCCACTGTTTCTTCCTTACGGCCAATGGCTGACAGAGAGTTCCCTGACTTTTCAGTGAACGGAAGAATGATCTCATAGCCCATCTCCCGTACAAGGTTACCCACCCGGATGGCTTCCTGCTTGGCCAGGTTCAGTCCCAGTGAAGGGGTCTGGATAAATCGCCTGTCCAGATACATCGTGTGTGGTTTTACTTCCTCACTTATCCTGTCTGGAGGAACAATGGCATCCACCAGCCTGGCGAGAAGCCTGGTAAATGGAAAGAACAGGAGGGCAAGAAATACACTGAAAACTGTATGGGCATTGGCTATCTGCCTGGGGAGAACTGTAGCCACGGCCTGTGTTTCACTAATTATATCGGGACTGGCTTTGGGGGATATGGATTCAACCAGTCCGGCGAAAGATGGGATCCACCAGACCATTATCAGTATACCGATCAGTTTGATAATGCTCATGGCTATCCCCACTTTCAGTCCCTCCCGGCTTGCTCCTATGCTCGCCAGGATGGCAGTCACTGCTGTGCCAAGGTTGGATCCCAGCAACAGGGGGATGGATGCTTCGAGGCTTAACAATCCCTGTGAAGCCAATACGATCATGATCCCTATGAAGGCACTGCTGCTCTGGATCAGTGCCGTAAAAATTACCCCGACAAGGATACCGAGGATGGGATTCTCCATATTGACCAGGACATCCAGGAAGGGGGCATAGGACCGCAGGGGATACATGGCCTCTGACATAATATGCATGCCAAAGAAAAGGATCCCGAATCCCAGCACTGTTTCACCGAGGTTTTTAATCCTGGGTTTGCTGGAGAAAGCATAGATAAAAAATCCGATGGCGATGATCAGCAATGCGTAATCGGTGACCTTGAAAGCAATGATCTGTGCCGTGAAGGTGGTTCCGATCATAGCCCCGAGAATGATTCCTATGGTCCGCCGAAATTCCATCAACCGGGAATTGACAAATCCCACCAGCATTACACTGGTAGCACTGCTGCTCTGGATGATGGTGGTCACCAGGGCACCTATTCCTACTGCAACAAGACGGTTATGGGTCATGCGTCCCAACATGTCCCGCATCCTTTCCCCGGCAGAATTCTGCATACCGGTACTCATCAGTTTCATCCCCCAGAGGAATAGTCCAAGTCCCCCCAGCAAACCCGATATAAGCAGGATCATCCAGTTTTTGCTCCGCGCATCAAAATTAAAAAGCAGTGTATCATCCTGTATGTTGCCCTGGGTCCGGACAAGGATCTGGTAATGTCCTGGGACTGATCCCAGGGTGACTTCGCTGATAGCATAGCCGGCGCTGTCTGTTACCGCGACCGCCGGCTGGCAGCTGAAGCCTGTGGATTTATCCGGCTGGCTTGCCGTACGGAAAAAAACGGTCTGCCCGGGGACCGGCTTTCCTTCCCTGTCGGCAACCAGGACCCTGATGGGTTCAGGCAATGTAAAATCCACCATCTGTTGCTGATGATTCCCTGAACCGACGGGAAAAGTCATATGCAGGTCCGGAATCAAAGCAGTATCTGACCCAAAAGCCATTGGCCGGTGGTAATCCGTACTGTCCTGTCCCATGACCCAGTGGGATAGCACCAGCATTAGTCCGGTATACAAGAACTGTCGAAAGATAATTTCAGTTTTCTTCACGCAAACTTCAATCTATGAAATAAAATTAAAAAAAAGCGGGCTTATTTCAACGGCGAGGCCCTAACATAAAGAGAATTATTTTGTCTGAGTTGGAAATGAAGGTCATTCAAAATTGAATGCTTAAAAGTTGGCCCGGAAGGTAAATATGAAATTGCGGCCCGGGGCTCCGACTCCCGAAGCAAAAACTTTGTAGAAGCGGTCGAGGATATTCTCGACGGCCAACTGCAGAGCGAAGTGTTCATTGATCCTGTACTGAGCACGAAGATTGAGGGTAGACCAGCCCGGAAAACCAAAATCTGCGATGGCTTCATCTTCATTGTCTTCTCCGTATGGTGAGAGCTCCGACCAGTATTTCCTTCCGCTGTAGGCTATATATGCTTCGGTATTTAATTTCCGGTAGTTATAACCTGCAGAAAGGCGGCCGAATATCGGGGGAATATGTGCCAGGGGAACCTCGTTGGTGATATCCCTTCCCTGCAGGTAATTAAAACTTCCTTTGAAAGAGAAATTACCAGGCAGGTCAGAATTAAGGTTCAGGGAAATGCCCTGTATGGTCGCCAGACTGGCATTGGCGTTGGTGATGATCCCGTAATAATCCCCGTCATATAATAATGAATCTGAACCGTTAAGTGAATAATTGGTCCGGACAATGGCATTTTTCAGGTAAGTGAACCATATCGAGCCGCTGATGGTGGCGATGCCTGGGAAAGACCTTACTGATCCCAATCTCAATATTATAGGTGTATTCGGGTTTCAGGTTATCGTTGGGGACCGTCACGAAATCCCCTTTTGCCCTGACCTTCCCATAGTCATCCACATTCGGGTTGCGGAATCCGGTGGCAAAGATAAATTTATACTGCCAGGTGTTCTGGGGACTGAAAACAACGCTGGCGCTGCCTGTTAGTGCCCCGTTGTTGATCTTAACCTCATTAAATGGCAGGTTCGGGTCAGTAAATGCAGATCGAAGCATGCCGTAGTGGTAGCGTAGTCCCATGTTCAATACCACCTTTGGATTAATCAGCATTTTGTAGTTCCCGTAAGCCGAAAAAGCATTGGTATGACTGCCTCCTCCCGGATAGCGAGTAAGGGCATCGCTGACACTGCTGTTTATGATATTTTCATATCGGGCGGATGACCTCACATCATTATGATTGAGCTTCCAGTCCATAAAAGAGGTTGTGCCCTTTTTTCATTGTTCTGTTAAAATCAAAGGTGGCAGTGTAAACATATACATCCTCCTCCTGGAAGAGTTTGTCGTTCACCCTGAACTTCCTTGTGATCCGGTCCTCATCAATCTTCTGAAAGGCCACAGTTGCCGTCATCCCGGTAAACAGTGGGTTTTCTTTCTTATAGACGGCCTGCAGGGAGGAGAGGAACCTGTTCTGGGGACCATAATACCATTCTGCGAATTTCATGTTTTCCCCATCATAATCATTCAGCTGGTCAAAGCGGTTTATTCTGGATGAAGTAGAAAACTGGAGATTCAGGACAAGGTCCAGCATGTCAGATGGTGCATAACTGGTTTTGGATAGCAGATCAAGCTGGCGGTACCCGGTATTTTTCTGTACATGGGGCTTGGGATTAAGAGAGGGTGGAATCATTATCACCTATCCGGCTTGCATAATGATTTACCTGTCCCCAGTTTCCCCATTCAGATTTCCGGTTTTCACCACTGCGGATATCGTCAAAATCACTTAAAGTCACGCTGGTGGTATTGGCAATCTTCTTCTTACCAATGTTGAAATCGCCATGTAAGATCTTTCCCAGATTGGCAGTTGAGAATTGCCCGTATGCTGAGGCATAAGTAGCATTGTATTCCGGAGTCCGGGTATAATAATGTATGACCCCTCCCAGGGCAGCGCTTCCGTAAATGATTGAGGATGGGCCAAAAAGGACCTCAACACGGTCCAGGATGCTGTTATCAATGGTAATGGAATTCTGTAGGTGGCCAGATCGGTAGATGGCATTGTTCATCCGGACACCGTCAACCACAAGCAGGATCTTATTGGCTTCAAATCCACGCAGAATAGGACTTCCGCCTCCACCCTGGCTTTTCTGTACCATAACATTTCCTGATTCAAGGAGGATATCAGCACTGGTCTGGTAGGTGGTGGTCTGAAGCTGTTCCGGTCCCAGTACATCTATCATATATGGTGTTTCTTCCTTCCTTTCCTTTCCTTTCACTGCCGAAACCACAAATTCCTCCATCATGATATTGCGTCTTTTCAGGAGCACCCGCCCGCTGCCAAAGACCATCTCGTGCCACGTAAAGCCGCATAGTTCGTAGGATGAATGCTGAAAAAAAATGCTGTCATCTTCCGCAAAAGATCCCAGATCGGCTTTTCCGAAAGCGTCTGATATGGCTGAAACCGATTTATCCTTATTGAAGAGTGCAACATTCTCTACTGGCTGTCCTGTTCCCTGATCAAGAACAGTAACCTGCTGACCAACAGATGATTGATAGATTAGTAGAGTGAAAATCAGAATGCTAAAGATACTTCTTACCGGACCCATTTCAGTCAAAAAAGAGCAAACATAGCATACTGCAAAAATTATTCCAAAAAAGAAAATAATCCAAAGATATAAACAGTAGCCTCTTGAAAACCTCAAAAGACAGAGCTCCCGTGCAATGCATATTTTTTATATAATTGGGCATGATCAAGAAAGTAACCATCGGCGCAGTGGCCGTTATTTTTATCGGAATCATCATATACGGCATCCTGGAATTGCGAAAAGGCAATATCCAGCAGGCAGATGTCGTCCAGGCTGTACCCACTGATGCTGCACTGATCATCAATGCCAATGATCTCTCAGCTTTTATCAGGGATGAATTATCCCGTAATAAGATCTGGAGAGAACTTGGTATGTTGAATGGTATCGGCGCATTTCAGCTAACCCTTGGCAGACTTGATTCTATGTTGCGGATGGATGAGGAAGTGGAAAAACTCTACAAAGGATCGGATATATCCTTATCCATCCATAAAGCAGGGAAAAACAGATTCGAGTTCATATTATACTATCCGCTGCATAATACCGGGACCGAAAAACAGATAATTAAATTTGTCCAGGATAAGGTTCATTCCAGCGCCACCTTTACTCCCAGGAAGTATGATGAACTCAGGATCTATGATGTAAATTTTGCGGGGAACAACAGTAAAGATGATTTTTCTTTTACTTTTTCCAGGGGATTACTCATCCTGAGTCCTTCTTCCATACTGCTGGAAGCATCGGTCAGGCAACTATCCCAATCCCAGTCTGTGGCAGATGAAGCAGGATTCAAGGAAGTAGCAGGAACAGCCGGACGGAATGTTGAAGGGAATGTATACCTGGACTATAAGACCATCCCGGGATTTGTATCCCATTTATTCAATGACCAGTACAAGAATAAGGTTTCAGATTTTGTACACTTTGCCGACTGGTCAGAAATGGATATGAATATCCGGCATGATGCACTGCTTTTGAATGGGTTTACCTATGCTAATCCAGTGTCTGATGAATTCCTGAACATTATTTTAAAGCATCAGCCACAGCGACTGGATATTGAAGCCATCATCCCGGAAAATATTTCTGCCTTTCTGGCACTTGGACTGGATGATTTCCCGGGATTTAAAAAGGATTACATAGAGCATCTTGAGATTCATGGACATGGGCGGACATACCTGCGGGATCTCAGATCATTGAATGAGAAATACAAGATGGACCTGGATAAACTCCTCCTGCCGGTATTTGACAGGCAGGTTGCCCTGGTGCTGACGGATATCAGAAATTTTGGATGGGAGGAGAATGCTTATGTTGTCTGCAATACAAAAAGCCAGAGCCTGGCCATAGAGAAGCTGAAGGAATTATTGACAATCGTCTGTGAGAAAGATGGGATTTCACTTTCCTCACTGATCGTTCAACAACCCGTGATGAGTGATGTACGATTCACATTTTACCAGTTGCCGGTGCCTTATCTTCCAATGAAACTGTTCGGGAAAATGTTTGAGGGGGTCAACAGTAAGTATTGCACTTTTTTTGATAATTACCTGATTTTTGGCAATTCCATACAGTCGCTTTCCAAATACATCCATGCCAACCAGATCGGGAATAACCTTAGCAGTGACCTGGAATATCATCAGTTTTCAGAATATCTGGCATCCCGGTCAAATTTTTATTTCTATCTGAATTTCCCAGGATCAACCTGGTTGATGGAAAGATACCTGCGTCCGGACCTGCTCAAAAAGATACTGGATGAAAAAGACCATTTATTCAAGTTCCAGGCTTTCGCCTACCAGATAACATCTGAGAATAGCCTGGCATATAACAATATCATCGTTAAATATACGCCTGACATGAGGGATGAGGCACAGACTGTTTGGGAAAGCAGGCTGGAATCCAGGCTTATTACCAAGCCTAAATTTGTTGTCAATCATTATACGGGTGATAAGGAGATATTTGTACAGGATGACAAACATAATATTTACCTGTTGAACAATTCAGGCAGGGTCCTCTGGAAACAAAAGATTGATGGACAGATCCTTAGCGATGTTTACCAGATAGATTTTTATAAGAACGGGAAACTGCAGCTTCTCTTTAATACCCGTGAACAGCTTCATATAATAGACCGTAACGGGAACTATGTGGAAAGGTATCCGGTTAAATTGCGCTCACCAGCCACCAATGGATTGGCCCTTTTTGATTATGAGAAAAGCAGGGATTACCGTATTTTCCTGGCAGCCGAAGACAAGGGGGTCTACCTGTATGACAAAGAAGGCAATATCGTCAAAGGGTGGAACTTCGGGAAGACAGAAGGAAGGGTAGAGGATCCCCTCAGGCATTTTAGGATAGGCAACAAGGATTATCTGGTTTTTGCAGATCATTTCACCTGTTATATCCTGAATCGGAGGGGGGAAACCAGGGTAAACGTGAAAAAACATTTTCCGGTATCAAAAAATGCCCGGTTCATTCTGGAAAGCAATACAACAGGTATTAAACCCAGGCTGGCCCTGACAGATTCTTCCGGGCGGGTTCAATTTATTTATTTTGACGGATCGGTGGAAACCGTTGAAATCGACCAGTTTTCAGGAGATCATTTCTTTGAATACAGTGACCTGGACGGGGATGGGCGGAAGGAATTCATTTTTGCCGATAAAGGTGAACTAAAAGTGTACAAACATGATGGCTCCAAAGGTTTCAGCTATGATACCCGTGCCGGAATCAGCTATGCACCAGTGGTTTACCAGTTCTCTCATGGCAATAAGAAAATTGGTATGGTATCATCTGATAACAACAAGCTTTACCTGCTGAATAGTGACGGGTCCCTATACAAAGGATTCCCCCTGCCGGGGTCAACTCCATTCAGTATTGGAGTGATCAGCAGGTCTGCTTCCAAATTCAACCTGATCGTGGGAAGCGGAGATAACTTTTTGTACAATTACTCCGTACAATAAGGATATTGTAAACCTTGAATCATATGTGGTTAAAGAGATTTCTTCCGCACGCGGTCATTCTCTCCTTATTGATGGTCTTTGCTTCCTGCATGAATGATGAATGGAAGGCGGATAAATATGACTTCACGGTCAGGTGGGAACCGGGATTTGAAGGTCCTCTGGTGTACGGCAATCTCAGCATCGAAGACATGCTTACCAAATTTGATACGAGCGGTTACCTGACTCAAGACAGCACCAACTTCCTGTATTTCATCTTCGATACATCAGAGACCATTTATGCAGATGATTACATTGATGTCCCGGACCAGGATTTCCTGCAGGTTTTTTTTCAGAGCCCAACTGACATACCTGGATCAACACTGGGCAATATCGGCGATACTATCACCTTCAATGAGGTAAAAGGTTTTGAGTGGGAAAGAACAGGTGATGAGCGTCTTGACAGTGTTCATCTGAAGGGTGGGGAGATCGTGATCTATGTTACCTCCACGATCAAGCATTCGGGTATACTGACCATCTATTCTGACCAGATAGAGCTGAACGGAGAACAATACCGCCAGGTCATTGAAATTAGTGATCCATCAGGAAATTTTTCAACTACGGTCAGGGTTCCCCTGGCAGGTAGTTCCCTTCAACTGGACAATTCAAATCCAGATACGACCTTTCTCGGGATGATATTTAAATTTGACCTTATCAATTCGGGTGCGGACATCCTGTCAAGCGAGATTATCAGCATCACCAAGTCTTTCCAGGATCTGGATTATCAGGGTATTTATGGTTATGTTGGGGTGTATGACAGCCTGGTCATTGATAAGGAGTTGATTGAGTTCAGTTCAATGCCTGAAGATTTCAGGGGAAGGATACAGTTGGCCGATCCGCAGCTACACCTGAGGGTGGGAAATTCATTTGGAGTTCCTTTCGGTATTGAATTACTTGATCTGGAAGCCCGGTTCAAAGATGCATCCATGATCCCGATCAACCTTGATCCTGATGTCAACCCCATCATCATAGATGCCCCGACCATTGACCAGGTAGGACAGACCATACTTTCCCATACAGCCATAGACAGTAACAACAGCAATATCAATGAAATCGCCAGCACGGATCTAACCGGACTTCAATTCTCCATAAATGCACTTGGGAATCCAACGGGTTTTATGAACAATTTCATCCTGGATACCAGCCACCTGGATGTTAATGTCGAGGTAGTGATCCCCATGCATCTGAGGGCAGAGGGACTCGAACTGGCAGACACTTTTGATCTCGAGATAGGTGGAGATGAGGGATTCAGCAGGGAAAATGTCAAATCATTCATGTTCCAGCTGGAAACCGAGAACGGACTGCCCCTGGAAGTAAGTACCCAGGTCTATTTTATGGATAGCAATGAGGATTATCTGGATTCCCTGTTCAATGAACAGAACTGGAATATCCTTCCATCGGGAGTTGTTGATGATGACGGAAAGGTGATCATGACCACCTACAATAAGGTAGAAGTTCCCCTTTCTGAATCCCAGATTGATAACTTATTTATAGCCGAGAGGATCATGATAAAACTCCTGGTGGAAACTACGGATCAAGGAGACCGGGACATAAAATTCTATTCAACCAACTCGCTTGGCTTTAAGCTTGGGGCAAGGGCCGAGGTCAGCGTTACTTCGGATGGGAATAATTAAGCTAAAACACATCAGCATGCCTGAAAGAATACGCTTCATAACAAGTCTGGTTTGCATGGCTATATTGGCATGGACAGGTGTATCTGCACAATACAGCAACACCTATTATTACATGCACATGATCCCCCAGGCCAACCAGCTGAATCCTGCATTCCAGCCAAAATGCCAGTCATACTTTGGATTTCCTGTCCTGTCCCCCGTCCGCTTCGAGGTTGAATCGAATTCCCTGCGGTACCAGGATATATTTACCTGGAACGATGCTACAGGTAAATTCATCACTTTTATGCATCCGGAAGGGGACAAACAAAAATTTCTGAATGCCCTGGAACCAGTGAATGTGGTCAGGGCAGGACTGGCAACCTCCATTGTTTCTGTAGGTTGGAGACAGGAATTATTCTATTTTACAGTGGACTTCAGCCAGCGGATAGACCAGGATATATCGTTTTCCCGGGATCTTGCTGAATTCATGATCAACGGAAACCTGAACCAGTCCAAATTTAATTTCAGCGACCTGGCAAATAATATCAATCTTTACCATGAACTTGCCATCGGGGTATCATATAATTTTGACGATGAATTCCAGTTAGGGGCCAGGGCAAAGCTATTGCTTGGAATGGGCAATGTAAATGTACGGCAGAGTGATATCAATATGAAGACCTCCATAGACGAGTGGACCGTTAAGTCGGATATCCTTGCGGATGCATCTCTTCCTTATGTTAACCTGCCTATCGACGAAGATGGATACCTCGATATCGACAGTCTTCAGAGCCTGGGGGAACTTGATCAGATGGACCTGATTTTCGGGATTCCAACCGGACTTCCCAACTTGATTGCACCCAGTAATATTGGTACGGTCTTCGGAGTAAAGAATCCGGGTTTTGCCCTTGATTTTGGATTTAATTACAGGCCGGTTGAAAGGGTCATCGTATCTGCCTCTGTGCTTGACCTGGGTTTTATCCGGTGGCGGAACTCGACTTATAATTTCAAGCAGGAAATGGATTATTCTTTTGAAGGCGTGGAATTTACCCTTGATGATGACTGGGACCCGGGAGAAGGTTTGCTGGATTCCCTGGAAGAAGACACGAAAATTAAGACCACACAGGATAAATATACAACCTTCCTGTCCTCAAGGGTATACATTGGAGCTGCTTATGAGCTCAGCGAAAAGGTACGTTTCGGCGGTGTTTTCAGGACACGCATACAAAACTATAAATTCTATAACCAGTTCACAATATCTGCTAATTATCAGCCATTTAACATGCTTAGTGGCACCTTGAGTTATTCCATAATGGGGAACAGTTATATGAATTTGGGACTCGGACTGTCCGTACGTGGCGGGCCCTTTAATTTTTATTTCATAACCGACCAGGCACCATCGGTCTATTTCTGGCCGCAGGAGTTTTCTTCTCTGAATTTCCGTTTCGGATTCAACCTGGTTTTCGGATGTGACGCCAGTGGTAGCAAAAAGGACCGTCCATTGATTGACTAAGTCTCACCTGTGCACTGATGCACTAGCAAATGAGAAAGGCCGGGCTGCATTTATTTAAAAAAAAACCACTTACTTTGCGGAGATTATCCTACAGATAGATCTATGGCCATTATCCGCATTTTATTGATCATTGTTCTGGTCTATTACCTGATCAGGTTCCTGGATAAATACATCGTACCTGCCATTTTCGGCACACCTAAAAAGGACAAGGCACCTCCTGGTAAAAAAGGGAAAGAGTTCAGAAAGTCAACCAGTCAGGGAGATGTGACCATCAAAGATTTCACGAAACGGGATAAGGGGATCAATTCAAAGGAAGGCGATTACGTTGACTTCGAAGAAGTTGATTAGGCCAAACAAATACCAAACATAAAAAAGGATATTAAGGCGTCGCTAAATTTTGTGCAAGTAACAAAATTTAGGCTCCTTACTTAATATCCTTTTAATATGATCAGGTCAATTGTTTGGCCTGATCAATGTCATTCTCGATTGGGCTTGTAAAAGTGATCAGGTAAAGATGATCTGTGTACCTGGTTCTCCGCCTGCCATTTCATATAATTCGCCAACGGTAATTACATCCGATACATTATCATCCAGGTCTTCCCTTTTCAGTTTGAACATATCGAAAGCCAGTTTACAGGCATAGAGTTCACCGCCACCGGCAACGATCATCTCAATGAATTCATCCACAGGGGGTACATCCAGTGCTTCCATCTGGCTTTTCATCATGGCAGATACGCCGGCTTCAACTCCTGGCAACATTCCCAGCAATGTTGGGAAAGGGAGTCCGCCAGGCATTCGCATAGCTGGATTACCTACAGTCCCTGTCTTGGCTTTGTTCTGCCTTTTCTTGATGATGGCATCCATTCCAAAGAAGGTAAAGAAAAGTTTGGTCTCAATACCTTCCATAACAGCACCATTTGCCATAACCAGTCCCGCGTAAATATCTTCTATAGTACCTTTTGCTACAATGATCATTACCTTCTTTAAAGGTGCTTCTTTTTTTGCTTCAGCCATAATTGTATGGTTTACTTAATTAAACACAACTTGTTGGTTTGGGTATCCCGGCAATGCGTGAAGATTTTTTCAGCGGTCCGGCTGGAAATAAAGTATACAATCCCTTGATATCCGTAATACCTGATTTTCCAACCATACGGATGGTCAGCTGGGTTCCCTTGTCATGTTCTGTTCTCAGGAAATCGATTACTTCGAAATGCTTGTCAGTCAGCTCAATACCTTCTTCTTTTGCAATCTCAGCGGCGATGTCCTTGTTCCACTGGGATGGATCAGTCAGGTATCCATCATCTGTCACATCAACATTTACACCTGCATATGATTTTGTTGCCATAATTGATAAAATTTAATTGTTATTTATGAGAATTATTTATTGTTTTATTGATACTACGTTTTCGTCTGAAAGATTTTTCAGGAAAGAGATCATGAATCCAATGCCTTTTTTCATTTCAGGTGACCTCATCTCTTTCATCGCCTTCCAGATCGAATACTCGGGAATATCATCCACTTCCAGTTTCTGGAATACATTCACTGCATTGTTCATGGCCTGGAGCATCTCGGGCTGGGTAATATTTTTCAGGGTATCCATGATGGTGACAATATTGTCAGCCAGGAGCTTGACATCTTCCCCGGAGTAGTGGGTAATGATACTATCCATCGCCCTTGAAATCTCTGCAAAGAATTCAAAGTAACCCTTCTGTTCGAACTCATGCATTTTTCGTATCATGTCTATGATCACCTCGTTGGCAACGGGCCCCAGATCCTGCATCAGGTCATACAGGCTCTCGAAAGTGTCCATTACAAAAGTGAACTTGCCAACATTTTTCATGAGTTTGAAAGCCAGGAATTTCAAATCATCCCAGTTCAGTTCAACGCCCTGCATTTCCAGTTCTTCAACAGTGGTTCTGAAGGCATCCTTGGTGATGATATTCACATCCTCCATCAGGTCATCCAGTCTGGCACTGCGCAATTTCTGGGCAGTGGCACATTCCAGGATGGCATCCAGCTTTACGTTGATATCATCGATCTGTTTCTGTAGATCTTTTTCAGCCATTTTCAAGATGATTTAGGGCATTATAATTTTTTACCGGCCATGGTCATCTCATTCTCAATAGGCATTTCCTTGCCTTTCAGGAGGATATGCCAATAGATCCAGCGAAACAGGACTTTCCCGTAATGGTTCATCTTGGTATTTTGGAGCAGTCCGAAAGGACCAATACCCGGGAGGGGGAAAGTACCGGGCAGTGGCTCTGTATCATAGTTGAAATCAATGATGGATCCCTTCCCGAAGCCGGTTTCTATATAGCAATTGGAATGTCCGTCGAATTTGGCTTTCAACTCTCTGCCTTCCATGGCACTCAGGATGTTTTCAAAGACCACCTCAGCGGCAAAGTGAACCACGGAACCAGCTTTTGAAGTAGGGATACTGGCAGCATCACCAAGCACAAAAATATTTTCATGCTTCTCCGAGCGCAGGGTGAATTTATCCGTAGGAATGAACCCGAGGTCATCACCCATGCCGCTTCTTTCAACCATCTCGCTTCCCATATTTACAGGTACAATGGTAAGCACATCGAAGGGGATCTCCATGCTCATCATAGGATTTCAGTACCTGCTTCTCATTATCCACAGATTCAATATAGAATTCAGGGATCACTTCTATGTTTTTTTCTACCATGAGTTCTCCCAGCATCTTGGAGGACCTTGGTTTGGTGAAGGCTCCGGGCAGGGGGGTTACAAATTTGATATTTACCTTGTCCCTGATCCCGATCTCTGTAAAATAAGCATCGGCCAGAAATACAAATTCCAGGGGGGCAACAGGGCATTTAAATGGCAATTCAGCAATGGCCATAACCAGGTCGCCTCCTTCAAAGCCCCTGAAAAATTCACGAAGGGCCAAAGCTCCTTCAACCGTATAGAAATCAAATATTTTATTATACCACAACTTATCCTTTAATCCGGGAGTCTCTTCCGGAACCGTCCGGGTACCTGTAGCAATGATCAGGAAGTCATAAGGCAATACCTGGCCCCCTTCCAGCAGGACCTTGTTGTTTTCAGGATCAACCTTATCAATGCTTTTATAGATCAGCTTGACCCCGGCAGGGATAAAATCAGCCTTGGGTTTGATCACATCCTGTTTGTTATAGATCCCGAATGGAATGAACAGGAATCCGGGCTGGTAATAATGTGTCTGATGCTCGTCAACAATGGTAATATCCCATTCTGACCGGTCAAGTACCTTCCTGAGTTTGTTTGCCATGATGGTTCCACCGGTTCCGGCACCCAGGATAACAAGTTTTTTCATATTGATTGGTAATGGATTAATGATATTAAAGACCTGCAGTCACTGCAGGGTATGCTAATTTAAGATGCAAAAATATAATATATTTATTTACAATGATATACAGAAAAAGGAATAAAGACTTAAATAAATGTTAATCTGGCTAGCAGCCTCCCTGTACCCGCTTTTTCTTGGGTTTTGATCTGATGACCGGCAGAGCTGGTTTTGAACTTGTTGTACTTTCATTCATCGCACCTGCCGATCCTCCCAGAGCGCTCCCTGCTCCCTTGCGGAAATCATATCTGGCAAACTCTTCATCCGGACTGGTAGACGCTGGTGAGGTGGGATTCATAATGGTCTCCACCCAGTAATTCAATCCACCCATCAGCACATAATTATTCTCATAACCAAGCTGTCGTGTGATCATCCAGGCCTTGTCTGACTTCAGGGAACCATTCGAATAAAAAATGTTGATCCTGACATCCTGGTCAAGGTAGTCCTGCCAATCTTCTGAAAGAATATCTGTAAGGGGGATATTCATGGCCCCGGGGAGGCTGAACTTCTCGAATTCATCAGCATTCCTGACATCGATCAATTGCAGCGAAGGATCTTCCTTGATGATCATATCTGCAATTTCATCGGGGGAATAATATTGTACACCACTGTTGGCCTCTTCGAGGAGCTGTGAAGGACTTAGTTTGAAAGCATGTGTGGTATTTTCAGGAACGGCAGCTATGATAAGTGCCAGGGGAACCGCAAAAATTGCCAGTAAGATTCTTGGTTTCATATTCTTTTTATTATGGTGAGTCTAATATACAACAGGTTTTTTAATTTTCTCAAATCTTTCCCCCAGCCAGAAGGCTGCCATGGCCATACCTACAAAGAGCAATGCCATGATTCCATCACTGATGCCCAGGAATTCACTGAGTTTGGGTGCTCCCAGGAATTTTGCCTTATAAAAATTTTCCCAGAGGGGATAGGATTCATTGAATATAATTACCCCGATGAAAATGCCCACTACAAAGAACATGGCATCAATTTTACCGATGGATGCTGCACATATGCTTGTACCCGGACAAAAACCACCGATGATGAATCCAGCCCCCATAATGATGCCGCCCACGATGGTAGAGTAAAGATAGGTCGGATTAATATAGATCAGGTCAAGGTCTATCCAGCCAAAAAGACTGAAAAACAGCAAACCCAGCATGGCTGTTATACCTGCAGTGAAGAATACTTTCAGAACAACGGTATCATATCCATAAAAAACACCAACCAGTTTCCGGCTTGAAGAAAATCCTGCCCTTTCCAGGACAAAGCCGAATCCGATGCCAATCAGAAAGGCAAAGAAAAGATTTGTATTCTCTGAGATTATTTCATATGCAATAAGTGGTCCCATGATCTTATATGTATTTAAATCCAGTTTTTTCTGAAAAAACATGCCAACACGAATCCCGTACCGAAATATGGCCACATTGATAAAATCCCTCCAAGTGACAGCACTGCCATTCCGCAAAGCGCACTTCCGCTGGTACATCCCCTCCCGAATTGAGCGCCCAATCCAAAAAGTGTACCTCCAGAATAGCTAAGATCAGCCTTTTACGGGAAGTGATTTTTGGGGAATGCTCTGTCTTTAATTTAAGCCTTCCTGCCAGGGCTCCCGACAGGAAACCTCCTACAATAACACCCAGGATCTGAAAAACAAGCCAGCTGTGCAGGGGATTCCCGGGATGGGTTTCCTGATATTCCTTATAATAGGCTGCATTCGCGGCATGCCCCGGGGCAATCTTTTGAACCACCGATACGGTTGTACTCTTGAAAGCCCCGCTGGCCCCCAAGTCCCCGCCAGGATATAAAATAAGCCGCCAGGAGTACCAGTCCCAGGAACACCCCTGCCAGATATGGATTCATATACCTGCTGGCACGATTTTTTTATTCTCTTTTTCCATTTTATCCAATTTGAATTGTATTATGTTAATATAACCAGCGACTTTCCTGACCGGCATAAGCAATGATGAAACGGAACATCAATCCGCCAATAAGTACCAGTCCCGCTGGAATAAAAACAGGTATTTTGTATTTCTTAAGCTCAAGAATTTCAAGGATGGCCGGAAGGATCAATCCCATGCCAACCACAAGTACCCAGAATAAGCTGTATAAGGTCCGCCGAGAAATAGTTCTGCAGCATCAATCTGAACCTGTGTGCTGGCGAGGAATCCCATGAACATATGTACGATCAGGAACAATTCGATACCTATCAGCATCAGGTCTATCCTGGAAAATATCAGTCTGTCGCTATGGTCCTTTGAGAAAATAATATTCATGGCAGCACCCGTTGAAAGTCCGGATACCAGAAATAGCGGACCCAGGATAGAAGTATTCCAGAGCGGCCGGGCATTGAAAGCCGAAAAAAGAATCCCTGTATATATCCCAAGGATCACCGAGAGAATAGCATGGCCCAGGCAATGGTTTTTTCTGTTTTACAAAGAAAGATTCCATGGTTTTCAAGATCCCTTTCCATTCCCAGTTGGGTAAGACTGTCCGGATATGAATGGCTGACCAGATAAAAGATAAGGGTGTGATCAGCATCAGCACCCAGGCTCCCCAGGACATGGGAGACTGCAGCCTGATGGTGGTATACAGCTGCCAGAAATAAGCTTTGTGGTTAAGGTCCAGCAGCAAGGCAATCAATCCCAATACAAGTATAAAAGGAGCAAAGTGAGGAGTGAACCTGACTGCTGCTGCAAATTTTTCTTCCTTATTCAGCAGTACATACATCGCTGCAAAGAACAGAATTCCAGCTGCCAGTCCGCCCATAAAAAGGTAAAATGGGATCTCCCAATGCCAGATCTCCAGGTGAGGATCTACCCTGGGATTCATTCTTCCGCTGATGATGGTTACTTCATTCATACCATTCTCAAATTAAATAATACAGCTGGGGATTTGTGCCCGCTTCCGGTATAAGTGTTTTCCACTTCCTCTTTTTCAATACCGTGGATATATCAGATCTCGGGTTGTCAAGGTCCCCGAAATACATGCATTTGGTCGGACAGGCAGCAACACAGGCCGGTTCTAATCCCTGTTTTACCCGGTGCAGGCAGAAGGTACATTTATCCACATGTCCTTCAGGGTGTGGATATCGTGCATCGTATGGACAGGAAGCAATGCATGCACCACAGCCAATGCATTTATTCGGTTTAACCAGGACTGTTCCACCATCACTGATATGGCTGGCCCCTGTTGGACAGCACCTTACGCAGGGAGCATTTTCACAGTGGCAGCATCGTTCAGACCGGATCTCCATTTCCAGCTGGGGATAGGTCCCATCCAGTATTTCAACTACCCAGTCCCTGCAGTAACCAATGGGAACATGATTTTCAGTCTGGCATGCCACCACACAATCGCTGCATCCCACACATTTCTTAGTATCAATGGCCATTGCGTATCTCATCAGCTCACAAGGGTTTGTTCCGGTTCAAACTTGAAAGTAACGAAATTGCCACGCATCCCTGTTCCTCCCATAATGGGATCAATATGGACCCTGGTGATAAGGTCGGCATCACTGGCACCTCTGCCATGAGCCCTGCTAAGTTTCTTGTTGTCATTACCAAAACCATGTACGATGTACACCGAATCCCACCGGATCCTCTCTGTGACCCTTACCTTAACAGGAAATTTTGACCGGACCCCGTCCTGGTTTTCCAGGTATACGATCTGATCCTGTTCCAGGCCCCAGAGGTTTGCAACCTTGGGATTGACCCAGACCTTGTTTTCATCCATCAGGTCGGTCAGGTTTGGATTGTTGCTGGTGCGGCTGAATGTATGCATGGGAGCGCGTCCATAGATCAGGCGGTAATAACCCTCCGGGGGTTCTTCATGCGGTGTATAGACCGGCATGGGGTCAAATCCTGCCGCCTGGAATTCCGAGCTGTATAATTCAATCTTTCCTGTATTTGTCAGGAATTCAAGCTCTTCTCCTTCTGTCATGTAGAGATCATCCCAGCTGCGCTCATAAGTCTTGACGCCAATTCTTTGCATCTCATCCAGAGAAGAATCCAGCTGCTTCAACTGCCAGTCAAGCAATTCTTCCATATTCCTCCAGGAGAAATAAGCCTCCAGTCCCAATCGTTTGGCCAGCTCCCTGGCCATCCACCAGGCAGGTTTGGTATTGTGGAGGGGTTTGCAGCAGGCATTCTCAGGGCGATGGCTGGCTTTCTATGCGGACTGTGCCGGAGTGAATCATAACGTTCCAGGTATGTACATTCGGGGAGTACTACATCCGCCCAGCCCGTAATGTCCATGGGCATGGTATCCACTACCACCATCAGTTCAAGATTTTGAATGGCTTCAATGGTATTTTTCTGATCGGGAAAAGTATGGATCAGGTTGGTCCCGTTTACGATCCATCCCTTAAAGTTACATGCTTCACTCACGGCTGGAATCGTGGCATCACAGATACCGGATGCCAGGGAAGAAGATGCCAGTGTATATTTGTCTGGGAAATGCATCTTTCCAGCTACGTCTGGGTGTTGGGTATTCCGGAGATGGCCACCTGGGGATAGTGACGCTTTCAGGATTGTAGTAACCACCCCTTCTTCCCCATGAACCGAGGAGAGCATTTAATATGGCAATGGCTCTTTCCCGTTGGGTATCATCACCATACCAGGTTACATGACGGCCGGGATGCACGATCACTGCTGGTGCTGCGTTCGCCATTTCCCGGGCTGATTTCCGGATCAGGTCCGGTTCAATAGTAGTGATCCCATAAGCCCACTCAGGGGTCATGCTGCGGACATGCTCTTTAAGATGCTCAATTCCGAAGGTATATTTTTCTACGTAATCCGTATCATACCTTCCTCATAGATCAGCACATGGATCCAGGCCAGCAACAAGGCAAGATCCGTGGCAGGTTTAATGGGGAGCCAGTATTTTGATTTACCCGCTGCCACAGAGAACCTGGGATCAACGGTTATGATGCTGGTACCTTTATCAATGGCATCGGACATTTCCTGTACCTGCCCGTTATGCATATTTTCTCCGATATGGGAACCGATCAGAACAAGGCATTTGGTATCCCTTATGTCGGTTCGCTCGGGACTCATGACACCTTCACCAAAGGTTGAGAAGAAAGCTACTTCCCTGGGACCACGGCATTGGGAGTAAGAAGGAGCAGCTATGTTATTAGATCCAAAAGCTTTCAGAAGGTGGCCGAAATATTCGCCGCCTGAACCATGGGTCAGAAGCGCGATGCACTCCGGACCATGTTCAGTAGCAATTTTCTTCATTTTTTCGGCGATATAGTCAAATGCCTCTTCCCAGCTGGCCTCCCTGAATGTTTGTGATCCTCTCTCTTCCGTCCGGATCAGGGGTGTTTTCAAGCGGTCTTCATCATAATACATGCCTACACCTCCTGTTCCACGGGGACAAAAACGGCCATTGCTGTGCTGGTCATCATCATTGCCAATGATCTTCCAGATCTTTCCTTCGGATGTTTTATAGACCCATCCGGCACATTTCCAGAAACATATTTCACAGTAGGTTGGGGTACGGGTAAGGTCAATGCTGAGTTTTTCAGGATCCGTTCCGGGGACAAAGAAACGGTTTGCTGCAGCCATCCCGCCACCCAGCAGGAGTCCTCCAATACCTGCTGAGCTGATCTTAATGAACTGTCGTCTATTGGTCATTAAAGGATTCTTATCATTTTGTAAGGCAGCCTGTTAGGGAAAGCGAAAATAATTAAAAAAGTATTTAGAATATATCTAAATAACTACATATAGATATACAACTATAGATTATCAAAACAGAGAAGAGTTAATATCTTGAAATTAAGTTATTTAACCTCATGTATATCAAGGGTTATCCTGCTGTATAACATAGAGCCAGTATCCGGCATCAACCAGCAGGTTTCGGATAGCACGGATGGGATGCATGAGGAAAGATTTCCCGGAGACACCTCTTTCCATCATGAAGGGCAGGGCCGAGAATGCCATGGACAAAGCAGGGTATATTTTACGGAACCCAAATTTAAAAAGGAATGTTTTTAGCCTGGGATTCCGCAACTCAGTGCTCAGTGCTGAAAATCCCGTTACGACGAGAACAGCACGCAGATTCAGGCTTAATCCCATGATCCAGCCTTCCCACCTGCTTGATACTGGCAGGGTATCCGGGGACTTCCAGAAGATTCCGGCCATCCCTCCGATGATGACCAGATGGATCCAGAATACAGGCTTCATTAGCCTGTATTTAATACGTTTGTACCAGATAAGGCAAAAAGCAATATAGAAGGCAAATATCCCTATGATCAGTGGCTGGAGTCCAAATTTGTTAATAGCATACAAAAAAACTGGAAGCAATAACATATGCGTGATGAGTAGGGGAATATGAAATTTTTGTCCGGTTGCCGGGACATCCCAGCTGCTATCCTTCAGCTCATTGCGCCGTGGTAATTTATGATCCTTACTTTCCCAGTTTATCCCCTTTCCAATATGAGTAGCCAGGAATGCCGCAAGCATACCCATGGCAGCGTAGATAATAATCAGTGTCAACAGGGCCTGCGTGGGACTGATATCTATGTTGTTAAATTGCCTGATGGCAAACCTGAACATGTTTTCGTAGATCTTAACAATATCAAATCCATAGAGGATCAGCAGGCTTCCGATCTTGTGCAATAAGGCACTGAGCTGGCTGGCCATCCCAGCCATAACGTATCCGAGAGGATTGTTACCGATCAACCTGAGGAACAGGTCAAGCAGTAGGGCTTCCAGGAATATTCCTGTCATGGGTCCCAGTATGATGGCTGAAGGGGAAATGGATTTCATCAGGGCACAAATGAGTCCGGCCCTCCAGATCAGCCCTCTTTCAGGCCAGAGCTGGTAGAATGCAATCATGAAGATGGTAGCAATAAAGGTCAGAAAAGAGCCAGAGAAGGGGATATGCATATTGTGAAGAAAACTGCCGATCACAATTTCGAAAGAGGCCCACAAACCCCCCAGCACAGCAGCCTTCGCCCATGTAGAATCAGCTACTCCAAGTTTTGAGATAGAATCTGACATTGGTTTGTTCCTTTCAGGATATGGCTTCAAGATCTGTGGGAGAATTAATATTATAAAATGTATTGCTGTTATAAAAATCCAGAGATGAATCAAAATGAACAGCTTGTACTTCAACCTTGTTTAGAAGCGGAGTGAATCCAAGGATACCTTCATCTATCTGTGCTTCCATGGAAGGCAAAACGGATCTTGAATATACTGCACAAAGTGGCTGGTAGAAAGATTCGTGATCAAGGGGTACAATGACATCAAAGGAACCCATATGGGAGAGTAGATGCTGGTATATCTCTCTGGTAACAAATGGTGTGTCGGTCGGGATTACCAGGTTATTCAGGGTTTCTGATTTAGTAAGAGCAGAGAAAATTCCACCCATGGGCCCACATCCGGGTACGAGATCTCCAACGACCGGATATCCGAGTGAATCATAATGATCCTGGTTGGCACTGATGATCATATTTCCACATATCGGAGAAAGTATGGCAATGGCATGTTCGATGAGTGTTTTTCCCTTCCAGCGAATCAGGCCCTTTTCTTTTCCCATCCTCGAACTTTGTCCACCTGCAAGAATGATTCCAGTATATCTCTGTTCAGCCCTTTGCTCTCTTATCATTCTGAATTAACTTCACAGTCTTGGCAAGATTCGTGGCAAAAACAAAATCATTCAGGTACTGGTTTTCCGCATTCAGGATATCATCCCGGGTACCTTCCCAGCATTTGATACCCTCAAAAATGAAAATGACCTTGTCCCCGATCTCCATCACCGAATTCATATCATGGGTATTCACAATGGTGGTAATGTTGAATTCGGTTGTAATTTCCCGGATAAGTTTGTCTATCCTGATGGCTGTTTGCGGATCGAGTCCCGAGTTGGGTTCATCGCAGAAAAGGTACCTGGGATTCAGTGCAATCGCTCTTGCAATTCCTACACGCTTACGCATGCCCCCACTTAATTCTGCAGGATAAAGATTATTGGCATCTTTCATATCAACCCTTTGCAGACAGAAATCGGTACGCTCTTTTTTTTCTTCATAGGACATATGGGTGAACATATCCAGGGGATATCTCACATTTTCCTCCACAGTGAATGAATCAAAAAGGGCGGCACCCTGGAAAAGCATGCCGAACTCCTTCCTTACCTGCTTCTTCTGTTTAAAAGTCATACTGGTAAAATCCCTGTCATCAAATAGGATACTTCCTTCATCAACCTCGTGAAGCCCGACGATGGATTTCAAAAGGACCGTCTTTCCGGAGCCACTTTTACCAATGATCAGGTTGGTTTTTCCTTTTTCGAAAACAATACTGATATCGTCCAGTACACGATGATCGCCAAATGATTTGGATATATTATTTACCTCAATCAACGAAGAATAATTTTGGTAAGGATGAGGTTAAACAACAGTATTACAACACTGCTGTGGACAACTGCCCGGGTGGAAGATTTACCTACCTCCAGGGAACTACCTTCCGCATAATACCCGTGATATGCTGAAATGGTAGTTATGATAAAGGCAAACACGATCATCTTTTTCAGAGCATAGGTGAAATAGTAAGGATAAAATACATACTGCAGGCCATAGACAAACTCCTGCGGTGATGAGACATCCGTAATCAGGGCAACGACATAACCTCCCAACATTCCCACGATCAGGCTGAGAATGGTCAGCAGGGGGAAAAAGAACATGGTTGCAATAATTTTTGGAAGGATAAGAAAACTGGCTGAATTTACACCCATAATCTCCAGGGCATCGATCTGTTCTGTGATCCTCATGGTACCCAGCTCAGAGGCTATACTGGATCCTACCTTCCCTGCCAGGATAAGGGCTACCATGGTTGAAGAAAACTCGAGCAAGAGCATATCCCTAACACCGACACCAATAAGGTATCTGGGCAGGAGCGGGCTCTCAATATTATAGTCGGTCTGAATAGTGATTACTGCCCCAACGAATATGGAAATAATAACTACAATTCCTATGGAATTAATACCCTGGAATTCCAGCTCACGCATTGTCTGCCGATAGTACATGCCTGATCTTTCAGGCCGTCCAAAAACCTTGGAAATCAATATGTAATATCTGCCCAAATGATAGAATAGCCGCATAATCTTACACCGATTGCCCTAAGCAGGCTATCTGTAAAAGTAGTAATTATTTTAGTTATCTGACATGGCTGAAAATACAGGGAATTTGTATAAATTTAAGTAGTATATTTACAGGCCTAATAAAAAAATAATGGATCAAAACAACTACTGTGTGATCATGGCCGGCGGTGTCGGAAGCAGGTTCTGGCCTATGAGCAGATCAGCCCGGCCGAAACAATTCCTGGATATCCTCGGTACCGGTCAAACCCTTTTAGAACATACCTTCAACCGATTCAGGAAGATCATTCCGTGCCGAGAATATCTTAATTGTCACAAACAGTACCTATGGAGATCTGGTAAGGGAACAACTTCCAGACCTTCCGGATAAGAATATTCTGCTGGAACCACTTCGCAGAAATACAGCCCCCTGTATTGCCTATGCCAGCTATAAGATCCTTGAGAGGAATCCGAAAGCCAGTATTGTAGTAGCTCCTTCAGATCATCTGATATTGGATGAGAAAGAATTCCTGAATGTTGTAAAAAGAGGTCTCGGGTTCGTACAAGAAGAGAAAGCTTTGATGACCATTGGGATCCCTCCAAGCAGGCCTGAAACCGGTTATGGTTATATCCAGGTAAACGGGGGTTCATCGAGCAGTAAAAAATTTAAGAATCTCAAAAGGGTTAAAACCTTTACGGAGAAGCCAGATCTCAAGCTGGCCAAGGTATTCCTGGAAAGCGGTGAGTTTTTCTGGAATTCCGGGATCTTTTTCTGGTCTGTTGGTACCATCCTCGATTCATTTGCCAGGTATTTGCCTGAAATGTATGCACGTTTTAATGAAGGAAAGGGTAAATATGATACGTTTGAGGAGGAAGAATTTATAGGGAAGACTTATGCTGAATGCAAAAATCTATCTATTGATTACGGGATCCTGGAGAAGGCCGATAATGTACATGTAATCAGCGCTGATATTGGCTGGTCGGATCTGGGGACCTGGGGTTCCTTGCATGACCAGATGGAAAAGGACAAAACGGATAATACCATTATTGGGGAACATGTCATGACTTATGATCTGAAGGGATGCCTTGTAAGTGTCCCGGCAGATAAGCTCGTTGTTCTTCAGGGTTTGAAGGATACCATCGTAGTCGAAACAGACGATATTTTGCTGGTCTGTAAAATGGAGGACGAACAGAAGATCAAAAATTTTGTAAATGATGTCCGCATCCTGAAGGGTGGGGACTATGTTTAAATAGCACAGACATACCAGGGATATTGAAAAGCGGGCTGACATTTGTATAAATACAAATGAAGGCCCTTTTTTCAATATCCCCAGTATCACATGATACCTCGAAAATATAATCCCCACCGTCAGGCTGTCCGCAATAGGGCAGCTTTTTTTGATATGACCTATATAGCCTGCTAATAGTTAAAACAGAGCCTATATTTTGTATTTCTACAAAATTCAGCGATGTTTTAACTATTACAGGCGTTTGGGATCCTGGCAAAAAAAGAAGCTGCCCTTTTGAGGCAGCCCCTTTAAATATAATAGTTGAGAGTTGAGACGGTTTAATATTCCCAAGATCGTGCTCAAATTCGAACAGCCAGTTCTTGATGCTTTCTGCTTCAAACATGGCATCCATTCCGGTGGCATATTCACCCACCGCTCTGTCATCGTAGACATTTGAGATCTTATAGATATAGGAATTGAATCTACGCTGGTTGAACAGGTCATCGAAAGAGATCCGTTGTGCATCATTGTTCGGATTGAATACTTCCTGCTTGGACAGGTAGTACCGGATCTCCGGATAATAAACCCAGAACAGCTGTGTCTTGCTTATGTCCCCGGTAGGCACATCTTCATTGGTTATAGGATCCCTGACGGTCCGCGGATAAACCCTGATGGGGCAAAGTCCGATAATCCTTACCTGGAAGGTGGAATATCTTTTATCGAAGAACCATTTTTCCTTGACCATCAGCCTGGTTACATCATCCAGGTTAATTTGCACATCCACAATTTTCATTACTGTCTGACCGGTAAGAGAATCGAAAACCGGTTCCGGTATGGAATCCACTTTTAAATCTTCGTAGATCTCTTCAAGGCTCATGGGTTTTTCAAACTCATATCCCAGCAGCGGTTCGTAAGCGAATACCTGACGGCCAGGCAGCGGGTCCTCGAGTATATCAAGTAAAAGCTGGGTCAGGTTCCTCCGGTCACCAATGGGCTTGGTAGGGAAAAACAGGGGTTGGTTCATTTTCTCTCTCAGGTTGAGCATACGCCAGGCAACTTTTTCCCACATGACGTCCGCTTCACGAATGAAAGGATAGGGAACAGGATCCCGCTCGGGTATATGCTCTTTATCGTATACCTCTTTCTTTTCAATTAAACTGATTGATTGAGCCTTTCCTGGCTGTACGCCGACGAGGGTAAGCAGAAGGGCACCAATGAACAGATTGCTGATCGTTTTCATCCTTATCTATGTTAACTGTTATCTGATTTTAACTGACAGCGTAGGCAGATTCCTTGTGGAACCATCCGGACCTACAGCTGTGATATCATTGAAATAAATTCGTGATCCTGAACGAAGGTTGCGAATGGTCTCCCTCATATCACTGCTCAAATTGGCAGAACGGGAGGTGATATTCTTATCGAAACCCTGAACGATGGCAGTAAATGTATATCCTGTAATGGTATAACTTACTCCGCCGAACTGGAACCATTCAGGCATGGTTGCCTTTAATCCGATCTCCCCAAGTATCTGGTTCAGGCTCAGGGTACCTCCCTGAACACCGGCCAAGGTTGGATACGGGTCGGGTAATCTTGCCACCCTGAAATCCTTGTAACCCATGCTGCGTGTTCTGCCACCTTCTCTCACGGAAACAGAAACCCTGGCTTTTCCTTCGCGGGTTGGGACCACAGTGTAGTTCGTTCCACTTCCTCTGATCCGTCCGTTATTGATGGATACACTGATGGCATTGGCCGGGTAACCGGGCACGGATACCTCAACCGGATTATCTATGGCAGTGTAAAATACAAGCATCTGGGTAGGAGATACCACCAGGCTGGGCATGGCTACGGTGTAACCTGCATTGAATGGTTTATTGGTAAAGCTACCATCATCTCTTTTCAGGCTGATAATCCCACCCCAGGACTTCCAGCCTGTGCTGGCACCAGCAGTATTCACCTTGATTACACCCCTTCCACCTTCGATGGGGACGGCTTCATAATCACGACCTTCTTCTCCAATCATATTATATTCAACAGTTCCGTCATCCAGGATAGTTGAATCATAACGTCCGACATATACCATTGGTTCCTGTGTTGTATCGAAGGCAGCCATAAAAACGGAGGCAGAGTATTCATTTCCACGAATGATATGATTTGAATTGGAGATCACGACAGATTCAAGAAGGTTGAACTTAAATGCGCCTGCATCGATCTGGCCATAAAGATGCTCCAGTACCTCAGATTCAGCATTCCGGACATCGCTCTGCATTTTTGACATCAGGGTAATAACTGCGATTAAAGGCAGGTGCTCAAAATATTGATGTTGCCAGTTAAGGGTTTCTCCTTCCTTGGGTGGTGGATCTGATGTATCAAGGCTTTCTTCAATAGAATGCCTTACATCTCCGCTCTCTTCACTAACAATGGTAAGTAGGTATTCCCTGAATTCATCCAATGCCTGCCTCAGGTCATTGGCCTTTCCATCATTGTTGGCACCGATCATTATTTCAGCTGGTTTTGCTGAATTGTCTTTTCCTACTATTTCATCCCCGATGATACTTTCTTCTTCGATTGCCTCTGTATCTTCCCCTTCTGTATGTGTTACGAGTTCAAGTTTCAGGTCCTGGATATATTTATACAGTTCATCCGATCTGCGTTTTACCTCAAGGGCCTTGGCCTGCCATGGTCCAGCCTTCTCCTCATTCTCGGCTGCAGCACGGTCAAATTCCCTGTAATACACCTCATTTTTTGATGCAAAATTTTCAGTAGTCTTGCTTAATCCTTCATCGACAAGAACAAAGGCGTCTAGAACATCTTTAGATACATTCAGTGCCAGCAATGCCATCAGCACCAAATACATCATACCGATCATTTTTTGTCTCGGGGTTTCTTTCTTTCCTGACATTTGTTTTTCTTACTGGTTTATAAACAGGAAAAGCAGTTTGTCACTTTACATTCATGGCTGACAGCATATTGCCATAGATCGTGTTCAGATCTGCCAGGTTTTTACTGAGTTCGGCCATCTGGGCTTTGTATTTTTCAGTCTCCTCTACTGAGGCCCTCAGGTTCTTCATCATATCTTCAATACCCTTGTAAACCTGGTCAGAATCCTTCATATGTGTATTGGCACCATTTATTTGTTGCTGGTATGCATTGTTCAATTCAGCAAGATTCTTGTTAAGGCCAGCCAACTGGTCACCAAATCCCTGGTTCCCCTGGGCAATGGTTTGGTAATCAGTCTTCATCTTTGAAGCAAGCTCATCATAGGAGGTTGCCAGTCCCGCGCTCGATTTGGTAAATTGTTGAGCAACTTCAGAACCCTTCTGAGAAATAACCTCGGCGGTCTTGTCATAAGTCTGAGAAAGAGACTCCGCTGAAGATGCCAATTTATCGGTTGAAGCACTGTAATTATTGGTAATGCTGCCAACATTTTCTGCTGCTTTCTGTACATTTTCTGCATATTGCTGCGTAGCCATGGAGGCAGCTGAAATATCAGACAGGTTGGCAGCCGTTTTGGACAGGGTATTCAACCCATCACCGAGTTTCTGGATGGATTCCGGCCTGATGTCGGCCTGGCTGAAAAGGTCATCGAATCTCTCAAGGGTAACTCCTCTTCCTGCAAGTACCTCATCCTTGTACTCATCAAGTTCATCCGGATCCGTCATTCCGGCAAGTTCAGGATAGACAAGGGTCCAGTCCAGTTCTTCATGGAGGGGTTCAAATGCTGAAAAGAAGAAGATGACTGCTTCGTATGCCAATCCGGCAGTGATCATAAAACCACCACCAGCCCAGTGCTGGATTTTAAACATGGCACCGATGATAACGATGGATGCACCGATACCATATAACTTGGACATGAAGTTTTTCCATCCGGCACTCTGAACAAGTTCTGTTACGTTCATTGTCTTTTCAAATTAAATTATTATTTGTTACCCATGTAAGGTCGGATACATCTGAATCCGATATAGGATGTGGAACTATCTTGATACTCATAAGACCTTGTACTCACCTGCAGATAATAAGCGATATCTTTCCAGGAGCCTCCACGAATCACTTTCCTTTTCATCACATGGCTGTCTTTTTCAGTTGCATTGTATTTATAGTCAGGGTTCAGGTCATGCTGGAAGAAATAAGCAGATTCATCATAGGCGTTGGCACACCACTCACCGACGTTACCGGCCATATCATAAAGACCGTACTCATTGGGTTCATAAGAACCAACCGAAGTAGTTGTAACCCCGCCGTCAACAGCATAGTTTCCCCTCAGGGGCTTAAAGTTTGCAAGGTAACATCCTTCACGGTTACGTGTATAAAGTCCTCCCCAGGGGTACATGGAATTATCAAGGCTACCACGTGCGGCATATTCCCATTCAGACTCCAGGGGCAGGCGGTAATCCTGAACATAAGCATCTCCATCCCGGTTCAGGGCATTGTTCAGCAGCTGGGTCCTCCAGGTACAAAACGCGGATGCCTGTTTCCAGGTTACCCCTACTACAGGGTAATTGTCAAAAGAAGGATGCCAGAAATACATATTTGCCATTGGCTCGTTATAGGAATAGGTAAAATCCCTGATCCAGCATAAGCGTATCAGGATAAACATTTACTACGTCCTTCAGGATGAATGCACCACGGTTATCAATGGGCCGCTCATTTCCTTCGGGATCAACAATGCTACCCGTGTATTGACCTGGTTCCTGGTCGAGATCACCGATATCCTCCAGGTATGCATTCTCATATTTATTCCTGTGCTTGGCTGCCTGCTGAAGATCAATCCAGAAATACCTGTAATTCAGTTTATGAACATTGACTTCTTTGCGGCCAAAAAACCTGTCTTCCACACTGTAATAGAGCATGTCCATGGCCTGTACGGCATCTTCATTTTCATTCAGCCTTTTCATGTCAAGCTTGGCGTCCCAGTTCAACTGGTAGGCACGGCCAAATATGTCCTCCTCAAAGTCATTGCCAATGGCATCCACGGAGATCCGGTATTCCTCTTCCATTACTTCTCCCAGAAGTTCCCTCAGAAGAGAATCCCGTACCCATATGACAAATTGCCTGTATTCATTGTTGGTGATTTCCGTCTCATCCATCCAGAACGGTTCAGTTGTGATCGTTTTGGTGAAATGGTTTTGTGCGAACGGAACATCCTGATCGCTGGGCCCAACATTATAGCTTCCCTGTGGTACAAATTGCATCCCAAACGGATCCGGCTCGAAATATTTTTTCCTGCCAGGGACTCCTGTGAGTTCTCCGCTATAGTATTTACCACAACTGCTAAACATTGCCACTAATAGGCCAAACGCGAGTAACTTTTTCATAGCTTATCAGGTGTTATAGTACTTTATTATTATTATTCATTCAAATTTTAATTTTTACAAAAATCGGATACTCCTGTATTTTTGAGGAGTTTTATCTGTACTCAGGCTAAAACAATAGCCCAAGGTAAATTCGTGTGAACCGTCACTATATTTGCCAATAGATGATGTTGTAAAATCATATGAATATCCTACCCTGAGACCATTAAACAATTCAAAACCGATAATCCCTGAAACGGCATCTCCGGGTCTATAGGAAACGCCTCCCCAAAACCTTTTATTGTACCGTAACAGTCCGCTTACATCAAAAGAATGTGTTTTGCCGTCAGACTTAATAATAGCTGATGGCATGATCTCAAACAGGGATTGGAGAGCTGGAACCTGTAACCGGCTACAGCATAATAATGCCGGCCAGAAAGGGCTTGCCTGCTCGTATTTTATCGTGGGCTGATTCAGGTGTGTCGTTGAAATACCAAAATAAAGGTTTTCGGTATTGTAAAACAGTCCGAATCCCATATCAAAGGCAATGGTGCTCTCACTTTCATTGGGGATGGATGGATCCTGGTCCGGTCCTACCATATCATCAATGCCGTCGGGGATATACCATGTTGCATCCAGGGCCTTGTTATACAGTCCAATGTTTACGCCGATGCCCAGCGTTCCTGGTCCTATGGATAAACGCGCTGCGTATGCTCCAGAGATGGCCAGGTCTTGATTAAATGCCAGGTTATCGCTGAGTATGGACAGTCCCACTACCACTGCTGAATCCAAATGGTCTTGATGGCCATTAGCATTGAAGAAGGAATATGACGGGGCACCATCAAATCCAACCCATTGCTGCCTGTTCACACCAGAAATACATATTTTATCATGACTGCCTGTATAACCTGGGTTAAATGCTGCCATGTTAAACATGTACTGGCTAAACTGCGGATCCTGTTGTGAGTACGAAATCATAGTCAACAAACTCATTATTAATATGCCAAAGCCTCGTCTCATATTTGTTTGAAAACTAGCGCGTTACAACGTTTTTTTGCGCTCTTTGAGAATAGGTAAAGTAAATAAAAATATTGCTTTCAAACAAACCGCATTAACAAAAAACTGTTAATAACTATAGGGGTTTGACAAGCTTTTATACCCCATTTTCTAAATAAGGTTACGGTGATCGGGCTAAAATATTGTCCGAAAGGGACTAAATTAGGTTGCCGGGGTGCAAATCATCAGTTTAGTTTCTGGAAAGCATTCAACCAACGGTCTGGGATCTCGTGGTTGCATGCTCGCTGATAATCATCAAGCGAACATGATATCAATGCATGCCTGCTTCTGCTCTTCTGTAGTACCGGGACTTCAAACCACCATCTGTCGGTTTCCAGGCTCTTATAAAAGATGATATCATGGTCCATATCATGTGAGCTGACGATGAACTTTTTAAATGAATCAGGAGAAGCATGTGGATTCTCTTCAATCCGCTGGGATACCCCATCCATAAAATACCATAAAAGCTGAGCGGCAAGATGAGTGGTTTGTTCCCCAAGGTCGGCCACCGGAAGTATGTTAAAAACTCCGAAAGTCTTCATGCTATTGCTTAATCCGGCAAAGCGGCTTATCTGACAGATTTCCTCACCGGTGAATCCGTTGGGAGAAGGTTTGATACAGCCAGGTGAATCTGCCTGGCGGATCGCATTCATATCAAGGCTTAAAAATCCGGCATCCCTCAAATAGGGTTCTACTTTTCCGGGATCCTGCCGGACTTCCCCCAGGCGGATTGAATTATGGAAATTATCTCTGAGGAAATCCAGGTCTCCATGGTCAACGAAATAGGTCTGATGCCCGATATTGGTATAGTTGAAAATAAGAGCTCCTTTTTTCTGGAAAGGATAGGGATCAGATAGGATTCAGGTTTGATCTCATCGGCAATAACACCCATATCCAGTCGGGAGTCAACGGTAGCAAAAGAAAATTTTCTTTCCATCTTCTCATGGGCAAGGTAGATCCCATAAGTCAGATCCTGGCTTCCTCCCATACATATAGTGATCAATTTGTGAGAAGACATTTCGAGAATAACATCCCGGAGGGCAAAATAGGTATCCTGGTTGGTATTGCCAGTTTTCAGGTTACCCAGGTCAATGATCTTCAGGGTGGGATTTACCCTGAATAGCTGGTATAGCTGGATGGCGTATAAGATCCGGTGCCAGGCCGGGACCCGACATGTCTGCACCACGGTCTTCCGGGACCCCCATCAGTGCCAGTCCGAATTCCTCCAGCCGGGCAATGGGTGAATCCGGGGTATGAATATATATATTACGACAGAAAATTGCCTTGTCAGACAAATGATTCATTGATAGGGCTTTCAAGGCTGACAGGATCAAAATAATCATTCAGGTTCATTCGCCATGATGGGTTTAGGTCTTTTTCTTCTTAGCTTCTTTTGCTTTTTCAATAATCTGGAGGCATTCTTCATAGGTTAATTCCTCCGCTTTCTTGTTTTTCGGGATCCTGAAGTTGTTTTTATCCAGCTTGATATAGGGTCCCCACCTTCCATTGAGTATCTGCAGGCCAGGATTCTCATCAAATTTCTGAATGACTTTATTCTTGTCCTGTTCCCTCTTCTGGTGGATAAGCTCGATGGCCCTTTCAAGTTTGATACTAAAAGGATCATCACTATTATCAAGGGAGTAGAATTTCCCGGAATGCCTTGCATATGGTCCGAATTTCCCTATCCCGATCGTAACTTCTTCATTCTCGAACTTACCGATGACCCGGGGCAATTTGAAAAGTGACAGGGCCTCTTCAAGGGTGATGGTTTTGATACTCTGGTCTTTCAATAGGCCAGCAAAGCGTGGTTTTTCTTCTTCACTTGCCTCGCCGATCTGTACCATGGGACCAAATCTGCCCACTCTGACACTTACCTGGCGACCGCTCTCCGGGTCTTTGCCAAGGATCCTCTCTCCGGTTGGTTTCTTGCTGTTCTGGGTGGTCTCGACTACCTGTTCATGGAATCCAGGATAAAACCTGCTGATCATCTGGGTCCATTCCATCTCGCCATCAGCGATTTTATCGAATTCCTTTTCCATGCTGGCAGTGAAATTGTAATCAAGGATATTGCCGAAATATTCTACCAGAAAATCGTTTACAAGTCCACCGATATCTGTTGGAAATAACTTGGATTTCTCCCTGCCGACAATCTCCGATTTGCGCTCATTACTGATCTGAACCCCTGTGAGGGTCAACACTACATAGTCTCTTTCATTCCCGGTCCGGTCCCCCTTTTCTACATATCCACGGTTTAGGATGGTGGATATGGTCGGGGCATAAGTAGAAGGGCGTCCAATACCGAGTTCTTCCAGTTTTTTCACCAGGCTGGCTTCTGTATACCTGGCGGGGGACTGGGTAAAACGTTCTGAGGCTTCCATCTGGAGAAGTGTAAGCGGATCTTTTTCCTTCATGGGAGGCAGCAAGCCACTGGGCTTTTCATCAGGTTCTTCATCGCTTGATTCCATATAGACCTTAAGAAAACCGTCGAACCGGATCACTTCCCCGGTGGCTACCAGGTAATCGGGACGAGTGGAGATGCCTATCCTGGCAGTGGTTCTCTCCAGTTGTGCCTCACTCATCTGAGAGGCAATCGTTCTTTTCCAGATCAGTTCATACAACCTTTGTTCCTGCTTCTTCCCCTCATGCTTTTTTGCTGGAGATAGGTGGGCCTGATGGCTTCATGTGCTTCCTGGGCTCCCTTGCTTTTGGTGGAGAAATTCCTTGTCCTGGAATATTCCTTTCCGTATTCCTTCTCAATTACATCACGTGCTCCGGCAAGTGCTGATTTGGATAAGTTCACCGAGTCCGTCCTCATATAGGTGATTTTCCCGCTTTCATATAATCGCTGGGCCACACTCATGGTCTGGGCAACTGAAAATCCAAGCTTCCTGCTGGCCTCCTGCTGCAGGGTGGAGGTAGTAAAAGGAGGAGCGGGAGATTTTTTTGCCGGTTTCCTGGTCACATCCAGGACATGGTAACTGGCATCCCTGCAACTTTCAAGGAATTCCCTGGCTGATGCCTGGTCCTTTAACTTGGCAGGCAGTTCTGCCTGGAACTTATAGGATTTGCCGGTCTTATCACTGAATTCAAACTGGGCCACTACCCTGGAAAAAGGAAGTGGATTGAAAAGCTCGATTTCATTTTCACGTTCGACGATAAGGCGAACAGCCACTGATTGCACCCTCCCGGCTGAAAGTGACGGTTTTACCTTCCTCCAGAGCAGTGGAGACAATTCAAATCCCACCAGGCGGTCCAGCACCCTTCGGGCCTGCTGGGCATTGACCAGGTTCTGGTCGATATCCCTGGGGTTTTCTATGGCTTCATTAATCGCATTTTTCGTGATCTCATGAAATACTATCCTTCTGGTTTTTCCAGGATCAAGATTGAGTACCTCTGAAAGATGCCAGGCGATGGCTTCTCCTTCCCGGTCCTCATCAGAAGCCAGCCAGATAGTAGTAGCCTTTTTAGCAGATGCCTTCAGATCTGCCACGACTTTCTTCTTGTCCTCGGGGATAATATATTCAGGCATGATAATTATTTTCTATATCGATGCCATAATTTTCTTTTGAAAGGTCCCTGATGTGACCGAAACTCGATTGTACCCTGAAACCCTTTCCCAGGAAATTGCCAATTGTTTTCGCTTTGGCAGGTGACTCAACAATGACCAGATTCTCTTCCATCTAAATGCCCATCCGTTTGGTTAAAAACACCACAAAGAAAAACAAATCGAGAGCTATCTTCAAAATTTTAATTCAAATTATTCTTATTTTAGCCGCAAAATTGGCCTGGTATGTCAACAATATTAAAGGGATTGGAATAAGATACCTGATCATCTTCTGGTCACTCTTTTCAATCCCATTTCTGGTTATAATCCTTCTGTTCATTCTGCTTGTTCAAGCGGTAAGCTGGGATATGTCCCCACATTTGAAGACCTGGAAAACCCGAAAAACAATCTTGCTTCCGAGGTATATTCTGCTGATGGGGTACTGCTGGGTAAATTTTACCTGGAGAACCGAACCTATGTGGATTTCGATGAATTGTCCCCCAACCTGGTAAATGCCCTTATCGCCACAGAGGATATCCGGTTTCACAGGCATTCAGGAGTGGATGCAAGGGGCACAGCACGGATGTTTGTCAAGTCCATTATATTGGGACAGGATGCCGGAGGGGGGAGCACCATTACACAGCAGCTTGCCAAAAAGCTCTATCCCCGCGATACTACTTATTACCAGTGGAAATTCAGGAGAACGCTCAAGCTGGGCCTGTCCAAATTCAAGGAGTGGAATACTGCCGTCAAACTGGAGCGGAACTATACCAAGAACGAGATCATAGTGATGTACCTGAATACAGTAGACTTCGGGCATAATACCTATGGCATCAAATCTGCCAGCAAGGTATTCTTTGATACTTCCCCCGACTCTCTTAAGCTTGAACAATCCGCCGTCCTGGTTGGCCTTCTGAAAGCACCCACCTTCTATAGCCCTGTCAAAAACCCTGAACGATCAAAGTTCCGAAGAGATGTTGTCATGAGCCAGATGCGAAAATATGACTTCATCTCAGATGAACAGTTAGATTCCTTATTGGCCAAACCGATCGATATCAAGTACCGGGTGCAGGATCATAATGTGGGACTGGCAACATATCTGCGTCAGCACCTGGATAAGATCATGAGAAAATCATACCCCGAGCGCAAAAATTATTTTCTCTACAGCCAGTTCCAGAAAGATTCCATTGAATGGATGGAGAACCCACTGTTCGGATGGGCCAATAAAAATCTCAAACCTGACGGATCACCATATAATATATACAGAGACGGACTCAGGATCCATACTACCATAGACAGCAAATTCCAGCAGTTTGCCGAAGAATCAGTACAGGAACATCTGGCAGGCTTTCTGCAGGATGAATTTTTTAAAGAAAAGGAAAGATCACGTACGGCCCCCTTCTCGAAAGATGTTGAACCTGAACAGGTCGAAAGTATGATCAATCGATCCATGCGAAATTCAGAGAGGTACCGCCGTCTGCGTAATGCCGGGATATCTATGGACTCCATCAAACGGGTATTCAAAACACCTATTGACATGACCGTCTTTACCTGGCATGGGGAACGCGACACCCTCTTAAGCCCGATAGATTCAATCATACATTACAAATATTACCTCCGCGCAGCCATGATGGCCATGGATCCGAAAACCGGGTATGTGAGGGCCTATGTAGGCGGGCCAAATTTCAAGTACTTTAAATACGACCACATTTCCATGGGCGGCAGGCAGGCAGGTTCAACTTTTAAACCCTTTTTATACACACTGGCCATGCAGGAGGGGTACACACCGTGTTACAAGGTGCCCAACGTACCCCAGACTTTTATGGACCAGGATTCCACCTGGACCCCAAGGTCAGTGGGAGGTAAAAAATATGAGGGAAGGATGGTGACGCTTAAATGGGGACTGGCAAACTCGGTGAACAATATCTCCGCCTGGCTGGTAAAACAATTTCCGCCCCAGACCATTGTGGATGATGTCATTAAGAAAATGGGGGTGAGGAGTTTTATCATGCCGGTTAACTCACTCATATTCGGGACCTCTGATGTCACCTTATATGAGATGGTGGGGGCCTACAGTACCTATGCTAGCAAAGGGGTTTATATAGAACCTATTTTCGTCACCAGGATAGAGGATAAGAATGGCAATGTCCTGAGCACTTTTCAACCCAAGCAAAGTGAAGCCATATCTGAAAAAACAGCTTACCTGATGCTGAGCCTGCTGAAAGGAGTGGTAAACAGGGGAACGGCCACCCGGCGGATCAGGAACGTATACGAGCTGACCTCCGAAATGGGCGGTAAGACAGGCACCACACAGAATCACTCCGATGGCTGGTATATGGGACTAACTCCAAATCTAGTGGGAGGCGTATGGGTCGGCGGTGATGACCGGTCCATACATTTTGATAATATGAGCCTGGGACAGGGAGCCAGTATGGCCCTGCCCATCTACGGACTCTTTATGCAGAAGGTATATTCAGACAGCACCAGGGGCGTTCTGGTGACTGATCTTTTTGAGAAGCCTCAGAATTTCAACCTTATGATGGATTGTCCGGAAGATATTGCCGGGGCAGTAAATAACTCCGATGTAGATCTTTGGGAAGAGGATTTCCAGCGACCCTGACAGTGGGTTCAATAACCTATCTGCTCCTCATAATGCTACTGCAGTATGGAATCAATCAATTCCCGGGTGTAATCTGTTTCCGGATGAAGGAAAAGCTCGTCGGACTGACCCTGCTCCACCAGCCTGCCGTCTTTCATTACCATGATCCTGTCTGCCATATATTTTACCACGGCTAAATCATGAGATATAAACAAGTAGGTCAGCTTCAGTTTATCTTTCAGCTCGTTTAACAGGTTCAGGATCTGGGCCTGCACAGAAACATCAAGAGAAGAGACAGATTCATCGCAGATGATCAGCTCAGGTCCCGTGGCCAGAGCTCTGGCCAGGCCTATCCGCTGACGCTGGCCGCCTGAGAATTCATGAGGGTAGCGATTAAATAACTCGCCTGGGAGTCCCACATCATCAAGCAATTTCACCGCAGCCTTCTGCCTGATCTGCCTGCTGGAATGGATGCCATGGACATGCATGACCTCCATAATGGCGGGACCTATCTTGAGAGTGGGGTTGAGGGAGGAGAAGGGATCCTGGAAAATGAACTGGACTTTTCGCCTGTATTCATTCAGCTGTTTTCCCCTCAATTTTGTAACAGATTCACCCCTGTATTGAATCTCTCCATTCCTTGATCTTATCAGTCCGATAAGTGTACGGCCAAGGGTAGATTTCCCGCATCCAGATTCCCCGATGAGTCCGAGTGTTTCCCCCTGGTGCACATGAAAACTGACATGGTCGACAGCCTCCAGGCTGGCCAATGTCTTTCCAAAAAAACTCTTTTTCAACACATACCGGGTTTGAAGATCATTTACCTTCAAAAGGGGAATTTCCTCCGCCTTGTTCCCCTTTGATAGGGTTAGGCCGGACAACTGTTTTGGGGTATCGGACTTCAATGGATCAGGATCCTCAGCAGCATGGCCGGGCGAAAGAAAATCTGCCAGGGTGGGGAGACGGACGGGTCTGGATCCCATCAATGGGCGGCAGGAGATAAGTCCCCTGGTATACGGATGCTGAGGATTATCGAAGAGATCAACTACCGAGCCGGTTTCAACTACCTCACCCTGGTACATAACCAGGGCATTGTCACATATCTGGCGGATCACTCCCAGGTCGTGGGAGATAAACAACATGCTCATGCCCCTGTTCCTGCGGATCTCATCCAGCAGGTCCAGGATCTTTTTCTGAACGGTAACATCCAGTGCTGTGGTGGGCTCGTCGGCGATCAATAAGGAAGGATTCCCGGCCAGGGCCATGGCGATCATGATCCTCTGTCTTTGCCCCCCGCTCAATTGGTGGGGATATTTGTTGTAAAATGCCCTGTCGGAAGGCAACTGGACTTCTTTCAGCAATTGCAGGGTCTGGTCCTTTGCCCTTCTCGGTGATTCTTCCAAATGCAGGCTGACAGCTTCCCGGATCTGCCTCCCGCAACGTAGGGAAGGATTCAGGCTGGTCATGGGTTCCTGGAAGATCATGGAGATCTGCCTGCCACGTATCTGCTGGATATCCCTTTCATCCAACACGGCCAGATCCACATCCGGGCCATTCGATCCGGACCAGTGGATTTGTCCCTCACTTATGTACATACGGGGTGGGAGAATTTTCAGCAGGGAAAGGGCCGTAATGGTCTTGCCGGAACCAGATTCACCAACTATGCCCAGGGATGCTCCCGGCTCCAGTGAAAAGGAGATATCCCGGACGATTATCCTGGATCCGCTTTTCTCCTGGAGTTTTATAGTAAGGTTATTTACCGAGCAGATCATAGCTTTATTTTCCGGATGATCACTTTGTTTCCTTCCAGCTTTGGTTCCCATTTTTCATTTAGGCATCTACCTGCATACCGGAAATATAACCTGGAACGTATGGATGCTGTCTGGGTATCACGGGTTTCCTTGAATTCACCGGTAAATTCATAGGTATCTGAATGAACATGGTTCTCGTGGTATATACGGATAATTTCTATTACGGTGGAAATGATCCGAAAGACCTCGCCCCGGTTTGTCTCGGAGTATTCATCCTCAAATTCCTCGCTCAACACACTCAGGTTGATTATAATCCCGAGGTAATTGTCTCGCTTTTTTCCAAATTTTACCTGGTATTGCAATCCGCTCTCTGTGGTGAAATAATACGTATCCCCGCTCTGAATCTCGGGAACTTTTATGGGATAAGGTTCAAAGACTGGTTCATAGTCCTGTTGAAACAATGAATCCATACTCATGATCGGGTCCCTGGTTTAAATAATTGTTTGAATACCTCCTCGACCTTGCCAGCAGATTTTATTCCTATCTTATATTTTGAGAGTTCCAGTCCTTTCAGGTTATATTTGGAAACAAAGATATCCTGAAATCCAAGTTTTTCGGCTTCTGCAATTCTCTGGTCTATCCTGCTGACCGGTCTGACTTCTCCAGACAATCCCACTTCCGCTGCAAAGCAGGTATCCTTCCCGAGGGGAATTTCCAGGCTTGAAGATAGAACGGAGACAAGGACACCCAGGTCTGTGGCCGGATCATCCACCCTGATGCCGCCAGCGATGTTCAGGAATACATCTTTTACTCCCAGCCGGAAACCTGCACGCTTTTCGAGAACGGCCAGCAACATGTTTAAACGCCGGGTATCAAAACCGGTACAGGACCGCTGGGGTGTCCCATAGACTGCTGAGCTGACCAGAGCCTGGACCTCGATGAGGAAGGGCCTGTTTCCATTGAGGGTGGCAGCAATGGCCACACCGCTCATCGGCTCATCCCTATGGGACAACAGAATTTCTGAAGGATTCAGGATCTGTTTCAGTCCCGCACCCGTCATCTCAAAGATGCCCAGCTCCGAGGTGGCCCCGAATCTGTTTTTGGAGGCACGCAGGATCCTGTATGCGTAATGTTGTTCTCCTTCAAATTGCAGGACCACATCTACGATATGCTCCAGTACTTTCGGTCCCGCGAGATGTCCTTCTTTATTGATGTGTCCGATCAGGATAACAGGGATCCCCTTATCTTTGGTATACTGCATGATGCGTGAAGTACTTTCGCGTATCTGGGTAACTGTACCGGGAGAGGACTCAAGCTGATCGGTGTAGATGGTCTGTATGGAGTCTATGATGATCAGGTCGGGCTCGGTATGGGCAGCCTGGGTGAGGATGTTTTCCAGGTAGGTATCGTTCAGCACCAGGCAGTTATCATGCCCTTTCCCTATCCGGTCTGCCCTCACCCTGATCTGTTCGGCACTCTCTTCACCTGACAGGTAAAGTATCTTTTTATCCTCGAGCAGAAGTGCGATTTGCAATGCCAGGGTAGATTTTCCGATGCCTGGTTCACCCCCGATCAGTACCATGGACCCTGGAACTAGTCCCCCTCCAAGCAAGCGGTCAAATTCTTCCAATCCCGTTTTGATCCGCTCCCGGCTGACTGCACGGATCTCGGTAATGGCCTGAAGCTTCGGATCAGTCTTGAAGGTGCTTTTTTGCCGGGGACCGGTCCCCTGGACGATCTCTTCGCTATAGGTGTTCCATTCACCACAGGCCGGACAACGTCCGATCCATTTGGCAGATTGTGCCCCGCATTGCTGGCATACATATTGTGTTTTCTGCTTACCCATTTTGGGGATCTCAGATGGGGATTTATTTATTGGACTGGCCCTGGATCTTCTTATAAATATCTGTGGTTGAAAACCCTTCCACTAATGGAATTAATTTCACTTTTCCTCCCGACTCCAGAAGAGCCCTGTATTCAGGAAGCTCTTCGTAATTTCCATAGTCTGAACCTTTGACCCAGAAATCCGGGCGAATCACCCTGATCAGATCAGCCGGTGTATCCTCGTGGAAGACTACAACATAATCGACAAATTCAAATGAAGCCAGGGTCAGCGCCCTGGATTCTTCATCAACTGCAGGCCGGGATTCACCTTTAAGGCGGCGGACTGATTCGTCACTGTTCAAACCGATTACAAAAATATCTCCAAGATCGCGGGCACTGGACAGGTATTCAATATGTCCCCTGTGCAGGATATCAAAACAACCATTGGTGAAAATGATTTTTTTCCCGGCTGACTTTTTATTTTCAATGATGTTGCCCAGGATTTCACTCGAAACGATCTTGGACCTTATTGCGTCAATTGATTTCATCTTCCGATACCTGTTTAGGATTGTCCTCCAGTTTTGATTGCCTGCGCTGGAAGGCAAAAAGAACAAGGAATGAAATTGCCCCAAGCACGATCAGCATGATCATCTGTGATCCGTGGCAGAGGGTAGCATACGTCAAGGCTGGTTCTCGGGGAATCTTGTAGAGGGTGAAACCCAGGGCCACCATATAATGGTAGGCACCAATCCCTCCCTGGACAGGCACAACCCATCCTAATGTTCCAACTACCAGGAGGAAAAGTGCATCGATCAGTTTCAGCTGGGAAGTCTCTGGCAATATGCAAATAATGCGGCATATGTCATCAGCCAGTAACAGACCCATATGATCAATGAGAATGAAAAATAAAACTCCACCTTCGCTTAAGTTGTAAATGGTTTTCAGTCCATCAATGATCCCCTTAATAAATGACTTAATCTTCTGGATCAATCCGGATCTCGGACAATCTGGAACGGAACAAAAAATACAGTATGATGATAAGAAGTGGTATGCCCAGGATGATTAACAACAGTAATCCAGGTACCTCCGATAGATTCATTCAATCTCTCAACAAGGGGCTCATAGATATTGTTTTTGAAAAAATTCCCGAAATAATCAAATCTTCCAATGAGCAGAATCAACAGAAGAATGACCAGGATGACCATATCAATGACCCGTTCCAGAATGACCGTTCCAAAAATTTGTCCACTGGCATCTTCTCGGCCTTTGACATGGACCCGCAACGGGTGATCTCTCCCAATCTGGGGAATGCGAAATTTGCCAGGTAACCTGTATTGACGGCATAAAAACTATTCCAGAATGAAACCTTATGGCCCAATGGTTCGATCATTAACACCCAGCGCCAGCTTCTACTTCAGGATAGATATTAGCCCGATCAGTAAATACAGGAGTACATAACCATATCTTGCATTTGCAAAACTGTTCCGAAGTTCCCCTGCATCCACTCCCTTGAATGCCAGATACAATAATACCAGTGCCAGGGCAAGGAACAGCAGGAAACGCAGAATTTTGAAAATCTTTTTTTTCAAGGAGGGTTTTACTTGACAGGTTTATTGGTTGCAGTATCAGGGAAGATGATGGTGGGCTCGAAAGTTTTTGCCTCTTCGAAGTCCATTGAACCATAGGATATAATAATGATAATATCTCCCACAGCTACTTTTCGCGCGGCCGGACCATTCAAACAAATTACACCTGACCCCCTCTCTCCCGTAATTACATAAGTTTCAAGACGTTCCCCATTGTTTACATTAACCACCTGTACCTTTTCGTTAGCAATGATATTGGCGGCCTCCATAAGGTCTTCATCTATGGTGATACTGCCCACGTAATGGAGAACAGCCTCCGTTACGGTGACCATGTGGATCTTTGATTTTACAACCTCAATATTCATATCGCGGCAAAGTTAAGAAGAAATATTAATATTATCTATTAATCTAACCTTCCCAATTTGTACTGCTATACATCCGATCTTGGCTCCTGGTTCAGTCCAGTCTTTGACCGGCTCCAGATTCTCCACATTTACGATCATAAAATATTCAACCTTAATCAGCGGATGTTTGTTGAGCAGGTGTATGATCTTTTCCTGAAGCTTATCCACAGGGAGGGTTCCGGCCAGGTCCTTTGCCATGAACAGGGCCTTTGAAATACCTGTGGCCGCCGTTCGTTGCCCGGGAGTAAGAAGTTTGTTCCTGGAACTCATCGCCAATCCGTCTGCCTCCCTGATGATAGGACAGGCAATGATCTCCACCGGGGTGTCAAGCTGTCTGACCATTGCCCGGATGATAGCCAGCTGCTGAAAGTCTTTTTCCCCAAAATAAGCCCTGTCGGGTTGAATGATGTCAAAAAGCCTGCTGACTACCTGGGCGACACCATTGAAATGCCCGGGCCGGTGCAATCCCTCCATGGTTTTATCCAATCCACCGAAATCAAACACACGTGTATCGGGTTCCGGATAGATTTCTGATGCCCCGGGGGCAAAAATAAGATCAATCGGAAAAGATGCCAAAATTTCCAGGTCTGTTTCCAGGGTCCTGGGATACTGGTCAAAATCATTCTGCTCATTAAACTGTGTCGGATTTACGAATATGCTTACGGCGGTGAATGGATTTTCATTTATTGAACGGCTGATCAATGACAAATGTCCATCATGCAAAGCGCCCATGGTTGGGACAAAGCCCAGGGATCCTTCATCCTGCCACAGTGATTTTAGCTGTCTTCTGGCATCCTGGATAGTTTTTACAGGCACCAACATGGATTGAGTTTCTGCAAAGATAGAATTTCCTTGTCCTAACCACAGTGTTAATAACCTGTGCATAAGTACCAGAAATGAAGATTTTTTAGTAATTTTGTGGGGCGTTTCTCATTCCAGCTTATGAAACAAGCCAAAATATTATTCATCTCACAAGAAATCACTCCATACCTTCCCGAATCAGAAATGTCTAAGATTGGGAGATTTCTCCCGCAGGGAATTCAGGAAAAAGGAAGAGAGATCCGGACATTCATGCCCAAGTACGGTTCTATTAATGAGCGAAGGAATCAACTGCATGAAGTGATCAGGCTTTCAGGGATGAATCTTATTATTGATGATACGGATCATCCATTGATCATAAAGGTGGCTTCCATTCAGTCAGCAAGAATGCAGGTATACTTTATTGATAATGAAGATTACTTTCATCGTAAATCTGTACTGGCTGATGAGAACGGGGATTATTTTCGGGACAATGATGAGAGGGCCATCTTTTTTGCAAGGGGTGTGCTGGAAACAGTCAGGAAGCTTCGCTGGTCTCCGGATGTTGTGCATTGCCATGGCTGGATTACTGCACTGGTGCCTCTGTATCTGAAGCGGTCATTTGTGGATGACCCCCTTTATAATAAATCCAAGATTGTTTATTCTGTATACAATGATGATTTCAATAAGTCTTTGAATAAGGATTTCAAGGTAAAACTGAGAATGGATGGGATTCAGGATGATGATGTAAATGGGTTGACTGACCCCAGTTTTGAAAATCTGACCAAAATGGCTATTGATATGTCCGATGCAGCAATCATTGGCAGTAGTGAGATCAATAAATCTATCCATAAATATATCAGTTCCCTTGAGAAACCCGTTCTTGATTACAAGCCGGAGGAGGAGTACATAGATGCCTACTCGGATTTCTATGATGAAATATTAATGCAAAAGGTTAATGAGGACTGAGTTTCTTCCCAATTTTATTTTTGGACTGATTTTTTTCATGCTCTTAAGCGGGTGTGAATCGAAGCCGGATTATATTGGCAGCGACCTGTTGCCCAGTGGAGATAATTTCACGGTATTGTTTGATTCACTCGAGGTCGTTTCCGGTTTTACAAAATTGGGAGATTCGCTGCGTCGGGAGCAATAAGGACCTTCAATTGCTGGGGAGTATGATCGATCCATTATTCGGGTTTTCTAAAGCAGAGTACGTCACGCAGATTGGAGCATCCAGTTCCAGCGGCGCTTTTGGTCCCAATCCCAAGATAGATTCTGTCATTTTAACCCTGGATTTTAATGAATTCCTGGGGGAAGGAAACCTTTCTCAACAAATCAGGGTATATGAGTACATGGAATTTATCCGGAAGGACACCAATTATTACACCAGCCAGGATATATCAGGTCTGTACAGGCAGCCTGAATTGGGACATGGGTGGCTGACAAAAGATGATACGCTCATCAAGATACAGATCACCGAAGAAGAATTTATAAATAAATTCCTTCAGGCGGAAGATTCCATCCTGTCCAAAACCGATTATCTTCAGGAACTGATGTATGGCCTTTATATCACATCGGATGATGTTGACACAGAAGGAGGTATGGCCACCATATATGCAGATGCGGAATTAACCAGTCTGCGGTTTTATTATGCCAACGACACCATCGATTCACTTTCCCAGGATTATCTGATTACCAGGAACTTCTGTCAGCAATTCAACCTGTTCAAACATGATTATACAGGCTATCCTATTGAGGATTTCCTTATAGATACCTCCCGGAATGACAGCCTGTTATTTATTCAGTCTATGTCCGGAGTGTACCCCAAAATAAGGTTCCCGGGATTATCCAAATGGATTGATTCAATGCCTGTGGCCATTAATGAAGCCAGATTGATCCTCCCAGTAGCAGATACCGGCCTGACCCAACAAAAGAGTGAAGATTTACCCCCCAAAGTGGCATTATACCTGGTGGAACCCAATGGCTCATTTACTTTTGTGTACGATTTTGCCGTAGAACCGGAATCTTTTGGAGGGGATTATTTAGAAATTTCAAATTCCTATAACTTTACCTTAAAAGTGCAGCTTCAAAGCCTTGCCCAGGGAAATGTGGATAATCTGGAAATGATCATCCGGCCAAACAGTGGGAATTCAACAGTCACACGGGCTGTTCTGAATGGATGGAGCGAGGATTTTTTGAAAAGGATCAGATTAGAAATCACCTATACCAGATTGTAAATGTGTGGAATTGTCGGTTATATCGGGGATAAAAATGCATATCCCATATTGATTAACGGATTAAAAAGACTGGAATACAGGGGTTACGACTCAGCAGGCATATCCCTGTTCAAGGAAAAGATAAATGTTTATAAGAAACAGGGTAAGGTAGCAGATCTGGAGCAATACGTCTCGGATAAAGATGTCGCAGGCAATATTGGCATAGGACATACACGCTGGGCTACCCACGGCGAACCAAATGATGCCAATGCACATCCCCACTCCTCGGAAAACGGTCATTTCGTGCTGATCCATAATGGGATCATCGAGAATTACACAAGCCTTAAAAACAAGTTATCCGAACAGGGATATTCTTTTAACAGTGAAACCGATACTGAAGTTCTTGCCAACCTGATAGAATACATCTATCTGAAAGGGAAAGTATCGGCAGAGGTCGCTGTCAGAATGGCACTGACCAAAGTGGTCGGTGCATACGGACTTGTCATATTATGCAAAGATGAGCCGGATATGTTGATCGCTGCCAGGAAAGGAAGCCCACTGGTCATCGGGATAGGAGAAAATGAATATTTCCTTGCTTCTGATGCCACCCCCATTGTTGAGTACACCAAAAGTGTGATCTACCTGAACAATGATGATGTTGCCATCATCAAGAAAAACGAGTTACTGCTAAAAACAGTAAGCAATGAATCCCTCGTACCGAAAATCCAGCAGCTTGACCTGGAGATCAGCATGATGGAGAAAGACGGTTTCGCACATTTCATGCTCAAGGAGATCTTCGAGCAGCCAAGGTCCATACAGGATACGTTCAGGGGGCGCATCTCACCTGATCTAAAAGACCTCAGGTTAGGCGGACTATATGATGTGATGCCACGATTGATAGAGGCAAAGCGCATAATTATCATCGGGTGTGGAACCTCCTGGCATGCAGGCCTTGTAGGAGAGTACCTTTTCGAAGACCTGGCAAGGCTACCGGTGGAAGTGGAATATGCAAGCGAATTCCGGTACAGGAACCCGCTGATCACCAAAGATGATGTAGTCATTGCCATCAGCCAGAGCGGGGAGACAGCTGATACACTGGCAGCAATACAGCTTGCCAAAGAAGCCGGTGCCCTGGTACTGGGGATCTGTAACGTTGTCGGATCCAGCATCTCGAGAGAAACGGACGCAGGGGTCTATACCCATGCCGGTCCCGAGATAGGTGTAGCTTCAACCAAAGCCTTTACAGCCCAGGTCACCGTGCTGATCCTGATGGCCATAGACATTGGCCGGAAGCGGGGAATACTTTCAGATGAGGATTTTTGTTCCTTGATCGAGGAAATGAACCAGATACCTTCAAAACTGGAATTCCTTCTCACCTTAAATGATGAGTATAAGAAAATAGCAGAAATGTACAAGAGCGCCCAAAATTGCCTGTACCTGGGACGAGGATATTTCTTCCCGGTAGCACTGGAGGGGGCCCTGAAGCTGAAGGAGATCTCCTACATACATGCTGAAGGATATCCGGCAGCAGAAATGAAACATGGACCCATAGCCCTCATTGACCGACTCATGCCTGTGGTAGTAATAGCTGCCAAAGACAAATCATATGAGAAGATCGTCAGTAATATCCAGGAAGTTAAGGCGCGGAACGGAATTGTCATCGCCATTGTTACCGAAGGGGATACGGTGATAAAGAAAATGGCCGATCATGTACTGGAAATTCCTCAATGTAACGAAAAACTGGTTTCCCTGCTGGCCGTGGTACCTCTACAATTGCTTTCCTATTATATAGCTGTAATGCGAGGCTGCAATGTAGACCAACCCCGCAACCTGGCCAAATCGGTTACTGTGGAGTAGTCTGATTTTCAGGAATGCGCCTGATCATGACATCACCGATTTTATCTTCATCCGGTCGCGGAGTGTAATCCTTTCCCTCTTCTTTTACCCAGGCATTAAAGTTCACCTTTCCTTCCGGGAAAAAAACAATGGCCTGGTTCTCTCCCTGGCTTAGGGGTTGAGCAACATAGCTTGTATCAAATTGAGTGATCAATATCCCTCCTCCCGGGGATTCTTCCCTGTTTACAGTTACCTCGTATTTGCCAGGTTTTTCAATGAAAACTGGCCAGCCAGCAGGTTTTCTATCTATATAGGATGCGTCCTGGTATCGGCACAGGTAAACTGGATTTTCTGCATCCGACCCAATATGGATCAAGCCCGGAGCAAACTGCCTGGTACTTTTAACATCATCAAACCAATCGTCATATGCCGCCCGTAGATTCTCCAAAATCTCCGGATGGCGGTCTGCGAGGTTAGTTGTCTCACCGGGATCAGAAGGAATATCATAAAGTTCTAAAACCGGATTCTCACGTGATGTTACCAGCTCTCTTTGTTCAAAGGTATTGGGGTAACCAATTAATTTGAACCTTTCTGATATCACTGCAGAATTTTTGTACCTGTGAGGCGTCATTCCACGTTCGCATTGCAGGAATATCATCCTGTCGGGCCAGTCCATAACCTGACCTTCCAGCAATGGTAAAAGGCTTACCCCATCAATAATTAAGTTATCGGGCGCAGTTACCCCGGCGGCATCCAGCAGGGTGGGTAAAATATCAATATGATTGGCAATCTTATCCAGCTTTAGTTTTCCAGGCAGATACCCGGGCCACTGCACAAAACAGGGAACCCTGATGCTGCCTTCATAGGGAGTAGCATAACCCTGTCCGCGGAAATCGACCTTATTGACCCTGACATTGCCATCATCGCTCAGGAATATGACAAGTGTTTTTTTCTTTAGTCCAAGAGAAGATAGCCTGTCGGTCAACCGGCCAAAATTTTCATCAAAATTGTTGATCATGCCACATACGGCAGCAATTTTAATATCATGCCCCCTTTCTAAATAAGGGGCACTGTATTTCTCGGGAACCTCCAGTCCGGCTTCTGCTGTTGCATGGGCAACATTGGTAGGCAAATAAATAAAGAAGGGGTCATTTTGATGTTCCTGCATAAAGTCTGCGGCAGCATCGAAAAAGATGTCAGTGCAGTAACCCTGCTTCTGGACGTATTCTCCGTTTTCCCATAATTTTGGATTTATATATGAATTGGGTTTGTCGGGTACCTGGCCAAGCCTTCCCGATTTATGGATCAATGTCTCATCAAAACCCTGATCCTGGGGGCGCATAGGGTAATTATCCCCCAAATGCCACTTCCCGAATATACCTGTTGCATATCCCGCATCCTTCAGTAACTCTGCAATGGTTACTTCATTCCCGTGCATTTTTGCCCCACCACGGGAAGTATGCAATATTCCCGTCCGGTAGTAGTACCTTCCGGTCATTAAACTTGCACGGGTAGGAGCACAGAGGGGATTGCTGTAAAAACGGTTAAACCGGGTTCCTTCGGCAGCAAAATGGTCCAGGTTGGGAGTTTTAACCAATTCATTCCCATTTATGCCAATCTCGGGGTAACCTACATTATCAATCATGATCAAGATGATGTTAGGCTTTTCTTCCACCGATGTTTTTTTGCCGGGATCAGCACACCTGATACCAAGAAACCATATGGCCGGGAGAGCCAGAAGTAAAACTAACGGTATCCGTTTCATCTTTTTAAGCAATGCCCTCAACCTAACGCTCCTTGTATTGCTGGTCGTAGTATTTGGAGTAGTCACCGGACAGGACATTATCGAGCCAGGCCTTGTTGCTTAGGTACCAGTCCACCGTTTTCTCCAGTCCCTCCCTGAATGTCACCGTTGGTCTCCAGCCAAGTTCCCGTTCAATTTTTGAAGCATCAATGGCATATCGCATATCGTGCCCCGCCCTGTCTTTTACAAATTCAATCAGCCCGGCGCTTGTACCTGCCTTCCTGTCCAGCCTGTCATCCATGATCTCACAGAGCATCCTGATCAGGTCAATGTTCATCCACTCATTTAAACCACCAATATTATAAGTTTCTCCAATCTTGCCTTTATGGTATATCAGGTCGATGGCTGCTGCATGGTCACCGACATAAAGCCAATCCCGGATGTTTTCGCCCTTACCGTAGATAGGGATGGGCAGCATGTTCTTGATGTTATTGATGGCCAGGGGGATAAGTTTTTCGGGAAATTGAAACGGACCATAATTATTGGAACAATTTGACAGTACTACCGGCAATTTGTAAGTATGCAGATAAGCTCTTACAAGGTGGTCGGAACTGGCTTTTGATGCAGAATAAGGACTTCTCGGGTCATATGCAGTGGTTTCGGTAAATAATCCCTCCGCACCGAGTGAGCCATAGACCTCATCAGTGGATATATGGTAGAACAGCCTGTCCTTAAAATTATCCTTCCAACTGGTCCGGCATGCGTTCAGCAGGTTCACCGTTCCAATGATATTGGTATTGATAAAAGCAAGCGGATCGAGGATGGATCGGTCAACATGGGATTCGGCAGCAAGGTGTATTACTGTATCTGGATTGTGCTGATTGAAAATCCTGTCCAGGAAGCCAGCATCTGTGATATCTCCTCTCTCGAAAATGTAATTGGGCCGTTTCTCAATGTCCGTCAGATTCTCCAGGTTACCGGCATAGGTAAGGCCATCCAGGTTCACAATCCGATGATCCGGATATTTATTCACAAAAAGCCTTACTACATGTGAGCCAATGAAACCAGCTCCTCCTGTTATGATGATTGTTTTATCCATTTTTTTCTTGCCTTATGTATTGTTCCCATTTCCAGGCTGACCTGAGGGTTTCTTCCAGTGGGACCACTGCTTTCCATCCGAGCTCATCATTTGCCAGGGTGGTATCAGCATATACCTGTTCAATATCACCTTCACGACGCCCAACAATCCGGTAATTTACTTTAACACCGGTAGCTTCCTCAAAAGTCCTGATGATCTCCAGGACAGACAGTCCTTTTCCTGTTCCAAGGTTAAACGTTTCCAGCGGGAATTTGTTTTTACCACCCAGCAGCCGTTCAATGGAAACAACATGGGCCCTCGAGAGATCAACAACATTGATGTAATCCCTGATGGCTGATCCGTCTGGTGTATTGTAATCATCACCGAAAACTTTTAATTCTTCGCGAATGCCAATAGCTGTCTGTGTAAGGAAGGGAATCAGGTTCAGGGGGATCCCGATGGGAAGTTCACCGATCAGTGCTGAAGGATGTGCCCCAACGGGATTGAAATACCTTAGTAAGATGGCTTCAACCGGATCTCCGGCCGATACCACATCCCGGATAATATCTTCGGCAACCTGTTTGGTATTGCCATAAGGTGAGGTGGCATTTTTTATTGGGGATGTTTCAGTGACCGGCAATTTATCCGGTTGTCCATATACCGTACAGGAGGATGAAAAAACGAAGTTCTTTATGCCATATTCCTTCATGGCTTCCAGCAGGTTCATCAGGGATAAGAGGTTGTTCTTATAATACATCAGGGGTTTATCCACTGATTCCGGTACAGCTTTGTGTGCGGCAAAATGGATGATGGCAGCAATACCTGGATGGTTTTTAAAACAGTCCGTTACTTTGCCACCATCACACAGATCGAACTTCTCAAACAGGGGTCTGTGCCCTGTGATCTTTTCAATCCCGTCGAGTACCTCTATCCTTGAGTTGGACAGGTCATCGATGATCAAGACTTCATAGCCGGCTTTTATCAGTTCAACAGCGGTATGCGATCCGATAAAACCGGTCCCACCTGTGACGACAACAAGTTTCTTCATCTATTCAAATATAAGATTAAAGGCTCCAGTAAATGAGTTTATTAATGCTGCCTCTGTAAATTCCTTTAATGTCCATCAGCAGTGCCTCATCCGAACAAAGAGACATAAAATAGTCTTCATCCAGTTTCAGGTATTCTTCATGGTTCACGGCAACCACTATGGCATCATAGGGAGGCTGAAGCTTATTTCCCATTTCCAGCTGGTATTCCTTACGGACCTCCTCGGGGGAGGCATGGGGATCTACAATGTCAACCACAATACCGTATGAGAGGAACTCCCTAATGACATCCACAACTTTTGAATTCCTGATATCGCTTACATTTTCCTTGAAAGTAAGGCCCATGACAAGGATCTTGCAGGATTGTATATCTTTTTGCAGTTCAACCAGCTTTTTGAATCCCTGGTTAGCCACATATGATCCCATGCCATCATTGATATCCCTGCCTGAGTTAATAATACGGGCATGATGTCCGAATTTCCCGGATTTATATGTCAGGTAATAAGGATCAACACCAATACAATGCCCGCCGACCAATCCCGGATAAAATCTCAGAAAATTCCATTTGGTGCCGGCCGCTTCGAGGACTTCAAAGGTATTGATTTCCATCTTATTGAAAATCATGGACAACTCATTCATAAAAGCAATGTTAATGTCACGCTGGGCATTTTCAATGATCTTGGCAGCTTCCGCTACGTTGATGGAGCTGGCCCTGTGTACACCGGCTGTAATGATCAGTTCATACAGGCTGGCAATTACCTCTGCGGATATCTCATCACAGCCCGATGTTACCTTTGTGATGGTAGTGAGGGTATGTGTCTGGTCTCCCGGATTGATCCGCTCCGGCGAAAATCCAACCTTAAAATGCTTTTTGTATGTAAGTCCGGACCTCTGTTCAAGGATGGGTACACAGTCTTCTTCAGTACAGCCGGGATATACTGTCGATTCAAATACCACATAATCCCCTTCTGAAAGATGATCTCCCACGGTTTTGCAGGCACTGAGCAAGGGACGCAGGTCCGGTTGCTTGTGGTCGTCAATAGGAGTTGGTACCGCAACAATATAGAAACTGGCTGCTGCCAGATCATCCTGATCAGCGGTAAAGGTGATATCACAATCCTTGAAAGCCTCTGAAGAGATCTCATTGCTTGGATCTATCCCTTTTTTCATCAACGCCACCCGCTCAGGTTTGATATCAAAACCAATCACTTTCATCTTCCTTGCAAACTCCAATGCAATGGGTAATCCAACATAACCCAATCCGATTACTGCCAGATGTTTATTTCCTTTCAATAAAGATGTGATCATATTCAAACGTTTACAGGGTTTTTTTACAAAATGGGTGATAATCACCTTTACAGCCTACAGGTTCAGCATTCCTGATCGTATAGACTACTTCAATTGATTTTTTTGATTCATCCAGGGTGAATCCGTTCCCGGCAAGGATCTCCTGGTACGTATGGGTATGAAGATCGGTAAAGCCATGACTGAATTCAATTTCTTCATCATCCATGGTTATGCTTCTAAAGGTACGCTGACCCTTTTCTTTCACTGCCGCAGGAAGATCATTGGCATCGATGCTCAGGTACCAGCGGATCCTTGCCTGCTCCAGCTCCAGATATCCGGATGCCTTATCTTCTTCAAGCCGGTGTGTGATATTTTCTTTCACCTCACCAAAGATCCAGATCAGCATATCAAAGAAATGTATCCCAATATTGGTGGCAATTCCTCCTGACTTCTGCAGATTTCCTTTCCAGGAATAATGGTACCAGTTTCCACGGCTGGTAATATAGGTCAGGTCAATATCATGAATCTTATCCTTTGGGCCATTCCTGATCTTTTCCCGCAGGGCTATGATCGATGGGTGCAGCCTGAGCTGAAGAACATTAAATACTTTTCTGCCCATCTCTTTCTCATAATCAGCCAATCCTTCGAAATTCCATGGATTCAGCACAAGTGGTTTTTCACATATGGCGTTGGCCTGGCTCCTGAGGGCAAATCGTATATGAGAATCGTGCAGGTAGTTTGGAGAACAAATACTAATATAATCAACCTGATGGCCCTCCCTGCGGAGCTTGTCAATATGTCTGTCAAACCGCTCAAATTCAACGAAAAAATCGGTATCGGGAAAATACGAATCAATGATCCCGACACTGTCGTACACATCAAGTGCTGCGACCAGGTTGTTATGTGTTTCATGGATGGCTTTCAAATGCCTGACTGCAATGTATCCGGCAACACCTATCAACGCGAAATTCTTTTTCATACCTTGCTTACTTCTCCGTTTTTCAGTTCGTATTTTTCACCGCTTTCGGGACATACGGCCAGATGCTGATCATCAAAATGAAGCCGGTGGCCGTATTCACTCATCCAACCCACCTGTTTTCCGGGATTTCCTACAACAAGAGCATAGGGTGGAACATCTTTGGTAACTACTGTACCTGCACCGATAAAACAAAATTCTCCCAGGGTATTCCCGCAGATGATGGTTGCATTGGCGCCAATGGATGCTCCTCTACCAACCCGGGTTTTAACGTATTCTCCTTTTCTCACAATGGCACTCCTGGGATTGACGATATTTGTAAAAACCATGGATGGACCAAGGAAAACATCATCTTCACAGATGACGCCTGTATAGATGGATATATTATTTTGAACTTTTACGTTATTGCCGAGGATGACATCATCAGAGACCAGGACGTTTTGTCCAAGATTGCAATTTTCACCCAGCCTGGCGCCTGACATGATATGTGAGAAATGCCAGATCCGGGTACCCTTGCCTATCTCACAGCCATCATCCACCACTGCTGTTTCATGTGCAAAAAATCCCTTGTCGTTCATTAATTTTCCTGCTTTAAGAAGGTTTTAATATGATGGCAAATATATTCAATCTGTTCGGATTCCATTTCTGTATGCATGGGGATGGAAAAAACATTTTCAGAAAGTGATTCTGTAACAGGGAAATCCCCCTTATGGTAGCCAAGGTCTTTATAGGCATCCTGAAGATGCAGAGGAAGCGGATAATAGACCATCACAGGGATCTCTTTGCTCCTGAGGTATTCCCGTAACCGATCACGGTCTGCATCCTGGAGGATGATTGTATACTGATGAAAAATATGGTTGGACCAGGGCACCCTGGCAGGCAGTATTAACTGTGGAATATTTCCCAGCTCAGCATCATAAGCTTCCGCCACTTTTTGCCGGGTTTCATGAAAGCTGTCGAGATACCTGAGCTTTACACCGAGAATGGCTGCCTGCAGAGTATCCAGCCGGGAATTCACTCCGACCTCGTCATAGTAGTATTTTGTCCGGGAACCATGGTTGACAATGGCCTGTATTTTATGGTGCAGGGCCGCATCACGTGTTATGATAGCTCCCCCGTCACCATAACAACCAAGGTTCTTGGAAGGGAAAAAGGAAGCCGTGCCGATGTTTCCAATGGTTCCTGCTTTTTGCCTGCTGCCATCCTGAAAAATGTAATCAGTGCCTACTGCCTGGGCAGTATCTTCAATTACAAATAATCCATTATTACGGGAAATATCCGTGATGCTTTCCAGATCTGCACATTGTCCGAATAAATGTACCGGAATGATGGCTTTTGTTTTCTTGTTGACCCGCTGCTCTATCTGTCCGGGATCAATATTGAAGGAGCGTGGATCCACATCGGCCAGCACCGGGACCAGCCCCAGTAGTTTAATGACCTCAATGCTGGCAATAAAAGAAAAAGGAGTGGTGATCACTTCATCCCCGGGCTCCAGATCAAGCGCCATGAGGGCTACCTGCAGCGCGTCCGTCCCATTTCCGCAAGGGATTACATGGGGTACATCCAGATAGTTGGCAAAATCATCCCTGAAGGCCTTTACACTGGGACCATTAATGAAAGCTGTGGAATCCAGCACTTGCTGTATTGCCATGTCAATTTCATCCCTGAAACGGTCATATTGCCGTTTCAGATCAACCATTTTAATTGCTTCCATTATAGCTGGTATAGTGAACCCACGAAGATAATAAATAATGAAACAAAGTCTGGCAGGAATCCGTAAACCTGAATCAATTCAGGAGGATGTCGTAAAAAAAAATTGTAACTTTGTTTGACTGAGAGATGAAGATCAATTTGGATAAATATATCCAGGAGCTTTTGCTCCAGCACGATTGTGTGATCCTGCCCGGATTGGGTGGTTTTGTGGCTAATTACAAGCCGGCAACATTCGATGCTTCGCAGAAAATTGTCCTGCCTCCTTCCAGGCAGATCCTGTTCAATCCCAATCTCATCCATAACGATGGGCTGTTGTACGCTCATGTTTCTAAGGAAACAGACTATGGTTACAAGGAGGTACAGGCCATGGCGGAGGTATATTTCAAAACCATCAAATACGAGGTCGGGAAAGGATTGAAGTTTGTCATTGAAGATCTGGGTTATTTTTTCATCAACAAGGCAAGGAAGATTGAGTTTGCACAGGAAACAAATGATAATTTACTGATTGATTCATACGGCTTATCGTTTTTGAATTATAAGGAATTTGACAAGGTCCAACGCAGAACCGAGAAAAGCTACCTGGCCGTGGATGATACACATCCTGTGATAAAGCAGCACAGGATCAGGAGATGGATCTATACCGGGGCAGCTGCCTGTTTAATTGCCGGCATGATCATTATACCTGTTAAGATGGGGTACATTAACCTGTCCAGTTTTGACCTGAACCCAGTTGACAGTTTCAGGAAGGAACAGCCGGTTCAGAAAATGGTGGTCTCACCTACGGTTACTGACACTCAACTGACTGATACTGAAGCCGGTTCCATTGAGACTGAAGCCGGAACCGCAGAGTCCGAAGCCGGATACACTAAGTCCGAATCCGTATCTGTCAAACCTGAAGCCGAACCAATCAGTCCTGATATTGAACCGGCCACAATAGAGGCACCGAGCTACCATATCATTGTGGGCAGTTTCAAAGACCTTGGGAATGCACAGCAATTACAGCAAAAGATGGTAGGTGAAGGATTTGAAGCAGAGGTAATTACAGGTGAGAATTCTTTCTACCGGGTTTCGGCGAATCATTATCCTTTGAAGAAAGATGCCGTTTCTGCACTGGCTTCAATCCGTGACCAGCAGGTTTATAAATCTGCCTGGATCCTTAGCTTATAGGCTACCTTACAAGACCGCCGATCCCTCGTCCGTTTTTTCCTCAGGTGTAACAAAAATCAATTTTCCCTGTGCGTCTTCAGCCAGCAGGACCATTCCGTGCGATACTATCCCCCTGAGTTTACGGGGTGCGAGGTTGGCCAGGATACAAACCTGTTTGCCTATAATATCCTCGGGTTTGAAAAACCCGGCTATCCCGGATACTACCGTACGCTTATCAATGCCGGTGTCGAGCTCCAATTTGATCAGTTTGTCGGTTTTAGGTACTTTTTCAGCGGCCAGGATCTTGGCTACCCGGATGTCCATCTTGCTGAAATCCTCGTAAGAGATCTCTTCCTTCAGGTCAGGCAAGCCGGCCTCCCTGGCCTCATTCAGTTTTTTACTGTTGGCCAGTTTGTCAAGCTGGACCTGTATAGCAGCATCTTCTATCTTGTCAAAGAGGAGTTCTGGCTGGTTGATCTCATGTCCCACCGGTAACAGGGATTTATTACCGATATCCTGCCAGCTTATCTCCCCGTTATTCAGGAATCCTTCAAGTTTCACAGCAGTGAATGGGAGGAATGGCTTGATGATGGCTGCGAGACTGGCCGTAATTTGCAGGGCTGTGTTGAGTATGTTCTTAACCCTTCCAGGATCATTCTTAAAATGTTTCCAGGGTTCCGTATCTGCCAGGTACTTGTTCCCGAGACGGGCCAGGTTCATAGCTTCTTTCAGTGCTTCCCGGAAACGGAAATGATCCAGGTTATTTTCCACCCGGTCTCTATATCCAGCTATACAGTCCAACACCTCCTCATCATATTTATCAAGGTCTTCCGTCTCTGGCACCCTGCCATTGAAGTATTTGTGTGTCAGCACCAGTGCCCGGTTTACAAAATTGCCCAGGACGGCGACCAGCTCATTGTTATTCCTTGCCTGGAAATCCTTCCATGTAAAATCATTATCCTTCGCTTCCGGAGCATTGGCACAGAGAACATATCGCAATACATCCTGTTTCCCTTCGAATTCTTCCAGGTATTCATGCAGCCAGACTGCCCAGTTCCGGGAAGTCGAGATTTTATCGTTCTCCAGGTTAAGGAATTCATTGGCCGGGACATTTTCGGGAAGTATATAACTGCCTTCCGCCTTCAGCATGGCCGGAAAGATGATACAATGAAATACAATATTATCCTTTCCGATAAAATGTATCATTCTTGAATCATCACTCTTCCAGTAATCCGCCCATTTATCAGTCAGGTCCTTGGTGGCCGAAATATAGCCGATGGGTGCATCAAACCAGACATACAGCACCTTTCCCGTCACCCCGTCTATCGGTACCGGGATCCCCCAGTCCAGGTCCCGCGTCACCGCCCGTGCTTCCAATCCCCCGTCAAGCCATGATTTGCACTGCCCGTACACATTGGTCTTCCAGTGCTTGTTTTCTTCCAGTATCCATTGTTTCAGCCAGCCTTCATATTTATCCAGGGGAAGATACCAGTGTTTTGTCTTTCTCCGGACAGGTACGGAACCGCTGATGGTCGATTTGGGATTGATCAGATCTGTAGAGTTCAGTGTCCGTCCGCAATTTTCACACTGGTCCCCGTAGGCCTGGTCATGCGTGCATTTTGGACAGGTACCTGTAATATACCTGTCTGCCAGGAACTGGCCTGCTTCCTCGTCGAAATATTGCTCTGTTTCCTTTTCCACAAACTCACCCCTATCGTACAATGTTTTAAAGAACTCGGAAGCTGTCTCGTGATGGGTAGGATGTGATGTGCGATGGTAAATGTCAAAGGTGATCCCAAAATCTTCAAAGGAATCCTTGTTCATCCTATGGTATTGGTCAACGATTTGCTGGGGAGTGACACCTTCCTGCCTGGCTTTAATTGTAATGGGTACGCCATGTTCATCTGAACCGCAAACAAAAATAATGTCTTCTCCCTTCAGGCGGAGGTACCTGGAGTAAATATCTGCCGGAATATAAACACCTGCCAGGTGCCCGATATGGACTGGTCCGTTCGCATATGGAAGGGCGGCTGTAATGAGATGTCGGTTGGTTTTTTTCATTTTGTGATTGATCGGTTTTTCAGGGTGCGTGAAGATCAGACAAAGATAATGGTCATTTCCGAATATTTTATTAATTTAATACAATGATGCAATTACCGCCATTTTTACAATCTGGTGACCTGGTTAGCATTGCAGCACCGGCCAGATGGGTTGATCCTGAAGACATTAAAAACTTCCTTTCCAAGCTGGAGCAGGAAGGGTTGAAAACCATGACAGGTTCAGTTTATACCAAACACCACCAATTTGCCGGGGAGGACAAAGACCGGCTCAATGATCTTCAGCAGATGCTGGATCATCCGGATATCAAAGCCATCTTCTGTGCCCGTGGAGGATATGGCACCATTCGCCTGCTGAATAAAATTGACCTCAAGGGTTTTGCAGAGCATCCCAAGTGGGTGGTTGGTTTCAGTGATATTACCGCCCTCCATGCATACCTGCAAATGAGGATTGGAGTGGCCAGCATCCATGCCGCCATGCCTTATACACTCAAGGATGTGACAGATACGGATAACCCTGCAGCGACAAGCCTCTTCCGGATCCTGAAGGGAGAATTGCCATCCTATACTGTCTCGGCTCATTCCCTGAACAGGGAGGGGAAGAGCAGTGGCATCCTGCTGGGGGGTAATCTTTCTGGGCTGTACAGCCTGACGGGTACACCCTTCCAGTTTCCTACCAGTGGGGCCATTCTATTTCTGGAAGATGTGGATGAATACCTCTATCATATCGACCGGATGATGCAGAACCTGAAACTGGCAGGAATGCTGGAGAACCTCGCAGGACTGGTCGTAGGCGGATTGACAGACATGCATGACAATGAAGTGCATTTCGGGATGGATGCCGCTGAAATCATCCGGGCAGCGGTTGAGGAATTCGATTTCCCGGTATGTTTTAATTTCCCGGCCGGACATGTGGAGGGGAATTTGGCCATGGTACTGGGAAGACAGGTATCCCTGGGAGTGACTAAGGAAGACAGCCAGCTTACCTATATCGATTGACCAGATCCTGATTGATGGCAGAACACCTGGACATAGGGAAGGAAGGGGAAGAACTCGCTGCCAGATACCTGGAACAAAGGCAATATAAGATTCTTGAGCGGAACTGGAGATACCGGCACAGGGAGATAGATATCATTGCCAGCCAGGAAGATAAGATCATTATTATAGAAGTCAAGGTCAGAAAACGCATCGGTAGAGAGCGTCTCGAAGAACATATCAACCGGAAGAAACAGCGGTACCTGATCAGCGCTGCCAACGCCTTCATGCTGAAAAGGAAACTTGACCAGGGCGTCAGGTTTGACATCATCCTGCTGACAGGAGGATCAGGGGATTTCATCCTCGAGCATATAGAAGACGCTTTCAGTTCCTGGGATTAACAGGCACTATCCCCAAAAAATTGCTACCGGATCATTTTACTGTAATAATTCCCATGGTTTTTGAGCCGTGTGATCTGCCCGGTATTGTTACGTTCAAATACCAGGGTTTCACCCAGTTCACCATCATCCCTGACCCTGCGAAAAGTATCGCCTTCTATATGTTTAAACATGGTCATTGCATCTGCAGGGGATTCAGTCGGTAATCCAATAGAAACCAGCTTTCCGTACCATGCAGACACAAACATTTCACTGCCCCATGGCATGGGGTTATAATATCCCGAATATTCCTGCAGGTCAGCAACTGGTTTTACATCCTTTGAATTTTGTTTCTTTTCTGCCCCTTTTGCTTTTTTGAGAATCGCATGGATCCCATTCACATATTTATGTGGATTTGTACTACTGGCATTGATCATTACTACATATGCCCTTTTGCTTTCCGGTCTTAAACTGATGGATGATCTGTATCCCGGACAACTACCACCATGTCCGACAATTTTTTCTCCGGAACTGCCTTTTGAGACGACAAATCCCAAACCCCAGGTGGTTTTCCAGTCCGGGTCTGTCCAATGTACATTCTGCATGTATTTAAGGGTAGATGGATCTAAGATCTCGTTGACCGTTGAATCCATCAGTCGAAATTGCCATGAGGCAAATTTCCCAAGATCCAGGACATTTGATGAAAAACCTGCCGCTGCTGTAATCCCCTCAGCCTGGAACAATGCTACTTTTTGCCGCTGAAGCTCCCTTGACAGGGCGCTGTACCCAATGGCAAGATCCTGTCCGTACAGATCTTCCGGTAATTCAGTCCGCGTGTTTGCCAGTCCCAGTGGATCCAGGATATTCTGTTTTACATATTTTTCAAAAGGAACCCCGGATACTTCCTCAACGATATCTCCCAGCAGGGTCAAACCCAGGTTGCTGTATTGATGATAGGTGGAAGAAGGATACAGGGTTTCCTGGTTCTCCAATTCTGCCCTGACCCCCTCGCTTGATGGAAACGGGAAATCCGGTCCGGTCCAGTATGGAAAATTAGCTTCCCTGGGCAGGCCGGAGGAATGTGTCAGGAGGGTCCTGACCGTAATGGGCCAGCTGTCAGGAAATTTCTGCTCAAGGTCATACCAGGGGAGCAGATCACCGACCTTATCATCCAATCTGAGTTTTCCCTCGTCATATAATTTCATGATGGCGACAGAGGTAAATAGTTTAGATATTGAGCAAATACTATATAAAGTTGAAGGCTCCGATTTTACATTCTGCTCAATATTGGCAAGGCCAAAAGCCCCGGACCAAAGAATATCCTGATCCTCGACAATCATGGCGGATAAACCGGGCAGTTGCTCATAATCCTTTTGTGCATCCAGCCATACTTCCATGATCCGGAAAGCATCTGAATAGTCCTTTTTCTCCTTCTGAGAATAAGCTGTGGTAACCAGGAGTAGTAGTAAACTCCCAATAAGATAGTTTTTCATTGTTCTTCGTATCATGTCCCCTAAGTTAGTGAATATCTTAACCACATAAACTGGATGGAGACGAAGTAGGTGAAATTCGCAATTAGTCGGAACATTGCTGATGATGGAAAAAGTAGCTATTTGATATTCAGTAAATAAATCGCGACATTCGAGTAAATGAAAACCTACTGAATCATGGTAAAAAAATCCGCTCTTTTAATCTCCATCAGCATGGTACTGGTGCTGATGATGGCCTGTACGTCTACTCCTAAAAACAAAGCTGAGGTGGTAGCACCTTCCAGTGATGATGAGAGAATGGCCTGGTGGCGCGAAGCAAAATTCGGACTGTTTATCCACTGGGGTGTGTATGCTGTTCCTGCAGGAAAGTACGGTGACAATACCAATTACGGCGAGTGGATTATGAACAGTGCCAGGATTCCCTCTGCTGAATACAAGGAATACGCCAGCCAGTTCAACCCGGTAAAATATGATCCGAAGGCCTGGGTAAAAGTAGCCAGGGAGGCGGGAATGCGATATATTGTCATTACATCCAAGCACCATGACGGTTTTGCCCTGTACCCCTCGGATGTTACCGATTGGGATGTGGTAGATGCCACTCCTTACGGGAAGGATCTTCTGGGCCCCCTGGTGGATGAAGCCAAACAAGCGGGGCTCAAAATGGGGTTTTATTATTCCCAGGCCCAGGACTGGAACCACCCGGGCGGGGCCAAATCTCGGTTCCAGGAAGGAGATGGCTGGGATGAGGCCCACAAGGGTGATTTTGATGCCTACCTGGAAAACATTGCATTGCCACAGGCAAAAGAACTTTTGTCCCGCTATCCCCTGGATATCTTCTGGTGGGATACCCCAACATGGATGAATGAGGAGCGGACCAGGCCCTTTGTGGAAGCTCTGAAAGTCAGGCCGAATATCATCACAAATAACAGGCTTGGTGTAGATGGAGACACGAAAACCCCGGAACAATTTGTCCCGGTCACTGGCCATGAAGGAGACTGGGAAACCTGCATGACCATGAACAGGCACTGGGGTTACAATGCCTATGATGATGACTGGAAGTCCTCTGAAGAACTGATCCATAAGTTGATAGAGATCTGTTCAAAGGGGGGCAATTTCCTGTTAAATGTTGGCCCCACTGCCGAAGGTGAGTTTCCACAGCCCTGCATTGAGAGGCTGCAGGATATGGGAGCCTGGCTGAAAGTTAATGGAGAATCCATTTATGGGACCACCAAAGGCCCCTTCAGCTACCTGTCCTGGGGAGCGGCCACCAGAAAGGATGACCTACTGTTCCTGCATGTTACGGACTGGCCTGAAAATGGTAAGCTTCATGTGCCCCTTACCAGTAAAGTGGCCAGCGCAGCACTTCTTGTAAAACCGAATAAGAAGCTCTTGATCAAAGCAGAACAGGAAAGAATTGTTATTGATTTGCCGACAGAGGCCCCCGACCCGGTGGCCACAGTTATCATTCTGAGATTGGATGAAGAACCATTAGCCATGCCTCTCGCTTCCGAGGGAAAGACCATCATGGCCTCTAGTGAGCTGCCCGATCATCCGGTAGCAAATGCCGCGGATGGAACCGGCCATCACATCTGGGAATCTGCAGATTCCATTGGGGAAAGCTACCTGGAGTATGACCTTGAGAGGCCCACCTGGATCCAGGCCACAGGATTGGATGAACCAGATCGCTGGCCGAGATACAGGCAAACTGTCCGAATGGAGGCAGAGACGGAAAACGGATGGAAGGAAGTCTTTTCAGCCCAAACCAATGGGCATGGTCTGGTTAAAAATTTTGATCCCATACAAACCAGACGCGTGAGGCTGTATATTGAACGTAATGAAGGCCTGCCGGGTATTGCAGAGTGGCAGCTCTATTCTCCGGAATAATTTGTCCGGCTGGATTTATTCCCACTCTCTTCCAGACCAGCCTGCATGCTTTACTATCATGAACAGATTAATGCGCTAACTTTGTACGTCAAAAAGCAAAAACAATGAAAGTAATCGTAACAGGTGCGACAGGTATGGTTGGAAAAGGGGTATTACTAGAATGCCTGGACCATCCCGATATAGCCGAAGTATTATCCATTTCCAGGAAAATCACAGACATCAATCATCCGAAATTAAAAGAGCTCATACATCAGGATTTCTCCGAGTTTGATTCTGTTGCTGAGCAACTAAAAGGATATGATGCATGTTATGCCTGTATGGGAGTTAGCGCGGCAGGAATGAAAGAAGAACAGTATACAAAGCGTACTTATGATTTCACCCTATCCCTGGCAAAGGAACTTATAAAGATCGATAAGGATATGACCTTTAACTATGTTTCTGGAGTAGGTACAGATTCTACTGAAAAAGGTAGGACCATGTGGGCCCGGGTTAAAGGCAAAACGGAGAATGACCTCCTGAACCTGGGTTTCAAGCAAGCTTTTATGTTCAGGCCCGGTGCCATCATCCCTTTGCGTGGCATACAGCCCAGTAGTAAAATGTACAGGATATTGATCAATAACCTTAAGTGGCTGATCAAGTTAATGAAAAGAATATCTCCGGATTCAGTGGTGGATACCACTCAAATTGGCCTGGCCATGGTAAATGTTACCTTGAGAGGTTATGATAAAAAGATTATAACACCAAAAGACATCCTGGTTTTAGCGGATCAGTAGCTTTAAGATTCAAGAAGGTAAAAAAATTAAAGGCCATTTCAGATTATTAACCTTCCTGCATCCCGGATCAGAAAGGCCGGGTTGCTTATGACCTTGGATACGAGTATTCTCAGCATTTCAGCAGGGTTTTCAGAGCGAGAACAGGTATGAACTGTACTCCACATTCATTGGCAGGTTATCACAAGTTGTGATAAGCCTCTAGGTTGCATTCAGCGTTATCACCGTTACATGGAACGAATGATTTCAGCGATTTGCCATGCTGAAGTTACATATTGATTTTCACCGATTGAATAGGTTTCGGGGCATTCTGGAACAACATAAAATCCATTTCTGGCATTTAAATCCTGTATGGTAATGGCCATAGATTTTGTCCTTTTGGGATTTGGGGTGAACTTTCCATCAAGTGCAGCTAAACACTGATCGCCTTTAAAAACCACTAGGTCGCATTCTGCACCGTCTGCTGTCCTGTAGAAGAAATATTGATAATCGTCTCTTAGGGTGTTTATCACTTCTTCGATCATGTAACCCTCCCACAGATTCCCTAACATGGGTTGTCGTAGTAACTCCTCGTAGGAAGTTACTCCCAGTAGATAATTGGTAATTCCGGAATCACGCATATATACTTTGGGTGATTTCACAAGTCTTTTCCCAATATTTGAATGCCAGGGTTTCAGCATTCGGACAAGAAATGATCGCTCGAAGAATGATATGGCGTTGCTAACGGTTGGGGATGAAACCCCCAATGATTTTGCGAGATTACTTGCATTTAACAACCCTCCCTGTGAAGCAGAGATCATTTGAATCAACTTTTGCAGGATTACCGGGGAAGTGCCAAGTCCCAACAATCTCAGGTCTCTTTCAACATAAGCTGACAGGAAGGCTTTCAACCACTCCTTGCGGGCATCTTTATCGGTTATTTTGAACGGTTCCGGAAATCCTCCTTTAATCCAGTGTTCCCTGAAGTCGGTCAGGTGTGAGATTTCATTATGTCCAAAGGGAGTGAGTTCAACATGGACAATTCTGCCAGCTAACGTTTCATTGCTTAAGTAAAGCATTTCCGGACTTGCAGAACCCAGCAAAATAAATCTGCCATTTATTCTATTTTGGTCAATCACAGAGCGTAGTATGGGAAACAGATCCGGTTTTCTCTGGATTTCATCAATGATGACTACTTTTTCAAATACGTTGTTTAAGAATTCAATCGGATGATCCAGTGCGCCTGCGTCAACTGGATTTTCCAAATCCAAATATATGCTTTCTCGTGAAAGACGTGTTTGTATTTCCCTGGCCAATGTTGTTTTCCCAACCTGCCTAGGTCCAAGGATGGCAATAGAAGGGAAATGCTCCAGAAGCATTAATAACTTTTCCTCAATGGCTCTTTTTATATACATAAAGCAAATGCGATGCCGTAAATATAAAAAAATATTTTAAATATGCGGGAATGTATTTCTGTAAAAAATTACCATTCTGTGTTGATCAGAAATTGCAATTGTTTATATTACTGGGCATATCATATTACCCTAATGAACTACGAAGAAATCCGCGAATACTGCCTTTCAAAACCCGGAGTCACCGAAGGATTCCCTTTTAATGACACTACGCATGTCTTCAAAGTAGCAGGGAAGATGTTTGCTCTGCTCGACCTTTCGGAAGACAGCAGGGGCATCAGCCTGAAATGTGATCCGGAACTGGCCATCCAGTCTAAGGAGCAATACCCCGAGGTTACTCCGGCTTATCACTTCAATAAGATCATTATCCCATTTTAATATACTGTAAAGGTATATTTACTTTGTATTCCGAGGGTGGATTTAAATGAGATAAACCTCTTTGCTTAAGTGTCTTTCTTCCCTGTTTTTTAAGCCTGACAGCAGTTTGTAAGTAAATATCATCTTGGTGAAATATCCAGAGTGAAAGTCAGACTTTACTCTTTTGATGAATCCTGGTGGAGGCAGAAACTAAGATGCTTCAATTGAATTATAGCAGAGGAGTTTCTGTAGTTGACATCCACCATGCATTTGCCCAGGCAGGGCACGATACAGAAAGTGAGAGAACTCCAGATTCCGTTTATGACGAATTACCCGGATACTTTGTATATTGGAGATTAAATTATTGAAAAGCAGATCTTGAGAAAGGGAAATTCGTGTAAATTTTCACTAAATAACTTATTTAGCATGAGAAAACTATCATTTTTAATTTTGATTTTAGCTGTGTCAATGGTTGTGATGGCACAGAAGAGTGAAAAACCCAAACTCGTTCTTCAAATCACCATTGACCAGATGCGTGGAGATTTTCCCATGCGTTATAAAGATCGTCTGGGAGAGGGCGGCTTTCGCTATCTTATGGAGAAAGGAACGCATTACACAAACGCCCACTTTCAGCATGCCGATACAGAAACCCCCATCGGCCATGCAGCGCTTTTCACAGGAACATATCCTGCATACAATGGTATCGTGGCCGGCAACTGGTTTGACATGGATAAGGGACGGGTCATTTACAATTGCGAGGATGACCGTTATCCGATGATTGGAAAAGTACCGGCATTAGGAAAAGGCAGAGCTCCAACAAATTTATTGTCTTCAACAATTGGCGATGAATTGGTGATTTCCAACAACAGTCAATCCAGGATGTTCAGTGTATCCATAAAGGATCGTGGAGCCATTCTTCCCGGGGGCCACACAGGTAAAGCCTTCTGGTATTCCAAGAGCAATGGTTCTTTCGAAAGCAGCACCTATTATTATGACGAATATCCCGAATGGGTAAAGCAATGGAATGCACAAAAGCTTGCCAGACAAATACAAAGATACCTCCTGGGAACTGGTGCATGATGTGTCATTGTATATATTTGGCGAGGATGATGATCGTCTCTTCGAAGTAGATATGTTTGGTCTGGGCACCACATTCCCGCACCATGTAAAAGGGGATTCGAAGTATTTTTACGCATCACTGATAGGTACTCCATTCGGGGATGAACTGACAGCGGACTTTGCCAAGACATTGATGAAAGAAGAGAAGTTGGGACAGGGCAAACAGACCGACTTTATGGCAATCAGCTTTTCCGTAACTGATTATATCGGCCACCTGTTCGGGCCATCCAGTCTTGAGGCTGAGGACAATGTCTTAAGGATGGATCGTTTACTTGGCCGATCTTTTCCGGTTCATTGACCAGCAGGTGGGGCTCGACCAGACTTTGATTGTTGTTTCCGCTGATCATGGAATGAGTGAGGCTCCGGAATATATGCAGAGTCTGGGATTTGAGGTGGGTCGTCTGACCTCCGAAACCATCATCAAGGGTACCATAAAGAATGCCCTTGAGGCCCGGTTGGGAGTTTCAGGAGATGTGGTACGGCTCTACGAACACCCCTATCTCTATCTGAATGAAGAGGAGATCAGGAAAACCAAATACAGTGTTGCTGAGATTGAATCAGCAGTGGCGGAAGAGATCATCAGGATTCCCGGCATGATAGGAGCCGTGACCCGCACTGACCTTATAAAAGGTTCCTTTGCCCCGACACCTGTAAACATAAAGATTCTCAACAATTTTCATCTCAAGCGATCCGGCCATGTGCATGTGATCGCAGACCAGTTCTGGTACTTCTATTACGAGATGGAAACCACCACCCATATTGCTGCGATTCATTGCTCTCCCTGGTCGTATGACACCTTTGTGCCACTCTTCTTCGCGGGTTATAACATACCCAGCCAACGAATTGCGCGGCCTGTTACACCCTATGATATTGCTGCCACCATAGCGAACCTTCTTGAGATCAAACCACCATCGGGTTCATTAGGTGTACCTCTGGTAGAGGTGTTGAAATATAAATAGCACATCGTGTCATTGACATGCTATTTGTGAACTTATACATACCGCCATGAACATCGAAGAAATCAGAGAATATTGCCTGGACAAACCAGCCGTCACCAAAGGTTTCCCGTTTAATGATACGGCCTTGGTCTTCAAAGTCGCGGGCAAAATGTTTGCCCTGCTCGACCTGTCGGAAGACAGCAGGGGGATCAGCCTGAAATTCGATCCGGTGCTGGCCATCGAACTGCAGGGAGCAGCATCCGGAGGTTACACCTGCCTATCACTTTAACAAGATCATTATTGCTTTTTGATATGCTGATAAATTTGTAAGCCTAAGCATTCCCCCTTGATCCAAACCAGTTGTGATGAAAGAAGAATGTTTTGGATGTTTATTTATGGCCTTGAGGGATTTGATTCAATTCTCTCCAACCTAGAAGTATTCCCTCTTTGGTTTCCGTGAGACCATCCCCTCCATATATTACATAGTTATGCTTGTCTTCACTTCCTGATATCTTTCTCCAATATTTTAGATTGGTAAAAAAGCTTTGTGAGAATGTTCGTGATGATTTTATCTCAATTGGAATGAGCGAATCTCCATGATCTATAATAACATCTATTTCACTGCCTTTGTGGTCTCTCCAGAAATACAGATTATTGCGTGTTCCCTTATGAAATCTTTGTTTCAGAAGCTCTGAAATGATAAAGTTTTCAAACAATGCCCCATATTGAAAATGTGTATCAATTTGTTCTACTGATGAGATTCCAAGGAATTCAGATGCGAGGCCGGTATCATAGAAATAGAGCTTGGGCATTTTGACAAGTCTCTTATTAAAATTTCTGTGGTGAGGTTGCAGAAGGAAAATTATAAAACTAGCTTCCAGAACAGATATCCATGATTTAGCAGTATTGACACTTACTCCTGTATCATTGGCAAGTGATGAGAAATTAAGCAACTGTCCGGCTCTTCCGGCACATAATTTCATAAATCGAACGAAATCATTCAGGTTCTGAACGTTTTGAAGAAGTCTTACATCTCGTTCGAGATATGTCTGTATGTAATTTGGATAGAAATCCTGCGCATCTATTTTTTTGTCATATAGCCTGGGATAAAAGCCATTATAAATCAATTCTTCAAATGATTCAATATTCAGGCCATGGGCAGTTAGTTCAGAATAGCTAAAAGGCATAAGATGCAGTATAGCTACTCTACCAGCCAAAGACTGCGAAATGCGTTCATTTAGCAGAAAGCTTTGGGACCCTGAAATGATAAATTGACCAACTTGACCGGATTGATCAGTAATGGTTTGGATGTAGGAAAATAGTTCTGGGATTCTCTGTATCTCATCAATGATCATTCTGGGACCTGATGCAAGAAATCTTCTTGGGTCTGTTTCTGCAAAAATCCTTGTATCAGGTTCCTCAAGTGATGTATATATATAGTCAGGAAACGACACTTTCAACAGAGTGGTTTTGCCTGATTGTCTTGGCCCGGTAAGGGAAACCACCGGAAATTTCCCTGATAATTGGATTAGCTTCTCCTTTATTTCACGTTGAATCATTTTATAAAAGTACAAAATTGCAATCAAAATGCAAAATTGTACCATATTATTTCAACCTTTTGATACAGTGTAGCCTATCACAACTTGTGATAAGCTTTGTCGTAATTTTAAAATTGCAATTTAAATTTGCGGGAATTTCGTTTACAAATGTCAGCATGTGAAGCGAAATGGATTTTTTACCATGAAAAAGATATGATCGGAGTATAATTTTCATGGCTTCAAAAGTTTTATGTAAATATGAATTAGTACCACAAAATTGCATACTATGAATATCGAAGAGATCCGTAACTACTGCCTGGCCAAACCCGGCGTCACCGAGGGCTTCCCTTTCAATGACACGGCCCTGGTCTTTAAAGTGATGGGGAAAATGTTTGCTTTGCTTGACCTGTCGGAAGATAGTAGGGGGATCAGCCTGAAATGTGATCCGGAACTGGCCATCCAGCTCAGGGAACAGCATCCGGAGGTTACTCCCGCATACCACTTTAATAAGGTCATATAGGAGTTGTTTTATACTGTAAGTTATCCTATGGTCAAATGACCTAAACGTGTAATAGAATCATATGACCTAAACGTAAAATAAGGTCATTATGGTGTTGTATTAAACTCTATTTGAATAATTGATGGAAATTACTTGGAGTGATCAGCGTAAATGAGTGCTCCGGGTAAGAATTGCTGAAAGCATTCGGAATCGTTGCTTTCTTGGCTGAAGAGTATTTAAATTCAAAAGTATGCAACATACCGCCATACTCTTCAATATAATCAATCTCCTGCTGGTTGTATGTGCGCCAGAAGTAAGAGTTCACAAATTTCCTGTTATTCTCAAGATGTTTCATCCGTTCCAGGATGCAAAAGTTCTCCCACAGTCCTCCGGTATCATTTCTTAAAGCAAGAGGGTTGAAATTCTGAATCAGGCTGTTTCTCATTCCCAGGTCAAAGAAATAGATCTTCTGAGTTTTGCTTATTTCAGTTCTCATGTTTCGTGAAAAAGCCCGTAGTCTGAATATCACAAAGCTCTTTTCCAGCAATTCAATATATCTTAGTACAGTATGAGAATTTTGTTTTAAGAGTTTGGCCAGTTCATGTATCGAAACCTCTGAACCGAGTTGCAAAGCCAGTGCTCGCAATAAGTCAATAATGAGATTGGGTTTCTTGATATTTTGATATTGTAATACATCCTTGTACAGGTAATTACTTGCCAGTTCATTTAATTCTTCAATGGAATCCTCTTCGCTCTTATCATATACTTCAGGGTACAAACCGAACCGTAAATATCTGTCCATTTGTGATATGAGTTCAATTAAGGAATGCTCCCTGGAAACTTCATTAACTGAAAATGGATAAAGCGTGTATTTTCGCATTCTACCGGTAAGAGGTTCACTTATTTTGCTGGCCAGATCGAAGCTGGATGAACCTGTGGCAATAATCTGAGTTTCGGGGAATGTATCTACAATGATCTTCAATATCAGCCCAATATCCCGAATATTTTGTGCTTCATCCAGAACCACTAGCTTATTGTTGCCAATGATATCTTTTAGTTTCTCACTATTCGTGGTTTCCAGCGCTGTCTTATATTGCAGTAATTCACAATTGATGTATTTGCTCTCTGGATATTCCTTTAGAACTTGCTTTACCAGAGTAGTTTTACCCACCCTTCTTGCTCCATAGATAATAATGACCTTGCCTTTAAAAAGGTTCTGTTGAATATGATTTTGTATCTCACGTTTAATATGCATGACCTTTGTATTGGCAAGGTAAATATATTAATAATTGAATTGAACTTCAAAAATTTAGATTAATATTTGAAGTTACATTAAGAAAATCTAATAGCAAAGAAGAAATGATTGCGAAAGATGTATATTTTTACTCCCATGAATATCGAAGAGATCCGCGAACTACTGCCTGGCCAAGCCAGCCGTCACAGAAAGCTTACCCTTCAATGACACTGCCCTGGTTTTTAAAGTAATGAATAAGATGTTTGCCCTGCTGGATCTCTCGGAGGAAAGCAGGGGTATCAGCCTTAAATGTGACCCGGAACTGGCCATCCAACTCAGCGAACAGCATCCGGAGGTTACTCCTGCATATCATTTCAACAAGCTCATTATCACTTTTTAATATACTTCGAAAGAGATTCTCCAGCGAATTAGGATAAAAAACTCCAGAATTATACCTTTCAATAGTTATGGTTGTTTAGCCTGAAACCTGTTGTATTAAAGCTTAACAAGAATAATCAACAGGAAATCGACGGATGGTCATACCTCCAGTACCTGTGACAAGTAGCTTTTAATTGCATTATTTCTTATAAATTTCTTTCCAATCTTCTTTCATATTCACTACCAGCCAATTGTAATTTGCAGCCTCATCCAAACCTTTGTTTAAGCGGCCAATGGAAGATTCGCGGTCGTAAGCATACTCTCGTACTGAGTCGGTATGATGCACAATCATTCCAAAACGGGGTCCTTCACCCTCCACGGTCCATTTTAGCATAGCATAATCTCCATCCGAATTACCGGCTGTAAACACGGGTCTTTTGCCAATATATCTATGAATCCCCACAGGTTTACCTTCCTTATCGTCGATAAAATTGATTTCGGGAAGTTTGATTAACACTGCCTTTCCATCGATTTCAGCATACTTTACTTTGCCGGAACTTCCAATTACCTGATCAGATGGAATTCCATATAACTCTTCAGTCCATGGACGCATAAAGTCAATGCCTCCCCCGGAAACAATAAATGTTTTATATCCGTTTGCTCTCAAATAATCAAGAAGTTCAACCATGGGTTGGAATACCATATCTTTGTATAATTTTCCTGTTTTTGGATGTTTTGCAGTGCTAATCCACTCTTTTACAACCTGTGAAAATTCATCGGTGGTCATTCCTGCATGAGTAGCCATAACTATTTCCAATATTGCGTGTTCTCCTCCAGCCAATAATGTTTCCATATCGCCTTCAAGCAATGCTTTAAATGGTTGAGTGGTTTTCCATTCGGGGTGGTCAGGAGCCAAGGTTTTCACACGGTCAATGGCAAAAGCCAACTGGAAATAGAAGGGTTGCTCGGTCCACAAACATCCATCGTTATCAAAGCAAGCGATGCGATCAGTAACAGAAATAAAGTCAGCATTGTCTCCTGATGTGGTTCTTTGTACAAAGTCAATAATGGATTGTTTTGCATTACCATCATTCCATGAGGAAAGCGATGCAGAGATTTCAATATTTGCATCCTCTTTTGAAGAATCCTTTGGCTCTATAATGTGGCAGCCATTTACCAGTAAAATCATAGCCATTGCCATGATTGCTGTTTTTATTATATTTTTCATTGTGAAAATGATTATTAAAAAAGAACGCTCGGCAATAGGAACTGCCGGGCGTTGATTCAGATAAAAGTTAATTATTCATCGGATTATCCTGGATCTTCTCCAATACCTGATCAAGGTTAAAGCTTCCTGGTTTCTGTCTTGGAGGGAAATCCTTATATGTTGCAAGGTGATCTGACACATATGCCACAGCAGGCAAAATAAGGTATGCGCGATCGAATCTCCACAAATTATAACCTTCGGCCTCGTGCTCTGCCCGCTCAAACGGATCACCACGCATATCCATAAGCTTGGGTACACGCAGGGTTACCAATGGCTCCTGCCATACTGCAAAGCCATGTTCGCGTTGTTCCATAAAGACCATCTTCCATCGATCATATCTCAGGTTAGCAAGGTTTCCATCGTCAGTCCAGTAGAAGAATTCCTTCCGGGGCCCTTCCATTACCTCACCTTGGAAATAGGGTAGTAGATTATAGCCATCCAGATGTACTTTGAAATCCCTTCCATTGGCTTCGTAGCCCTCGATAAGTTTTTCCTTAATGTTGGGCTCGCCAACAGCAGCCAGAATAGTCGGGAGCATGTCCTCATGCGAGAAGACATCATTATAGACAGTTCCAGGTTCAATAACCCCGGGCCATTTTATTAGGGTAGGCACACGGTAGCCACCCTCCCAGTTCGAGTTCTTCTCATTGCGGAAAGGAGTTGTACCTCCGTCTGGCCATAAAAATGCCTCGGCACCATTATCGCTGGAGTACATAATTATTGTATTTTCATCCAGCCCAAGATCTTTCAGTTCGTCCAGTAACTGGCCTACATGTTTATCATGCTCAACCATTCCATCTGCATAAATTCCAAGACCGGTAACACCATCAGATTCTTCCTTCAGGTGAGTATATACATGCATACGGGTAGAGTTCCACCATAAAAAGAATGGTTTGTCTTCTTTCTTTGCCCTTTCCATAAAATCAATAGCACCTGCAGTAGCCTCATCATCAATAGTTTCCATGCGCTTTTTTGTCAAAGGCCCTGTATCCTCAATTTTACCATCAGCGGTGGACTTTATAACTCCTCTGGGCCCAAAATTCTGCTTGAATTCAGGATTCTTGGGATAATCGGGACTTTCAGGTTCCTCTTCAGCATTGAGGTGGTAGAGGTTTCCCATAAATTCATCAAAACCATGATTTGTTGGCAGCATCTCATCAAGGTCGCCAAGGTGGTTCTTACCATATTGTGCTGTCATATACCCAAAGTTTTTCAAGAGTTCAGCAATGGTGGGATCTTTTTCAGAAAGGCCTTCTTTAGCCCCTGGTAGTCCTACCTTCAGGAGTCCGGTACGGAAGGGGCTCTGCCCTGTAATAAATGCAGCCCTGCCTGCAGTACAACTCTGCTGGCCGTACCAGTCAGTAAACATAGCGCCTTCATTCGCTATGCGGTCGATGTTAGGCGTCTTGTAACCCATCATTCCACGGTTATAACAACTTGGATTGAACCATCCAATATCATCGCCCCAAATAATAAGGATGTTGGGTTTCTTTGCTGTGCCCTGGGCTAAGGCGAAATTGCCAAGCAATGACAGTCCAAAAGCCAGCATAAGGTTTTTCAGTTTACTCTTTTGTCTTTTCATTATATAATTGATTTAATTTGAAATTACATATTTATCAGTGATATCAATCTAAGTATAACAAAGTAATACAAATATTGTTGACATGTTATAATTTTGAAGATACTTTAAATTGTATCGTATCCTATATTTCAAAGGTTACAAATATTCTTTACTATAAATAATTAACAGCATATAGTCCAGTTATTAGGCCTGGGAACATTAGCTATGAACATTGAAGAAATCCGAGAATACTGTCTTTCCAAACCAGGTGTCACTGAAGGCTTACCCTTCAATGACATTGCCCTGGTTTTTAAAGTAATGAATAAGATGTTTGCCCTGCTTGACCTCTCAGAGGATAGCCGGGGCATCAGTCTGAAATGTGACCCCGAGCTAGCCATTGAACTGAGAGAGCAGCATCCGGAAGTTACTCCGGCCTATCATTTCAACAAGCAACACTGGAACGGGGTCAGCCTTAGCGGCAGCATCATTGATAATCAGCTGAAAGAATGGATTGACCATTCATACACCATTGTTGTTGACAGCCTGCCCAAATCGAAAAGAGAAGCACTGGAGTCAGGGAATTATTAGTATTCTGTAATCTATTCGTACTTTCGATAATTAATATTCTACGTCGTCTTATTTAATCAGATGCTATAATGAAGAGACCAATCTTTGTATTATTTCTTGTTGTGTTCAGCCTGGCTTCGACTTTAGGCCAAGAGTCCAATGTCGACGTTAATTCAGAAGGGAAGGCATTTACCTCACTCAAACATGCCTGGACTGCCCAATGGATTACCCATCCTTATGAATCCACACTGGATTATGGAGTTTTTCATTTTAGAAATAAATTTGAACTCGACCAAAAACCTTCCAGTTTTATCATTCATGTTTCTGCTGATAACCGATACCGCTTATACGTGAATGGGCAATATATTTGCTCCGGGCCCTCCATTGGAGACCTGAACAATTACCGGTATGAGACAATTGATATCGCCCATTATCTGAATAGGGGAAACAATGTTATTGCTGCAGAAGTCGTAAACTTTGGTGAATATCGCAGGGCTGCCCAGCAGACTTTTCAAACCGCATTTATTTTGCAGGCAGATGAGTCTACTGGAATTAGCGCTTCTCTTAATACGGGTTCCGGAAATTGGAGGGTTATCAGGAATAGCGCGTATACTCAGATACCTTTCACAAGTGACTCATTAAATGCTTATTATGCGGCTGGTCCGGGTGAGGCCATCGAAGCTGCCAGGTATCCCTGGGGGTGGAAATCATTGGATTTTGATGATTCAGAATGGCTTGATCCCAAACTCGGGACAATTGAATTTGCTGTTGGAAGAGGTTTCTTATATGGTAGTACCTGGTTCCTTGTTCCTCGTCAGATCCCAATGTTAAAAGAGGTTCAGGAACGCTTTTCAGATATAGTCCGGGTGGAGGGGCTAGATCATGTGAAACTATTTATTCAGGAATCTGTTAACGCCATCATTCCTGCACATACAAAGACATCCATTTTGCTGGACAATGGGGTCCATTCCACCGGTTATCCGGAACTGATCACCAGCGGAGGGAAAGGGGCTAAAATAAAGATAACATATGCTGAGGCGCTGTTCCTGGATGGCAGCAATAGTGCCGAATCTGCCAATGAACATTTCAGTCCGGGTGACAGAAAAGGAAACAGGAACATCATTAAAGGTAAAAGTATCATGGGCTATTATGACCGTATCACCCCTGATGGAGGAGATCTCCGTAAGTATAAATCCCTTTCCCGCAGAACGTTCAGATATGTACAGCTTGATATTGAAACCATGGATGAGTCCCTGGTAATTAATGAATATTATAATATAAGAACCACCTATCCATTCAAAGAAAAAGCCATTTTCAAAAGTAACAACCAAAAACTGGGAAAAATATGGAATGCGGCCTGGCGAACCATAGAAAATTCGTCTGGTGAAAATTTCTTTGATCCTTATTATGAGCAACTCAACTATATAGGTGATGCAAGGATTGAGTCAATGGTCTCCATTTATGTATCCGGAGATGACAGGTTAATGCGGAAATCCATCCAGCAATTCGACAACTCCAGATTGCCCAATGGCCTCACACAGAGCCGGTATCCTTCATACATTGTCCAAGTCATCCCCACCTATTCACTGCTCTGGATTGGAATGATCCATGACTATATGATGTACTCAGATGATCCTGAGTTTACAAGGCAATTTCTGCCCGGGATCAAAACAGTCCTGGGCTGGTTTGCTGATAAAGTAGACTCCACAGGTATGGTTACGGATCTGGAATGGTGGAATTTCACGGACTGGGCACAGGGTTTTTCCAATGGGATCCCTCCGGGAGCAGATAATGGGTATTCTGCTAACGTGTCTCTCCAATATGTATACGCCCTTCAAAATGCAGCTGATATATTTAAATATTTTGGAAACAGCGAAGAAGTAGAGAAATGTCACCGGCAGAAAAAGGCACTCCAGAAGGTAATCCTGGACAAGTGTTACAATAATAGATTAGAATTAATCGCTGAAACGCCAGATAAAGAAATTTTTTCCCAACACGCAAACATATTGGCTATCCTGACCAATACACTCCCAGAGGACCAGCAGCGACAATTAATGGAGAATATCCTGGAAAATGAAGATCTGATCCAATGTACCATATATTTTAAGTTCTATTTATTCAGGGCATTGCAGAAAGTTGGGATGGGAGATAAATACCTGGAATTGCTTGGACCCTGGGAGCACATGCTCGAAAAAGGGATGACCACCTTTGGCGAAACAGACGTGAATCCCCGATCCGAATGTCATGGATGGAGTGCCAGTCCCTGTTTCGACCTTCTCCACACTGTTGCCGGGATTTACCCAGGAAAGCCAGGGTTTGAAAGCGTGATTGTACAACCAAACCTTGGTGATCTTCAATCGATTGAGGTATCCTTCCCACATCCAAAAGGGATGATCAAATTGCACCTCCAAAGGGAGGGAGATTCTGATATCAAAGGAGAGATCTCCATGCCCGCTTCTTTATCCGGGTCCTTTTTTTGGAATGATTTCAGCTTTCAATTGAACGAGGGATTAAATCGGATTTCTTTTTTCAATTAATGTAATTGAGGATCCGTCAATTATTCCAGCATCAGGTTGCATCCACGGATATCGCTATAATCGAATCTTCCCAGGACTTCAAACCCACCGTTAGGAGTTAGTTTCCCGATGTCCTGTGTGGCGATAAAAGAGCAGGAATAAAGATTGGCCAGGTCAATGATGTTAATCCCCCCGGAACTGTCACCGGACATCAGGCTGAACGGATCGTAGGGGTCCCTGATCAGTATTTTCATCCAGGGAGGTGTATAAAAGACCCCGTCTTTTTTTGAGTAGGCCTGGGAAAGCAATTCGGTCATACCGTATTCTGAATGGATGGACCCCATCTTCAAACCGAGGCTCAGCCTTTCATGCAGTTCCTTACGGGTCATTTCCTCCCGGCGCCCTTTCATCCCGCCTGTTTCCATGATAATGGTATTTTTCAGATCCAGCGGGAAGTGTGTCAGACAGGTCAAGCAGGGCAAAACTGACACCTAGCAAAAGGATCGGCTGTTGCTCTTTTTCCATTGTATCGAGCTGTTGGATCAGGCCCTTATAGTCATCCAGGTAAAACCCGCTGCCAGCATGCCCGCTCAGGCGGATCAGTTCATTGGCCATGTATACAAGAGAGGAATGCTGTCTTTCGAGGTAGGATGGAAGGAGGGCCAGAATGCAATAGCCCGACGGGATCTCCATAGAACTGCTTGAAAGTAGAGATAAAACTGTTCTGGTATAATTTCAGATCACAGACATAATGTTTGCTGGTGTTTTCTCCTGTGGTTCCGCTGCTCTCGAAAATCACCTCATGATCCAGATCCCCGGTAACCACCCTGTGCTTTTTAAAAAACTCAATCGGCAGGAAAGGAATTTCATCCAGGGTATTTATGTCACCGGGAGATATCCCCAGGTGATTCAGGTAGGCTTTATAGACCGGATTCTCAGCGGCCTGGAACTGGAAAATTTCCAGGGCCAGCTCCCGGAACTGCTCATCACTGCTTATACCAAAGATCCTATCCGGCTCAATCTGTCCCATCTCACAAAAGTACAAAATGAGACGGCAAAGATCTTTCCGGCAACGTAGTTTGTGGATGTTATTGGGAAAGGGTATTAAAAAAGGCACCTATATTTTGCGGTTATTTGCCGCAAAATTCAAGTGCCGTTTTAATATCCTTTCTCGGTATATTATCCCCGTGATTGCTTTGATGCCGGGAAGCTCTTTGCCTTCGATATACTCCAGCATGGCACCGCCACCGGTTGAGACGTAGCTAACCTTATCCTTCAGCTCGTACTTATTGACAGCCGCCACGGAATCTCCTCCGCCTACCAGGCTGAAAGCACCTTTTGCAGTGGCATCGGCAATGGCCAGGGCAACGCTCTTGGTACCCTTCTGGAAGTTTTCCATTTCAAATACACCCATGGGGCCATTCCAGAGTATGGTTTTTGAGGCGGCAATCACATCATTGAATATCTTAATGCTCTCAGGTCCAATATCCAATCCCATCCATCCTTCCGGAACCTCATCGATAGATGTGATCCTGGTGGCAGCTTCGTTATCAAATTTATCAGCGGCAACATTATCTACCGGTAACAGGAGCTGGACTCCCTTGTCTTTTGCTTTTTGGATCAGGTCACGGGCCAGGTCCAGTTTGTCTTCCTCACAAAGGGATGAACCAATATTGCCTCCCATGGCCTTGATGAAAGTATAGGTCATGCCTCCACCTATGATCAGGTTGTCTGCCTTCTCCATCAGGTTCTCAATGATCAGGATCTTATCAGAGACCTTTGCTCCACCCATCACTGCTGTGAATGGCTTCTTAGAACCATGCAGGACCTTATCCATGCTATTCAGTTCGTTGTTGATCAGGTAACCGAACATCCTGTCGCCTGGGAAAAACTGGGCCACAATGGTAGTCGATGCATGGGCCCTGTGGGCAGTGCCAAAAGCAGAGTTAACATATACATCTGCTCCTTCGGCAAGTTTGCCTGCAAATTCCTCATCCCCCTTGGTTTCTTCTTTGTAGAACCTGAGATTTTCAAGCAACAGTACCTCGCCTGGTTTCAGTGCTTTTTTCATTTCAAGGGTTTCGCTGCCTATACAATCTGTAGCAAACTTTATCTCTGTTCCGAGTATATCAGAAAGGTTAGGGATTACATGCTTCAGCGAAAATTTCTCTTCGGGTCCTTCTTTCGGCCTGCCAAGATGAGACATCAGTATTACTGAACCTCCTTCATTGAGGATCTTGGTGATGGTTGGTTCGGCTGCCCGGATCCGGGTATCATCGGTTACTTCAAATTTGTCATTTAATGGGACATTAAAGTCCACTCTCATGATCGCTATTTTGCCTGTAAAGTCGTATTTATCAATTGTTTGCATTGTTTATTAAAGGATTAATTAAAATGGTTCGCCAAAGTTAAAAAAGTATTTTAATTTTATCCCAGATCTTCTTTTAATTAATTCTTATCCTTATGCGGTTTTCAGAAGTAGCAGGGCATGCTGATCTAAAACAGCAACTGGTCCAGTCAGTAGCTGAAGAAAGAGTGCCGCATGCCCAGCTATTTCATGGGCCCCAGGGGTCCGGATCCCTGGCATTGGCCCTGGCTTATGCCACATACCTTTCCTGCCAGGAACGCCGGGACGGAGATTCCTGCGGTAAGTGTCCTTCCTGCCTGAAATATGACAAGCTGGTGCATCCCGACCTTCATTTTGTCTTCCCGGTTTTCACAACCAGGTCAGTCAAAAAAGACCCTGTGAGCGATGATTTCATTGCAGAATGGCGCAGTGCCCTGCTTGAAAGTCCATATATGACACCACACCAGTGGTACAACTATATCGGTATGGAAAATAAACAGGGATCCATCATTAAAAGGGAGAGCGAGGAGATCATGAAGAAACTTCAGCTGAAGTCTTATGAGTCGGATTTTAAGGTCATGATCATATGGATGCCTGAGAAAATGAACCTGACAGCTTCCAATAAACTGCTCAAGTTAATAGAGGAACCACCGCCCATGACCATCTTTCTCCTGGTCCCCGAGGATACCGGTCCCATGCTTCCAACCATTCTTTCAAGGACCCAGCTGATCCGGGTTCCAAGGATAGCAGAGGAAGATCTGCTGAAGGCACTGAAAGAAAAGCACTCCGTAGCAGATGAAATACTGCAGGGTGCTGTGAAGATTGCAGAGGGAAATTATGTAAAAGCTGAGGAATACCTTTTAACAAGTGAGGAATCAGCATACCAGCTGGAGCTATTCATCCGGATCATGAGGTTGTCGTATTCGAGGGAATTCCAGCAGATCTTTGACTGGGTGGAAGAGCTGTCGGGACTGGGCAGGGAAAGACAGAAGGCATTCCTGGCCTATGCCATGCGGATGATAAGGGAAAACTACCTGCTGAATAAGGAGCAAAAGGAACTGGTGCGTATGACTTCCGATGAATCAGATTTCTCGAAGAAATTCTTTCCTTATATCAATGACAGGAACGTTCCTGGCATGGTGCAGGAACTGAATGAAGCCAGCATCCATATTGAAGCAAATGCATATGCCCGTATCGTATTCCTGGATTTTGCACTCAAGCTGGTAAAGCTTATCAGGTAGGGATGAAGGAATTTTCTTATTTTTGTTACCATTATGGCAGAGAGCGGACATATTTGTGACAACCGGGGAGAACTTGACAAATTGCCATACAACAAAAGCTGCGGATGCAGTAAACTGGCAACGACTGACTGGCTAAAAGATATTCCGGGTGCGAAAAATTTCAATGACATTATTGAGGTAAGATTCAAAAACACCCGTAAAGGCTATTACCGGAATATTCACGATATAAATTTCAGTAGTGGAGATATAGTAGCTGTTGAAGCTTCCCCCGGGCATGATATAGGAGTGGTATCCCTTACAGGGGAACTGGTGCTCCGGCAGTTATTTAAATACGGTATCTCCAAGGATTCCGAGGAGTTGAAGAAGGTTTACCGCAAGGCAAAACCCGCAGATGTTGATAAATGGAAGGAATCAATACTGCTTGAACATGATACCATGATCAGGTCAAGGCAGATTGCTGATGATCTTGGCCTGGGCATGAAGATAGGTGATGTTGAATACCAGGGGGACAAAACTAAAGCCATATTCTATTATATCGCAGATGAAAGGGTCGATTTCCGGCAACTCATCAAAGTTCTGGCAGATGCTTTCAAGGTCAGGATCGAGATGCGCCAGATCGGTGCGAGACAGGAGGCAGGGAGGATCGGAGGCATTGGTTCCTGTGGCCGGGAACTTTGCTGTGCAAGCTGGATGACCAGTTTTGTTTCAGTAACCACAAATGCTGCCCGTCATCAGGAAGTCAGCCTGAATCCACAAAAACTGGCCGGCCAGTGTGGAAAATTGAAATGCTGCCTCAACTATGAACTTAATGCATACCTGGATGCCCAGAAGGATTTTCCAGACCGCAACACCGTTCTGGAAACCAGTGATGGAGATGCATACCACCAGAAAACTGACATTTATCGCAATCTTTTCTGGTATGGTTTTGTCAGGGAAAATGCCTCCAACCTGGTACCGGTACCAGTAGAGAGGGTCAAGGAGATCATCCGCTTGAATAAAGAGGGCAAAAAGGTAAAAACCCTTATTGATCCGGGTTCAATCCAGGAGGAAAAACTGGAGTTCCAGGATGATGTCGGGAAAGATAGCCTGACCAGGTTCGATGATAAAACGAGCAGGTCAAAGAAGAAGAAAAAGAGATATAAGAAAAAGCCCCGGGATAGATCAATGAGACTTCCAGTACTTTTTTCCTTTTGCAGCCTGTTGATCCTAATTTCCTGTGATCCAGGCAGGGTGTATGAAAAGAATATTAAAATTCCTGATGGGATATGGAACAAGGACAATAAGATCAGTTTTGAGGTTTTTATAGACGACACAGTCAGCGCACACAATTTGTATGTAAATGTCAGAAATACAAGTCTTTATCCTTTTAGCAATCTTCATCTCTTTATCGAAACAACTGCTCCTTCCGGTGATAACATACGGGAAACATTTGAACTCACACTGTCTGACGACCGGGGTAAATGGCTGGGAAGTGGATTGGGAGATATTTGGGATCTCCAGCAGCTCTATAAAGATAACGTCAGGTTTGCCCAACGTGGCAATTATACCATTGAATACCAGCAGGGCATGCGCATGGACAGGCTTCCGTTCGTCCTGGATGTAGGATTGCGGATAGAAGTGGCAAAGTAGCACTAATAGATCTCCTGATCAGGGTGGGCAAGGGAAAACAAAGCAAGTTCGAGGAGATGAAGACATTTGATAATGTCTTCCAGCCGGCCACCGAACAGGTCTTCCAAAAAGATTTCGGGTTGAAGGGACAATGGGCATCCCGGCATTTCAGGAACAAGCATCCTATCATTCTCGAACTGGGATGTGGGAAAGGTGAATATACGATTGGCCTGGCAGAACGGTTCCCGAACATTAATTTTATCGGGATCGACATAAAAGGGGCACGGATATGGACTGGCGCCAGAAAGGCCTACCTGGAAAAGATCCCCAATGTTGCCTTTATCCGCACCAGGATTGAATTTGTAACTTCCTTTTTCAGTCCCGATGAAGTTGATGAGATATGGCTGACATTCCCTGATCCGCAGCTGAAGAAGAGACGGAATAAAAAGCGATTGACAGCTGCACGCTTCCTGAACCTTTACCGGCAATTCCTGAGAGATAACGGGATCATACACCTGAAAACGGATAATGCCGTTTTATATGAGTATACCCTTGAGCTGGCCAGGTTGAACCATCTCATTGTGGAATATGCAACTGAAAACCTCTATGGCAGTAAAAATACGGAACTGGTTCATGGGATCCGGACCTTTTATGAGGAGCAATTCATAGAACAAGGATTAAATATTCATTATTTACAATTCAGACTACCCAGTGGCAAAAATATCATGGAACAGGAGCAAGGAGGAGAATAAGGATTTTTTCTCCAGGGTTTTTGAAATAGCTAAGCTGGTCCCGCATGGCAGGGTCACATCATATGGTGCCATTGCCAGGTGCATAGGCTCCCCCCAGGCAGCCAGGATGGTGGGATGGGCAATGAACCAGGCACATAGCCATCCTGAATTCATCCCTGCCCACCGGGTAGTAAATCGCATAGGTTTATTAAGCGGCAAACATCATTTTGGAGGTCCCCGCGTAATGCAGGAATTATTAGAGAGTGAAGGGGTCAGAGTAGAAAATGACCGGGTGGTGGATTTCGACAGTGTCTTCTGGGATCCGTGCGCGGAATTAATCTAAATAAAGAAAATCTTATTGGAATAATAATCGTAAATTTAGGCCATGAAAATCTCAGAAAGTCAAGTGTTGGAGGCATTGCGAAAGGTAAAATACCCGGGTAAAGGCCAGGATGTTGTTTCCATGAATCTTGTATCAGACATACAGATTGAAGAAAATAAACTGGCCTTCAGCCTCACTTTTGAAAGATCAAATGATCCGGTCATCTCATCCGTAAGGAAAGCCTGTGTCAAATCCATTCACAAATACCTTGGAAAAGATGTTGAAATTGAAGGCAACATCCAGATAAATGCAAAAGAAATAATCGCTGTTGACAGGATACTTCCTGAAGTAAAGAATATCATTGCCGTGGCATCAGGCAAAGGTGGTGTTGGTAAGTCCACCGTGGCTGCCAACCTGGCTGTTGCAACAGCACGTTTGGGTTTTGAGGTGGGACTTATTGATGCCGATATTTACGGGCCATCCATTCCCAAAATGCTGAATGCGGAAAACCAGCGCCCTTCAGTGGTAGTTGAAGACGGCAAGGAGCTGATGATCCCTGTTCAAAGCTATGGGGTCAACTTATTGTCCATTGGGTTTTTTGTGGATCCGGAAGATGCTGTGGTTTGGAGGGGACCTATGGCTACAGGTGCACTCAAACAATTCATCACCCAGACAAAATGGGGTGAACTGGATTACCTGTTCGTCGACCTGCCTCCCGGCACCAGTGATATTCACCTGACCATGGTCCAGGAAGTCCCCGTTACAGGTGCCGTGGTTATCACTACCCCACAACAGGTAGCCCTGGCAGATGCTCTGAAGGGGATCAACATGTTCAGGAGTGATAAGATCAATGTACCGGTAATAGGGCTGGTTGAGAATATGGCATGGTTCACACCGGCTGAATTGCCGGATAATAAATACTATATTTTTGGGAAAGATGGCGGTAAGGAGCTGGCAGCAAAACTGAACGTTCCATTACTTGGACAAATTCCCATCGTGCAGGGGATCTGTGAAGGTGGTGACCGGGGTAAACCTGTCGTTCTGGATTCAACTGCTCCTGTGGCTGCAGCATTTGAAGGACTGGCAAAAAATGTGATCAGTGAGACCGAGAAGAGAAATGCTGACTTGCCACCGACAAAAATTGTAGAGATAACAAAAAAATAGATCCTAAATACGAATAAATCATGACAGAAAAAGAGAGAGATGATTTAAATGCAAGGGTGAATAGAGCGCTTGATAAAATCCGGCCATATCTGGAAGCAGATGGAGGCGGAATTACCCTTGAAGAAGTAACTGATGAAAAGGTAGTTAAAGTGAAGTTACATGGCGCCTGTGATGGATGTCCTTTCAGTTATCAGACGTTAAAGGCTGGAGTTGAGCAGGCCCTCTTAAAGGAGGTCCCCGAAATGAAAGAATTAGTATCCCTTGATTGATCCTATATGTATCACATATTAGATTCAGCATTGGATTGAATATCCCTGCACAATTGTGCGGGGATTCTTACGTTTGACTTTCATATACCTGAACCGGCTTGAGAAAGCATATCATTAAATATAGCTTCGTCCTGTCCCTTATCCTGGCAGCATCCTGCAGCACAGAAAAAAATACCGGCTCCACCCGGGCTTACCATAATGTAACCGCCAGGTATAATATTTTCTTTAATGGCAATGAAAGTTTTAAGAAGGGGCTCGACAGGATAGAAGATTCCTACGATAATGATTTTACCAGGATCCTTCCCCTTTTCCTGTATTCAGATGAAAGCATAGCTTCATCGATTGGTCCGGATATGGAAAGAACCATACAGAAAGCAACCAAGGTCATAACCCTGCATTCCATAACTGTCAAACCCGAATTTAAGGATGGTCCACAGAGTGAGAAGCAAAAGGAATTTTATGCTCGAAATGAATACAACAACCATGTCCCCAGCAATTACTTGCTGATGGGCAAGTCCTACCTTTACCGTCATGATCTTTACCTGGCCCTGGAGACCTTTAAATTTGTACTTTCCGAATTTTTCTATGATGATGATATCGTTTATGAAGCACAGGTATGGCGTGCCCGAACTCATATCATGCTTGAGGAATACATGGAGGCTGAAGACATCCTGGAAGTACTGACAGGGACCGTGGAATTTCCTGAAAAAATCAGGTCTGATCTGTATGCCACCATTGCTGATTTGTATATGCAGCAGGAAGAATACGATCGTGCCATTGAGCCCCTGTCCAGGGCCCTTGAGGGAGTCCGGAAAAAAGATGACAGGATCAGGTATACCTATATTCTTGCCCAGTTGCACCAGGAAGCCGGTGATCCTACAATGGCCTCAAAATATTACAGGGATGTCATCAAAATGAACCCGCCTTATGAATTCAGTTTCAATGCCAGGATCAACCGGGCAAGTGTTTTTATGGCCGGTACTGATAATGCAAAGGAGATTAAGGATGAATTAAGGAAGATGCTGAAAGATGACAAAAATTCTGATTTCAAGGACCAGATATATTATGCCCAGGGAAATGTGGCTTTCAGGGAAGGGAATACCCAGGAAGCTATTGATCTGTATAAACTGAGTTCCGCGAACAGTACGAGTAATACACAGCAAAAAACAACAACTTGCCTCACGCTCGCAGATATTTTCTATGAGCGGCAGGATTATGAGATGGCTGATTTGTATTATGATAGTGCCTCTGTTTATTTAACCGATGATTACCCTGATTATGATGAATTCATCCAGAAAACAATGAGTTTATCCCTGCTTGTTGAAAATCTTAAGATTGTCCAGATGGAAGACAGTCTGCAGATGCTTGCCGGACTGGATGAAGCTTCAAGACTGGCCATCATTGACAGTATTATTGCCCAGTTGCAACTGGCAGAGCAGCGTGCCCGCGAAGCAGAGGCAATGGCGATGCAGGACCAGCAATATAACCGACAGGCCCTTAACCAGAGCCAACGGACAGGTTATACTGCAGACCAGGGAGGGCAATGGTATTTTTATAACCAGGCGGCCAAAGGATTTGGCCAGCCCGAGTTCAGGATGAAATGGGGTAACCGGAAGCTTGAAGATAACTGGAGAAGATCCAATAAGCGGGAGATAAGCTTTGAAACTATTGCAGGGGAAGAAGGAGTTGCTGATTCCTCCGGAGTTATGGCAGAAAAACAGAAAGTCCTTAGCAACAAATCGAGAGAATTCTATCTGCAGGATATCCCAATGACTGATTCCATGATGCAAATTTCCCATGGAAGGATCATTGATGCTTTGTTCAATGCAGGCACTATATATAGGAATGACCTGGTGGATATTCCAAGGTCAATTGCTACTTACACTGACCTGCTTGACCGCTATCCGGGAAATGATTATACACTGAATACCTATTACAACCTATATTCCATATACAACCAGGATAACAATATGCAGCTGGCCAATGTATATAAACAATCCATTGTCCGGGAATTCCCTGAAAGCCAGCCAGCCCAGTTACTGACCAATCCGAATTATGCGGCAGAACTACAGGCTAAAGAGAACGAGGTGAAAACCTACTATGAACAGACTTATCAATTATTCCAGCAGGGATATTATGACCGGGTCATCCGGGATGTGGATACAGCGCTTGTGAGGTATGCAGATGACCCATTGTTGCCCAAATTTGAACTATTAAAAGTACTGGCCATAGGAAAAACCGAGGATTTACTGGTATTCACACTGGCACTGGACAGCCTGGCCAGCAGCAGCCCTGATCAGCAGGTCGCTGACATGGCAAGCATGGTGCTGGCATATATATTGAACTCAGATCAGGAGGTAAAAACTGAAACACAAAAGATCGAAGCAGAGGAGATTTACAGTCCAGATACCACAGGTGTGTTTTTCTATGGATTATTCGTTAACAACAGGGTTGACCTGAATCAACTCAAATTTGAATTTATAAACCTGAATATCGATCATTTTCCCAATAATACATTTGATATCGTTGATGAAGCACTGGAGGAAGGGGAAGTAGCATTGTATGTCAAAGAGTTCCCGGACATGAATGATGCCAGGGATTATTTCCAAATGGCTCTCATGAATGAGGCTATTCGCACGACCCTGGAGGGAGTAAATTACAGGCCTTTTATCATATCGCAGGGGAATGCCGAAGTCCTGCTCAGTGACAGGGTTTCGGATAAGTACTGGTTGTTTTTCAGAAAACATTACAGCAATGGTGAAGGAAATTAAGATACTCTGGACAGATGATGAGATTGACCTGTTAAAACCACATATCCTGTTCCTCCAGGAGAAGGGTTATTCTGTTCTGACTGCAACAAACGGGGATGAGGCCATCAGACTGGTGGAGGAACAAAACTTTGACCTGGTTTTCCTGGATGAGAACATGCCTGGGATGAGCGGACTGCAAACCCTGAGTGTGATCAAGGGACTGAATCCGGGGCTACCGGTGGTCATGATCACAAAAAGCGAGGAAGAGGACATCATGGATGAAGCCATTGGCGGCAAGATCAGTGATTATCTTATCAAGCCGGTAAAACCCAATCAGATCTTACTGTCCATTAAGAAAAACATTGATACAAAAAGGCTTGTAACCAAACATACGACCTCTGCTTACCAGTCGGAATTTGCACAGATCCGGATGCTCATCAATACAGCCTACCATTTCAGCGATTGGGTAGAAATATACAGGAAGCTGACTTACTGGGATCTGGAACTGGAATCCAGTATGGATGATGGTATGGAAGAGATCCACAGTATGCAAAAGGCTGAAGCCAATACGGGATTTTCCAAATTTATCAAGACCCATTATTATTCATGGTTTGAAGGAAAGGACCCGGAAATACCTTTACTCTCCCCGGGCATTTTCAGGGAAAGAGTACTGCCGATCATACAGAAAGGGGAAAAAGTATGTTTGATTGTGATCGATAACCTTCGTTTTGATCAATGGAAAATACTGCAACCCCTGATCGAGGAGTATTATACCCTGGAATCAGAGGAAATAGTATGCAGTATCCTGCCAACGGCCACACAATATGCCAGAAATGCCATGTTTGCGGGTTTGATGCCAATGGAAATAGAGAAACGGTATCCCGAGTATTGGGTAGATGAGGAAGAAGAAGGCGGGAAGAACATGAAAGAGAAAGACCTTCTTGAAAACCAGATCCAGCGAATGGGATTATCACTACGGATACATTATGATAAAATAAACCATTCAAGGGGGGGAAAAAGCTGGTTGAAAATACATCGAACCTGATGGATTTTGACATGACGGCGGTCATATTTAATTTTGTGGATATCCTGTCCCATGCCCGTACCGAACTGGAGATGATCAAGGAGCTCGCATATGATGAACCTTCCTACAGATCATTGACAAGATCTTGGTTTGAGCACTCACATCTCTATGATTTTTTAAAGGAGTTGTCCACATTTACCCATCAAAGTAGTATTGACCACAGATCATGGGACCATCCGTGTAAATAATCCGGTGAAAGTGATCGGCGACAGGAAAACCACGCCTAACCTTAGGTATAAGCAGGGGAGGAATCTGAATTATAAACCCGAAGAGGTTTTCGAGATCAAGAATCCCAACCAGATCCACCTGCCCAAATCCCATATCAGCTCATCCTTTATTTTTGCCACCAATCATGACTACCTGGTATATCCGAATAACTACAACCAGTTCATGAATTATTATAAGAATACTTTCCAGCACGGAGGCGTTTCAATGGAAGAAATGATGGTACCGCTGGTCATCCTCAATCCATCTTAAATTTCTGTCTGATCAATGATACGCATCAACATACCAGACCTGGCGTCGATCGATGATGCTGCCCGTGAGTTGATTGACATCCTTCCGGAAAGCAGGATTTTTGCATTTTACGGTGAGATGGGAGCAGGAAAAACAACCCTGATCAAAGCTTTATGCCGGGTGCTCCATGTTACGGATGATACGAGTTCACCTTCCTTTGGATTGATCTATGAATACCGAACCAGTGGAAGTGATTCGGTTTACCACTTTGATTTTTACAGGATTGAACACCTGGAGGAGGCTTATGACCTTGGTTATGAAGAATATATTGACAGTGGCCAGTATTGTTTTATTGAATGGCCGGAAAAAGTAGCTACCTTGCTACCTCCGGAGACGGTAAATGTATCTATTAAGATTACCGGGAATAATGAAAGAACCATGGAGGTAGAGGTTTAAGTTATGTATCCAAACTTGACTATAATGGCGAATTATGTTATTTTAGGCTTATGATACCCCAGGATACATCCGATTCACAATTCACGTTTGGCAGGGCAAGCCTGATGCCCCAGGAGGAAATGCTGGAAGTTGGCAAGAGCAAAAAACAGCTCACCATAGGCATCCCAAAGGAAATCCAAAAATTCGAAAGCAGGGTCGCTCTTACACCGGAAGCAGTAGACCAGCTGGTGAACTCAGGGCATGAAGTCCTGATTGAGTCCGGGGCTGGGAAAGCCGCAAATTATTCAGATAGAGACTATAGTGAACTGGGGGGATTTATTCTTGACAACAGGGCAGCGATCTACAACGCAGATACCATCCTCAAGATAGCCCCTCTTTCGATGGAGGAAATAGAATTACTCAGTGAACGGCAGGTTGTGATCTCATCCCTGCACCTGAACAGCCAGACCAAACAGTTCGTCCAGCAACTGATGAAGAAAAAAGTCACAGCCATAGCTTTTGAAAATATCAAGGATGAGCATAACTGTCACCCGGTAGTCCGTTCCATGAGTACCATTGCAGGAAATACATCAATACACATTGCAGCAGAGTATTTAAGCAATTTCCGTGGAGGTAAAGGGGTAATGTTGGGTGGGATCTCGGGGATCACTCCAACAGAAGTAGTTATTCTCGGGGCTGGTACGGCAGCAGAATCTGCAGTAAGGGCCGCTTTGGGACTGGGTGCCCAGGTAAAAGTATTCGATGGTTCTATACATCGGCTTAACAGGTTGCAGAATAACATCGGCCAGCGGATCTATACCTCTGTTTTTCACCGGCAGGTCATGGAGCGGACGCTTCGGTCAGCAGATGTTTTGATCGGTGCCATGTACTTGATTGAACAGGGGCCACGTTATATTGTTACAGAGGAGATGGTAAAACAAATGAAGAAAGGTTCGGTGATCGTGGATATTAGCATAGACCAGGGTGGATGCATTGAAACTTCCGAGTGCAAGACCCAGGTGGACCCAGTATTTACCAAACATGGCATTATTCATTATTGTGTACCCAATATGCCTTCCAGGGTTGCTCGTACAGCTTCCATCGCCATCAGCAATGTTTTTGCCCCACTTTTACAGAGAATGGGAGAATCCGGGGGAGTGAAACAATTCTTAAAGGATGATATGGGTGTCAGGAACGGTGTTTATATATTTAACGGCATCCTCACAAACAATTTCATAGGCAAGCATTTCGATATCCCGTCCAAGGATATTGATCTGTTCTTAACCGCTTTTTAAAGCTTAGATTATGAGAAAGATAAGTGCAGTATTAGTCATACTGACAGGGATCTGTTTCGCATGTGAGAAAAAAGAAGATCCAAAATATAGTGGAGAGATTATTCTGAGTTCAGAATTAATGCTTTCCGACCAGTTACATTCCTATTATGGGTTTAATTTTGAGGATGGTACAGATATCCATCTATTCGCCGCTCAGCAGTATTCAACCAGATCTGTTGCCATCCATATAATATTTCAGCAGAATGTTGGCGTTACCCTGCAGAGTTCCAATCAGGATGACGCATTTCACAAAAACGGAGATTTTGCAACTGCTGCTGATGCAGAAACATTTTTTAACAGCTATTCTGAAGTAACTGCTCAGGGATTTCAGGGACTGGCAGATAATGTTGAAGTTAATCAGGTCTGGACCATTAAGACCGCTGCTAATAAATACGCCAAGATCTGGATCAAGGATATTCAGTTAAAAACAGGAGGAGCACTTTCTGATTATGTAGAGCTCACGATCAGGTACCAGTACCAGCCAGATGGAACAAAAACCTTTCCGTAGAGATGCTGCTGAACCAGCCTGCTGAGGCTGTTTCTCCTGTCTGGATCCCGGACGCTTAGAAATTTGCCCTGACCGATAGGCCGCCTGTGTGGATGACAGATTGGCTTTCGGATACCCTGCCTGCATATTCCAGGTTCACTTCAATTCCTCCTGTAATGGTCCGCTGAAACAACAGGTTCCAGGTACCATTGTGGCCGGGAAGCAATCCCTGAAGCATCTCGTAACCAACCGGCGATGCAGGGTCATCGTTGAATGTCTGATGTACATAATTTACCCTGCAGGTCAGAATTCCCTTGTTCAGGATGCTGTAGCGTAGTTCAGTGCCCAGATTATGCGCTGAGGCCTTCTGGATATCCAGGCGGTTCACCTGGGTTTTGTATTCATAATCAGCCACCAGTCTGAATGCCTGGGAAAACTGGACCTGGGTGCTTAATTTATTGGATATGAAATCGATCTCATAATCCCGGTTGGAAAGGAATTCTGAGGCAAAGCTCTTTTCGCCATTGTCAAACTGGTTGATGATGGATGTCTGGTTATTGATGGTGAACCTGGCCCGCAGGCCGTGACTATGATTGGTACGCGTATCGAATCCATTAGCAAGAATAACCCTGTTGAGGTTTTGTTGGAAAATATAGTCCAATCCAAATATCTGGCCTGTCTTATTGAAAGAAAGATTGTTCCTCACAGAGGTAGATATAGTAACCAGGTCAGGATCATCAAGGTCGGAAAAGAAAGGATTCAGATTTTTCAGGATATCAGCGTTTGTATTTTTACGGTTGATGCGGTATGCGAACTGGTTGGAGAAAAGTGATAAACCTTTATAAAAGCCATCCCTGGTCTTCCAGATCCTGGCCGGGTTAAGATTGATGGTCTGGTTAAACTGGTTGCTGTATACCGTCATAAAGTTGCTTGAAGGAAAGAAGATCCTGATATATCTGGCTTCATCCTGGAACTGGGCAACCTCAAATTCGTCCAATTCTTTTAGTCCATTCTGATTATAATCTATCCATTGATATACTCCCTGTCCGGGTGCAACCTCCAGGTAAGAGAACTCCTTTTCTGATTCCAGTCCGGATCCAACCTCATAAAATGTGGATGCTGTAATGGCTCCCCTGGCCAATTGCAGTCCATATTCAATCCTCCCGAGCAATGAATTTTCAGGTTTATTGTCACTCAATGTAGAATCATTAATGGACAGTTCCCTGTACGTAAGCATTACCCGGAGCTGGCTGGCCGGGTTTTTCAGCAAATTGGCTCCCAGGTTCAGGTCCTGTCCCAATGTAGCATAAACCATTTCATTATTCCCGGGATAATAATCCCTTCGGTTCCTGTAACTTAAGTATCCCCGGTTCTGTATGGTATCAGGCTGGGTAAGGAAGACCTCAAATTCCTGATAGGCCAGGCTGTTGGGGGACAGGCTGTCGTTTCTGCGGGTTGTCCACCTGTTTTGTTCTCCTTCCTCCTTGATGCCCAGTATGGCATACCGGAAATGTTTGGAAAGCATAGTACGGTGCCTCAGGAATTTTGTATCGTTAAGAAGATCACTTGAATTCAGCAGGCTGGCATTCACGTCAAGTTCAAAACCACTGTATTTCAGATTTCCGAGCAATGTATTCCGTATCCCTTCAAAATCGCTGCCCCGTTTCATGAATTCAGCATTATACCTGATCTGGCCGGCTTTTGCTTCATAGAATTGAAGTCCCACATTAGCCATGTGTTCCTGTTCCTGGTTTGGACTATCCTCGAGGTTCCAGTCCCGCTCGAATTCAACACTCCTGAACCTTTCCACCGAGCTGAAATACCTGCTGATATGTCTGTACCCGGCTTGCCCCCTTAAGCGGATGCGTGATGTATCCCTTTTCAGCATTTCCTGGTAGAGTTCAAGGTTCACCGCATAACCAAGGTTTTCATCTTTATCAAGGCTGGAAAAAGTGTTCAGGTCATTATTGGAAAGTACAAATTCAAAACTGGTCCTGGTCATAGACCCCAGTTCCTGTGATCCACCAACGCTGATCACCTGTTTCTTTTTCGGAGTGACCAGTAAAACCACCGGCGCATAACTTCCCTGCTTTATATCATCCACAGGAGCATACCAGCGGAACACCTTTCCATTGGCCACGGAATTTTCCGGGAGGTAGTTCCCATTCCCCTCCCCGACATAACTGAACCGTAAGCGATAGACTGCCAGTTCCGGGTCATTTGAGTGGATATACACATTGCTGTAGACGGAGTCAAATACCAGGCTGTCCCTTTTCCTGTAGAGGACCTCATTTTCATTATAACCAACACTGTCTATTCTTGGCACCAGCGCCTTATTAATGTCATTACCGATTTGTGACAGGTAAAACTTTTCTTCGTTTGAGAGATCCTGCTGCAGGGTCTGGTTCTTGTCATCCTGCTCGGAGAAAACATTGAAAAAGAAAGTTCCATTTTTGGTCTGGTACTCATTGGCCGTATAGACTAAAAATCTTGCATAACTTCTTTCCGTATATTCAAACTCAACAATGATACGCCTGTCCTTCGTTATGGTCTGCATGGGAGTGAAGGTGATTTCTGCATTGTTGTAATCCACCGTATAATCATTATTGATACCCCTTGTCAGCATTCTTCCGTCTATGTAAACACGTTCAGAACCTGCCAGCACGATGATGAATTGCTCATTGTTGGACCCCCTTAGCTTATAGGGTCCCTGGTTTCCTTCTATCCCCATAAATGAATTTTTGCTGAACTTTCCCTTGGAAATGGCTCCGCTTACAGTGGTCTTGAAATTTTCCTTATCCCTATTCCCCAGTTTGAATTTGCCAGTGAACATGGCCCCTTTGGATCTTTTATAGAAATTCATAAACATTCCGGGTGAGCCTGTAAGCTCAAAATCACCGGCCACCAGTCCCAATTGCTCATTGAAAACCGATATATATACCCTGTCAAACTCACTGATCTGTTGCGAATAACCTTCCGGCTGTATGGGGATATTATTATCGGATATGGCAGCGAGAATGTTCAGGTTATCGCTGATCTTACCCGTCAATTGCAGGTTAAGGTTGGAATTCACTACCACATCCTGGTTGTTGCCAAAAGTGATGCCACGGGACAAACTACCCCGTTTATTCAATTCAGAGTAGCTATAATATCCGCCCTGCTGAAGATCATCAGCTGTTATCCGGAAGGGATCTGCTGCTTGGCCCTGGACCTTTTCCTGCAGGTTCGAAGGATCCTTATGATGGTAAGGCTGAAAAGGGGCAGATGAGAGGACCCTGTATTTTACCATCACCCTGGTATCAAGCAGGGATGGATGAACCACTAATATACCGTCAACCGGTAGAACATCATAAAGGCTATCAGGGATCCTGTTGTTTTCCCGGTCAAAAAGAAAAGCTGAACCCGGCAGGATCATCAGACTGTCCAGTTTCAGGCTGTCACCAGTAAGCTGGATGTATCTTGACCGGAGGCCGGACAGATCCTGGGCAAACGAGGACAGGCTAAGAAACAGGCATATGATAATGATGATCCTTCTTTTCAAAGGCCTGGGATTAATGGATAGTTAAAAATACCTAATGTGTTAATAATGAACTCTGAATACCACTAAAAATTGTTTCACAAGATAGTAGTAAATAGCAGGATTAGTATACTTCTGTTCGGCTCATCATACAACTCGCCACGCCCCGACACGTCGGGACGGGGCTCAGACAGTATGACTCGCTCACAGAACATACTGATCCTGCAATTCCAATGTAAGATATTTATTAGTGATATGTTGAGGCTCAGAAGATGGAGGGATGGTTAATGCCGGAATTAATGCAGATTAATCACTAAATTTAAACAGATATTCACTTTTCAGATGAAGGCAGGTTTACTTATCACCCTACGGATTTTAATCAAAAACAGGATTTTTACGATCATTACCATCCTTAACCTGACGATCGGCATTAGTGCCTGCCTGATGTTGATGAAATATATCCGTTACGAGCGCAGTTTTGATAAGTTCTACCCGCAGGTGGATAATGTTTACAGAATTTCCTATGAGCATTATCAAAACGGGAACCTGAGTTTTCACAGTGCCAGGACAATGTCTGCCCTGGCACCAGCGATTAAAAGAGATTTCCCTGAAATAAAAGAAGCCATCAGAGGATGCTATGAAGAGTGCCTGATTTACATTAAGGAAGACAATAAATTCTTGAATAATCAGAAAGTATTGTGGGCCGATGATGGATTTCTCGATGTATTCAAGCTTGAATTGACCAGCGGGAACCCGGAGCTGGCACTGAAGGAACCTTATACTGCTATCATTTCCGAAACCCAGGCAGAGAAATTATTCGGAGGTCAGGATCCAATGGGAAAGACATTCTGGCATAATGAGGGACTTGTCTTTAAAGTCACAGGTATCTTCAAGGATATACCCCAGAATACGCACCTGGAATTAGATTTCATATACTCCTACATCACTTTCAAGGATTGGCCCTGGGGGCAGCCGGAAGGCAACTGGGGAGGGAATTGGCTTTATACATATATCCTTGCTGAAGATGGATTTTCCCCTGCTGTTTTTGAATCAGGACTTAATGCAAGGGTACATGGATATATGCCTGACCTTGAAAGCAGTAATACAAGGGTGAAATTCAATCTGCAAGCGGTCGATAGGATCCACCTTGATTCAAATCTGGATAATGAAATTACTATCAACGGCGACAGAAAGACCCTGGTTATCCTCATGATCGTTGCATTAATGATCATACTGATCTCCTGGATCAACTACATAAACCTGTTGGTAGTCCAGAACAATGACCGTGCTCATGAAGTTGGAGTCCGGAAGGTGCTTGGGGAAAACAGGCTCAACCTTTTCTCCCAGACCCTGCTTACCGTGTTTATCATTAATGTCCTTGCTCTTTTTGTATCCTTTGCTGTAATGGTCTTAATAACCCCGGTATTTTACCGGCTTTTTGATTTGGCTGCATCATCGCTCATTTACAGTAATCCATTTTACTGGCTATTTATTATTGGAATATTTCTGGCAGGATCCCTGATTATTGGCCTATACCCTTCTCTGCAGAGTACCTGGGTGGCTACCAGGGATGTCCTTTCGAAATCACATACTTTACGTAGCAAGAAAACAGACTTTAAGAAGGTACTGGTCGTAGTGCAATTTGCTCTTTCTGCCATATTGATCTTCAATGTCCTCGTATTGTCAAGACAGGTGAATTTCATGTTATCCAAGGACCTCGGCTTTAACCAGGAAGGTGTAATCCTTTTAAGGGCACCGGAGACATGGTGTCAGACGCCCGATTCACTCAAATCGACTTATGTGGAACGATTCCGCAAACTTCTGTTGCAATACCCTGAAGTGAAGAGCATATCTGCTTGCAATTTTACTCCCGGCGCTGAAGTCATGAGGCACATGGATAACCTGAAACTACAAAACAGTGCAAACTCCCAGGAACACCTGAGCGTTCCTCTTAATTTTATTGACAATCATTATTTCGAAACCCTGGAAATTGAATATCTGGCCGGGCGCAGTTTCAGGGAAGACTTCCGGTTGGACAGGAATTGTGTAATCCTGAATGAATCAGCGATGAGATCGCTGGGAATCACTGATGCGGGATCGGCCGTAAATAAAATACTCAGCAATAATGACAGAGAACTCCGGATCATTGCCATTGTTAAGGATCATAATCACCTGGGGATTAAAAATGAGATAAAGCCCATGGTTTTTTTCCATCGATATGCATATGATTTTGGCTTTGTCCTTGTAAAAACCCAGGGTAATATCAATAAGGCTATTCAACTCGTGCAGAAATACTGGGAAGAAGAATTCCCGGTGGCCCTTTTCAATTATAGCCATCTCAATGATTTTTATATCCAGCAGTATAAACCCGAATTCAGGTTACGGAACTCCATCGTATTTTTCACCCTGGTCGCCATCATCCTGGCATGTGTGGGACTGTTCAGTTTGCTGAAATATTCTTTGAATAGCAGGATCAAGGAGATTTCTATAAAAAGAACGCTGGGTGCCAGTATCTTAAAGGTCTTGTTTAAACTCTCGGCAGAGTTTCTGATGCTGGTGGCAATCTCGGTTGTAATCGCATTTATTATTTCATATTTTACCGCAGAGCAATGGTTGCAGAATTTTGCTTACCGGACAAATGTCAATGTATGGATCTTCCTTGTCACAGGTCTGCTTGTCCTCCTGGCCAGCCTGTTGACTGTAATCTGGCATGTTTACAAGGCAGCCATCAGAAACCCGGTCATCGGGCTGAGGGATGAATAGTAGATCAAAGGAGTAAAAATGCGATTTGCTTTTTGATTGTGTTGTCTGGCAGTTGGATTCTGTACCTAAACCTGTTTTTCATCATATAAAACCTTCCAGGAATACCCTATTTTCGTTCTCAGAACCAATTGATTAAAAAATATGGATAGGATTCTTATCATAGGTGCAGCTGGACAGATAGGGTCAGAGCTTACGGTTGAATTGCGGAAGATCTATGGAAGTGAAAATGTATTTGCCACCGATATCAAGGAAGCCAGCCGTGATATCATGGATAGCGGACCGTTTCAGCTTTTGGATGTAATGGATGACAAGCGGCTCATCCATTTCATCATCCGGCACAAGATCACGCAGATCTATCACCTTGCTGCGGTCCTATCGGGTAATGCAGAAAAACTTCCATTGCAGGCATGGCATATAAATATGGATGGGCTTGATGAACATCCTGGAGGTGGCAAAAATGGTGGAGGAAGTTAAAAAGGTATTCTGGCCCAGTTCCATCGCTGTTTTTGGTCCCACTACCCCCCGGCTTAACACCCCCCAGCTTACGGTCATGGAACCCACCACTGTTTATGGGGTAACCAAACTGGCAGGGGAACGCTGGTGTGAATATTACCATAAAAGATATGAAATTGATGTAAGGAGCATCCGGTATCCCGGACTGATCAGTTATAAAACCGAAGCCGGCGGTGGAACAACTGACTATGCCGTTGAGATATATTACGAAGCTGTCAGGAGTGGAAAATACACTTCTTTCCTATCTGCTGAAACAGCTCTGCCCTTATTATTCATGCCTGATGCCATTAAGGCTACCATCGACCTGATGGAGGCAGACCGGTCCAAACTCTACGGTGCATAGCGCCTATAATATGGGGGGGATGAGTATTACTCCGCTGGAGATATGCAAGGCAATATACAGGCATATTCCTGCCTTCAAGATTGATTACAAACCTGATTTCAGGCAGGTGATCGCAGAATCATGGCCACAAAGTATTGATGACAGTGTTGCAACAAGGGATTGGGGTATTCTTACGAATATGACCTTGAAAAGATGACAGAAATTATGCTCGAAGAGATAAGATAAAAACTATAAACTTGAACACATGTACGGAAAGATAAAAACCCACCTCGCAGAAAGAACTGGCAGACATCAAGGAAGCCGGACTCTATAAAAATGAACGGATCATTACCTCTGCCCAGGGAGCTGAAATTGCAGTTTCAACGGGAGAAGAAGTATTGAATTTTTGCGCCAATAATTACCTGGGCCTCTCCAACCATCCCGACCCTTGTTGAGGCGGCCAAGGATGCCCTTGACAGCCATGGTTATGGGATGTCATCCGTGCGGTTTATCTGTGGGACGCAGGACCTGCATAAGGAACTCGAGCAGGAGATCGCCAGGTTTCATGGTACGGAGGATACCATATTGTATGCGGCATGTTTTGATGCCAATGGTGGTGTGTTTGAACCCCTGCTGACAGCCGAGGATGCCATTATCTCAGATTCACTCAACCATGCATCCATTATCGATGGTGTTAGATTGTGCAAGGCCCAGCGTTACAGGTATAAGAATGCCGATATGGAGGACCTGGAAGAACAGCTGAAAGCTGCACAGGCCCAACGTTTCAGGATCATCGTAACGGATGGTGTATTTTCTATGGATGGCAATGTTGCCCCCATGGATAGGATCGTGGAACTGGCTGAAAAATATGATGCCCTGGTGATGGTGGATGAATGCCATTCTGCCGGGGTTGTGGGTGAAACCGGCCGGGGTGTTACCGAATTATTTGATATCACGGGGTAAGGTTGATATCATTACTGGCACACTGGGGAAAGCCTTTGGCGGGGCCATTGGCGGATTTACCACCGGGCGGGCAGAGATCATTGATATGCTCACGGCAGCGTTCAAGGCCCTATCTGTTTTCAAACTCCCTCCCGCCTTCCATTGTGAATGCCGGCATTGCAATGTTCAAGATGATGGGGGAGACCAATGAACTGCAGGACAAGCTACATCACAATACAGAATATTTCTACGAGCAAATGAGTGCTGCCGGATTTGATCTCAAACCCACCAAGTCGGCCATCGTACCCATCATGCTTTATGATGCTAAATTATCCCAGGATTTTGCAGCGAGACTGCTCGAGGAAGGGATCTATGTAATTGGATTCTACTATCCCGTTGTTCCAAAAGGTGAAGCCCGCATACGTGTTCAGCTATCTGCTGCCCACGAAAAAGAGCATCTTGACAAGGCCGTTACAGCCTTCGTCAAAGTCGGCAAAGAACTTGGTGTGTTGAAGTAAGAAAATCATTAACATACTTCTGTTCTCTCACTGTACAACTCACTTCGTTCAGACAGTACAGCTCGATCACAGAACACGTTAATGATTTTCTTAATGGGGGTATTTTGTTTTATGGCAAAATCAGTGTGTTTTTCGAGTAAGCATCACTGTTTGAGCTCCCGATATGTCGGGGGCGAGTTGTGATGTGTAGCGAGAAAAAGTATACTGATTTTGCTGTTGCGGACCTAGCCGCATTTTGAAGACCCGCAACTGGTACAGATCAGACATCCTTCCTGGTAGATAAGGCTGGCGGATCCGCAATCCTGGCATTTCTGCTTGGTTTTGGCCTTTGTACCGTCTGGGATGTATTTTTTCAATGCTCTTTCAACACCTGCTTTCCAGGTATTGATGGATTCACTGTCAAGCCTGAGGGATGAAACCAGGTTAACGACATCGGGAATGGGCATGCCATGGCGCAGCACACTGGATATCAATTTGGCATAATTCCAGAATTCAGGGTTAAAGATATGTGAGAGTCCGCCGAGGGTATTTTTATAACCGTATTTATCGGTGTACTGGAAATCATAACGTTTGTTGCCCTCTTCGTCGGCATTCTTGATGATGTACCCTTTAGTGATCTTTTTCGGCAATGGGAACATTTCTTCATCTTCTATCCCGGTGAAGATCTCGTAAGGATTTCCATCTTTCAAACCCACAAAAGCTATCCATCTTTCTTCATTGTTGTTAAACCTGAGGATTTCAGCCTCCAAGGACTTGGGCCGTTTATGTTCATTCAGGTCATTCATCCTTGAGCAGTACACCAGACCTGGAACCGTCACGGTAGACGGTGCATCCTTTACATCCACTGTTCCATGCGGTTATATACAGTTCGCTGACAAGGTCTTCGGTCGCATCCTTCGGGAGATTTATCGTTACTGAGATGGAATGGTCAACCCATTTCTGGATGGCTCCCTGCATTTTTACCTTGCTGATCCAATCCACATCAGTGGAGGTAGCTTTGTAATAGGGTGATTTCTTGATGAGGGCATCTATCTTCTTGTCATCCATCTTCTTTACCTCTTCAATATCTATGCCCGTTCTTTTCAAGCCAGGTTTCGAATTTGTGATGAAATACATTGAACTCCTCCCAGCTATCACCTATCTCGTCTACAAAATCAATCCTGGCCGCTGTACCGTCTGATGGATTAACCTTCCTCCTCCTTTTATATACAGGCATGAACACAGGTTCAATCCCGGAAGTAGTCTGGGTCATAAGGCTGGTTGTTCCGGTAGGAGCAATGGTCAGTAAAGAGATATTCCTTCTTCCATAATTGGTCATATCTTCATACAAACCTTCATCTTCATCCTTCAGCCTGTTGATGAAAGGATTATCCTTTTCCCTGTTAATGTCAAAAATCGGGAATGCTCCTCTTTCCTTTGCAAGGTGTACAGAGGAACGGTAGGCTTCAATGGCTACAGTTTTATGTACTTCAGTTGAGAAATCAATGGCATTTTCACTGCCATACCTTAATCCGAGCCCTGCCAGCATATCTCCCTCGCCTGTGATCCCTACGCCTGTCCGTCTTCCTTCAATGGCTTTTTGTCTGATTTTTTCCCAGAGACGTCTCTCCACCCACTTCAGTTCAGGATCTTCGGGATCGGCCTTGATCTTATCCAGGATGGCATCAATCTTTTCAAGCTCCAGGTCAATAATGTCATCCATCATCCGCTGTGCCAGTCCCACATGCTTCTTAAAAAGGTTAAAATTGAACTTCGCCTTGGTTGTGAAAGGCTGCTCCACGTAACTGTAGAGGTTGATGGCAAGCAGCCTGCAGCTGTCGTATGGACATAATGGGATCTCTCCGCAGGGATTGGTGGATACGGTTTTGAATCCGAGATCTGCATAGCAATCCGCCACTGATTCATTGGCTATGGTATCCCAGAAAAGAACACCGGGTTCAGCAGACTGCCAGGCATTATGGATGATCTTGTCCCAGAGTTTATTCGCATCAATATCCTTCTGGTAGACTGGTTGATCAGAGTCTATCGGGTATTTCTGGTTGAAAGGTTTGTTGTTGACAACGGAATCCATGAACTCGTCATTGATCTTGACCGATACGTTGGCTCCGGTTACCTTGCCTTTGGTCAACTTTGCATCAATGAAATTCTCTGCATCGGGATGCTTAATCGAAATACTCAGCATCAGGGCCCCACGGCGGCCATCCTGCGCAACTTCACGGGTTGAATTGGAATACCTCTCCATGAAGGGAACAATCCCGGTGGAGGTGAGTGCACTGTTCAGGACAGGGCTCCCCTTGGGACGAATATGTGACAGGTCATGTCCGACTCCACCCCGCCGTTTCATTAGCTGGACCTGTTCCTGGTCGATTTTCATAATGCCACCATAAGAATCAGCATCTCCCTCATGTCCTATTACAAAACAATTGGAAAGAGAAGCGATCTGGAAATCATTACCTATACCAGTCATCGGTGATCCCTGGGGAACAATATAACGGAAGTCCCTGATCAGCTCAAATACGTCATCTTCTGAAAGTGGGTTGGTATATCTTTTTTCAATACGTGAGATCTCCCTTGCGATCCTGCGGTGCATATCATCGGGAGTTTGCTCATAGATCCTTCCCATGGAATCTTTCAAAGCATATTTATTGGCCCAGACAGTTGCGGCAAGTTCATCTCCTTTAAAATATTTTTTGGAAGCTTCATTAGCTTCTTCAAAAGTATAGGTTTTTGAAACTTGATCTTTGGCTTCTTTTTTTCCCTGTTCCTTTTCCTGCTTATCGACAACAACATCTATATTCTTCTTCGGGGCCAATTCTTCCATGGAGGCTTTGAAATTATAACTGATTAGTAATTAAAAAAATAACCGAGGACGCAAACAAAAAAGTTGAATTGGCAAGTTAAAAATAGAACCTTCGCTGTACAAGTTGAGTTGATTCGTATTTTTCAACAAATAAGGATAGTTATCAACCCGACCCTGTAATCACCACACAATCAACCATATATAAAAGAACTCTCTAAATAAGAAATTTAAGACCTTTTATTCACTTAATATTGAGTTAACCTAAAACAAAGGGAAATCGAAGGACACTTAAGAATTGTTAATAGTGAAAAATTTTGTTAACAAAAAAAACTAAACTCTCATTTTTTGGCAGACAAACTTTCGTAATTTATCAAGCGAAACCAGGGTGATAAAACTGGGATAAATTTTTCAAAAAGGGTTAGAGAATTAGGCCGCTTCGCTTGTCGGGGCGGCCTTCGTTTTAGCGCCCATTGTATCACCATATTCTGGTTAAATTTTCCGTTTCACCTGCTATCAGGCTGATCCAGGGTAAGGTCAAGTATCTGTTCTGTCGCTCCCAGGTTGTCCAGCACGAGTTTCCTGGCAGCTTCCCCGGAAGTTTTCAAGAAGAGCTGGTTTTCCAGCAGTCTGGAAAGTATTGATTCAAATGCACCATAGTCATGGACCGGAAAAGCGGCTTCAGCAGCCACAAGGTCAACGGCTTCCTGAAATTTCTGGTATTTCGGTCCGAAGATCACAGGCAATCCAAAAGTGGCAGCCTCCAGGGTGTTGTGTATGCCCTTACCAAATCCGCCTCCTATATAAGCCACCTTCCCATACTGGTATAGTGATGAGAGAATGCCAATGGTATCGACAATGATCACATCTGTTTGTGGTAAGTCGCTATGTGTAAGGGACGTATATCGCTGGAACTTTTTCTGTATCTGACCTTCAAGCCGGGTGATCCCTGATTCATGGATCTCGTGCGGGGCAATGATCCACTTTACCGACCGGTCAGTCTGGTTGATATACCTGACCAGCAGTTCTTCATCCTGAGGCCAGGTACTTCCGGCAATGATGGTGGGCGTAGAACCAGTAAAGGCTGTGAACCTTGAATCCTTATTTATTCCCTGAACAATGTCCCGGACACGGTCAAATCGGGTATCACCGGCCAGGGATACATTTTGAATACCGATGCTATTGAGGAGGTCAAGTGATGCTTGTTGTTGTACAAAAAGGTGATCAAAACAGGACAGCATCTTTCTGAACCATTTTCCCCAGGGACGAAAAAACACCTGTTCTTTCCTGAAAATCCCTGATACCAGGTATGCCGGGATGTTTTGGGACTTCATGCGGGTCAGCAGATGATACCAGAATTCATATTTAATGAAATAGGCTTTTTCGATATTGAGCATGTTGATGAACCTTCTTGCATTTTTTCTGGTATCAAGAGGCAGGTAAAAAACAAAATCTGCTCCCGGGTAGTCCTTTCTTATTTCATAACCCGATGGGGAATAGAAAGTCAGGAGGATGTTCCTGCCGGGGTCCCGCTCTCGTATGCTCTCAATGAGCGGCCTTCCCTGTTCGAATTCCCCCAGGGAAGAGCAGTGGAACCAAATCAGCGGGAGTGACGGGTCAATGGTACTTCCTATTTTGTTCATAAGACCCTTCCTTCCCCTGAGCCATTGCCTGGCTTTTTCGTTAAACAGAGAAACCAGCAGGATCAGCAGGTAATAAATCCTTATTCCTAGATCATATAATAAGCGCATTGCTAGAAATTAAAGTCTTTTAAAATTAAAGATTTTCTGCACATACAATTTACTATCTTTGCCGAAAATCTGACAAATGAGCAATCAGGCTGTCCGTGTACGTTTCGCTCCAAGTCCCACAGGTCCCCTTCACATAGGAGGAGTCCGGACGGCTTTGTTTAACTATCTCTTTGCCCGGAAGAACAAGGGAACCTTTATGCTTCGCATTGAGGACACTGACCAGGCACGTTATGTGCCCGGTGCAGAGCAATATATCATTGATTCCCTCAATTGGTGCGGGATACAGATTGATGAAGGCGTAACGGCTGATGGCCCGCATGCCCCATACAGACAATCTGAAAGAAAAGACCTGTACAGGAAGTATGCTGATATGCTGGTCGATCAGGGATATGCCTACCTGGCTTTTGACACACCCGAAGAATTGGACAGTCTCCGAAAGGAAGCTGAAAGCCATAAGAGGGTGTTTAACTATAATGCTCTTTCAAGAGAGAAACTGAATAATTCCCTGGCCCTGGGTGAAGACCTTGTAAACGAAAAAATTTCAGCGGGACTACCATACGTGATAAGGTATAAAATGCCTGAGGATCATTGGGTTGAGTTTCAGGATGCCGTCAGGGGTGAGGTGGAGTTCAATACAAGGACCCTGGATGATAAGATCCTGCTTAAGGCTGATGGAATGCCTACCTACCATCTTGCCAATGTGGTGGATGATCATCTTATGGAGATCAGCCATGTGATCCGGGGTGAGGAATGGTTACCCTCAACACCTTTGCATATATTATTGTATGAAGCATTTGGATGGCAGGCGCCGGTATTTGCACACATGCCGCTTACCCTGAAACCGGACGGACAGGGAAAATTAAGTAAGCGGGATGGAGACAGGCTTGGATTTCCGGTTTTTCCACTTGCATGGACTCAACCTGATACCGGGGAAATCTCCAGCGGATACCGGGAATCGGGTTATTTCCCGGAAGCCTTCATCAATATTCTGGCTTTTTTAGGATGGAATCCGGGTACAGAACAGGAAATTTTTTCCATGGATGAGCTTATCGAGGCCTTTTCACTCGAACGGATCGTAAAAGCCGGTTCCCGGTTTGATCCGGAAAAAGCCAAATGGTTCAACCATCAATACCTGGTTAATAAAAGCGGTGATGAGCTGGCAAAATGGTTCACCAGGGAGCTGGAACAGCGGGACCTGAGTTACGATGCTTCATATATCGGTAAAGCCCTTGAACTGGTCAAGGAAAGAGCTTTTTTACTTACTGATCTGTGGGAGCAGTCATGGTTTTTCTTTCAATCCCCCTCTGGCTACGATGAGAAAGTCGTCAGGAAGGTTTGGAAAGAAGACAGTGATGCACTTCTGGGCGAATTGTATGCCTCATTGGAATTGGTGGAACCCTTCACAGCCGGTCAGATCGAGCCTGTCGTAAAAGATCTGGCAGAACGCCTGGGAACTGGCTTTGGCAAGCTGATGAATCCACTTCGGCTTTCCCTGGTAGGATCCAACATTGGTCCGGGACTGATGGACATGATGGAAGTACTGGGCAAAGAAGAAGTTCTTCAGCGCATTAACCAGGCCCTTCAAACGATAAAATAGGGAGGCTTATTCAATCTCCTTAATCAACTCAAGGTATTTCTTATAGGGGATGGCCGGCATGACTCTGTGCCTGGGATGCCCCGTTTGCCTGGCTGATGATGGAAACTTTGGCAGCCGTCTGTTCATCAGGCGCTTCATAAATATCCAGGAAATCAAATTGCCCTAAGCAATGCATAATGTGCCAGGAATTTTACTTCCGGACAGGTTTCCTTAACCTGGTCCAGCCAGGTCCTCCCCAGCTGTGCCCTGTCTTTCATCTGCCTGGAAAGATCAGGGGATAATTTGGTCAGAAGAATGTAGGTAGACATGCTTATCATGGATTTATTGGTTTTAAATAAAGTTACGGCATAAGCAAGGCCCAAGGCAAGCGTTCGTAACTTTTTTTTACGTCAGTATATATTATTTGAATTCTTACAATTTCAGTTTGTAGACTTCACTGGCAGCCAGCAAAAAAGTGCCTGAAATAAATTCATGTGAATCTTCTTTTTTATGCATAACCGGACGATCTCCTACTCTTTGTCCCCATTCGACCTTACCCTCTTCACTTACAGCATCGCAAACAGATTTCCAGGCCTTTTCCACAACTGGCAGGTATTCGTTTTTATCCAGTAAACCCGTATTGATCCCATAGGCCAACCCGTAAATAAAGAAGCTTGTCCCGCTTGTTTCCTTCAGGGGGACATGTTCAGGATCAGCCAGGTTGGGATACCAGAATCCTTCTTCTGACTGCCTGCTGGCCAGTGATCCGGCGATATTCATAAAAACCTGCTCGTATCTTTCATAGCTTGGATGGTCCCTGGGCAGATATTTCAGGATCCTGGCAATCCCCGCAAAGGCCCAGCCATTTCCCCTTGACCATATGACCTTTTTGCCTGCAGCTGTTACCTGGTGATTTCCCTCCCAACCCGGATCATTTTTGCGTTGCTCCAGGCAATCGGGGAAAAAGCGATGATCACGATAGAACAGGTTTTCTTCAATATCATACAACTTACCATAAACATCCCAGAAACAGATTTCCATCCATTGCAGGTACTTATCTTCCCCTGTGACTTTATATAGCATTGCCAGGGTGGGTGGACCGGTAAACAGGCCATCAACATATCTCCTTCCTCCTTCAAAATACCATTGAAGGGATTTGATACATGGATTCCTGATATCCGGATCTTCAAGGTGGGAAATGATGGGTTCAATTTTGTATTTTTTCTTCTCTACCATGTAACACTCCAGCATGGTTTGTCCGCAGGTCAGAAGGTTTACACCACTGGACTTATGCTCGGGAGGCAGAGCTGGCAGTTTCCAAGTTATGGACTGGCAAAACGTTTCACATTGATCCAGGTATGCTTTATCTCCCGTGGCAGAATAACATGCCATAACTCCGGCATAGTAGGTTCCACGTATCCAGTTGTCATCAAATTCCTTCCATGGATTTTCAAACTGGTATTTATTTACCCTGTCCATTATGGATTTGACGGCTTCTTTATCAGAAACCGATTGGGCAAAAGTGGAAGAGGTATGTTAACAGAGCAAAGGGATAAATATCTTTTTCATATTGTAGAAATTACTGCGTATTTGAAAATAAGATACTAATAATCCTAATAGGACAATAAGTGATATTCTAAGACGAAGAAATCCATCATATTCATGGATCCCTTAATGTTGTCTTGACCTTTTTACTCGCCAAGCCCTGATATTATTCATCAGCAAAATTCAAGAGCCAGTCTTCCAATGCGGGCTCGGGATCTTCTACAGGTTCCAGTGCTTCAGCCAGCCGGGTCTCCAGGGTGGATATTGACTTATCACTCTCATTGTTATGTTATCGGAAAGCGACAGTATCCAATCTTCCAACTCGGGCTCTGGTTCTGTAATGGGAATAAGGCCTCGGCCAGTCTTGATTCGAGGCTCTTTGTTGTTTCCATGCCAGGATCGTTTGCGCTTAATAGTCATCCAGTTCATTAAACCGACTACTGTTACTACTATTAGATAGATGGTAAACCTGAAAGGTTTCGGAAATTTACTGTTGTTGTTGCTAATTGTTTTCATTTTTTTAAGGTTAAGATTTGATATGGTAAACACAACAGGCTGTATTTTGTTCAACCATCATGCCTTAAAACTTAAACAAAATATACATTTCACCTATCCTTTCGCACATAAAACAGCAATTAAATACTTGTAAATGAGGCATCAATGCAAAGATTTCAATTAATTCATTTTTTACTGAAATATTTTACAATGGATAGGTATGAGTAAGTACTCAGCGGTCTTTATTCAGGATAATTATGTACCTTAAACGTCCACAAAATATTAACCCCCACACTTAGCGCAATGAAAAATATTGTATTCATACTACTGCTTGCAGGTGCAAGTCTTTTTGCACAGGATGATACTTCTTCAACATCATCAGATGACCCTTTTGCTGGACTGAAATTCAGGAATATTGGTCCCGCATTCATGTCTGGACGTATTGCCGACATTGCCATACACCCGGATAACAGAAATATCTGGTACGTAGCCGTTGGTTCCGGAGGCGTTTGGAAAACGATCAATTCAGGTGTTACCTGGTCCCCGGTTTTTGATTCCCAGCCAGTGTATTCTATCGGTTGTGTAAGTATTGATCCGAATAACCCAAGCACTGTCTGGGTTGGGACCGGGGAGGATGTAGGGGGAAGACATGTAGGCGTTGGCGACGGGATCTATAAAAGTACGGACGGCGGTCAGCACTGGAAGAATATGGGACTCAAATCATCTGAACATATTGCCCGGATAATTATCCATCCTGAGAACTCTGACGTTATTTACGTTGCTGCCCAGGGTCCCCTGTGGACAAAAGGCGGAGAGCGTGGAGTTTACAAATCCAGTGATGGGGGAGAGAACTGGAAAAGGGTCCTGGGAGATGATGAATGGACCGGCGCTACCGATCTGGTGATTGATCCCAGGGATCCGGATTGGATGTATGCCGCTACATGGCAGCGGCATCGCAACGTTGCTGCATATATGGGAGGGGGCCCGGGATCGGGCTTGCACCGCAGTAAGGATGGTGGAGAAACATGGGAAAAACTCACCAGGGGCATTCCGACCTCAAACATGGGAAAAATTGGCCTGGCGATTTCTCCCCAGGATCCGGATAATATCTATGCTGCCATTGAACTGGACAGGAGAACGGGTGGTTTATATATGTCAGCTGATAGGGGTGCGACCTGGACAAAGCAATCCAGTACTGTATCAGGAGCCACCGGTCCCCATTATTACCAGGAACTATTTGCTTCACCACATGCCCCGAGGGAAGACTTTACCTGATGGATGTCCGCATCCAGGTTTCTGACGATCATGGCAAAACTTTCCGCCGCCTGAAGGAAGAGAAAAAACACTCTGACAATCATGCCATTGCCTTTCGGGCAGGATGATCCTGATTATCTGCTGATCGGAACTGACGGAGGGATCTATGAAAGTTTCGATCTGGCGGAGACCTGGCGTTTCATTGCGAACCTACCGGTTACCCAGTACTATAAACTGGCAGTCGATGACCGTGAACCGTTTTATTTTATTTATGGAGGAACCCAGGACAATGGTTCACATGGCGGTCCATCACGTACGGATGAATAGTCATGGCATAAGCAATGCAGACTGGTTTATGATTCTGGGTGCAGATGGTCACCAGACGGCTACCGAGCCAGGGAATCCTGATATTATGTATGCTGAAACCCAGCAAGGGGGACTGCACCGTATTGACCGGATTACCGGCGAGCAGATCCTGATCATGCCCCAGCCGGGTGAAGGAGAGGGACCGGAGCGGTTTAACTGGGATTCACCCATACTGGTGAGTCCGCATAACCCGGCCAGGTTATACTTTGCATCACACCGGGTATGGAGATCAGACAACAGCGGTGACAGCTGGACAGCCATATCGGGTGACCTGACGAGGAACCAGGAACGGATGTCTCTTCCTATTATGGGGAGGCAGCAGAGCTGGGACAATCCATGGGACCTGAATGCCATGTCAGAATATAATACCATTACTTCCCTGGCGGAATCTCCCATTCAGGAGGGACTGATCTATGCCGGTACGGATGATGGGTTTATCCAGGTGACCGAGGATGGCGGACAAAACTGGCGGGGAGTGGAAATCGGCAGTATTAAAGGACGTACCTTCTACGGCATTTGTAAATGATATCCGGGCGGATCTTTTCGACGCCAAGACCGTGTATGCAGCCCTTGACAATCATAAATTCGGGGATTACAAACCCTATGTATTGAAAAGTACGGATGCAGGCCGCAGCTGGACCTCTATCAGTGGAAATATTCCGGAGAATACCATGGTCTGGCGACTGGTACAGGATCATGTCAAAAAGGATCTGTTATTTGCCGCGACTGAATATGGTATTTATTTTACTCCGGACGGGGGAAATAAATGGATCCAACTAAAAGGCGGGCTTCCGACCATCTCTTTCCGGGACCTGACCATTCAGCGCAGGGAGAATGACCTGGTATGCGCCTCTTTCGGGCGGGGATTTTTCATACTGGATGACTACTCACTGCTGAGGGAAGTGTCTGCCAGTGGACCGCCGGATGAATCCGTCCTGTTTCCTGTAAAAGATGCCTGGCTGTATGCCCCGAAATTAATACTTGGAGGAACCGGAGCATCCCTTTATATAGCAGAGAATCCACCATATGGTGCCATATTCTCGTATTATTTACCTGACGGACATTCCCTCCATGAAGGAAGAGAGACAAAAGAAAGATAAGAAACTGAACAAGGAAGGCCAGGATATACCATTCCCCGGATGGGAAGAGCTGGATTCAGAGAAACTTCAGGAGGTACCTGAGATCCGCTTAACTATCAAGGATGCCCGGGGGAATATTGTAAATACCGTCAAAGGAAAAACTTCAAAAGGCCTTCACAGGGTAAGCTGGAACCTGCGGACCATCTCCAGGAGGGGCATCAGATGGGGAGAGGAGACATCTTCCCGGGGACCAATGATCATGCCGGGAACATATACCGTTGAACTGGCCAAAATCGTTGACGGAGAGTTTACCGGAGCTGTCCGGACCCCAGACTTTTGAAGTAAAGGCACTTTATGCCGGAGCACTGGAAGGAGCTTCCGACACTGAGAAAATGGCATTTAAAAAGGAATTGGAAGCATTCCAGCAGGATTACCTGGCCACCTCTCTGGAACTGGATAAAAGTGTGAAACGGATAAAGGCCATGCAGGCAGCCATACTAAAGCTGGAAAGAGATGGGAAAGAACTTGAATTACAGATATACAAGACGGCAGAACAGCTTAAAGATCTCTATTCCTTTATGCATGGGAGCCCTTCGGCAGGGGAAGTTGGGGATAGCCGTCCGCCAACCCCGGGACAAAGGCTCAACGTTGCTTCAAGTGGTTTATCCACAACTTACGGTCCCACGAAATTGCATCAGCAATCCCTTGAAACCGGTAAATCGGAACTGGTGAAAATAAAGCAAAGCCTGGTGGAAATGGTAGAAGTGATCCTTCCTCAGCTGGAGGAGAAACTGAAAGAGGCAGGAGCACCCTGGATCGAGGGACAGGGATTGATGAAGAGTATGTAGATCTCATCGGGACTGATTCCAGGTCATCCAGGCCTATCCTCACTTCGATGTTTTTCTCATCCTTTAACAGGCTGACCAGTTCTTCCGGATCAGTTTGGCCAAAATGGTAGGGATACAGGATTTTGGGCTGCATGGCCCTGGCAGCATCTGCCACCATTTCAGGGGTCATGGTATAGGGCAGGTTCATGGGCAAAAATGCAATGTCAATGTCCTTCAGGGCCTTGATTTCCGGAACATTTTCAGTATCACCCCCGATCAGAACCTTCAGGTTCCCGATGCTAAGCACATAAGCATTCCCATCTCCTTTCGGATGGAAAGCCTGACCGTTTGACCTTTTGTGTTCGATGTTATAGGCGGGAATGGCCTCAATGGAGATGCCTTTAATGGTTTTCTGATCGCCGTTCTTCATGATGACAGCTCCCTTGAAATCCTCCAGCTGGTCAATGCATGATTGTGTCATTATCACGGGACAATCCTCTTTCAGGATATGATTGATCGCTGTCAGGTCCAGATGGTCTCCATGATTATGTGTGATCAGGATCAGATCCGCATCTGGCATTTTAGCATAATCTGCCTCACGCATGGTTGGGTCAATATGGATGACCATATCATTGTATTCGAACATAAGCGTACCATGCCCGATAAAAGAGATGCTCAGGTCCCCGTCCCCCGTATCGAATACATCTCTGGTAAAGTTATTTTCCATGGGATAAACAAATGATAAATTGATGGCCAGTAAAAGCAGCAGGGTTTTCATGACTATTGTTTTAATTCTGTATCTTTATTGTAAAGGTACGAAATGAAATTATTTTTTCATGGATCCTTTCCGCATCTCTTATCATGCTGATCATCGGACTTCCGGGCTCATCATGTGTTACGGGATCAAGCAGCAACCCTGAAGAAGATACTGAGCAGGAATATTATAGCGTGAAAGAACTTCAGGCGGATTTCAAACAATTCAGAAAATTCCTGGAGGGAAGCCATCCACAGCTATACCGCTTCACCTCCAAAGAATCATTTGATAGCCTTTTTACTGCACATTACAGGATGATTGATCATACCATGTCCACCCAGGAGTTTTACCGCATTCTCGCCCCCCTTGTTGCCAGGGTAGGTTGCGGACATACCTCTCTTTGGGCCCCTGAGGGGTATTGGGACAGGGCACCGCAGAGAATGTTTCCGCTGGGTGTCCATGCAAGGGATGGTCAATTATTTGTGATCCACAGTTATAACCAGGCAGCTCCGGTACAATATGGCAGTCAGATTATCTCCATCAATGGCATAAATGCTGAAAACCTGGTTGATGAAATGCTTGAAAACATATGGTCGGATGGATTTATCAAAACCAAAAGATACAGAAGGCTGAACTATGTATTTCCCTACTTCTATGCGCTTAATTATGGATTTCCGGAGGAGTTTGAGGTGGTGGTCAAGGAAGAGGGCAGGGAAAGAAAGATCAATCTGAGGCCCCAATCACGCATGGTTTTAACTGCATACAGGGACTCATTAGTAGCTTCCGGGACCATCAGAAAAGAAGACCTCTGGATGGAACTGAAAGATGAACAGACTGCCCTGCTGACCATCAGGACTTTTGCATATTATGACGATAATGAAGGATTCAACAGATTCATTGACAGTTCATTCCAGGTGATCCACGACCATGGAATACAAAACCTGGTTTTAGACCTGAGGGGAAATGACGGAGGAGACCCTTTTTGTTCCAGCCACCTGCTGACCTACCTGCAAAAAAAGCCGGTCATCTATTTCAGACGGCCCTACGGCAGATATGCCCGGCTGAATAAACCCCTGCCCATGGCGGAAGATCCTTTTAAAGGCAGCCAGTACTACCTGATCGACGGGATGTGTTTTTCAACTACGGGCCATATTACCTCACTTTTTAAGTATTATGGATTGGGTACTTTTATCGGGGAAGAAACAGGGGCAACCTATACCTGTAATGATGCATCCCATGATACGCATCTGAAACATACCGGATACAGGCTGCAATCTGCCAGGGCTACTTTTGCCACAGCCGTTATTGGCTTTCCTCTGGACCAGGGTATAATGCCTGATTTTCCTGTTCGCCAGTCCATCGATGAAGTGATCATCAACCAGGATGCGGTACTTGAATATACCCTGCAACTCATCAAACAAAAATCTACCATATGATAAGATCTAAACTTGCTGTTCTGAGGTGGTTCCCCCTGCTTCTTATAGCCGTGCTCCTTGCTTCCTGCAAGGCCGGGGAAGAGGGATCAGCAGTAGATGTGATCCCGGAAGTCAGGCCGGTTAAGCTTTATTATGAAAATTCCACCGGGGAGGTTGCCATTACTACATATTATTATGATATCCATGGATTAAACTACCTGGCGCACTGGCAGCTGGAAGACAGCTCAAGGAGTTCAGTGAATTTTTATGAATATGATTCAACTCGGACATCAAACAGGGAAGTACAGGGAGTACAGCGATGGCCTTACTTCTGAACAGCATTTTTATTATGACGCAAACGGTTTATTAGCCCGGCAGGATTTTTCAAGCTCGGATGGTGTGACCGGAGAAACAGTCTATGAATATGATGATCAGCAGGTTTGTACCGCTGCCCGTTGCAAAGGCCTGAATGGCTGGTTCCATGGCGATCTGATATTTTATTACGACAGTGAAGGCATAAAAACGGGTGCAGGTATATACCGCGAGGGGGATTCCATTGGGTTCTATCGAATACAGTTATGATTATTTCGGGAACCTGATGGGGGAATACTGGGATTTTAACGGACAATGGAGCCAAACCTTTGTGTATGAATACCAGCAGGGAGCTGCAAATTGTTTCACGAGTTCCAATGTATTTCTCCGTGAAAATAAATGGTTCAGGGTAAACCATGAGGAATATACCTTATAACGATGAAAAAGGAGGCCCCTCCTATTACCAGTATGACGAAGAAGGAAGGCTGGCCGGGAAGGAGTTCATTCGTTCAGACGGGTTGAGTACCCGGACTTCCTACCGGTATGATTCAACGGGTATTTTGCGCTCTTCTATGCGGGATTATCACAATGGTGACAGTGCAAATTTTCATTACTGGTACAGTATTGACAGGAAGCTCCTGGTCAGGACATTTGAGCAGTCTGACGGAGGAAGCGGCTCAGAGACCTACCGCTACGATAAAAATGGCTTGCTCGAATCGGGAGAAATAAATAATTTTGATGGCTGGCTGAATGGCACGCTTAGTTTTATGTATGATGGATCCGGACTGCTAACGGCAGGGAAATTTGTGGGGAATGATGGTTTTGATGCAGATCTTCATTTTGAATATGATTTGAACCAGAACCTGGTAGGGATCATCTGGGAGTTCAGTTTCGGAGATTTTCAAAAGTATAGTTTTACCTATGAGCCTTTATAATTATTCTTCGGGTTGCTGTTGCTCTTCCTCTTCCTTTCTGGCTTTCTCTTCTTCTTTTCTGGCTTTTCTGGAGAAGGCCCTGACCATACCGCTTTGCTGGACCGCTTCTGAAGCCTGCTGGAGTTCGATCAAAGTTTTGTTGAGGTTCTGCAGGGCCACATCGAGGCTGTCTGCAAATGCCGAATCAACAAGCATTTTATTGACCATTCCCTGACCTGTATTCATGGTTTCAGTGAATTCGGTCAGGTTCCCGGTCATTTTTTCCATGTTATGGGTAGCATCGCTAAGGTTCTGGCTGGCCTGGTAAATGTTGTAGGTGAGGGTGGTATCAGTGGTCAATCGGCCGATCAGCCCTTCACCCCGGTTAATTTTATCTGTAATTCCTTCCAGGTTACGAGACATTGCGGAAATGTAGATGGCCGCCGAATCAAGTTCAGATGAAAATTCCGATTCCACCAGCAATTTTCCGAGAAGTCCTTCTCCCCGGTTTATCTGGTCTGAGAGTATCCTGATGTTGTGGGTCGTTCTGCTAAGATTATATGCAAAACTGGTATCCGTAAAAATTTTGCCAAAGATCCCTTCTCCCCGCTCCATTTTATCCGTGATCAATATCAGGTTGGCTGAAACCGCACTGATCCTCTCACCGGAGATCTTAATTTCCTTGATGATATCATCCAATTCGACCGGTGCCAGGGAAGGAAGGTTATCCCCCTCTTCGATGGATGCTTCATCAGCACTACCTGGCGTAATGATCACAAGCTTATTACCCATCAGTCCCTGGGAAGCAATGGTAGCCCTGGAATCCTTTTTAATAAATTTCGTGACTTTCCTGTCCAGCGATATCTCTACCAGTACGGTTGAATCGGTTAGTATCTCAAGTTTGTTGACTGCCCCAACATCAATGCCAGTGAACCTTACATTTGCTCCTTCCTGGAGGCCCTTCACATCTGTGAAAACAGTTGTGATCTTCATGCTCGACGTAAAAAGGTTCTGCTTGCCTCCGATAAGGTATATGATCACAATGAAAAGCAAGACTCCCCCGGCAATGAACATGCCGAGCCGTATCGTACTCCTCCTGGTTTCTTTCATATCATGTATTTTTATATGAAGTAATTTCGTATCATTTCTTCAGCATGGTTTTCCAGGTCTGAATAGGTTCCTTCAGCTATGAAATTTCCGTTTTCCAATATGACTATCCTGTCGGATACCCTCCTGGCACATTTCAGGTCATGTGTAACGACAATAGAAGTAACATTGTAGATCTTCTGGATCCGGGCAATTAATTCATTGATATCTCTGGATGTGTAAGGGTCCAGCCCGGTAGTGGGCTCGTCATAAAGGATGATCTCCGGTTGCAGGACAAGGGTCCTTGCCAATCCTGCCCTCTTGCGCATCCCGCCGGATAGTTCAGCAGGCATTTTATCTCTTGCATCGAGAAGATCAACACTTTTCAGGGTTTCCTCTACAAGCTCAGCTTTTTCTGCCTCAGACATCTCTTTTTTCTTACGCTTCAGCGGGAACATGAGGTTTTCCGCAAGTGTCATAGAGTCATACAGAGCGCCCTCCTGGAAGAGGTAACCTACCCTGATCCGAAGTTCATTCAATTCCGTTTCCCCAAGTGTCAGGACATCACGGTTCAATACTTCTATGGTCCCGGCATCCGGCAGCATAAGCCTGACGATACATTTGATAAGGACTGATTTCCCCTGGCCTGACCGGCCGAGAATGGACAGGGTCTCACCGCGGAACAGGTTGAATGATACACCTTCCAGAACCTGCTTTCCATCAAAGGTCTTATTAAGGTTTTTCACCTTTATTACTGCATCATTATTTACTGTCTCTGGGGTCATAATATCAGTTCCGTTATCTGAACGGCTATCATATCCAGGACAAAAATGACAACAGAAGAAATTACCACTGCCGTATTTGCTGCCACTCCTACTCCCTGGGTTCCTCCGCTTGCATGATATCCTTTATAACATCCTATGATCCCGATGGCAAAACCGAAAAAGAATGTTTTGATGGTGGCAGGGATAAAATCCAGGAACCATATCTGATCCAACGCCTGGTAGAGGTAAAGATCAAAGGAGATATTGCCTCCGATATTTACACCAATGAATGAGCCCAGCAGGGCTATGCCGTCTGCATAAAAAACCAGGAGAGGTACCATCAGTGTTGTAGCCAGCACCCTTGTCGAAACAAGATATTTCAATGGATTGATGCCAGATACTTCCATGGCATCGATCTGGTCTGTCACACGCATGGATCCCAGTTCCGCCCCTATTCCAGATCCTACCTTTCCGGCAAAAATGAGGGCTGTAATAACGGGGCCGATTTCCCTTAACATAGATACCATGACCACTCCCGGCAACCATGCATCCGCACCCAGTTCAACCAGTACCGGACGGGTCTGCATCGTGAGTACGAGTCCCATAATAAATGCAGTGATCCCTACAAGTCCAAGTGATTTTGAACCAACTACATAACACTGATGTCCCAATTCTTCCCATTCAAAAGGCCTTCTGAAAATCTCTTTCAGCACCTTGCCTGAGAACCGAATGACATCAGCCAGCTCCCATAAGAATTGTTCCATCCTATCACCCAGTTGCCATTTTTTATCCCTGTCAGCCATGGTCAGGATTTGGGGTCTAAGTGAAAAGCTAATTTAATAAGATAAATTTACGGAAAAATAAGATGTATCGGGAGAAATGTCAATACAACTATGGTTGGGGAAAAGTGGAAAAAAAGTAGTAATGCAATAGACATGTAGCTATATTGTAGCTTTTAATGAGAACTGCAGTCTATATTCTATGGTTCCTGCCGGCCTTGGTTTTCGCACAGAACGAGGGACTGGTCATCGACCAGCAAACCCGCTTGCCACTTGAGAATGCCAGGGTTTTACTACCTGATAGTGCCGTGGTCCATACCAGTGCTGCCGGTATTTTCTATATGCCGGATGGCGTGACAGAAGGGAAGTTTCATGTAAGCCATATCGGATATGTTTCGAGGGAATTTGAAACTTTTGGGAAAAAGCAGATGCTCATTGAATTGCTGCCTGATCCAAGAGAACTGACGGAGGTCCAGGTCAGTGCCACACAATTCTCAGGGAAATTAAAAAACCAGGCAGGTAACATCAGTCTGCTGGTAAGGGAAAACATCAGGTTTAACAGTCAGGAACATATCTCGGGCTGGCTGAACCAGGTTCCCGGCATATATATGCATCACGGCACCTATAATACCAACCGGCTCACCATACGGGGGATGGGTTCCCGGGATCCCTACGGGAGCAACCGGGTAAAAGCTTACCTGAATGACATCCCGATAACGGGAGGAGATGGAGTGACAGTGGTGGAGGATCTTTCTCTCACGGGACTGAGCCGCATTGAAATACTTAAAGGACCGGCTTCTGCCCTGTATGGGGCGGGACTTGGGGGAACCCTGCGGCTTTTCACTCCCTATCCGGGAGAAAAAGGTTTTGGCCTAAACACATTGCATCAGATGGGCAGTTTCGGATTGCAAAAACATGCTTTGAATGCCCATTATAAAACGAACAAGTCTTCTTTTGCCATGGACCTGGGCAGACAGCAGTCAAATGGTTTCAGGGAAAACAGTAACTACTATAACAATCATCTGATGCTGACCGGGGATATTTTTACCCGTCATGCTCAGGTGGGTGTACTCTTTAATTATATTGACCTCAAAGCCCATATCCCCAGTTCCCTGGATGAAGAAACATTTCAAAATAATCCTGAGGCTGCAGCAGGGAACTGGAATGCCATAAAGGGTTATGAAAAATACCAGAAATATCTCGCAGGAATCAGTATCAGTAATGATATCGGAAACGCACTCAGGCTGAAGACAGTGTTTTTCGGGGGAGCAAAAAACCTTTATGAATCAAGGCCATTCAATATACTTGAAGACAATACCAATAATCTCGGTATCAGGTCCAGGTTAGCATTTGAAACTTCCAGCTTCAGCGCTATCCTGGGTTTCGAATTATTCAGTGAGAACATTGACTGGTCCACCTATGAGACCCTGCAAGGGGAGCAGGGGGATCTTCAGGATGCCATCAAGGAGAACAGGTTCTACACCAACATTTTTAACCTGTATCACTGGAGAGTAAGCGACAGGCTAAAACTGGAAGCCGGGGTGAATCTTGCATTTATGCGGTTCAGGCTCGTCGAATCCAATAATCCGGGATACCCTGAAGGAAATTTCACATATGATCCCGTGTTTTCTCCCAGGCTGGGTGTAAATTACCAGCTGGGCCATCACCTGGCCCTGTACTCGGCTGCCGGGCATGGTTTTTCGACACCTTCTTTTGAAGAGACCCTTTTACCTGAAGGTATCCGGAATGATCAGTTAAGGCCTGAGAAAGGCTGGAACCTGGAACTCGGTTTGCGGGGGGATGTATGGGATAAGCGAATTACTTTCGATATTGCCGGATATCTTCTGTTTGTCAAAGATCTGCTTGTCACCAAACGGATAACAGAAGAAATATTTACCGGGATCAATGCCGGGAAGAGTTTTCACGCGGGACTGGAATCTTTGGTTAGATGGACACTTGTGAGGGGGCGTCAGGCGGGGACCGGTCTGAACCTGGTCCATTCGTTTCAATATATGGGGAACAGGTTTGTAGAGTTCGTTGACGATGATGCAGACTATTCCGGGAATGACCTGCCGGGGATCCCGGATTATAAAAATGATCTTTTACTGAAATGGTCCACCGCATTGGATATCGAAACCAGCATGGCACTGCACATGGTTGGGAAACAATACCTGGCCGATGACAATGAAGGGATGTACCAGGCATACCAGACACTTGACTGGAACATTTCATATACACGTGATCTGTCAGCAAACTTTGGATTTTCTCTGGCGCTGGGGATCAATAATATTTTTGACCAGTCATATGCCTCCATGATCCTGATCAATGCCCCATCCTTCGGTGGGTCTCCGCCACGCTATTATTATCCCGGGATGCCCAGGAATTATTACCTCACCCTGCAGTTGAAAATAGGTTAGAGAAGCAGGTTTACAGAATTGTACTAGCCTGATTGAGGGCCGGCTGTAATCCCTTATTTATGTTTTTTTAACGGTTCCTTAAGCTTTTTTAACTGAATTTACTAACACCCCCCTACCTTCTTATTTAACTTTGTAACCGTATCTATTTTTCTGGAAGTGAAAAAACATTTATACATATCAATATTATCGCTGATTTTATTTGTCAGTCTGGCTCTTTTGAATAATTATTCAATTCAATGTTCCGGGAGTGATACAGACAAAGAATACCTTGAAATCCGGAAAATTTCCAAAGAGAAATGGAGCATGAAAGATGTGACGGATGATAACCTCCGGATTACGGGTAATCAATCAGCTAGAACGACATTGTCTGATGGGGTCCCTGTCCAAATGGAACTGAATCTCACAGAATTGGTCTTAGATAAACATCTGTCTGACCCAACCCTATTTGATCTCCCTCCGCCTGCACTTCAAATCTGACCGACTCCTGAAAATAATCAGGTCCATATTAAACACCAACTTATTATTTTTTCTCTTAATTAAATAACAAAGTCATGAATACACAGCAATCATATCATCAGAATCTGTCTGATCTAAAATTCTGCCATGTCATTAAATCACGTAATGACCTGAAGATAAGCAGAATCGATTATTTAAAAGATATCCAAAGAGGGCAGCTGACCATTTTTCTGGAAAGCAATCTCCTTTGTGACCGGGAAGTAAATGCATTAATGCAGGGAAATACCCTGATCATAGAAGCGCCGCGTTCATTGGAATATGAAAAACCATTTAAAACCCATTTGATTGATAAAGAGTCCCTTTTAGACTATGAAAAAGGAATGCTGGCAATCGGGTTTTCAGAGGTGGATTTAAACCCGGGCTTCAAGTATACAATACTTTCCTGCCAGATGATCAACCCAGGACTGCTCAAGGTAATCCTGAGTTTCTATCCAGTCAGGAAAAATTCAAGAATTCAATTAATTAATAAAGGAGGAATGTAAAATGCAAAAATTCATAAAAATGCTGGTCCCTTCCATACTGGGAAGCGGCCTTACGATTGCGGTCTTTATGTTAACCGGCTTCAATCGAAATAATGGAACCGAATTATCATGCAGGACTGGATCCTGCTCCGGTTCACAAAACTATCTATACCGTTAAGGAAAACGGGGAATTTGTTCCGCTGGATTTTACCGGTGTCTCGAAAGAAGTAATGAACAGTGTTGTACACATCAAATCGAAGCGCGAAGTCCAGGCATCAAACCAGCTCCGTTTCAATGAACGAAATCCTTTTGGAGACATGTTCGGAGATGAATTCTTTCGGTATTTCTATGGAGATCCCCAACAGCAATCACCAGACCGTTCAAAACCTGAATCATTTGAGCAGGTAGGTACCGGGTCAGGCGTGATTATTAGCAGCAACGGTTACATTGTCACGAATAATCATGTTATTGATCACGCTGATGATATAGAGATTACACTGTCTAACAATGACTCTTACAAGGCTAAGGTGATCGGAACAGATCCCTCAACCGACCTTGCCTTGCTTCAAATTAAAGAGGATGGCTTACCAGCAGTTCAGTTTGGTAACTCGGACCAGGTTGAAGTCGGTGAATGGGTGATGGCAGTTGGAAATCCGTTTAACCTGAACTCAACGGTAACTGCTGGAATCGTCAGCGCAAAAGGGAGGAATATCAACATCATTGATGACAAATCTGCCATTGAGGCTTTCATTCAGACAGATGCGGCCATCAATCCTGGCAACAGCGGTGGAGCCCTGGTCAGCCTGAACGGTGAACTAATAGGGATCAACACCGCCATTGCGAGTCCCACTGGATCCTATACAGGATATGGTTTCGCCATACCTGCCAACATTGTCAGCAAGGTAGTGGAAGATTTTGTGAAATACGGGATGGTTCAGCGTGCCTATCTGGGCATTATGATAAGGGATATTAACGGAGACCTGATGAAAGACCAGCATCTGAAAATAAGTGAAGGGGCCTTTGTAGACAGCATCACTGATAAAAGCGCAGCAGGCCAGTCAGGTATAGTAGCCGGGGACGTAATTATCGGCGTGGATGATGTTCCCATCCAGAAATCTGCTGACCTGCTTGAACAGATTGGCAGGCACAGGCCGGGAGACCAGGTAAGTGTAACCGTAAACAGAGGCGGGCAAGAACTGTCCTATGAGGTCAAATTAGCGAACCAGAAAGGGAATTAAGAAATTGATTGCCGTAAACCAGCAGGATATCCTTGACGTCCTGGGTGCTTCTTTTGAAACCATTGATAAAGAAAAGGCTGAACAATTAGGTATTGAGGGAGGCATCGAGGTCAAAGAACTGAACGGGGGTATCCTGAAAAACCAAACGGATATTAAAGAAGGGTTTGTTATTACCGGTATCAACAACGAAAAGGTTTCGTCTGTTGATGATCTAAGAAAAGCCATAAAACATCAAAAGGGTGGGGTAATGATGGAAGGCATTTATGAAAATTATCCAGGGGAGCTCTTTTTCGCTTTTGGTTTGCCGGATTAAACCAGTTCCGGATAATATCATTCAGGGATGATAAATGAGTCTGTTTGACAATCTATATGAGAGAATAAAAGGGGGGTCATTCCGTCCGGAGAATGATCCCCACACCCCTGATGGTATCGAGCGAAATGGATTGGTCGGGTTTCAGGTATTTGCGGAGGCGGGTGACGAATACATCCATGCTTCGCCCCAGGAAATAATCATTTTCTCCCCAGAGGTCTTCCAGGATCCGTTCCCTTTTCATGACCTGGTCTTTATGTTCGATAAGGTACTTGAGGAATTCAGCTTCTTTCAGGGTCATCTGGTGTTGTTGCCCGAATCCGGTAAGGGTCAGTTCATCGAACCGGAACTCGAAACCGCCGATATCCGAAGGTTGGGCTCCCAACCGGCCGGCCCGGCGTAATATATTCTGTATGCGTAAGATCAGTTCCTCTACTTCGAATGGTTTGGTGATATAATCATCAGCTCCGAGTTTCAATCCCTTGATCCTATCCTCCTTCTGGTTTCTGGCTGTAAGGAAGATCACCGGGATTTCAGGATCGGTCTTACGGATCTGTCTGGCCAGTTCAAAGCCATCCATCAAAGGCATCATGATGTCGAGGATACAGACATCAACATGTTCGTTCTTAAATATCTCGAGTCCTGACTGCCCATTCTCCGCCTGGAGGATGGAGAACCCGTTTATTTCAAGGTATTGTGAGAGGATGCTTCTCAGGTCAGCATCATCTTCAGCCAGCAGAATGTTCATTGTTCAGCGGTATTTCTATGGTAAATGTACTGCCTTTCCCCGGCAGGCTGTGCAGGAAAATTTCCCCATTGTGGGCAGTAATGATTTGTTTTACATAATATAATCCAAGTCCAAGTCCCTTTACGGTTTTAAAATCCCCTTTGCCAGCCCTGTAAAATTTATCAAAAATATGACGCTGATCTTCCTTCCTGATGCCAATACCATTATCGCATATCCGGATCTTCAGCTTCATGTTTATGCTTACCTCTACAGTGATCTCGGGAATCTTCTCACAGTATTTTACAGCATTTGAAAGCAGGTTGTTCAAGACCGTGGTCATATGTATCTCATCCAGGGATACAAAATCCTTGTCAAGCTTGTAACCTGTGTTGATGCGCAGGTCTTTCCCTGTATTTTCTATCCGGAAAAGCTGAATACGGTCTTCCATGAACTCGTATATATGAACAGGTTTTTTCTTCAGTTTCACATGGTCTTTTTCCCAAATGCTTATCTCCAGAATGCGGTCTATCAACTCTGTCAGGTGCTTGTTCTGTTTCTTGATCATTTGCGAGATCTGCAGCACCTTCTTTTTATCCTTCAGCAGGTTTTCGTCCCCTAGCGTTGATGAGGCTACGGCAATGGTTGACAGCGGGGTTTTCAGTTCATGTGTCATATTGTTTATGAAATCCGTTTTCATGTCAGATAACCTTTTCTGTATCAGCATATTATGCATTGTCATAGAAAATACGAAAAGCACAATGAGAATGGTCACAGCAGCCAGGATAAAGGTGATCACCATATCCCTGTATATGATCTGGGTTTTATGGGTGAAGTCGATGTAATAATCGTACCGGATCCTGAAATAATTTCCCTCGAATGCGTAGGTATTTGCATGCAGGGCATTCTTCAGGCTGACAGGCTGTTGCCCTGTAGTATCGTTGTAGATGGAAATAACACGGTCAAAATCCAGCAGGGACAGCTCACGGATATAATACCCGGACCTGAAATCGGGATCTGCATCAGCCTTGATCAGGTAATCCTGCAGGTAAGCATCTGGTCTGGTATGATCCTGGAGTATCCTGCTGTATGCGGCCAGGATCTGCTCCTGCAGGGTATCGGTTTTGAGTCCCCCGGGCACCTGGCCGGACTGAAAAACAAGTTCTTCAGAGGTGTTATCAAAAAGGATGAAAACCGAATCTGAGAGATAGCCGGTCGACCCTGACTCATATTCATAAAGCCCCTGTTTTACAATGGCCCCGTATCGGTTGTCAAATTGCTCTTTTTTGGTCTGGAAAGTAACAGAAATATTATAGTACTGGACTATCAGCAGGACAATCAGGGCAATGGCACTCAATATGATAGAAAGCCTGGGTTTCATAATCCAAATATCAGCATGAATTTCCTTTAATAAGATACGGAATTCAGTCGTTAACCAACCATTAACAAAGCATTAACCGGAAGGATCCGCATTCCAACGTACTTTTGAACCAGTAAAGGAAACTAAAAACCAAAACTCGATATCATGAAACAAAAAAACTTTATCATTCTGCTTGCTTTCCTGGGTGTATTTATCTTTATTGATACTTCCATACTGGCCCAGTCCACCGGTACAGCTAAAGAAGATGAGGCGATTTCTGTTCAGGAAGCCGAGAAAGTTCATCAGTATGCGATACAGAGTGAAAGGAGCAGAGCTCGAGCATTATCCAGAGCCCGTGAGGATTATGTATATGTGACAGGCTGGGGTTCCAATGAGCACAATTCCAGGTTGACCTTATCCAAAAATTACAATGGGCAATCCATAGATAAACAGGGTTCATTCGAAGTGGAGGATAAGATTTCAAAGTTAAAAATGTCCATCGAGGGCCATGTAAATTCCGGCTCCATCAAGGTATCCCTGATCCTTCCGGATGGAAAACCATACAAATCCCTTACAATGGATGATACGGCAGATATACAATGGTCAGAATCCTTGAGCATCAAGGAGGGGGAGACAAAATTTTACGGGACCTGGAAATACAGGATCACCACCAAGGTCGCTGAGGGCAGTTATCACTTGTCGATCAACACATATTAATCCATCCAGATATACTCAAGACCTGGTCCCTGCGCTTACCTAGTGTATTCGCAGGGATGTTTATTTTGAACCAATCAACCGGCTGGCACGGCTGGCTCGGTATCAATTATACGTACTGGTGGTAAATTGCGGCAGGCATCATGCTGAGCCAGCACAGGTAGTCAATCGATTAGTGCTGCCGCTTTGCCCAGCTATCCCTCAATGGTACCGTCCGGTTGATCAGCAGTTTATCCGGACTGCTGTCCTTGTCCAGACAAAAATAGCCCAGGCGCTGGAACTGGAATTTGGCACCCGGACTCAATGCTTTCAATCCGGGTTCAACATAAGCCTGTACCGTCTCCAGTGAATCAGGATTCAGGTTGAAACGGAAATCTTCTCCTTCAGGAGCTTCGTCCGGGACCTCCGTCTTGAATAAGCGGTCGTATAACCTAACCTCGGCCGGGATGGCATGTCTGGCGGATACCCAGTGCAGGGTTCCCTTCACCTTGCGGTCGCTCTGGGGGCCTCCACTCCTGGTTTCAGAATCATAGGTGCAACACAGCTCTGCGACATGGCCCGAATCATCCTTAATAATCTCTTCACATTTGATGATGTATGCGCTTTTCAACCGCACTTCTCTGCCAGGTGCCAGGCGGAAGAATTTTTTCGGGGGATCTTCCATAAAATCATCCTGCTCGATATATACCTCCCGGCTGAAAGGGATCTTGCGGCTTCCCATGCTTTCATCTTCAGGATTATTAATGGTTTCCATCCACTCTTCCTGGTCCTCGGGGTAATTGGTAATAACGATCTTCAGGGGACGCAACACGCCCATTACCCTCGGGGCTTTCTTGTTCAGATCCTCCCGCAGGCTGAATTCCAGGAGTCCCACATCAATGATCCCGTCAAATTTTGTCACCCCTATGGTATCGGCGAAATTCCGGATGGATTCCGGTGTATATCCCCGGCGGCGCAAACCTGATACAGTGGGCATCCGGGGATCATCCCACCCGTTTACCAGTCCCTCTTCAACCAGCTGCAAAAGTTTTCTCTTACTCATCACGGTGTAGGAAAGGTTGAGACGGGCAAATTCTATCTGCCTGGGACGGTATTCATCTTCCGCCAGCTGGTCCAGCAGCCAGTCATACAGCGGGCGGTGGTTTTCGAATTCCAGGGTGCAGATAGAATGCGTGATGCCTTCGAAAAAGTCTGACTGTCCATGGGCAAAATCATACATGGGATATATGCACCACTCATTCCCGGTCCGGTGATGCTCCGCATGCTTGATCCTGTAAAGCACCGGGTCACGCATGTGCATATTGGGCGAACTCATATCGATCTTTGCCCGCAGTACATGTGAACCTTCATCAAATCCACCATTCTTCATCTTTTCAAATAGATCGAGGTTCTCCTCCACTTCGCGGTTCCGGCACGGACTTTCCAGTCCGGGTTTAGAAGGTGTACCCCGCTGCTCGCTGATGGCATCTACAGACTGGTCATCTACGTAAGCTTTACCTTCCCGGATGAGTTTTACGGCAAAATCATACAGCTTCCCGAAATAATCCGAAGCATAGTACAGCCTGTCCTCCCAGTCAAAACCCAGCCATTTGACATCTTCCTGTATGGACTCTACATATTCCACATCCTCCTTTACCGGGTTGGTATCATCAAAGCGCAGATTACATTTCCCGCCATATTTCTCTGCAAGTCCGAAATTCAGGCAAATGGACTTGGCATGCCCGATGTGCAGGTAGCCGTTGGGCTCCGGGGGAAAACGGGTATGCACCCTGCTTTCATTCTTCCCTTCAGCAAGGTCTTCATCGATAAAGACTTCGATGAAATTTTTCGTCTCTTTTATATTGTCTGCAGGTTTGTCCTCACTCATGAGTAGTTGTTTAGGCAGTACAAAATTAAAATATTTAAGGATTGTCGGGGGGAATTTGTAATTTTCCTGTCCAAATGGGACTGATACAGATTGAAAATATGGAATTTTATGCCTTCCACGGCCACTTCCGGGAAGAGCAGATAGTTGGGAACAAGTTCCTCGTTGACCTGAGCATAGATTCAGATATGGCTGCACCAGCCGCTTCAGACAACCTGAAAGATGCCATTAATTATCAGCTTGCATACCGGTTGGTCAAGGAAGAGATGGAGAAGAAATCAAAACTGCTTGAAAATATTGCCAAGCGGATCCTCGATACCATTTATACCAATTTTGAGGGTGTTCGGAAGGTAACCGTAAAAATTTCCAAAATGAACCCGCCCATGGGAGGAGGCCGAATTGAAAAAGTCAGCGTCACCCTTACCCGGTAAAATGAAGATGGCAGATACAAATAAGAAATGCCCCAAATGCGGCAACTCTTTCAAATGTTCAGGGGATGAGGATTGCTGGTGTGAAAGCTACCAGATCCTTCAGAAAGACTTCCTTCGGATCACTCAGGACTACAGAGACTGTCTATGTCCCACCTGCCTGAAGGAATATACTACGGAGTAAGTAAGAATATGTATCTTAGATAGCCTGAAATCTAAATCATCAAAAGCACCCAGTTATGTCTACTTTTCAACCTTTTGCCATGGAGCGCTACATGTCTGCCTACGAGCAGGATGTAAAATATAACTTATCTGAGAGCGGTGTTCATCCAATGCTTCTCAGAGAATTGCTTGAATTGAAAGAGGGTTCATTAGAGGAGCTTCTGGCAACCGATATCAATTACGCCCATGCAAACGGCAGACCTGAACTCAGGGATAACATTGCCAGGATGTATGATGGAGCAACAGCTGAAAATGTGCTGGTAACCGTGGGAGCCATTGAAGCGAATTTTAATTCCCTCACAACAATCCTTGGCAAGGGTGATGAGGTAGTAATCCAGCTCCCCAATTACATGCAGGTATGGGGCGTGGCCAAGAATCATGAATACTCAGTAAAAACCTTTTCCCTGCTTGAGGAGAAGGATTGGGCACCTGACCTTGATACCCTGGAGAACATGGTATCTGATAAAACGAAACTCATTGCTATTTGTAACCCGAATAACCCGACAGGTCGCATTTTCAGAGAGGATGAGATGGATGCCATTATCCGGATAGCAGATAAGGCTGGAGCATGGATACTGGCAGATGAGGTTTATGCGGGGGTGGAGCAGAAAACCGAAAAACAGACCCCTTCCTTCTACGGACGGTATGACAAAGTACTGGCCGTGGGCAGTATGAGTAAGGCATATGGCCTTCCCGGTCTCCGGACAGGCTGGGTTGTGGGTCCGCCTGAGGTGATTGACCAGATCTGGGCCAGGCATGAATACAATACCCTCAGTGCCACCATGCTCTCAAATAAACTGGCTGCCCTGGCCTTGTCTGAAGAGATCCGCCCCATTATCAGGCAGCGTGCACGTGATTATGTAAGAAAGGGATTCCCAATCCTGCAGGAATGGATGGCCAGGCAAAACGGAAACCTGAGATGTGTTCCGCCGGAAGCTGCTGCCATAGCTTTTGTTAAGTATGACCTGGACATTAATTCTACAGACCTGGTACTAAAGCTGATCAAGGAACAATCAGTGATGGTGGTACCGGGTGACCATTTTGGATTGGATGGTTTTCTCCGGATCAGCTATGGACTTCCGGAAGATTATCTTCATGGCGGACTCAGCGGTATCTCTGAAGTGTTATCAAAACTCTGAGATCATGGAGATCATCACGCTGGATCAGATCAAAAAGGTCCTGCCTTCAATTGATATCATTCCACAGATCGAGCAGGGATTTCAGGCGTATTCCGATGGAAGGGTAATGGTGCCATCCGTTGGAGAAATGATCCTCGACAAGGGGGAAGTTCACATCAAATACGGGTTCGTCAGGGGGGAGGAATATTACGTGATCAAAGTTGCATCCGGATTTTATGATAATCCGGCCATCGGGCTGTCCTCTGGCAACGGATTGATGATGCTGTATAAACAGGAGACAGGGGAGCCGGTATCCATCCTGCTAGACGAGGGTTACCTGACCGATATCCGCACTGCCGTGGCAGGGGCCGTTGTGGCAAAATTTATGGCCCCTTCAAAGGTCAATAAGATCGGCATAGTGGGAAGCGGAACTCAGGCCAGGCTGCAACTCTTATACCTGAAAGATGTAGTGGATTGCATGGAGGTCCTTGTCTGGGGCAGGGAACAGGAAAAACTGGATACTTATAAATCTGATATAGAAAAAGAAGGTTTCCATATTGAGACTACTCTTGATTCTTCAGAGATCCTGAAACGATGCAACCTGGTTGTTACCACAACGCCTTCCAAAATCCCTGTCCTGAGTCGTAAAGATTTAATGAATGGAACCCATATCACCGCTGTGGGATCCGATACTGCGGAAAAACAGGAAGTGGATTCACAAATTCTCAGGGACGCTGACGTAATCGTCGCTGACAGCATTGAACAATGCATGGAAAGGGGAGAGATTTACAAAGCCATTGAGTCTGGTAATTTACAGAAGGAAAAACTGATCGAACTGGGTAATGTGATTTCAGGCTCCTCCAAAGGAAGGATCTCAGACGAACAAACTACCATTGCTGATCTGACAGGGGTGGCAGTCCAGGATATCAAAATCGCTTCAGCAGTATTTAAGGCTGTGACCGGATAAGCCCGGCATTCAAATCCATGTTACACTGTGTTGGTTGTGCAGAAGGCTATATATTCCAATTTATGTCATTAATAGGTTGGGGTAAGAATCGAAATCAGAGATTACTAGGTTTGCATTTTAAACACTAAACATGAAGGTCGCGATCTGTGACCTCAAAAGGGGAATCCGAATATGGCCAACTCAGATAAGATCGCTGATTATGGAAACTCAGTGGTAGACCAGACAAAGGCTGCAATTATGACTATCCGGGGACAAGATGTGATATTGGCATCTGATGTTGCCAGCATCTACAGAGAGACAACCAAACGGATCAACGAGCGTGTGAAGCGTCATCCTGGCAAATTTCCGCCAGATTTCATGTTTCAATTGAGGAAATCAGAGTTCGATGAATTGAGGTCGCAGTCTGCGACCTCAAAGGTGGGACGCGGCGGTACACAATACCTCCCATATGCGTTTACTGAGCACGGAGTCCTGCAGATAGCGAATTTGATCAACACTGACATGGCCGATTCTGTCAGCGTCTTTGTTATCAGAGCATTCGTGGAAATGCGACGAACGATTATTGCCCAGCAGAAGGTGCTAGCCAGCAGCAAGGCAATTGGTAGCACAAAGTCGGACGTATCAAAAACCCCGAAGGCCGCAAAACTCCAAAATGAACTGATACCAAAATTGCAAAAGACTATATACAGTATACTTGACAGTATAGTCGACCCCGAGACTGGTACTACAGTTAAGGACGAGGCACTGGATATACTCAAAGAATCGATAAGCAACCTCAAGGAACAACTGCGACACAAGGGTCTTAAAAATGAGGAAATCACGGCGCGGGTCACAAAGCTATTAGCTGAAGCAGAAAATCAGCGTGCAACGGCACGCAAAACTCGGGCTGAGTCGGAACAACTCGAATTCATGAACACCATCCGAAAGCTTCGTTTGGTTCTTGAAGCTCAGCTAATTATGATTACAGACGAGAATCCTAAAGAAACACAACGCCTCAAAGGGCTCCTTGAGGTTCTAAGAGATGTATCAAAAATATCGTGAATAGACTAGATTGGAATGATTTTTCACAGATAAAATCATCAAAGCACAAATGATTGGAATACATCAATATTTTAAATTAGTAAACTAATTGGTTAACTTTGAATGACAAAAAGAAGGATCATTGCATACGGGGATGGATTTGAAAATGACTCAAAAGACACCCAGAAAGGAAATAAAATTGGCGGAGATGTTAAAAAGGGAATATCTGGATGATAAATATGAAAAGCGTAAATTATGAAAAGGTTAATCGATTTTGAAGATTTGCTTATAGAAAAATATGGTGAAAAGGGTACACATGAAAGAGCTAGATATGATGCTGAGTCATTGGCATTCAGACTTGGTGTGATGCTTAAGGAAGCGAGAAATGAGGCAAACATAACCCAGGAACAATTAGCAGAAAGGACGGGAACAAAAAAAAGCTATATCTCAAGAATTGAAAGAGGTAAAAGCGATATCCAGATTACCACTTATTATAAACTAGTGGAAATAGGCCTGGGCAGACAATTAAATGTATCTATAGGTTAAGAAACTATTCATACCTCAGTGAATTTACCGGGTTTGTGTTGGATACTTTCCATGCATGCCAGGAAATGGTCAACACCGAAATCATAACAGATCCAATGGCTGCCATGATAAAGATCCATAAGCTTATGGTTGCCTGGTATGCAAAGTTTTCCAGCCATTTTTTCATCAGGATCCAGGCGATTGGCCAGGCAAGCAGGTTGGCCAGCAGAACCCACCTCAAATAAATTGACACGAATCGGTAAATAACTGATCTTGAAGATGCCCCATGTGACTTCCTGACACCTATTTCCTTTGTCTTTTGCTGAGCTGTATGAGTAGCGATGGCAAAAAGCCCGATACAGGTAATGAGGATGGTCAGGATGGTGAATGCTAACGATAGCATTCCTATCCTCATCTCACTCCGGTACTGCCGGTCAATCCTTTCGTCCACAAAGTTATATTCAAAGGGAAATCCAGGGACGACCTTGTTCCAGATCTTTTCAATATGGTCCACAGCTTCCTGTAAATTCCCCGGAAGAATCCTGATCAATGCCAGATTGTAAAATTCGGGCCAGATATTCAGAATGAGGGGTTCGATCTTATAAGTCAGGGGGAGGGAGTGAAAATCATTCACCACACCGATGATCTCTATTTTGTCCGAGTCTGACAGGAAATAATGTCCCACTGCCTCCTCAAATCCTAAAAATTTCCTGGCCTGTTCATTGATGATGAACCTGGCTGTATCTGCCGCAAAATCCTTTGAGAAGCCACGGCCTTCGATAATTTCCATATTAACTGTTTCCACAAAATCCGGGTCCACCGAAATAAATGAAAACGACATGATCTCGTCATCATCCTTACCTTCCCAGTCCATTCCCCTTACAATGCTCCATGCAGAAGATGGCAGGGAGGATGCGCGTGCGGCATTTGAGATCATTGAGTGGGCAGTCAATTCCTGTCGGAAGATCTCAAACTTATCATCAAGATCCCCCTGCAGATAAACATACAGGAGATTCTCCTTATTATATCCCAGGTTTTTCTGATTGATGTATCGGATCTGGCTGTATATGATCAGGGTTGTGATGATCAAACCGATGGATATGGTGAATTGAAAAACCAGCAATCCTGTCCGGAACATAGCCTGGCCTTTCCCGGTGGTTATTTTTCCCTGAAAAGCATTGACCGGATTGAATGAAGAGATCAACAGGGCTGGATAACTACCTGCAAGCAGCGTAGTAAGCAGGATCAGGGCCAGCATGGTCAGGATAAATACCGGATCGAGATAAGGAATGGTAATGGTTTTCGCGGTCATCTGGTTAAACATGGGGCGGAATAATTCCACCAGCATCATGGCCAGGATAAAGCCAGCAATTACCTGGTGAAATGCTTCCCCCATGAACTGGTAAAACAATTGTTGCCGCCCGGCACCGTTTACCTTTTTTACTCCTATTTCTTTTGCACGTTTTGCTGAAAGGGCAGTGGATACATTCGTGAAATTGATGCAGGCGATAACGATGATCAGGAAACCAATGATGGAAAAAATATAGATATACTGTGCCCGGGAATTCTGCTCATCCAGGGCATTCAGGTGGACTTCCCGGATTGGCTGGGCGACCAGTTCTATAGTGCTTTCAGAACTCATGTATTTCCTGATATGGGAAGTCAGCCTGCTATTCAGAGTATCAGGATCTACCTGATTCTCGATATATACATAGTGCCTGATAAAATGGTCGTACCAGCTATCCGCCGCTTCAGTATTACCATGAATGTTTTCAATGGGAACAATCATATCAGCATCCAGATCAGTATTATCCTCAATATTTTCGATTACGCCTGTAACAGTGTATATATCTTTCTTATCGAACTCCAGGGTCTTTCCCATGGGATCATCAGTACCAAAATACTTCTCGGCCTGGCCCTGGTTAAAACCAATGAATAAGGCTCTGTGAGCGCAGTGGCAGGATAACCGTGAATAAAGTTGAAGCTGAACAGGTCAAAATATCCATTATCCGTCGCACATAAGTTTCTTTCGTTGTAGTAATCTGTTCCATTGTTGACAACCGCCTCATGGTTGACAACCCGAACTGCCTCTGATACCTCCGGTACTTCGGCCAGGAGAGTTGGAGCCAGGGGATAAGGCAGAGCTGCGTTGAGTTTATATTCCTCCCCCATCTTGTACTTTTTGTAGAGGAGCATTACCCGGTCCGCTTTATCATGCATCTTTTCATAGCTTAACTCATCAACCACCCAGAGCATGATCAGGATGGAACTGGCAATTCCTATTCCCAGTCCGACAATATTGATCAGGTAATAGAATTTCTTGACCCTGTAAATCTGTAATTCTGTTTTGAAATAGTTATACAGCATAACACAAATATCCTTTTTTTTCAGGGAAGTAAAGCAATATGAGTGCCAGCTATCTTAAGTTGCTCATTATCAATAGTTAATATATTGTATAACTGTATATAGAGTTAATATTCAATCACAAGACATCATAATAGTGTTCGTTAATAGTACAAATTATGTTCGTAAATAGTACATTTATATCAAAGTTGAATCTTCTTACTATCCTGAATGGCCAAGACACCTGCTTCCATATTAGTGGTTGATGATGACCCCGGCATCCTGACTGCTTCGCAGATGTTCCTCAAGCAATTATTTACCATCGTCCAGGTGGAGACTGATCCCGGGAATATTCCCGGACTGATGAATGAACAGAAATTCGATGTGATAATGCTTGACATGAATTTCACCCTCGGGAAAAATGACGGTGCAGAAGGCATTTACTGGCTGAACAGGATCCTCGAAATGGATCCTTTATCCACCGTTGTTTTTATAACTGCATTCGGAGGAGTGGATCTGGCAGTTGAGGCAATAAGATCCGGGGCCTTTGATTTTATTGTAAAACCATGGAAAAATGACAGGCTGCTGGGAGTGATCCGGACGGCACTAAAACTCACAGAGACCAAACGGGAGGCCGAGAAGTACAAGTACAGGCAGGAACAGCTTTTGCAGGATATGGATCTTATGTCAGGAACGATAGTTGGTAATTCCCTTCCCATGCAGAAGGTTTTTGACCTGGTCGGCAAGGTGGCGGATACCGAAGCTGATATCCTGCTGCTGGGTGAAAACGGGACGGGCAAAGAAATAGTTGCCAGAGAGATACACAGGAGATCATCAAGAAGAGATGAGGTTTTTATCAATGTGGATCTGGGAGCCATTCACGAAAATCTTTTTGAAAGTGAATTATTCGGTCACGAAAAAGGAGCATTTACAGATGCATCCGGGGATAAACCAGGCCGATTTGAGATCGCCAGTGGAGGGACTTTGTTTCTGGATGAAATAGGGAACCTTTCTTTGCCCTTGCAGGCAAAACTCCTGTCTGTCCTCCAGAATAGAAAGGTTACCCGACTTGGCTCAAACAAGGACATTCCCGTGGATGTCAGGCTGATCTGTGCCACCAATATGCCCCTCTATGATATGACTCTGAGGAAAGAATTCAGGGAGGACCTGTTATACAGGATCAATATGGTAGAGGTCAGGATCCCCCCTTTGCGGGAAAGGAATGGCGATATACCCTTATTATGTGAATTATTTCTCAGCAGGTATTCACAAAAACATAAGAAACATGGACTCAGGATCTCTCAACGCACCCTTGACAGGCTCGAGAAATACTCATGGCCCGGAAATGTTAGGGAATTGCAGCATGCCATTGAAAGGGCAGTCATCCTGTGTGAAGATAATGTATTGAATTTCAGTGATCTGATCACTGATTTATCTTTTCAGAAAGATAGCCGGGAAGCCGAAAGCCTGAATCTTCAGGTAATGGAAAAAAAGCTGATATTGAAAGCGATCAGCGCGAACAAAGGAAATATGACACGGGCAGCAGCTGACCTCGGTATTGCCAGGGCTGCTCTTTACAGAAGATTACAAAAATATGGCTTATAAACAAAACACCCTGTTCCTTGTCCTCAGGCTAATGGTGATCCTGGCCGTTTTGATGACCATTCCCTTTTTAACCAGGTTTATTGAAAGAGACCAGCTGATATTTACCTACATCGTAATTGCCCTGATCCTGGGAATCCTGGTGTTTGAGCTTATTCGTTTTACCAACCGCAGCAACAGAGAACTGACCGAATTTCTGCAACATATACTGAACAGGGATTTTAATCTTCGATTCAATGTGGATGAAGCCAGGGGAGCCAGAAAGGAGTTATACCGGACCTTTAATGATGTACTGCAGACCTACAAGGAAATCAAAATTGAAAAAGAGGTGCAATTCCGGTTACTGGATCATATTGTGGAGCTTATCGAAGTGGGTATCATGGTATTGGATCAGCATGATAGGGTTGTACTCATAAATTCATCTGCAGAGGCACTGTCTACTGTATCTTCTCCAGGAACCTGGGAACAGGTGAGGAAAAAGAACCGGGCTTTCGCTGAAGCAGTGGATCAGGTCAAAGGACCCCAGCGGGTATTATGTGAATTTAAGACCGGCCAGGAAACGACAAGGCTCGTAATACACGTAAACAGGACAAGTATGCTTGAGGAACCCTATACCCTGATCACTTTTCAGGATTTAGGATCTGTCGCTGAAGATATGGAGACAGGGGCCTGGGTAAGGTTGATGCGGATCCTCAACCATGAGATCAGGAATTCCATTACCCCTATCAGTTCCCTGACGGAGACCATCATTATGATCCTTCAAGAAGAAGGTGGCGCCACCAAGGAACTCGAGCAGATAAGTTCCCAGAACCTGTCAGACATCATGACCTCCCTTGAGGCGCTTCAGCAAAGAAGTGATAACCTGCTAAAATTCATCAGCGATTACCAGAAACTGACAAAGATACCAGCACCATCTCCTATTGATATAGAGCTGAAATCATTCCTGCAAGAGATCCTTTCATTGTTACGTGGGGAATTAGATAAAAGGAATGTTAAATTTAATATTGAGATAGAATCTGCAAGTCTAATTATCAGAGCTGACAGAAATCTGCTGCAACAGGTACTGCTCAATCTGGTAAAGAATAGTATAGAAGCTTTAGAAAATGTAAAGGATCCCCTGCTGGATATTCGGGTTTTGAGAGAAGAGGGCCGACACGTGATCAGTATAGAAGATAATGGTACAGGCATTGATCCCGGAATTATAGATGAGATATTTGTACCTTTTTATACCACCAAACCACAGGGTTCCGGTATCGGGCTCAGCCTTGCCCGGCAGATCATGCGGATGCACGGGGGAAATCTCCGGGTATCTTCGAAACCTGGTAAAGGAACCACCGTATACCTTGACTTTCAGGGTTAATTAGAATTTTAGTAAATTTGCACACACCGGGACAGGATGAAGTCACTCTAAAGTTAATAGTGGCTTTGAAATTTGGTCGGTTTGCCGAGTGGCTAGGCGCTGGTCTGCAAAACCAGTTACAGCGGTTCGAATCCGCTACCGACCTCAGTAAAACAGCATGATCCCTCTGAATATCAGGTGATAACAGAGGGGTTTGTTTGTTTGGGGGTGAGATTTGGGGCGTAATGATTGCGGTTTGGTTGCGTTTCCCCTTCCTTTATATATAAATCAGAAAACTGGATTACACGGTTTGAATGTGGGAATAGTAATGCAGGCAGTTTGTAAAAAATGTATGCGATTACTAATATCCTGAACGAGATGAGAAGTTGATTTAATAATTTATCGAAGTTTCGTTATTCAGTTATATTTTTTCTATGAGTTCGGTTTTTATCAATTCATAAGCTTTGATTTGATCGTATTCTATCCCAGGTCTCAAAAGAGAGTACATATCACCTTCAAAAACAGGGTCTTGCATCTTCTCTTCCATGTTCAGAAGAAACTGCTTTTTGGTTGGTAATCTGTCCACAGAAAAAGCCATGTACTCTTTATAGCATTTAATTAGGGCGGAAGTATCCAGGTCTAAATTGGTCAGAGCATGGAATAAATCGAAGAGGTCTCGTCCCTTTTTACGTTGATAGAGCGCACGTAATTTTGTACCCAACATCTCTTCTGCTTCATATGTAATGAGTTTACAAGATCCATTAACCCAAGTGTTTTCAATGATGTGTTCAATTCTTTTATATCCCATCACATTAAAATGTTCTCTACAATTGATTTCAATTTTCAGACGAAGGTTAATCACCGGAGCTATTTCTGACTCAAAGCGGAAAATCAGGGTATTGTTGTTGGTTTTCTGCTTAATCTTCGGCTTGCCAAGAAAGTCGAGTTGTTTTCGTATTGCTGCCAGTGTGTCTCTGATTGGTTCGGCTTCTATTTGTACCAAGTCAATGTCCTCTGAATATCTGACCTGTGGTTTAAGGAACATCTTGTGCAATGCCGTCCCACCTCTGAAAGCCAGGCGATCCTGTAGGAAAGGGTCAGAAAATAACTCCAACATGGTTTTTTCAATCACAAGGTCTTGTTCTACCTGTGCATCTTCTGGCCAGGGTGCAAATTTTTTCCATTCTTCTATGTATCTTCTGGGCAGCATTATAACTCAAGGTCAGTATTTACGAATATTCTCCATTTTTCATTGATTGGTCCTGTTCTTTCCTTATGTGCCAGCGAAAGAGAGATTTCTTTTGGCTTATTGCTTAGAAACTTGAATAGGGAATTGGCAAGGGATTTATATTCTAATTCATCTAGTAGATAGCCTAGCCGTTGGATGTTTGGAGTCTTTTGAGTTTTGGCAGTTTTGGTCAAAACGGATGACTTTATGGTTTCTGATAGATCTTCAAGAATGGGTAAAATGCGGTTTAATCCACCAATTTTTTTATTGTGATACACAAGGTCGAAAGCGGTGAGTTCAGGAGATGAAATCTTAAGATATCCTGTTTCGGTTTTCTTTTCAGTAATTTGGTCGTACTCCCAATTGGTTATAGTGTAAAAACTTACACTTAGTTTTTGATTTTTGATGTTTCTCAGTGGCGGTTTTTTGGTCATTACCTGAAATATCATGGGCTGCTGATGTCCGGCACCGTGTAGAGCCGCAGCAGATAAAAGCCCAACATAATAGTCCCGATTAAGATAGTTCATCATGTCTGCAATGAAAAGTGTAGTAGGTACCATGCCTCTGATGGAATACTGCGGAGGAATAATCACATAAAACTCCTTACGTACTTGTGCGAGTTGGTTTTTGCGCTTAAGCCTATAAATGTTTTGGAGTATTGCTTTTTCGGAAACATTGAACCGGTCTCTCAATTCACTTAAAGTCACGGAATACCTGCCCATTGCCTGTATTTCAGTCAGGTAGTTTTCAATGTAATTATATGTTGATTTGTTTTTCAAAATCGTGTTTGCACAAAGCTACACAAAATGTAGTAAAACGCAAAAAAATAATAATTCTTGTAAATCTTCAGCCTAAGCTTAAAAAGCATCTCTTTTCCTTAAAGATAAATCTGTCCAGGAGTAGTTGAATTTAAACATACCATAGCACAAGTGGTCTCATGATGAAACTCGAAAAATCTGTACCTGTCTGTTTTTGCATATTCCGGCTTTGCACCTGATTTTCCAGTCATATGCCCACCTGAATCCCGCTTACGCATTCCCCGGAGCTCTGCTGTGAGAAGAGTCAATTTGCGAAATATTAAAGGATTCATTTTACTTCAATAACCATAAAATGTAATAGATTACATTTTAATAGGATTAAAATAGTAAGCAAATACTTTTTGGGGCAAACTAATTACATATATTCTTAATTAAGAATAGTGATATAGACTGATATTCAGCGATATAGGTAAGCAAATACTGTTTATAATTAAGAAAAGGCAATTAGTAACACTCCGCTACCGACCTCAACGTAAAAACCGAATTCCTTGATAGTAAAGGAGTTCGGTTTTTTGATTTACATCTTTTGGCGTACAGTTGGCGTATTCTCATTTCATTAATTCATAATTAGTACTTCTTCCACCTGCAGCTTCTTTTCGTAATATGTTTTTACTTGATCAAGTCATTAATGTCTCTAATCGCAGTATCCTTTGAACATTTAGCAATTTTCGCCCATTTAGATGAAGTCAGTTTCCCATCAAATCCATCTAAAAGTTTGTTTATCAGCTTTCTCTGTCTTTCATTTATTATTGTCTTCGAGTGTTTATTCCAAAAATCAGCTTTGAATAGAACTTGTCTGAGTATTGAATCAGTAGATTTTAATGCATTTATCAAGCATTGCAAAAACCATTTTATCCATTCAGTAATATCAAGATTCCCCTTTTGTGTTTTTTCAAGTATCTCATAATATCCTTTCCGCTCTTTTCGTATTTGGGCTGACATGCTATAAAATCGTTGATTACTCTTGTCCGCCCGGGCTAATATCATATCCGACAATGCCCTTGTTATTCTTCCATTTCCATCTTCAAAAGGATGAATGGTTACAAACCAAAGATGGGCTATTGCAGCTTTTATAACCAGATCAATTTTATCGTAATTGTTGAACCAGTCCAGGAACAGAAGCATTTCATTTTCTACTAATTCGGAATCTGGTGCCTGGAAATGCACTTTTTCTTTTCCCATAGCTCCTGATACAACTTGCATTGGCCCTGTCGTATCCTTCCTCCAATCTGCAACTGTAATTTTGTACATTCCACTTCTGCCTGTAGGAAATAAAGCAGCATGCCAATCAAAAAGCCTGTCTGCTGTTAATGGTTCAAAGCAGTTTTGTGTGGCATCAATCATCATTTCAACAACTCCGTCAACATTTCTGTCAGAATCTACTGAACCTGCAATTTCCATTCCTAATCTCCTTGCGATGGATGAACGAACCTGGTCCGGGTTTAAAATTTCTCCTTCGATTTCCGATGACTTTAACACATCCAATGTTAAGGTATCCAACATTGCCTCATTTCTCAGGTCAAATCCTAATAACTCCATTTTACCTATCAACCGTCCTTGAAGGTTTCTTGCCTCACTGAGCAGATTGACAATGTGTTCTGCATTCCAGGTAAAGTTTGGCCAGTTATCTTTTTGATATATATAAACTTTCATTCGTTGCATAATTTACAACGAAAATACGCCTTATTCGTTGCATCTCAAAATTTATCGTTGCATTATTTGCATTAAATAATCGTTTTATTTGTTGCATGATGGTTCAAAAGGCCTATTTTTTATTTTGAATTTCATACTTGATTCTTACCATACCAATATGTGTTTTGTAAAAACGTAAGCTATATCTTTTGAAATGTCAATTGGGCGTACAGTTGGCGTATAACATTTACTTTTGGTTGGGTTTACTTGCTTTCACTTTGATTGAAAAAATATGTAACACTTTGTAGGAGATATGATTAGGGGTAAACAGGAGTAGGGAGAATTGTCAAAATCCATCCGCTACCGACCTCAAGAAAATAGGGGGAGGCATCCCCCTATTTTATTAAAACTAACACCCTAGTTATTAAGCCATTAAAATCCAGGGGTGAATCAGCAGTTTGTTTGGTTTCCAGTGTGACAAAAGTATAGAGCAGTGTATCGGAAGTTAGCTCCCATCTTCTGAAATCCCAGGGCCACTTGGCAAAATTCTTTGATATGCTTTCTCGTGTTAGCAGTTAAAAACCATTTACCGTTTTAAAAAAACATACGATGTACCCATACTAAAGCGCATCTGATACATTTCATAGTCTATGTTGTTGAAATCCGGCTTAAAAATACTTTTAAACCCTACATTAAAGCGCCCCCAGACAGTAACCCTGGGGCTTACGTTGTAAATAACACCCATTAGACCACCGATATCATAATTATCCAATTCATCATTGAAGGAGAAAAAAGTATTCTGGGTGCCTGGCAAAGGTGCATTATCGGTATCGTCCTTGTTTGTGGATAACCACCCATTCTTTCCTTCAGTTTCAAGTTTTGCATTCAAAATGACCGAATAATAGGCACCCATATGTAATGCCCAATGCTCATTAATAAGGTAATGCGCAATCAAAGGGAACTCTAAAAATCTAAGTTCAGTGCTTGTATTTGCTTCTCCTGAAAAATAAGTGGCGTAGGATCTGTCATCGGACCAGAAAGGCTGACTGACCACATTCACGGTGCCATCAATGGACAGGATATGGTAGTTGATTTCAAGGCCGAGGCTCCATTTGTCACTAAAATAACGTTGTGCACCCACGCCTACAGTGGGCATTAACCTGGGCTTTACTTGAGCATCGCCAGGGACAGCTGACATTGGGATAGGTATGGCCATTCCCATATCAATGCCCCCGGTTGCTTTAAACTTCCACGTATTATCCTGAGCACCAATACCAATCCATGAGAAACTAAGAACAAGGAGAAAGGCTAATCTAATCATAGATCATTTTCAAATCATCAATTATCAGGCTACTACCAATGGCTCCTTTAAATGTTCCTCCATCCACACTGGGAGAAAAAGAAATATGGAAATGTGTTGGATCATCATCAGATAAGTACTGCAACTGCATCTTCATTTCAGTCATAGCGTCTACCTCCTGATCACTTTCAAACTCTGCCTGCGCAATTATCGTGACCACATCACCCGTCCTTTTTTCAAGTACTGCTTTAATTCCAAATTTATCAGTCCCTTCCAGGTTGAAAACGTCAAATCCTCCAAACAGATTCCCTGGATCTTTTAATACCGCCTGGATTAACTGATCGCCCGATTCAAAAGCATAGTTTAGTTGTATAGCTGTTGGTTTGGCAAAAAATGGTATGCCCAGTTTTGCTGCAGCAGCAGGATTTCCAGGGTCCGCAATAGCAGCGTCGAGATCAAATTTCCCCAAATACATAGCCCCTGCAACAAGAGGTATAGCCACAGTCTCAACCGTTTCAATTTCAGCCATTGTATTATTGCCATCCTGTAAGGGAGTAGTCCCATAAATACTGTAGATACTGGTTCCCATGTTAGTAGTGGTCCATACAGTTGTTTCCAGATATTTTCCAGGCTGTAAAAAAGGCTGGGCATTCATCCCTGTTTCTTGAAACCAGTTTTCAAAACCAGCATTGGGGATTTGATTATCTCGTATGGTGAAAATATACTCCTCACTGCCCAGGCCATCCTGTGCAGTGATGGTGTATTTTACAAAATCTTCAGGATCATCAAAGACAACAACGCTACCTGATGAAGGTATAACACTGGCACCGGGAGATACTGTTATTACCGGATTAAGGCTAAGAGGAAAGCTAATCAAATCCAAATTGGTAGAACTAAACACTAGTACCTGGTAGCTAGCTGTGTCGATATAGGTTTTGTAGGGATCAAACTCACCGGTGGCCTCAACTTCAAAGCCGAGTAATTCGTAAGCATCCAAAATGGGATCATCATCTTTACATGACCATAATGAGATTAGGCATAAAGCTAATAATACTTTTTTCATAGTAATTTTTTTGATGTTTTGGAACTTCAGTTCATTTTATGTATAAACAAACGATGCAAATTAGTCCTTTTTTGTCATTAATTACATTCCTGCAAGAATTACTTCGGTCAGAATCAATAATGGAATCTCACCCACTCCCTTACAAAGGTGAGCTCCTGTTATCGGGCCATAACATTCATAATTTCAATGCAGAAGGATTATCGAATATAATTGAGAACGAACTGCTCATGACAATGCGATCTCAGATGCTTACCGTGAGCGATTTTTGCATCGGAGATGGTATCACAAGTATTTCAGGAAATGAACGTACATATTTCATGCACCACCAGGTCACTTTCAGGAATTGGAAATATGGCCCAGTCATGTGGCATTTTCTCATATTCCCTAAAAACAATGCTTTCCGTTTCAAAATCAGGCATTGATCTTAATCGCATACAATCGGAATAAAATAACTCTTCTGTACTATAGAAAACAATGGTCCTGGGAATATCCTTAAATTCCCCGTTAATGGGTGATAATAGATATTGGTCCAGATCTTCCCCGTTTGAATATTTCAATCCTGCAATCCTGAGCATTTCAACGGAAAGGATATAATCTGATCGCTCCAGGCTTTTAATATCTGGATTTGACATCGTCATATCCAACCATGGAGATAGCAAGATATTCTTAGCAGGAAGTCTGGCATGCTTTTCTTTGATTAACTTTTGTGTAAACGCAAGCGCCAATCCGCCTCCTGCTGAATCTCCCATAAAGATAAAATTGTCTTCAGGATATTGATTGAGGAGCAATTCATAGGCGCCGCTTACCATTTCGAATGTTTCCCTATATATATATTCAGGAGCCAGAGGATAATCAATAAGCGTCATCCTGCAAAAACACGTATTCACAATTTTTTTCGAAAGCATCCAGTGATTGGGAGATGCTTCAAAAAGATAGGCCCCTCCATGAAAGAATACGATGTGGTTTTTACTTACCCTGTCATTCCTTTCGAAGGTTGCGATTGCCTTGTCATTAAAGGTCTGGATATTGACCAGATAAAACCGTCTGATACCTTTGGGAACAAATCCTCTTTTCGTTCTCGGGAGTTTTTTACGCGCTTTTTTTTCAACTATTTTCTTAAAGTTGATCGTTTTAAGTGTCCTGGCCAATATTTTTGATTGGAGGCTTGGTGTCATTACCTAATTAAACAATTATGACAGAATGCTTTTAATGATTGATTTTCCTTCAAAGCAGAAATCAAATGTAATTCCTAAAAATTTCACCAGCAAGATTTTGTGATATGTATGCCTTTGAACCAATTAGTTAGAAGGGTGTTTCCCAGAAAACAAAGAGCTTGTATTTGTGCCCTTCCTCTAAACCTGGACCAACCCCAACTCCGTATCCACCGCCTGAATCAAGGCCTTGATATAGCCAAATATATAAGCCTCACCGGCCAGCTCGCATGCCTCACTATCCACGATCCTCGGAACATGGTCCGGAACGACGATCCCATTGAAATTGACCTCGGCCAGGGCTTTCATGATCTTGTACATGCTCATGTAACCGTTGTCGGGCATGGTTTCATAGAAGTCGGGCATGGGACTGCTGACGTTCCGGAAATGAACCTGGTAGAGGTGGCCCTGCGAGCCGAGATCATGGATGCCCTGAATGATGTCTTCTCCCTTCCCATCCGGTCCGTTCATTTCGCCGCAGGTGCCGGTACAGAGCAGGATGCCTGACATGGGACTGTGATCTGCGATTTCCATGGCCTGTCGCAAGGCATCCATGCTGCGGAAGATCCTGGCCACTCCCTGGTGGGTGACCGGGGGATCATTGGGATGCAGCTGCAGTCTGACCCCGGCATCTTCTGCCACCGGCAGGGTGTGTTTGATGAAGAAAGCATAATTGTCCCAGATCTCCTCATCGGAGTAGGTCCGGTCGTAGAGCTTGGGCAGCTTCTGGGCCTCTTCGAGTTCGAACAGTCGGGCCTCGCAGCCTCTAATCATGGTGGTTCCGGTTTTATAGGCACCCCCTGTATGCCAGGCATAGGTGGTGGTGTCGATGCCGGCCTTTCCCAGGTTACGGAGGAAGTTGTGAAAGAATTTCATCTCCTCCTTCCTCCTGCCGGTGCCCAGGGCAATGTCCTTGCAGTTGTACTTATCTGAAAGCATGATCTCAAAGACTTTTAGTCCCGCATCCTCTACCCTGGCCTTGATGGTTTTGAAGGTATCGAGCGAGGCTTGTTCACTCGGGATCCGGATCTCAAGGTATTCAACGCCCATCTGTCTGAGGTAATTGAAGTGTTTTTCGTTCAGCTCCCCGGGCCGCTGGTGGCTGATGCCGAGCCTCCGGCCGGAGGCTGACCATTCGTTCCCTGGTATATTTTTCTTTCCAGTAAGGGGAAACAGCGCGGAATGACCGAAAGTGAGCAAACCGAAAGAGGATAAAAGGGTCCTGGAAAACGTTCTTCTTTTCATATGTTTCGGGTATTTAGGTTCATGGGGATGTGTGCATGGTTATAAAATTACAAAAAACTGCGCATCTGGAATGTACGGCAGAGAGGCCGGACTCACATTAAAAATGCATGCAGGCAGTCCGGTCATAAAACTTTTTCTTGTCACATTTGTTAGTCTGATAGAAATTAGACAGATTAACAATGAAAAATTCAAATTGGACCATTGATCAGGTACCGGATTTATCCGGAAAAACCATGGTTGTAACAGGCGGCAACAGCGGGCTCGGATACGAGTCGGTGAAAGCTTTTGCCATGAAAGGAGCGGAGGTGATCCTGACCAGCCGCTCTGCTGAAAATGGAGAAGCAGCGAAATCGGCAATCCAGAAAGTTTTCCCGGAGGGTAAAATCAGGGTTATGCAACTGGATTTGAGCGATCTGGATTCTGTCAGGCGTTTTGCCGATAAATTTATAGATGAATACGAGAAACTGGATGTGCTGATGAACAACGCAGGCATCATGATGACTCCTTACTTTAAAACCAAGGATGGTTTCGAAGGACAATTCGGAGTCAATCACCTCGGACATTTTGCCCTTACTGGATTACTCTTGGATGTACTGCTGAAAATCCCGGGATCAAGGATCGTAAATGTGAGCAGCGGCGCACACAAAATGGGAAAGATGGATTTTTCGGATCTGCATTATGAAAACGGGCGAGCGTATTCACCCATAAAGTCCTACGGACAATCCAAGCTTGCCAATCTGCTGTTTACCTATGAATTCCAAAGAAAGCTGGAATCAGCCCAAAAGGATAGCATTTCGCTCGCGGCCCATCCTGGTTCGTCCATGACCAACCTGGGGCGACATGTTGAGGGGAAGCTGATGTACAAGATCTTGTTTCCTATTTTCAGGCGGATGTCGCAGGATCAGGCCCAGGGTGCGCTGCCCCAGATCCGGGCTTCGGTCGATCCCCGGGCCAAAGGTGGTGAATACTACGGGCCTGACGGAAGACGAGAAATGACAGGCTTCCCAGTCCTCGTGCCGTCCAATGCGTCTTCTCACAACCTTTCGGATGCCGCCCGCCTTTGGGAGGAATCGGAAAAGCTGACCGGGGTCAAAATTGATATCTAACGCTTAAATCGCTGCGTGATGAAACTTATATTACTGGTAGGGATGGTGCTGTGGATGCAGCCAGATTCAGTGATCGTCGACTTTTCCATTGAGGGATCAGTAAGTAACTGGCGGATCGTTGATGATGTGGTCATGGGCGGCAGGTCGGATGGTCGGATGGCGGTTAATGAGGAAGGGAATGCCGTTTTTTCCGGAAGGGTATCGCTTGAAAACAATGGTGGTTTTTCCTCCGTGCGCCATGGTTTCCCTGAAAGGCAGGTTCAAGACCATCATTATTTCAAGATCCGTCTCAAGGGTGACGGTAAAAAATACCAGTTCAGGGTCCGTTCAGACCTCTCCGAACAGCACAGTTATGCTTACACAATCCAGACGGATGGGACGTGGCAAACCGTCCTGGTACCTTTGGCGGAGATGTATCCCACCTGGCGGGGCAGGAAGCTGAACATGCCCAATTACCCGGGTTCGACCCTCAGCGAAATCGTATTCCTGGTAGGAAACAAGAAGAAGGAAGAATTCAGGCTCGAAATAGATTACGTAACGCTTGTGAACCGTTGAAACGGATCAGGGCGATCTCCCTGAAAAACGCTCTTCAGGTAAGGAGCTTTCCAATATAACGTTTAAATCGGGCAGGATGAAGAAGCATTTTACTTCTTTACCTGCCATTTTCCTGTTGATATGTATGCAAACGTATGCCCAGGATACAACATTCAGCACAAGAAATGTTACGTTTTTCTTTTTCAAAAATAAAGTTACCAGTGTTCTATTAATCCATGGAGGAGGGGATACAGGTATTTCATGGTCAAGGGTAGGCTGTTCTGGTAATATCCTGGATAATCTGTTATCAGAAGGCAAAATTAAACCTATGATTGTAGTTCTGCCCAATGGCAAGATTGAAACCGGAAGCGATACATATTTAGGCCAGGTGCCAATTTTTACGGATGACCTGATGACAGGAATTATCCCTTTTGTCGGATTCAATTATAATATTTATTCCGATCGAGCACACAGTGCCATAATGGGCTTGTCCTTTGGCGGCTTAGAAACACTTGAGACAGTAACGTATCATTATGATGATTTTGATTATATTGGTGTATTAAGTTCAGGCAGGTGGATTAATGATACCTGGGCAGAGAAAAGAGGATTGACTGATGATAAGGAACTTAGGGTTTCCCATCTGAATAAAATTGCTGCTGATTTTAAACTGATCTGTAAAGATGATTTACTTTACCCAGGGTGGTCCTGAGGATCTTGCCTATGAAAACGGTCATGAAACCATGAAAAAACATACACTAATAATCGCCATGGTTCTGATGATCATCTCTTCAGAAGCTTTTGCGCAGTCTTCACAGGTGCTGGACTACCTGTACTCCATTTCAGGTAAAAAAACCCTTGCCGGACAACATAACAGGGAGCCCAATGCCGAGCCGGCCATGTGGACGGATTCAATAAAAAAGATAACAGGGAAATATCCCGCATTCTGGAGTGGTGATTTCCTATTTCAACAGGAGAATATAGATCATCGCTGGACCATGATCCATGAAGCAAAAAAGCAATGGGACAATGGTGCTGTCATCAACCTGATGTGGCATGGCTGTCCCCCCGACGAGGGTGAACCCTGCAGGTGGAATCCGGGTTTGCTTAATGCCCAGCTGGATGATGATCAATGGAAGGATCTGATGACCGAGGGGTCGCCTCTCAATGAAAAATGGAAAAGCAGGATGGATGACATTGCCGTTTATCTTCAGTATCTGGAAGACAATGGAGTAGAAGTCCTGTTCAGACCCTTGCATGAAATGAACCAGGGAAAATTCTGGTGGGGCGGCAGACCGGGACCTGATGGCACCGCAAAACTATTTCGTTATCTTCATGATTATTTCACGGATACAAAAGGGCTGTCCAACCTGGTTTGGGTCTGGGATATGCAGGATATGAGCAGGGATTTTGAGGCCTATAATCCCGGGGACGAATACTGGGATGTGTTTGGTTTTGATGTTTATGAAAAGGGATACGATTCTTCCTGGTACGAATACATTCTTCCTATAGTAGGAGAGAAGCCCATGGCAATTGGTGAATGTTCCAGGTTGCCCGGTTCTGATATGTTAGCCTCTCAGCCAAGATGGGTATTTTTCATGCCCTGGGCTGAGCTGGTGAAGAGAGACAATACCAGCAAAGAGATCCAAAGTATTTATGACAACCCCCGCGTAATCACGCTCGATGAAATGCCAGGATGGAAATAGATCATCAGCAAATATTTGCTTGTGATATCACACCATACTTAAATTAACAACCCATTAAATTCAGAAATAAGATGAGACCCAGTTTGAAAAATAGAATCAACGCTATGATTGGCGTAGCAGCCATGATACTTTTATCCGCATCCCTATTTGTTCAGGCCCAGGACTACCCTCAGGTTGGTATTCCCAACACCGAGGAGCGTGTGCTCGATTCAAAGATCATGGATTATGAGTACGGTGTGTATGTTACACTTCCTGGCGGTTACAAAGACAATCCCGACAAAATTTACCCGACGCTTTACATCATCGACGGCAACCAGTATTTCGTTTACACTTTAGAGCCGTACGGATCCTTGATCTGGGGGAATATGGTCAAAGAGCATATCGCCATTTCAGTGGCCTATCGTCCCGGTCAGAAAAACCATCGTGCGAGGGACTTCCGCAGCAATGAACGTGCGGCTGATTTTGTGAAATTTTTCCAGAATGAGCTGATCCCGTTTGTGGAGGACAATTACCGGACATCCAAAAAGGACCGCACACTTTTCGGCCATTCCCTTGGGGGTCATTTCACCCTCTATATGTTGCTGAATGCGCCGGAGACTTTCGAGAATTACATTGCTTCCGCCCCGGCGGTAAGTGGAGAAATTTTGAAATTCGAGGAGGATTATGCCGCAACACATGATGATTTTCCAGTTAAACTATTCCTGGCATCGGGCGAAAATGATCACCTGACTATTGGTGCGAAAAGATTTGCCGAAAAATTGAAATCACGCAATTATCCAAGCCTTGAGTACGACGAGTTATATACCATAAACGGAAATCACGGCACTATCCAACCGAGCGCTTATATCGAGGGATTGCGATTTGTGTTAGACCCTGCCATCGAACTTGCCCCTGAGATATTCGAGCGGCTCGCCGGAACATATATTGCAGGAGACAAAACATACACATTGAGTTATGATGGCGGCAACTTTCTTTCGCTGGATGATGTGCCTGGAAGCTATGATATATGGACTGATGCACCGTTTGTCGAATGGACCAGGATCTATCCGGTTTCTGAAACATCATTCATTTCAAAAGGATGGCCGGGCACCTTCAATTTCGGTGGCGACCTTTCCTCACCAGCGGAAACATTCGAATTCAGAATTCGCAACAATCAAATTAAAGCAAAACGTCAACCATAAACAGCCAGCCCTTACAGATCAAATAAGGATTTGAAACTTCGTATATTGCGTCCGTAAACTCAATATTCTTCTTTATCTAACTAATTATGAGATATTTAATATTATTAATAGCTCTGATGCAAACACCTACACTTATTTCACAGGATTTGCACTTTCACGAAACCGGAGGTTTTGGTACAGATAAACTTTATGGCCTTGACGGGGAAGTATACAGGGTAACTAATTTGAATAACGATGGAGAGGGTTCTTTGCGGTATTACCTTGAGTTGACTGGCCCGCGTATGATCGTCTTTGAGGTAGGTGGCATTATCGACTTGGATGGCGATGATCTTACAATTAACAATGGCAATGTTACAATTGCAGGTCAAACTGCACCCTATCCGGGTATTACAATCATTAAAGGAGGTTTGCGTGTTAAAGCAGACGAAGTATTAATACAACACCTTACGATTCGTCCGGGAGACGGAGGTTATTCCGTACCGGTTGGGTGGGAGCCCGATGGGATCAGCGTGACAACCGGTAATGTGGTATTAGACCACTGTTCGGTAAGCTGGGCTATCGATGAAAACATGTCGGTTGCCCGAGGAGGAAATAATGTTACGTTTTACAGATGCATTGTGGCGGAAGGCTTATCCAACAGCATCCATGCTAAAGGAGAGCACTCATGCGGATCGCTGGTAACCTTCGATACAAAAAATATATCCATCATTGGCTGTCTGTACGCGCATAACTTTCGCAGGCATCCCCGCTATGCGGATGGTGCGGAATTGATGTTTGCAAACAATGTTATTTATAATTACGGGATCTATGCTTCCCATGTGGGTGCCAATCCAGGAGCCGGAAACCCCAATGATCCGGGTATAGGAGATTTTATCAGCAATGCATATTTTAAAGGGGAAGATGGATGGGACGATATCATGCTTGAAATCCATAGAGGCGATTTTGACAAGACAAACCCTCCAGCTGTGGGTAAAGCATTTATGGAGGATAATATCGGACTGGATCGTCTGACGGGGAACTCATTGACAGCGCACGATGAGCATGTTACCATATTGGATGCTCCCCAGGTCAAACCGGATACCTTTCAGCCTTTTGATGCCTATGATAATATTGAGCTGGTACTGAAACATGCCGGAGCAAGGCCGCTTGAAAGAAATGATGTAGATGCCCGGATTGTACAAAGTTTAATAAATGGTACCGGTTCCATCATTGACAGTCAGACAGAGGTAGGGGATTATCCCGAATATCCAGACACCTCACGGGTGATTGACACTATCCCTTCAACGGTTGCTGAGCGAAGAGCCTGGCTCGATAGTATTTCAACCAGCCTTGAATCGGCAGAGGATTTAGATGTTTCTCCCCTATATACTTTTATCGATGAAAACTTAACTACATCTGTTCAGGTGCCCAATACGATTTCATTACAGGTTTACCCTAATCCTGTTACCAGTCATCTTGCACTTACTTTCAGACTGAACAAAACGAAAACAATACAGATCTACCTTGTCGATATGATGGGCCGAAAAATTCACCTGAATAATAATCAGGTATTTAATGCCGGGTTGAATGAACTGCATATTCCATTAGCCGATCAACCATTACCGGATGGTGTTTACCTGCTAATCCTTACAGATGGCTTACAAATCTTTTCCGAAAAAATTGAGATTAGTCATTAGGAAAGTACATTTTTTGCAGGCACAATAAAATAGTATTATTGACTACAAAAAGGAAGATTCCCGGAATAATCCTATAAGCCAAAATTCAGGCCAATCATAGCAAATGGCATAAACCTGGGTTGGTAAATGGCTTTATCGGCATACTTGTAGGTAAAAGGAGTATCGTTGTTCTCATTGTCATTTCTTGTATTCACATTGTCATTGTCCGGACTGTAGGATGTATCATGACCATGCAATGTGCTCGGTAAATAAAAGTCGAGCCCGATAGCGATTACAAGATTCAGTTTTTCCTTCATTTTAAAATGACTTTCAATTCCTCCGCCGACTCCCCATTGCCGGGAGGTAACATCAAAATCCTCATTCCCGCCGATGTATTTAAAATTCCCCTTAAAGGAGGATCCCCTGGGACCGAGAACGATGTAAGAATGAGGTAAACCGAAAATAGATTTGGAAAATAAGAAGTCAAGTCTGTAATCTATGGATCTTCCTTTTTTTTCGGGTTCACCATTGGTGGCATTATTAATGAATATACGTCGTGCATCCGCTGCATTACCCGGGTTAATGAAGGAGTATCCAAGGCCGAACCGGAGCTTAAACGGGAGCTCATTGGTTGCATTATTGAGTGTCAGGTCTGCCCGCATACCGTATCCCCTGTTATATCCGGCCAGAACTCCGGCAGAAAATTTTGAAAGGCCATTGGCTTTATCCTGTCCATACGAAATGGAACCCATACCCAAAAGGAGTATGGCTAATGATAGAAACATGTTAGTTGTTTTCATCCTATGGGATTTATATGACACGTTCGATAAATATTTGGCTATGTTAAAACGTTGAACATAAAAAAATGTTATCCGCAGCAGAGCTTTTGAGGAGGATGGTATTTTGATCCGTCAGTATTAATCTCATTATTATTAAATTGCAGGTACTATGAATAACAAAATCAACATTATCCTCAGCGTTCCTATGCTGGGAATGTTTTGGATGCTTGGTTCCTGCATATCATCGGATCAGGAACCATGGATAGAGATATTTAATGGGAAAGATAAGGATGGATGGGAAATAAGAGACGGCCTGGCAGAGGCCTGGATTGAAGAAGACCATCTGGTTTCAGAACAGAAAGATTCCCTTAATTTCCCCTACCTGGTTTATGGGGAGGAATTTAGCGATTATATCCTGGAATGTGAGGTCAAACTGACGGGTCCGCTTAACTCTGGAATACTAATCCGGGGGATCAGCGATCCAGGATTAAACAATGGGAAGATCCACGGTTTCCAGATGGAGATCGATCAGACAGAACGCAGATGGACCGGTGGTATCTACGAGGAAAGCGGGCAGATTATGGCTGACACCAATCAAAGGCATGGGTGAAGGTGAGGAAGAAGCCCTAAATGCTTATAAGGTCTCGGATTGGAACCATTACAGGATGGAAGCGATTTCAGATACCTTTAAGATCTGGGTTAATGGCATACCTACCACCCATATGATCGACAGCAAGACCGACAAAGGCATAATCGGTTTTCAGATACATAAAATAGCGCCGGGAACAGAAACGGGCATATTGAGAATCAAAAACATAAGGATTATTACAGAAAATCCTGAAAAGTATTCAAAGGATATCTCATTACCAGCCAAACGGACAATAAATAGTCCGGAATGATAACGCACAAAGCTTCCAAAATTGATTAACCTGCTAATTCTTAATTCAATTCGAACAGTTTTTTATGATTTCCTGGATCATTTCGCTGCCAGTTATACCAGGCGAATTCTTGAAGAGGCGGTCGTGTTACTAGGACAGCTTTGGCCTTATCTTGTGGCGGGGGTTGTTGTCTCCACAGTGGTCAAGGTATTTGTGTCGAAACAACAGATGTCCGCTTTTTTTAGTCAGCGACGCGATGCTACAACCATTTTGATTGCGGCACTTATAGGTGTGGTTTCTCCTGTTGGGAGCTATGTAATTATCCCCATGTCGGCAGCGCTGTTAGTGATCGGTGTGCCATTGCCGGCTTTGATGGCCCTTATGGTCTCTTCCCCTCTGATCAATCCAAATCTGTTTGTTTTAACTGCTGGTGCCATGGGACTTGAAATGGCAATTCTCAGAACCCTGTCTGCCTTTTTGCTAGGATCTGTGGCCGGGTATACCGCCAGCTGGCTCATCAGAAAACAAATGCTTTTTCCCGATAAAGTGATCAGGAATAACCAGCAATTCTCTCTGGATCAGTTTTCAGGAATAACAAGGGAGCGAACGGTTTCAGGATTTCTGTTGGAACTTTACAAGATGGGCTGGTATGTGAGTAAATATTTTTTCCTGGCCATTATTCTTGCAGCAGCTATTAAAATTGCCGTGAATCCTAAATTCATCATTAAACTCTTCGATAGTGATGGATTTTTGCCCGTAGTTCTGTCAACAGCTGCCGGAGTGCCATTTTATGTATGTGGAGGAGCTGCCATACCTGTGGTTCAGCAGCTGGCGGACCTGGGAATGTCACAGGGGGCAGTACTTGCATATTTCATTTCTGGTCCAATTACAAAAATATCCAATCTTGTACTCATTCAGGCGACTTTTAAAAAGGCCATTCTTCTTCAGTATCTGACCATAGGAATGCTGGGTGCACTGGCATTTGGATTATTATATAACCTGTTCTGAACCATCAATTAAGGAGTCCTGGATCCTTTTGCATTGATACAATAGTCCCAAATTAGGTATACAGCTTTCCCAATTATCCTGTAAAAACTCTATATGACCGGATTGATCACTATATTTAATGCAAATTAAAGAACATACTATGAGAGGTCGTAATATAAAGTATTTGATTGTTATAGCTGCTGCCGCCGCCATATGCTGGGACATAGCTGTATCCAAACTTGATGTGGAACCGGGTACCTTCAGGTATGAATCTGAATTTGACGCCCTTTCAGGAGCAACAGCCACCGTTAGTATCGTGACATCGGACTTTACCGATCTGACAGATCCCGTTGAACGCACCACCAATCCATCCTACGAGCAAATTGAAGAGATGGTCGCAAAGGCCATCGAGTTGCAGGGAGGATTTGAATGGGTGATCGATACGGGTGATGTGGTCATGATCAAGGTCAACCTAGTAGGGGGAAGCTCGAAATCAGGGGATGGTGAAAATACAGATGTAAGGGTGGTGAAAGCACTGATCCGTCAGATCCATCAGTATACCGAAGGGGATGTGCAGATCCAGGTTGCTGAAGGAACGGCCAGGAACAATGACGATCCAACCGACCCGGAAAGTGTATGGGGGAACGGGGGGTACATAGATTTGCTGACCGATACCATGATGACAGGAATTAACTTCAGTCTGCTCAACCTCAACCAGTCCATAGATGATATGGTTGAAATCGATCTTGGAAGTGAAGGAATGTCAGCCAAACAGGGAACCAAATATTCTGTACACAGGGCAGAACTTGAAGCTGATGTCTACATTGCTGTTCCAGTCCTTAAGATCCATAATACAGGTATTACCAATGCACTGAAATTACAGGTCGGGACAGCCCCGGGGTGTTATTACGGATATAACAAAACCAGAGGAACAGAACATTGCCCGGAAGGGATTTATCATGATGTTGATCACCGGGTTTGGACCAGCGAGTTTATTGTTGATCTGTGCAATATCGCCGATATTGATTTTGTGGTGGTGGATGCAATCATGTGTTTGGAAATCCATAAGAATGCTTCCACGGAGAACCAGGTTCGTTTCAATACCATCCTGGCCGGAGCCGATGCGGTGGCTGTTGATCATGTATCTGCAAAACTTATGGGACTTAATCCGGATGATGTGGCTCACATTACTCTTGCGGAGAAGGCTGGATTGGGGACCAATGATCCCGAACATATCAGTTTGACGGGGGTTCCGCTCAGCCAGGCCATGAAAAAAGTAAAACAGAGTCAGCATGCGGATGGAAAATTCGGACAGTCGAACCGAACATGGATTCTCTCTCAGGCCTTCGAGGGAACCGAAATATCCAACGAGTTTTTTATTGATGAAGCCACCATTGAACCCATCCCGGGAGAAGGTGGATGGTCTTTACCCGTTTTCTTTTTTGACGACCGCATTGACCTTCATTCTTACTATGTGGGGCAGACAGGCATGATTTCCTATGCATTTACCTACTTCCATGCTGAAGAGGCGCAGCAAGCCGAATTATGGGTAGGCATGCAGGAAGGTATAGAGGTATTTTTAAATGGTGAGGAAGTATTTTCATTTACTTCAGTCACCTCCTATGGGGATTCTGACCGGGGATCTAATAAAGGGATCATAAATGTTCTTGAGGGAAGAAATACCCTGTTGGTGAAGACCCTGAATAATTACGGGGATTATAGTTTCGCTTTGAATCTATGTGAAATAGAGAGCGATCCTTATTATTTTGGGAACAGGGTGGACGGACTGAAGTTTTATGTCGATGCAAGTGGCACTGGAACCGTAATCAGTGGACTGCAAGACAATGAGATAAGTCAGACCGCATCCATTGAGTGTTATCCCATTCCTGCCTCTGACCATACAACCATTCGTTTCCACCTGCAGGAATCGCAACAAACCATCGTTCAGATATATGATCTGAGTGGCAGGGTTATTAAATCTTTTGGCAGGGAATTCAGAAGCTCCGGGACACATGAACTAACCTGGGATCTTAATAGCAACCTTGGTTCCAGGGTAAGGAGTGGTACCTACCTTTGTACCCTTCAGGCTGGTGAGCAGTTCCAGAGTATCAGACTGGTAGTTGAGTAGTTATTTTATTGAAACATAGCCAAATCATGAAGTCTGTACTTACATCTGTTTTGCTCCTGTACATTGCTATGACAGGGGCATCTCTCCATGCTTCTGATACCATCTATTATGAGGTGTGGGATATCTCAAACCTCGAGAATATTGGAGGGCATGCGGTAACTGCCCTTGGAGATCCACAGGTAGTGAGTACAGAGATCGGTGATGCTGTACAGTTCGATGGAGATAGCGATCGCCTGCTTGTTGATTTTAACCCCATTATGGATGCCAAAGAGTTTACGGTTGAGCTGGTATTTAAACCCGATGCCTGCTATCCAAATAATACAGAACCGCGCTTTATGCATATTCAGGATCCTGATGATCCCGATCGGAAACGGGTAATGATTGAATTGAGGATAAATGCCAACAACCAGTGTTACATGGATGGTTTCATAAATACTGATGCAGGAAATCTTACCCTGATAGATGAAACCCTTGTTCATTCCACCGAAGTGTGGCAACACGTGGCTATTACTTACAGGGATAGCATATTCACAACCTATTTTAATGGCACCAAAGAGCTAAGTGGTACCCTTCTTTACGACAGTGTCATTGTCAATACTATTGGAAAGACATCACTTGGAGGCAGGATGAATGATGTGGCATTCTATGCCGGACTCATGAAGACCCTGAAGGTTACCCATACCAGCCTTGAGCCAGAGGATTTTATTATACCTGAAGTAAGTGATACATCCACCACTGAAGTTACCATGTTACACGGAGAAAGTGCAATGGATGTTTTCCCTGTCCCTGCAGATCGTTTTTTAAATGTGATCCTGGAGCCAGGGCAACTCAAGGATAATGTGGAGATATGCATTTTCGATACAACCGGAAAAATATGCCTGAGGCAAGCTGATCTTCAGCATGAGGAAACCCTGGCTGTTGATACTTCTGAACTCCAGGATGGGGTCTACCTGCTGGGTATCAAATCGAATGGCCAGTCTGAATTTAGAAGGATTGTGGTTTTGCATTAGCAGGGTATGCGCTGCCCTGGTCATTATTTTCAACGATAAAAATCAAACAACAAACTGTATTCAATGAAAAAAGCAATGTCCTCAAATTCAATCATTTTTGGTTTGACCGTTCTGACTTTTCTGATAAGCGGATGCGGCAACAACGGATCGCGGAAGGCTCAATATGCTGTGACCGATGAGTCTGAGACCAGGTTCAAGCTTGTTGAAATTCCCGACGAGAAGAAGGTTGAAGTCTGGATTGATGGCGATCTGTTTACCTCTTATATCTATCCGGACCACCTTAAAAAACCAGTTCTTTTTCCCATAAGAACGGCAAGCGGAAAAGTGTTAACCAGGGGATTTCCGCTAAAACCCATCCCCGGGGAACGTGTTGACCATCCCCATCATATAGGTCACTGGATGAACTATGGAGATGTGAACGGACTTGATTTCTGGAATAACTCAACCGCAAGGCCCGAAGAGGACAGGCATCTCTATGGAACCATATTTCATAAAGAGGTACGAAGCATTCAGGGAAGGGATGACTTAGGCATGCTGGAAGTAGTAAATGAGTGGAAATCACCCGATGGAGTTGTATTGCTGGAAGAGTATACGCTGTTTATTTTCTCGGTCAGGGGAAGTTCACGGATCATTGACAGGATCACTACCCTCCGGGCTATGAACCAGGAAGTCTCATTCAAGGACAATAAAGAGGGAATGTTTGCAGTGCGTGTTGCCCGGGCTTTGGAACTGCCATCAGAAAAACCTGATATTTTCACAGATGCTCATGGTAATCCCACTGAAACAAAGGTGCTGGATAATACCGGCGTTAATGGTAATTATTTAAGCAGCGAGGGCATTGAAGGTGGAGATGCATGGGGAACCAGGGCCAGGTGGATGGAACTTTATAGTACCATGGAAAATGAGAAAGTGGCACTGGTGATTTTCGATCACCCCGATAATGTGGGGTATCCCACCTACTGGCATGCCCGGGGATACGGCCTGTTTGCAGCCAACCCGCTGGGCCAGGCTGTATTTTCAAAGGGAGAGCAGGTACTGGATTTCAAACTGGCTCCCAATGAATCAATCACTTTTAAGTTCAGGTTACTGGTGCATTCCGGGAAAAGTCTGACCCCTGCGTCAATTGATGCCATAGCCGATGAGTTTGTAAAACTGCAGACACCTGGTTTCGATTAAACCCTGGATTGTTTATATCATGATGAAATTCAATCAGAACCTATGAGACAATTTCTTCAGGGAACAGTGGTATCTAAAGCAATGATGTTGCTTTTCGGAGTATTGCTGTTTCAGTATTGCACATCTGATAAAGACCCTTTCACCATCTATACCATTGGTGATTCCACCATGGCCGATAAAAAGCCCGAAGGATTTCCCTGAAACCGGATGGTGCCAGGTACTGGGAAGCTATTTTGACGAAACAGTAAGGGTTGAGAATCATGCCAGAAATGGCAGGAGCAGCAAAAGTTTTATGGATGAGGGAAGGTGGCAGGTGGTTTTGGACAGTCTCGAACCGGGTGATTTTGTTTTTGTCCAGTTTGGACATAACGATGAGAAACAATACGATTCCACCAGGTATACAACACCTTTTGGTACCTATACCGGGAACCTGGAAAAGTTTGTGAATCAAACCAGGGAAAAGGGTGCTACCCCCATTCTTCTCACCTCAATCGTCAGGCGAAAGTTTGGTGAAGATGGTAAACTGGTTGACACACACGGAGATTACCCTGAGGCAGTCCGATTGCTGGCAGAAAAAATTGGATGTGCAGCTGATAGATCTGCAGAAGCTTACAAAAGAATGGGTGAATGCTCTGGGTGAGGAACCTTCAAAAGAAATGTTTTTATGGATCCCTCCCGGCGAGAATTATCCTGAAGGCAGGAAGGATGACACCCACCTTTCGGAGAAGGGAGCTCATGGCGTGGCACAAATGGCCCTGGATGAATGCATCTCCATGGATGTCAAATTTGCAAATAGAATTCGCTTACAACCAGAGTAAAATAAAGTAGTACTATGAGCCGGTTAATCTTGCAGTTCACCGTGATATTGTGCTTCCTTTCCATACAAAGCACAGGGCAGGAGAGCTTTGACCTTATGACCTGGAAAACGGAATACACAGTCCGGACACATCTGCTCCAGGAGATGCATGGTCAATATGATTTACGTCGTAATGCCATTCAGAATGCTTTGCAATCAAAGGAGAGTATGCTGGCATATCGCAATGAATGCAGGCAAAAATATCTCGATCTACTGGGAGAGTTTCCCGAAAAATCGCCTTTGAATCCTCAAATTACCAAAACCATAAAACTGGAGGGGTACAGGATTGAAAATGTGTTGTTTGAATCCCTTCCAAAGCATCATATGGCTGCCAATTTTTATCTGCCTGAAGGGGAGGGCCCCTTTCCGGCTGTAATTATTTTTTGCGGCCACGAAATGACATCCAAGGCCACAGAATCATATCAGAAGACCGCTATCCTTTTTGCAAAAAATGGCTTTGCCGCATTGGTGGTCGATCCCATATCCCAGGGTGAAATGGTGCAGTTTACGGATCCTAATGGCAAGCGGATCCTTCGTGGAAGCACCACCGAACATACCCTGTTGAATGCAGGAGCCAACCTGGTTGGGACCAGTGTTGTAAACTATGAGTTGTATGACAATGTTCGCAGCCTGGATTATTTGCTATCACGTTCCGAAGTGGATGCCGACAGGGTTGGCTGCCTTGGGAACTCGGGTGGAGGTACCCAAACGGCCTATTTTGTGGGATTTGATGACCGGGTTAAAGTGGCTGCTCCCTGCTCATACATAGCCCGAAGAGAGCGTAACCTGGAATTAAGTGGTGCGAGTGATGGTTGTCAGCATATTCCCTGTGAAGGAAAAGAGCAGCTCGAAATAGGTGACTTCCTGATCATGTTTGCACCCAAGCCCCTCTTAATACTGGCGGGTCGGTATGATTTTGTGGATTTCACGGGAACAGAACAAACCGTGGAGGAGTTGAAATCGGTATTTCGGGTGTTGGAGGAGCCCGAAAAAGTAGAGCTATTCTCAGTAGATGACGGGCATGGTATTACAAAACCCAAGCGTGAGGCTGCAGTACGCTGGTTTAGAAGGTGGCTGTGCAATGATAATTCTCTTATTATTGAAACCAACCATGCAGTGCAAAGTGAAAAAGATCTGAACTGTACTCCCAATGGGCAGATCAATGATATGTTCCCGGATGAAAAGAATATTCAGCAGTTCAACCTGGCGAAGGGGAATGAACTGGACCGGGCTCGCAAAGCTTTTGCCGATGGTCATGATCTGATCGGATATCAGCAGCAGATCAAGAAATTGCTGGCCATCGATGATCAGCCAAAAAATATTACTGAAGAGGTGGTGGGTGAGGAGAAACATGAACTCTTTCATCTTAAAAAATACATTTTGCGAACCGGAGGTGAGATCCCACTGCCCTGCCTGGTCTATACACCCCGGTTAAAGTCAGATGATACCAGGGCATTGATCTGTTTAATGGAGGAGGGAAAAAGTTCTATTGCAGTCAATGACTCTTTAATAGGATCTTATATGAAGCGGGGTGATTTGCTGATACTGGCCGATCTACGTGGCATGGGTGAAACCATGGAAGGTGAAGATGCCAATGAATGGAAGTTCTATAACCGGGAGTATCACAACGCAATGATCAGCCTTCACCTGGGCAGATCCATTGTAGGTCAGCGGGTCACCGATCTGTTGACCCTGATTGGATTTGTGGAACAGAAGGATTCCATGAGCGATATGCCCATTCATCTTTTAGCCTCCGGTGCTGCAGGACCCGTTGCCATATATGCAGCATTGTTCAGACCACAGATTAAATCTGTCCAGGTAATGAATTCAATCCAGACCTATTTTGATATTCTGAACTTTCCCATGGAGATGGATTGGTATTCATATGTCATCCCCAATGTGCTGGCCTATTTTGATCTTCCCGACCTGATGGTCCTGCGTGGTGATCTGGAGATCAGGTACCTTGGAGAGAAGTCAAGGATTGATGACCACATGATCAATAAAAACAGACAGATACATTGAAGAATAAACAGTTTAACAGATGAAAACAACAAGACTATGAAAAAAGCATGTATTACTTCATTCCTTTCGCTGGTGTTGCTGGTGACAATGATCCAGATCACAAATGCTCAGGAAAAAAAGGAATTTACCATAGAGAATTGTGTGAGCCAATTCAACATGGATGATATCGTTAAAACCAGTGTTGGATATCAGTACTGGTTTGTCGATAAGGATTTTATCGATGGTCGTACGCTTAAGATGAGTGTGGTAGCTCCAGGGGGAGCCACTCATGCTCCACATGAACACGGAGTGGATGAATTCTTTTTTATACTGGAGGGAACGGCCCAGTTTCATTTAGATGGGGAAACAACTGTTGCAGGTGCATATTCCAGCTTCTACTGCCCCCCAGATGTGCCCCACGGGATCAGTAATGCCGGCGATACTGAATTGAAGTACCTGGTCATTAAAAAGTATGAGGATTGATCTTGGGACTTTTGTATCGCACTTTTGGGAAGATAGAGTCCATAGCCTATCTGAGATAGTCTTAGATTTGTATAATGCAAGATACATTTGCCATGAACACGATAATAAAAGTGTTTCAAAGGTTGGCTTATCTCCTGTTGCTATTTTCTTTTGGATGTGGTGAGAAGGTCGTTGAAAAACAGGTAATCAGTGAAGTTTATGAGGGGATTGAATTTGAAATGCCCGTGGTAATAGAACCCACTTTCCCTGAGTATTCAGTTTCAATTACCGATTTTGGTGCCGTTGATGACGGTCAGACGCTGAATACAGACGCCTTTTCTAAGGCCATTGCTGATGTCTCTGAAAAAGGAGGGGGGCGTGTGATTATTCCCCGTGGCTTATGGCTGACCGGTCCTATTATTCTGAAGAGTAACATCAATATTCATGCAGAAGCAGGAGCCCTGGTGATCTTTAGCAAAAATAAAGATCACTACCCCTTGATTGAGTCCATACTGGGAGGGATGTAAAACAGTTCGCTGTTTATCTCCTATCTATGGGAAGGACCTGGAAAATATTGCCTTTACAGGGGAGGGGGTTTTTGATGGATCAGGAGAGGTATGGCGCCAGGTGAAACGTGAAAAAATGACCGATGCACAATGGAAAAAACTGGTTAATTCGGGAGGAATTGTCAGTGAAGATGGGAAGTTGTGGTACCCTTCGGAAAGCTTTAAGAAAGGGGAAGAAACAAGGGAAAGTTTGGGACCCTGGTTCTCCGATAATCTGGAAGATTACCAGGATACCAAGGATTTCTATCGCCCGGTATGGTAAGTTTAATTTCATGTAATAAGGTATTACTGGACGGTCCGGTGTTCCAGAACTCTCCTGCCTGGTGCATACATCCATTGATGTGCGAGAATCTGACCGTCAGGAATATTGATGTACGGAATCCCTGGTATTCCCAGAATGGCGATGGCATTGACATTGAATCGTGTAAAAACAGTGTGGTTTACGACTGCACCTTTGATGTGGGGGATGATGCCATATGTATTAAATCGGGGAAAGATCAGGAGGGACGTGACAGGGGGATACCCACGGAAAATCTGATCGTGAAAAACTGTGTTGTATATCATGGACACGGCGGTGTTACGGTGGGGAGCGAGATGTCGGGGGGTGTGAAAAACATGCATGTTTCGGGCTGTACTTTCATCGGCACTGATGTGGGACTGCGTTTTAAAAGCAACCGTGGACGCGGGGGTGTTGTGGAGAATATTTACATCTCCAATATCGATATGATAAATATTCCAACCAATGCCATTTCATTCAACCTCTATTACGGGGGACTTGCACCAGATGAACTGATGGCACAAAGTGAAGAGGAAAAGATGAATTCGGAAATTCACGAGGTGACCGAAGAGACTCCGCAGTTCAAGGATATCAGCATTAAAAACATTACCTGCAAGGGAGCGCATCAGGCCATCTATTTGCAGGGACTTCCCGAAATGAACCTCGAAAATATCCACATGGAAAACCTGACCATGGAAAGTGAAAAGGGTTTGTTGTGCATGGATGCACACGGTATTACCATAAAGGACCTGAATTTACTAACGCACCGAGTATCCGGCACTTACTTTCTATAATGCCAAAGATGTGGTTGTTGAAGGGCTTCTTCTGTCCGATTCTGCCCAACAGGGAATTTCTGTGAAGGGGGATGAAATCGGAGAACATAAGCATTGATGGAAAACCATTAACCGGGAAAGACCTGCAACCTTAAATTTCTTCTTATCCTCCTGGGGGCTGGCTATATGGATTCTCACCATGACCATTATCCAATTTGGTATCCGGGATTAATTCTGTATACTTGAACCCCAAAGTATTCAGTTAATATCACAGATACAGTCATCAAATTATGAAATTCCGGTTCCTGCTTTTACTGGCATGTTTGATTTCGTTGAGGGTTCTTGCACAGAATGGTCCTCAACCAGGCGATATCTACAGGGAATATGCCGTCAACCTGAGGTCGGGTGACAACTGGAGGGTAACGGATCCCCAGGCAACAAATCCAGGAGCTGCTGCTTTTCTGCCAAACCCTGTCCTTTCCATATCTATCGATGATCTGGATCAGGCCGTAAGGGCAGAGGTACTGATGGACATATGGGGAGGACATCCGGGGACCAGTGTTAAAAAATTCCGTTTCAATGCGAATGACTGGATTAACATTCCCCGTGTACCCACACTGGATTGGACACAGGAATGTTTTATGACCGAATATAATGTGATCCTTGATCTGCCGCTTGAATACCTCCAGGAAGGTGAGAACAGCTTTCAGGGAACTTCCGGGGGGCAGATCTGCAGAAATTTCAACTGGGGACAATGGGGCTGGTATGTCATGATGGTACGTGTATATTACCATCCGGATAAAGAACACACCGTTGGCCAGATCATCCAGCCAGCCTCTGGAGATACCATTGGAGATGATCCTGACATCAAGGTTGCGTCTGCAGATTCCGGATCTGTATCTCAAATTCAGATCCTCGGCAAATATTATGGTTACGATAAAAATGGCGATGGCATATACAGTGACTGGCACAGGGCTTACCATGGAAAAGAAATCACCGGGCATATTGGTACCATAGAGGAATTGCCATTCCAGCATCGCTGGAGCACACGCTATATTCCTGACCAGAGTGCAAGGGCTGTTTCATTTATAGCGAGGATTAAAGATACCAGTGGCATCTGGTTTGTGTCGGATATTGTAGACAGCATAACCCTGCAAAGGCCAGATTCTCTGAAAGTGCAGATGTTCAGATCTGTGGGTATACAGGAGGCTTTCTGGGTCAGGGCGGGGAATACTAAACAGTGCTATATCCATATCAATCCCCTCGATGATGCCATGGAGGCAAGATTATACCACCGAACCTGGAATGCCGGCGATGATGAAGCGGCAGGAGGGAGTATCAAGAACCCCTCCTGGTCAACGGACATTCCTATAAGTGTTATGGCAAGAATCATTTCTTTGCCCTGTCAAGCGTATTACTTGCTGTCGGCGATCTTAAGACAGGCCGCAATGACATTGCATATACTTCTAATACCCAGCATCACGGAATAGAGGTGCTATGGCCGGGACCGGCCATAGTGATCCGCTATGTCACCGGAGGAGATACGCTGGCCAATCCCATATTCTCTCCGCCGGACAGCACTACTTTCCTGGGTATGCTCAACTCCACCATTGAAATTCAACCTGATGGAGGGAATGTATATTACACCACCGACGGAACTGATCCCAACGCGGGTGATACACGATATCGTGGGCAAAATTTACAGGTGACCACGAATATGACCATCAAAGCACGCGCTTTTAAACAGGACTATTATGAAAGCGGCGTGGTTACCGCTCATTACTCCAAGGATATTACCTCGGTGATCTCCACAAGCAGCGAGAACATATCTTTATATCCTAATCCAGCGACCAATCGGCTTTACCTGGATTTACCGCCGATGTATAAAAGCGGGAATTTCACTATCATCAGTTCAGCCGGAAAGGTAGTCAGATCAGGTTACCTCCAGGGAGAATGAAATCGACATCAGCAAGCTTGGGAACGGGCTGTATATTCTAAAGTACAGTACTCCCGGGCAAAACTTTACAGGCAGATTTATCATTCATCGATGAATACTGACCCGTACATAGTCCTCATTTAACCTCAAAGCCATGGCACACTTACTCCCCAGTGCCAGGAAAAGCCAGGTCTCAGCTTACTTAGCATCACGTTTCACATCTATAATCAGTTCTGCACCTGTGCCCAGGCTTACCAGTCAAGTTGAGAGCCTAAAATACGCAGGGTATCATATACCTTCAGTTTCCACACGTTTCGCAATAATGCTCTCTACCGTATGCACCCATCTAAAATCGTACGATTCCCATCGTTCTTCCTCGTTAATATTGACAAGCGTCATTCCTCGTCAACATCTTTATTCATACTGGTTACAAGGGCAGCAACATCACGGGGTAATCCAGACAGCAAGCTCTCTCTGTCAAAGTATCTCAGTTGGCAAAAAAGCAATCCGCACTGACTCATTGGCTGGAGACCCGCCCCATTTCAGGTTTACAAGGGTGAGATATACCTGCACTGCTGAATCTCTGTGTATCATCCGAATCCCGGGTATCGGGCGTACTGCTATCATTACGTATGTTCGCCGATCTGCTCCTGATACCTTTAAGTTCTTGGTTCAACGCATTTACGGGATGATCTGGGTTCTTGCCCTGGAGAAACTCAATCCATGGATCTACCCTTCCTTGTGCCGCATCATACAACCTTTCAATATCGTGATCTTCCAGCGTCATGATATATAGATCAGTAAAATGACCACTGACATCATTTCTGGAGTAATCATACCATCCGTCATCTCCATACTTATTAGGAGGCATTAGTCCTTCATCTGTTTTTTTCCGGTTCTCAAGAAGAATGTCCCCCTGTTGACGAAGAATTTCAAGAAAGCCGGGATCTCCGCTCAGCAAATAAGCATTGTTAAAACCAATACGCATGCCACGTCTGATCATATTAAATCCGCCGAGATCACCAAAATTCCAACCGAACAATCCGCCATACCATTTACCATCCCAGTGTTCTCCAACGATTCCGTTAATACCGACATTAGAAGGTATCATCCCGTTATTTTTAATGGTTCTTTGACGCCATGCGCCAGCATACTCAAGCACCCAGTTTTTATAATGCTCATCACCAGTCATAAGATAGGCATTTGCCGCAAGACTTGTCACGCAGAGATTAAACGGTATATCACCCTTGACATTCCTAAATTCCTTCATGATCTCTTTCCGGGTCTCCACAGCCTCAACATTATGTCCGAACCAGTCTTCATTTGTTACATTAAACATTGGACCTTTGCTGCCGTTAAAAGCGCTTCTGATAATTTTGTTTTCAGGATCGTAATTATAGGATGTGCTATCCCTGCCGGTGTAAAAATTCGCAAAACGGACAATCCGTTCCTGCGTTCTCCAATCCTCCGGGTCGGAAAGTGGCAGCAGGAGAAAAGCGGCCATACCCTCTCCGGTGTGTTCCCAGTCGAAAGAGGTGATAAATTCTCGGTATAACATACCCTCCCCGGTTATTGGATGCTTTGCCTTTGTGTACTGATCAATATGGCCGTTCCATATAAAATTGAACAAATCCAGTGTGCTTTTTGGAGCTCCCAGGGCATAAAGCAGAGACCATTTGTTAAAATTTTCCATTGCATCGTCAGGCCCATCGGCACCACCCCAGCGTACCACACATTCAAGATGTCCTGTTATCGGATTTATATATTTATCAGCAAAATAATGTACAAAGCGTTCATTTTCATCCAGTAATGCCCGTTCTAATAGTGCCCATTCTGGAGGAGCCATAGGTGTTTTTATCTCAATAAATGTTTGTGCATTTGCTGTCACAAACAAAGCAAGCAGGATTACAGTTACCAAACATACCGGCAGAGAAAATCTTTGAGTTTTCATTGTTTCCTTTCCGATTAAAGTGCGTTTTTAATGGAATCAACGGTTCAGCTCAAATGCTGCAAGGATAAAGGGTCCCACTGATTTTGTATCGTTTTTTCCTTTTCTCTCGTTGATGTAATAATCATAGCTGACGCTTCTATATGGCATTCCTCCCGGGCCGGCAGCAAAGCATCCGTGATCAATGCTGACAAGTCCATCTTCTTCCACCACGATGAACTCCTCCAGGATGGATTCAAAAGAGGATTCTGCAAGGGAAAGGTATCCCTCGTCCAGGTATCCCTTGTGGGCCCCTTTGGCGAAGGCATATACAAACATACAGGATGCCGAAGCTTCAAGATAGTTGCCGGGAGAGCCTCCCATATCCAGGACCTGGTACCAGAGGCCGGATTCCTTGTCCCTGACTTTCACCACTGCCTCGCTGGTCCGGTTCAGAACTTCTAATAGCTCCTCTCTCCCCGGATGTGTCTCCGGGAAAAAATCAAGTGCATCCACAAGGGCCATCATATACCAGCCCATGGCCCTTCCCCAGAAATGGGGTGAACAACCGGTCTCGTCATCGCTCCATTTCATTCCCCGGCTTGCATCATATGCATGGTACAACAATCCGGTTTCGGGATCCTTTGTGTGCCCCTCGATGAGGGTGATCTGCCGGACTACCTCTTCAAACCACCGGGCTTCATTGAATGTATGGGCATACCTTGCCATGAAGGGAGAGCTCATGTAGAGTCCGTCCAGCCACATCTGGTAAGGATATCTTCCTTTATGCCAGAATCCTCCGTCAGGGTTATGAGGCTGCTCCTCCAGCTGTGCAATCAGCTGTTCTGCGGCTTTCCTGTATTTTTCCTGCCCGGTCCGTTTATGAAGGATAAGCAGGTTATTTCCCGGATTTATCTTGTCAAGATTAAATTCATAAAACTTATAGGTGGCAATTTCACCATCCTCACTGATGAAAAAATCCATGTAGTTTTGCATATAATCTTCAAAAGCCTGATCCATCGCTCCGAGTTTATTGATGGCCTGTGCCACCAGGGCAACGTCATACGCCCACTTGGGTTTGCTGTTGTAGAATTTCGAGTGTATATCCGTAAGTTCGGGATAAAGTGTCATGACCGAGTTGGCCATCCTGGCCGACCATTTCTGGTTCTTTTTAAGATCCCTTTGTTGGTACGGTCCTGGCAATTTGTCGATATTCCTGCTCCAGCCAGGATCAGTAGGAGGGAAATAGTTTTCAAGTACATGCTAATAATTTTTATAAATGTAACTATAGTTTCGCAAATATTCTCTGAATCATGGTCAGGGCATGGGTGATAATCCTTCCCAGCGCACCTTCCAAAGCCCGTTCCGTGGGATCCCGGGTTCAGGGATGGTACATCCGTCATATCCTGCACACATCATGGCAACCGCTGTCAGCAATCCGCCATTTCCAGGAAGGTATAAACGTAGCCTGCCGTCCTGGTAATTATGACCGTTCGGCAGGTAAGTGTTTGTTTTGGGTTGCATGAATAATGCTTCCATGGCCCGTTCCGGCTGTCCCAGGCGTACTGCAGTCATGGCGGTAAGCGGAAAATCCCAGCCCCAGGTTTCTTCCCATTGCCAGTTCTCCCAGACAAAATCAAATGTATGCTGCATTGTCTTTATTTCGAACAATGGACATTCAGGCATGGCACCAAAGGCTCCCAGTACGGCCGGATGATCATGCATATGCGTGCCTTCCTGGTATGCCATTGGAACGCTTTCGGCGGGCAGATACAGGCTGTCTCTTGAATACAGTGTGGAGAGTCCGGCCAACACCTTTTCCCATTCAGGAGAGGGGGCCAGTTCCAGGCGCCGGGACCATTCAATGGCGGTGGCCAGTCCCCAGTACCAGTAGGAGAGCTCGAAGGGCGGGTTGATAGTACTACCAGGATCAAAACATTCCTGTGCAGGTATCAGTGAGGGTCCCAGTTCATACCTGTCCTTATCCCGATTATACCAGGGATAGGAAGCCAAAAAATCGGCCGTGGAAAATACCAGATCTTTATACCGGTTCAGGGTAGTGCTGTCCTGGTAATAGCGGTAACAGAGCTCGGCAAAATATATAAAATGCGGCTGCTGCCATATCAGAAATGAACCCACAGAAGATGGACTGTCATTCCCAAACGGGTCTGTCATCTTTTGCCATCGGACTCCCTCATATCCCTGTCGCCTTGCAGTGTTTTCTGCTTTGCCGGCGACGGTCTCATACCAGGAGAGGCTCTCCTCCATCAATTCCGGCCGGTTCCACAGGTAAAAATGTACCATATGCCACCATGCCATCTCCAGGTGGAATTTCCCGTACCAGCTGTTGTATGTAAGGCCTGTTTCCTGCGGAGGCTGGGAACCGGCACACTGCACACGGGTAAGGTACTGGGATAGTATTATTCTCCGCTCCAGTTCAGCTGCCCGTGGATCCGTGCTTCCGGTAAAATCAACAGCCCCTCCGCTCATCCAGAAATCAAACCAGCTCTCCCATGCAAGTGCTCGTATTTCTTCAAATGCGGGCAAGGGTTTTTCAGGTTTCCGGGGACTGAACTGAACCGTAACATTGAAGCTGTCGGAAGGAGAAGATAACTCAAAACTATGTGGCCCTGTCCCACGAATATCTATCTCCCCGTTCCACCCCAGCCTGGTAAAATACCTGGTGGTATCGAGGGTCCTTTCAATCAGGGCGGTATGATCTTCACTGAATTGCAGGCTGCTTGAATGACGGTTTGGGGCATTCCAGTTACAGGCCATATCAGAATGAATACCGCTTGGGTAGGGGAAGCTTATATTGATCTTTAATTCACCGGTACTGATCAGCCTGGAATTAGCATGGATGGATATGGCATCCAGTTCCGGATGACATACCGTTATTACTTCAACCTTCTCATCCAATACACTGAAGGTACTCCGGATCTCCCCTTTCCAGGCATCAAGAACCTGGTGTATTTCATGAATATCGTCCGGACTGACCTTCTGACCTTCTGCATTGCGGATATTAAAACCGATAATTCCGAGGTGAAGACGGTGGGGATTGATACGGAAATAGTCAGCTGCCGCTTTACGCCGGGGGGGAGTTTTGAACTGTACGGAGTAGGATATATCCCTGTCATGTACCAGGTATTCAGCCATGGTCTCATCAATCACGTAATTCTGTTACATTCGGAAAGCTATGCCATCCCCAATCAGATTGTGTACCCAGCGGTATACCTCTGGCGTATTCTTCAGGAAATGTCTGCAGACCGGTGAAATCAACCGTATAGGCAAATCCTCCGTTACCTACAGTCAGGGAGCCAAGGGAATCAAAGGAGGTATTTATAACATTATGCCTGCTTACAAGCGCTTCACGATCGATGGACTGTTCCGGCTTACAGGACAGGCACAATAAAGTGAGCAGAAAAAAAACAAGATTGGATGGATGGGGGTTCACTGTAATAATGTAAAAGTAAAATGGCCACCTCATGAATTCAGAGGTGACCACTTCACTGACTAAGACCAAAAAAGAATAACTATTTAATTGAGATCTTTGAAATTGCTCCTGTGTTTAACTGAATGACATACAAGCCCGGACTCAGATCACCTTTGCTCAGCTTACTTCATGTACTCCAGCTGCACGGTATCCAAGGTTCATTACACGTACTCTTTCTCCCAGGAGATTGAATACGCTCAGATCCAGATTGGCAGGACTGGATATATCAAACCTAATGGTTGCCATTTCACCCATTGGATTGGGGAAAACTTCAATACTGGAGTTGATCCCTTCAAAACTCACCTCATCGATACTGGTGGATGGAGTCTTCAGGAGTGCAATAAGTGCTTCTGACTCATTTGTTTCCATCCAGGTTGCCTTATCAGCTGGAAACCAGTTCAGGTCACCCACAGGATATCCACCCGTAGCTCCGGCTAACAATGTAGCGTCAGAATATGACAGGTCGGCCAGTGGTGGCCAATCCGGGGTATAAAGGAGACTTGTCTGATTGGTTCTCCACCATGGCATTTTATCACCACCTCCAGGTGCTCCGGGTGTTGAATTTGTAAAAATAAACGACATCCATTCAGTGACCAGATCCTGATTATTTACAAAATCAGGCTGAACGTTATACCAATCTCCCTCATTAAAATATGGATATGATGCATCATCATCAAACATGGCCTGGCTGCGGCTGTTCATGTTCATCATCTGGCTGGCCCATGTTTCAGTAATGGTGTCAGGAAATGCAGGAAGATCCATAGTCTCGAAGCGAGGATCCCACCAGGTATTATTATTATCAACCAGGATCTTGCGCATTTCTTCAATAGAATTTGAATCCTGATCCATAAACGGGTAACCATCAGGCCATTTATTTGCTATCCAGGCTCTCTCAACAGTATCCACATTAATAACTCCCTTTGGCAATAGGTCTTCATCAGAATGGAATGGGTAGAATCCGGGGAAGTCGGGCACCAGACCTGTGTTGATTATCATGTTGTTTGTAGCGATCATTTCTGCCTGGGTGAAAAAACACCAAACAGGCAGTGTTGTATTCACAAATGTATTGTGATTAAAATAACTAAAATTAGGTGAAACTTTATCAGGAGTACGGCCCACAACAACTCCACCTGCGTTTAAAACGGTACAGTTTTCCATCCATAATGAGTCAAGCACATTCCAATGATCAATTGGAAGTCCTTTTTCTATGGTAGGCTCATTACCAATGTTAAGCAGCAGGCAGTCGGTATATTTGATGGTCTGATGCTGGGCGCTTGCAAAAGTCAGAACCCAGTTTGTAAATTCAATAATACAGCCCTTGTATTCAGATTTGCCTGAATCAGCCAGATTACGCTGTATTTCACGATCAAGGGTTTCATTGGTCAGGGCCAAAAGAATATACTGGTTCTCTACGTATATATCACCACCATTTACCTGAAAAAAGGTTTTGTCAAAAGAACCGTCTACCTGGACCTGCTTGATGTGAAGCGGCGGCATTACACTGCCGGTACGGTCAATTGGAGGCCCAACAATCTTCAACAGCGGAACACTTGCATCAAGTTCGAGTGTTCCATCTGTTAAATAAACTTCATCTGGAATGGTCTCATAAACACGGTTCAGATTAACACGACTGCCGTCGGCATTTGTATCTCCCTTCACAGCGACCCATAATGTGTTAATAGCACCAGCCAGGGCTTTGGCACCTAAAACCACAGCTGTATCTCCTTTTTCCTCTAGGATAACGTCGTCCCATGTTAATTGGGCAGATAAATTACCACTGAAAAGGATTGCCAGTCCCATAATTAGTGTAGAAAGTAAAAGCTTTTTCATTTTTGTTTCTATTAAGTTAATAATTGAAAAAATTGTAATTTAAAGTTCTGGTTAATTCATCATAGAAGACATTTGTATTTTTTATACCTCCTTTCCTTTTTTCGATTTAAGCTGAGTTCGCTATACTTTATTTATAAATAAACATGATTAATACCTGAACCGTAGTCCCAATTGAAATTGTCGGCCGGTATACCGTTTATAGGTTGTCTGCCTCTTTATTACTGTCTGTCCACCAACGTTAACAGGATAATCAACAAAACGGCCATAAGGTACATTTGTAAAATTGATCGCGTTTAAGAACACTTCAAAGTCGCCAATTTTTGTTGGGATTCTCTGTTTCACGACAAAATCAAACTTGTATACATCATCCGTATATTCATTCAATTGAGGTAGAGATCTTACTCTGCTTACCACATTTCCCTGGAAGCGGAAAGAAAGACGGGCCGAAAATCCCTTATAATCGTAGCCCAGTGAAACATTTGCAATATCGTCAGCCTGATGCAAAAGCCGGTTCGTGTAAGAAGTGTCTGCTTCTACAGGCAAAGGGATAAAACCTCCCGGAGGTACTTACGAAATCAACACGATGCAGCATATATTTCGTTTCAGACCACACATGTGTATAATTAGCATTTAATACCAAACCATTGAACGGGGAAGGAAGCCAGCTAAAATTCGATTGCCATTCCAGCTCTATTCCTTTTACGATGGCTTCGAAGGGACTATTCATATAAAAGTCAGTTGTACCGTTTGCAAGCGAACCATACTGGTCTAAAGGAAATTCAGCTACAATGGAAGTATCCGGTATATTCTTCAGAATGGTCTGTTGCATGTAAAACACATCTTTCATCCTTTTATAAAAACCGCCAATGGTAACCAGACCCAGCCTGCGTGAATAGAAGGTAAAATTCGCATCGAGGTTTTCCGATGTTGCCGGCTTGACATTGGGATTACCGGCCTCTCCCTCACCAGTGCTTGTATTATAATAGACCGATGGTATTGCATAGTTATAATCGGGCCGGCTTAAGGTGTTGTTGTAAGAAAAGCGAATATCCCACCAATCGGTTGCACGGAACCGCAGGTGCAAATGAGGAAGCCAGTTCTCATGATCGGCGGGTTTGGTTAATGTATCATGTATAAACCAATAAGTCATGGATCGGTATTCAACTTTTGGGGCGGTATATTCGTTGTGTACTCTCTCATACCTGACACCGGGAATGATCACCAACCTTGTCCCAAGATTAATCTCTCCCATGATGTAGGCTGCGTAATGGTTTTCGAATCCCCAATAATCATTTCTGGCCATGTTTGGGACATCAAAGATCGGGGTAGTTTCCGGATTAACATCCAGCTGGTTTGTCCACAAATCATCCATCAATCCTGCATCAATTACATAATCCATTCTGGCCCCTTCATTATTCATGAATCCCTCATTTGGTTTATAATTAACATCACGCCAGTCCGCGAAGTAAAAACCAGCATCAACCGGTTCATGTCCAATTGTATTGGTCAAATAGTCTGCAATACTCCGATTTACTACTTCAAAACAGTCGTAATAATATTGCAGACCCATTTCATCATAATTCCTATTCTTTCTTTTGTATTTTCCACCCACCTTGAAATCAATATCTATATTCTCTGTTATCCTCAAAGGAACGCTCACATTCAGGTCTGCCAGCCAATGATTCTCATCAAAAGTCCTTGGAGTATAATCACCGGTTTCGGTTCGAAAACGAGTATCAGCTTGAGGGTATTGCCAATTGTAAAAATCCCATGGCCCCGCACTTCTTAGATTTTGGGTTAATACCGAATCGGAGATAAAATTCGGAATTTCTTCCTGTGAAAATCTGAATCTATACCTGAAATCATCTTTATGATCGAGAATAACATTCGAAACACTCGCGTCAAAACTTACAATCCCAATCTGCTGTTCATACCGAAGGGTATTGCTCAAAATCATTCGTTTATAGTTGGCCCGGTCTAAATGTAATTGCCAATAATTTGATCTCTGGCCAGCCCAATTCCGCTCATCTCGATATCGCGTTGAGTCAGCTGAAGCATGCGTTAACATACCAGAGTAGATTATCTTACCCTTTGGTAACTTATAATCAATGATCAGGGAACCTCCAATATTATCCCTTGTATTCAACTGATCATACACAGAGATCCCGTCTCTAAGATAATCTCCGTCCCAGAATTCTGTGGAATTTGCAAAATTGGTATAAGTAGTTGTATACCAGTCATTACCAGATTTGCTTTTCTCATAATTTGCATTAAGAATCACTCCCAGTTTGTTGTCAAGAAAACGGTTGCTGACATCGCCCCATAACATATACCTGCCCATATATTTCTCCTGCTGGTTATAGCCACCCTGTGCTGTTACACTGTAATGCCATCCTACGGGTGCTTCACGTAACCTCAGGTTAACCACGCCTCCCACAGCATCAGCGTCCATATCAGGGGTAAGGGTTTTAACTACTTCAATCCCGGATAAGGAATTGGCCGAGATCATACCCAGATCAGTAGCCCGGTTATTGCTCTCGGTACCGGGCATTTCTATCCCGTTGACCAGGATTTTATTCATTTTTGCCTCTATACCACGTATGACCACCTTGGAGCCATCCAGGTGAACACCCGGAAGGCGGCTGATGGCCTGTGCTGCGTTCTCGTCGGGCAACTCGCGTATACGCTCCGCCGAGACCACATTGATGATCTGGTTCGAACGGATCTGCTGGTTCACGGCGGCCAGCTGGCCCCTTGCCTGCGTGGTGATCACCACTTCCTCCCCCATGATGGTGGCCGGAGCAAGAGCCACATCCAATTCAAAAAGCTGGCCATCCTGAAGGGTGACTGATTCTTCCTTGTTTTCATAACCCATGTAAGAGATTTCAAGAACATAGGTGCCGGCTTTCAATGCAAGGGTGTATCTCCCATCGTAGTCCGAAACGGTACCCGTTGTTGTCCCTTTCACAACAATGGTGGCTGCAAACAGTGGAGAATTATCATCGGCCCCGGTGATCAAACCTGTGACAGTACCCTGTCCCAATGCTACCATGGTACTCATGGACAGCAAAAATAAGAAGCTGAATAATCTTGATTTTGAAAGTAACAGCTTATTTGAAGGAGTAGAGATTTTTTGCATAGTCAGGTTAGTTTATGGATTAATCAAATGTATTGGTTTATAACTTTCAAATAGGTACTCTTTCGTACCAGAAAGCATATACAATTTTTCCATTACTGTATACCCATGTTTCAATTCAACTCTTTTCCTGAAAATTCGTGTTAGAAGTAAAAATAAGAAAAAAAACAAAGGAAAAAAGAGAAAAACGAAAAAAGCCGTAATATTCATGATGTGGAAAGTTATATTAATATTGCAAATGTGATCATATTATTTACCAGAAAAGGGAGCGTTGATTCGCAGATATATCCTGACATTGGAAAAAAATGAGCATATTGCTATATTTACATGCAATGAGGATGACACTGGCCTCGGAAAACAGGAGATAAGATGGGCATATTCCGTAGGATTTATTTTACAATCCAGATGATCCTGCTTACCCTGTTTGCCCTGAATGGACAAACAGATTTGAGGTTTGATAATTATTACCTTGAAGATGGGCTCCCCCATAGCAGGACCAATGTTGTTTACCAGGATACAATAGGATGGATATGGGTTGGCACGGAGGGCGGACTTGCCCGATTTGACGGCACCTCGTTCAAACCCTATCTGATTGGCAACGCTTCAGATGATCCTTCGTCATGGGTATTATGCATATGGGAGGATGCCGACTCCGGGCTATGGGTCGGAACCCTAAATACCGGATTATTTCGCTACAACCGGAGTCTGGATCGCTTTGACAATTTTAGCTACAATGACACATGCAGCAACTGCATTAGCAGTAACCAGGTTTATTCTATCACCAGCGACTCCTCCGGAATAATGTGGATTGGTACCGGGGGAGGGTTGAACCGTTTTGACCCTGCCACAGAATCATTTCAATGGATCCAACGTGACAAAAGCATTTCTTCCACCTTTTCCAGTGATACTATTCAAAAGGTATTTATTGACAGGGACAACACTTTATGGTTAGGAACCTTCAGGGGTCTGGATTATCTGAACCTGGAGTCATATCAAATCACAAATTACGCGTTAATTGCACAGGGACAATCAATGCCGGCAGATTTTAGGGTTGAAGATATAAGTCAGGATGAGCACGGCAACTTGCAGGTGGCAACTTATTACAATGGATTATTCATTATTGATCCTTCCATCGGTAAGTCAAAAAATATCTTACCAGATCCTGACTACAGGCGGAGTTACACGGTCAGATCAGTTTTACCGGATCAGAAGGGAGGGTTGTGGTTAGGTACCCGGGGTGGAATATATGTACTTGACCAAAGTTACAAAGTGATGGCTCACTATGTTAATTCCCTTCAGGACCAGAGTAGTCTTGGACATATTTCTGTAAGCGATATATTTAAAGATGAGGCCGGTGATATATGGGTTGCCACCCGCAGTGGAGTGAGCTATGCCAACCTTAGAAGCATGGCATTTCAGTATTACAGCGCTTCTGCAAAGAATAACAATTATTTAAACGACCCGGAAGTATATTCAATATGTCAAAGTAAAGATGGGAAAATCTGGCTGGGCACCGAGAATGGAGGAGTGAATATCCTTGATAAAAAAAGTGGGCAGTTTACCTATCTGACCCATGATGAGAATAACACGAACACCATCTGTTCAAACTGTATTAAAGCAATTATTCAGGACAACAAGAATAATTTCTGGATAGGCACATTCCTGGGAGGATTGGATTATTACATTGTGAAACAGAAACGTTTTATTCATTATGTAAATGATCCTGAAGATGAAAACAGCCTTTCAGATAACACCATTTGGGCTTTGCATGAAGATCGCATGGGGAACATCTGGATCGGTACTGATAAAGGTTTGGATCGATTCGATCCATTAACAAAACAGTTTTATCACCATGGGATCGGACTCAAAAACAAACCTATTCAAACGATATATGAAGACAAAGCAGGCAATCTGTTTTTCGGATCCAGTTATGGCAGTCTCAGCATAATGAAACCCGATTCAGGGCTGATCGAATTTGATATCGCAACCAGGGTCATTTTTGAGGACAGCCAGGGTAGATACTGGATGGGATCAGATGGTAACAGCGGACTGATGCAATTCGACATCCAGAATGGTGTTGTTAAAGACCTATAAGACTTCTGAGGGTTTACCTTCAAACCAGGTATATGGAATCCTGGAGGATGCCAACGCAAAGTTATGGTTAAGCACGGGTAAGGGATTGTCAAAATTTGATCCTGAAACGGAAATTTTCAAGACCTATAAAGCAGAGGATGGGATACAGGGGGACAGATTTTACTATGGTTCATACTGCAAATGTAACTCCGGAGAATTGCTGTTTGGCGGTCAGCATGGATTATCCGGATTTGATCCTGATCAGCTTTCTGAGAATCAATTCGTTCCCCCCGTTGTGATTACGGACTTTAAAATATTCAATAAGAAGGTGCCCATTGGTGTGGAATTCGCTGGGAGGAAGATCCTGGAACAGGCCATTGATGAATCGAAAGAGATTGTCGTGAATTACGATCATTCTGTATTGACTTTTGATTTTGTGGCTTTGAATTATTTAAATAGCTCAAAAAATGAATATGCATATATGCTGGAAGGATTTGAAAAAGAATGGAATTACGTAGGATCGAACAGATCGGCCACTTACACCAATCTTGATCCAGGCAGCTATGTCCTCAGAGTAAAAGGCTCAAATAACAATGGCATTTGGAATGATACAGGCACCTCTCTTAATATTATAGTAACTCCTCCTTTTTCGAAAACATTGTTGTTCAAGTTACTTTTATTGGGACTGTTCAGCCTGATAATATATCTCATAATCGTGTTCTTTCTTAAGAGAGAAAAACTTAAAAACCAGCTGGTGCTTGAAAGGGTGAAATCAAAAGAGCTACACAAGATTGACATGATGAAGTTTCAGTTCTTTACTAACATTTCACATGAAATTCGCACCCCCATATCCCTGATAGTCAGTCCCCTGGCACGTATCAGATCCACGTCCTTACCCAAGGAACAAATAATGAAAGACATTGAGGTTGTTCACCGGAATGCCTTGCGCCTGGGAAAGTTAATAGATCAATTGCTGGACTACAGGAAGCTTGAAGCAGGTAAGCTAAAACTGGAGCTATCCAGGGGGAATATTGTTGCATTTCTGGAAAATGTGCTTTACATGTTTAAGGAGTTGTCGGTGGAAAAACAGGTCGAACTGAAGTTTTATTCTGCCCTGGACCAGGTTCAAATCTATTTTGACCCGGACAAGATAGAGAAGGTGATGTTCAATCTTCTCTCAAATGCTTTTAAGCATACTCCGGTCGGGTGGAACCATCAACGTGACCGTTTCACTTACCTACCTTACAAACGAGGATCTGGAAAAGGATGATCCTGGCAGAACTGGCGAATATGTTCAAATCGTTGTCCGGGATAATGGTAGTGGCATAGAGGAAAGCAAAAGAGAACACATTTTTGACAGGTTCTATCAGGGAAAACCTTCGGAAAATGGTGCAATTACTGGATCAGGAATCGGACTTTCGCTATCCAAAGAGCTCATTAAAATCCATAATGGCAGGATATTACTGAAGAGCCAGGTTGGCATCGGCACTGAAATAACCATACTTATTCCTGTTATTAAGAATGATCCGAATGAAAGAGATCAGCCGGATGTTCAAATTGAAAATGAGTCCGCCGCGGCTTATTCATCCGAGGCAGCCCAAACTCAATCAATTGAGCAACTGGCTGAGAGTACAGATCCTGTTTTATTGATACTGGAGGATAACAAAGACCTGCTCGCGTTTATTAAATCGATCTTTCAGGAAGATTATACAGTACTTGTTGCCGAAGATGGTGAAACAGGGCTTGAGCTGGCCAGGGAATCGATCCCCGATCTGGTCATCAGCGATGTAATGATGCCAAAGATGGATGGTCTAAAGCTATGTAAAAAACTGAAACATGATTTCCGGACTTCTCACATACCGGTCATACTCCTGACTGCACTCACCTCCAAAGAACATGAAAAGGAAGGAATCCTTGGAGGAGCAGATGAATATATTACCAAACCTTTTGATCCATCTCTGATTAAAATCAAAGTGGATCAGTTGCTGGCAACCAGACGCCTGTTAAGAGAGAGGTACAGCCGTGAATATCTCCTTGAAGCCAAACCCAATGTGGATGCAACCAGTTCCCCGGATGATAAATTCCTGGCAAAGCTTGTTTGCATTATTGAGCAGAACATTGACGATCCAGAGTTTGGAACGGTAAAGATTTCGAAAGAGGTTGGGGTCAGCCGTACCCAGCTGTACAGGAAAATGGCAGCATTAACGGATATGACTGTCAAAGAATTCATAAGAAACGTTCGATTACAAAAAGCAGCCCAGTTGATTGTCCAGGATCACCTGACTATTTCTGAGGTGGCATATTCTGTTGGATTCATGCAGGTTGCTTATTTCAGGAAGTGCTTTAAAGAAATGTATGGCATGACTCCTTCCCTGTATGCCAAAAGCAAAAGTCTTCAATCGCAGTAAAATGCATAATCTAACAGCTTTTTCCGGGCCTTTCACATTTAAAACATTATGTCCTGCACAAAAGAACTAAAATCAAAAGTCATTCAATTCAGTATCATACTGATAACTGTTACAACTTTTACCAGTTGTTCCATTGATAAAATTACCATTGACAATTTAACGGTGGAATACTCCACTACTCCCCTTGGAATTGATGTTGAAAATCCACGTTTTGGATGGCAAATGCACACCCAGGACAATGAAAGAGGATATTTTCAAACCGCTTACCAGATCATTGTTAAAAATCCTTCGGGAGAAGTAGTATGGAACTCGGAAAAAGTGAACAGTGGTTCAGCAGTGGCTATAAACTATACAGGCTCATCCCTGCAACCAGCAACAAAATACGACTGGACCCTTACTGTCTGGGACCAAAACGCTGTGGAGCATACAGCAAGTTCGTGGTTCGAAACCGGTTTGATGAACCCTGATCCAGATCTATCAGCCTGGGATGGGGCACAGTGGATCGGAGGGAGTGATGAGGATCTGGTATTCTTTTCGCAGTACCAGCTTATCTTCAGGATGAAGTATTCCTTGACCATTTCAGAAGGGAGCACAAAAGCCGGATTTGTTTACGGAGCGAACGATATGCGGCTGATGGACAAATACAAAAACATCTTTCAGATTGAAAACAAAGAAAATGAAAGCTACATTAAACTGGAACTTGATATCTCCGGTGTAGATGGATCTGCCAATGGTCTGGCAAAGCTGAATATTTATCGTGTGGGATACACCAGAGAAGACGCTGCAGATAAACCCATTGAAAGTTTTAATATAAAATCGTCAGTAATCAATTCAAAAAACAAGAACGATCAACACGATTTTAAAATCAGCAGTGCTTTTGGCCGGATAAAAATAACCATTGATGGAGAAGGAGAATTCTTTCTCAAAGATGAAACTTACGAACCCGCGATTCTATTTTTTGAATCTGTAAGCAAGACCGATGGTGCATCGGTAAATCTTAATCCCTTAGGACTGGGTGGTGATTATATACCTTATGGAAGTGTATGCGATATTGGTTTTTCAGTGGAAGCAGGACAAAAAGCTACATTTTCAAATGTGGAAATATTGAATGACCGAGAGCCAAACACTACCCTGTTTAAAGAGGACTTGTCCGGTGATTACAAGGGTATTTTTGCCAATAAGGTTACCGATTACAAATGGTTCATACTTTGTTAAACGGAGGGCAAAACGGAGCATTTGTGGTTGCCAATCCAAGCCGGAATTCAACGCCAATGTTGAGAACCGAATTCGAAACATCAAAGAATATCAAAAGTGCCCGATTGTATGTAACTGCACGGGGAATTTATGAAGTGTTCATGAACGGAGAAAGGGTAGGGAATGATTTCTATAATCCCGGGCTTACCCAGTACAACAAAACACATATGTACCAGACTTACGATGTTACTGAAATGATCCAAAGTGGTAAGAATGCAATGGGGGCAATGATGGCTGAAGGATGGTGGAGCGGACTATTGAGTTTTGTCCCCATATGGAACCATTTTGGCGACAGGCAATCACTGTTGGCCAAACTGGTCATTACCTTCAGCGACGGTTCCAATAAAATCATCACAAGCAATGATGCAGACTGGAAGTACTTCAACGATGGACCGATTGTATACAGCAGCCTGGATATAGGAGAGATCTACGACGCAACAAAGGAAGCTGGAATCGAGGGGTGGTCAAGTCCCGGATATGATGATTCCGCGTGGAAAGGTGCTTATATTGTTCCCCTGGCGGGAACAACATTTTCAGGGAGTGAAAGAGATTTCGATGGATCTCTTACCGAGTTTAGTTTTGATGATATGCAACTGGTGGGGCAAATCGGGAATAATGCGGGAATTTTCAAGACGCTCAGTGCTCAAAGCTTGGAGGAAGTGCGCGATGGGATTTATGTTTACGACATGGGGCAAAACTTTGTGGGTGTACCCAGAATCTCTATTGCGAACGGTAATGTTGGTGATACAATGGTTCTCAGGGTATCTGAGATCCTATACCCCGACCTGGAGGAATCGGGGGATAACAAAGGAATGATTATGACAGAAAACTACCGGGCCGCACTATGCAAGGATATGTATATCATGAAAGACGGGGCGCAGGTTTTCCAGCCCAGGTTCACTTCCCGTGGTTACCAGTATATTGAAATAACCGGAATTAAGGATCCGCTTCCTTTGGAGGCGGTTCAGGGGATTGCCATTAGTTCGGTTCTCAATCTTACTGCAGATTATAAAACTTCAAACGAAAAAGTGAACCAGCTCTGGTCGAACCTGGTCTGGTCGAACATCGATAATTTCCTGAGCATACCCACCGACTGTCCTCAGCGGAACGAAAGAATGGGTTGGTCGGGTGATATCTCTGTTTTTTCCAGAACGGCCACCTATGTTTCCAATTCAGCACCCTTTTTAAGGCGGCACATGTTGGCCATGAGAGATGTACAAAAAGCCAACGGGAAATTTACTGATGTTGCTCCGGTAGGGGGAGGTTTTGGGGGCGTTCTGTGGGGAAGTGCCGGAATTACCGTCCCCTGGGAAGTCTACCAGCAATACAACGATATTGTGTTGTTGGAGGAACATTATGATGCCATGGTTGACTATATCGAATATCTGGAAACTACGATTGATAGGGAAACAGGTATTACACGCGATGCTCAATTGGGTGACTGGCTCGGGCCTCAGAACCATCAACTCGGTACTCAATTCTTAACAACCGCTTACCATGTTTACGATTTGTGGATCATAAAAAGCGTGGCTGAGTTGCTGGGAAAAAATGAGGATGCTGTCCGCTTTGCAAAAATGCATGATAAAAGGAAAGAATATTTCAATAAGACTTACGTAAATGAAGATGGAAAAACCATGGGCCTGGTTGGTGGCCCCTGGGAATTTATGAGTCCTCCTGGTGCAAGGGCTGAATACAAACAGGCTGATACACAGACCTCCTATGCAGTCGGATTGGCACTTGGTGCATTCAGTGATGAGGATATAGCGCAGATGGCCCACAACCTCGCCGAAGCTGTCAGGCGCCGGAATTTAGATGACGAGGGTGTCCTCCGTCCGGAATACTCATTAATGACCGGTTTTATCGGCACAGCCTGGATCAGCAAGGCTCTGTCAGACAACGGATACAGCGATGTTGCTTATCAGTTGTTACAAAACAATCAATATCCGTCCTGGCTATATGCCATTGATCAGGGAGCAACCACTATCTGGGAACGCCTGAATGGGTACACTGTGGAAAATGGCTTTGGAGGCAACAACAGCATGAACTCATTCAACCATTATTCCTTTGGTGCCGTTGGTCAATGGATGCTGGCCTATTCTTTGGGCATTCAGCGTGATGAACCTGGTTTCCAAAAGTTCATCCTTCAGCCGGAACCCGACCCAGGTGGTGAAATGAAATGGGCGGAAGGCTGGTACGACTGTTTGTATGGCCGTATTTACAGCAGATGGGAATATTTGGAAAATCAACTGGTGTATGAGGCAACCGTTCCTGCAAACACAACGGCTACATTGTATCTGCCTGCAAGTTCAGAAAATGATGTAAGGGAAAATGGCCATCCGGTAAACGAAGCGGAAGGGATCAAATTTATCAGTTTTGAAAACGGGAAGGCCATTTATACCCTGCAATCAGGGAAATACAGATTTGAGACCAAATAAGTTTTGTCTCTTCTTTTAAGATATCCCTCTCACTTTCAGCCACTTTAATAACCGATTCGACCAGGAAGTTACAGTACTCGTGACAGCCGGGCCTCTATCTGTTTCAAGTGCAAAACCATGCTCACCCTGCTCATAAATATGTAGCTCAGCAGGAATACCTGTTTCCTTAAGGGCACTATATAGTTCAACACTGGCCAGCACCGGTACTCTTGAATCGTTCCCGGCGTGAACCAAAAACGCTGGTGGAGTTTTCTTGTTAACTTCTAATTTTTTTTGGAATCTGTCATTTCCGGAACCACCAACATCTCCATAGGACCCATAAATACCGATCCAGAAATCAGGTCTCGAGGATACGGCATCGATCTCGTCATAGCTTTCACTTTCATGATTATTTTCAACCAGGTTGCCAGCAAGATGCGCTCCTGCCGAAAACCCGATAATGCCAATTTTATTTTTGTCAATGCCATATTTCTTTGCCTCCTTACGTAGCAGACTGACAGCTCTTTGTGCGTCGCGGACAGCTTCGTCGGGATTTAATCGATATTTTAATACAAATGCTGCAATACCATTCTCGTTCAACCATCGTGCAACTTTATAGCCTTCTTTCTCCATGACTAATTTTCGATAACCGCCCCCCGGACAAACAATTATCGCAGGAGAAAGCCCTACCTGATGCTCGGGTAAAAAAATCGTAAGATCGGGCTGATAAACATTTGAAACATCTTTGGTCTCCGTCCACTCCTCTTTGTTCTCCTCGTTTTCAGAACCTGGCGCCAGGTTTGGCCAGATTTTTATAACCTGAGTTTGCGCCTGCAAGGAAAAAGATATTGTAAGCGATAGAAGAAAATGGATCATGTGTTTTTTTGGCATAATCATAATTTTAACATTCTTCCTCTTTGTTCAAATGAACCTATCTTTAGTCTGTATATGTAAATTCCACTGTCCAGATTACCGGCATCAAAAGTGACAGAATGCTCTCCGGCTATTTGCTGCTGATTAACCAGTGTTCTTATTTTCTGTCCCATAAGGTTGTAAATGCCAAGTTCAACTTCGCTGCTGGTGTTTATCTTATACTTAATAGTTGTTGATGATTTAAAAGGATTTGGATAGTTCCGGACAATTCCGAATTCATTCGGATCAGTTTCTTTAATATTATCAATATCAGTTACGAGATCATATATTGCCTTCACCTCTGCATCACCTAAAGCGTAGTTGAATATTTTTACTTCATCAAGTATTCCCAATAGTGGTGCTGAACCGGTAGTGGCATTCCCCAGGTACATATCTTCTTCCTGTGAAATACTTCCTGTTCCGTCTGAGACGCTCGCCAGCTTCTCTCCGTTCACATAAAGTCTTAGAACGCCTGATGTTGTGTCTCTTACGCCAACAATATGAGCCCATTTCTCTCCAAGCAGGTTATTGGCACCAGTAATGAAGGCCTGGCTTTTTGTTATATCGTCATCTATGGCAAATCTCAATTCGTCATTTTTTATCTCGATTCCAAGCCACTTCCCGTTTTTTCCCGCTCCATCATCTCTGGAAAATGAACCTTTGTTAATCAGGAACATCGAATTCCCGGTTAATGTTTCAGCTTTCAGCCATGCCGATATGCTGAAGCTTTCTTCGCCAAAATCTATTATTCCGCTGTGGGGTACCAGTAAATAATCATCCAATCCGTCAAAACTTAAAGCTCCGTCTACAATTCCATCTGTCCACGATGATGGACTCATATTCATCAACTCCCCATCCATTTCGTAGTCTCCTTCATCGTATGCGGTTGTTCCTTCAGTCTCATCGAGTTTCCAGTATATGATTTGTCCGGATGGAATTTCCGGCTTTACAGTGAAGTTCCATATCAGACCCTCTGTGGTTCCATTAACATTTTTACCATTTATTCTCCAGTAATATTTTTTTCCATTTTCCAATTCACCCGGTATAAATGTTGTCTCCACCTGATTGATTGCCAACGGTGGTGGGTTTACATCGCCAAAGTATACATCATAACTGTCTGCATTAAGGCTTGCTTTCCACATCAGTGTTGGTGCAGTAACGATATATACAGCATTATCTTCAGGTGAGGGATCGCTGACTGCCACTGGGGGAGATGTTGGACTTAGTGTCGTCACCTCCACTATTCCCTCATATCCTGATGTCAGGCTGTCATTAAATGCCACTACCCTGTAACGGTAAAGTGTCAGCTCATTGAGTACCGTGTCGACGTAGGTTGTTACATTGGCCAGGACTTCTGCTGCTGTTGTGAAACTTCCCGTATCCCCCTCAGCTCTCTCAATTCTGAAACCAGTTTCATCCTCAGTATTATCTTCCCAGGTGATTTCTACCCTGGTGAAACCTGTCAATGCTGCTGCAACATTTGTCGGTGCATAGAGAAATGCCGGGAACTCGGTTATGCTGTTCAGGTATATTTCAAGATTTGTATATCCTCCTTCGCCTATACCATTTCTGTCTTCGGGATCATCCGGATCCAGACCATTGGCTGTTTCCCAGCTATCCGGCATGCCATCATGGTCTCTGTCTTCTGGAACTGGTCCAGTATATAAGGCTGGCCAACCGCCGACGTCTGTTTGTGAATCTATTATACCGCTTGGCGCAGCACCTAATCCCTCATCTTGATTATAAGAACCCGTACCGTATGTTGCTGTACCATTGGTTACTTCCTGTATGATTCTTTTATCAACAGTATCTCTGCGTGGCAAAATAGCGCCGGCATTTTCCAGGACTGATTGATAAGCCTCTTCTGCCGTTTGCTGCTCAATGGGAATAAAAAGAGCAGGATCCTCTAATTTGATTGAATCCTTTACAATCTGAGTATTAGCATCAGGCTGAACTCCCTATCCCAGTTATCAGCAGTAACATCAGGGTAGCCGTTTACATAATTATCAGTCACATACCATTCGCCATAATCAGCAAGACTATTCCGTGTGGAGGGTTGAACGATTCTGTATTGTACGTCGCTGAGGGTGCCAGGACCCTGTTTATAGTAGTTTGCGACCATGTTAACAGCAGAAAATGTAAAATCCGAACTGGGTTGTACTTTTTCACCACCATAAACACTCTGATAACCCCAGTTATAAATTACATTATTTCTGAAATCGGTATTGCCGCAACCTGAAGCAAAACGGGGATTTCTGCTGGAATGATGAGCTATCAGATTATGATGATAACTGGAATTTGGTCCACCCCAAATACCTCCGAATCCATGATGGCCTTTCACATGGTTGGCATTATACAAGCTTTCCGATATCAGACTCCATTGAACCGTTATGCTATCACAGTGGTAGATAGAAACCGTTTCATCAACACTCCAGCTTGCCGACACATGGTCAACGATTATATTCTTATAATACCTGCCCGATATGGCATCTGTATCAGCTCCCGATTCATCTCCGAGTCTCACCCTTAAATACCGGATAATAACTTCGTTGGCTCTAATCATTATGGGATATTTCTTGATACAAATACCGTCGCCCGGCGCAGTTTGACCAGCAATAGTTATATAAGGTTCTCTGATATCGAGATCCGATTTCAGCTCGATGGTCCCTGATACTCTGAATACTACGGTTCGCGGGCCGGAAGCATTGACTGCTTCTCGAAGACTACCCGGACCGCTATCGTTCAAATTGGTAACTTCATATACCTCGCCGCCTCTTCCACCAACAGTATATTTACCCCAGCCCTCGGCAGTGGGAAAGCTATTTGCTGGGCAAAAAGAATACCAGCACAGCAGAAAAAGAATATTGTCAGGATTACTGATTTACAAATTCTATTATTCATGACATGTATATATTAATATGATTCAAAGTACTATTTTATTTCGATAATCACCCGCTGATACCTCGATAATTGGGGTGTGCCGGTATCCGTCACCTCGCAGATAATATGGATGGTTTTCCCTTTACCGGCATCGCCGGGCACAGTGAACGAGGCATCCCGTTTCCCGGCATCACGGATTTCAATGGTTCCGTCGTAGGATCCTGCTTCCCGGTATTGCCACCATTGATACTCCAGCTCATCCCCGTCCGGATCGTTTGTCCCCCGCGCACTCATTTTCACCGTCGCCCCCGGCTGGACTTTCAGGTCATTCGCATGGGCCAGCACAACCACCGGCGGATGATTTGCCTCCTCATATGATTTCACACACCAGTCGGCCCGTGACGCAAAATCGTTTTGCAGCGCATCCGTCCACCGCCACATCGGCTTGAAATATTCCCGGCGCTGCTCCGCGGTTGTCGTTGTCCCTTCTCGCAGGCTGTTTCGTCCCCAGGCAGAACTCCCATACCATCGCCCCTCCGGATACGTATACCCCGCCACCGGCACCGGATCGAGCCACGTATTCTCCCTCACCCGCACATAACGTCCGCCCCAACCACCCCAGTCCGGCGACTCCATGTTCCGCAAGCCTGTCACAATCGTATGCAGAAACGCTGGCGAATCCCCCTCCGACCGGAAATCCCCATTATCATGTGCCTTGTAGTGCGCACACAGGGGTCCATGATTTTCCAATATGTTTTCCTTCATCCATGCCCCGACGAAATACTTCTGCATTTCCTCGGGCTGTACCCGATTCCACCTGTAGGCGATCGCCTCGAACTGATCCGAGATGATCGTCAGAATCTCATACTTCCCCCAGTGGGGCCGGATATAGGCCTGAAAGGTAGTATCCTGCTCCCAGATAAAGAAGAAGCGTATTTTGTTTGCCACCTCGGCCATCCTCTCCGGATGCTCTTCTTCGATGGTCTTCAGGGCCCGGGCGATGGTGTTCATACCGCCCCAGGCCTGGAGCCAGACAGGACGGTCGTCCGATTTGTCCAGCAGGACACTGACAATGTGCTGGGAGCCGGGAGTGATCGAATCCATCTCTCCCTCCGTTTCCACGTTTCCGAGGAAGGTGCGCGCCTGCAGATACTCCGGTGTGGGATACCCGGTGTCATGCCTGACCAGATTGGGATAAACTTTTGCATAGGCGTCCAGTACTGGGCTGTATCCAGTCATCACCGGCCCAGTTGTGTCCATGCCAGTGGTATTGTGAACTGGATGTGACAATACCCTCGATATCCCATTCATTGGCATAGAGCAGGAACCGGACCATGGAACACTCATCATCAATCTCCCCGTCGCTCGTAACGATAACACGCGGTTTCTCCACCCCACGCGTGTTAGGTTCAATGGAATTGCAGGCAGTAGAGATCACGCAGAGCAGGATCAATAACTTAACAGAATATTTCATTATTCATTTCATTTCATGTTGTTATCCATTTATTTCTCAGGCCATTCGCTTTTTAATCGATAATGAAAGGTGCTGTTACGGGCATTGATCCTGGCCTCTTGCACTTCTATTTTGTCGTTTTGTAATAAGCGGATCATTTCTGCGCCGGCATAGAGTACAGGGCCATAGCCATGGGTCGCGTAAATACTTCTGCCGCGATAGTAATAATACGTATTGTCGTGTGCGAATGTAGTGCCTTCACAGGTTCCATCCACAGCGCCATTTTCAAGCACGCGTGTTTTGATGGCATTCCAGCCTGTGAGTGCTACCGGACCATACACGTGGCTGATCCATCCTTCATTGATGCCTTTGGCAACGGCAAAAGTAAACATGGCTGTACAGGATGTTTCCAGATAAGTATCGGTTTTATCCAGCATATTATGCCAGAAACCGGAGCCATTCTGCAGGCCGGCCAGGCTGCGGATCATCGAACGATATAAGTGCAGAATATCATTACGGCCCGGATAATCATCCGGCAATATGTTGAGTAATTCCGCCATCGCCATCAGCGTCCAACCGTTGGCACGGCCCCAGTAAAAGCGCGGATCATAATCACCCGATGTCACATTCCAGCCGTGGTCAAATAGCTCTTTCTGCGGAATATAGAGCCGGTCAGCCATTTGCAGGATCTGTTTAACCGCATCATCGAAATATTTATTATCTCCGGTCAGTACGCCCATATTGGCGAGGAAAGGCACACTCATGTAAATATCATCTGCCCACAAAGACTGATACTGTGGCCGGTGGCGGGCAAGGGTACCGTCTTCCAGGCGGAATTGATTGCTAGCGATGTGATCGGCCACCCGGTTGATCAACTCGAGGTAGTGCTTCATTTTTATCTTTCTGATAGGTTTTGATCATCGCAGCGCCGATGGAGCCGCAATCGTCAAGCGCATGGAAGTTAAGGATCCTGCCCCAGTTACCGATTTTTTCCCTGTTGATTTTCCCGGCATTTTCCTGGAAATATGGTAAATGCTCAAGTACAAAATCGTAGAATTTAATGTTATTGGCAAAAAAGGCTTCATCACCTGTCACATCATCGATATAATCGAAGGCTGAAAGCACAACCCCATGGGTGTAAGACCATTCACTTGAAAAACCAGGTGATGGTTCCACATACTCGTTGAAGGTCGAAAAATCAGTAATCTCTGCTCCTGTTCGGCCATCTACAATGGTTTGCGGGCTTGTTGATTCGTAATATACCCGCACCCGGTTCAACACCTCTTTGATACCATCAATGTCAGGGTATTCATATGGGACAGGATATTCGGGAATTCGGCCAGGAGCATCTTCCTGGGCAGTTAGCATTGTGTTGCAGAGCAAACTAACAAGACAAAATAACACCGATTTGTACTGATTCATGAGTTCTCCTATTTTTTATGGGTTAATTGTAATAATTACACGTTTGTAACGGGTAAGGGCCGGGGTACCATTATCAGTGACGGCAAGTATGATATGCATGGTACCTAATCTGGCTTTTCCCGGCACGACGAACCAGGCATTTGCCTTATCTGCATCTTCCAGATTAAGAGGATCGCCGGTTCTGGCAGTGGATATGGTGAATGTGCCGGGTTCACCATAGTAGATCCATTTGTAAGAAAGCTTGTCTCCATCAGGGTCGGTGGAACCCTCCGCACTTAATTCAATACGATCACCAACTTTTGCAGTTAACTGGTGGCCGTGATTGAGTTTTGGTACAGGGGGATGGTTTGATTCCTCATATGATTTGATGGTCCAGTCCATACGAGCAGAAAAATCATTCTGATAATTTGTCCGCCAACGCCATATGGTAGCATGGTTACTGGTATGCCAATGACCATCCGCACCGAATACTTCATCCATGGCATTATTCCAAAGCGGACGGGTTTCCGGTTCCAGAAACCATTTCTCTGTTCGGGGCTGGTAATACTCGTAACGGCCGCCCCAGCTTCCCCAGTCAGGATGTTCGGGATCTCCCAGTCCGTTATCAATGAGATACATAAAGCTTGGAGAATCTCCTTCCATTAAAAACTTCATCCATGGATACTCTGCTCCGAGTGGCCCCTTGTTGCGGATGTTTTCATCGAGCCAGGGATTGTCAACAATGCTGAAATTGCCACCTGCGAAGCGGGCATGGAAATAATCTCCACTGATACCACTCCAGGTGGCATGATGATAGCCTCCGTATCGATGAAAACCGGGGCTGGCAATATAGAAAAGCTCCGGGAACGTTTTTCTCATCCACGGTCCGCTATCGTCCTGATCGGAGATAGTATATACTCTGACTTTGGATACAAATTTTTCCAGATCTTCCGATGAACGGGTTTCGCGCACTTTCCAGAGCGCTTGAGCAAGGCAATTGGGTCCTCCCCACACAAGTACCCATACCGGGCGTGGATCATCCCGGTCAACTGCCTGAATGATCAAATCAGATCCTGGAGAATCCATTCCCTTACCAACTGCATTCATTCCATAATCCGCCCAACCTTCCCTGACAACGGAAACCAGATCATCTGCTTCAGGATATCCCGGTTCATGCTTCAGGAGATTTTCCCTTACCAGGTCATAAGCTTTAAGGATTTCAAAGATCCGCCATGTGGCGATTTCATTCTGCTGATGAACAGAGGTCGTCGCAACCAGGCCTTCCACATCCCATTGATTGGCATAGGTCAGAAATCTAACCAGAGACATGGCATCATCAGGTTCATTCTCGATATCTGTAAGTACTATGATTCTCGGTTTATTATGGTCTGTCTGTGCCATTGAATTGGCAAATCCAATAAACAGAACATGACCATCATCAGTATTCTTGTTATTGTTGCTGGTTTCATTTTGTTTTTTCGTTGGATGGAAAGGATCAGCACAAAGTCGTCTTATGAAAGCAAAGATAATTATTTTCGTTTGTTTAGCTTTTTTATCGTTTATTTTCTTTTTTATACTTTTGTGGAAATATAAACCACGAAGAATTATACCAATGAAATATTTGAATAAGGTGACAAGCCTTTGCATTGCCGGAATCCTGACCATGATTACAATGATTCAATGCAGTAACTCCGAGCAGTTGAACTCCAAACCCCGAATACTGATCAGTACAGATATCGGAGGAACCGATCCTGATGATTTCCAATCCATGATCCATTTGTTAATGTACGCTGATCTTTTCCAGATAGAAGGACTGGTATCTTCATCCTTTGGGGAAGGTCGAAAAAAAGACATCCTGGATATGATTGATCTCTATACTAAGGATCTCGGGAAATTGAAAGAACACACTGATCGGTTCCCGGATCCTGACAAGCTGAGTAACATATGCAAACAGGGAGCCATTGCCAGCGGCACCGTTTAATGGATATCGCACCTCAACTGAAGGTTCAGACTGGATCATCAAATGTGCCAATCAAACAAGCGAACAACCATTATGGGTACTGGTCTGGGGTGGGCTGGAAGATGTAGCTCAAGCTTTACATGATGCACCGGGGATCGAAGAAAATATAAGGGTCTACTGGATTGGCGGTCCCAATAAGAAATGGAGCGTCAATGCGTATTCCTACATCGCTGAAAATCACCCCGACCTATGGATCATTGAAGCCAATGCTACCTACAGAGGCTGGTTCATGGATGCGGATTCTCCGGAAAATATCATCAAATAAAGGTTTCTATGAAAACTATATTCAGGATCGTGGTCACATGGGAAAGGCATTTAAAAATTATTACAAGGGAAGCCTGAAAATGGGCGATACGCCTTCCCTTGCCTATGTTATGAATGGCAACCCTGAAGATCCGCTCGGAGAAAGCTGGGGGGGGAGTTTCACTCAAATTAATCACAGTTCCAGGGTCATTTTTGATCGGCAATACCACAACATCTGATACCGTTATTGCTTATGGGGTAGTGGAATGGAGATTTAAAGGACCTGAAATTGATATTCCACAAGATTCGGCCTGCTTTTCCATAGAAATTTCAAATCAGGTATGGCCAGGATATTACCTTGGGAGTTGGTACTTATGCTGTACGGTACTCGTCTAAAACGCCAGAAACTTGTACCTACTTAACTGCCAGTGATATTCCCGAATTAAATGGCCTGACAGGTCAGTTCGTGAGCATTGCACCCTGGCCTGGAAATCCTGGTCCGGATGATTACCAGCTTGGGTCTTCCTGGTATTCCGACAGACCAGAACCCACATTGTTCCTTGGTGTACAACAGGGAGCAAGAACCGTATCGAAGCATCGCGTAGCGTTTCTGTCAGACTGGGCAAACAGATGGGAATGGCTTAAATAAGAGCCTGTTATGTTGTAATATCAGATGTTAATTAGGGATGTAGGTCATTCCTTGGAAGGTTAGTCAATTGGTAGGGCAAGCAGTTGATGACTAGCATAAACCATTGAGCAATAAACCGCAGCCTTGCAAAACAATGCGTCTGATGAATATGAAACTAAACTGTAAAGAATGAAATCTGTATTAATACTAATTACCATGCTATTCATGGCTACGGTTAGCCTGAATGCAGGAGACCCTGTTAAAATAATGCCTGTTGGAAATTCTATCACAGCTGGCGAACACTATCATTACCCACCCGGTCCGGAACGAACCGGTTACAGGAAAGATCTTTACGAAATGCTGATTGACGCTGGATATAGTGTCGATTTTGTGGGTTCACAGAAACATGGGGAGCGATCCGAATGTGATACAAATTGGTATGACTGGAATAATGAAGCCTATCCAGGTTGGAAAATACCCGATATTGCAGGAAAGGTTTACAAAGCATTGGATGCATACAAACCGGATATCCTCCTGGTCCATGTTGGAACCAACGGAAAAGAATGGGACCAGAAACCAGGACAGGTAATGGAAATGCTGGATTCGATTAATATGTTTTCAATTGACAACGATCATCCAATTACAGTATTTCTCTGTAAAATCATCAAACGGTTTATAGACGAAGACTCTGCTCCAACAAGTCAATTTAACATTGCTGTGGCTGATATGGTTGCTGCCAGGAGGGGTGATAAAATAAAAATTATCATGGTAGATATGGAGAATGGTGCTGGCCTGGACTATACTGATAGTCTGCCAGATCCGGATGCCAATCCTCCCTGTGAAGGTGGTGATATGTTAGGTCGCAGATATCCTGAAGTTTCATATGATAAATACCATCCTAATGATAAGGGGAATTACAAGATGGCTTTAAAATTTTATGATGAACTCGTTAAAGAGCTTTAGGATCCAGATATGAAAATTCTTGTAATAGAAGATGAGCCTGAAATGAAGGGATTGATCAAACAATTCCTCGAAGATGAAAACTATGTTGTGGAAGTGGCTGACAATTATTATTCAGGCATGGATAAAATTGTTTCCTATGATTACGACTGCATTCTTCTTGATATTATGCTTCCGGATGGAAACGGACTGGAATTATTGCAGGAATTAAAAAACCTGGATAAAGCCGACAGTGTCATCATTATCTCGGCAAAAGATTCCCTTGATGATAAAATAAAAGGCCTGGATCTTGGTGCCGATGACTACCTCACAAAACCTTTTCACATTGCCGAACTGAATGCAAGGATAAAATCTGTTATTCGGCGTAAAAAATCTGATGGTCGGAGATTGCTCGAATTGGAAAATGTGAAGATTGATATCGAAGAAAGGTTAGTACTGGTAAACAATCAATCTATGGAATTGAACCGAAAAGAATTCGATATCCTTGTTTTTTTGGTCATGAACAAGAACAGGATAGCCAGTAAATCAGCCATTGCAGAAAATATCTGGGGCGATTATATCGATCAGGCAAATGATTTTGATTTTATTTATTCACAGATTAAAAACCTGCGAAAAAAGCTTCGCAACAACGGGGCAAAGATTGATGTTAATACGGTTTATGGTATGGGTTATAAATTGGTCAATAAATGAAGCTTATACATCATACCCTTCTGTTCCTTTCGCTGGTATTATTTGTAACCGTCAGTCTGTGGGCAGTTCTTGTTTATTTTCAGCTATTGAAGCAGGTTAAGACAACCATAGATGAAGGTCTTGCTGATTATAAAATTGTTTTGATTGACAAATTAAAAGATGATAGCCTTATTATTCAACATGATATTTTTCAGGAAAACAATTACATCATTAAAAGTGTAAATGAGGATTATGCACTCCAGGTGAGAGATTCATATAAAGATACCCTGGTTTTTTCTCCTCTCAGGAATACAAGTTATCAGACAAGGTTACTTACGACGGCCTTTGTCGCATCTGATGGAAAGTATTACGAGATGAGGATTATTTCCCACGAATTGAACAAGGGAAAACTATTCGAAAAAATTGCCTTTTCGATGTTATGGCTTTATTTATTCCTGTTCATCAGTACCATTTTGATCAATAATTTTATACTGAAAAATACATGGAAACCTTTCTATCAGTTATTGAATTATTTGAATGATTTCAGGTTAGACCGGGGGGCTTTTCGCAAACTTTCCGAAACCAGGATCAAGGAATTTTCATTGCTGAATGAATCTGTTCAGAATCTCTTAAAGACCAATACTGATATTTACAACAGCCAGAAGCAATTTATCGAAAATGCATCGCATGAGATGCAAACACCACTGGCCATTGGTATCAATAAGCTTGAACTGCTTGCAGGGGATGATAATTTGTCTTCGGAGCAGGTCCGTCAAATTGGTAACACCATTGAAGTTTTTCAGCGGCTTTCCGGCCTGAATAAAGCATTATTGTTACTGTCCAAAATCGAGAATAAGCAATTTATTTCTGTTGAGCAATGTAATTTCGATGAGATCATTAGCCGGATCATGGATGATTTTTCGGATTATGCTGCATACCAAAAAATTGAAATAGCTTACCATAATGAGGAATTGTGGGAATATAACATGAATAAAGATCTTGCTGAGATACTCGTGATGAATCTGGTAAAAAATGCCATCGTTCATAACCAGCAGGGTGGGGAGCTTCTCATGAAGTTATCCGCTGCGTCTTTCACGATTGAAAATACGAGTAAGGAACCGGGATTACCAGCAGATACAATATTTGAGCGATTCAATAAAAATTCAAAGAGTAAAAGTTCAACGGGTTTGGGATCTGGCTATTGTAAAAGCCATAGCCGATGTGTCAGGCCTGTCAGTGACCTATTCCTACAATGGCAGGCATGTTTTTAAAGTAAGCGGCAAAGCTCATTAAATTCATAGTTGTTTTTCTGTTCAATAAATGGATTGTTTGAGCTTGTGAGTGTTCCAGATTCTTTCCAGATTCTTTCCCACTTGTTTCCAGATTCATATGCTTAGTTTGCTTTTATAAATTTTGAGATATGAAACGTATTATTGGATTACTGGTGTTTATTCTTTTGGCTGGGACTGCTTTCGGGCAGAGCGTGAGTCAAAGCAATGTTCCTGCGGTAGTATTAAATGCTTTTCAGTTAAAATTTCCTAACGCCGATGATGTTAAATGGAAACTTGAGAAAGGGAACTACCGTGTGAATTACAAGGTGCATAGCAAAGTTCACAGGTATTTACTGGACAACAAAGGAAAGGTATTGAAACATATGCAGGATTTATATGTCAGCGAAATCCCGGAAGCTGTGCTGGAAACCCTCCAATCCAAAGCACCATATTATGATTTGCATGATGCTGATCGATTATGAAGAGGGTGGGAATATCACTTATGAAATCAACTATAAAATTGATGGAAAAGACCATCTCTTCCGGATCAATGAAAAGGGAGAATTGCTGAAATACAGAAAAGAATTGAAAGATTCTGAGATACCTGCATCTATCATGAACCTGATAAACAGCATATATGGAAAAATGGATATAGATGGACGCAAAATATGTGGAGGAGCCTGAAAAAACCATATATATTATCCGGGGTGAAATCAATGATTATGACCATGTGTTTACATTTGATCCGGATGCAAGGATATTGAAACATTCCCAGGATCTGGCAAAATCTGAAATCCCGGAATCCATTCTTAATGCTGTGAATAAGTCTTACCTGGCTATGAGATTCGGGATGCGGATCTGGAAGAAGAAGTAGGAAAGGGCGTTTACATCCTTAAATTGAGAAAATCCAGAGAAAACATCTATGTAACTTTCAATCCTGAAGGTAAAATACTGGAAGTAAATATAGTATCTAATTTGCATGCGGAATATAATGATTGATTAAACCTTAATAAATGAGACTTGCAAAAAAAATTATAGCATGCTATTTTCATCATGCTTACAACTGTTTTATTAGCAGCAAATGGACAACAACTTGCATTTCCGGGCGCCGAAGGATTCGGTGCCTATTCCAAAGGCGGTCGTGGTGGGCAAGTTCTTTTCGTTACAAACCTGAATGATCAGGGGCCGGGTAGTTTGCGGTGGGCAGTGGAACAGGAAGGTCCCCGGACGGTTGTATTCGGGTTTCTGGGACAATTGAGCTTAAGACCAGATTGGATATAGAAAATCCTTTTTTAACCATTGCCGGACAAACAGCGCCGGGAGACGGAATTTGCCTGAAAGGTGAAACGGTAAAGATTTCAACGCATGATATAATTGTTCGCTATATCCGTGTTCGTCTGGGTGACGGAAGATATGGTGAAGGTAGTAAGCAGGGTAAAGATGCCATCGATATATCCGTTGGTAAGGATATTATAGTAGATCATTGTTCTGCCAGCGGGAGCCTGGATGAAATGTTATCCAGCTCGACCTCAGACCCAACACTAACCCGGGTAACCGTACAATGGTGCTTCATCACTGAAGGACTAAATCCCGATAATCATGGTTTTGGATCCTTAATTAGAGGAACCGGAGGCGCAAAATACAGCTATCTGCATAACCTCTATGCGCATAATCGTGGACGCAATCCGCGTCCGGGGAACTACGATTCCAATCCACACAATGAAGATCCGGAGGGCTTGCTACTCGATTTCAGGAACAACGTTATTTATAATTGGGGAGGGGAACACGCCGGCTATAACGCCGACTCCAAAAGCGTCACCCGTCTCAACTACGTAGACAATTATCTGATTTCCGGAGCAGATTCAAAGCCAAGCGGAATCGCCTATTCCACCGGATCGCCCTATAATCGCTCTTATTTCGCAGGCAATTACTACAACGGCCAGCTTCCAAACAATCCCCGGAACTTAGTGAAGTATCACGATAGCTGGACAGACGAGGAAATTCGTGCCTATAAGCAGAGCGAACCCTTCGAAACAGGACCCATGCAAATGGTAGATGCTCACTCTGCATACCAGGGAGTATTAAAAAGCGGTGGAGCCAGTTTGCCAAAACGCGATATTGTAGATCGACGAATCGTGAATGATGTCAAGAACCTCACAGGTAAAATTATCAAAAGTCAGGATGATGTTGGAGGCTGGCCAATGTTAAAATCAATATCTGCTCCAACGGATACGGATCATGACGGTATACCTGACGATTGGGAAAACAAGAATGGTCTAAATCCAAACAATGCGGAGGATAGAAACGATATTGCGGAAGATGGATATACCATGTTGGAGAAGTATTTGAATAGTATAAAATAAAATAATATGAAAAAAGATGTTTTAATCGTATTGATACTTTTATTGTTTTCTTCTACTTCTCATGCCCAACAACTGGCATTTCCGGGTGCCGAAGGATATGGAAAATACACTGTTGGTGGACGCGGCGGTGCCGTATACGAAGTAACGAATCTCAATGATTCTGGTGAAGGCAGCCTGCGTGCCGCCGTGGAAGCCGAAGGACCAAGAACCGTCGTATTTCGAGTTTCTGGAAACATAGACCTTAAGAGCGACCTGCGTATTAAAAATCCAAATATTACCATTGCCGGGCAAACCGCGCCTGGAGATGGAATTTGCCTCAAGGGGTATCCGCTCATGATTGATGCCAATGAGGTGATCATCCGGTATATCAGGGTCAGATTTGGAGATGAATCGGGTCAGGATTCCGATGCCGTTTCCAGCAGATATGTTAAAAACCTCATTCTGGATCATTTATCGGCCAGCTGGAGTATCGACGAGACCATGTCTATTTACCACTGCGACAGTATTACGGTGCAATGGTGTTTGATTTCAGAGAGTTTGTTTCATTCCAATCATATTAAAGGGAGCCATGGCTTTGGTGGGATATGGGGATCAAATTATGGGAGCTACCATCACAACTTAATTGCCCACCACTCGAGTAGGAATCCTCGTTTTGCATCGGGATGTGGCAATACAGACTTCCGTAACAACGTAATATTCAATTGGGGTTTTGAGTCTTCTTATGGTGGTGAAGCTGCTCAGCGGGGTAATACCAAGTTTAATTTCTCCAATATCAATATGGTGGCGAACTATTATAAGCCAGGACCTGCAACCGAACCTTGTCAAACATCCCAAACTATTGCAGGACCTTGGTCACGTAACGGAAATAGTGATTATGGTAAATGGTATATTGCTGATAATGTATTGTTAAGTAATCAGAAAATAACGAGGGACAATTGGGAAGGATGTTTTTCCTAAGTTAACAGCTATCAAAGGTGTACAAGAATATAACCCTGGTAATTTAGAAGCGATTCCAGGTTTAAAACTCGATAAACCCTGGCCTGCCATGGCCATTGGCCAGCAAACTGCAGAAGAAGCTTATCATTCTGTCCTTGAACATGCAGGAGCTAGCTTACCTGAAAGAGATGCTGTTGATCTCCGTATTATTGACGAGGTTCAAAATGGATACGCGACTTTTGAAGGCCCTTCCTACGAAAAGCATAATAAGGTTACAGATAAATCCAAGAAGTGTGGAATCATTGATTCTCAAAATGATGTAGGTGGATGGCCTGAACTGAAAAGTACACCCGCCCCTGCCGATACTGATCATGATGGAATGCCTGATGATTGGGAAGATGAAAATAATCTGAATAAAAAGGATTCTAATGATAGAAATAATATTGGTACTGATGGCTATACAATGTTAGAGCAATACTTAAACAGTATAAAATAAATTGTTATGAAAAAATATTTTTTAACCGGACTTATAATTGCATTGTTTTTTTCTACTTCATATGCTCAACAACTGGCATTCCCAAGTGCCGAAGGATATGGGAAATATACTGTCGGAGGACGAGGTGGTGTAGTATATGAAGTCACGAATCTGAATGATTCAGGTGAAGGCAGCCTGCGTGCGGCTGTTGAAGCTTCCGGTCCACGTACAGTAGTGTTCAGAGTATCTGGTACAATAGAGTTGGGTAGCGATTTAAGGATTAATAATCCCAATATTACCATCGCAGGCCAAACAGCCCCGGGCGATGGTATCTGCCTTCGTAAATACCCTATCAATATTGATGCCGACCAGGTAATCATCCGTCACATGAGGGTTAGAGTGGGCAACGAATCCGGCGATGATACCGATGCGGTTTCGGCAAGGTACTGTAGCAACGTTATTATCGACCATGTATCTGCCAGTTGGAGTATCGATGAGACCATGTCTATCTATCACGGCGACAGTATTACGGTGCAATGGTGTATGATTTCAGAGAGCATGTTTAATTCCAATCATATTAAAGGCAGCCATGGCTTTGGTGGGATATGGGGATCAAATTATGGGAGCTACCATCACAATTTAATTGCCCACCACTCCAGTAGGAATCCTCGTTTCGCTTCAGGTTGTGGAAATACAGATTACAGAAACAACGTACTCTACAACTGGGGCTATCAAAGTAGTTATGGAGGCGAAAAGGAACAAAAAGGTTCTACAGAATTTATTTTTAGCAACATCAATATGGTAGCTAATTATTATAAAGCTGGACCAGCCACTGCACCAGGCGATGTAGCCCACCGCATCGTAGCGCCATCAACACGCAATGGAGCCGCCGACCACGGCAGATGGCATGTGGCCGACAATGTTGTTGAAGGCAATTCAGCTGTATCAGCAGATAACTGGAATGGCGGAGTACAAGTCAGTGGAGGCGATGAATTTGTTAAGCTTATTAAACTAGATCAGCCATGGCCAGCAATGCAGATAAATCAGCAAACTGCGGAAGATGCCTATGCTTCAGTTCTTGAAAACGCTGGTGCTACTCTTCCTAAAAGAGATGCTATTGACGCTCGTATTATTAAAGAAACCAAAGGAGGGTATGCTACCTATGAAGGCAGTACATACAAACAAAAAAAATCAGTGAGCGATCCATCAAAAAAGTGCGGTATTATTGACTCACAAATGGATGTGGGCGGCTGGCCGGAACTGATAAGCACACCCGCCCCAACAGATACCGACCATGATGGTATGCCTGATAAATGGGAGAAGAAAAATGGTCTTAATCCTGAGAAGGCGGATGATAGAAACAAAATTGCATCTGACGGCTATACCATGCTGGAGAAATATCTTAATAGCATAAATTAACAGGCCAGACAATAAGAATAGAAAAAAATAGCTTATGAGAGCAGGAACCAAATTGATCCTTCCACTTTTACTCTTTGCATCTGGTGTTAGTGGAACAGATTTAATAGAAGAGGCAGAAGCTTCGTTGAAAAAGGGGTCGCATTTTTTTATTCAATTAATGCTCATGGCGGCTATGTATATCATGTCACTCCTGATTTATCATTACGTTGGGGTGAAGGTCCAAAAGATGAACACACCATTGAGGTGCAGCCTCCGGGAACACCTGCCGTTGGACAGTCACTTTTACGGGCCTATCAGGTAACAGATCATGAACTAGCCCTGAAAGCAGCGAAGGAAGCGGCGTATGCCTTGATTTGAGGACAAAACAAATACGGGGGCTGGGATCACACCATCGACTTTGAGCATTTAAGTGATGAGAAAGTTAGTTTTGATGACAATCAGAGCCAATCGGCTGTCAGCTTTTTAATGGCGATGGACCAGCAGATAGAAGACAGCCTGATAGTTGCAGCAACACAAGGGGCACTGAAGATGATGATGACAGTCCAATTAGATAATGGTGCATGGCCTCATATGTATCCTGAACAGGGGAATTATCACGATTATGCGACTTTTAATGACGGAAAAGGGAACCAAATTATTGCATTCGTGTCATGCTTGAGGCATCTCAGTATTATTATAAGGATGAGGCAATTAAAAAAGCCTGGACAAAGCTGCTCGCTTTATGATGATTTCTCAATTACCTCCTCCACAGCCAGGATGGGCTCAGCAATATAATGAGTTTCTTCCCTGCCTGGGCACGAACATATGAACCACCGTCGGTATGTCCTGCAGTAACCATCCAGAATATCAATACTTTAATCGATTTATATCTTGTTCTTGGTGAATCAAACTTTGCTTGAGCCAATTCCTGATGCTTTAAGATGGCTTCGCGAAATAAGAATGGAAAATGGCAAATGGGCTCGCTTTGTAGAACTAGGTACGAATAAAGCACTTTATTACGATCGTCAAAGAATTCGTGTTGACATGAACTGGAATATTCTCATCCTGAACGCTTTACCGGATATGGATATGAATCCGATCTGGAACCGGTACTTTAGGCAAGCAGCATTCGGTATGAAAAAGCAATAAAATTAGGGAACGATAATTTATGGAAGGAAGAACAGCATGTGCTTACCAAAGAACAGATCGGCTAAACGATTAGACCATCTTTCAAATGAAGTGAAGAAAATCTTGGTAACTCAAGAATCCTCCGGTGCCGGGATTACAAAAAATGATCGGTTTAAAAAGACAATGCCTAAATGGTGAGCGTTGGAATGGTCAGTATTTGGTGATGGACGGATTAAGTAGTGGGGTTTTCAATGAAAATGTAGCCATACTTTGTGAATACATTGAATTAAGTGATCAGCTTGAAAATTAGGAAGCTTAGGCATCGAACCAATAAAAGATTATTATTATTAACAACATCGCTATGAAGAAAATTGTTTTTCCAGCTCTGAGAAGCTGACGGCTTCTGTTTATTACCATCATCCTGATCACAAATCTAAGAGCTGATGCTCAGGACAACCCACGACTTTTTGTTTTAACCTCGAATTGCTGGCTATCGGACTACCAGATGTCTATGGTAAGGTTAATGACCTATGCTAACCACATAGATATTGAAGGTCTTGTTGCCACTGAGGTGAACAAAAAGGTTAATCCAGAGCGTATTCAACAGATAGT
>CAVYEL010000023.1:0-177461 GCA_963767555.1 uncultured Bacteroidaceae bacterium | reverse complement strand
GTGCCCAGGACAAGAATCGAACTTGCACGACCAAATAAGGTCACTAGGCCCTCAACCTAGCGCGTCTACCAATTCCGCCACCTGGGCGTGAAGGCATGGGTTTGGGTGTGAGTGTGTACTGTATTTTTGGGCATGCAAATTTAAATAAAAAAATTTAACCGCGAAGAAAGTTTGGAACTAATAGGTCCAAACCTTCTGAAGATATTTCTTGGGAGCTAGCGAAGAAAATCTTATTTTACAGAATCATAATTACTCCCATGCTCATAACTAACCCAATTACTTCACTAAAGCTCACACGATGGAAAATATCAAAAAATCGCTTCTTTTCAATGCAAGTTGCGTTGCACTGGTTGTGACAGCGCTAACATTTGCTACAAGAGCAGGCATGATCGAACCCTGGCGGGAAGAGTTTAAACTCACCGCAGAACAGGTTGGCTGGATCATAGGAACAGCCTTCTGGGGATTCACACTGGCAATGATTCTTGGAGGTCCACTGGTGGATATTATTGGAATGAAAAGGATCATTTATGTGGCGTTTACCTGTCATGTTATAGGAATTCTCTTAACCATATTTGCTACTGGATTCTGGACACTATTTTTCTCCACGTTGTTAATAGGTGTAGCTAACGGTAGTGTAGAAGCCTCCACAAACCCCTTGATAACGGCCATGTATGTTGATGATAAAACGAAGAAACTAAATCAATTCCATGTATGGTTTCCCGGAGGAATTGTCATTGGTGGCCTTCTGGTGTTTGCCTTGGAAGCACTGGGCTACGGGTGGAGGTTGCAGATGGCAGCCATGCTGATTCCAACCCTACTTTATGGTCTCCTCTTCCTCAGACTGAAATTTCCCGAGACAGAAAGAGTCAGTGCTGGATTCTCTTACAAAGATATGCTTAAGGCCTGTGTATCTCCCCTATTCCTTTTTATGGCTGCCTGTATGATTATGACAGCAGCTACTGAGCTGGGGTCAAACCAGTGGATGACAGCATTGCTTGAGGATGTCATGAAATCTGAGGGTTTGCACTCAATCCTTTTACTGGTCTGGATATCAGGAATAATGGCTGTAGGCCGCTCTGTTGCAGGGCCCATTGTCCATAAATTATCTCCGAGCGGGGTGTTGCTGGGTTCAGCAATCTTTGCTGGAATCGGATTGTTTTTATTAAGCCACGCCAGTGGCTACTGGAGCTTTGGCGCAGCAGCTGTTTTCGCGATTGGAATTACCTATTTCTGGCCAACAATGCTTGGATTTGTAAATGAAAATATTCCTACCAGTGGGGCCCTCGGACTGGCCATTATGGGTGGTATTGGTTTTCTTGGGGGGGCAATCGCCCAACCTGTTTTGGGCAGGATCTACGACATTAAGTTTGAAGCCCTTGGAGATAGTCTTGCGGCAGGTTCCGCAACCTTACGTTCAGTGATTGTTCTAACAGTTATTTTAACGGTTGCCTTTACATTCTTATATCTTAAACAAAGAAAACAGAAGACCGGCTAACCTTTCAAAGAAACAGACCCTGTAAACCAAAAAATTTACAAGGGTCTGTTTCTTCAATTTATAATAAGCTCATCCAGGGAACGCTTGGGAACATGATGTATATCATTCTCATCCCGCCAATATCTCACATCACTCTCTGGTCCGATGACATCGATCTCAACACTTTCTTTAGGTTTTCCTAAAGCAATAACAAGCAGGATTTCAAGATGTGATGGGATCTCAAGTTCCCTGCGTAATCCTTCGCGCTGGATTGAACCGATCATACAACCTCCAAGCCCAAGTTCAGTTGCTCCCAGTAGCATACTCTGTGCTACAATTCCATGGTCACACCCAAAATCTTTGGTAATATTCTGATCACCCAGGATTACTATATATCCGGATGGTCTCTCCCCTTCTGTCGGTCCATTCCAGTCTTTTAAATAGCCTGCCCACCTTAAGTACGGAAATATGGAAGCGTTCAATTCCGGATCAACAAACAACATATATTTCAAAGGTTGGAGATTTGCTGCAGACCCGGATAGTCTTGCAAGGTCCACAAGTTGCCTCAGGGTTTCATGCTCAATTGGAACATTTTCGAAGAATCTTCGATAGGTTCGGTTTTTTAATACGAGTTCTCCTAATTTCATAATTAAGTTTATTTAAACATTTACTGGATGTTAAACTGTTTTCAGGTCTATCAATTTAAATATATAATATATCGGGCAAAAGTGAAGGATCTAATGGCTGTTCTATCTACAAAAAAAAGCTCTGCAATATTTGATTTGCAGAGCTTTTTATTTCATTGGTGCCCAGAACAGGACTCGAACCTGCACGTCGTTGCCAACACTGGTCCCTGAAACCAGCGCGTCTACCAATTCCGCCATCTGGGCAGGAAGGCATGGGTGTGAGTGTGAGATGTATAATTTTCGGATTGCAAATTTAATTAAAAAATCTTAACCATAAAGAAAGTTTGGAACTATTAGTTTGGAGCTAATAGTTCCAAACTTATTCAATATCAGATTCTGGATCCATATTGTGACAGAATTTGAAAATCTTCATATCTCCAAACCAATCCAGGACATCTCTTTTTCTGCAATAGCAAGGATCCGAATTTAAATACTCAAGATATGACGAATGATTCCATTCATGTATATTTTGAACCACACCATGTTTTAATGGATTTCTGTGGATATATATCACCACGGTTCTCAGATAATCTGTATCTCCTATTAGCTTTCTTCGAAAATTTTGAGAAAACAAATTTCCTCTTCTATGATATAAATGATTGAAAGATTGAGCATAAGCGGCAAAAAAGTTACCAAATTTTCTTCCATAGTTAACTTCAGATGACTCTTCATTTTGGACTGGTTTAATTCTTACCAAAAAATGGAAATGATTTGGGATCAGACAATAACAGAATAGATCAACATATTCGAGCATTCTATCTTCAAATAAATCCATGAAAAATCTATAATTCCTTTCTTCAACAAAAATCTTCTCATCACCACAAGCCCTATTATAGATATGATAGAAATTACCTGGGAGTAAGACATCTACAAACTTTTTCATAGCTTATACATCATCAATGATGAATATGCACTTTATTGCAAAATGTCCTCAATATCATATAGAAGGTTGGTAAAGGTTTGGAACTAATAGGTCCAAACCTTTACCAACCTTTACAATACTGTCTGAGTGCTTCTTTCCGTCTTGTGTATCCCCATCCATTGCTCCGTGAAGTAAGCGTTCTTATACGCTCCTTCATTTTTGCAATGCTTTTCGGGTGGAGCCTCAGTCGTCCTTCTCCTTTATATACATAGAAGGAGTATCCCAAAAATTTAATCTTTGAGATATAGGCCGTCACAGTCTTCTCCCTGTTTACTCTCAAGAACAGTTTGTTCTCGATGAACGGGACAATGTTCGCCAGCGTCCGATTGGTACTCCTTTTGCTTTTGCACAGGATTACCAGATCGTCGGCATAGCGTACAAATCGGTGTCCCCGCTTTTCGAGTTCCTTGTCCAGTTCATTGAGCATAATATTACTCAGCAGCGGACTTAATGGTCCTCCTTGCGGAACACCCATCTCCGTCTCCTCGAACTTACTGCGTACTACAACACCGGCATTGAGGTATTTGTGGATAAGCGAGACAACCCGCCCATCCTCTACCGTCCTTGATAACACTTCTATCAGTTTACTCTGATTGACCGTGTCAAAGAACTTCTCCAGGTCTATATCCACAGCATATTTATAACCCTCTGTGATATAGCTCCTGCATCTGTTCAATGCCTGGTGTGCATTGCGCTTGGGCCTGAACCCGTAACTGTTCGGCGAGAACTGTTTCTCGTAAATAGGTGATAGAATCTGTGCAATGGCCTGCTGGATTACGCGGTCCACCACCGTGGGGATACCGAGGATCTTCTCTTCCCTTTTCTTTTGGGTATTTCTACCCCTCCGAACCGGATTTGGACGGTATCTTACCGTCCAATATGGATTGAATGAGCTTCTCCTTGTTGTTGACAAGAAAATCCCGTAAGGATTCGACTTCCATCTTGTCTATCCCTCCGCTGCCCTTATTGCTCCTTACCCGTTTGTAGGCTCGGTTCAGGTTCGACGGGGAAAGGATCTGCTCTAACAATCCCATATTCAGGTTGATCGGCATTGGTGAGGTTGTTTTCAGTCATCCAGATGAAGGTCTGCCCTCCTGCATAGTCCTCGGGTTCCGCCCTACTATTTTGCAGGCAGGTATCTTGCGATATTTTCTGCTTTCCTCCCTTCATCCGGTAACTTTCATTTACTCTCACTCATTAAGATTCGGCCCTTCCCGTACCCTGTCGACAGGTCCGGTACTACGACCTCGGCTGACTTCTCACAGCAAATCTTGTTTCAACCGTGCTTCATACTCCGTTTCCACACGTCTGTGAGATCTCCCCGGGTAAGAACGATAACTTTCATCCCATATATCTGCTGCATTTACTCTGATTGTTCCGGACAGTATCGGACTTCGTTTTGTATTGCAAACTCATCCAACAATCATAAGCCTTATATGCAGTTTCTGTTCGTCAGACCGGGATTTTGCCGCCGGCTTCCTTCAGATTCCACCTCGCGGTGGACACCCTTGCCTTATCGCTAACGCTTCCCACTGTCAAGGCGCGTTCGGGACTTGCACCCTATAGTTATCGCCCATGCCGGGCGCACAATGAATAAAGGAGGCGAGAGACGCCTCCTTTAACCACTAAACCTAAAACCTATTACTATGAACTAGAAAAATGAAAAACTAACCCTACAATTTTTTCACTTTCTGATGTTATATACGCCTAATCGATTGATTTTGTTTGCTTTTTAACACTTTATTTACAATTTCTCCTCTTTCTCACCGGCTGCCTTGCGTTCCTCAATCTTTTTCTCGATTGATTCCAGCTTGTCCTTGTATGCTCTTTTATTGAGTTTCTCCATTTTAATGATCTTCAGACGTTTATCCCTTTTGGCTTCACTCTTCAGCCCTGGCTCAACATAGTCGACCCAGGCAATGAAGTAATTCATATCATTTGGGATAAGCAGATCTGTCTCGATGAACCCAACATCTTCATCAGCCAAAAGGTAGTTATTATGATATTCCTCCCAGACATCAACATAATACCTTTGCGTATTCAGATTGCTGAAGGCGGTTACACCGTACTGGTTGGTAAATCCCTCAACCAGCGGATCGTATTCATCATACCAGTCATCCAGGTTATGATACAGGATAACGCTGGCGTCAACAACTGCGTACTCATCATAATACTCAAGCACTGTTACTTCCAATGTAGTTGGGAACAATACCTCGATGGTGGTTGTTGCCTTATCGGTCATCCGGTTCCCGGAATAGGCAAAAAGGGTCACTGTAAAGATCCCATCATATGTGTAAATATGGCTGGCATCAAAAGCATATGCCCTGGTACCATCTCCGAAATCCCACTCGAAATGGTCGGCATCAATAGAATTATTGGTGAAAAATACTGTTTCACCTACGTCTACAATGTTCCGTGATACGAAAAAATCGGCTATCGGATACCTGTCGCAATTGGTCAGCAGGAACGGAACTACTAATATGAATAATATATATTTTTTCATGACTTTAAGATTTTCGGTTTCCTGCCTATGAAAATCCAAATTCCATGCCAAAAGGGTCCAAACCCCGGTAAATCAGGATTTGTATGGAAAGAAATAATTCGGTAAGAGCCTCTGTGCAGGCAGCGGCAATAAACTTAAATTCTGCCTATTAAAGGTTATCCAGCACGTAGTCATTCATCAGAGAACGCAGATGGGTGCCCGCCCCCCGTTTGTAAATCCCGTGGCTTTGATCGGGATAGAACATCATATCGAATTTTATGCCGGCCTGGATCAGTGCTTCAGCAAAATCAACTGAGTTCTGGAAATGGACGTTGTCATCTGCCATACCATGAATTAACATGAATTTTCCCTTAAGCTTATCAGCATAGTGGACAGGTGAATTCAGGTCATATCCATCGGGATTCTCCTGGGGTGTGCGCATGAATCTCTCGGTATAGATGGTGTCATAATACCTCCAATTGGTGACCGATGAGACGGCAATACCCAGCTTGAACACATCTGCTCCCTTGGTCATGCACAGAGCGGTCATGTAGCCTCCATAACTACCGCCCGTTATGCCTATCCGGCCAGCATCTATATAAGAAAGAGAACCAAGGTATTTTGCTGCAGCAATCTGGTCTTCAGTTTCCAGTTTCCCCAGTTGCATATATGTGGATTTACGGAAAGCCTCTCCTTTACCATCAGTCCCCCGGTTATCCACACATACAACAACATACCCCTTCTCCAATAATAAATACAGCCAGGAGCTGGTACCCCAATTGTCCCGTACAGACTGAGATTCCGGTCCTCCGTATACATGCATCATCAGTGGATATTCACCTTCTTCCGTAAACCTTTTTGGTTTATACATGTAAGCATTCAACTCAACACCCTCCGGAGTAGTGATCGTCAATAATTCCTTCTCAGGTAATCCATAAACTTTGGCATTTTCCCTGAGCCTGGCATTATCTTCCAGGACATTGATCAGTTTTCCTTTTGCATTATGTAATGTAATGTAATTCGGTGTCGTGGTACTTGAGTGCGTATGGATATAGTAATCAAAAGTTTTACTGAATTCAGCAGTATTCCAGCCGGGCTTCTCTGATATCTTCTCCTTATGTGTTCCATCCGGCCTGATCCTGTAAACGGTGGATCGTACAGAAGATTCCTCATAGGAAGTATAATACATATACCCCCTCTTCTCATCCATTCCAAGAAAATCATTTACGTCCCAATCACCCCGGGTAATAGGTCCAATTTCATTTCCATCCATATCATACAGGTAATAATGAAGGAACCCACTTTTCTCGGAGCGATATATAAAATGCTCCCCATCAGCCAGATAAACAACCAGGTCACTGGAAGGTTCTTTGATATAGAACTCATTCTCCTCGGACAGGATCACAGAACTTTCCCCTGTAAAGGCATCCGCAATTAACAAATCAAACTTATTCTGTAAGCGGTTGAGCCTCATGATTGACAATTTACCAGGGACCTTGGTCCATTTGATACGGGGAATATACTGGTCTGTCTCTTCACCAGTATCCATCACTACACTTCTGCCACTTTCAAGGTTATATACATGGATTGAAACCAGGGAATTCTGCTCTCCTGCTTTTGGGTACTTAAAGGTGTACAAATCAGTATACAAGCTGCCATATGTTGTCATACTGTATTGCTTAACACGGGTTTCATCCGTACGGTAGAAGGCGATCATTTTACTGTCAGCAGACCATTCAAATCCCTCTGAAAATGCAAATTCCTCTTCGTATACCCAGTCTGGTGCACCGTTAAGAATCCTGTTGTATTCCCCATCCGTCGTGATTTGCAGTTCAGTCTTTGTCTCAAGATCGAATACATAGAGGTTATTGTCCCTTACAAAAGCCACCTTGCTTCCGTCCGGGGAAAATGTCCCGAGTTGTTGCTTGCCGTTTTCCGAAAGAAAAATAACAGTCTTCGTCTCAATATCATACACATAGTAATTGGCCCTGTAACTATGCCGGTATATCCTTTCACTTCCTGTTGTCAGAAGGATCTTCCTATCATCCCGGGTAAAATCATAACCCGATATGTTCCCGGTTCCCGGCCGGTCAAGCTGATCCATGCTGAACAAAACTTCAACATGGTCTCCCGTACGGTAGCTATATTTCATTATGCTGCCACTTGTTAAGACCGTATAGTGGTTTCCATCGTTCATGGAACGCAGTCCGCGAACACCCCTTTCACTGAATACTCGCTTTTTGAAGATATCATCAGTGGTGATTTCCTTGTTGGGGTCCATGGACCATGCCTGGCTGGCCAAAAGTACTACCAGAAACAGAAGACTTAATTTCCTGAAATTCATTAGTTTAATATTTAGTAAGATGGATAATTCAATCATGGATACTTTTGATCAAAGATACTTGAATCAAACAATTATGGACAATGACTTTTCGCATGTCCAGGGTTTGTAATTGTCCCATTATAACTATCTTTGCATACTTTTTTCAAAGAAAAACGGATAAACGGACATGATCAATATAACCTTTCCTGACAAATCAGTTAGAGAATATCAAAAAGGGGTAAGCGGGTATGAAATCGCCAGAAGCATCCATCCCGGACTGGCAAAGGATGTTTTATCCATAACCGTTAATGGAGAGTTAAGAGACATCATGAGGCCCATTGAGGAAGATGCCCATATCCTGCTTCATAAATGGGATGATGTACATGGAAAGCATGCCTTCTGGCATTCTTCGGCCCACCTGATGGCTGAATCAATTGAGGCACTGTTCCCTGGAACGAAATTCGGGATCGGTCCGGCCATCGATCAGGGATTCTATTATGATATTGATCTGCCGGATGACAGAGTCCTGACCGATGCGGATCTGCCCGTGATCGAAAAGAAAATGAAGGAACTGGCATCGCAAAAAGAGGAATATAAACGCCGGAATGTCAGCAAAAAGGAAGCATTGGATTATTTTGGTAAAAAAGGAGATGAGTATAAACTGGAATTGATTGATGAGTTGGAGGATGGTACCATTTCTTTCTACTCCCAGGGTAATTTCACGGATCTCTGCCGGGGACCGCATCTGCCTGACACAAGCAAAATAAAGGCCATAAAACTACTGAGTCTGGCAGGTGCTTACTGGCGTGGAGATATCAAGCGCAAGCAGCTCACAAGGGTATACGGGATCACTTTCCCCAAGCAAGGTCAGCTGGAAGAATATCTCGAATTACTCGAAAAGGCCAAAGAAAGGGATCACCGAAAAGTAGGAAGGGAACTGGAACTATTTACTTTTTCACAGAAAGTTGGCATGGGACTTCCTTTATGGCTTCCCAAAGGGGCGTTATTAAGGGAAAAACTGGAAAATTTTCTGAAACGGGTCCAGGTGCAGCACGGATATGAGCCAGTTTTAACTCCCCATATCGGACAGAAAGAGCTGTATGTAACATCTGGACATTATGAAAAATACGGGAAAGACTCATTTCAGCCCATTTCTACTCCCATAGAGGGTGAAGAGTTCCTCCTGAAACCCATGAACTGTCCCCATCATTGTGAGATCTATAAAAGCAAGCCTCATTCATACAGGGAATTACCCATACGCTATGCAGAGTTTGGGACCGTTTACCGGTATGAACAGAGTGGAGAACTTCACGGACTGACAAGAGTCCGCGGATTTACACAGGATGATGCCCATATCTTCTGCCGTCCTGACCAGTTGAAGGAAGAATTCATCAAGGTGATCGATATAATCCTGTATATTTTCAAAGCATTGGATTTCAATGATTACGTTGTCCAGATCTCTCTCAGGGATCCAGGGGATAAGGATAAATATATAGGATCGGATGAGAATTGGGAGAAATCGGAACAGGCCATCATAGAAGCCACAGAGGCGAAAGGCCTGGAGGCCATAACGGAAATAGGTGAAGCTGCATTTTATGGGCCGAAGCTGGATTTCATGGTTAAAGATGCCCTGGGAAGGAAATGGCAACTAGGTACCATACAGGTTGACTATAACCTGCCTGAAAGGTTTGACCTTGAGTACGTAGGGGCTGATAACCAGAAACATCAGCCCGTAATGATCCATCGGGCACCCTTCGGATCTATGGAACGCTTTGTAGCCGTCCTGATAGAGCATTCAGGAGGAAAGTTCCCGCTGTGGCTGACACCTGACCAGGCAGTTATAATACCCGTAAGTGAAAAATTTAATGAATACGCGGAAAAAGTTTCAAAATATCTAAATAATTGCGATATTCGCAGTCTGATTGACCAGCGGAACGAAAAGGTAGGTAAGAAGATAAGGGACAATGAGTTAAAGAAGATCCCATACCTTCTGGTTGTAGGTGAAAAGGAGGAAAATTCTGATACTGTTGCTGTCAGAAGACAGGGTGAAGGGGATAAAGGAACGATGAAATTGTCAGAATTTGCAGATATGTTGGCCAAGGAAACTGAAGCACAATTGAAAAAAGCAGAATAGAATACATAACTAATCAGGAGGGCAATAAAATAGCAGGACCACATCATAGATCAAGGAATTTCAGACCGAGGGAACGGCAACCCCTGCATAAGATAAATGAAAAAATTACTTCTGCAAGGGTGCGGGTAGTAGGTGAAAACATCGACAACCCTGGAGTTTTTTCAATCAGAGAAGCGCTAGAAATTGCAGATCAATATGAACTTGATCTTGTGGAGATTTCACCAAATGCTGATCCACCTGTCTGTAAGGTTATTGATTACCAGAAGTTCTTGTATCAACAAAAGAAGAAGCAGAAAGAACTTAAAGCGAAAGCCACAAAAATCGTCGTAAAGGAATTGAGGTTCGGCCCAAATACTGACGATCATGATTATAATTTTAAACTGAATCACGCGCGAAAGTTTCTGGAGGATGGTGCGAAAGTAAAAGCATTTGTCTTTTTCAAGGGCAGGTCGATAATTTATTCAGAGAAGGGTGAAATTCTCCTTCTGCGATTCGCCCAGGATCTCGAAGAAGTTGGCAAAGTGGAACAGTTACCAAAGCTGGAAGGAAAACGGATGACTATGCTCCTCTCACCAAAAGCAGTAAAACCAAAGAAATAACATCATTTCCAATTAATATTTAAATTGTAACAGGATGCCGAAAATGAAGACGAATCCAGGTGCAAAGAAAAGATTTTCTTTAACCGGGACAGGGAAGATCAGAAGAAAACATGCTTTCAAGAGCCATATCCTGACCAAGAAATCCAAAAAAAGAAAAAGGAATCTGGGATATTATGGCGATGTACATAAGGCTGACGAGAAAAACGTCAAGCTTTTACTGGGTATGAAATAATGATCAGTAAACCAAAAGGATTAGAATTATTAACCAGAATGAATGAGCACCAAAGAATATGCTAGATCATATCGCTTACCATTCGAAAATTGAGAAAAAATGCCAAGATCAACAAATTCAGTAGCTTCAAGAAAAAGAAGGAAAAAGTTACTGAAACAAACAAAAGGTTACTTCGGTAGAAGGAAAAATGTTTACACAGTAGCCAAAAATGCGCATGAAAAGGCACTTTCATACGCATACCGTGACCGCAGAAAGAAAAAAGGAAACTTCAGGGCCCTCTGGATCCAGCGGATCAATGCTGCAGCCCGTGAGCATGATATGTCCTATTCAGAATTCATGGGAAAACTGCATAAAGCAGGTATTGACATTAACAGGAAAGTACTGGCAGACCTTGCTATGAATCACCCGCAGGCCTTTGAAGAAATTGTAAAAAAGGCAAAGGCTGCATAAGGAGCCAGATCAAATTATATCTATGTAAAAAGGGGATGCTGAAATGTTTCCCCTTTTTTATTTAAAAGAATCTATTTTTGTATGGTTACTGAAAATTGATTGAAATGAAAATTGCTATTATCGGTTATGGCAAGATTGGTAAAATGATTGAAGCCATTGCCAGCGAGAGGGGTCACGATATTGGATCTATAATAGATCTGGGAGATGAACATCTGATGTCTCCGGACAATTTGAACCAGCACGATGTGGCCATAGAGTTCACTTCTCCATCCACCGCCTTCGACAATATATCAAAATGTATGGATGCAGGACTGCCAGTGGTCTCCGGATCTACTGGATGGACGGACAGAATAGGGGAATTGACGAACCGTTGTAAAGCCGAATATCTCGGCTTTGTATATGCCTCCAACTATAGCCTGGGCGTAAACATTCTCTTTTCCCTGAATGAACGCCTTGCAGCAATTATGCAAAAATATGAAGCATATGATGTGAGGATGACTGAGATTCACCATACACAGAAGCTGGATGCTCCCAGCGGAACTGCCTTAAGCCTGGCGGATGGTATCCTGGAAAATGTCAGCAGGAAAAAACAATGGGTCCTGCAGGATAGCGGGAAAGATGAAGATCTCTGGATCAATGCCATTCGGACAGGAAATGTTGCCGGTGTTCATGAGGTAATCTATGAATCCGCATTCGATAGTCTATCTATCAAGCATTCAGCAAAAGACAGGAGAGGATTTGCCACAGGGGCCATCGTGGCAGCTGAATTTATTAAGGACCGGAAGGGTTTCTTCACCATGAAAGATGTCCTTGGCCTCTAGATCTAAATTGGAAACGATTTTTATGAAAGTTCCACGGATAAGATACATTCTATTTGCGATAGCATCTCTGATTTACGGCTTGTTCGTTATTTGGATAGGGGTATTCTGGTTACTGCTAGGGATTATATTGATTTTTGATCATTTTATTACCAGATATATCTATAAAATCAGGAAACTCATCAAACTTCCTGCTATACTGACTGAGACGCTGGAATGGATCACTGCCATTGTAACTGCCCTTGTTGCTGTCATCATAATCAGGACATTATTCGTTGAAGCCTACAACATACCGACTCCATCCATGGAGAAAACACTCCTCGTAGGGGATTATCTTTTTGTAAGCAAACTCAGTTACGGACCAAAAATACCCAATACACCGGTTGGGTTTCCTTTCACACATAATACCATGCCCTTCTCAAAGGATAAAAAATCATACAGCGAAAAAGTGCAATGGCCCTATAAGAGGTTATTGGGCTTGGGCAAGGTGAAACAAAATGATGTGGTTGTTTTTAATTTCCCGGAAGGTGATACCATTGTAAAAGAATTACCGGATCAGAATTACTATAGCCTTATCCGGAACTACGGCAGGAAGACCATACTTTCCCAGTATGAGATTCTTGCCAGGCCTGTCGATAAACGGGAGAATTTTGTTAAGCGATGTGTGGGACTCCCCGGAGATACCTTAGAGTTGAAGCATTCCCGAATTATCGTTAACGGACAGGAATTATCCCAGCAGCCTCTTGTGCAGTATAATTACTATATAAGGACAAACGGAGAGAAACTGGATAGCGCATTCATTGCCAACCTTGAACTTTCCGATGCAGACCGATTGTATGATCCCTCGAGGGAAAGCTACGTGTTCCCGCTGACTCCAAATCAGGCAGTGAGGATCAGGAAGCTACCCAATATCCAGGTGGTAACCCGGCTTGAGAATACCACAAGGCAATTATCATATTATTCATTTTTTCCTTATAGCCCGGATTATCCATGGACAGAAGACAATTTTGGACCGCTGGTGATCCCGGAAAAAGGTAAAACCGTGAGACTAAGTGTCAATAATCTACCGTTATACCGGAGGATTATTGAAGCTTATGAGAAAAACCATCTGGAGGTCAGAGATAGTACCATCTACATTAATCATGAACCCCGAAATTCTTATACCTTTGGCATGGATTATTTCTTCATGCTGGGTGATAACCGGCATAATTCAGCTGATTCAAGGATCTGGGGATTTGTACCTGAAGACCATGTGGTAGGGAAAGCGGTACTTGTATGGCTTTCAGTAGACAAATCAAAGAAAGGCCGGGATCGGTTCAGGTGGAATAAAATGTTTAAGAAAATCAATTAGAAAATTACTTATGAAACAAATTTTTGATATCCTGAAGCATAAATATTTCAAATTCGGGTTGGCAGCTCGTAATTTACATTTTATGGGTCATCTGGCTGGGAAATTATTGGTGGATGTTCGGACTTATTGTTATTTATGATATCTATATAACCAAAAAAGTTAACTGGTCTTTCTGGAAAAGCCGGAAAAAAAAGAACAGCGCCCTGATCGAATGGCTGGATGCACTCATTTTCGCAGTGATTGCAGTAACCATTATCAATATATTCCTTTTTCAGAATTATAAGATCCCAACGCCCTCGATGGAAAAATCATTGCTGATTGGTGATCACCTGTATGTCAGCAAGGTCGCATATGGTCCACGTATTCCCAACACTCCCCTCTCCTTCCCTTTCACGCAGAATACCATGCCTATCCTGAAAACGAAATCATATGTGGAATGGATAAAGCGGCCTTACAAAAGGCTGGCCGGATTTGGCGAGGTGAAACATAACGATGTAGTGGTTTTTAATTTTCCTGGAGGTGATACAGTTGTAACCGCTTATCCGGAACGAAGTTACTATTCCATTGTCCGGGACTATGCCAAACAGCTGGAAGAAAATGATTTAAGGTACAACCGCCCCCTGAAGACCTGGGAAGAATACCTGGTTGATGGGCGACAGGCTGTTTGGAATGACTACGATATTGTATCCCGACCGGTTGACAGAAGGGATAATTATATCAAGAGATGTGTTGCCATTACCCGGAGATACACTGCTGATTGTCAAAGGGAAGATCCATATTAACGGAAAACCGATACCCCTTTATGATGGGGTCCAGCATCGCTATCGGGTCATGACAAACGGCACACCTATCAATCCCAAAGCTTTTGAAAGATTAAATATTGCCAGGTCTGACCAGGAAAAGTCCGGTAATGATTATCATTTACCCCTCAGTGAAGAGAATGCAGAAAAGCTAAGGAGGTTTACCAATGTTATTGCCGTCTCAAAATATGAATACCCTGAGAATGAATATAATTATCAAATATTCCCGCATGACAGCCTGTATAAATGGACCCTCGATAATTTTGGTCCCCTCTGGATGCCATCTGCAGGCACAACCATTCCACTGACTCTGAATAATCTTCCGCTTTACAAAAGAATAATTGAAGGATATGAGGGAAACAGCCTCAAGGTGGAAGGTGATCAGATAATTATTAATGGTGAACCTGTACGGGAATATACATTCAAACAGGGTTATTACTTCATGATAGGTGATAACCGGCATTCCTCCTCAGATTGCCGTTTCTGGGGATTTGTTCCCGAAGACCATATCCTTGGAAAACCCAAATTCATCTGGCTCTCACTCGATGAAGACAAACGTTTTCTTGCAAAGATCAGGTGGAAAAGAATGTTTATGTCCACTGATAAAGTTTGATCAGAAAGGAAACTCCTCCTCAAGGTCAGGTTGTTCCAGTTCTTCTGAAGGAGGTTCCTGGGCTACCTGATGAATTTGATGCCCGTCCACATATATAGCCTTGAAGGGTCGTACCGGACAGGCATATTCACAGGCCCCGCAACCTACACATATCTCCGGGACAATTTCTGGCAGGGTCAGGCCTTCCCTGTACGGAACCATGGTTACTGCCTGGGTAGGACAATGTTCCGAACATGAACCACAGGCAGTGTTTTCAGCATAAACCACACAATTCTCCAGGATCAGCTGTACCTGGCCCATCTGGAGTGTCTTTTTGGCCTCTGAAGTGACGGATAGTATGGCTCCCGTGGGACAAATATCAGTACAGAGAGTACATTCAAAATTGCAGTAGTTAGTGGAATAATCCATATGTGGCTGAAGGATACCTGACCAGCCATATTCATTCAGGGATGGTTGCAGTACTGAAGTGGGACAAACACTTACGCATAGATGGCAGGCAGTACAGCGGGTATTAAAATGTCTTATCCCGAGTGAGCCTGGAGGTGTAACGGGGAAGTTCTTCACCGGCTCAATCTCAGTCGGGATCTTATTTTCTATCTCTGTTTCTGTATCCATTTCTGTTTCCTGGCTTCTGGCAGAGAGATTGAATCCTGATAAAGCTGCTCCAGTGGCAAGCAACCTGGTCAGGGCCTCACGCCTTGCTGGATTCACAGGACCAGAAGGATCGCCAGGACCTGAAGGATCGCCAGGACCTGAAGGATCGCCAGGATCTGAAGGAGAACCGGAAAAGCTGACTGATCCTGCTGCAGGCAGGTACTTGATGGCGTCTTCCGGACAAACTGATATACAATTATAACAACCCACACATCGGGAAAAATCAACTTCCAGGGTTTTAACGCGGATGCAGGAAGCCTTACAGGCAATGGCACATTTTCCACATTTGGTGCATTGTTCCTCAATCATGCGTATCCTGAAAAAGGAGATCCTGGACAGAAGGCCCAGCAGGGTTCCCACGGGACAAACGGTATTGCAATACAAACGTCCCCTGGTGAAAGAAAACCAGATCACCAGTCCTAACATAAACACGGGAATCACATATGTCAGTCCCCTGGCAGGTGTTATATCTTCAGGATAAAGAAAAAAGACATTCATGCTCTCCAGTACACCTGCCATACGATTGTTCAGCCATGTATAAACCGGCTGGAACAGATCAGAGGCAATCCGTCCAAAAATGCTGTAAGGATCCAGCAGGCTGATCCCGATCAGGCTTTTCCCTGCAAGCAGTACCAACAGGGGCAGGGCCAGGAACCCGTACCGCCACCAGTTGTGTGGCTTGCCAAAACGGTATCTGTGCTTTTTTTTTGTTTTTCTCCTGATCCAGCTTACTGCGTCCTGAAAGATCCCCAGGGGACAAATGGCACTGCAGTAGATCCTTCCGAACAGGGCCGTCAGGACAAGTACCAGGATAAAACCTGAGGCCACCAGGGCAAAGGTTGTGAAGAAATTCAAAACAGACGGAAGAAATTGCAGGAAAGTTATTCCACTAATCACTCCTTTGGGAAGCAATTCCCTGAAATCCACAAAAATAAAACCGGTTGCAAAAATGAACAGAAGGGCCACTGTGACCCGGATGGTCTTCAGGCTTCTCTGGTGCATGTTTAGATCATGATCCTGTTGATGGACAGTTTTGATAGATCCATACTGCCCTGCCCCATTTCATCGGCTTTCCTGATATGTCCTATCTGCCCGGGTTCTTTTCCAAAAAGCTTGGCAGCCGCCGTGTCTGCAATCACCATATTTTCAGCTAAAATCTGTGATTTCATGGTAACCACGTCTGCTGTAGAAACTCCCCGGGGACCGTTCTTCTTCAGGACCCTGTATGCGTCAACCACATTCAGATCTGGTTTCACAACAGTGGTAATATCAGCAATACACTGGTGGAGATCATTAGCATGCCACCACCTGCGGTCCCATACCACCCCCATCAGGTTTTTCATGGAGATCGATAAGACCGTACCTCCATGGCTTTTCAGTACGGGAACATTGATAAAAACATCCGATTCAAGGATCAGTTGGTGTACCAGGACGCTTTTAAGTTTCTTTCCACCCTCCACTGCTATTTCATGATAACTCCCTTTGCTCTTACCGGAAAGAACTTTTGCCCCGGCATCCTTCACTGCCTTTTCTATTCCGCTGTTCTTATATGAGCGCGTCCATTCATTTATGGTATTGTCAAATACATAAACATCTTTGGCTCCGGCAGCAAGGCAATGCTCCACTATCCTGGCCATCAGATCAGGGTTGGTGTTGGCACCCCTCTCAGGTGTGGTATCCCATCCAATATTCGGTTTAACAACCACACTTTGTCCCTTCTTTACATATTTCTCTATCCCTCCCATGGATTGAATGGCCTGATCGAACATGATCCCGGGTTCCCCTCCTTTTACAGCAACAAGATCATAATCAATCATGGATGATCCGCCTGCAAAGACTTTGTTACCGGGAGTGATGGACATGGCTGCACCTGCTGCAATACCAGCTCCTAAACCTTTCCTGAAAAATTCCCTTCGTTTCATTTGCCTGATTTTAAATTCAATTAGCCCGAAATTTACGATTTCCCGCTTACAAATCTCATTGAAACTCTTTGTTTTTCAACCTAATTTTGACACATTCTAAATAAGAAGACTGGAACAGTGTTCTGGTATGTACGGAACCTGCCAATCAGGTCCGGATTATTAGATACCCGAGTTTATTGAAAAACGCTTAACTTTACAGGCCAAAATTAACACTGGGGCATCAGGATAAAACCAATTGAATGAGGGTACTGTATTACGATTGTTTTTCAGGTATTAGTGGCGATATGCACCTTGGGGCGATGATCGACCTGGGAGTTGATCCCAAAACCCTGACAGACCAGCTCGGCTTGCTGGATCTTTCGGGTTATGAACTGAAAATATCGAGGGACCAGAGAAAAGGTATTACCGGAACGAAAGTTGATGTTGTCCTTGAAACAAAACCACACGATCATGACCATGGTCACCATCATGGTCATCACCATCACAGGAACCTGGAGGATATCAGCCGGATCATTAATGAAAGTGATCTCAGTCAGGCCGTCAAGGACCGCAGTATCAAAATGTTCCACAAACTGGCAGAAGCGGAAGGGAAAATACATAACCAGCCCATCCAGAAAGTACACTTCCATGAGGTGGGGGCCGTCGATTCCATCGTGGATATTGTGGGTGCTGCCATTTGCATTGAATCTATTGCACCTGACATGATCATGTCCTCAGCCGTTGAACTGGGAGGTGGATTTGTAAAATGTGAACATGGTACTTTTCCTGTTCCGGCACCGGCGACTGCAGAAATTCTTACAGGTGTACCGGTTAAGTCGGGAGCTGTAAACTTTGAGACCACAACACCCACCGGTGCCCTGATCCTGGCCTGTAATGCAGACAAATTCGGCCCCATTCAGGATCTTCGTATTAGCAAAACAGCTTACGGAATCGGTAACAGGGATACGGATATACCAAATGTATTAAGGGTGCACCTGGCAGAATTCGACGAAAATGCCGAATCCTCACCAGAAACCCGTAAGGCACTGGTTATGGAATGCAACATCGATGATATGAATCCGGAAATGTACGGTTATGTTATGGAGTTACTGTTTGACCTGGGGGCAGACGATGTTTTCATTACACCTATCATGATGAAAAAAGCACGTCCCGCCTCCAAACTAGCAGTGTTATGCAGTCCGGATAAAAAACAAACCATGACGGAAACCCTGCTGACCCACACTACCAGCCTGGGTGTAAGGAGCTACGAAGTGGATAAGACAATGCTCGAAAGAGAGTTTACCAGGATCAAGACCAAATATGGTGAAGTGACTGTAAAAACAGCCATCTACCAGGGCAAGAAGTTGAAATCCAAACCCGAATATGAGGATTGTATACGCCTGGCCAGGGAACATGGGGTCCCCGTGAATAAGATCTATGATGAGATTTCCAGAAAGGTGAATAATGACAACCAGGAATGAAACAGGAATTACAGAAAAAATATGACAATCTCATAAGCTACCTGGGTGAACTGGATAATATTGCAGTCGCTTTTTCCGGTGGTGTGGATTCGGTTCTCCTTCTGCATGCGGCAAAGGAAGCACTGGGAGAGAATGTGCTGGCACTGACGATCAATTCCCCCTATATCCCGGATTGGGAGATCGCTGAAGCCAGGGAATTCACTTCTGGCAGGGGGATTGAACACAGGGTAGTTGATGTACCTGTCCCCGAGCAGATAAAAAACAATCCTGAAGACCGCTGTTATCTCTGCAAGTCATTCCTCTTTACCCTGCTGAAGGAATTTTCCAAACAGCATGGATTTACAAACCTGGCAGACGGCACCAATTTTGATGATACAAAAGACCACCGGCCGGGGATGAAAGCCCTCCATGAACTTAAGGTATTGAGTCCCCTGCTGGAGAACCGCTTCACGAAAAAAGATATCAGGGAGGTTTCCAGGGAAATGGGGCTTTATACCTGGGAGAAACCGGCTTATGCCTGCCTGCTTACAAGAATACCCTATAATACCAGCATCGAGGAACAGCTCCTCAGAAAGATAGAAAAAGCTGAAACATACCTGATCGGCCTGGGTATTCGTGCCATTAGAGTAAGGGCACATGGTGATCTTGCAAGAATTGAAACAGAGCCAAAATATATTGAAAAGATCTTCAGTGAGGGTCATATGAAAAACATTTCTAAGCAATTAAGGCGTTATGGATTCAAATATGTAACGCTGGATCTGGACGGATACCGGACAGGTGGTATTGGTGAAATTATAAAGGATAGTAAAAAATGACTGGAAAGAGTGATATAAAAAAACTGCTCGAGCAGGTACGGGATGGCAAAATATCCAGTGAGGAAGCCATGAAAAAATTAAGTGACCTGCCATTTAAGGATCTGGGGCACACAAAAATCGATAATCACCGGGAATTACGGACCGGTTATCCCGAAGTTATCTTCTGCGAGGGAAAGACAGCTGAACAGGTTCTGAATATCATGGAATATATGTCCACACAGAATGTAAACATCCTCGGTACCCGGGCAAATAAAGAAATATATCAGACTGTCCAAAAGGCCCTGCCCCAGGCCGAATATAACGAACTGGCCAGGACCATTACGATTAAGCAGGCAGAGATCAAACCGACCAAAACTGCCATTGCCGTACTTACTGCCGGCACCTCAGATATGCCTGTAGCAGAAGAGGCCGCAGTAACTGCGGAAGTCTTTGGGAACCGGGTTGAAAGGTTTTTTGATGTGGGTGTGGCCGGTATACACAGGTTATACAATAACATTGATCGTATCAGGCAGGCCCGCGTTATCATTGTCATTGCCGGAATGGAGGGTGCCTTGCCGAGCATTGTAGGGGGACTGGTCGATAAGCCCATCATAGCAGTACCCACAAGCATTGGCTATGGGGCCAGCTTCAATGGACTGGCAGCCCTGCTGGGAATGCTTACCAGCTGTGCCTCCGGGGTAAGTGTAGTAAACATTGACAATGGCTTTGGTGCAGCCTATATGGCCAGTATGATCAATAAACTATGACATGTCACCGGGTGACCCTGATATCGCTCTGCTGAGCACCTCTTACCTCGGACCGGTTCAATACTTAACCAAATTCCTGATTCATCCCGTTCGGATCATTGAACAATATGATCATTATATCAAACAAACCTACAGGAACAGATGCAATATCATGGGAGCCAACGGGATGCTTGCCCTGAGTATCCCTGTCCTGAAGGGGCAGGCACATAAGACCTATGTCCGGGATATCCGCATTGATTATGATAAAAAATGGCAGAAGCTCCACTGGAGAAGCATTGAATCTGCCTACCGGCATTCTCCCTTTTTCGAATTCTACATGGATGATTTCTCCCCCTTCTATATGAAAAGATTTGAGTTCCTGCTTGATTTTAATACTGCTCTGCTCGAGGTGATACTTCATTCCCTCGAAATTGATAGTACCATAGATTTTTCCGGAGAATTTATCCATGCGGGCACAGGGGATCATGCTGATTACCGGGAGGCCATCCATCCAAAAAGGGACCTGTCATCAGATCCCTTATTTGTTCCTGTATCCTACCAGCAGGTATTTGCAGAACGTCATGGCTTCAAGGCCAACCTTAGCATCATAGACCTGTTGTTCAATGAAGGCCCCAATGCCGGGTTGGTCCTTGAGCAAAACATCGCCACCCCTCCTGAACATTTTGGTTGAATTGATCAGAACCGGAAACCAAGGGTGGCGACAACATTGTGTTTATTCGAGCTGATCTTGGCCCCATGCACATCCTCCGGTATATAGAGATAGTAATGGTAATCAATGGTGCGGAATGAATAGGCCAGGTCAAAAGATATACTTTTGCTCCTGAATCCGAGTCCGCCGCTATAAATGATATTCCAGGCTTCTGCATTGACCTCGTTGTCGTTGAAAGGGCTGTCATAAAAAGCCGCTCCACCCCTCAGGTACATGGGGCCCATATGTAGTTCTGCACCTGCCCGGAGATTGTGTGCAACTGAATAAACATTTTGTATCTTGTCATTAACATCCAGCACTGAGTAATCCGAGGCATGGGTATCCATGTTGGCCTGGCGGTAATCCATGTACTCGTAATCCACACCGATCATGGCCACTTTGCCTATCTGGAAAGCCACGCTCCCAATGGCCCTGTAGGGGGTCCTCAGCCAGTATTCAAACTGGTTGACAGGCGATCTCTCAAAATAATCCGGTTCGCCCGTACCCTGATCGAAGGTGGAAGACATGTCCGTGTAGAAATCCTCCCTGATCTTATAAAAGGTTGGGATATGGAATGCGGCACCTATCCTGATCAGGCTGATGGGCCTGAAAATAAGCCCGGCTTTAAAGGTGTAGCCAGTCCCCCGCGTCTCCAGTGTCTCCCTGAAAGTGAAGGAATTAAAATAGGGAATGATCTGTGCATCATCTTCTTCAAAATGGTCGGTATAGTTGCTGTACCTCATCCTGTGGATACCGAAGGTAGCCCCGAAGTACAACCTGTTCCCATAATTGGCCCCAAAAGTGAAGGCAGTCTCGCCCATGCTACCTCTCTCCTGTATCCTTCGCCGCTGGGACTGGCCGTATCCGGCTTCGTTGATATCGTTCCAATAAACCTGGCCTATGGTATCGAATGGCATAAGGTTGGCCATCCAGGCAAGCTCCTCATAATAATCACTCCACTCATCAGCATTGGCATTGTTAGTAAAATTATCCATAAAGGAAGAGCTTTCGTTGCCTCCTGATAACTGTATCCCTCCCATCATTGTGTTCCTGTTGAAATTATTGAGCTGGTTATAACCGATGCCAAAAGAATAACCCACCCAGCCTTTATCCTTACCTGTCTGGGTGGAGAAGACAAAACCCATGTTATTCAGTGTGAACTGGTACATATTGTCTGTTCTTGTATTTCCCAGGTAGTCTGTGAAGGTATTGTCATAGATCATGCCTGGTGATATGGTCGCCTCACTGCTTCTGTACACACCTATACCGGCAGGATTCAGACTGGCCGAGGCAAAATCTCCACCGAGTGCACCAAATGCACCACCCATGGCTGTTGACCTGGCTGTTCCGCCAAAAAAGTTCTGAGAGTACCTGAGGGCATCTGTTTCGTTCTGGGCCCTCAGGGGGACCAGCATAAAGCAGCCCGTGATGATGAGAATATATATCGTTTTCATGATTTCAATCTTTAATAGTTCAGGGATATAATTCGTGCTGTTAACCTTTAATTTTGGTTAATAATCAGTTCGTTTTATGTGTTGTTAATAAAGCCTGTTATCTCCTGCCGCCAGATGATCGGCTGCCGCCAGATGATGACCTGCTAACGCTGCCGGATGAACGGCTAACACTGCCCGAGGAACGGCTTACGCTTCCGGATGAACGGCTGCTGCCGCCTGATGACCGGTAACTGGAACCGCTTGACCTGCTGGGAGAAGAAGAGCGGTAACTGGAACCGGATGATCTGCTGGGCGAGGATGAACGGTAACTGCTGCTGGACCTTGTCGGTGAAGATGACCTGTAGGTCGAGCTGCTGCGAGGCTGTGTATAGGTAGACCGGCCGGATGTCCCTGACTTCAAGGTACTGCTACTCCGGGTAGGAGTGCTGCGATTATAGCTGGGCTTATAGGTGGTCCTTGGCTTACTGTACGTTGGTGTATAACTTTGCCTCGTAGTAGTATTGTACCTGCTGCTTGTATTTCTACTGGCACTCGTCCTGGTGGTGGCACTGGCGCTCTTTGTCCGGTTGGCAATAGGATTGTTAGGATTCCTGCTTGTGTACCGCGTATTGGCTGAACGGGAACGGGCCTGATCACCAGTCGTACTCCTGGCAGAAGTGTTTTGTAAATTGCTCCTGGAACGATTTGTTGTACCGGCAGCAGTAATAGAGTTGCTCCGGCGTGCTGCAGATGAATTTGTATTTGCCAGAGCAGCGCTGCGATCGCTTTTCGCAGCAGTCCTGGTACCGGCCGCTGTTGCTCCGGGGGCGACTGCACTTGCTCCAGACCTGCTTCGTCCACCGGTTAGGCTGGTACTGTTCGACTTCGAAGGATCCATGCTCCTGGCACCATATTTCGTATAACCTGACCTGGACTCACGGTGACCGTAGCGGTATCCCCGTCCCCCTTCAGAATATGAATAATAGGGTGTGGGATAATAGTATCCGCCTCCGCCTCCATAATATCCATCGTAGTATCCATGATTATAACCGGACCAATAAGATCCATATCCGTAATAGGGATAACCATATCCGTAATGACCATACCCGTAATAAGGATAACCGTATCCATAATAGGGGTAACCATAGCCACCATAACCATAACCCATGCCAAAACCAAAGCCGATGCTTAATGAGACCCTTGGTCCCCATGAACTGTAATACGGATCATAATAAGAGTTGGAATAGTAGGGATCATAATAGCCACCTCCATATCCCGAGTGAAAACGATCGATACGAGCACTGTAATCGGGATACTGGTTAACCGTTCCGTAATAATTATTCACCACCGGAGAAGCGCTGCCATCATCATAGTAGGCATATGCTGCATCATCTTGTGGACCAATATATGTCGTATCTTCCTGAGCATATGCATTCAGTTCAGCACCCTGTGTATCTTCATTCAGGTAATCGTCCTCGAGGGCCAGGCGGTATTTTTCATAATCGCTTAACTCTTCCTGGGGGACTGCCTGCACATTCTGCTGATTGGCTGCGGGCTGAGCAGTTGTAGCTTCTGCCTGCATCTTTGCATCCTTTGGTGTATAATATAAATCGTCATATTCTGTAACCCCGGCTTTGTATGACGAAGAACAGGAGCCTAAGACCAGGCTGACGATGATTAGTAAATAAATAGATGTTTTCATGACTCTTTCCTCCAGATAATGTCTTTTAGCTAAATTATGCAAATACCATACCAAAAACGTTGGGTGAACACCTTCATTGTTCAGAATAATACAAAATTTCAGGGAAAAATAAAAATATTGCGGGACTTTAAATCCTATCCGATATTTGCTTACTTTTGCAAATCCCTTATTAAACTATTACATCTCAATTAGATATCAAGAACCTGATGGCGAAAGAACTTACCTCGAGAGCTGAGAACTATTCACAATGGTACAATGACCTGGTAATTAAAGCGGACCTTGCAGAGAATTCTGCAGTCCGGGGTTGTATGGTAATTAAACCATACGGATATGCAATCTGGGAAAAAATGCAAGCCATCCTTGACGGGATGTTCAAGAAGACAGGCCATTCCAATGCCTATTTTCCACTTTTTATCCCCAAATCATTTTTCAGCAAGGAAGCGGCACATGTGGAAGGTTTTGCAAAGGAATGTGCGGTGGTCACACATTACCGGTTAAAGCATGATGAAAATTCCAATGAAATTGTTGTGGATGAAACAGCCAAACTTGAAGAAGAACTGATTATCCGTCCCACTTCTGAAACCATCATCTGGAATACCTATAAAAACTGGATACAGTCTTACCGTGATCTACCGATACTGGTCAATCAATGGGCCAATGTAGTAAGATGGGAGATGCGTACACGGCTTTTTCTCAGGACAGCAGAGTTCCTCTGGCAGGAAGGTCATACCGCCCATGCAACGGAGGCCGAGGCCCTGGAAGAAACCAACAAGATCATTAACCTTTATGCTGATTTTGCCGAAGAACATATGGCAATGCCGGTTATCAAAGGCAGAAAAACTGAATCCGAAAGATTTGCCGGGGCCATTGACACCTTTGCAATAGAGGCCCTGATGCAGGATGGAAAAGCCCTTCAATCAGGGACCAGTCATTTCCTCGGACAAAATTTTGCAAAGGCTTTCGATGTGCAGTTCACCAGCAAGGAAGGAAATCTAGAGTATGTGTGGGCCACATCCTGGGGTGTTTCAACCCGTTTGATGGGGGCCCTGATCATGGCCCACTCTGATGATAATGGCCTGGTTTTGCCACCCAGGCTGGCACCATTGCAGGTTGTGATCGTACCCATTTATAAAACAGGGGAAGAGTTTACCCGCATCAGTAAGGTTGCAGACAAGATCGAATCGGACCTGGAAGAGGCTGGATTATCAGTAAAATATGATGACAGGGACACTCACAAACCCGGATGGAAATTCAGTGAATATGAGATGAAGGGTGTTCCGGTAAGGATTGCTATTGGGCCAAGGGACCTTGATAACAACACTGTGGAAGTAGCCCGACGAGACACACTGGAGAAAAAGATTGTACCAAAGGACATGGTGATTGACATTGTCACTGGATTGATGGAAGAGATACAGCAAAGTATTTACAGGAAATCTCTGGAATTAAGACGTAAAAATACCTACAAGGTGGATGACTGGGATGAATTCAAGGAGATCATGGATAAAAAACCTGGATTTGTGCTGGCCCATTGGGATGGAACAACTGAAACTGAATTAAAGATCAAGGAAGAAACAAAGGCGACCATACGATGTATACCTTTCGATGCGGAAGTGGAAGAAGGTAAATGTATTTACACAGGTAAACCCTCGGAAAAAAGAGTACTGTTCGCCATTGCCTATTAATTTTAATCTGATAATATTCCCCTCATGAGCAAAGTAGATGTCAAGTTAAATATCCTGAACAACCTGAAGGATAAAGCAGCCGTAAAGCAGATGGTATTTGACAATACCCTGAATGTTTTGGCTGATATAAAAAAGATCCTGAGGGGTTTGGAAGAAGAATTCAATAAAGAGCTGAGTGATGCTGATGAACGGATAAAGCTGGATTACCAGGACAATGGTATATTCAGTGCCCAGCTTAAAATTGCAGGTGACCTGATCGTCGTGGCCATGCATACCAATATTTTTGAATTTGACCGGAGCCATGGCATCTGGAAAAGCTCTTATGTACAATCGGATAAAACAGCTTCCTATTGCGGGATCATCAATATATATAATTTCCTTTCCGATTCTCTTAAGTACAGCCGGATGCAGGACCTGGGCTACCTGGTTGGAAGGATCTTTATCAACAAGAATTTGCATTATTTTGCTGAGGGAAAACGCCAGCTGGGATTTTTCTTTAACGATTTCGGGAACAAGGTCCTGGATAAAGAATCCCTGACCAATATGATCACACTTGCCATCAATTATGCCCTTGAATTTGACTTACTTGTCCCACCCTATGATACGGTAAAAATTGCATCCGTGGAACAGATCAGCGACCGGATACAGCTTTCAAAAATGCGTACCGGCAAAAGGCTGGGATTCCAGTTCAATGCTGATGATATTGACGGAAATTTATCATAGCCGAAACCGGATACCTGCCTGAACCGGCTTCTTTGTTTTGACGGGTAACATCTTTTTATGTATTTTACGTTTATTGACAAACTCATGATGCCTTGAAGTATTGTCGATATATCCTGATCGTATTTTTGGCTTTGTCCGCGTTGCCGTCAATGGGGACTGACCCGGGAGGACCTATTTATGATACCCTGAGACTTGTAGAGGGTTCCAGACTTTTTGTTGGGGGACAAAGATTTAAATACAAAAAGGATACTATCATTTTGATTCACAGCGGATTGGACTACGAGGTCAAATATCCGAGGGGACAGGCAGGGGAAATATTTTTTGACTCTCTGGCAGAGAAGGCAAATAAGAAGCGCTGGACCAGGGAACTTCACAATGTCGTCATCACCTCACCAAGAACTCCTGACACACAGGATACCATGATAACCCAGCTGAGTGCGGACCCCTATATTAGTTATGGAGGGAAAGTCATACGCAATATCAGATCCACAAAACTTGAACCTTTCGGCCCAAATATTTATGATACATCCCGCATAGCCAGTTCAAAATTTGAAAGATTTGGGAATAACCTGCACCGGGTTAGCCATGACCGCGTTATAATAAACCACCTTCTTTTCCAGAGTGGAGACCTGGTAGACCCGAATGAGATCAGTGATAATGAAAGAATCCTCAGGGAGCTTCCTTTTATTGAGGATGTCAGGATCTACCTGGAGGAGACAAGTCCGGGCTCAGATACAGTGGATGTCAGGGTGGTGACCAAAGATGCATTCTCCATAGGGGTTGGAGGCCAGGTGAATGATTTTGATGTGGGTAAGCTGGACATATTTGAGAGCAACCTGTTCGGATTGGGGCATGAACTTCATGCGATATTTTACTGGGATGGGAACAGATCTCCCTGGCTGGGACATGAACTATACTATCTGATGCATAACCTGGGAGGATCCTTCATTAACAGCACACTCAGGTACCAGCAGGTATTCAATACGGAATCCTATCAACTGGGGTTTGACAGGCGGTTCTTTACACCGAATACCAAGTGGGCCGGAGCACTTGATCTGGAGCGAACCCGGACTTTCAGATACATCAATGTAGATGATTCCATCAGTGCTGATATACCCGTTAAATATAATATCTATGATGGATGGCTGGGACGGGCCTTCTATCTCAGGTCCAAGCGTAATCAAACAAGGAACCGACTGAATTTTGTAGTATCCTCAAGACTTTACTGGAACCAGTATATAGAAAGGCCGGAAGTGGATGAACATAACTTTTATCTCTATCAGAACAGAACCGGATGGCTCTCATCACTGGCCATTTCATCGCAATCTTTTTTCAAAAGTAACCTGATCCTGGATTTTGGTAGAACAGAAGATATTCCGCAGGGGATATTGTTCAGCATAACCGGAGGCTTGGAAAGGAATGAGTTTAATACACGTACGTATGCAGGTTTCAGTCTGTCACAGGGCAGGTATCTTGGCAATGTTGGTTATCTGTACACAAAAGTGGAGGCAGGAGGTTTCTTCCTGAAGAAGGACTATATAGAACAGGGTGTCATTAATTTCAGGGTTGATTATTTCACCCCTCTGTTCATCATAAACAGGTTTAAATTCAGGCATTTTATTTCTTCAAATTTTGTACAGGGAATCAACAGGTTTGAAGATGAATATATAGGCATCGGAGATGACTATGATATCTATGGATTCCGGTACGGCCTCCCGCTGGGCACAAAAAAAATATTCCTTAATTATGAAGTGGATGCATTTACACCTTATTATCTATATGGATTCCGTTTCGTCTTTTTTGGCTTCATGGATTTCGGATTGATCGGTCCCGATGCAAAAAAACTACACGACGGACTCTTCTATTCGGGTTTTGGCATAGGTGCACGTATCAGGAACGAAAGGCTTGTTTTTCCAACCATCTCGATCAGGTTGGGGTATTATCCCAACCATCCTGAAAAGGACATCCCGCTCTTTCTCCATTTCTCAGGGGAAGAAAGGCTGAAAATCGACAACTTCAATGTCACAAAGCCAGAAGTTGCCAGTTTTAACAGGTAAAACAAGTAAATTATAACTTTGTAGATAATTCGATATTATTAACCTTTAAATAAATAATTATGGCAGTATTAGTAGGTAAGAAAGCTCCGTCATTTAAGGCGGATGCAGTTATCAACGGTGGAGAAATTGTCTCCGGATTCTCACTTGATCAGTTCATTGGGAAAAAATATGTGGTTTTCTATTTCTATCCAGCTGATTTCACCTTTGTTTGTCCCACAGAGATCCTTGCCTTCCAGGATAAACTGGCGGAATTCGAGCAAAGGAACGTAGCCGTAATAGGATGTTCAGTGGATTCCGCTTTTTCTCACTGGAAATGGCTGCAAACGGACTTGAAAGATGGCGGGATCAAAGGGGTGAATTACCCGATTGTGGCAGATCCCCCCATGACGATTGCACAAAACTATGATGTCCTGATCGGTGAATATGATTACAACGAAGAAGATGAGCTTGTTTTCGACGGCCCTGCAGAAACTTACAGGGGACTCTTCCTGATTGACAGGGAAGGGATCGTCCGCCACCAGGTAGTAAATGACAAGCCACTGGGAAGGAACATTGATGAGGTGATCCGCCTGGTTGATGCATTGCAATACAGTGAAGAACACGGGGAAGTTTGTCCGGCCAACTGGCAGAAGGGAGATGAAGCCCTGAAGGAAACACAGGAAAGTATAGCAGGATATCTCGGAAAATTAGATTAAGCATACAACATCTACAGGAAAGCTGTCTGATCCCTTTACAGGGGCAGGCAGTTTTTTTTTACTCATCTGCCACCTGCCATTATGAATGGAGGATGAATGATCCGGGGATTCCGTACATTTGTGTAAAGCCATGGGGATGCTAGAAGAATTCAGGCGTTATATTCAGTCAAATGATCTCTGCCAGCCAACAGACAGGATCCTGCTGGCCGTCAGCGGCGGTATTGACTCCATGGTTTTGCTGCACCTGTTTGCCGCTGCCGGTTATTCACCCGGGATTGCCCACTGCAATTTTCATTTGAGAGGTGATGAGTCTGACGGTGATGAACAATTTGTCAGATCCGTTGCTGAAACGATGGAGGCCGCCTGTTACCCGCAGGAATTTGATACAGAACAGGCTGCTGCTGAATCCGGGATATCCATCCAAATGGCAGCCAGGGACCTCCGTTACCGATGGTTCGAAAAAATACGGAAAAACCATGGATATGATCTTATAGCCACAGCGCATAACCAGGATGATGTAATTGAAACATTTTTTATTAACCTGTCGCGTGGCACGGGTATCAGGGGACTGACAGGCATACCTGTCAGGTCCGGGAAGGTCATCCGTCCCTTACTCTTCGCTTCCAGGGAAGCCATTGTGGAATATGCCACTGAGAATGATATCAGGTTCCGGGAAGATTCCAGTAATGCTTCCGATAAATATCTCAGGAACAGGGTGCGTCATCAATTAATTCCCATGCTGGAAAAAGAAAATCCTTCCTTCCGGAATGGCTTGATGGATACCATGCTTAAATTGTCTGAAACCGAGAAACTGTACGCCAGAGAATTAGCGCAGGTAAAACTCATGCTGTTACATACAGAAGGAGATATTACAAGGATCCGGATCAGGGATCTTTCTGCGCATGATGCCAGTAGAAGCATCCTGTTCGAGATCCTGACGGAGTATAATTTCTTTTCTCAGGCCATGGAAGATATCCTTCATTCCCTGGAAGGACCCTCCGGCAAACAATTCCTGTCAGCCACTCACCGAATTGTAAAGGACCGGGATGACCTGATCATTACCCCACTGGATAAAGAGGAAGAAAGGAAATATTATCTTGAAAGGGAAACTGGCCGGCTATCAGAACCTGTCGGCCTTGAATGGATGGTTGTTGATAATACAGAAACCTTTCATATTCCCAGCGATCCGAAAATAGCATGCCTTGACCTGCAGAAGCTCGATTTTCCCCTTATGATGAGACATTGGAGGTCGGGGGACTATTTCCAGCCTCTGGGGATGCAGGGTATGAAAAAGATCAGTGACTACCTGATAGATACAAAAGTATCCCTTCCGGACAAAGAGAGGACCTGGCTGCTGACATCCGGAAGCAAAATAGTCTGGGTAATAGGTAAGCGGATAGATGACCGCTTCAAAGTCAGGCCGAAGACAAAGCAGGTCCTGATGATGAAAATAACCAGCCTATAGCTTTACAAATTCCACCCTGCGGTTATTGGCCTTACCCTCCGGTGAGGAATTGTCAGTTATGGGCATAGACTCTCCCAATCCCTTGGATTCCAGCCTGTCCGCTGCAATGCCCATGCTGATCATGGTTGATTTTACAGATTTGGCCCGTTTATCGGAAAGTTCCATGTTCAAGGCATCATCCCCATCGCTGTCTGTATGGCCTTCTACGCTGAAACTCAGATCAGGGTGATCCTTCATCAGGTCAACCACCTCATTGATGATCCCCATGGATTCAGGCTTCAGCGTTGCCTTTCCCACATCAAAACGGATGCCGTTGGCTATGATCTTTCCATCCTCCAGGACCCGGTCGTAGAATTTTACACCGCCCTCTGCAATTCGTATGTTTTTAATGTAAATTGGATATTCATCCCGTGCATGGTAGCTATAAATGGTCAGTCCTGTCGGATTATTATCGAGCCGGGGAATATTGATCAGGCGCGTATCATCAAGGTAGGCCTTGAACTTACCATTGGTATAGGCTACTGCAATATGGCCCCATCGTTTCTGTTTAAGCTCGGCAGGATACATACTCTTTGATCCATATAACTCCAGATAATTATATCCGAGAGTCATATAGTCCTGGTCAGCATTCTGAGCCTTCTGGTTCTTCCTGTCGTACAGATACATCGTTGCATAAGAATAACCGAACCATATATCAAATTCAATGGTGAAAACATCCGGTAGGTAATCCTGGTCCGAATTTTCCAGGTAGGGAACGATGGAAGGTCCGCCACCCCTCAGATAAATTACATTCTCCCCGTCCACCTCAGCCACTTCAGCTACTCCTTTATAGAGGTCCCATCGGGATGGAAACTCTCCGTTCTCCTCACCGATAAGGTCATCTTCAAAAATTACCTTGTCACCAGGTACAAAATCATATTTGGCCCAGGTGAGGACACCGGTTTTTTCCGCCTCAGCAGCTGCAGAGGTTTCTGCAGCCGTTTCAGCCCCTGTAGTCGGGACCTCGGTCTCCATTGTGGCCGGTTGAACCGTTGCATCCTCAGAGGTAGCATCTTTGTCTTTTTTCTTCTTTTTGCCGAAGAGCTTATCTAATTCACTATCGACAGCCTCATCGGTCTTTTGCTCGGATTTCTTTTTAACTTTCTTAAGCAGGTCAATCTGTGTATAGGCAGGATTGGCAATTAGCAAGCATAAAATAACAGGCAGGATAAAGCGTATTGTTTTCATCGGTCTGGGGTTTTTTAAGTAAATCAGTCAGGCATTTATACGCCCTCACAACCATACAAGTTACGAAAAATCGGCCCCAAAATCAATTCAAATTATTTCCTGTTCACTGGCAATTCGATGTTTTCCCTCAATCCGTCGAAAAAATCCTTCAAGGCCTGAAAGTCCCTTTCCTCCACTATTTTGATCAGAGTGGCAAGCTGCGTCCTGATCTTGGCTACCTGTTCAATGGTAAAGGGATTGAAAAGGATCTCTGACAACAGGTAATCATCTTCTGACAGCACACCTCTTGCCACATCCAGGTGCTTGCGGAAAGTCGTTCCAGGAGCTTCCTGCTTTTTCATACAGGCCGCAAAGACCAGGGAAGATGAAAAAGGAACAGACAGTGAATAGGCGATGGTCTCATCATGATCACTGAAGTTGTACTCATATATATTGAGTTTCATGCTGCTAAAGAAACTCCTGAAAAACTCAATCCCTTCCTGATCAGATTCTGTAATAATGATGGCATTTTCGGTACTCAGGTCCTTAATATTGGCGAAAGTGGGACCAAACATCGGATGTATGGATACAAACCTGCGGCCGCATTCATGGTAGTATTCCTGTAATCCATTTTTAACAGAAGTGATGTCTGCGATGATGCAATCCTCCGACAGATATGGATCTATCTCTCTGAAAACCTTGATGGTATTGTTAAGACTTACAGCATTGATCAGGAGGTCCGGCTGAAAATCCCTGATCTCTTCCATGCTGAGAAAGCGATGCGAATTAAATAAGTACTTCAACTTTGTCTTATCCAGATCAAACACACCTACATCATAATCAAGACAAAGGGATTCTACCAGCCATGATCCCATCTTTCCTGCTCCCAGTACAACAATTTTCTTCATCTGCAAAAATGCTTTTCGCTTAAATTATCCTGTTAATATTTTGTTCCATCAGCATAAAATCCGCCAGAACAATGGCCGTTGCCCCCTCAAGAACCGGAGGAACCCTCAGGGCTATGCATTTGTCATGCCTGCCCTTGATCTCCAGCTCTTCTACCCTGCCTGATTTCATATTCATTGTTTGCTGGACCTGTGAGGTACTTGAGGTAGGTTTGACAGCTACTCTGAATAACAGTTCATTCCCGTTGGATAATGCCTCCATTGATCCCCCCTGCATGATTGGTTTCAGTTTTACCGGAGGCATCCAGAATATTATCATTATGTTCAGAACCTTTCATGGTAGTCGCAGCAAAACCCGATCCGAATTCAATGCCCTTGATGGCTGGTATGGCAAATACGATATGGCTGAGCTGGGATTCAAGGGAATCAAAAAATGGCTCTCCCAATCCAACTGGCACATTATTAACCCTGCATTCAACAATCCCTCCTATGGAATCATCCATTTCTATGGCCTGTTCCACCGCTTTTTCAATATCTTTCATGCCTCCGGCTTCAACCAGGGTGGCCCTTATGGTCATCTTACCCAGTATCTTTTTCGCCACCACTCCGGCAGCTACCAGGGCAAGGGTAAGCCGGCCGGAAAAATGGCCTCCACCCCTGAAATCCTGAAATCCTCCAAATTTCCTGGATGCGACAAAATCAGCATGTCCCGGACGTGGCATATCTTTCATCCTGGAATAATCGGAAGAGCGAACATTCCGGTTTTCAAAAAGAACCGTTATGGGTGCGCCGGTTGTGTACCCGTTGAACAGGCCACTGATCAGGTTGGGCAGGTCTTCCTCTGTCCTCGGTGTAGTACCTTTTGCCCCGCTTTTTCTCCGGCCCAGGTCGACTCAAAATCATCCGGAGCAATAGGGATCCCGGCAGGACAACCGTCGATGACAACACCCACAGCGGGTCCATGTGATTCACCCAGGATGCTGATGCGGAATATTCGGCCAAAACTGTTCATGATTTAGATATCTAAAATTTTCAATCCTGTATTTGTCTGATTATGGACACTCAGTCTCTCCTTGCTGATCTGTCCGGGTGCAGTTTCCTTTCCCGTTTCCGCCGAGGCGAATGTAAATTCAGCCCCCAGCATGGGAGCGGCCACCCTTGTAATGACTCCCTTCTCCCCCATGCCGATGATGACCATTCGCAAGTCTTGCCTGTATAATTTAAACAGGTTCTGCAGATCCACGATATGGTTTACCTGGCATGCAAGCTTAACCACATCTGCTCCTGCCTCCGGCAATCGTCTACGATCTGTCCAGTTCAGGCAGGGCAGGTGTCTCTTCGAAATTATGATAGGAAATGATTAATCGCTGTACCATGGGTCCTGGCCGTCAGGATAATTTCTTTCAATAATGCCCTGTCAGATTCCAGTTCTATATCCACATAATCTGCGCCTGCTTAGAATGGCTGTTTTGCAGGATCTGCAAGCGATCCGCCTCATCCATTTTTCCGGTCTGCAGGTGGCTATGCATGGTTGGCAGCTTCACTACGTCCTATACCTGTTCCAGGCTCAATATCCAGCAGATCGAAACGGAACTCCACCAAGGTTCCTGCACTGGCCATCGCAGACAATCTTCAAATCCATATTCGCCAGGCTAACACAAATCATCAATCCATTTTTTCAATTGCTCAGTTCAATATCACGTATCACAGCTTCTCCAATCGGTCCAGCAGGATCAGGCCGATCTGGATCCCCATCCCGTTTCTTATCCCTTTTCATTACTTCAAATACCTCATCAGAATCCATGCGGATAAGCTACCGGGAGTTGATATTTTTTCAGCAATTCCCGCAGCCTGTCCACATCCTGTTGGCTGATCAAGCCAAGTTTTACGGATATACCTGCTGCCAATACCATCCCGATACTTACTGCATCATCCATGCGGTATTCCGGATATTTTTTTCAAAAGCATGGGCAAAGGTATGTCCGAAATTCAGTTTTTTGCGTTCCCCCGACTCCTTCTCATCCGCTTCCACGATCCGGCATTTTGCTTCCACACAGATGCTGATATGATTTTCTCCAGTATTTCCGCTGTCTCCTTCCAGGGCTTTCATGAAGTCTGTTTCAAGAAACTCAAACAGGTCAGCATTCAACGATGGCACCATACTTGATCACCTCCGCAAATCCCTGTAGATATTCCTCCTTGGGCAGGGTCTTCAGCATATCAGGATCACAGATCACAAAATCAGGCTGCCTGATCACCCCGACCATATTTTTATAACCTTCATAATTCACACCGTTTTTACCACCTATGCTGGCATCCACCTGGGAAAGCAGGGTCGTTGAAACAAAACCGAATGATATGCCCCGCAGGTAAGTGGAAGCAACATAACCTGCCAGATCACAGACAATTCCTCCTCCTATTCCCAGGATGAAAGATTTCCTGTCAACTTCATTCGCGATGAGCTGCCCGTATATCTCTGAAGCGCTGCTGAGTGGTTTTGGATGATTCTCCGGGTTTAAGTGTGATCAGTAAACCATCCGGGAATAAGTCCGCATAATGCCGGTAAACATTCTCATCGGTGATGATCACCAGCTTCTTTCCTGAAATGTAATCACCGACATTTTTGAAGGATTCCCCTACGAGGATGCGGCAGGAATTATCCGTTGTATTTAGTCGGATCTCTTTCATTTGGATCCTGCTCTTCAGGATCAAGATTCATTATTCTTGCCTGGTGGTTGATGGATTCCTGGTGAATGGCCCTGAACACGCGGGTAATGAACTCATTGCTAAGGCCTTTCTCCACTCCCATTTCCAGCCGCTTGTTGATGATGGTGTCCCAGCGCTTGGACTGAAGAATGGCTACGTTATGAGCTTTCTTATAATGGCCGATCTGATCAGCGATCTTCATCCTGCGCTCAAAGATATCAATTATTTGATCATCAAGCTCGTCAATCTCCGTCCTCAGTTCTTCAATGGTCAGTAATAATCCGTTGTCCACTTCCGGATCCCTGATGACCAGTTTATCCAGCAGATTCTTCAGATCTGCCGGTGTCAATTGCTGTTTCGGATCGCTCCAGGCATTATCCGGATCCGGATGGGATTCAATGATGACCCCGTCAAAATTCAGATCCATTGCCTCCTGGGAGACCTCATACAATCTTTCCCTGTTGCCGCAAATATGACTGGGATCTGTAATCACCGGGAGATTTGGTATCCTTCGTTTGAGTTCAATCGGGATCTGCCAGTGGGGATGATTCCTGAAATCGGATCGGAGCAAAAACAGAAAATCCCCTGTGAATGGCAGCGATCCGTTTTATCCCGGCCTGGTAAATCCTTTCAATGGCACCAATCCATAATTCTACATCCGGATTGACCGGATTCTTGACCAGGACGGGAACATCCATGCCCTTGAGGGTATCAGCAATTTCCTGGACTGCAAAGGGATTGGCAGTGGTACGGGCACCTATCCACAGAATATCAACCCCGAATTTCAATGCCTCGTATACATGTTTTACATTGGCTACCTCTATGGCAGTAAGCATGCCGGTCTCTTCCTTAACCTTCTTCAACCAGGGCAATCCAGTAGATCCAACTCCCTCGAAAGCATTGGGCCTTGTGCGCGGCTTCCATATCCCAGCACGGAATATATTTATGCCCATAGCAGATAATTCCCGGGCCGTCTGTAATACCTGTTCTTCCGATTCAGCACTGCATGGACCAGCAATGATAATAGGCCGTTCACAGATCTTAGCCTGATCTGATAATGGTTCCAACTCAAGTTTTAATTCCATGGCAATTTTATTAAACGTTTAATATTGATTTTCCCCTTTTATATTCACCCAGGATACCCAGGTCACTGGTAAAAGGCTTAATGGCCTCAACGGATTGCATATAGAGTTCATAATCACTGAATTCAACATCAATGTAGAACTGGTATTCCCAATCCTTTCCCATAATCGGCATGGATTGAATCTTGGACAGGTTGATATCGTAATATGACAATATGGAAAGGATCTTGGACAGGCTCCCAATCTTGTGAGAGAGGGCAAAATGGATGGATGATTTATTAACCTCCTCGGCCGGTACACTATCCTTGCCATTTCCAAGGATCAGGAACCTCGTGTAGTTCTTCTTATTTGTTTCAATGCTGGCAGCCATGATCTCCAGGTCATATTTTTCAGCTGCCAGCCTTGAAGCAATGGCTCCTATCCCTTTCAGTTCCTTATCCCTGATCTCCTTGGCACTCAAAGCAGTATCCATACTTTCTATCAATTTGATATCTGCGTACTGGTCGAAGAAGACCTGGCATTGGAGAATGGCCATTGGATGCGAAAAAACTTCCATTATATCCCCTATGGTCTGTCCTGGCAGTGCTACCAGGTTCTGCTTTATGCGCAAAAAGATCTCACCGATGATCTTCATGGGTGATTCTCTCAAGAGGTTGTAGTTTGGAAGGATGCTCCCTGCCAGTGAATTTTCAATGGCCATGATCCCGTAATCCGCCTTGTCTTTTTTGAGGGCTGTCATAAGATCCTTGAAAGTATCCCTGGGCATGATTTCCACAGGTTCATTGTCAAAATACTGCAGGGCTGCGATTTCATGAAATGCGCCATACCCTCCCTGGATAACTATTCTTTTTACCATATCAAAAAAAAAATCCCGGTCCATGCTGACCGGGATTCTGATTAATTACAAATTATCTTCATAACGAACCCGGTCTGGCGTATGCCCAGAAAAAAAAGAAGTAAAAATATGCAAACAAACCAGCGTTCATGTATCCTTCATTTCAGACAATAAAAAAAGCCCCTTGTGACGGGACTTTTGAATATACTACTCACTCAAATGCCCCTAAGTGTCAGTTGAAATAAAAATAGTTATATTCAAAATTCCTTTTCATTGTCGCAATACCGGCTATAAACGTAATTATTCTTTTCAAAATATGCAAATTTCAGGGAAAAATATGGGCAGGGAAGAGAAGATCAGCGCGGTCATCAAGTACTTTCAGGAGACCATGCCTGAACCTGAAACTGAACTCACCTATGAACGTCCTTATGAACTGATTGTAGCCGTGATCCTTTCAGCACAATGCACCGACAAACGGGTCAACCTTATCACACCAGCATTCTTCAGGAAATTTCCAGGACCGGAACTACTGGCTGCTGCCAGTCAGGAAGAGGTCTTTGAAATGATCAAAAGCTGCTCATATCCGAACAATAAAGCCAAACACCTGCGGGGCATGGCCAGGGTGCTGGTGGAGGAATTTAAGAGTAAAATCCCGAAAGATGTTGAAAGCCTGCAAAAATTGCCGGGTGTCGGCCGGAAATCCGCCAATGTAATTGCTTCTGTCATTCATAACATGCCTGTTATGGCGGTGGATACCCATGTCTTCAGGGTATCCGCAAGAATAGGTCTGACCATGGGAGCTAAAAACCCATTGCAGGCTGAGAACCAACTGTATGAAGTATTCCCTGCTGAATTGATCCCTCACGCCCACCACTGGCTGATCCTGCATGGAAGATATGTTTGTCAGGCCAGGAAACCGAAATGTACTGCTTGTGGATTGCAGAACGTTTGCATTTACTATCAAAATAAAGCCCGGGAGAATATAACTTAAAGCTGTTTTTGTCGTTTAAAAACTATTGTTGACAATACACCTGCGCATGAAAAGAATTATACTTTATCTGGGAATATTGCTGATTATGATGATCCCTGTTTCCTATAAAGCGAAACGGATGGATTACCGGGAAGCCCGCTATAAAAATGTGTGTAAGGACCTCAGGGGAGATGTACTGTTATATTTTGTATTCATTGACAGTAAATATACTACACCCTGGACGGAGTATGATATCCAGTCAACCATCGATTCTGTCCGCGCAGCCATTACCTGGCTGCACACCGAAGCCAAAAGCAATAAAATCCCGCTGAATATTAAAGCAGACTTTTATATCGGTCCGGAATTCACTACCATCACAAGGAACCTGCCGGAGGCCACCGTGGAGGAATCTGTTACCATTCCGAATATGAGAAAGGCAAAGGAAAACTTGAACCGCTGGTCCGATGCTGTATCGAAAATTGCCGGAGCTTCCGTGACGATCCATGAAAAAGATGGTATACCCGAGATCAAACCTCCTAAGAATAAAGAAAGACTGGTCGCATTTTTACGGGATGAAAACAAGGTTGAAAGTGTAGCATTGTTCTACCTCGTGAATAATTATTTCAAATCAGATATTTCTGCTCCTCTGAATATCTTTGATACCGAAGATGTTGAATTCTCCATCGTAAGTTACAAATACGCCGCTGAGCTTGCCCACAATTTCCTGCACCTTTACGGCGCGGCAGATATGCATGAATCTGTCTACCGGAGGCAGGAGCGCAAGATCAGCATGCTGGCTGAGATGTATCCGAACGATATCATGCAGGATCCTTATGGAAAAGCCATTAATAAACTTGAATTAAGCGATTATACTAAGTATCTTATAGGCTGGAGCAATGAACTTGATCCTGAACTTGAGACCTTGATGACAGACAAAATGCTTAATTTCTAGATGCAACCCATCTACCTTGATTATAATGCCACCACCCCTCTGGACCCATCGGTCGTTGAATCGATGAAACCTGCACTTTCTCATTTATTCGGAAATCCATCATCTTCTCATTTGCCCGGGACAGCAGCCAGGAAACTGGTGGAAAACGCGAGGCTGCAGGTTGCCTCCCTGCTGAATTGCCAGGCAGAAGAGATTGTCTTTACGAGTGGGGGAACGGAATCGAATAACCATGCCATCAAAGGCATCGCGTATGCCAGTTCCCAAAGAGGCAAACATATTATTACATCGACCATTGAACATCCGGCCACCCTGGAGGTTTGCAAATACCTGCAACAAAAGGGTTACGATATCACATATATCAATGTTGACACCAGGGGTATTATCCACCTGGATGAGTTGAGATCCGCCATCCGTGAGGATACCATACTGATAACGGTAATGCATGCCAATAACGAAATAGGATCCATCCAGCCGATATCTGAGATCAGCCAGCTGGCCAGGAAACACAAAATACCTTTCCATACAGATGCAGCACAGAGTGCAGGAAAGATCCCTGTTGATGTTCAGCAGCTTGGGGTAGATCTCCTATCGCTGGCCGGACATAAAATATATGGCCCAAAGGGCATTGGCGCACTTTATATCAGGAGCGGTCTGACCATTGAAAAATTAATCCACGGGGCAGATCATGAACAGAATAGGAGAGCAGGAACAGAAAATGTTATACAGATCACCGGACTGGGCAAAGCATGCGAAGTGGCGAAAAGAGATCTGGAGATCAACAGGCAGAACATGCAGAAAACAAGAGATGCCCTTTTTAATGCTATCCGTCAATCCATTCCGGAAGTATTGTGGAACGGTGATCCGGAGAACTGTTTGCCAAATACGCTGAGCCTCAGTTTCCCCGGTGCAGAAGCTCAACTGATCCTGTCCGGCATGGAGGATATTGCTGCATCGGCCGGGGCAGCCTGTCATGCTGAACAAACAGACATCTCTCATGTGCTGGATGCCATTGGATTAACCGTTGAACAATCCATTGGAACCATAAGATTTTCAACCGGTAAAAATACCACCCCGGAGGAGATCAGCTCCGCTTCCAGAATGATCATTGATACCGCTGCCCCATTGATGACCAGCTACGGGTCCAGATCTACTGCCCCGAGGGATACCACCCTGGTGAAGTTGACCCAATTCACTCATGGATTGGGTTGTGCCTGCAAAATGAGGCCGCAGGACCTGGAAAAGATCCTGCAAAAGATCCCCCTTCCTGATCACCCGAATATCCTTGTTGATGTCCGGAACTCTGATGATGCTACAGTATGGAAAATGGATAAGGAAACAGCATGGGTGCAGAGCGTAGATTTTTTTACCCCCGTCGTGGACGATCCCTTCACATTTGGCGCGATAGCAGCAGCCAATGCCCTGAGTGATATTTATGCCATGGGAGCCACTCCCCTCTTCGGGCTCAATATAGTGGCTTTTCCTGTCAGGAGACTGGCTCTGGCAGTACTTGATGAGATCCTTCAGGGTGCCTTATCCATCGCAGAAAAGGCAGGTATACATATACTGGGGGGGCATACCATCGAGGATAATGAACTCAAGTTTGGAATGGTGGTGAACGGGAAATGCCACCCTGAAAAGATCCTGCAAAATTCGATGGCACAGGCGGGTGATGCACTGATACTGACCAAACCCATTGGCACAGGTATCATGACCACGGCCCTGAAGAGAGGGGATACTGGCCGATAATCATTACAGGGAGCTCGTGGAGGTAATGACCGGCCTCAATAATATCCTGTCAGAGATCCACCCCCGTTACAGGCTAAATGCCTGTACAGACATAACAGGATTCGGACTCCTTGGTCACCTGCTCGAAATGGTCCGGGCCAGTAAAGTAAGTGCTGAACTAATGGCCGATAAGGTACCGTTGATCAATGGTGTCAGAGAATATCTCCAGGCCGGAACGATACCGGGCGGCACCCTTCAAAACCTGGCTTATACCGAACCCTACATTGAATGGGAGGAAACTACCCCAGAAAGTACCAAAACCATACTGGCAGATGCACAGACCAGTGGCGGATTACTGATATCTTCACCATATGAATACTGCCGGAAACCTGCTCGAGGAGATCAGAAAGGACAGGAGCCACAGCTGCGGAGATCATTGGCAGGGTATTACCAGCATCCGATACCCCGATAAAAATCATATAAGATCAAGGATCAGGGCCAATTTTTCAGGCTGCTGGTTCACACCGTATCAGCTTTGAGTCAACAGCCATAACGGATTCTAATATCAAGTTATTACAGAAACTTACGAACAGCATTTCATTTTGTTATCTAAAAAAAAGTGTTATTTTTACTAAACAAATACCATGAACATTTCGTAGGAGTATCCAAAAACTACCTCACTATGTTAAAAAAGTTATTTTCGCTTATGCCTATTAAGTTGACTGCTATATTTTTAATGGCAGTTTTAATGGCAGGATGTGGATCTGAAAAAAGAAAATCGGGTTCAGATGAGCTTTCACTCAGCGAATCCGAATTGGATGCCGGAATACTGGAAGATATCAACAGTGCAAAACAGATTTTTTATTCCCTCCCTTCTCCCCTCGAAACTGCCATGTTGATAAAGAACGCCGGTGCTACTTATAATGAAGATATATTGAACTCTGTTGAGAATACATCAAATTATACCACCAACAAAAGCATGGCCCTGAATCTTGGTATATATACTACAGATCTGAGTTTTGCCAGCCTTTTTGATCAGACACAAACCTCCATACGGTATATGAATGCTGCCAAGCGGATGGCAGATGGACTGGGGATCCTCGATGCCATTGACAACAATACCATAGAAATGCTTGAGGAGAATATCAACAACAGGGACAGGATCATGGACATAATTTCCGAAACATTTATGAATTCCAGTTCCTTCCTCACAGAAAATGAAAGGCCGGCACTTGCTTCTATTGTACTGGTTGGCGGCTGGGTGGAAGGCCTGTACATTGCTTCCAATCTGGTGGGTAATGCAAATATTGAAGGTAATAAACTGGTAGAAAGGATTGTTGACCAGAAGCTTTCATTCGATATTGTCCTACAGCTGCTGGAGGACAACAAAGATAATATAGATGTTGCTGAAATACTGTCCGATATAGTGAACTCAAAGTAACATTTGACAAGATCATCATCACTACTACCAGTATCCAGGCAGTTCCTGATGAAGAATCAAATGTCACAGTTCTGAAGTCTGAATCCACAGTAGAAATTACAACCGAGATATTCCAGGAACTGCAGGAAAAGGTAAAAATCTTAAGATCTAACTTCATCTCTTAAAAAAACACTGCTCTATGAAAAAGATTTTTCATTTCACTGTTGCAATTGCATTTTTGACTTTACTACCACTGTCTGTAAATGCACAGTGTAAGGGATTCGCAAAAAAAATCTGTAAAGTTGAGCTTTCCCCATATATTCATGATGGAAATTATCATGCTGCCATCCTTTCCGTTGGAGAAGAAGCGGAATTATATAAAACCTTTTACTCGGATACGGATTACCGGATCGCGGTTTGTGGTTCAGTTAATTTGCCTGACATTGAATTCAGGGTCATTGATTCTGACCGGAATGTGCTGTACTCGAATAAGGATAATGAATATAAAATGACCTGGGATTTCCGGCTGGAGGCCAGTCAGCAATTAAAGGTTTTTGTAAAGGTGCCAACTGCAGATGGAATGCCTGAGGGAATTCCCAGTGGATGTGTGGCCATCATGTTCGGTTTCCTCGATAAATAACACTAATCATAACACCACCTGAAGCCGTTCCGGGAAAGACCCAGGACGGCTTTTGCATTTACTCTTGCTCCATCATCAGAATGAATTGATCCGGACCTCTATCAGGTTGATCCCCGGACGCAGCCTGATGGAACCAAATTCAGGATCTGATGGATTGCCATTGATGGTAACCACTGATTCACCGGGATCATCCAGGACCATCTCCCCGACCATATTGGCAGGCAATTCGATAGAATACTTTTTAAACCTGCCGGAAATGCGTTGATATTTACAGATGATAGATCCGCGCAGGGTGGGATAAGTAATGGAACTATGCTTTAAATCAGCCAGCTGGGGCTGAATGCTAACTACGCCAAAACCTGCTGTCCTTGGCCGTATTCCCCATAGGTACCGGGGAATAATATTGGCGGGCGCTCCGCCCCAGGCATGGTTCCAATCCTGGTTTGGCTTGAATTTCAGGTCCCATGCTTCCATGGTTATGGTCGTCCCTGCAGCGATCATATGCCACCAGCTGCGATCATGCAGGGCGGTCATCAATCCGAGGGCATATTCTGCTTCTCCAGCCTTATAAAGTCCTTCCAGCAAATACTGTGAACCATATACACTGCAAGCCATGCCACGTGATTTCACGAATTCCGCCACCGATTTAATATACTGGTCCGGTACCAGTCCAAATGCCAGCGGCATCATATTGGCATGCAGGGAAGAATGAGTAGCTCCTTCTCCATCGATGTAAATCCCTTTCTCCCTATCAAACAATGTCTCGTTGATCGATTTTTTCACCTTAGCTGCCATGAACTCGAAATGGTCCATATCTGCAGCTTTATCCAGCAATCCCGCAAATTCGGCCATGATGACCATATTTAAATAGAAAAAGCTGTTAACCACCGTATTTACCGGCAGCATCTGATGACCATCACGTTCTCCCTCGGGAGTTGCCAGTTTCCAGCCGGTATCTTTTTGTGCCGGTGGCCAGTCTACAATATCCCTGAGCCTGGCAGTAGTATCTTTAAAACCAAGATTTTGCATAAACAGGCCATTCGCTTTATCGGTATATGAACTTATCAGGCCATCTTCCCTTGCCAACTCCATCAATGTTTTATGTTTAAGTAATTCATAATATGCTTCCAGCAGTTCAATATCTCCCGTATAATAATAATCATGGTAGATCAACATGGCTGTGTGCAACAGCCATTCTGTGGGCCATGTAGGATGGGCCATGAAATATTCAATGGTTTGCTTGGCCATGGAGTATTCACTATCCGTACAGAAATGTCCAAGCTGATTAATGTAGGCATCTGCCTCATAGGGTATGCGTTCCCGGTCACCATCTATATAGAACCCGGTAAAGGAGGTGGCTTTCATGCTGTATTTACAAATATCCCAGACCTGGTTCAATATGGTATCTGAGCTTGAAAACTCGCTCTGATCGTAATTAAAATACTGAAAATAGGCTTTCTGCCGGACATCGTCCGCCGTCAACCCTTTTGTGGCATGATCAATCTCGCAATATCTGAATGGGGTGATAACCCCAAAAGAATCCGGAAGCTGTACGGCTTTTTGATTGGTATTCCGTTGATCAGGGGGAAAGTCAATAAGATAATGGCTTTTTTCAGGTCCAACCGGTAACTGAACTTCCTGCGACCGGATCGACCCGCCCGGATCCATATCAATCTTGCCTCCCAGGAGTTTTTCCCCAAAACGCAGAACAAGTTTACCTGGCTCAGTTGTTTTATAAGTTAGCTCCAGTGTTCCGAAGGCATCTTTTCCGAAATCAATAAAATAACTTCCCTGGGCAAGCTCAGTAAAATGAAGTGGTGGGATCTCCTCAACCTGAAAAAAATTCCCCGTGGAAACCGTCCCATCAAAAAGACCAGTACGAAAGGTTTGACTATCAGAATATTCGCTTAGCCGGTTATCCTGGTCCCATATCCTAACTTTCCAGCAATAGGAAGTATTGGTTTGAAGTGGTGATCCTCCATGTTCGATATTTATCGATTGATTACTTCTTACCTGTTTGCTGTCCCACACATCTCCTATATTATTTACCAGCAGCTCTTTACTTGAAGCCACCAGTACCTGATATGCTTTTTGTGTTACGGCTTTATCCGGAACGATCCAGCTGTATTCAGGCAACGGATCCTGTATCGGTGTCCGGTCCGGTTCTCTCAGGTATTCAACACGCATCCCAAACGGAGTGCCCCCCTCAGGGTCACCAAATGCTTCGGTTAATTCATTGCATTTCTGACGCAGGGATGCCAGGACTGTTTTGTATTCATCCTTTCCTGCGAGGTTGTTGATTTCCCTGGGATCATTCCCGAGATGGTACAGTTCTTCTGCTGACAGGTCATTAACATATCGGAAATATTTCCATGCCGGGGTACGCACCCCTTCACTGGGCGGTATATTTTCAAACTCCCACAAATGTTCTATTAAAACGGTGTCACGATGAATGGAACTTGATTTTCCAGCCGCAAGCGGATGGAGGCTTTTTCCATGCCATGCAGCAGGCTGGTGAAGGCCTGCAAGATCCACTATGGTAGCCGGCACATCAATGTTCAGGGCCATTTCATCAATGGTTATGTGCCCCTTTGAGCGGGGATCATAGATGATCAATGGCACCCGGATTGAATTATCAAACATCAGCCATTTTCCGGCCAATTGCCTTTCGCCCAGGAAATATCCGTTATCACCCATTAGTATGATCACCGTATTTTTATCTAAGTCTCTTCTCTTTCAGTTTCTTCCTGATCCTGGCAATTTCGAGGTCAATACCTCCGATCATGCGATAATAACCTTTGATGCTGTGCTGGTATTTTTCAGGGGTATCATATCTCCAGTGCCAGCGGGTACGATTGAAGCCTTCGCGAACAGGCTGGGGTAATTGCTCAAAATATTCATCCCCAGCCAATGCGGGACCAGGCATCGTCATTTGCTGATACAGATGGTCGGTTTCTTCCTGCCAGAAATACTGTTTTTCTGCCGGGTCATGGGCATGTGGAGCACTGAAACTGAGGGACAGGCAAAATGGTTTACCATCGGTGGCGGCTTCAATGAAGTCCAATGCTTTCTGGCCGGTATATCGTGTCAGGTGGACAGTATCTTTGTCCAGTGTTTTATAAAAGTATCCCCTGTGATCATCGAACCGACTATTCCTGTCGTAATTTTCAAAAACATCAAACAACTGGTCTGTATGAGCATAATTCACACCGAATTTTCCAAAGAAGGCAGTACTGTATCCAGCATCTTTTAAAAGCCGGGGATAGGAATTTTTCATAAACCTGTCACTGATGGGTCCGGTTTGAAAAGTATACCGGTGGCAGCGTTCATAGACACCGGTAAAAAGACTGGCCCGGCTGGCAGAACAGATCGGGGTTGTCACGATGGCATGGCTGAACCAGGCACCCTCTCTGGCCAGTTGATCCATTTGCGGTGTCTGGATAATTTCGTTCCCGGCATGACCCAGGGCATCCCATCGCTGGTCATCGGTCAGGATAAATATGATATTGGGAGGGGTATCAGGGTTGCCACCTATTGCCCTGATCGGGAAAACCATAATAAAAATTAAGCTGATAGTCAGTATTTGTTTCATGTTATAAATATTGTTTAAAAAATCTTAATCATGCGTAGTGCCAGGTTTTCCCAATTTTGGCTTTAAAAACTTACCGGTATAGGATGTGGGATGTTTGCAAAGATCTTCCGGTGTACCCTCGAAAAGCACCTCTCCTCCTTCCTCCCCTCCTTCGGGACCAAGATCGATGATCCAGTCTGCCGATTTGATCACCTCCAGATTATGTTCGATGATGACCAGGCTATGCCCCTTGCTGATCAACTCCTGAAAAGCATCCAGCAATTTCCGTATATCATGAAAATGCAATCCGGTAGTCGGTTCATCAAAAAGAAAAAGCAGGTTTCTGCCAGGGTTTTCCCGCGACAAGAAAGAAGCGAGTTTAACACGCTGGCTCTCACCCCCACTCAGGGTACTGGATGATTGTCCCAGTTTTACATAACCCAGGCCGACATCAGCCAGGGGTTTCAGCTTATCTATGATCTTCTTTTCACTGTTCCCGTCAGCTTCCGAAAAGAATTCAATAGCCTCATTTACAGTACATTCCAAGAAATCGTAAATGTTTTTTTCACGATATCTTACATCCAGTACATCATCTTTAAAACGCCTGCCATGGCAGCTGTCGCAAACCAGGTGGACATCGGCCATAAATTGCATCTCCACCTTGATGATTCCTTCTCCCTGGCATTCCTCACACCTTCCTCCGTCAATATTAAATGAAAAATGAGAGGCTTTGAATCCCATGAACAACAGAGGCCTGTTGATCGGCATAAAGCTTCCTGATCTCATCAAATGCCTTCAGATAGGTAACCGGATTGGATCGTGATGATTTTCCTATGGGATTCTGATCAACCATCTCTATGCCATCCAGCATTTGAATATCTCCCCTGACCAGGTCATGGTCCCCGGGCTTTTCACCATGACCCTGGAATTTCTTGATGAGTGCCTGATAGAGTATGCTGGTGACCAGGGAAGACTTGCCTGATCCACTGACCCCGGTGACGACTGTCATGATATTAAGCGGGAATTTAACATCAATGCCTTTCAGGTTATTCTCCCTGGCACCCAGTAACTCGATATAGTTATGCCATTTCCTTCTTTTCCCGGATATCTTTATCATTTCCTGGCCCGTCAGGTACATGGCTGTCATACTCTGGCCGTCTGTATCCAGCTTGCCGGGATCTCCCTGAAATACAACTTCTCCACCAAGCCTCCCGGCCAGGGGGCCCATGTCAATGATCTGTGCCGATGCCCTGATGATATCTTCATCATGTTCAACAACCAGCACCGTATTCCCAAGCTTCTCAAGATCCTTCAGTACCCCGATCAGGAGGTATGTATCTCTTGGATGCAGTCCAATGCTGGGTTCATCCAGGATATACATGGAACCCACCAGGCTGCTGCCAAGTGAGGTGGCCAGGTTGATCCGCTGGGATTCACCTCCTGACAGGGTGGATGAGAGCCGGTTCAGGGTCAGATAACCCAGCCCAACCTGTACAAGGTATCCGAGCCGGTTATGAATTTCTTTCAGTATCCTTCCGGCAATTTCCTGTTCATGCTTCGTAAGCCGTATCGTCCTGAAGAATTCATAGAGTTCATTTACCGGCATGATTACAAGCTCCTGAATAGTGCGTTTATTCACCTTTACATAGGATGCTTCTTTTTTAAGTCGGGTACCCTGGCAGGCGGGACAGGTGGTCTTTCCCCGGTAGCGGGAGAGCATGACACGGTATTGAATTTTATATTTCTTTTCTTCAAGATGGTCGAAAAAATGCATCCAATCCTTTAAAAAACCGGTTGCCAGACCATAGCAATCTCTTCTGATCATCAGATAACTGGTAGTATGGTTTATGTACCGGGAAGTCAAAATTAGCAGCCTGCAGGATCAGTTTTTCCTTCCATCTGCTCATTTTTTCACCTTTCCAGCATACGATGGCATCCTCATAAATGGAAAGACTTTTATTGGGAATCACCAGGTCTTCATCAATGCCTATAATTTTTCCATAGCCTTCACAGAGGGGACATGCGCCAATTGGATTGTTGAAACTGAACATATGGACATCCGGTTCATCAAATTTCATTCCATCCATCTCAAAGGAATCAGAGAAAACACATACACTTGTCATCCTGCATAAGCTGTAAATGACATTTACCCCTTCCCAAGACTGAAGGCGGTTTGGATGGAATCTGCATACCTGGCAAGTGAATCTTCATCCAGCTGGATCTTAACCCTGTCGATGACAACCGGGATCTCGCTCCCGGGTGCCGGGATATTATTCTCCTTCAGCATATCCTCAACCCGGGTGAATCCGGTTTCCAGCTTGAGCCGGGTAATGCCTTGTTTTAACAATAATTCAAGCTGTTCCCTCACATCCCTTTCTGCAATGAACAGAAAAGGGGAAAGTATGATTACTTCTGAACCGGTTCCCAGCTCAACCAGAAAATTCACTACATCAGTTACGGCATGTTTTTTTACCTTCCGGCCGCTGACAGGTGAATAAGTTTTCCCGATACGGGCAAATAAAAGCTTCAGATAATCATATATCTCAGTGGATGTTCCGACGGTTGATCTGGGATTCCTTGTGTTGACTTTCTGCTCAATGGCAATGGCAGGTGGTATACCATTGATCATATCCACATCTGGCTTGTCAATCCTGCCCAGGAACTGCCTTGCATAGGAAGAAAGGCTTTCCACATAACGCCGCTGGCCTTCAGCATAAAGTGTGTCAAATGCAAGCGAAGATTTACCCGAACCCGATAATCCTGTGATCACGATGAATTTATTACGAGGGATCTTCAGATCAACATTTTTCAGGTTATGTACCCGGGCTCCTTTTATCTCAATATACTTCTCAGCTGTTCTGACAGTTTTTGGCATGAAAATTGCATTGATTTATCTGCAAGTTTAACATCTTTTAACTGTTTTCAAAAGTAATATTTTTTGTATTATAGATATTTTTGTTTTACTTGCACATTCAAATTTATTGCTCAACAGCCAACCCAAAAACGGAGGACTGCCTATAGCTCAAAATCTACCCTGACTGAATCAAAAAAGGAGGTAGTTTTGAAATTACAACAACATTCAGATCAAGATCTGGTAAAGCGGTTTATCCAAGGTGATCAAACCAGCATTGAGGTCCTGATTAACAGGCACAAGAAAAAAGTCTTTACCTACATCGTACTCATTGTCAAGAATCAGTCACTGGCTGAAGACATTTTCCAGGATACTTTTATCAAGGTAATTAAATCCTTGAAGGAAGGAAAATACAAGGACAATGGGAAATTTGTATCCTGGGTCATCAGAATCGCCCATAATCTGACCATTGATCATTTCAGAAAGGAGAAGCAGATCAATACCTATTCGAATGAGGATTATGAGGCTGATATCTTCAACTCGAAAAAACTTTCTGAGAGTACGATCGAAGATATCATGGTTGAAACCCAGATCATTAAAGAGGTCAGGCTGCTCATCGATGAACTCCCTGATGACCAGAAACAGGTGATCCTGTTAAGGCATTACGGGGGACTGAGTTTCAAGGAGATAGCTGACCAGACAGATGTGAGTATCAACACGGCACTGGGCCGGATGAGATATGCATTGATCAACCTGAGAAAACTGATTGAACAAAAAAATCTCAGTTTGACAAAAATTTAATATCTAACATCCATACTATTTTTCTTTTTTCGCCGTTTGGTATGTATGATCACAAATTAACTGCCTATGGTGAATGTCTCTACCCTTGTCTATGTACTGGAGAATCTGGAGAGTAAGGATGGAGAGTTAACTGATCTGGAGGAATTACTTGGAGAGGAAGAAGCGTATGTGAAAAAGATTTTTGGCAAACTTGATGAGTCAAAAATTCAAGTAAATCAAGGATTGGTAGAACGCATCCTGAAAACAGCCAGTACAATTTAGAATTTCTGAACTGAATTAAAATTAAACCGCTTTGGTTCGAACCAAGGCGGTTTTTTTTGGATGGGGTGCTCCAACGCAACTCCAATATTCGCTACGCGAAACACGTAAGGCTGCTTATGTAGCACCCAATCCAAAAAAACCCACCTGAGTATCTCACTGGATTGTAACAAAACCTGATCCTTTTATTAAAGGATATTGAATGAGGAACCTTATTTTGAGCTTGCTTAAAATGTCAGCGACGCTTTCAATATCCTTTAAAATATCGTCTCAGGTTTTGTTTTGATACAGGAGGCTGATGGTGTGGCAGGCTATGATCCCGGCTGTTTCTGTCCGGTATATGGCCTCTCCCAGGTTAATTTCCCTGTAGTCAATCAGGCGGGTGGCTTCTATTTCGTCAGGGGTAAAATCCCCTTCCGGCCCTATCAGTGTTATCCAGCTTTGATTCTTCTGCGGTTTTGCAGCAATATGCTGGTTTTCGGTCGTATTGCAATGCGCAATCAATTTGATGTCTGCCCTGGACCGCTTCAGAAAATCGCTCAGGGGGATCTCCTGGTTCAGCCTTGGCAGCAAAGCACGCCCGCTTTGTTTCATGGCAGCGATCAGTATCTTCTGGGACCGGTCATGCCGGATCCGGTTTCTTTCAGACCGTGCACAAATGACGGGTGATATCTCATCCACGCCGATCTCTGTTGCCTTTTCGAGAAACCATTCAAAGCGATCGCTGCTTTTAGGAGGTGCTATGGCGATATGCAGAAAATAATCCCGCCTTTTATGTCCGGGAACAATATCATTTATCTGCGCCTGGCAGGCCTTTGGATCTGGAACTGATATAATCCCGGTATAGTAATTTCCTCTGCCATCCACCATCTCAAGCGGATCCCCCTCCGTCATCCTTAATACTTTGATGATATGCCGGGATTCTTCCTCACTGAGTATAGCCAGTTTTTGATCAATCTGAGGGGAGTAAAAGACGGGCATAGGATCAATATAAATTATTCAACCGGTGGTTCTTCACCCTCCTGCATTCTACGAAGAAACATGGCTTTCTTTCTCGGGTCTGAAACAGAATAAATATATGCCACCTCATCACGGGGTGTTTTCATCTTCCGCTGGTTGGGTTTCACCTCCTCAATGGCAGCATTGAATTCCCTGTTGCTGGACAATACACTCATAATACCCCGGGAATAGCCGAAATAATACCAGTTCCTGCGGTCAAGTTCCAGGTAGATATCCACCAGGTCCCCATTGCGCCGTTTTGTGAATTCTATGTAGCCGTCCACCTGCTTATTGATCTGGTCTCCGTTAATACTCCCGAGAGAAATTTTGCCATCTGACCGGTATGACCGGGTCTCTTGATTCCATACCAGTTTTACATTGGTAAAAAAGAGGGTATGCGTCAGTTCCGGGACAGATGACTGGTACTCTCCATAAAGTCCCAGTTCAGTCTGATATTTCTCTGCCCTCTCCCTTCCAATCAATTCCTGGAGGTTTTTCATATAATCCGGACTGGACAGATCAACAGCCCCGAGGGATGGTGTATTATCAATCTCGGTTGCCATGATCTCGAATGCATCTTCAGACATGAAGAAATTCAGGGAGAGGGTAAGGTTCAGCTCCGTATCCCTGGAATTTATATTATGGACAGCATTTCCGACAGATGATATCCTGACCTGTCCGGGCTGCATTCCCGTGCTGATCCTGCCTTCCCCGGAAACAAGACATTCACTCCTGGATAATCTCAATAAGTTACCGGGAGGCCGTTCAGGATAACGGAGTTTCTCCCTGCTGGAAATACGGTATTCATCACTGGCCCTGTCAAAATAGAGGATCCCGTGTGAAGCAATAATGTACCTGTCGCGCGGCAATCTCTTTTCACTCAGGAAGGCCGGGTAAATGTGCACTGAATCCCCTGCCAGAAATAAGCCGGCATAGGTGTAATTCATGTCTATATCAAAGGGCTGCTCTTCAACGGGTATATAAATAAAGGCCGGATCTATCTCTTCCCTGAATTTCAGATAGGTGTCCTCAAAAATGCCACATTCATGAATTAATCCTGCCCCACCATTAAAGGTCAGGAACGTTTTTTTGGCATAGAGTTCCACATTACCCTGGAAGGAAAAATACGGACTCAGCGTAAAATACTGATCTATTCCTACAATTCCTTCTGCCATGGTATTAACAGAATCATCCACACTGATTTCATGAAAATAAACGGACTGTGGTTCTGCCGTTTCATTGATATAATCATAATATCCCGTTCCAGTGTAATTGAATTGGCCAAGGACCTGAACAGTGGCATTGTAGATCTGGTGCTCTTTACTCTCACGGTTGGCTACAATAACTGCTTCTGTCAATTCTTCCATAATTCCGTCAGGATCAATGACCACTTCCCCATCACCCGTATAAATATAGGCATCTGCCACCCGGAGAAAGGTCACGTTAGATCCCCGCAGGATGTTCCTGCTGTAATCATACGTGGCCCTGTTAGAAACGAAGCTCAGGGAATCCTGTTCACGATCAATGGATATATACCTTGGCCCGACCATGATCTGTTCCCCGTATGGGTCTGTTTCAATATCAGCAATGGTATCTGTCACAGAAGCAGACCCCATTTCAAGTTCAGTGCGTTCCATGTCCCATCTGAAAAGGTCAAGCCTGCTTACATACTTATTTTCGGGGAACTCGACCAATGAAAAATCCTCGTTGGTCTTGAACAGGCCGGAAAGGTTCTCAAAATCCACGTGTGCATTGATATTATCCGTGATCAGGGTATATCCGTCGGTATTCACTGATTTCAACCTGAATTCTGCTGTATCAGCATCGAATACATTGGCCGTGTAGGTGAAGTTTTCAGAGTTAAGCACGGAATTGGTGAGTTCCATCCTGCCACTTCCTGATAAACCTGGTGATGATAGAGCCAGAGTACCGCTCAGGGTGGTTGAATCATTAAGGATAACAAATGGATTCTCTCCTTCTTCGATGATCATGGTATCACGGTATGGGTACCACATCAAATCATTCCTGGAAGAAGTGACAAGGGGATATTGTACACCTGTCATCTGCTGCAGGATCTCAAATTCAGAAACGCTGGTGAACATGGAATCCGGGTGAAATATGATATCATCAGCCGTACCCCTGGATGTCAGGTAGGAGAACCGGCCCGATCCACGGAGTCCGGCATTGCTCAGCATGATAGAATCGTAATAATGTCCCAGGCCGCCATATAGTCCCAAGCCAGCAGAATCAATCATGTATTTGAATCCCAGGGAGTTATCTTCCTGAATTCGAAGTGTCTCCTCAATGGCCGGGAAAACATTTGCCGATCGGAGGATCCCATTTAAATTCAGGCTGATCTGTGAGAAATTGTCAAGGCTGTCAATGGCAAAGGGATACACTTCAAAGTAAAAATCCTCCCTTTCATAAACACCATTCTGAATTGCCACATCATCATAATATATGAAGGAATTCTTGGTACTGCTGAAAACAGGATAACTGGGGATCTTCTTCCGTCCCGACTTGTTATCCGGATTATCAATCAGTAATTCCCCGGTCATATCTTCAAGCATACTGGCAATATCCAGTACAGATGTCTGTCCGTATTGATCAGGTTGCTCAGTTTTCACTTTCATACTCAGGGAATCGATATTGGTAAGCCTGATCTTAAAGGTATCATAGTTGAAATAGAAATTCTTGCCATAAAAGGTGAAAAGTCCCGCATCAATCACACCATCAAAGGTAAAATCACGGTTAGCTCTCATGATGATTTTCTGGTTAGATGGAAAAATACTGACCGCCTGCGCATTACTCAACTGGATTTGTTTCACACCATTGATGTGAAGATCATAATTTCTCAGGTCCAGGTTGGCATTCTCAAGTGGTGCTTCAGTCTCGGAAATAAAATTGATCACATCATAATCAATATAATCAACGCTGGCATATATCCAGTCGTAGGATTTTTGCCGCATGGTGACCCGATCTTCCTCCAGGTCATATGTTATAAAACCCAGCTCAGCCAATTGTTTTAGTATCTGTTGGGCATGTGCAGGCTGCATATGTGCAAACCTGGCAAACTCCTTCCCGTAAAATGAAATGTCAAAAACTTGTTCCGAATAACGCCTTAGCAGAACCAGCGGATTGTCATTATCTATACCCTGCAACCGAAAGTAGGTATAAGCATCATACAGGTTCTCAGACTGAAAATTGGCTAATCCGGATGCTCCCCCTTCCCTCATTCTTAACTGAATTAAATCATCATTCAGCTGCCATGACAGTTGCTCGAAATTCATATCTACACGGTGGAAGGAGTTATAATAGGGAGAGTGTGATTGAAAATTATCTGTTCTGCCAGTCGAAAACCGGTTCTCATCCACAATATAATTCATTCCAATACTCGGATGATAAATGGAATCATCATCCACATAGAGAGAGATCTCGGCCTCACTGGAGGAGATTTTTTCAGGATCGAAAACAAAGTTGTCAGAATTGGCAACAATGACAAGTGTATCATTCCTGAAAAAGTTCAATTTTGCTTTTTTATCCCCTATGCCTGCACCAATCATTTTGGCCCCATACATACTGATCCCCCCCGAATAATCAATGCCTTTAAAAATATCATCGAGCCGAAAACTGGCCTGGTATGATTCAAATCTGGGATAGTTGGCAACAGACTGTGAGATGATCCTTTCAACTTTATCATCCAGCCTGCCTAATATTTCGAAATCAAAATATCGTTTGTGGTAAAAAACCACGGAATCTGCACTAAATTCATACACGCGAAAATTGATCATGTATTCAGCCAGTTGGGCATATACCTGGTCTGGAGAATAACCAGACCGCTCCCAGGTTACTTTTCCTCTTCTTCCACGCCAGTGATGACTTAAGGGATTATAAATACCGCTGGTACCATACAGCATGATGCTGTCTCTCACAGCATTGCAGATCAGGTCTGTAGTTCCGACAACGATCTGGACAGAATCATTGAAAATCAGTTGAAAATCACCATTTGAAGATGTCCAGCGGGTACTGTTTGACTCATATAATATGCCGGAATTCACCAATTTATATGAGAACACGATATAATCATTGATCACGGGCAGGGTATAATTCCGAGATGCTGTAAAATGGAGCATAGAGCGCAGCCAGTTGAGGTAGTTTTCGGCCGGACCGTTGTATATTGTAAAAGCATTGATAACCTGCAGGAAGGAGATGAAATGGGGACGCGGGCGAGCCTTCATATCCAGCATTCTATTGGAGATCGCGATCAGCTGTGCTTTTGTAGTATCAAGCATCATCCCGGCATTCCAGTTCTCAATAAATGTCTGAATAATAAGAGGTTGAGCCTCTTCGTCACTGGTTCCCATGAATGCTACCAGCTCAGCGGGATAGTTTTCAGGGTCCGCTGAAAACCTGCGGAACACTTCCTGTCCGGATAAACCACTACCAAACAGGATAAGAATTAGGGAAATAAGTATCCGCTGCTTCATCACTGAAATAAGATAAACCTGCCTGAAATTAAACAGCTTTTCTATAAACTGCAACCGCCCAATTGTTCATAACCTGTTTAACCACAAATTCCAAACCATTTCTTCCTGCAGCATGATTTATATGCTGAAGGTCACCTGAAAAGAACCCGCTCAGCATCAGAATGCCGTTAGACCGTAGCCGGCCGGGGAATTGATCCATCAATCCGAGCAGCGAATTCAGATTAATATTAGCAAGCAGCACGTCAAATGTCTGATTGCTAATAAAAGATAATTCAGCCTGCAACACCTCTATACTGTGGCAATCGTTCAAGGCAATATTTTCCAGTGTATTGCGGTATGCCCACGGGTCATTATCGATCGCATATATGGTTTTTGCGCCCATCTTCCCCGCCAGTATGGCCAGTATCCCCGTACCGCAACCCAGATCAAGAACTGCTTTCCCGTGCAGGTCCTGGGTCAACATCATCTGCAGCATCCCGCGGGTTGTTTCATGATGGGCTGTCCCGAATGACATCTTCGGGGAAATTACGATATCATGTTCCACCCCATCCTGTGCAGGATGGAAAGGGGCCCTGACAAAACAATTGGATCCTACCCGGACAGGTTGGTATTCGCTTTCCCAAATTTCATTCCAGTTCTGATCAGGCAGGCTCCTGGCTTCCATGGATTTTATCTTATCATACAATCCATGCCTCTCCATGAATGCCTTAAAATCGGCTTCAGCATAGGTCTCCTCCGGAATGTATGCCAGTATCCTTCCCTCCTCTTCCCTGAATCCATCGAAACCAAACCGGGACAACAAAGCCAGGACAAGTTCATTTTCCGGTTCGGACTGCCGGCTTAAAGTGATGTCAAGTTCAATGTACTCTGCCAAGGGTTCTAGAAGGATTTGACAATGGCGATAAAATCTTCAGCATTCAGCGAAGCCCCGCCAATCAGTCCCCCGTCCACATCCGGATTGGCAAATAATACCCGGGCATTGGAGGGTTTACAACTTCCGCCATAAAGAATGGTCAGGTCATCTGCGATAGCATCCCCAAACCTTTCCCTGACCAGTTGCCGGATATAGGCATGCATTTCCTGGGCCTGCTCCGGTGTGGCTACAACACCGGTACCAATGGCCCATACTGGTTCATAAGCAATGATGATCTGGCCCATATCCGAATCATCCAGGTCAAAAAGGGCAACTTCTATTTGTGTTTTAATTACCTCAAACAGTTTACCGGATTCACGTTCTTCCAGCACCTCCCCACAGCAGAAAATGGGAATAAGACCATTTTCCAGGGCCATTTTTACTTTTTTACCCAGCATGGCATCATCTTCCCCGAAAATAGTCCTCCGCTCAGAGTGGCCGATGATCACGTAGGCTGCTCCGGCCGATCTGACCATTCCGGCTGATACTTCACCTGTGAAGGCACCCTCGGCCTCCGCTGCACAATCCTGTGCACTCAGTCCCACGCCGGTCAAAACCCTGGAAACCTCTGAAAGATGTATAAAAGGAGGCGCCACAATAACCCCCACATCCCCTTCAAACTGCTCATTCATTTCATTTACACTTTTTGCCAGGTCAATACCTTCCTGGAGTGTCTTGTTCATTTTCCAGTTTCCGGCTACGATTTGTTTTCTCATAATTGAATAATAGTTATAGTTATAAATAAATACTTCCTAAGTATATTGAATCCTGGGGTCAAGATAGGCATAGACCAGGTCCACCAGGATATTAATGACCACAAAAATAATAGATATCAGGATGACTGATCCAAGTACCAGTGGAAAATCATAATTATTCAGGGCATTTACGATAATATAACCGAGTCCCTTCCATCCGAAAATATATTCTACAAAGATCACACCGGCCATCAGTGAGGCAAACCAGCCACTTACAGCGGTGACCAGTGGATTCATTGAGTTCTTGAGCGCATGCCTGAATATGATCCTGGAAAATGACAGCCCCTTTGCCCTGGCTGTACGAATATAGTCCTGACTGAGTACATCCAGCATTGAATTCCTGGATAACTGAACAACCACTGATAAGGGCCTTATTCCCAGGGTAATTGCCGGCAGTAACAGATTTTTAAGCTGCAGGTGGACCCCCTCTCCATAGTGCATCTACTTCCATGATGTTACCGGTCAGATTTAATCCTGTAAAAGCCTGGAGTTTATAGGCAAATAACCAGCCTATCAGGATGGCTGCAAAAAAGGAAGGAAGGGACATACCCAGGGAAGAAATGACCAGGATGGACCGGTCATAGACACCATCCTTCCTGATGGCTGCAAAAATACCCGCAGCCGTTCCAATGATAAAGGCAAAGAACATAGAGCAGGCAGCCAGCAGGAATGTATTTGGCAGGGCGGTCCCCAGTATTTGTCCCACTTTCTCCCGACGCTGGAAAGACCGCCCGAGGTAAGGTGCTTTCAGCACAATTAACCTGGTATCTGAGAACCTGACCAGTGTCCGGGCCTTCCCATAATCCTCGGGATCGAAATAAAAATAACTTTCAGCATTGACAGGATCAAACAATGACAGGAAGGAAAGATCATTCAGGTAATGCAGGTATTGCCTGTATACGGGCTGGTTCAGTCCCAATTCCTCCCGTATCCTTTCCAGGGTAGCCTGGTCTGCCCGTTGCCCTACCATCATCCGGGCCGGATCTCCGGGAAGTACATGGAACAACGCAAAAACAACCGTAATAACCCCCCAGGCTACCAGGATCCCATACCCCATCTTTTTTAACAAATAAACTGCCACCAGCCTGTTATTTATCCCTATTCTCCTGTGGCATAAACAGGTACAGTCCCGCTGAAAGCAACAGGAATAACAGGATGAACTTTCCCATTGCACGGTTCTCCAACGCTTTCCTGTTGGCCGTCATAAGGGATGGAAGGATGTCTTCAAAATCATCCAGGGCAGGAAAATCCCTGTAGGCCCATTTGGCCAGGATGGTCCCTTCCCTGATCAAAAGCAGTCCCGGATTTGACCTGACAATGGTCTTCAGGGTGATTTCATCGGTGGTATGGAACCCGAAAGCGGGATCCAGTGTTTGCCGAATTTCCTCTATTTCCTCTTCACCAGATGCTGTTGTACAATAGAATGAATGTCCTGCCTGCCCGCACCATGCTGCCAGCCTTGAAGCATAGTTCAAAGCATCGGTGTCAGCATGGCCAAGATGCGCTGCCACCAGTAAAAAACTGTATCCTTCATCTGAAAGCAAGGAACCGGTTATATCAATATCTGTTTCATCTACAATGGTAAAATCATGAATGGGTGGTTCATATCCTTTTCTCACCAGTACATGTTTTGAATCCACATAGGTCCAGGTAGTATCCTGCCAGGGAAAGTTATCTTCAGTGAATTCTTCAACGGTACCATCTTTTTCGTAATACAGATACGTCTTGTACTCATCCTGCAGGACTCCTTCAGGTATGCTCATTTTAGCAGGGATATTCGTTCCGATACTGTAAGGCCGGAAATCAAGCAATGGCAAATGACGGTAGGCATGGATCTCTATGCCCAGAAAAACAATGGCAAATACTGCTATGCCCAGCCACGACAAAAGTGGCCTGAACGAATCCTGAGAAGCAGCCCTGAACCAGAAAATATGCAGCACGAAGGGTATTAGGATAAGATTCTTGAAAAAGGTCTGCCAGTTGGTCATGATGATGGCATCTCCAAAACACCCGCAATCTGAAACCGGGTTGGTGAGGGCAAGAATGAAGGTAATGATGGTAAAAAACGACATAAAAACCAGCAAAGCCCAGACACCCAGTCGGTATCTGAAGCGAAAAAGCAGGGAAACCCCGATGATGAATTCCGCTGCTGCAAGGATGATTGCAAGCACCAGGGCCAGCGGTTCCAGGAAACCAATATTGAAAGCATTGAAATAATCTGTGAACTTATAGGTAGATCCCAGCGGATCGATGCCTTTAACAAAGCCGCTGAAAATGAATACAATCCCCAGGATCAATCTGGAAATAAATGTTAAAATATTTTCTGTTCTCATAAATAGCTATTATCATGCACCGGCTGGAAAAAGCAGGTGCTTAATGGACATAAATATTTCGTCAGGGGAAAGCATTTCTCCCCTGTTGTCACCACAGTTTATAACCTGAATGGCCGGTTCAGAAACAGTCAGGTCAAGATATACCTGCCTGACTTTCTGCTGAAAGCCAAGATCCTGCTCATGAATATCATTTTTCCCGTTCAGGTAGTCCCTATTCTCCCCGCTGCGTTCCCCTTTCAATTTCTGCCGGGTGAACTCGAAGGGTACATCCAGGAAAATATTCATGTCAGGTCGTGGAATTTTATGATATTCATATTCAAATTTCAGGATCCAGTCCCTGAGTGCCTCCCGTTCAGCAGCAGTCTCCAGTTTGGCACACTGGAAGGCAATGTTGGAGACCACATAACGGTCTGCCACGACGGTAATACCGTTTGCCAGCCAGGAAGTTATCATTTCCCCTGCATCGTACCTGTCGCCCGCGTAGATGAGTGCTACCAGATAGGGGTGTACGGATTCCAGGGGCCCCAGATCCCCGCGAAGGAACCTGGCGATCAGCTCACCATAATATCCTTCTTCAGTTCGCGGAAAATGAAGATACTGGTGCTTGATGCCTTCATTCTCAAGATATGTTAGAAGGCGTTCGATCTGCGTTGACTTCCCGGATCCGTCAAGTCCCTCAATAACCATAAATTGATACCTGCCTTGCTTCATTGAATTCAAGAAATACCGGGGTTTTTATTACTTTTAACCGATAAAACACCCTTCCTGTAAATGAGTCTTAAAGATACATTTTTTTCCCATAAGCAATCCCTGTACTGCGGTGGAAGAATCTTTGATTTCAGGCAGCCCCTGATCATGGGAATCCTGAATATCACACCGGACTCATTCTACCGGGACAGCCGTCTGATGGATCCTGAAGGGATCATTAAATCTGCCACTGAAATGATAACGGAAGGTGCTGACATACTTGATGTTGGGGCTTATTCCTCCCGGCCGGGATCGGGAGGTATCCCGGCAGGGGAAGAGATCAGTCGGCTGGAAATGGCCCTGGATATCATTCGCAAAAAACATCCGGATATGCTCCTGTCAGTGGACACATTCCGCCCCGAGATCGCCAGCAGGGTAGTGAATGATTTTAATGTCAATATGATCAATGATATATCGGGTGGAGATATGGATCCCGGGATGTTTGAAACTGTGGCTGGTCTCCAGGTACCATATGTTTTGATGCACATGAAAGGAACTCCTTCAGATATGCAGGAGCATGCAAGTTATTCTGATGTAGTAAAGGAGATCATTATTCATTTCTCAGAAAAGCTCAGGCTGCTCAACAAGATAGGTGTAAATGACATCATTATTGATCCCGGCATTGGCTTTGCCAAGACCATCGAGCATAATTATCAGATCCTGAGGCAGCTTGATGCATTTCACATTTTCAACCAGCCACTGATGGTTGGTCTATCACGGAAATCGATGATTTACCGGGTACTTGGCAACCATCCTTCAGAAGCGCTGAACGGAAGTACGGTGCTGCATGCCATAGCCCTGATGAAAGGAGCCAATATCCTGAGGGTGCATGACGTTAAGGAAGCCCGTGAAACAATCAAACTTGTCGGAAAAACATTTATACAATAATCTCGCAATGACTTACGGCTCACAGATTTTATTAATTTTGTCAAACATTCAAAATCTGACCCATGCTGCCCACATTCATAACCATACGGGTTCTTGATGTCATAGATGTGCTGCTGGTCGCTTATCTGATGTTCCAGGTATACATGCTCATCAGGGGTACCGTGGCCATGAATATATTCATTGGTATCCTGTCTTTCTACCTGCTGTGGATCATCGTAAGGGCCCTGGATATGAAGCTGCTGGGCTCCATTCTAGGTCAGGTTATCGGGGTGGGTGTCATCGCCCTCATTATTGTCTTCCAGCAGGAGATACGACGATTTCTTATTTACATCGGGAACCAGTATTTCAGCCGCAACCGACTGTCACTCGAAAAGGTCATACCTATCAATATTACTCCCCAGCCAAAAGTAAAGATCAAATCGATTATTAAGGCAGTCATCAATATGGCCAAATCAAAAACCGGGGCGCTGGTTGTGATCGCCAGGAAATCGGAATTGACTGTTTATGCTGAGACAGGTGATTCACTGAATGCAGATACTTCCAGCCGGCTCATTGAAAGCATATTCAATAAGGAAAGTCCATTGCACGATGGGGCGCTGATCATTAACGGAGACAGGTTAATAGCAGCCCGGTGTGTACTTCCCATTTCGGAGAACCTGAACCTGCCGCCTAACTACGGTCTGAGGCACAGGGCAGCACTGGGTTTGTCAGAAAACACTGATTCCCTGACCATCATTGTTTCTGAACAGTCCGGGAAGATATCCCTTGCAGAATCCGGAAAGCTTTTAACGGATGTTGGCGTTAAAGAACTGATGTCAAAGCTAGACCTTGACTTCGTCTAAACCTGAGAATTCTCATTGACCTTCCTGAACCTGACCCTGGATTCCTCTCCATGGATGATCCTTTGAATATTCCTGCGATGGGTAAGGATGACCAGGATGGTAATCAGTCCGGAAAACAACAGCAAAGGCAGTCTGCCGCTTACAGACAATAGCAAACTCATAATGGGCAGGGATATCGCAGCCAGGACAGATCCAAGAGAAACCATCCTGAACAGCAGAAAAGTGATGATAAACACTGTCAGACTCCCCACTGCGGCCAGGGGCATCAAGCCCATGATAACCCCAAGCAGTGTAGCGACTGCCTTACCACCATTAAAACCGGCAAAAACCGGGTAGATATGTCCAATCGCAGCTGCTATACCGCAGCCGATGCGAAACCAGAGCATTAATCCAGGTTCCGATGTCAAAGAAGTAAACAGGTAAGGAAGGTAAGTGGCTCCAAACCCTTTTCCAATATCAAGCAGCAAAACCGGCAATCCGGCCTTCCAGCCAAGCACCCGCCAGGTATTGGTGGCACCCGCATTCCCACTACCGTGCTCCCTGACATCTGTCTTGTAGAAAATCTTACCTGTCCAGACAGAAAAAGGCAGTGAACCCAACAGATAGGCCACTGCCATTAAAATTGTTCCTGAAATTATTACCTCTTTGCCGGGTAACATGGGACATTAAAGTTGCGGTCCGGCCGCAATCAATTTCCTGGTATCTTCCGTATCGGCATAATGTTCGAAATTGTCGATGAACTTCTTGGCCAACGCGCCAGCTTCGGTATCCCAGTCCATCGGATCGGACCAGTTATCTCTGGGATTCAAGAGGGAAGAATCCATGCATGGAACTATTTTTGGTATCTGCAGGTTGAAGATCGGGAGTGTTTCATATTCTACATCGTCCAGACTTCCGTCCAGGATACAGTCAATTATTCCCCTGGTAGAAGGCAGGTCGATCCGGTGACCGCCCTTTTTATAGCCGCCGCCTACCCATCCGGTATTGACCAGCCAGGCATTGGCACCATGTTCCTTCATTTTACGGGTCAGCTCATTGGCATAAATAATGGGGTCCAGCAGCAGGAAGGCAGCCCCGAAACAGGCTGAAAATGAAGGCATAGGCTCCGTAATCACCACGTTCCGTACCGGCCACTTTTGCAGTATATCCGCTGATAAAATGATACTTGGTCTGGTCTTCTGTCAACCTTGAAACAGGAGGCAGGATGCCGAAAGCATCTGCCGTCAGGAAAATCACATTCTTGGCATGACCTGCCTTGGAAGGAGGCCTGACAATATTCTTAATATGGTATAATGGGATAGGAAACCCGGGTATTGGCAGTCTTTGCATCATCCTCCCAGTCCACCTCTCCCGTTGTCCCAGTCCACCGCCACATTTTCAAGCAGGGCATCCCGCTTGATGGCATTGTAAATATCCGGTTCCTTTTCCGGATCCAGGTCAATGGTTTTGGCATAACAGCCACCTTCAAAATTGAAAATACCGTCATCGTCCCAGCCATGCTCATCATCCCCGATCAGGTGCCTTTTCGGATCAGCAGACAGGGTGGTTTTCCCTGTTCCTGAAAGTCCGAAAAACAAGGCAGAAACTCCATCATCTCCAACATTTGCTGCAGCATGCATTGCTAGCAATTCCCTTGAGCGGCAGATAATAATTCATCACCGAGAAGATCCCTTTTTTCATCTCCCCTCCATACCAGGAACCTCCGATACAGGCCCTTTTTTCCTTCAGGTTGAATACGGCATAAACCTCAGAGTTCATATCATGCTTTTCCCAGTTCTTGTTGGTGGTCTTTGGAAGCATTCAGGACCACAAAATCCGGTTCAAAATCCTTCAGTTCTTCTTCTGTGGGACGAATGAACATGTTCTTGACAAAATGAGCCTGCCAGGCAACTTCCATGATAAACCTGACTTTCATACGGGTATCCTCGTTGGCACCGACAAAGCCATCCTGCACATACAGTTTTTTCCCGGAAAGCTGTTTTGCTGAATTATCATAGAGTTCCTTCCATATCTCTTCGGAAAGAGGTTTGTTATCAGAAGATTTCCGCTGCTCGTTTTTCCACCAGATATTCTCCTTCGTTCTCAGATTCCTTTACGATGTATTTGTCCTTGGGTGAACGGCCTGTAAATATCCCTGTATCTACAGTCACTGCTCCGGTACTGGTCAGATGGCCACGCTCAAAACCTTCCAGGGAAGGATCTGTTTCATGTTTGAATAAGTTCCTCATAAGAAAGGTTATGGTATATCTCCTGTACATCTGTGATACCGTATTGTGAAAGGTCTAATTGGCTGGTTCCTGTTGTCATAGTTTGATCTTTTTTTTAATGGTTTATGTCAGTTTTCGGCAAATATACAAAAATATGTTGTTGAACATATGTATAAACAAAAAAAGAGGCCCCAAAATTTGGAGCCTCTCCTTTTGGTTTAGTTCTTACGTATCAGCCCTGTTTTATTGCAGCCTGTGCAGCAGCAACCCTGGCGATCGGTACCCTGTAAGGTGAACAACTTACATAGTTCATCCCTACCTTGTGACAAAACTCCACTGAACTGGGTTCTCCACCATGCTCACCACAAATGCCGACCTTTAAGATCAGGATTGGTGGAACGTCCTTTGTCAGTTCCCATTTCACACAATTGTCCAATCCCTTCCTGGTCAAGTACCTGGAAAGGATCATGCTTCAGAATTCCCTTATCAATATAGATAGGCAGGAATTTGCCGGCATCATCCCTGGAATAACCAAAGCCCATCTGGGTCAGGTCATTGGTCCCGAATGAGAAGAACTCAGCGTGTTCAGCAATCTGATCCGCAGTCAGTGCAGCACGCGGGATCTCAATCATGGTTCCTACCAGGTATTCGATCTTATCACCTCGTTCTTCAAATACCTTTTCAGCGGTTGCAGCGGATGATCTCTTCCTGCATTTTGAATTCCTGCACGGTCCCGATAAGGGGTATCATGATTTCCGGAATGGCTGTGATTCCTTTTGCTTTCAGGTTAAGTGCAGCTTCAATGATGGCCCGGGCCTGCATCTCTGAAATCTCAGGATAGGTATTGCCCAGGCGGCATCCCCTGTGTCCCAGCATGGGATTGAACTCATGCAGGTCTTCCACCTTGTCTTGATCTCCTCAACGGTGATGCCCATTTCATCAGCCATCTCTTTCTGGTTTTCTTCTTCATGGGGAACAAACTCATGCAGTGGCGGATCCAGCAGCCTTACAGTCACCGGAAGATCATGCATGGCTTCAAATATGCCTTCAAAATCTGCACGCTGAATGGGCAGCAATTTTTCAAGCGCCTTACGGCGTCCGGCTTCATCTTCAGCCAGGATCATTTCACGCATGGCAATGATCCTGTCTCCTTCAAAGAACATATGTTCCGTACGGCAGAGTCCTATACCCTTGGCTCCAAATTTACGGGCTACCTCTGAATCTTTGGAGTGATCAGCATTGGTCCGGACAGACATTTTGGTATGTTTTTCAGCAAGGTCCATCAATTTACCGAAATCACCGCTCATTTCAGGATCTTTGGTAGCAATCTTGTCCCTCGTAAACTTCACCGGTAGTACCATTCAGTGAGATCCAGTCCCCTTCCTTGAATACCTTTCCATCAACGGTCATGGTCCGGGCCTTATAATCTATTTTCAGGCTTCCGGCTCCGGAAACACAACATTTACCCATCCCACGGGCAACCACAGCAGCGTGGGAGGTCATTCCACCACGGGCGGTCAGTATCCCTTTGGCAACGTTCATACCACGAAGGTCCTCGGGAGAAGTTTCTACCCTGACAAGTACTACCTGTTTTCCAGCCTCAACCCATTCTTCCGCTTCATCGGCAAAGAATACCATCTGTCCGGTTGCTGCACCCGGAGATGCGGGGAGTCCTTTGGCAAGCACCCTTGCTTCTTTGATGGCTTTACCATCAAAAACGGGATGCAGCAATTCATCCAGTTTGTTAGGTTCAATTCTCAGGAGGGCTGTTTTCTCATCGATCTTACCCTCATCAAGCAGGTCCATGGCAATGCTGACCATGGATGCACCGGTACGTTTCCCGTTCCTGGTCTGCAGCAACCATAGTTTGCCTTCCTGAATGGTGAATTCCAGGTCCTGCATATCCTTATAATGTGCTTCCAGCTTATTCTGTGTATCAAAAAGTTCCTTATAGATCTCGGGCATCTCTTCCTCCAGTGAGGGATAATCTGCTGCACTGTCATCTTCGCTTACCTGAGCCAGTTCAGCCCATCGCTTGGAACCTTCCAGAGTGATCTGCTGGGGGTCCTGATACCGGCAACCACATCTTCACCCTGTGCATTGATGAGGTATTCTCCATTGAAAATATTCTCACCTGTTCCTGCATCCCTGGTAAAAGCCACACCTGTTCCGGAGGTATCACCCATGTTGCCAAATACCATGGCCTGTACATTGACGGCTGTTCCCCATTCAGCTGGGAATATTGTTCAGTTTCCTGTAATAGATCTGCACGGTCATTGTTCCAGCTGTCGAAAACAGCCACTACTGATCCCCAGAGTTGCTCCCATGCATCCGTCGGAAAATCCTTACCGGTCTTATTCTTTGACGGCAGGTTTAAACCTTTTGACCATGTCCTTCAGGTCATCAGTGCTCAGATCAGTATCATCTTCCACACCTTTCTCTTCTTTTACTTCATCGATGATCTCTTCAAAAGGATCCTGATCCTCTTTTGATTCAGGCTTCATTCCCATCACAACATCTCCGTACATCTGGATAAAACGGCGGTAGGAATCCCATGCAAACCTGATATTTCCGGTCTTAACTGCCAGTCCCTCAACAACCTCATCATTCAATCCAAGGTTCAGGATGGTATCCATCATTCCCGGCATGGAGGCACGGGCACCGGAACGTACAGATATCAGGCAGGGATTTTCCTTGTCCCCAAATTTTGAATTCATCAGTTTTTCCACATTGGCAATTCCATCTTCAACTTCATCTTTGAGAAGTTCGATTACGGCTTCCTTGCCCAATTCATTGTACTCTGTACAAACTTCAGTTGTAATGGTAAAACCAGGAGGAACCGGAACCCCGATCAGGTTCATTTCAGCCAGGTTGGCACCCTTGCCGCCCAGCAGGTTTTTCATATCAGCTTTTCCTTCTGCCTCTTTGTTTCCGAATTTGTAAACTCTTTTAACTTTTGACATTTTAATGTATTTATAATTCAACCAATTAGTACCCTAAAATTTTGAAAGTACAAATGTATTTAAAATATGCTTAAATCAAATCTAAATAATAGTACAAATAAATAGTGGTAATCAGTGTTTGCTCCGGGGATGAAATCGGATGATGGCATCTCTTAAAAATTCCCTGTCAAGATGGGTATAGATCTCAGTAGTCAGGATGGATTCATGTCCCAGCATTTCCTGCACTGCACGCAGGTCAGCTCCCCTGTCAATCAGCTCTGTGGCAAAAGAATGGCGGAATGTATGGGGACTGATATTCTTCTTTATGCCAGCGGCAGCAACGAGGTCCTTGATCATGGTGAACACCATCACCCTCGACAACTTTCGCCCCCTCCTGTTAAGAAAAAGTATATCTTCGTGATCCCGCTCGATCCTGGGCAGTGAATTCCGGTCCGGCAGGTAATTCCTGATCTCCTTCAGTGCCATTCTCCCGATGGGTACAAGCCGCTCCTTGTTGCCCTTTCCAGTAACCCTGATAAATTCCTGGTCAAAATATACATGGGACAATCTCATCTCCGTCAACTCTGAGACCCTTAATCCACATCCATAGAGTACCTCCAGCATGGCTTTATTCCTCCTGCCCGCCGGGCTTGAAAGATCAATCTGTGCCAAAATCAGTTCCACCTCTTCATGATTGAGGACCTCGGGGAGCTTCCGCCCTATCCTGGGCGTTTCAAGCAGGCTTGTCGGATCTGTTTCAATGATATCTTCCAGCAGCAGATATTTGTAAAATGACTTGATCCCGGAAATAATCCTGGCCTGCGACCTGGCGCTGAGTCCAATTTCATTCACCCAAGCAATGAAAGAGCTAAGGTGATGAAGTTCCACATCTACAGGTGAAAGTGACTCATCTTGTAATTGCATAAAACTTACCAGCTTCTGAATATCCCGGGTATAGGCTTCAATGGAGTTCGCAGAGAGAGATTTTTCCAACTGCAGGAATATTTTGAAATCTTTTATATATGGCTGCCAGCTCACAACATAAATTTACAAAGTAAATGGCCACCTTTCCACACACAGGATCAGTGATACGCCAAGAGCGGCACCTGAAAGGATCAGATTCCACTCCCTTTTCTTCATGCCCACCAGGTCCACCAGGATAAAAGAAATCAACAATACACCCACTACTATCATGATCTGTCCCAGTTCAAGTCCCAGGTTAAATGAAAACAGCGGCAGCAACAGGTCCTGTTCTCCGTCCCAAGCAAGCTCCTCAGGTAATTGGAAAAACCAAGACCATGGATCAGTCCAAAGAAAAGTGCCATGGCATATTTTACCCTGTGCGAAACCGCATTGGCCGAATGTGTCCGCTGTATAATGTTCATTAAGGCAGTGACCAAGATGGTAACAGGTATTAAAAATTCAATCAGGTTTGTGGAGATCCGGATCAGGTTAAGTGTCGCCAGGGCAAGTGTCAGTGTATGCCCCAATGTAAATGCAGTTACCAGGATCAATACTTTGGCCCATTGTTTGATGCTGTAGACTGCACACAGTGCCATGAGAAACAGGATGTGATCATACCCGGCAAAATCAGCTATATGGTCAATCCCAAGTGAAAGATACAGTCCGAATGTTGTCATACATTTAACATTTAATAAAACAAAAATATTGTAATTTTGCTGAGAATACCTATAAGATGCGGGATTAAAGGAATGAAGATGATAAGATGGGTGGGTTTGGCCGTGTTGCTGACTGGTTCTGCCTGGCTGCATCCCGTTCATGTTTCAGTTACCAATTTAGACCTGGATCCTGTTAAGGGAAAGGTTGAACTGTCTGTAAAAATATTTGCAGATGATTTCCAGGATCTCATATTACACAAGTACGGGGTACAGTTGAATATTATTGAGCAGGAGGATCCCGGGGACAAGATAACAGCGGTTAATGAATACATAGGGGAGGCGCTGCAGCTTGTGTTCAATGGGAAAGAGACAGCAGATCTGCAATTTGTGGATGCTAAATTAAATGAAGAGGCCATCTGGTTATTTTACAGATATGAACATCATAAAAAAATTCAAAAGATTAATATTGTAAACCGGGTAATGCTGGAAAAATTCAGTGATCAGACCAATTTAATGATCGTAACTTTTAATGAAAAACAAAATGGATACCGGCTGGACAATAAAACGACCGATTTATCATTTAATATAAAGAAATAAACTGCCTTTGTTGAGAAAGATACTCCTCATATTATTGACTGTATACCTGACTGTAGCCGGTTCATACGCTACGCACAACAGGGCAGGTGAAATTACGCTGACCCAGCGTCCAGAGGATCCCTTCACCTTCGATATCCTGATCCAGACCTTTACTTACTCCAGGTCTGCGGCTGACCGGAGTGAACTGGAGGTACAATGGGGAGATCAAAGTGTATCCATAGCACCCAGAACACAAAAACTCTCTCTCCCGAACTTTTATTTCTGGAACCAGTACAAGACATCACACACCTTTCCCGGTCCGGGCACCTACACCATCGTGGTCCAGGACCCGAACAGAAATCTCGGAGTCCTGAACATTCCCAATTCTGTCAATGTGATCTTTTCGGTCAAGACTACCATTGTCATCAATACGGGCATCGGACCCAACAGCACACCCGTCCTGCTCAATCCCCCTATAGACAGGGCAGCTGTTGGCCAGATATTTGTGCATAACCCGGCGGCATTTGATCCGGACGGTGACAGCATATCATATAAACTGACCGTCTGCACAGAAGAAAATGGGGAACCCATTGAGGATTATACCCTGCCCCTGGCCAGTGACAGCCTGTATATCGATGAAATAACAGGGGACCTGGTCTGGAACACACCGGTTGATACAGGCATTTACAATATCGCCATTGAAATTGAAGAATGGAGGTTCGGGGTGAAGATCGGGAGTATTGCCAGGGACATGCAGATCGATGTGCACAGTACGGATAACCGTCCCCCTGTGATCATGCCCCTGCAGAATTTCTGCGTGGAGGCAGGGAACCTGCTGGAGTATGATATACTGGCTACTGACCCTGACAGTAACAGGATTACCCAGTATGCCACCGGTGGTCCATTTTTATTTGATGACAGTCCCGCTACATTCGACGAATTAACATCAGGCACGGGTTTCAATGTTTCCCGGTTCTCCTGGCAGACTACCTGTACCCATGTAAGGAACCAGCCTTATAATGTGATCGTCAAGGCCGAAGATGACCATCCCATCCTCCAGCTGGTGGACATCAGTAATTTTCATATCAAAGTAATTGGTCCCGCTCCGGAAAATCCCAGGACCACAGCCACAGCCAATTCCATTTTGCTGGAATGGGATGAATCCATCTGCACGAATGTCACCTCCTATGAAATATACCGCAGGGAAGGCAGGCTGGGATATACTCCGGATTCATGTACCAACGGGATACCTTCGGATCTGGATTACGAGCTGGTCAGCATCATTGACAGAAGGGACAGCACACAGTACCCTGATGACAATCACGGCGAGGGATTGATCCAGGGAATCGAATACTGTTATATGATCGTGGCTATTTTCGAGGACGGGACACCCGGATTTCCGTCAGCAGAAGTATGTGGCGTGCTGATCCCGGGGAATCCTGCGGTTCTGCAGGCCAGTGTAACAGACCTCGATACACAGGGAAGCATCTTCCTTTCCTGGGCCAAACCCCTGGAGCTGGATACCATCCCTGCACTCGGTCCATACGAATACATCATATACCGGTCAGACCTGGATCCCATGGGTAATAACCTGCAGGAAATTCACAGGTTCACCACCTCCGATCTGAACGATACCACCTATGTTGATTCACCTGTCAACACCATTGCCTTCCCTTATTCATATATGGTAGAACTGTATAATGATGAACCCGGGAACAGGTTCCTCATCGGACGCCAGGAAGTGGTGTCAAGCACATGGCTTGAAATTGAGGGGACAGACAATGCCAACATCATCAGGGTACGTAAAAACACCCCCTGGGTGAACCATGAATATATTATTTACCGGAAGGGACCTGGCAGCCAGGAATTTGATTCCATAGACATCTCAGATGCAAGTTCTTACGTAGACGCAGGACTCCAGAACGGTGTTGAGTATTGCTACCAGGTTAAAACGATAGGGTCGCGGAGTGTATCCGGTATCAATTACGTTTCTGTCAACCTGACACATATTGCCTGCAGTACTCCTCTTGATTCGGTTCCTCCATGTCCACCTGACCTTACCGTAGAGTCATTATGCGACAGTACCTATAATTTTCTCACCTGGTCCAATCCCAATAACAGTTGTGCTGACGATGTTGTGAAATACCATATCTATTATACCCAGGTGATGGATGGAGAGATGGTGCTGATTGACAGTACCCTGTCCGCCGATGAAACTACTTATATGCATTTTCCGGAAGGATCACTGGCCGGATGTTATGCGGTCACGGCGGTCGATTCTTTCAACAATGAAAGCAATTTTTCAGTTATCGTATGTGTAGATAACTGCGTTAATTATGTATTGCCCAATGTATTCACACCAAACGGGGATGGCATGAATGATATTTTCAGGCCCAGCAATTATGCTTTCGTTGAGAAGGTGGATATGAAGATCTACAACCGCTGGGGTGTGCTTGTTTACCAGACCGAAGACCCGGATATCAATTGGGACGGGAAGCGCATGAACACCGACCATATTGTACCCCCAGGTGTTTATTACTATGTTTGCGATATTTTTGAGAACAGGTTGAGTGGACTTGAAGTCCGGAGCCTGTCCGGTTTTGTATATGTTTTTACTGAATCAGATGCTGTTAATCCTGTGGAAAATTAGAAACCCCCTGCGTATGAGGCCAGGCAAGATTTTGCCGGTTTTATCCCTGCTTGTTTGGCTGCTTCATTTGTCAGCCCTCGGGCAGGACCCATACCTCCTTGGTATAGCCAGGCTGCAGGAGGGATCCTATGATCAGGCCAGGCATTATTTTGAGCAGGTACTGGCAACCGACAGTGATGATCCGGAGGGATTGTTGAAAATTGCTGAAACATATTATCTGACCGCAGATTATCCGAATGCCATTGCCTATCTCGAACGGCTTGAAGATCTAAGGGCCGGGATGGGTTCCTACGCATTGGCCAGGACCTATTCACAAATGGGGGATGCCAGGATGGCTGCCGTATATCTTGAAAAACACCTCAGGTCCGAATATAAACTCCCATCCAGCACCATCCTGCTGGATGATGCATTTCTGTCGATTGAGACAAGCAGTGAATGGAAATCCCTCTGGAAAAACGACTGGTATACTGAAGATGAACTATTGTACCAGGAGATAACTTACCTGACGAATTCAGAAGATTATCTTGATGCCCTTGATCTGATAGACCAGTCCCTTGGTGGAACGGCGGACCGGGCCACATTGCTCACTGCCCGCGGCAGGGTCTTTCACCACATGGGGAATTACCAGAATTCAGTTCAGGCATATACGGCCGCAATAGAACTTACCAGGATGAATGCAGAGAGTTTCTACGGCAGGGCAGGATCTTATATGGCCCTGGGTAAATTCAAAGATGCCATACCTGATCTGAAGCGTACCCTGCAACTGCAGCCTGATAAACTTGAGATCATGAAAGAATTGAGTGAGGCCAACACGGCTGCCGGGGATTTCGACCAGGCGGCTGCCCTTATCGAAGACTATATCGTTTATTTCCCTGATCAGGCAGAAGCACATTATATGCATGGCACAGGTCCATTTTGAATCCGGGAAATACCTGAAGGCCCTTTCCAGCTTTAATCATTGTCTTGAACTGGAAACCAATGATCCCAGGTTCTATGAGGCCCGTGGAAAAACATACCTGGCAACCAGCACTTACCGTTACGCCCTGAATGATTTCGGAATGGCACTGGACCTTGATCCCAAAAACCATGAAGTATGGTTCCAGAGGGGAATGGCCAGATGGCAATCCAATGACAGGGATGGATCCATCGCTGACTGGGAAAGGGCGGCCCGTTACGGGTCTGAGAAGGCTGCAAAAAAGCTTATGGAGCTCTCAGTCAGGCAATAAGACAGGCTTATGAATCAGGGAACCCAGAAAAAAAGACCGGATCCTCAAATACTTAAAGATCTGTGGTCAGCCGACGATCTGATCGTCCTGAAGACCCTTGGCAAACTCAGGAGCTGCCGGAAATTTAACCTATGTACCGGATCTTCTCAAGCTCCTGAGCCAGACCGGAAGTGAACTTATTGAAAAAGAGTTGATCAGGTTCCTTGCAGACATTAAGGAACAGGGTGTCGTCCCGCTTGTTGCAGCTGGTTTGAAGAAACCCGGACTGGCCAGGGCCCATGCCGGGATCCTGTCAGCCATCTGGCAAAGCGGATTGGATTACAGCAGCCATATGGATCTTTTTATCCAGCTGTTCATCGAGGGAGATTACCTGGTTGCCCTTGAATCGTTTACTGTCATAGAGCAATCCATGGAACATATTAGTAATCAGAAAATTGAGAAAGAGCGTCAACATCTCCTCGATGGTCTGACAAGGGTCAGCGAAGATAAAAAGCCGCTTGCCCGGGAGCTGATCAACCTTCTTCAGACCTGAACATCAGTGATGGCTTGAGAAGTATTTCATGAACTGGCTTCTTTCATATACCTGTGGCTCAGGCAGGTTCTTGTAATTCATATGGCCGCGGAAAGCATCCAGGCTGGAAAAATCTTTTTGATCCATCCAGGTATTCAGGTCATCCAGCATGGTGCTGATAATGTCCGGACCATGCTTATAGATAGCCGAACAGACCTGCACGGCCCTTGCCCCGGCCAGGATCTGCTTCACCATTGCCTGTCCGTCATGCACACCTGTTGAGCCGGCAATATGGACCTGTTCTACCATGGCGGAAACTATGGCCACCCAGCGCAGGGAAAACCGCAGGTCAGCCGGAGAACTGAATACCTCCGAGGAGGTCATTTTCATGTCCCTGGTATTGATATCGGGACTGTAAAAGCGGTTGAACAGTACAATACCATCCACCCCCCTGTGGTACATCAGGTCAACCAGATTCACCAGGTGAGTAAAATGCATGCCAAGTTTCATGATTACCGGGATATTGATCTGCTGTTTTACTTTTTCAGCAATGTCCAGGTAAAGTTTCTCATAAACCTGTGAGTTGGCACTCCTTGCTCGATGGTAGAAAATAAACATTCAGTTCCAGCGCAGCGGCACCGGCCTCTTCAATTTTTGATGCGAAATCTGTCCATTCCGCAGCAGAGACACAATTGATACTGGCAATGACAGGAATCGATACTGAGAACTTGCCTGTTCGATCAGGTCCAGGTAATTATCCACACTGTTTGAACGTGTATAATTCTGTATATAATCATCGGCCTCCGGATAATCACTGGATTCAGCCAGATGGCCGGCCTCGAAAAGGATCTGTTCTTCGAAGAGTGATTTTAATACGACTGCACCGGCTCCGGCTTTTTCCAGTTTCTGGATCTTTTCAACTGAATCTGTTAATCCACTACTGCTGACAATCAGAGGATTACGCAAGTTTTAGTCCCACAAAATCTGTACTCAGGTCTGCCATAATTACGGATTTTTTTAATTAATAAGTCCTGGCTCCGAAGATAAGGGTTCCTACCCTGATCATCGTGCTGCCTTCTTCAATGGCGATCTCATAATCCCCCGACATACCCATGGAGATCTGCCTGAAATGATCTGATCCTGCAAAATAAGCATTTTTTACCCTGGAAAAAACTTCCCTGAGGCTGCGGAACTCCGAACGGATCTTTTCCAGATCTTCCGTATAGGTAGCCATCCCCATCAGGCCATCAATGCGGATATTTTTCATGAGGGAAAATTCCGGTGAATCAAGCAGGCTGTTCAATTCCTCTTCGGAGAATCCAAACTTGTTTTCTTCATCAGCTATATGCATTTGCAGTAGTACAGGAATGACCCGGCCGACTTTAATGTGCCTCTTTATCAATGGCACTGCGCCAGCTTCAGGCTGTCCACACTGTGGATCATATCTACAAAACCGGCAATATACTTCACCTTGTTGGTTTGCAGGTGTCCTATCATGTGCCAGTTGATATCCCCGGGAAGGAGGGGTTGTTTTTCAATCAGTTCCTGGACCCGGTTCTCCCCGAAGAGCCTGTGCCCTGCTTCATAAGCCTCCATGATATCTTCGACGGGTTTTCTCTTGGAGACCGCAATGATATCCACGTGACCGGGGATTTCCGCCTTTAATTTCCTGATATTTTCCAGAATACTCATGGATCCTGTATGTCAGTCATCCAGTTTATGGATCACCAGTCCACTCCTCAATTTGGGCTCAAACCAGGTGGTTTTCGGAGGCATGATATTATCGGTATCGGCAATCTCCATCAACTGTTCCATACTTACCGGGTAAAGCGCGAAGGCCGCTTTCATCTCTCCGGAATCCACCCTGCGTTCCAGCTCTTTCAGTCCCCGTATACCTCCCACAAAATCTATCCGCTTGGATTTCCTCAGGTCGGTTATATCCAGCAAAGGAGCCAGTACATGTTCCGACAGAACGGTAACATCAAGCTGTCCAATGGGATCACTGTCATCGTAGGTCCCATCTTTCGCAGTAAGCGAATACCAGTTGCCTCCCAGGTACAGGCCAAAATTATGCAGAGCCTCTGGTTTATGAATCTCTTTTCCCTTCTTTTCTATATCAAAGGCAGCCCCAAGACGGCTTAAAAATTCTTCATCACCCATCCCGTTCAGGTCCTTCACTACCCGGTTATAATCAATGATGGTCAATTGACCCGCCGGGAAATGAACAGCCAGGAAATAGTTGTATTCCTCCATGCCTGTGTGGGCAGCATTGGCCCGGGCCCTCTCTGCGCCAACCCCGGCTGCGGCAGCTGTCCGGTGATGGCCGTCAGCAACATAGGTAAAAGGAATATCTGCAGAGAATATGGCTTCCAGCCTGTCTATCCGTTCCTGTTCACGGATCACCCACAGCCGGTGCCCTATCCCATCTTCTGCCACGAAATCATATTCAGGTGCCTGTTGCACTACATCACTGACAATGGTATCAATTTCCGCGTGATCCGGATAGGCAAAAAACACAGGTTCCGCTTGGAAGTTAGAGACCCTGACGTGCTGTTTCCTGTCCTCCTCCTTATCAGGCCGGGTCAGTTCATGCTTTTTGATAACATTTGCCTGGTAATCCTCAATGCTGGCACAGCCTAACAGACCATACTGGGTCCTGCCATCCATGGTCTGTGCATATACGTAAAGGAAAGCGGCTTCATCCTGGAAGAGCAGTCCCTCAGAGATCATTTTTTCGAGATTTGACTTTCCCGTTTCGTATACAATGTCTGCGTATAGATCCGTTTCGGGAGGGAGGTCTACTTCAGGTTTCACTACGTGCAGAAATGAATACGGGTTACCTTCCACTTCTTCCCGGGCTTCATCTGAATTCAGCACATCGTAGGGTCGCGATGCAATCCTGCCTGCCAGGTCCTTTCCCGGCCTGAATCCCCTGAATGCTTTTAATCTGGCCATGGTATAGGTTATTTATTTACCTGGAAGGTTCTGTCTCCTTCTTCCAGGAAAGCCACTATCTGTTTTGCACCTGCAACACCGGCGTTGATGTTCGCCTCCGCCGTCTGTGCTCCCATTTTTTTGGGTGTAAAGAAACACCTGTCCCCATAAGCACCCATTAGCTTATCTGCATTGTCCGGGGCAATGTCCGATACATACCTGAAATCAGAGCGTTCCGCGAAAACTTTTTCCATTGATGCTTCGTCTACCACTTCTTTCCTGGCCGTATTGACCAGCACTGCACCTTCGGGCATCTTTGAGAGCAGATTTTGGTTGATGGACCCGCGGGTCTCAGCAGTGGCAGGGATATGCAGAGAGATATACTGGCAGGTCTCATAAAGTGCTTCTGCACTATCCAGGCAAGTCACACCATCGTTGTCCATCACTTCACTCTCAATATAGGGGTCAAAGGCATAAACCTCCATGCCAAATCCTTTCGCGATTTTTGCCACCAGCCTGCCTACATATCCGTAGGCGTGAATACCCAGTGTTTTACCGCTGAGTTCCGTGCCGGAGGTCCCATTTAACCGATTCCTGGCCATATAAACCATCATACCCAGGGCCAGTTCGGCAACTGCATTGGAATTCTGGCCCGGTGTGTTCATGGCAACAATTCCCTTTGCAGAAGCTGCTTCCAGGTCGATATTATCAAATCCCGCCCCTGCCCTGACAACAATCTTCAGCTTGCTGGCAGCGCCGATGACATCGGCGTCCACAATGTCACTTCTGATGATCAGGGCATCTGCATCCCCCACGGCTTTGACGAGGTTTTCCTGGGGGCCGTATTTTTCAAGCAAATCAAATTCATACCCCGCTTTCTCGATGATCTCTCTGATCTGGCCGACAGCCGCCGGGGCAAAGGGCTTAACCGTTGCTACTAGTATTTTTGGCATATTAATAAGGGTTTATTTTTTCTCAAATTCTTTCATTGTATCAATCAGGGCCAGAACGCTTTCCTTTGCCAGGGCATTGTAGGTTGACGCCCTGAAACCGCCCACCGAGCGGTGGCCTTTGATGCCAACCATACCGCGTTCACCTGCGAAGGCCAAAAAATCGGCTTCCAATTCCTTATATTCATCTGTCATCACAAAACAAATATTCATCAGAGACCTGTCTGCTTCATCCTCCACAGGACACTTAAACATGGGATTCCTGTCGATCTCATCATAAAGCAATGCTGCCTTCTCAATATTTACTTTCTCCATGGCACCTACACCCCCTTTATCCTTCAGCCAGCGAAGGGTCTGCAGGGCGGCAAAGATCGGTACGACCGGTGGTGTATTGAACATGGAACCATTTTTAATATGAATACGGTAATCAAGTATGGAAGGGATGGGCCTGTCAACCTTGCCAAGGATATCCTCCCGGATAATGATAAAGGCCAGTCCGGATGGTGCCAGGTTTTTCTGTGCCCCTCCGTATATGATCCCATATTTGGATACATCCATCGGCCGGCTGAAAATATCGGAAGACATATCAGCCACAAGGGTCATGGGGACATCCAGGTCTTTCCTGATCTCGGTCCCATAAATGGTATTATTGGTGGTAATATGGAAATAATCTGCATCGGCAGGCAACTCATAACCTTTAGGTATGTAACTGAAGTTCCTGTCTTTTGAAGAAGCAACCTCAACAGCTTCTCCAAAAATGTGTGCTTCCTTCAGGGCTTTGGATAGCCCAGGCCCCGGTATTGAGGTAAGCGGCTTTTTTCTGCATGAGGTTATAGGGCACCATACAAAACTGCATGCTGGCTCCTCCACCCAGAAACAGGACATGGTAATCCTGGGGGACTTCCAGTAGTTCCTTGATAAGAGACTGTGCTTCTTCGATGACGGCCATGAACTCCTTGCTCCTGTGCGATATTTCCATCACCGACAATCCTATACCATCCAGGTCAAGTATCCCCTTGGCCGTGTTCTCAATGGTGTAGGCCGGCAGGATGGATGGCCCGGCATAAAAGTTGTGTTTTTTCATAATATTCTCATTTAAAATTGGTTACATTCATTTACTCTCGTCTGCCAATGCAGCGACAAATTTCATAAAAATTACCCAGAAATATACCTGTTGTTTATAAGTTTTTATTTAGTCAGGGCTTGTTTCAAGTGCCTCCAGGTGGTTGTTCTTCAAGATGGGAATGACCCGGGTCAGGTCAAAGGTATGGCAGTAGGCGATCACATCATCCAGATTGTTCAAGCGTAAGCGGGTCCGCTGGGCTACCTTATCAATGTACTTCATCAGGTCCCCCCTGGCCTGGCCATACAGGTCAATGGATGCCTTTGTTGAATCACAGATGGTTTCAAATGCCCCGCCATTGATCAGGTCTTCGGCCAGAGCCCCTGCAAAGAGCGTATCCTCAAGATTGAATTTGTTCTTCCAGCCGGCACAGAGGAAAATCACATCCCTCTGTTGCTTTATGATCCAATCTTTCAGCGAGGTAAAATTGAGGTAGGCCCCGATCAGTACCTGATGGCAATCTTTGGCCACATGTATGGCCTGGGTACCATTGGTAGTGGAATATACGATCTGTTTTCCAGCCACTCGATCCCTCGTGAAATTATAAGGTGAATTCCCGAAATCGGCAAAATCCCTGACCAGTCCATCACGCTCAGCAGCCACCATAAAACCTTTCTCCTTAAAAGCCCTGGCTTCTTCGAGGGTACCCACCGGAATGATCCGTTCCACCCCGTTATCAAAAGCGGTTACAATGGCAGAGGTGGCCCGCAGGATATCAATGATCACAGCAATGGCTTCCGGATTGCTGAAACCCGGATAGAGGGCAGGCGAGAAACAAACCTCAATATTTTTCATTGTCCTTTTTATAGATAGGCATTTTGACTACCACTGCCCTGGGTTCTTTGTTCCTGATACGGATCAGTATCTCCTGTCCGGGTACAGCATACTCAGCAGTCACATATCCCATCCCTATGCCAATATTCAACATGGGTGACATGGTCCCGGAAGTTACTTCGCCGATGTTTTGTCCCTTGTCATCCAGGATCTCATAGTGCTGCCTGGGAATTCCCCGGTCCACCATGGCAAATCCCACCAGTTTGCGGTTCACACCTTCCAATTTTTGCCGCTGCAGCCGTTCCCTGTCAATAAAATCATTGTTTTCTGAAAACTTGGTTATCCATCCCAGTCCCGCTTCAATCGGCGAAGTAGTCTCGTCAATATCATTGCCGTACAGGCAGAATCCCATTTCAAGCCTTAATGTATCCCTGGCAGCAAGTCCAGCCGGTTTGATACCATATTCCCGGCCCGCTTCCATAACTGAATCCCATATTTTCTCCCCATCTTCCGCCCGGAAATACAATTCAAATCCCCCTGCCCCGGTATAACCGGTGGCAGATATGATCACATCCTCAACTCCGGCGAAGGAGCCAATGACGAAAGTATAATACCCTATCCCTCCCAGGTCAATGCCGGTAAGTTTCTGCAATGTGGCCCCTGCATCCGGTCCCTGTACTGCGAGCTGGGCAGTCAGATCAGAAGCATTTTCAAGCTCCGCATCATAGGTGTTCAGCTTTTTCAGCCACTCCCAGTCTTTCTCTATATTGGAGGCATTTACGACCAGCAGGTAGTTTTCCGTTCCAACCCGGTAAACCAGCAGGTCATCGATGATCCCGCCCTGGCCATTTGGAAAACAGGTATACTGTATCCTGCCGTCATAGAGTTTATTTACGTCGTTTGTGGTTACCCGCTGTATAAATTCTGCAGCCTTGGGTCCACGTACCCAGAACTCACCCATATGGGATACATCGAAAACCCCAACAGCGTCCCTGACCGTTTTATGTTCATCCTTCACACCTGTGTATTCCACGGGCATATTATATCCTGCAAAGGGTACGATCCGTGCCCCCAACTCCCTGTGTACATTGGTCAAAGCAGTATCTTTCATATCGGATGCTTAGTAGGGTTTTATTTAAGATGGTCAAAAGTAATAAAAATCAGGATTGGGAATTTTTGTTATTAAACATCCAGTCGGATTTTAATATGGCATGCAATACCTTATTAAGGGTATTAAAACGCGGCTGCATATTTCGCTGCGCGAAACACGTAAGGCCGCTTGTTTAATACCCTTTAAATTCAGAATAGCATATTAAAATCCGATGAGATGGTTAATTCTGAAGTGATGATTTTTATGAATTTTATTCAGCAGACCTGTCGGCATCAAAGATGACCTTATGTGCATGCAGGGCATCTGACAAACTGGTACGTGGCATTTCTTTGCCTTCATCAAGTGCCTTAAAAAATGCCTCGAACTGGGTTTGATAGGGATGGTCCGATACATCTCCCGAATCGAGCATATTCATGGAGAGTTCACTCCATTTACTTTTATCAAGGCCTCCCAGCTGAGTTGAGTAAAACTTATTGTCCAGCAAACTGCCTTCACTTCCTACCAGATGAATATGAAAATAATAGGGCTGAAAACAGTCGATGACTGAGGCCACTTTTCCGATTCTCCCGTCAGAGAACTTCATGATGGTCACGCTGCTGGTAGGATATTCATAGACGGCGAAATCCTTGTTCGCCGAAGAGGTTGAATAACTGCTCAGGGTCTCTACATCGTTGCCCATGAAAAAAAGCATTGCATCAAGTGCGTGACAGCCAGCCGACAAAAGGCTGCTGCCGCCGGCGTCTTTTTTCGTGTTCCACCTGTACTGGCCATACCAGGGTCCAACCCCATGATAATAATCTACCTCGGCATAGTGAATTCTCCCGAGTAAGCCTTTATCGATCACCGACTTTATGGTGGTCACCTGATTGGAAAACCGGCATTCAAAACAGACACAGGTTTTAACATCAGCTTCCTCTGCCGCAGATTTAATGGTCAGACAATCCTCCCAGGTCAGTGCGAGTGGTTTTTCAATGATCATATGTTTCCCCGCTCTGGCTGCAGCAACCGCCTGTCCGGTATGCTGGCTGGGATAACTGCAGATGGAAACCACATGGATCTCCGGGTTGGCCAGCATCTTATCCAAATCGGTGTAACAGGTGATCTGGCTTCCATGTTTCAGGCTGAGCTGCGCGGAATCAAGTTTCCGGGAGGACCATACTGCGTTGACCTGTGCATATGATGTCGCATTGATCGCTTCGATGTGTGCTTCCGATGCCCAGCCATAGCCGATGATACCTACGTTGTATTTTTTCATATGATCTTTGTTTTTGAAGAATTATTAATGCTAGAACAAATATGCAAAATATAGGTAAATATTGAAAAATTGCCTAAATTAATAATGAATATCAACCAAGTTGTCGTTATGAAAACCATATTAATACGATTTATGGCATGAGCAGACTAATCATCTTCCTTGCACTCAGTTTTCCCTATTTCTCACAGCCCAGGAAACAGAACTTTACGAATCGCTTAATTATCGAAATGCAGTTAAGGATGGTACCCGAAGCCGGGATGGGAGGCCGGGACCTAAATACTGGCAAAACCACGCTGATTATGATATTTCTGTCAGGCTGGATACAGCGTCTCGTAAGATCTATGGCAGGGAAAGCATTACTTATTACAACCAGAGTCCGGATACCCTGACCAATATCGTGCTCCGGCTCTACCAGAACAGGAATAAAAAAGGAGCCATAAGAGATTTCCAGGTCCATCCTGGAAATATTCATGATGGAATGGATCTGGATACCATTGTTATAAATACAACGGGCATTTCTCCGACAAGCCAGAGAATATTGGTAAACGGGACAAACATTGCCGTCCCCCTGGCAAGCCCCTTGCTGCCCAAAGGCAGGCTCAATATTTCTTGCGAATGGAGCTATCATATCCCCATGGAACCAGAGTTCAGGAGAACCGGTTACTACAGGGACAATGCCTGGTTCATCGGATATTTTTACCCCCAGATCGCTGTCTACGATGATATGGAGTTCTTTCCGCCCATGCAAGGATGGGATTACCAATTATTCCACAAAGGCATGCAGGAATTCTACAATGATTTCAATAATTACAGGGTGAACATACAGGTACCTGAGGGGTTCTATGTATGGGCTACCGGAGAATTACTGAATGAAGAGGAGGTTTATAAAAGTCCCATTCCGGAAAGACTGGAAAAAGCAAGGACCACCGATGAAAAGGTGGAAATAATATCAAGGGATGATCTGGACATAAGACTTTCTCACCGGCCATAACTGGATATTTGAGGCAGCTGGAGTCCCCGAATTTGCATTTGGAACAGCACCCGACTACCTATGGGACGGTACAAGTGTAAATACAGGTGACCGCAGGGTCTTTGTCGATGTGGCCTATCATCCGGGATCTGAGTTTTATCCCCAGGGTAATTGATATTGCAAGAAATACAGTAAAATACACATCCAGACGTGTTTCCAGGTATTCCCTATCCGTATCCACATTCCACCACATTCAATGGCATGTGGGGAGGAGGCATGGAATTTCCTATGATAGCCAATAATTGTGATGAACGGGATACCCTATTCATGACCCTCATGACCTTTCATGAGATATGCCATAACTACCATCCCTTTTTTGACGGGCATCAATGAAAAACGGTATCATTTTATGGATGAAGGCCTCACACAGTTTTGCACAATCCTTTGGCTCTGGGATGAATACAGGATAGACTTCTACAGCAATACCGTTGGATCAGCCAAAGCCACCGGCATATTCGAGGCATATAACCAATTATGTGTATCTACACAGGATAATACTTCATTGTATAATGCCTACACCCAGAGTGACTTTAACAATGGTTTCTACCAGTATGTGGTGAAATCGGTTGTGCCTTTATATCCTTTTTACCGAGATGGTTGGAGAAGACAGGTTCCTGTCCGCTTACCAGGAATTTTTCAGGAGGTGGGAGGGAAAACATCCCGACTCCCTTCGATCTGTTCTACACCATGAATGATGTCCTGGGTGAAAACTTCAACTGGTTCTGGAATGCCTGGTACATGGATTTCGGATATCCTGACCTGGGCCTTGAACTTCAGGAGAATCAAATAATCATCCGACGAATGGGTGCCAGGGCACTGCCCCTTCCCGTGAACCTTACCGTTGAATATATGGATGGGATATCAGAGGTGATCTCAAAACCCATGGACATATGGAAGGATGGTGCAAGACAGCTGGTCATAGTAATTGAGAATCCGGCCGGCGTTAAATCCTTTAGCCTGGATACTGAAAATATCCCGGATATCGATCACAGCAATAATTATATTAAAAGAAATTAACGATTGGCAATAGGATAAGCTCAAATAACCAAAGAAGCATGAGATTGTTTACCAGGAGAAGCAACATTTTATTTCCGGTCATACTTTACCTGCTATCCAACTGTAGACCGCATCTGCATTTTTATAAGTATGAAACCGGGTAGTCGTTTTTAAGATCTTAGAAAGTCACAAATCTGTGACTTTTTCTTAATGTAGTGAGTCTTCAAATTTATATCTTATATGCTAAACAAAATATGTAATTCATTTTTTAAACTTTTCATTTTAATATTTAATTGCACTTGAATTGTACTGGATGTGAAGTAATAACAGGTCCGGACTAGTTTTTCGCGATGAGGATACCCTTTTTTCTACTGGTTCTGGGAGAATGTTCCTGGCTGAGGGCATGCCGCCTGATCCTGGGATTGGCGCCGGGCTATATTGATGCCTGTCAAAGGGAGTGATTATACCCCTGCTTATTTACTCAGGATCTTGAATTCCACGCGGCGGTTCTGTGCACGGCCTTCCGCAGTGTTATTGGGTGCAATGGGCTGTGAGAAAGCATAACCCTTGGCATCAAGCCGGTCTTCCGTGACTCCCCTTTCCAGGAGGTAATCAACAACAGCCTGGGCCCTGGCCTGTGATAGCTTTGTATTGAGCCGCAGGGACCCGGTATTGTCTGTATGTCCTGATATTTCCATCCTCACGGACGGGTTCCCGTTCATGAATTCCAGGACCTGTTCAAGCTGTGGGAAGGATTCTGATTTCAGCGTGGCCTTGTTGAGTTCGAAGAAAATGTTTTCCAGAACAACGGTCGCTCCGACTTCAATCGGATCCAAACCAAAATTACGGGCAATTACCCTGTCCGGATCTTCTACAGACAGATCAATGATATCCAGGTAAAAGAGGTAATCCCTGGCCACGACCTCAACCCCGTATGCCTTGCCTTCCGGAAGGCTGGCATTATAATACCCGCTATCATTTGACAGGGTGGTAGAGATCACCTTGCTGACATCCACATCGATGAAATCAATTTTTGCACGGACACCGTCATTGGTCTTGTTATTATACACTTTCCCTGACAACATGAAGGCTGATATCGTCATTGGGGCAGCGGGAACAAAAAATCCGGTCTTACCAGTTACATCCATCCCGGCAATCAGAATATCTTCGGTGCTCATCAGCATTTCCTTTTCTTCACCCAGAAATACGATCTTGTATATATCCCGTCCGCCAATGCCTCCCATCCTGTTTGCAGAATAATAGGCAATGCGCTCATCATTGGTAACCTTGTAAAATACATCATCGTCAGGGGAGTTCACGGGGTAACCCATATTTTCAGCCGGACTCCATTCACCCATGCCGTTACGCTCGGATTTAAAAACATCAAATCCGCCCATGGTGTTATGACCTTTTGAAGAAAAATACAAAGTATTGCCATCGGGGGAAATAAAAACCCCTTCCTCATCATATTTGGTATTGATCTCTTTCCCTATGTTCACAGGGTCTTTCCATTTGCCCTGTGCATCCTGCTCCGATACCAGTATATCTTTTCCCCCGAGAGTCAGCTTTTCATTATCCGATACAAAATAGAAGGTTTTGCCATCGGGACTGAAACTTATGGTGGTTTCCCTGTTTTTTGACCTCAGCTTGCCGGGTATGTTTTTAGGAGAGGTCCATTTCCCTTCTTTCATCTCTGACCTGAATACACCACCACCGCTCTTATGTCCCTGATAAAGATAAAGTGTCATGCCATCAGGGGAAAGGGCAACGGCCGCCGTATTATGGTTGACATGATTTATGGGTTTTCCCATGTTCCTTGCCGGTTCCCACTCGTCCCCATCAGCAGAGGCGACATAAATATCCTCAAAATGCTTATTGTCGAGGGGACTCCTTTTAGCTTTTTCATGATGACTCCTCCGGCTGGTAAAATATATCGCCGTATCGGCAGCAGTAAAAATAGGATTATAATCATCACCGACAGAATTGATCTGTTCTCCCATATTATTGATGATCACCCGCTCTGGTTTAGCAACCAGGGCCTTCCCGTTCTCACATTCGGCTATTAGTTTGTCTATGGTTGCAGTTTCCAGCGCCCGCTGTTTGGGATCAAGGGACTCCTTGTATTTATGGTACTGATTTATGGCATCATCAAAATTCAGCGTCATTTGATACGCTTTCGCACCCATCAACCTGATGTCCGGGGAAACATTTTCATCGGTCAGAAAAGCTTTTTCCAGGTATTTGATAGATTCGAACTTGTCATCAGAAAACAGATAGCAAATCCCGATCTTATAATTCAGTGCGGGATTTTCCGGGTTGTATTGTGCAGCGAAGAGATAATGCTCCCTGGCATCACGGTAAGTCCCTTGTCCGGCTTTGAAATATTTGTCCCCTTCCTTGATGCTCTTCCAGGCTTCTTCCAATCCAAGCTCCTGTTCCGTCTTAAAATCGGCTTTTTTTATCTTCAGATTTTGCTGGGCCACAAGGAATCCCGGTACCATGATAAAGATAAAAACCAGCAAACGGATCCTGTAATAATTCATGCGCTTAGGAATATTAAATAAATTCACTGATCACATTCAGATACATATTCGGAAGCTTCTTCCACACCCAGTTCCAAAGCCTTGGACCAATCCTCACAGGCTCCGGTCAGATCTCCCATTAACTCCCTGACAAATCCTCTGTTCAGGTAGGCAATTCCGCTAGAATCATTCAGCTCAACAGCCCTGGCAAGATGCGTGGCAGCTTCATCAAGATGGTTGAGTTTGGTCTGTGCATTTGCTATGTTTATATACGCCGGGGCATAATCTTCATTCAACTCAAGAACTTTATTAAAATCTTCCAGGGCCCCCTCGTAATCTCCCATCTGGAATTTTGCACTGCCCCTGTTGTTATATGCTCTGTAGAATGCACGGTCCAGATTGATAGCCACTGAAAAATCATCAATGGCTCCCTGGAAATTGCCAAGTTTTATTTTCACACTGCCCATGTTGTTATAGGCCAGGGTAAAATCAGGCTTACGGTCCACCGCCTGCCGGTAATCATACACAGCACCCTGATAATCTCCCAGCAGTCGTTTGGCAGTCCCACGATCATGAAAAGCCAGTGCATAATCATCATCCAGTTCAACCGCTTCGGTAAAATCAAGAATAGCACCTGTATAATCGTCATCCAGCAGCCTGCAGAGGCCCCTGTAGTAGTAAACATATGGTTCCTTGAAGCCATTCACCAGGGCCATACTGATATCAGCATCTACCTGATCAGGAGGCTCTTCGGTCAGCAGGGCATAACCACGGTAAAAGAAAGCTTCTCCAAAATTACCATTGAGCACAAGGGCCATGGTAAAATCCTGAACAGCCTCATCAATATTATTAAGATAAAGATTGACCTTTCCCCGGGTCAGATAACCCATCTCAAATCGTGGATTATAATCAAGGGCAGCACTAAGGTACTCAAGTGCTACCCAGTAGCTGTCTTCACCAATGCTCTGTATACCTTTGTTATAGGCAGTCTGAGCATTCTTTTTCTGCTTAAGGCTGAGCTCCTGGCCGCAGACCCGGCTTGCCCCCGAAAAAATGATGAAAACGAGAGAAAATAAGAAAAAATGCACGCAAAATTTCCTCATCTGCCTATGAATGTTTAAATTAACTAAGGAAATATACGCAAATCGGCAAATTAGGTTAGTGCGGGAGTACTATTTTTATTAAAAATAAAAAAATTAAGTACATTTAAAATTCAATATCAATCATCCCACAAGATAGGCCAAAAAAATTAAGCACTGAATAACAATACTTTATGAAGACAGACTTATCCTATTTGGTAGATATGACCGAGGGAAACAAAGGTCTTATCTCTGAAATGATTGAGATCTTTTCGACACAGGTAAATCAATATCGATCCTTGATGCTGCAATTCTATATTGAGGAAAACTGGGAAGAGATCAGCCAGCTGGCACATAAGGCCAAATCATCAGTAGCCATCATGGGCATGAAGGATCTGGCACAAAAGCTCAAGGAACTGGAACTACTGGCAAGGGATGGGAAAGATACCGAAAGCTACCCGGCCATGATTGATGATTTCAGAAATGAATGCAAGATTGCCATCACTGAGTTACAGGATTATGTTTCAAATCGGTAAACCCCTTAAACCAAGGCAAGCATGTTAAAAACAGAAACCATTCAGGACATCATCATTGTCCGTTTTGATAATATTAACCGCTTCAATGCCCTCATTGCCGACCCCGTCAAGGAACAGCTCAAGCAGTTCTATGAACAGCCCCACACCAAACTTATACTGAACCTGGAAGACATTGATTTTGTAGACAGTACCGGTTTTGGTGTATTCCTTTCCATTATGAAGACAGCCAATAACAATTATGGCTTTTTTAAGATCTGCAATATCCACTCTGATGTCATGGAATTATTCAAGCTCCTGAAATTGCACAACGTCTTCGAGATCTATAACACCCTGGATGATTGTGTGAATAGTTTTTAGTTCTTTTGTTTCTCTTTTGCCACATTCCTGAGAACGAGTTTATCTCCTTCCATATCCAGCAATATTTCCTGCTTGGTCTCCAATTCCCCGGCAATAATCTGCCTGGATAGTTCATTAATAACCATTTTCTGCATTACACGCTTCAATGGACGGGCACCGTATAAGGGATCATAGGCCAGCTCGGCCAGTCTGTCTCCTGCCTCATGCTCCAGCATTAATATTTATCTGATTTTCAGCCAGCGTATCCTTGACTTTCCGGAACTGCATATCCACAATTTGACGGATTTCCTCTCTTGTCAGGGGATTGAACATGATAATTTCGTCAATCCTGTTCAGGAATTCCGGGCGAATGGTTCGTTTCAGCAATTCCATGACCTGGTCCTCAATCTCCTGGTATAGCTCTTCTTTATCCTGCTTTATCCCATCCCGATCACCCTGCAGTTTTTCATGAATGATGTGAGAACCGATATTGGAAGTCATGATGATGATGGTGTTTTTAAAATTTACCAGCCTGCCTTTACTGTCTGTTAACCTTCCATCATCCAGTACCTGCAGCAGTATGTTAAATACATCGGGGTGGGCTTTTTCAATCTCATCCAGCAGAATTACAGAGTATGGCTTCCTTCGGACTGCTTCGGTCAGCTGCCCCCCCTCATCATATCCCACATATCCGGGTGGCGCACCGATCAGCCTGGATACCGAATGCCGTTCCTGGTATTCAGACATATCTATCCTGGTCATGAGGTTTGCATCATCAAATAAGAAGGATGCCAGTGCCTTGGCAAGTTCGGTCTTACCCACGCCAGTCGTCCCGATAAAGATAAATGATCCAACAGGCTTTTCTGCATCCTGTAAACCGGCCCGGCTTCTCCGGACCGCATCAGCCACTGCTGTAATGGCCCTGTCCTGGCCAACTACCTGCTTGTGAAGTTCTTCTTCAAGATGCAGCAGTTTCTCTTTTTCGCTCAGTATCATTTTGCTGACCGGTATCCCTGTCCACCTGGCCACTATTTCAGCGATATCCTGGGCATTGACTTCTTCTTTTATCAGGGCAGAATCTCCTTGCTGGTTCCGGAGTTTTTCTTTTCCCTTCGCAATGATCTGTTCCTTTTCCTGCAACAGTCCATAGCGGATCTCTGCCACCCTTCCGAAATTACCTTCCTGTTCTGCCTGCTCAGCTTCTGCCTTTAAATTTTCTATTTCTTCTTTTGTCTTCTGTATCTGGTTGATGGCTTTCTTTTCCATCTCCCAGCGCGCAAATAATTTGTTCCTGGTTTCACCCAGGTTTGCGATCTGCTCTCCGAGCATATCAAGTTTTTTGCTCTTTCCCTCTCTTTTGATGGCTTCCCGCTCTATCTCATATTGGCTGATCTTCCGCTCTATCTCGATCAATCTCCCGGGGGACAGAATTCATCTCGAGACGCAGCCTGGAAGCCGCCTCATCGATCAGGTCAATGGCCTTGTCCGGCAGCCTTCGGTCTGCAATATAGCGATATGACAGATCCACAGCCGAAAGAATGGCCTCATCCATGATCCTGACCTTGTGGTGATTTTCATACCGTTCCTTTAATCCCCTTAAAATGGATATGGAACTAACCTTATCAGGTTCATGAACCATCACTACCTGGAACCGGCGTTCCAGCGCCTTGTCTTTCTCAAAATGCTTCTGGTATTCATCCAGGGTGGTGGCGCCAATGGCCCGCAACTCTCCCCTGGCCAGTGCAGGTTTTAATATATTGGCTGCATCCATGGCTCCTTCGCTTTTGCCCGCTCCCACAAGGGTGTGTATCTCATCTATGAACAATATGATCTCACCGTCTGAACCTACAACCTCCTTTATGACAGCCTTCAGCCTTTCCTCAAACTCGCCCTTGTATTTGGCACCGGCAATCAGGGCACCCATATCCAGGGAGTATACCTGTTTGGATGCCAGGTTCTCAGGCACATCCCCTCTTACTATCCGCTGTGCCAGTCCCTCTGCAATGGCTGTCTTGCCCACCCCCGGTTCACCCAGGAGTACCGGGTTATTCTTTCTCCTTCTTGCCAGGATCTGCAATATCCTCCTGATCTCCTCATCCCTGCCGATCACCGGATCAAGCTTGCCCTGCCGGGCCAGTTCATTCAAGTTTATTGCATACCGTCCAAGGGCATTATAACTTTCTTCTGCAGATGGACTATCAACATTCGAACCTTTCTTTAGTTCTCCAATGGCTTTCTTTAAATCTTGCTTTTGAAGTCCCTGGTCTTTTAACATCCTGGATATTTCACCAGGAGTCTCCAGTAAGCCCAGCATTATATGTTCTACTGCCACGAATTGGTCACCCTCCTCTTTAGAGATCTGCATGGCTTTCTGTAGGATCCTGTTGGTTTCCTGGGAAAGATATACTTCTCCCCCGCTTACCTTGGGGTAGTTTTCCAGTATAGCATCCAGTGTCCGTTCAACCGTTTCCATGTTCATGGCCGTTTTCTGTAACAGATATGCCATGATATTTTCAGCTGTCCATCAGCAGTCCCTTTAAGAGATGCCCGGGCTCCACGGCCTGGTGGCCAAGTCCCGTTGCATGTGTCAATAGCTGCCTGAATAGCTTCCTGTGATTTGATGGTTAAATTATCCTGTCTCATATATTTCAATTGTTTTTATTCCTGTATCTGTTCACTTTTCTCCTGAAGACGGCAAACTTCCTGCCAGGGGAAATAAATTCACAAAATATGTCATTTTGTCTTATTGTTCATTATTTAGTCATGTCATTTTGTCATTGTTCGTTTTCGTGCGAACAATGTATCATAAGCGGTCAGTGATATAATATCCCTCAATTATTAATGACCAGTCTCATAATAAATTATAATAATTGGCATGAATCCTGAAGTAAATTTCAGGTATTCCATCCGGCAATCACTCATCTCCTGTTATTGCATTAGGTAAATTTATACCATTCAGGGAATATGTTTTCACTGAGGCATATCTGTTTTCTGTGCTTTCTTATTCTTGCAATTAGCTTTGGCACAGAATGTTCAACAGGAAGTCAAACCCATGGTTCACTCATGGGAATATCCTGTATCATTGCCATTCAGTATGGTAAACAAGCTCATCCTCCTACCGGTACAGATCAATGATTCCGACACTTTGCAGTTTATTTTTGACACAGGGCTTGGAAAATTCCATAATATGTGAACTAGAAGCTGATGAGATAATCGAATTAAAGCATGCAAGGGAGGTAATGGTCAGGGGAATTGGATCATGGTAAACCGATCGATGCTATTCATACCAAGGGGTAACAGCCTGAGGGTGGGTGATATCTACTATGGAGGACCAGGATTACATTATCCTTTCCAGCAATGTGATTGCAGCTTTCCCGCAAGATGGGCACGAAGATTCATGGTTTGATGAATATGCAGGCATTTCAGGAATACCTGATCGAAATTGACTATGAACGGCAGCTTCTTACCTTTTATGAACCGCGCATATTTCAGTGAGCACTAAAAACCTTGATGGATATGCATCATTGCCGATGGATATCAATAATACTCACCCTTTATTAATGCGACCATCTTCACAAATGATGGTTCTTCCCGCCCTGTGAAGCTAATGCTGGATACGGGTGCAGGATATGCCCTGAGCCTGGACGCTGGTTCCCTTCCAGGATATTCCATTCCCGACGGAAGCCGGGATTGTTTTCTTGGCTGCAGTATCAACGGCAATATAAAGGTAAAGTCGGCAGGATAAGAGGAATGGATATCGGTCCGTTTCACCTGCCCGACGTGCTGGTTTCTTTTCCTGACTCTCAGACAGTTGTGATTACGGAGACGGTAAATGGACAGAACGGCAGCCTGGGTTCAGAATTACTCAGGCGTTTTAACCTGATCCTTGATTACCCTGATAAAAAGATCCATATTATAGCAAACAATGCTTTTGAGGATGAATTTCATTACGATATGAGTGGCCTTGAAATCCGGATTCCAGTCCCGATGAACATCGCTATCTCATTAGCCGGGATCAGAACGCAATCAAGGGCAGAGGGGGCCGGTATCAGGCCCGGGGACGAGATCCTCTCCATCAATGGCACCCCGCATCCGCAGCTTAACCTGGATGAAATCTACAAATTACCTGCACGGGAATCATGGCAAAAAGATCAGGATGGAATTGTTGAGGGAAGACAAAAGGATCCGGGCCAATTTCCGCCTGGAAAAATATATCTGAGAAGAATCTGCATCAAAAACACCCTCCTTTTTTTGAGTTATTCATTCTCTTTTGCTTTTTTTGCAGTCGCAAACCAAAATGAATCCATTATGATGACCAGATTTTTCAGCCTGATTATTTTGACTTGTCCTGGCAGTTTCCTGTGGACAACAAACCAATAAAACTACAGATCTTAGTGAGTTGGAAATATCGGAAGTTACCGTAGAAGCCCTCCTTGCGGATGCATCCCCCTATGTTGAAACACCCGTATCCATTAAAGGAACTGTGGTTCATGTTTGCCGTCATGGCGGACAGCGTCTGTTTGTCGTTGGTGAAGATGGAGAAGATCGTTTTCGCATCACAGTCGGTGAAAACATTTCTGAATTCGATGTCGAACTGGAGGGAAGTACGATAGAGGTCAACGGGATTGTCAAGGAATTGATCATCGATGAAACTTACCTGGCTGAATGGGAGGCTGAAGTCAGTGAAGGCTCCGAACACAGATCGCGGGGAAGGCCATGAAGGTGGTGTAGGGCATGGAGACAACCATGGTGAAGCACCAGATCTTGCAGAAGGACATGAAGACCATGGCGAGGAAGCAGATGGAGAGCATGAGGATTGAACAACAGGCTGCTCAGCTTAAAAGAATACAGGACGTAAGGGATGAAATTGCAGCCAGCGGCAAAGACCATCTATCAGACTACTGGATAGAAACCATCGAATTCAAGGTTATCACAGAATAGCCCCTTTTTATTCATAAATCAGTACTCTTTTCAATGAAAATCCGGAAGTGGCTCCGTATCATACACCGGGATATGGGATATATTTTCTTTGGCATGTCCGTGGTCTATGGTATTTCGGGGATTGCGCTCAATCACCTGGATGACTGGAATCCGGATTACATCATCAAGATTTCAGAAGCTACTCTGCAGGATGTACCTGCTGCTGAAGATATTTCCAGGGAGGTGGCAGGATCACTGGCCAGGCAAATTGACCAGAATTATCAATACAGGAGCCATTTCTTTCCCGCAGTCCGGGTATTAAAGATATTCATTAAGCAGGGATCCGTCACGGTAAACCTGGATAGCGGCCGGGCCTATATTGAGGTGATAAAGAAGCGGCCTGTTTTCAGGGAAATGAACTTCCTGCACTACAATAAACCAAAAAAATTATGGACCTGGTTTTCAGATGCTTTTGCACTGGCACTGGTCCTCCTGGCCATTTCCGGCCTGTTCATGATCCGGGGAAAAAAGGGTATTACCGGAAGAGGCGCCTGGCTTACTGCACTTGGAATTCTCATCCCCGTCATATTCCTTATCCTGTACCTGTAACTTTGCCCTGATTTTCACGTATTGGGGGTATACTAATTTTGTATTACTTCCGCACACATGAGTGAACAGATCCTGAAGGCCCTGATGCAGCTTTTTGCCATTATTGCCAGGCCTGATAGTAGCAGGAGTGACAGGAGGACTGTTGTTAAGGCTTACCTGAAGAAGCAGCTGAACCACGAGATCGTTCAGGAATACCTGAAGGTATTTGATGAGTACTATGAACTTCTACCAGGAGAAACAGAAAGAATCCGAAAAAAGGGCCAAGGGGATCTCCGCCAGTTCTGTCAGGGTACTCAAGATCGCAACCGCCATCAATGAAGAACTCGCACAAGCACAAAAGATCATAGTACTGATCCGCCTGCTCGAATTCGTCAGATCGGATAATGGTGAGATCACCGAACAGGAGATGGAATTCATCAACACTGTGTCTGAGACATTTAATGTACTGGAAGAAGAATATCAGCAGATCAGGGATTTTGTGTTGCTTTCCCCTGAAGATGTCCCGGATAGCGAAGATATCATGATGATTGACAGCAACCCGGATTTTAACCTGAAAAAATCCAAGCATATTTATCATTGATTCTATCGTGGGACAATTAAGGGTGTTGCATGTGCCCAGTGCCAGACTTTATTTTATCAGGTATATCGGCAAGCGTGAGATGTACATGAACAGCCAGCTGATCCAGGCGGACAAGGTATACGTTCTGAACAATGGTTCCTCGATAAAGAACCAGCAGATCAAACCCATTTATTACAGTGATATTGTCAGCCGTTTCCAGCTTGACAAGATCAAGGGCCGGATCACTTTTGAAGTCAGTGAGATCGAATACCATTTCAAGAGCGGCGATACCGGCCTGCATAAGCTCAGTTTCAAGGAAGAATCAGGACGGATGATAGGTATAATGGGTGCCAGTGGCGCCGGCAAATCCACCCTGCTCAATGTCCTGAATGGATCTGCCACCTCCCTCCTGCGGAAAAGTACTGATAAACGGGGTGGACATATTTGCTGACAAAGAAAAGATTGAAGGTATCATCGGGCATGTATCCCAGGACGACCTGCTGATAGAAGAATTGACCGTTTATCAGAACCTGTACTATAATGCCAAGCTATGTTTTGATAATTATACGGAGGAAAAAATTGTAGATTCAGTTAACCAGACACTTGAAAATCTTGGATTATTCGAGATCCGTGATATCCAGGTGGGAAGCCCCCTGAATAAAAAAATCAGCGGTGGCCAGCGAAAAAGGCTGAATATAGCGCTTGAACTGCTCAGGGAACCAGCCATCCTGTTCCTGGACGAGCCTACATCCGGTTTATCATCCAGGGATTCAGAGAATATCATGGACCTGCTGAAGGAACTCTCCCTGAAAGGAAAACTTGTATTTGTTGTCATCCACCAACCCTCTTCCGACATATTCAAGATGTTCGATAATATGATCATCCTGGATACAGGTGGCTGGATGATCTATGATGGGGATCCAATAGAGTCCATTGTATATTTTAAGAAAAAGATCCATCATGCCAACTTCAATGAAAGTGAATGTGAGCTTTGTGGGAATGTGAATCCCGAGCAGATCTTTAATATTGTAGAATCCAATGTACTCGATGAATATGGAAAGGCCACCAAAACAAGGAAAATATCTCCGAAGGAGTGGCATGTCCATTATTTAGAGAAAGAAAAGGAAAATGGCAAATACCTTGAGCAGCATTCCTCCTTACCGGAAATCCTGTTCAAAATCCCCAACAAACTAAAACAATTCCGGATCTTTGTAAAGCGTGATGTGCTGTCCAAGCTGTCCAACACACAGTACATGGTGATCAATTTCCTGGAAGCACCCCTGCTGGCCTGCCTGCTGGCCTATATCATCAAGTATTTCAATGTAAATGTTACCAATGTTCACGGTTACAACCTTGAGGGAAACTCCAACCTTCCCGTATATATATTTATGTCTGTGATCGTTGCCATTTTCATGGGACTCACAGGCAGTGCCGAGGAGATCATAAAAGACCGGAGAATTAAAAAAAGAGAAGCCTTTCTGAACCTTAGCCGGTCTGGATACCTGCTTTCAAAAGTGGCTGTCCTGATGGCCCTCTCAGCCATACAGGCACTGTTATTTGTTGTGATAGGGAACAGCATAATGGAGATCAAAGGCATGTACTGGCAATACTGGCTGGTCCTTTTCAGTGCCTGGGTTTCATCCAACCTGATGGGACTGGTCATTTCAGACAGTTTCAAGACCGTCGTGACCATCTATATCCTGATCCCTTTCCTGGTCATACCGCAAATCATCCTGAGCGGGGTCATCGTGAAGTATGATAAACTCAACCCGAAAATATCCTCTCCCACCAGCATCCCCATATATGGTGAGGTCATGACGGCCCGTTGGGCATATGAGGCACTGGCGACCTACCAGTTCATGAACAATGATTACCAGTCTCAATTCTATATGTACGACAAGGTAATGAGCAAGGCAAGTTACCGTAAGGATTTCTGGACGGTGAACCTGCTGAACAAGGTGGAGAGCATAGGACGGAACCTTGATGATCCTGCCAGGGCTGAAGACATTAAACTTCATTTAGATCTTCTCAGGAGCGAGATCAGAGATGAAATGGAAGAAAATACCAACTTCACCTTCAATCACCTTTCAGAACTAACACCGGAGAAGATCAGCCAGGATATACTGGATTCCCTGCGCAAATACCTGAACGAAATCAAGGCCTACAATATCAAACTATATAACAAGGTCAATGACGAGTCGGATAAACGAACGAGAGAACTCCAGAGAACCGATGAATACAAGGAGGCTTTCAATAAAATCAAGCGTGAGCAGAACAATGAATCACTGGAAGATTTTGTAAAGAACTCCAATGTCACCGACCGGATCATCCAGTATAAAAGCCGCCTGTACCAGAAATTCGACCCCATCTATATGGATCCGGAACATAAACTGATCAAGGCACACTTCTATGCTCCAAGGAAGCAGGTATTCGGAAACTTTTTCAGCACCTTCACTGTCAACATCGCCGTCATCTGGTTTATGTCACTGATCCTCTATCTTATCCTATATTTCAGGTTATTAAAGAAATTTCTCGACTTCTTCGGACAATTTTTTCATCGTATTCGCCGGGATGGTTGATCTTGTTTAAGATATCAGATATGAAACATCCATTGGCGCTTGCGCAAATGTCAGTGACGATCTGATATAATGATTGATCTTGTTTAAGATATCAGATATGAAACATTCATTGGCGCTTGCGCAAATGTAAGTGACGATCTGAACCATTGATTGATTTAGTTTAAGATATTGGATGAGAAGCCTATATTTTGCGGTTACTGCCGCAAAATTCAGCGACGATCCAATATCTTAAACAAAATAAAAAAACCATCCCGGCGTATATGCTGAGATGGTCTCGATATCTTGTGTGAGTTAGTAAGTCGAGGTTACTCTACGATCTCGATCATTTTGAAAGGGACCCGGATGATGGATTCATAATCCTCCCCTGCTTCCAGCATGTCTTCATCGTCCTCTTCATAGTACCAGTTTATCAACACTTCATTCTTTGCCTTATGGATGGCTTCCAGCTTTTTGAATACATCCAGGATACACTTGGAAGAACTTGTATTGAAATACTCCAACTGTACATTAACAGCCGTTTTCTCCATTGGACTCTTAGCATATTCCTCCAGCCAATCAACCAAGGGCTTGTAAAACTCTATTGAATTTTCCGGAATTGACCGCCCTTTGATCTCAATTTTCCCAGATCCAGCGTCAAACTTTACTGTTGGTGTCTTTGTTGTACCTTCGATTGAAATTGGTTCCATCACTATAAAAGTATTATTAGTTAGTTTTCTTCATTTATATATACATCCAGGTTGAAAAAATAATAATCATCCTGAAAATGCTGGAATGTATACTCCAATTTATTTCCTGTTTTACGGGCAATATCAACAAGTCCCAAGTCCACCTCCTCCTTTGGCAGAAAGCTTCTGGTGATTCAGAATGAACTTATACATATCTTTTAGTTCATCTCCTGACAGTGAATTGATCTTATCGATCTTGTCTTTCAGAAACTTAATCTTCTCAGAGCTGATAAAATTGCCCGTTGAGATCCGGTATATATCATTTTCCCGGGAAATAACCAGTATCCCGAACTTAGATTCAAAATCACTTTTCAATTTATCCGGCAATTCTTCGATGTGATGATAAAGGTTCTGAAGGCTTTCTACAAGTACGTTGTAGACCTTCTTCTTTATCTTGGCCTGTTCATCCACACCATCCATCTTTTCCTCGATCTCTTCGAGTACATTATTGATCAGGTCCGTGGTGATACTGCCTTTATAGGCAACCAGAACATCTCCGCCGTTCAATTTGGAAAAATACTCATGAACATCAAAGCTCATCTGCGGAATTGGTTAAATATTCTCTTGACTAATTCAATCAAACTACTAAATGCTCAGCAAATATATAAAAAAAATGTACTTCCTGAAAGACAGGAATTCGAGTGATTTACCAAACATTTCAAGCTTTAGATACGCTTAAAGTAACTCAAAGGTTTTAAAATACATAAAAAACTTTTAAACCGGATTATCGTGATGGATCTATTTCCTCGATCCACCATATAGTTCATATTGATGATATTTACATTTGATCGGACCGTTAAACAGGGTCAGCTTACGGCTTGTTCTTAGTCCCACATGCTTCATCGCATCCGGATTTCCACTAAAAATCCAGGCCTGGTAACCTGAAAAATTCTTTTTAAGAGTATCCCCGATGCTTTTATAAAGTGCCTGGAGATCATCTTCCTCCATTCTCTCCCCATAGGGTGGATTCATTATGATCACGCCTTCACTGCCGGTCTCCCGTGCAACCTGCCATGATTCAAATCCGGATTTTACCAGCCCCACCTTTCCGAGCAAGCCTGCCCTTGCCAGGTTCTGTTGAGCGGCCCGGATGGCGGGGAAGACCAGATCACAGGCCAGGATCTCCTGATCCTTAAAGTCCTTGAGGAATCGTTCCTTCCGGACGGATTCAAATAATTCCGGCTCGTAATCATTCCAGGCCTGGAATCCAAATCCCGTCCTGAAATACCCTCCGGGTAATCCCCTGGCCATGATCCCGGCCTCTATTGCCAGGGTACCGGATCCGCACATGGGATTAACAAACTGCATTCCAGGTTCCCATCCGGATAATTTGATCAGACCTGCAGCCAGGACCTCGTTCAGGGGAGCCTTATAGCCAAGTGTCCGGTAGCCGCGTTTGTGCAAAGATTCACCCGAACTGTCCAACGATACGTTGCAATGCGTATCTCCCAGGTGTATGTGGATCCTGACATCCGGATCTTTGAGGTCGACAGATGGCCTTCTGCCTGTCCGGTCCCTGAACCTGTCAACAATCCCATCCTTTACCTTCTGGGATATATAACCCGAATGTTTATACCTGTCTGATACCAGCACTGATTCAACTGCAAGCGTGCTTTCCTGTCCCATTACCCCCTCCCAGGCAATGTCCCGGATGCCCTTATAAATATCATCTTCATTCCTGGCCGGGAAGGCCCGCAGAGGTTTAAGCACCCGGAGGGCCGTACGAAGGTGGTAGTTGGCCCTGTATAGCATTTTCTTGTCTCCGGCAAAAGAAACTGCCCTGTTATGCGCCCTGACGTCACCGGCCCCCAGGCTGGTCAGTTCATCTGCCAGCACTTCTTCCATTCCATACAGGGTGGTGGCTATAAAATCTTTCATGGTGTATCCCTAAAATATATTAAAGTGCTTCTCTACCGCCAATTTTGCATTGTTGAATCGTTCTGTACCACTGCCCCTGATGACCTCACAGGGACTTCCCAGTTGATTAATTTCCCTGAGATAAGATTCATAAAGGAAGGCCCTCCTCTGACCCGGATTTTCGCGCAATGGATCAGGGATCCAATCAATATCAAAATAACACAATAAATAAAGGTTAATTCCTGAATCTGCAAGGCTGTTATCAAGCCAGTCCGGTATCAATCCATAAACCTCACGGAACCAAACTTTTGTAATGATCAGGAAGGTATCAAGAAAAAGAATGGGCAATTTCTCCTCCTGGTATTGATGTAACTTTTCAACCTGCATCCTTGCTATCTTCTCGACATCTTCAAAAGTATATGCACGGTCAAGGGAAGCAACATACTCCCTGGCATATTCGGAAATAAAATCCGTTTCAAAAGATGCTGCCAGGAATTTACAGATCTCGGTCTTACCGGTAGATTCCGGCCCGGTTACGACTACCTTGAACATATCAGGTCAAATTTTCAGATAAGCTTTTTTTCCAGTGAAAGTATCCAACAACCGCAATAATTGTAAAGATCAGATAAAGCAGAAATGACGGGTACAATCCCTTGTAGAAATACAATCCTGCTGCCACACTGTCAACAACCACCCATACCAGCCAGTGTTCCAGCATCTTACGCGCAAGCATCCAGGTGGCCACAACGCTTCCCGCAGTCGTGAATCCATCTCCCCACGGCACATCAGAGTCAGTATAGCTTTTCAGGATATATACAATTCCCAGCATGATCACCATTCCTGCCATACCAAGGACCAGGCCCAGCCGGCGGTTGATCCTGCAAACAGGCAGGGTGCTCTTTTCATTCCTGTCGACGGCTCCTCGAGACCAGTAAATCCAACCGTAAATACTCACTCCCAGGTAGTAGACCTGGAGTCCCATATCAGCATAGAACTTACTGTTAAAAAAAATCAGGATGAACAATGCCGATGAGATGATCCCGAAGGGCCAAAGCCAGATGATCTGCCTGACACTGAAGTATAAATAAACCAGGCTGATTACAACACCCAGTACCTCAACATAATTACCGCTGAACCAGCTAATGAATGATTCCAGGTTCAAAAATTAAGATTTTACTGCTTAGATCCCAATAAGGCCTGGTACACATCCTGACCGTTAAGGACTTCAATCGCTTTTAATACACTGGGATTGGAAGTATTGAATACCTGGTAGAATTCACTGCTATTCCAGAGATCCCTTGCAACATAAGCTTTGAGCACCAGCCTGATATGTTCCCTGGATACATCGTAATCTTCTTTATTATAGTCAAGATCCTGATCAGAAGCATAGGCAATCAGATCTTCCATTATCTCGTTGTTGATAGTAAATCCATCCAGAAAAGACTGGAATGTTGGATATTTCGACTGCAAATCCTCGCGATGATCATCAACATAAGACAAAGTGAAGAAATTGATGATGCCCCTGCTCAGTAACCTGCTGTAATATCCGGAGTTATAAGTTGTATCCAGGGGAACAAAATAATCCGGCATGATCCCTCCTCCCCCGTAGACAGGACGCTTGCTGACCAGGGTCTGATATTTCAGAGATTCCGGAAAAACAATACTGTCTGAATGCAGAAGTTCCCCCATATTATACCGGTTGATCAGGTCTCTCGAGTATTCCTCGAATCCATCTTCATAAGGTTTCTGTATCAATCGTCCGGTAGGTGTATAGTACCTGGCTATGGTAAGCCTGACCATGGAACTGTCAAGCAACAACATCGGGTTTTGCACAAGTCCTTTCCCAAAAGACCTCCTGCCTACAATGACGCCCCTGTCCCAGTCCTGAACAGCCCCGGCAACAATCTCGCTGGCTGAAGCAGAGCCCTGGTCAAGGATGATGACCATCCTCCCTTCAAGGAATTCACCCCTGGATGAAGAATAGAATTTACGTTTGGGATGGGAATTTCCTTCTGTATAAACAATGATCTTCCGGTCATTGAGGAACTGGTCAGCCAGTTTGATGGCTACATCCATATATCCGCCGCCATTGCCACCCAGGTCCAGGACAAGGTCCTGCATTCCCTCCGTTTTCAGCCCGACAAGGGCTGTCCGGAACTCATCCATGGTTGTATGGGAAAACCTGTTCAGTTTTATATAACCTGTCTTATCATTGATCATGTAAGAGGCATCGAGGCTATAAATGGGGATCTTGTCCCTGGTGATGGTGAAATCCAACAACTCGGAGACCGATCTCCGGCTGATGGAAACATTCACAATGGTACCTTTTTTGCCCCTGAGTTTTGAAAATACATCAGCTGTTTTAATGCCAATCCCGGCTACTGGTTGACCTTCAATTTTAACTATCCTGTCCCCGGACCTGATACCGACCTTCTCCGATGGCCCGTTAGGAATAGGATTGATTACAAAAATAGTATCGTTCAGTATATTGAAACTAATGCCAATGCCTTCAAAATTGCCCTGTAATGGTTCTGACATGGCCTTGACCTCTTCCTTGGTCAGGTAAGTCGAATGCGGATCGAGATTTTGCAGCATTTCAACGATGGCCTTCTCTACCAGTTCAGATTTATTTACCGTATCGACATAATACTTATCAATCCAGTTTATTATCTGACTGAATTTCAGTGCTTCATCACTAAAAACCTGTCCACTGACACCCTTCGGAACTATCCATACGAACAGCACAGAAAACCAAATAAAACAAAGCCTTTTTTTCATGATATACCCTCCCACTCTAGAATAAGGGATCAAAGATAAAAAAAATGATCAGTCTTTTAATATCTTGAATTGAAAGCTTACCCCCGTTAAATCAGCAAGATCCTTGCCATTTTCGAGGATATGAAGGTCTTCTTCTTCATAATACCAGTCAATAACTGTATCGGTCTGAATATCAACAATCATCTTCAGCTTTTGCAAGATAAAGATCAGCATCCGAACAGAACCGGAATTATAATAGGTCATTTTGAAAGTAACCTTGGGAGAAGGGAAAAAGGACTGGTTTTCAACCTTCCTGATTTCAGCAATATAGGCATCGAGCCATTCCAGTACCGGCATATAGAATGCAAACAGGTCTTCGGGGAGGGATATGCCCTCAAATTCGAAGATTCCGGAAACATGATCCAGAAGTACCCTGGGGGTATGGTTTTTCTCAGGAATTTGAAGGATTTCCATAAAGCATGGATTTTAAAGCGGTAAGATAGAAATAAACCCTGTAAATTTCAATATTAAGTGAAATCTCACTCCCACTCAATGGTAGCCGGCGGTTTGGAACTGATATCATATACCACCCGGTTTATTCCCCGGACTTTGTTGATGATATCATTGGATACCCTTGCCAGGAAATCATATGGAAGTTTTGCCCAGTCAGCCGTCATCCCATCAACTGATGTGACGGCACGCAGGGCAACTGCCAGTTCATAGGTTCTCTCGTCCCCCATAACGCCTACGGACTGAACAGGCAGCAGGACCACTCCAGCCTGCCAGACCTCTTCATAGAGCCCCGTTTCCATCAGTCCGGATATAAAAATATCATCTGCCTCCTGCAGCATCCTTACCTTTTCTTCAGTGATATCACCCAGTATCCTGACTGCCAGTCCGGGTCCGGGGAAAGGATGCCTGTTCCTTATGATGGGGTCCAGTCCCACACTCTTCCCCACCTTCCTCACCTCATCCTTGAACAGGAGCTTCAGGGGCTCTATGATCTTAAGGTGCATCCTCTCGGGCAATCCACCAACATTATGATGTGATTTTATTTTAGCAGAAGGACCATTCACCGAGACTGACTCTATCACATCCGGGTATATGGTACCCTGGGCAAGCCATCTGATATCCTGCAGTTTTTTGGCCTGCTCCTCGAAAACTTCGATAAAATTCCGGCCAATACTCTTGCGTTTCATTTCCGGGTCAGTCAGGCCTTTCAGGTCATTCAGGAACCTTTTCCGTTCATCAACACCAATCACATTTAAGCCCAACTGCTTATAGGTATCCAGTACTTTTCTGAATTCATCTTTTCTAAGCAGGCCATTGTCCACGAAAATACTGGTCAATTTGTCCCCTATGGCTCTGTGCAATAACATGGCAGCTACAGATGAATCCACACCCCCTGAGAGTCCGAGTACCACCCTGTCATCGCCAAGTTTTTCACGCAATTCACTGACCGATGATTCCACAAAGGAGTCAGGTGTCCAGGACTGGCTGCAACCACAACTCCCAACCAGGAAATTATGAAGGATAATCCGTCCTTCCGTAGTATGGTGCACCTCCGGATGGAATTGCAGTCCGAATGTCTTCTCCCCCAAAACCTGAAATGCCCCGACTTCAATGTCTCCGGTACTGGAAATGACCCTGAAATTTTCCGGCAGCCTCACGATGGTATCACCATGAGACATCCATACCTGGGATCCGCTACTGATCCCTTCCAGCAGTGAAACATCCGGATCAATGGAAGCTAAATTGGCCCTGCCATATTCCCTGCTGGCCGCCGGAGCAACTTCTCCCCCGTATTCATGCGCCAGGTACTGTGCACCATAACAGATGCCAAGCAATGGAAAGTTTCCTTTGATATTACTCAGGTCAGGAACCGGAGCGTTTTTGTCCCTCACTGAAAAGGGACTACCTGATAGGATCACACCCTTTACATCCGGACCGGGGACTGGCACTTTGTTGTAAGGATGGATCTCGCAATATACGTTCAGTTCCCTCACCTTCCTTGCTATCAGCTGGGTATATTGTGACCCGAAATCCAGAATGTAAATTGTTTCCTTCATGTCTAATTATAGTTTGATGCGCAAATATAATCAATCCGGTTCAGGATTATCAATCAATTTCGAACCGGTCCCCATCATTTACGGCAGTGGTATCATGAAAAATCTCCCTGGCTTCAGCCTCCAGCCTGGAAATGTCCTTATACCTGGAAGAAAAATGGCCGATGAGCAGCTTTCCGGCGCCGGCGCCTGCGGCCAGTTCTGCCGCCTGCCGTGCTGTGGAATGATAAGTTTCATGGGCCAGAGAGGCATCATCCTGGGCAAATGTCGCTTCGTGGTACAATAGGTCAACACCTTCCAACAGTGGTATGTTCTCCTTATTCGGCCGGGTATCAGAGCAAAATGCATAGCTTCTCGGTTTCCTTGGCGGAAGGGTGAGTTCAGCATTAGGGATGAGGGTCCCATCAGGCATAATGAAATCAGTCCCACGCTTTATTTTTACTATATCTTTAACCGGAATATTATACTCAGAGATCTTCTCTTTCAATATATTTCTTTCCCTTGGTTGCTCTCTGAACAAAAAACCACAGGTAGGGATCCGGTGTACCATGGGCAGGCTGTGGACGGTTATATTCTTGTCTGAGTGGATCAGTGCAGGCCGCCTGCACTGTATCCTGTGGAAATACAGCTCAAATCCCAGGTCATTCTGAAAGAATTTCAGATGGTCCAGGACCATTTCTTCCATTCCTTCCGGTCCGAATAAATGCAATGGTTCTTCCCTGCCAAGCAGGCTGAATGAGGAAAGTAAACCGAAAATGCCAAAAATATGATCCCCATGAAGGTGGCTGATGAAAATATGATGGATCTTCCCCAGGCGTATCCTGTTCCTGCGGAGCTGCATCTGGGTTCCCTCTCCGCAATCGATCAAAAAAAACCGCTCATTCACATTCAGTAAATGAGCGGTAGGAAATCTTTCTGAAGTAGGCAGCGCGGAACTGCTACCCAGTATAGTTACACGAAATAACACAGCCTGGATTTACTCGGCTGTCTTGATCATTTCTTCACCTTCTTTAACTGTATTGGTAATATTTAACACAGTGTCCAGCTGAGAAATTGTAATCAGTCTTTCCACAGCCTCGTTCAACCCTGTCAGCACAAATGTGCCGTTAGCGTTTTTACAAAGCCGGTTGGCCACAAGAATCGCGCTCAAACCTGAAGAATCACAGTAACGCACATGATCCAGATCGAGTACAATGTTCTTCTCGCCGTTTCCCGACACTAGTACGAGTTCTGACTTAAGCGTCGGAGCAATATGCGTGTCCAATTTTTCCTCCAACACCTGGATCAATGTGTAATTATCAAGTTTTTCGATCTTGAATTCCATATGCTATTGAATTTTAAAAATGTGACTACTTATCTTTCGTGGAGTCTTCCTTCGTTTTCTTCTCTTTCTGCTCCATTTCTGTTTTCAGTGCGGCAAGCTCGGAAATATCTCCCAATGTTGTCTTCTCAAGGCTGCTCTTCAATTTCCTTGTAGCACGCTTCGTCTCAGTTTCTGCGGTCCGCTTTTTGGTATCATCTGTTTTACGCTGCTTATCCTCGAATAAACGGGTATGTGACAGCACGATACGTTTCGCCGATTTATTGAATTCAATAACCTTGAATTCCAGTTTTTCATCCGCTTTGAGTACTGATCCGTCTTCCTTCATCATATGCTTCTGAGCAACAAATCCTTCAACTCCGTAAGGAAGTGCAATGACCGCACCTTTATCAACGATTTCAATGACCGTTCCTTCATGTATAGACCCCTGCGTAAATACCGACTCGAACACATCCCAGGGATTCTCCTCTAACTGCTTATGTCCGAGGCTTAAGCGCCTGTTTTCTTTGTCAATCTCCAGCACTACCACCTCAATCTCTTCTCCGATGGCTGTAAATTCTGCCGGATGCTTTATCTTTTTCGTCCACGAAAGGTCAGAAATATGGATCAATCCATCCACGCCTTCCTCTATTTCTACAAAGACACCGAAGTTAGTAAAGTTACGAACTTTTGCGTTATGTTTCGTGCCGACTGCATATTTTTCTTCAATTTTTTCCCACGGATCTGCCTTCAACTGTTTCATTCCGAGAGACATCTTACGTTCCTCCCGATCAAGTGTCAGGATCACTGCTTCAACTTCATCACCAACCTTTAAAAACTCCTGAGCACTGCGCAAATGCTGCGACCATGACATTTCAGATACATGGATCAGGCCTTCCACCCCGGCTGCAATTTCAACAAAAGCACCATAATCTGCCATAACAACAACCTTTCCTTTAACCTTGTCCCCAACGTTCAGTTTTTCATCCAGGGAATCCCAGGGATGCGGGGTCAGTTGTTTGAGCCCAAGCGCTATCCTTTTCTTATCATCATCGAAATCGAGAATCACCACATTCAGCTTTTCGTCCAATTGCAGGATCTCTTCCGGATGGTTAACACGGCCCCATGAAAGGTCTGTTATATGAATCAGTCCGTCTACACCTCCAAGGTCAATAAAGACCCCGTAGGATGTGATATTTTTCACTGTACCTTCCAGTACCTGGCCTTTTTCAAGCTTGGCAATGATCTCTTTCTTCTGCTGTTCCAGTTCAGCCTCGATCAGAGCCTTGTGGGAAACAACGACATTCTTGAATTCATGGTTGATCTTGACCACCTTGAATTCCATTGTTTTGCTTACGTAGGCATCGTAATCCCGGATGGGTTTTACATCGATTTGTGAACCTGGCAGGAATGCTTCAATGCCGAAGACATCAACGATCATTCCACCTTTGGTCCGGCATTTAATATAACCCTTGATGATCTCATCCTGTTCCAGGGCAGCATTGACCCTGTCCCATGAACGCATGGCCCGTGCCTTCTTATGCGACAATACCAGCTGACCTTTTTTGTCTTCCTGGCTTTCAACATATACCTCAACTGTATCGCCTGCAGCCAATTCAGGATTATACCTGAATTCATTCAGACTGACGACCCCTTCTGATTTAAAGCCAATATTGATAACTACCTCCCGCTTATTCATCGAAATAACCGTACCATCAATTACCTCAGCTTCAGCAATGGTAGACAGGGTTTCATCATACATGTTTTCGAATTTGGTCCTCTCAGCATCCATGACCACATCATTGGATTTGCCGAAATTATCCCAGTCAAATTCACCTGCACTGTCCCCCAGTGTTACAGGAGTTGCTATCTGCACCTCAACAGGTTCTGCAGTTTCTTCCTTCACAGGTGGTTCAGCTTCTTCCTTCACAGGTGGTTCAGCTTCTGCCTCGGCGGGTGTAGCTTTTTCCTCAACGGTTTCGGGTACCTCAGAGCTTACATCAGTTGTTTCGGTTGCTGCTTCTACGGCCGCTGATTCATCCTTTACGATTCTGTTTTTTCGGTCTTGTCGGTTTCTTCTACGGATTCTTGCTCCTCTTCTGCACCTTTGGATTTCGCTGTGGTTTTTTTAGCGCTCGCAGCTGCAGTTGTTCCAGCTTCGTCTGTGCTGGATTTGGTTTCTTTGGATTTGTTTGATTTCTGCGGAGTTTCTTCTACTTTCTCATCCACATTTTCAACTTCCTTTTTGCTTGCATTTTCAGGGCTGTTTTTACTTTCCCCATCCATGCTTTTCGTTTCTTCACTCATTTAACAAAATAATTAATAATTAATAAGTTAGACAATATATATAGTAAATTGAGGTGCAAAAATAAGTCTTTATTCTTAATTGCACCAAATTTGAGGCGAAATTTGCCGATTATTTTAGCTATAACGTTAATATTCCTGACTTTATTCATTGTTGATAATGACAAAAAGATATATCTTTAGGGCCACAATAATTTTTATGAAAATTACCGTCATCGGAACCGGATATGTCGGACTTGTCACCGGAACCTGTTTTGCTGAAACAGGACTGGATGCTGTCTGTCTTGATATTGACAAGGACAAGATCAATCAGCTTAACGAGGGGAAGGTCCCCATTTATGAACCCGGACTTGACAGGCTTATAGCAAGAAACCTGGAGTCAAAAAGATTACAATTTACCACAGATTACCGGCAAGCCCTGACGGAAGCAGATGCTGTCTTTATTGCGGTGGGAACACCTCCGGGAGAAGATGGCAGTGCGGATCTCAAATATGTGCTTGAAGTAGCCCGGCAAATTGGCAGCTGATCACCGAATATATCGTGATTGTAACGAAGAGCACTGTCCCGGTCGGTACGGCGGAAAAAGTCAGGACTACCGTACAGGAGGTCCTGGACAAGCGAAAAGTGAATATCCCGTTTGATGTGGCCTCCAATCCTGAATTCCTGAAAGAAGGAAACGCCATTGATGATTTCCTCAAACCCGACAGGATCGTGGTCGGGACCGATTCACCCCGTGCCGAGAAGATCATGAAAAGGATGTACAATCCCTTTCTCCTGAACGGACATCCCCTTATCTTCATGGATATCCCATCGGCAGAAATGACCAAATATGCCGCCAATGCAATGCTTGCAACCAAGATCAGTTTTATCAATGATATTGCCAATCTCTGTGAGCGAACCGGAGCTGATGTGAACATGGTCAGGAGGGGCATTGGAAGCGACAGCCGGATCGGCAACAAATTCATCTATGCCGGAGCAGGGTATGGCGGTTCATGTTTCCCTAAGGATGTGAAGGCATTGATTAATACGGGACTGGAATACGGATACCCCATGCGGGTCCTGCAATCCGTTGATGACGTGAACGAATACCAGAAGGCCGTTCTTGTGGGAAAAATAAATGCACATTTCAAACAGTCGCTGAAAGGGAAGACCCTGGCGGTATGGGGACTCTCATTCAAGCCCAACACCGATGATACCCGTGAAGCCCCTGCTGCAGTGATAATCTCTGAATTGCTGAAGGCCGGCTGCCAGTATCAAAGCTTTTGACCCGGTAGCCATGGATGAATTCAAAACGGCCATGGGTAACAGAATTGAATATACCAAAGACAGGTATGAGGCGTTGATCGATGCAGACGGACTGATACTGATCACTGAATGGTCAGAATTCAGGATCTTAAATTATCCCCTGATAAAGAAACTAATGAAGGAATATGTAGTATTTGACGGCCGGAATATTTATGATCCTGCTGAAATGAAAGAAAACGGCATTACCTATTATGGGATAGGCCGTAATGTAGACTAAAATTACCTTTTATGACTAGAATCCTGGTAACCGGCGGGGCCGGTTTTATTGGCTCCCATCTATGTGAACGCCTCCTTGAGTTTGGCTTTGAAGTTACCTGCCTGGATAATTTCTTTACCGGGTCTAGAAAAAACATCATCCACCTGCTTGACCACCCCTATTTTGAACTCGTCAGGCATGATATCATCATGCCCTATTTCATGGAGGTTGACGAGATCTATAATCTTGCCTGTCCGGCTTCACCTGAACATTACCAGTTCAATGCCATCAAGACCATCAAAACGTCCGTATTGGGTACCATCAATATGCTGGGCCTTGCCAAACGGGTTAAGGCCAAGATACTTCAGGCATCCACCAGCGAAGTATATGGAGACCCGCAGGTCCATCCACAGACAGAAGAATACTGGGGACATGTAAACCCCATCGGTATACGCTCCTGCTATGATGAAGGCAAGCGGTGTGCTGAGACATTGTGCATGGACTATCTGCGGCAGAATAAGGTCAGGGTTAAGATCGTGAGGATATTTAATACTTATGGACCAAGGATGAACCCTGATGATGGAAGGGTAGTTTCCAATTTCATCGTCCAGGCCCTTCGTGGTGAGAACCTGACTGTTTACGGGGACGGTTCGCAGTCACGCAGCTTCCAGTATATTGATGACCTCCTGGAAGGAATGCTGCGGATGATGGGAACCAAGGATGATGTGGCCGGACCGGTAAATATCGGGAATCCAAGGGAATTCACCATCAAGGAACTTGCAGAGCTGGTAATAGAAATGACCGGCAGTAAATCAAAGATCATATACAAGCCGCTGCCCCAGGATGATCCGATCCAGCGGCAACCTGATATTTCCCTGGCCAACAGACTGCTGGATGACTGGGAGCCCAGGATAAAACTGGAAGAGGGGCTTCAAAGAACAATTGATTATTTTAGAGAAACCATTTAGAAATGAAAGGAATCATACTGGCCGGCGGTGCCGGCACGAGGCTATACCCACTGACCAAAAGTATCTCCAAACAGATCATTCCTGTCTATGACAAACCCATGATCTACTATCCCCTGTCTGTACTGATGCTGGCAGGCATACGCGAAATCCTGATCATCTCCACGCCGGAAGATATACATCTGTATGAAGATCTGCTGGGGGACGGGCATCAATTGGGACTGAACCTTAACTATCAGATCCAGCCCTCCCCGGACGGACTGGCACAGGCATTTATTATCGGTGAGAATTTTATAGACAGTGATCCCGTATGTATGATCCTGGGGGATAATATTTTTTATGGCCATGGATTTGGCAAGGTGCTTCTTGATACTGCTGCCCTGAAAGACGGGGCTGTGGTATTCGGTTATTATGTAACAGACCCTGAAAGATACGGGGTAGTGGATTTTGATGGTGATGGGAAAGCCCTTACCATTGAAGAAAAACCAGAACAGCCCAGGAGTAATTATGCTGTAACGGGACTGTATTTCTATGGCAATGATGTCATTGACAAAGCCAAATCCCTGAAGCCATCAGCACGGGGAGAACTCGAAATTACTGATCTGAACCGGCTGTATCTGCAGGAGGAAAGGCTGAAGGTCAGGATCATGGGACGGGGAATGGCCTGGCTGGATACAGGAACCCATGAAAGCCTGCTGCAGGCATCCAATTACATATATACCATTGAAGAGAGACAGGGACTGAAAGTTTCCTGTATTGAGGAGATCGCCTTCAAACGCGGCTATATTGATAAGGAACAACTGATCAAACTTGCTGAACCCCTCAGCAAGAACCAGTACGGACAGTATTTAATGAACATTGCTGAGGAGAAGATCTTCACATTTACTTTTGACAAATAATGGAAATCAGGGAAACAGGCATTGCGGGATTGCTGATAGTAAAACCCAGGATATTTGAAGATGACCGGGGCTATTTCTTTGAAAGTTTCAATGAGTCTGACCTGGAGAAAGCCGGACATCCATTTCATTTCATACAGGACAACCAGTCGAAATCTGCATACGGGGTTGTGCGTGGACTCCACTACCAGCTTGAACCTAAGGCCCAGACCAAGTTTGTCAGGGTCCTGGAGGGAAGCATCTGGGATGTGGCCGTTGACCTGCGGAAAGACTCTCCTACATTTATGCAATGGGAAGGCGTCGAGTTATCTGCAGAAAACAAACTGCAATTGCTCATCCCCAAAGGTTTTGCTCACGGATTTTCAGTCCTGAGTAAAGACGCTGTAGTACTTTACAAATGTGATGAGTTTTATGCCCCTGATTTTGAGACCGGGATCCGCTATAACGATCCGCAGATCGGAATAGACTGGAAAGTGGACCCGGAAGATATGATCCTTTCCGAAAGAGATGTCGCCATGCCATCCCTGCAGGAGGCAACCATGAATTTTCAATACCAATGACCCCGGTACTGATCACCGGTTGTAAAGGACAGCTCGGCAGTGAGATCCAACGGATCTCCCGCAATTTCCCCGGAATGTCATTCAACTTCACCGATCTGGAAGAGCTCGATATTACCCGCCCTGGTGATATCCAGAACTTTCTGGACAAAAACCCGGCAAAATTCCTTGTGAATTGTGCCGGCTACACTGCAGTGGACAATGCTGAGGATGAAAAAGACATGGCCTACCTGCTCAATACAGATGCCACGGAATCCCTGGCAAGGATCTCTGCTGAACGAGGGATGCAGCTGATCCATATATCTACAGATTATGTCTTTAACGGTGAGAAGAACCACCCCTACCTGGAGGACGACCCGGTTAATCCCCAGACTGTTTATGGCATGAGTAAGCTGCAGGGTGAAAAGGCCGTGCAAAAAACAGGTACTGGGATCATCATTCGCACATCCTGGCTTTATTCCTCATTTGGAAACAATTTTGTCAAGACCATACTCAGGCTGTCTGGAGAAAGAGAACAACTCAATGTAGTGTTTGACCAGACTGGATGCCCTACCTATGCATTTGACCTGGCCATGGCCATCCTGGAAATGATCCGGATAGAGATCGATCGGAAAAATTCACCCAGGTATGATCTATACCATTATTCAAACGAGGGAATGTGCAGCTGGTATGAATTTGCCAAATCCATCATAGACTTTGCCAGCACTGAATGTGATATCCTGCCGATCGAATCAAAGGACTATATAACAAAGGCACTAAGGCCCCGGTACACGGTGATGAGCAAGGAGAAAATAACAGACCAGTATAACTTACGTATACCCCACTGGAAGGAAAGCCTTTCAGCATGCATGAATGAAATAATCTCTTAATAAATCATAAAATGGAAAAAGAAGCCCTGTTAAAGCAAGTAAAAGAAAAAGCAGGTAGCTGGCTGGAAAGCAATATCGATGATCAGACCCGGGAGCAGATCCAATACCTGCTTGAGAAAAACGAGGATGAACTGGTCGAATCCTTCTACAGGAGCCTGGAGTTTGGTACAGGTGGATTGCGAGGCCTAATGGGGGTCGGCACCAACCGGATGAACATTTATACAGTGGGCATGGCCACCCAGGGATTGTGCAATTATCTCCTGTCCTGTTTCAAAGACCTGCCGCAGATAAAGGTCGCCATAGCCTATGACTGCCGCAATAACAGTCCCCTGTTCGCCCAAACCACCGCCCGTATCTTTGCAGCCAATGGCATCAAGTCCTACCTTTTCGATGAGCTGAAACCGACCCCTGAACTATCCTTCGCGATCCGCCATTTCGGATGCCAGTCCGGCGTCGTCATCACCGCCTCCCACAATCCCAAAGAATACAACGGATACAAGGTATACTGGGATGCCGGAGGCCAGATCATTGCACCGCATGACAAGAACATTATTGACGAGGTGAACAAGATCTCCAGTATTAATGAGATAAAATTCGAAGGTGATCCTGCACTCATAGAAACCGTCGGAGCATCATTTGATGATCTCTATGTAGAAAAACTGGCGACCCTGTCCCTTTCCCCGGAAGCCATCCGCCAGCAACATGACCTGAAAATCGTTTACACACCCATACATGGAACCGGCGTAAAGCTGGTCCCCATGGCCCTGAAAAAATTCGGTTTTACGCAGATCATTAATGTGCCTGAACAGGATGAGGTAAACGGGAATTTCCCAACAGTGCATTCTCCCAATCCCGAGGAAACTGCAGCCCTGGCCATGGCCCTGGAAAAAGCTGAGGAAACCGGGGCCAAACTGGTGATGGCTACTGATCCGGATGCAGACCGGGTAGGCATAGCCGTACGTGATGACCAGGGAAAGCTGATATTGCTGAACGGGAACCAGACCGGATCCCTGCTCTATTATTACCTTATCAGAAAATGGTCAGAAAACGGAAAACTGACGGGCCGGCAATATGTGGCTAAAACCATTGTCACCACTGAATTGCTGGCAGACATTGCAAGAAAATACGGAGTAAAGATATACGATGTCCTGACCGGATTCAAATTCATTGCCGACATTATGGAACGCCAGGAAGGCAAACGGGAATTTATTATTGGTTCAGAAGAAAGTTATGGATATTTAGCGGGCGAATTTGTACGCGATAAGGATGCCATAATGTCCTGTGCCTTAATTGCCGAGACAGCTGCCTGGGCCAGGTCTAAGAACAAAACCCTGTATGAATTACTGCTGGATATCTACCTGGAATTCGGCCTGTACATAGAGGCTTTGACCAATATCGTTAAAAAAGGAAAATCGGGTGCAGAACTCATAGCCGGAATGATGCAGAATTACCGGGAAAGCCCTCCCGTTGAGCTGGGGGGTTCGAAGGTAATGCAGATCCATGACTACCAGGCCAGCATAACCCAGGATTTAAAAACAGGCCATACCTGTCCTATTGCACTTCCAAAATCAAATGTGCTTCAGTTTATTACTGAAGACGACACCAAGGTTTCCATCCGGCCCTCCGGTACTGAACCAAAGATCAAGTTCTATTTCAGCGTAAAGGGTACACTTGAAAGCCGGGAGGACTTTCCTGCTCAGAAAGCGAAACTGGAACAAAAAATAGACATGCTGAAGAAAGAACTTGGGATAGAGGCATCATAGCTAGAGTTGTTCCCATTCAATGCCGATCCGTTTCAGCGCATATCCTGTTTCCTGCATATAATCCCCATAGCCGGTCATCCAGTGGAATCCCGGCATGCGTTGAGCCAGCATATGGCTGTCAACATCGTAGCTGATATCAATTTGTGAACGGCAGATATCCATAAACGGGTGATCGATAATGGTTCCTTTTAAGCCCACGTAATGATTGACCTGAAAATCAGGGATGATGTTGGTCACGACCTGTCCTTTATGCATTTCAACCTTTGGTGCGGCTCCATAGTCTGACTCAAAGTGGGTCAGTATCCTGGCCGGTTCTTTGTTCTGTCCATCCATTCGCCTGGGGGCTGTGCAATGAGCCAGGGTTATGATCCCGTCATGCGGATAGGTCGGATCATTCAGGAACACCGGTTTCCCGGATATATTGGCCAGCAACAGTCCGGCAGGGATGACCACAAAATCCGATTCGCAGAAGGAAAGATAGCCGGCATCATTCAGCAGGCTCAAAGTCAGGCAGGCGGATGTTTCAGCCAGCGGCATGATGGTCCCCATACAACCATTGATGGTTATCGCCCGGCAGTTGGCACTATCCATTACCTTACGGAAGATCTCCTCCAGCAGAAAACCGTTATCCACAAAATTGCGATCGGTTTCCAGCGAGATGCCAGTTTCCCTTAGATAATTCCCGGCCCGCTCCTCAGCACGTTCCATGGCAGACTTATCATTACGGGCATCACTGATCAGTTGTCCCAGTTCATCATAGGATAGTGTTTGCATATTGAATTTGAACTTATCTTCTACCAGTCCGGGTACCACACCTTCTGGCTGTGCCCATGCACCAGGTCCCCCAACGGCAATGATCCCGGCATTCAAAGTGTTTTTCAACCCACATAAAGCCCTTAAACGCCACTGTATCTCCTCCTGGCTGTCGATTACCACATCCATTTCGTCGACTCCAGTCAGGGCCAGTTTGTCCGTATGCTGCCTGAGAAACCGCGGGCTGATGATCTCATACCATAAGATAAACCGGTCCGGATTTATGCCGGCAAAAAAAGATCATTTCCTTACCCATCTTATGCAGGGCATCGAAGGTATCCATCCATCCGCCTGCTGCATAAATCAATAAGGTATCGGCTGATCCAATATCATTTATTCCGTCTATATCTCCTGCACCGCGTACCCCCGAAACCGGCAGAAATTCCACGGGGAAATCTGCTTCCGACTGCAATTTGTTTAGTTCTCCTTTTATCCTTAGATCTCCTCATCAGCATCCTGCTGGGTCTGAATGCCTCCCCATGACCTCCAGCTTGACTGATGTTTGGGTTCAGGCGTACTGTATACCAGGATAGGCTTTACAAGTAATGGCTTCCGCCGGATCCCGGTATATTCTTCGTTGCCTGCACCTGCCAGTCCGCTCCACGAGAGGCCAGACAGGGCCACGACAGACAGGGTCGACCCCCCGGCAACTTTGATAAATTTCCTGCGGCTTAAACCATTCGTGCCTGGACCGATGTGATCATGAGATGGGCAACAGGAATGTGGTTCCATTGATTCAAAATGCTTGTCAGGGAATTTCATGATCATATTTGTTAAGGTAGTTTAATCGAAATTTCAGCTTTAACCGGATGCTATCTAATGAGTAACATTTTTTTAACAGAGATCCTCCTTGCATCGGTCAATTGATAATAATAGATTCCACCTGCCAATGCTGAACCATTAAATGATAGGTCATATTTACCAGCGGACTGTTTTCTGTCAACCAATGTAATTACTTTTTCTCCCTGGAGATTATAAACAACTAAGCTGACATGACCTGAAACTGGAAGATCATAACTTATCGTTGTTACGGAATTAAAAGGATTTGGATAATTCTGATGGAGTCCGAATCGTTCATGAAGCAAGTTTTGATATTGTTTAACATCTTCTACAGATACAATCCCCCCTGATGATGTTTTTAGAATAATACCCTTTACACCTGCCCCCCAGCCTGTGTTATCATCTATGAAAAAGAGAGAGCTGAGGGTACTATTTTCCCCAATTGAGTCCTGTACATGCCAGCTATCCCCGCCATCTTCAGTATATATAATCTTTGCCATCTGATCTGCTCCTGCGCCTACCCAGCCAACATTGGAATTTATAAAATGACAGCACAAGTACCTGTGATTGCTTAGCCCTTCCAGGGATTCCCAGGTTTCTCCTCCATTTTTTGTTTTGAAGATACTATCTCCACCAACAACCCAACCTGTGTCTTGATTGACAAAATAACTGTCCATTAAATGGCCTACTCCAATATCGAGATACATATGATTCCAAGTCTGGCCACCATCCTCTGTATTTAAGATATACCCCTCGGCTCCGGCTGCCCAACCAACTGTATCATTAGTGAAATGTACGGTGAAAAGTTGCCTACCATATTCATCAAGTTTCTCCCAGTCCTCACCAGCATTGGTAGTTCTTAAAATGGCTGTGCGGCTTCGACCTCCTCCAACGGCAAAACCTGTATTTTCATTCACAAAAAAGACATCGTGTAACTCATATTGACTACTATCATTGAAAGACCAGTTTTGTCCACCATCAGTTGTATGATATATAAAACCATGAATTCCTACTTTTTTATATCCTACAGCCCATCCATGATTTTTATCCGTAAAACAGATTGACCAGAATTCCATATCACTGCTATCCTGGACTGTCCAGCTCGATCCCCCATTCGTGGTATTCATAATAATTCCATAACCTGCTGCCCAACCAGTATCAGCATTGATAAAAAAAACATCTAATAGATTTGCATTGGTCCCGCTCTCCTGTGATTCCCATCCATCTGCCTGGGCAAAGGATATAGCAAGAGAGATAAAAGTAAAATAGAAACAAAAGATAATTTTGTCTTTTAGATACATGACAGTTCCTCCTTTTATTGGTTTGACTTGTGGTTTAAAAAAATCGTAACCTATTAATTATCTATATGCTGAAATAAAAGACTTGACGACTTTACATATTCCTACAAAATGGCACAAACTGTCTATTGAGATCCAAAATATCAGGTGAGAACTCTTATAACCTTAATAAAGTTAATCAATTTATTGCAAACGAGGATAAGCAAAACCCTAAAGTTTTACGCCTTCATTGTCGTAGAAAAATATGGATGGATATCTGGCATCTAAAGTGTTAAGGACTTTTATCCAGAATTACCTTATTATTACTTTGCTTACATAGGTATCATCAGCATGGATCCTGATAAAGTAAATGCCACCTGGTAAATTGTCTCTATGAATCAATACAGAATTACTATTGACGTTATCAATACTTCTCACAGTCCTGCCATGAATGTCTATCAATTCAATTTTCTGAGTTTGGACAACATCAGAAAGTTTAATTGTGGTATAATCTGTAAGGGGATTAGGATAGACAATGTAATTAAGGTCAATATTATTGTTGGCTATAGAGGAAGTCGATTCTGACCAATAGTAAACTGTTTTTGAATCAAATACCCAGGCATCGCTCATTGTATCCCATTCATATTCAGTCTCCTCAATTAAATTCCCATTAGTATCATATGTATAAATCCTGCGTCTATCCCCTACCAGATCATTGGTATCTGAATCCCATATATACCAGATATCCTCAGTTGAATTTCCGGTGGAATCATATGTAGAAATATAATGAAGATCAACTACCCAATCATTGGTATCTGAATCCCAATGATAAGAGAAAATCTCAGTTTGATTACCATAAGTATCAAACACATAAACTGAACGCCCTGATCCCATCCAGTCATTGGTTTCCAGGTCCCATTCATATCCAATATACTCAGTTTGATTCCCATTGGCATCGAATGTATAAAACCTGCGCCATGTCCCCACCCAGTCTTTGGTTTCAAAATCCCATACGTAACTAATTTCTTCTGTTCGATTCCCATTGTCATCATAAGTATTGAAAATTTGCTGGCTTATCACCCAGTCATTGATCTCTGAATCCCAATCATAATTATTGATCTCAGTTATCATACCGTTGGAATCATAGGTATTGACATAACGCCATTTTAAGTACCAGTCGGTTGCGGGGTATCCATGATATTGAATCGACTCAGTCATGTTCCCCTTGGCATCATATACCTTAACAATACGAATATACCCCACCCATTTACTGGTTTCCGGATCCCAGATATCTTTGATTTGCTCAATACGGTGCCCATTAGCGTCGTATATATATACCCAGCGAAAACTGCCCACCAAGATCCTGGTTTCTGTATCCCAATGATACCAGGTCCATTCCCTCTGTTTCCCATTGACATCATAAATTGAAACATTACGCGAACTGTTCACCCAGCCACCGGTTCCGAAATCCCACTTACTGGTAATATTATCAGTTTGATTCCCATTGGCATCATAAGCATAATTATGACGATCATACATCATCCAGTCACTGGTTTGTGAATGCCATTTATAGGAGTAAGTTGAATCGAGTACAAATACAGTATCCTGCTGGCAGTAGAGGGTCAAAGAAAGGAAGGCAAGAAGCAATAATAGATTGGTCTTTTTCATGACCTGAAGTTTCAAGTTGTGATCGATACAAACAAATACTATTTAAATGAACGCTGCCAATGATGGGATATCTAAAAAACAAGTTACGCCAAAATAGAAAGGGAGTCAAGGTGATATGAATATTGGACATACCACAATAATTCCTTTTAATTTTCATAAGTTGTAGGTTGGGCTTTGGGAACAGAGGTTCAACAATTGATAAGCAAAAAAAATGGGGATTCTTCATATGGATATTGCTCAGCTGAATATGATATGAAACCTGGGTTGTCCAATTCGGAGAAACCATAAGTCACAAGCTTGTGACTTTTTCTCAATTTGTGATTTCTTACGTCATTTGTACATTCTTTGCTGGTGCTATAATCAGCTGTATAACAATGTTATACGAGAACAGGAAGGTGCTGAATCATTATCCATTAGTCACCACCTTGTGAAAAAGTCACATCCCTGTGACTTGCAAAAAAACTGAAAATGCAGTAGATAGGAGGCTTGAGAGCGATACCACACCTGCTCCGTTGCTGCTCAAGAATGGGGTCCAAGATATGGATACAAGTTATATGCGGTTTTAATATCTTAGCAGGGTCTTAAAAAATATAATAAAATGAAATCATATCGTAAGGAACTTTGGTTTGACATAACCCAACGAAGACAGCTCATTAACATAACTCCAGAGGTACAATCTTGTTTAGCTGAAAGTGGAGTATCAGAGGGTTTAATTCTAGTTAACGCGATGCACATATCCGCATCCGTATTTATTAACGATGATGAATCCGGATTGCATCATGACTTCGAAGTCTGGCTGGAAAAGCTTGCTCCGGAAAAACCGCATTCACAATACCAGCATAATGGGTATGAAGATAATGCAGATGCACACCTGAAACGTACCATTATGGGCCGGGAGGTTGTGGTGGCGATAAGTGATGGCCAGCTGGATTTCGGTCCCTGGGAACAGATCTTCTATGGAGAGTTTGACGGCAAAAGGCGAAAGCGCGTGCTGGTCAAGATCATAGGGGACTAATCCTCATCTGCGAATAACTGGTCCCCGAAATTCACTAGATACAGCCTTTTGGTCGCCCTTGTTACAGCAGTGTAGAGCCAACGATAGTATTCAGTATCTATCATTTCCTCCTTGATGTATCCCTGGTCCACAAAAACGGTATCCCATTGTCCGCCCTGGGCTTTGTGGCAGGTTATGGCATAGGCGAATTTGACCTGCAGGGCATTGAAAAAATCATGCTCCCTGACCAGCTCGTATTTTTTCTTTTTATTCTTTATTTCCGGATAATCTTCCAGGATATTGAAATATAACTGCCGGTTCTCCTCATAGCCAAGCGAAGGGGTTTCCAGGGAAATGGTATCCAGCATGATCTTGGCACCCAGCTCAATATCCTGGTAATCAGGAAAACGGAGCATCACATCCGCAAACCGGAATCCATATCTTTCCTGGTATTCCTGTATATCAACTATTTCAGCGATATCCCCGTTGGCGATGAAGTCCAGCTCGGGCTCCTCCTGTGCCCAGAAATAATTGTTCCGGACCACCATCAACATATCACCTTCAGTTATCTCCTCCTCCTTCCAGAGGATCTTGTTGCGGATCCCTTCATTATAGAGATTGGCACGTTTATTTGAACGGGTTACGATGATGGTATTGGCCTTATTGACCCTGTCATAGGAATCTGTGATCTCCTCTATCAATTCGGTTCCAGTGATGCGGGAAATATCAGGAAAATCAGCCGTTTGGAATTGTGGCCACTCCGTGTTCTTTTTCTCCACTCCTTTCCGCAACATGTTGGCATTCATTAAAATGCCGGAATCGAGCGACTGCCTGACCACATCGTCCAGAAAAACGGATTTGACGGTAAAGTCATATTGTTCCATGACTGCTGGATCTAACGCGGGACTGATATCCAGTCCCACAGGAGGCAGCTGTGCTGTATCTCCGATCATGAGCAATTTGCATCCGGCTTTGCTGTACACGAATTCCACCAGATCATCCAGCAACCTGCCTGATCCGAACATGCTTTTGCCACTTTCCTGGTTGGCGATCATGGATGCCTCATCCACGATAAAAAGGGTATTTGCCGAAAGGTTCTTATCCAGGACGAAGAGTCCCAAACCATCCTTAGCGGATTTCTGCCGGTAGATCTTCTTGTGAACGGTATAGGCAGGTTTCCCTGTATAGGCTGCAAGGACCTTGGCGGCACGCCCTGTAGGGGCAAGCAGTACATATTTTTGCTTGAATTCATCAAGGGTCCTGACCAGGGAACCGACCATGGTTGTCTTCCCCGTACCCGCATAACCATTCAGTAGCAAAATATCCATTTCATTCCCCGGAGCAATGAAACCTGCCATCACATCAATGAATTTAAGCTGTGCGGGTGTTGGCTCATGTCCCAGATTTTCCCCAAGTAGTCCGGCTATGTGGTTTTTCAGCATGTGTGGAATTAATACATAATTAAAATTTTAAATTTAATTTTTTATATTAATTTTGAGTCCGAATTAAACCTAAACTGCGACAATAATATGAAAACAGCAATCCAGGTTGTATTAGCAGTAGCTATTATCGTATTGGGCTATTTTTTGTGGGAAAGCATTCAGAAGCCTATACGTTTCAATAAGGAAAAAGACAGGATTGAACAGGCCACCATTCAGCGGCTGAAAGACATCCGGACCGCCCAACTTGCATTCAGGTCTGAGCATGGCCAGTTTACAGGGGATTTTGACAGCCTCATAACTTTCCTGAAAACAGACTCATTTTCCGTTGTTCAGGCCATTGGTTCTGTACCCGACTCAATGATTGAAGAGTTAGGCAGCAGAAAAAAAGCTGAACTCCAGGCACTCAAGGAGGGTTTGATATCCCGTGACACCATCCGGCTCAGTGTTAAGGACTCTCTGTTCACAGCCAGCTACCCCATTGATTCATTAAAGTTTGTACCTTATACTCAAAACTATGAATTTGAACTGGGAGCAGGCATACTGGAAACAGGATCCAAGGTCGCTGTCAGGGTATTTGAAGCCAAGGTGCCCTATGACATCCTGCTGTCAGGACTCGACAGGCAGCTGATCATCAATTACAAGGAAACGAGAGAAACAATCACAGGTTATCCCGGATTAAGGGTAGGATCGTTGGAGGAGGCAACCAACAATGCCGGGAACTGGGAGTAATTTTGTTATATGCTGCAATTTGAGCTCCTTGACGAAACTTTTGATATAAACAAGACCGGCTCTCTACATCTATCCATCCAGGCTTCCCTGGATGGATTTTTATTTTCAATCCTTGAACCCAACAGTCTGAAATACCTCGTTCTGAAGCGCTATCAATTTGAACATGTAGCTACTTCAGATATGCTCTTTGAACAGATCCAGGCCATACTTCAACAGGATGCCCTCCTGCAACAAACCTATCAGGGTGTTTCATGCATACAGGTGGATAACCGGTCCACTCTCCTGCCGGCCGCTTTGTTCGACAAAGGCCTGTTGAAATCATACTTTGAATTCAATCATACGCTGGATGACCTGGATGAACTTCGATATAATTTCCTGAAGCAGGTAGATGCCTACCTGGTATTTCCCATGTACCATGAACTTACCAATCTGTATTTAAAGTCCTGGGTGAATGCTGTTTTTTATCACCAGGCCACACCTTTTATCAGTGAGGTTGTCCATACCGGGTTGTTAGCCGGTAAAGCGGTCCATATCCATTTTAGTGCCGGCCATTTTGACATAGCGGTCACAAATGAGCAGGAACTCCTATTTCACAATAATTTCATGTACCGGAGCGATGAGGACCTGTGGTACTTCATTCTCTTTGTTTTTGATAAATTGGGACTGGACCAGGGATCAATACCACTGATGTTGTCAGGGGATTTTGATAAATTTTCAGAAAGGCCATCCATGCTGAAGCGCTACTTCAGGAACATTAAATTCAGGAATGCTCCTGCTGAATTTCAGTATCCCCATGTTTTTGAGGGAGTACAGATGCACACTTGCGTGAGTCTTTTTAAAGTCTATCATTGCGGATAATCAGTGGCACATACAAGGGAAGACATATCCCCGTACCCAGTTCCTTTAAAGCCAGGCCAACCACAGATTTTGCCAGGGAGGGACTTTTCAATGTGCTTGCCAATACATACGATTTCAGTGGCCTTTTGGTCCTGGACCTGTTCGCGGGTACCGGAAGCATAGGATTTGAATTCGCATCACGGGGAGCAGAACGGGTGGATATGGTAGAGATCGATGCCAGGACCACCAGATTCCTCCAGCGTACGAGCAGGCAACTCGGGATAGAAAATGCCAGGGTCATCAGGGGGGATGTGAGCAAATATCTCAAGCAATGCAGGAAGCGATATGATCTGGTTTTTGCCGACCCTCCATATGATCTTGATATCATTCCCTCACTTCCGGTACTTGTGCTGAATACTGAAATACTTGTTGAAGACGGATGGTTCATACTGGAGCATGGCAAGAATAATTCCTTTACTGACCATCCCCAGTTCCAGGACTTACGCAAATACGGAAGTGTCCATTTTTCTTTCTTTGAACGAAGTATCCCCTGATCCAATTCCCATCCATATCCTTCCATAATATCACATATATTCTTTATATTGTAGGTTTAACCATTATCTAAAGTATTATGGCAAAAAATGAAAAAATAAACCGGAGAAAATTCCTGGGAGCCAGTATGGCCGGGACAATGGGCATGGCCGTAGCAGGCAAGGTTTCTGCTGCTACCAATGATGCCAGTGTTTCCCTGCCGAATGCTCCTGACAAAGATCTACCTTTTAATCCAAGAACCTTTGCTGCCATGCCTACAAATGCACTCGGCAAGACCGGCTATAAAGTGGGGGTACTGAGTCTGGGCGGACAGGCCAGTATTGAGGTCAAAGGCCGGGAGGAGCTTTCCGAAAAGATCATTAACAGGGCCATAGACCTGGGGGTAAATTATATTGACACAGCAGCATCTTATGGCAGGGGACTCAGCCAGCTAAACATCGGCCGGGTAATGAAGACCAGGAGAAAAGAGGTTTTCCTGGCCACCAAAACACACCTCCGCTCCTATGACGATTCTATGCGCCTGCTGGAAGAAAGCCTGACAAATCTCCAGACAGACCATCTGAATACTTGGCAATTGCACAATGTACAGCGTCAGGACCAGGTGGACCAGATATTTTCAAAAGACGGGGCCATTAAGGCATTTGAAAAAGCCAGATCCGAGGGCATGGTAAAATTTCTTGGGATTACCGGGCATTACGAACCACTTATCCTCAAACAATGTCTGGATAGATTCGATTTTGATACCATCCTGATGGCAGTCAACGGGGCAGATGTTCATTACCTTAGTTTTAAGAATTACCTGCTGCCTGAAGTACAGAAAAAAGGCATTGGGATCATATCCATGAAAGTTGCCACCAGGGGAAGGATGTTATCCTCCTGGACACCACCCCCTATGGAGGAACAACCTGATCGGATGGCTACCAAACTACCCGGAGCCCTGACCATTAAGGAAGCACTCGAATATAACATGAGCCTGCCCGTAAGCACTACCATCATAGGGGTGGATGATGTAGAACAAATTGAAGAAAATGTTAAGATTGCTTCAGAATTCTCTCCCTTAAGCAATGACCAGATGGCCGCTATTGAATACAAGTGCCTGCCCATTGTGCGCCAGGGACTTTACTTCAGGAGATGGGAGCTGGGAGTATGAAAGTATCTGATCAGTATGCCGGGGTCGTGCTAGGATTTTCCACCCAGAATTTTCTGAACTGCCTGCCGGTAGGCGTGGATAACCTGAAAAAATTACTGGATTTTGCAGCTGATGAAGGTTATGCATTTATTGAGCTGAGGGATCCCAATGCAGATCTTTCCTTGGAGGATTGCGAGATCCTGGCCAGCTATGCCAGGGAGAAGGATGTTGAGGTTCTCTATGAAATGCATATGGACCTCTTCAACCCTCAGTTCGAGGAAGTCTTTGACAGGGCGATCCGGAACACGGCCGTCTTTGGTAAACCAGGTATTCTGCGATCAATTATGTCCTGGTCTGAATTCGCTGCGGACGAGGGCAAGACCGGCTGGACCGCTCATGAACTTGAATATCTTGCCTCAATGGCAGATAAATGTACGGCAAAAGCAAAAAAACTAAATGTTCAGTTCGTACTCGAAAACATCATTGAACCCTGGTTCGGTAATGACGGAGGATACGGCCTTGAAGATCTTTTCCAGGAAACCAGTTGGATTGGACTTCAGTTTGATACTGCCAATCCTTTCCTGCCTTCCTGCAGGGGACCTGCTGATCCGGAGGATGTTGCGGAACACCTGGACCAGATCGGGGACCGCTGGTATACAACCCATCTGAAATGTGGGAAAGACGGGGCATTCCAACCAGCCCTTGATGAAAATCCAATGTCCTATCAAAAGATTTTTGGGTTGATGTCCAGGAACAAGGTGAAATACGCCGCCCTGGAACTGCTTTCTGTAGACGATAAGCAGGCATGTTTTAATAACCACCGTAATAGTATTGAATACCTTGCATCAATAGGTATTGTAGAAGTCTAATAGTAAATATCTCTCATATCATGCAAAAGACCAACCAGCAATTATTAAATGGCGTGGAGGAAGTCCTCTTGATGGGACCGGGTCCCTCCATGGTTCACGGAACAGTATATAAAGCGTTATCGGTCAGTACATTGGGACATCTGGACCCCTACTTTATCAAGATCATGGATATGGTGAAGGAGCAGTTGCAACAGGTTTTTCAAACAGACAACAGGCTTACCATACCCATGTCCGGGACCGGGTCCGCAGGCATGGAAACCAGTTTCGTCAATTTCATTGAACCTGGTGATCCCTTGCTGATCCTGATCAATGGAGTCTTCGGGATGCGTCAGAAAGATGTGGCCGAAAGGCTTGGAGCCAGTGTGGACACCCTGGAGTATGAATGGGGAACGCCAGTCCGGGTAGATGAAGTAGCGGAAAAACTAAAGCAGAACAATTACAAGATCGTGGCCATGGTCCATGCCGAAACTTCAACCGGTGTGGCCAACCCGGTAGCCGCCATCGGTGAACTTGTCAAAGGCACCGACTCGCTATTCCTGGTAGATACGGTAACCAGTCTCGGAGGCATGGAGGTAGCGGTTGATAAATGGGGGATAGATATCATTTACAGCGGTACCCAGAAATGCCTGTCCTGTCCCCCGGGCATTGCCCCGGTATCAGTTTCCGACAGGGCTGTTGAGATCCTGAAGAACCGCGTGACAAAAGTACCGAACTGGTACCTTGACCTGACCATGATCATCAATTACTGGGAGGGACAAAAAAGGGCCTATCATCACACGGCCCCCATCAATATGCTCTATGCCCTGCACCAGAGCCTTTTTAATGTGCTTGACGAGGGACTTGAAAATGCATGGGCCAGGCATTTGGAATACCACAAGGCCCTGGTAGTGGGACTGGAAGAGCTGGGACTCACCATGTTTGTAGATCCGGACTACCGGCTGCCCATGCTGAATGCCGTGGTAGTCCCCGATGGCGTTGATGAAGCAGATGTCAGGAGCAGGCTGAGGAAGGATTACAGGATTGAGATTGGCGCGGGACTGGGCCCTATGGCCGGGAAAGTTTGGAGGATTGGCCTGATGGGTGAAACATGCAGGCCTGAAAATGTTGACAGGGTACTTTCGGCCCTGAAGGAAATCTTGTAACCATCTGCATCCACTCCCTTGCTATGAAAAAGAACATATTTATCTCAATGATCGTCCTGGTATTTTCAGCCGGACTAACAGCACAAACTTCCCACCAGGTCGTCTTTAACATTACTCTTACAGATTCACTGCAGGATGGCTTCCAGTCTGATGGCAGGCTGTTTATCTTCATCAGTGAAAATCCTTACGGAGAGCCCCGGCAACAGCTCTGGCCTGTCAGTCCCATGAAAAACCACATATTTGCCGGGAACTATGGGGACTGGAAACCAGGTGAGATACTTCAGGTCAATGGCGGCTCCGAACTGATCAGAACGGGTCCATTCGATCTGAGTAAGGTACCAGAAGGTGAGTACAAAATCCAGGTATTGTGGGACCAGGACAAGGAAGGATCCCGTATCAATACTGCAGGTAACTTTTGCAGCAAGGTACAATCAGTTAATATCAACATGGACCTGGAGATCAGCATACGGCTCGAACAGGAGATCCCCCCCCTTAAACTGGTGGATCATAAGTTTGTAAAAGGGATAGATCTCAATAGTGATACACTGAGTTCCTGGTGGAACAGACCGGTTAACCTGAAGGCTTCAGTTTTGTTGCCATCAGGTTATTTTGACAATCCTGAAAAACACTACCCGGTCCGGTACAATGTGGCAGGATACGGGGGACGGTACAACAGGGTCAACCACCAGGTCAGGGAAACCAGTAAATTCAGTGAGTGGTGGTTCTCAGGAGAAGCTCCCCAGATCATCAACGTATTCCTGGACGGGGAAGGGCCTTTTGGCGACCCTTACCAGGTAGACTCAGAAAACAATGGACCATACGGTTATGCACTGATCCATGAATTGATCCCGTATATTGAAACCACGTACAGGGGAATGGGAACAGCGGAGTCAAGGTTCGTGGATGGCTGCTCAACCGGGGGCTGGGTATCACTGGCCCTGCAGATCTTCTACCCTGATTTTTTCAATGGGGCCTTTTCCTACAGTCCCGATGCCGTAGAATTCGAAAACTACCAGACCATCAATATCTACAGGGATAAAAATGCATTTTACAATGAATGGGGAAATCCCCGGCCTGTGGCAAGAGATATTACCGGGGATCCGATCATCCTGATGGAGAAGTTCATACAGCTGGAGAATGTCCAGGGTTCCTCAAACACCTACCTGAATTCCGGCCAGCAGATCGGATCACACACAGCGGTTTACAGTCCCAAAGCAGAAAACGGATTGCCGGCACCACTGTTTGATCCAATCACTGGTGATATTGATCCCGGTGTGGCAGAATACTGGAAAAAATATGACCTGAAGATCCATCTTGACGAGAACTGGAGCAAGATAGGGCCAGGCTTGCAGGGAAAAATATGGATCTGGATGGGGGATATGGACCATTTTCTTCTGAATCCTGCTACCAGGGCCCTGGATGAATTCTTGAAAGGTACAACGGATCCCAAATCCGATGCGGAGATTTTCTTTGAACCCATGCAGGGACATTGTTCAAAATTCAGCCACAGGGACGTGCTGGAAATGATAGCAGATAAACTTAAAAATTGAATTAAATAAGGCAGCGTAAATGGAAACCCGTTTAATTGACCTACATGGATATAAGGATTGCATTGAAATAAACAATGGAGATTCCAGGGTAGTCCTTGAGCCCAATTGCGGAGGAAGGATACTCTACTATGAATACAAAGGGGTGAATGCATTATATATTAATCCGGCTGATGACGGTTACCTGCTTGAAAGCGGTAAATCCCCTGCCGGACCTTTCAGTCCCTGTGCAGGCCGCTGCGACATCGGTCCCGAAATGACCATACCGCCACATCCTGATCTCTGGATGGGAAACTGGATTGCGGTAATTCAGGAAGACCAGTCTGTGGAAATGACCAGCATGATGGATCATGAAACAGGTGTACAGCTGACAAGGACCATTTCATTGGATGAACACTTCGCCAAACTCAAATTCACCCAGAGCATCCTGAATATCAGTGAGACACCCAAGCAATATTTTCACTGGTCACGGACCCTTTGCACGGGGGGCGGTATAGCCCTGGCCCCTGTCAATCCCGATAGCCGCTACCCCAATGGATATGTTACCTATGGCCCTGGTGATGTTATCAATTACCGTCCTGAATGTGAACCCAATGTTTGCATCCATGACGGACTCCTGCAGATTTACGGTCCGCCGACCACCAAAAAATTTGCCATGGACCTTTCGGAGGGATGGCTGGCTTACCTCACCAGGGATTCCCTCTTATTTGTCAAGAAATTCCCGGTTTATCCCGGCAGGGTATATGGAGAAATGGCCTCCAATAATATGTCATTCTGGTACAATGAGGATAAAATGTGTGAGGTCGAACCCATTGGTCCGCTGGAAGTCATCCAGCCAAGCTATGAAGCCAGCTTCACCGAAACCTGGTACCTCATGGAATACGACTATCCAGGTGAAACAGCCGTCAAATCTTCGGATATCCGAAAAATCATAGATATTCTAGTAATGTAACAACCTTAAACCTTAAAACATGGACCGCAGAAACTTTTCAAAACTCAGTCTCCTGATGGGGGCCGGAGCATTAACCGGGATCAATGCCGGATGTACCGGGACCGGTGAAAGAATCAGCGAAGGGCTCTATACCGAACCTGCGAGAAGGCTTCCCACCAGGGAATTCGATGTAGTCGTCGCAGGTGGTGGTACGGCCGGGGTGGTGGCTGCCATTGCAGCCGCACGCCAGGGAGCCAGGACCATGTTGATAGAAGCAAAAGGGTATCCCGGCGGAACAGCCACGGAGGGTGGGACCGCCATTCATTCCTATTATAACCTGTGGAAGGCATTCCCCGGAGTTGAAAAACGGCAGGTGGTCAAAGGCATCCCCCTGGAGATCATTGACCGCCTGATGCTCGTGGGAGGCACCACAGGCCATGCTGAAATGGACGAGGGATTTGATTATGATTCCATCTGTACGGCGGTAGATACAGAACTGTACAAGCTGGTCACCTTCGAAATGCTCGTAGAGGCTGGTGTCCATGTAGCCGTGAACACCCTCTGTGCCAGGGCCATAACCAGAGGAACTGAAGTGTTAGGGGTGATCACCGAAAGCAGGAGCGGACGGGAGGCCATACTGGCAAGATCATTCGTGGATGCTACCGCATACGGTGACCTGGCAGCACAGGCAGGAGCTGAATTCACAGTGCCCAATGATTATGATTCCTGTAATGCCTATGGACTGGGAAACGTAAGCATTGAAAAATATTATGCCTTTCTGGAGAAGTATGATGCCATCGGGCAGATGGCTCACGGATTCCGGAGCGGTAAGGAAGGTCAGCTGGTGCGACTGAGCGGACTTGGGGTGAACCTTCCGGAAGAATTCAACGAAGAAGCGAGAAAAATCGGATTTTCCAGCACCACCACGACGGTTCACGATAATTACCTGATGTTCATCAAGATCAATATGAGGGTGGAGGGCAGTGTCATGGACAGGGATGATATGGCCAAAGCTGAGCTCCTGGTAAGACAGCGACAGTACAAGAGTATCGAGTTGATCAAAAATTTCATTCCCGGATGTGAGAATGCATTCATTGCCCGTACCAGTCCATCCCTGAACATTCGCCGTGGCAGGCTGATCGCCTGTGATTATGACATCACCCATGAGGATGTGATCGAAGCCAGGCATTTCGATGACGAGGTCTATGTCTACGGGTTCCATGATATGGCACCCAGGCTGCAGATAAAGGATGGTGGGACTTACGGGGTACCGTTCAGGGCATTGCGTGCAAAGGGACTGGATAACCTTATGCTGGCAGGCATGATGGTAACCTCAGACCGCCGTGCACATATGTCCACCCGGAATACGGTCAGTGTTATGGGCATGGGACAGGCCACCGGGACGGCTGCAGCGCTGTGCGTTCAGAAAGATTGCGGAACGCGTGACCTGAACTATACCGAACTGAGGGATGCACTGTTACAGGGTGGAGTATATTTCGAGGGCTAGTATAAAAAATATTAATAACTTTCTGCGGATTAATTCAATAGACATATGACGGAATTTAAAAACGGCCTTTCCAGAACCCAATCGGCATTCCTGGTCCTGTTAAGGATTTTTGTAGGATGGCACCTGCTTTATGAAGGCATTGCAAAGATGCTGATCCCTGACTGGACATCAGCCGGGTACCTGGAAAACTCAAAATGGATATTTTCAGGCATTTTCCATTCCATGGCTGCCAGCGAGGGAGCCCTGGCGGTTGTTGATTTTATGAATGTATGGGGACTCACACTGATTGGACTGGCGCTGATACTGGGACTCCTGACCCGCTATGCCAGCATTAGCAGGTATGGCATTATTATCCCTGTATTATGTAGCCAATCCTCCTTTTTTAGGAACTGATTTTGGTATCCCGCTGGAAGGGCATTATCTATTTATCAATAAGACCTTTGTGGAGATCATAGCCCTCGGAGTACTGGCTGTATTCCCGAGCGGACTTTACTTTGGCATTGACCGTTTCATCCGTGCGTCAGGTAATGCCAAACGGTCCCGTTCAGCAGACAGACCTGAAAATGATAAAAAATCAGGGAACATGCTGGACGAGAATGCTGTGCCTGATTCCCTGCACCGCCGCGAGATCCTGAGGTACCTGGCGATGGTCCCGGTACTGGGTGCTTTCGCCTGGGGTGCCGCAAGAAAATACCGCTGGAATTCCGTGAATGCCATATCCGGTGCCACCATTAAAGTAAGCGACAGCAAGCTCAAGGACCTGAAAGGAGACCTTCCAAAGGGTAAGATCCTTGACAGGCAGGTCAGCCGGATCTTTATCGGGGGAAACCTGATCGGTGGCTGGTCTCATTCGCGTGACCTGATCTATGTAAGTTCCCTTTTCAAGGCCTATAATACCGAGAGGAAGGTATTTGAAACACTGGCACTGGCTGAGAGTGCCGGGATCAACGCCATCAATATAAGCGACAGACAGCTTCCCCTGATCAATAAGTACAAGCGGATCTTTGGCAGCGACCTGCAAACCATGACCCAGGTGCATCCAACGAAGGACAAACTCTATGAAGCCATTGATTCGGTGATCGATCAGGGAGTTGACCTGATACAGATACAGGGAAACTGCGCGGACTGGAGGGTCAGGGACGGGGAGGTAGATGTGCTGGCCAAGAGCCTGGACTATATCAAACGGCAGGGCTATCCTGCAGGCATGGGAGCCCATTCCGTGCAGGCCCTGATAGCCTGTGATGAAGCCGGAATTGAACCGGATTTTTTCATGAAGACCTTCCACCATGATAAATACTGGTCGGCACATCCTGTAGAGAACCGCATTCCATTCTCCGTTGACGGGGATAGGTCAGAGAACCATGATGAATTTCATGATAATATGTTCTGCCTCTTTCCTGAAAAGACTGTTGAATTCATGAACACAAAGAAGATACCCTGGATAGCTTTTAAAGTACTTGCCGGCGGGGCCATCCATCCCGGAAGTAGGATTTAAATATGCCTTTGAGAGCGGGGCCGATTTTGTCTGTGTGGGTATGTTTGACTGGCAGGTAGTGGACGATGTGAATATTGCCATCGATACGTTGTCTAACCTGCAAGGCCGGCAGCGTGAATGGCATGGTTAAAACTTAATCAAATGCAAAAATTTATTATTGCTGTTTTCCTGGGATTTATGATCCTGGCTTCCTGTACCAGATCAGATATGCCCGGATCCGTAAAGATCAATTACGATGGGGAAATCCCACAGGCCCTTTTTGCCATAGACAATATAAGCAAGGCCTGTAAATCAAAGAAGATCAAGGTAATAGATCAGTTTGCAGACAAAGAACCTGCCCTGATGATCAATATGATCATAGATCCGGCCCTCGGTTTCGAAGCTTATCGCATAGACCAGCAGGAGAACAGCATTGTACTGGCCGGAGGCGATGCCAATGGCTTAATGTATGCCGGGATAGACCTTACGGAAATGATCCTCCTGGGAAAGGACCTCTTTGCCATAGGCCTCATTGATCAGAAACCATATATCAGGCACAGGGGACTCCGCTACAATATCCCTCTTGACGCCCGTACTCCCAGTTATGATGATACCGGCGATGCCGCACAGAAAAACATTGAAACCATGTGGGAATGGGATTTCTGGAAGCAGTATCTGGACCATATGGCCCTGAACAGGTATAACCTCCTCACCATCTGGAGCCTTCACCCCTACCCTTCCTGGATCAGGGTACCTGAATATCCGGAGGTGGCCCTGGATGATGTTACGGTGTATAATAAGCCCATCGATAACTGGACGGACATGAAATGGAAGGATGAAGGGATACAGGATCCGGAAAACCTCACTGTTATCAGGGAAATGACCATGAATGAAAAGATGGAACACTGGAAAAAAGTATTCCAGTATGCAGAGGACCGGGGCATTGATATTTACCTTTTCCACTGGAATGTGTTTGTCAACGGAGCAGAAGGCAAGCATGGCATCAGGTGGCAGCAGGACCATCCCATCACGGTGGATTATATCCGGAAATCCGTCAAACAAACCCTGCTGACCTTTCCCAATATCAAAGGGATAGGTGTAACAGCCGGGGAACATATCGACCGGGAACTCACCGGCAAGTACAAGACCGAGAACTGGATGTGGCATACCTACGGTCAGGGGATCATGGATGCCAGGGCAGAAAATCCGGACCTTGATGTAAGGTTCATTTTCCGCCGTCACTGGAGCGACCTGGAGGATATCGCAGAAGCATTCAAAGATTATCCGACTGAGATTGAAACCTCCTTCAAATATTCCCGTGCACATATGTACTCCTCCACCAAGCCACCATGGTTCGACAAGATCTACCGGGAAATTGTAGAAGACCACGATATACCCTGCTGGCTGAACATCAGGAATGATGATATATTCACCTTCAGATGGGGTGATCCGGAATATGCCAGTGAATATATCAGGAATGTCCCCCTGGCCCTGACCCCGGGATTTTATATGGGACCGGACGGGTATGTATGGGGCAGGGAGTTCATCAGCAAGAAACCCCAGACACCCAGGCAGCTGGGGGTTGATAAACACTGGTACCGCTTCCGGATATGGGGAAGGACTGCCTACAATCCCGAACTGGATGCCGCATACTGGGCTGACCAGATCCGCTTAAGGTTCCCGGAGGTGGATGCTGAACATCTTTACAAGAGCTGGAAGGCAAGCTCTGAAATAATTTCCCTGGTGGATAAGATACATTTCAGGCAGAATGACTACCAGTTTTCCCCCGAGGGATGTTTTGACGTCAGGAAGTTCCATGATGTCGATTTCTTTATCGCCGTGGCTGCCATGCCTCTGCAGGGGGTGATCTCCATTTCAGACTATGCCAAGGATCCTGAGAACCTGGACGGGATGACCCCTTTTGACATTGCCACCCGCCTTGATGCAGCCGCCAGGACCCTTATTGAAGGGGCAGCCGCTGTTGACCCAAAAAGTAATGTGGAACTGGGTGAAACACTGGGGGATATGACAGCCCTGGGTTACCTGGGACATTATTATGCACAGAAGGTAAGGGGAGCCACCCATCTGGCTATGTACCGCTGGTCGGGCAAAGAGGAAGATAAGACCCATGCGGTTGAAGAACTCCGAAAGGCGGTTGGATTCTGGGAACAATACGCCAAAACTGCCAATGCCCAGTACCATCCCCAGCTGTATGCCCGCACCCAGGAACTGAACTGGGATGCCCTGCTTGAATTTGTCAAAAAGGATGTTGATATTGCCCGTACAGCCGTAGAGCGAGAATCCATAGAGATCATAGATGACAATATACTCTGGGAAAAAGATACCAGGAGATTCTAAATTGATCCGGCAGGAGGACTACCAGAGATGATGTACCAGTGATTTAATATCCTCCCGGTAAATCTCATCCACTTCATACAATTGGTATTCGGTCAGGTCAGGAATGTCATCCGCGATCAGGTTGGATGTCACCTGGTCAGGCCGTGAAGCCCCCGGGATCACACAGCTGACTTCCTCATGCATGAGGATCCAGCGCAGGGCCAGAGGAGCCAGGTTTTTTTCCCCGGGAATGTCTTCTTCAGCCTGCCCACAGCTTTTAGTCCCACATCATACGGTATCCCTGCAAAAGTTTCCCCCTTATCGAACACCATCCCGTTGCGGTTGAAATGCCGGTGATCCATCTTTTCGAACTTCGTGTCTTTTCTGAACCGCCCCGATAACAATCCGCTGGCAAGAGGGACCCGTACAATGATGCCCACATTTTTCTTATGGGCCACCCGGAAGAACCTGTCCGCCGGCCGCTGGCGGAACATATTGAAAATGATCTGCACAGTAGTGACATTATCATACTCAATGGCTTTCAGTCCCTCTTCCACTTTTTCCACGCTGACACCCAGGTGCTGGATCTTTCCCTCCTCTTTCAACCGGTCAAACAATTCAAATATTTCCGGACGGTAATAAATCTCCGTCGGGGGGCAATGCAACTGGACCAGGTCGAGCGTTTCAAGCTGCATGTTTTTCAGGCTGTCTTCCACAAACCCCCTGATCCCATCTGGTGTAAAGCCATTATCGGTGGGTTTGGCGGTCCGCCTGCCACATTTGGTCGCGACATAGATCTCTTCTGACCGGTTCTTCAGCAACCTGCCAATGGCTTTTTCACTTTCCCGGTTGCCGTATAGATCAGCCGTATCAATGAAATTAATTCCGTTGTCTACGGCCAGGTTCAGGATGCGGTCCGCATTTCCGTGGTCAAAGTCTGATCCCCATTTGCCACCAACCTGCCAGGTCCCGAGTGAGACCCAGGAAACCTCAAATCCAGTTTTTCCAAGTAATCGGTATTTCATGGTCTTTAGTTTGTACTAAAATACATAAAGAATCCTTAAATTTACAGTATTCCAGCAATCCTATTAAATAAATTATGAGTCCCGATAAATCTTCTGAGAAAAGAAAAATACCTGTAAAGATCCTGTTAATCATTGCTGGATCTCTTTCACTTCTATGGTTTATCATACGGGTTATTCCCAAACCAAGCAGGGCCCTTTATCCTTGCCAACGGGTTACTTTCCCTCTGGCATCTGCCTTTGTGATCTGGCTGACAGGCATTTTGGGATCTATTACACTTTTCAAACGGGCCAGAAAAGTTTTCCAGGATAGCAGGTATGTATCAGCCATGGCCATCATGGCGGCCGCCATCGGTTTTTTCGCCATTTCATTTCTAAGCACGCCCCCGTCTGAAGTCTTCGCCCGTGGTAAGCTTGCGGAAAATGTCATCCTCGAACCATCCACCAATCCAATCCTGGATACCCTTCCCGCCAAAGTAGCAGCAGTAAGATCCGATAAAGCCAATTGTGCTGATATAGGATATGCAGAAATAGAGAATATGATCAGGCAGGCTGTACAGGATGCCGGAGGTTGGGAAGATATCATTTCAGACGGTGACCTGGTCGTTTTGAAACCCAACCTTGTAGCGGTTCCTCCTACCCCTGCGCCGCATTTTTGTAACGGTAAGGTTACCGATCCCAGGATACTGGAGATCACTGCCAAGCTGGTCAAGGAAACCAATCCATCTGGAAAAGTCTACATCATGGAGAGTGGGGCCGTAACAGATAGTTACGAGGATATGCAGAACCTGGGTTACACGGAACTGGATTATATCGATTCTGTCATTGCCCTGGAATGGACAGGTAGGAGCTTTGATGATACAATGCTTCACTCAGTCAGCCTGCCTGATGAGTTGTCATTGTACCCTGATGACCAGAAACCCAATAATGGCAGGCCAATATATCTTCATAAGACCTATTTTGATGCCGATGTGATCATCAGTGTGCCTGTTATGAAGAACCACGCCACTGCCGGGATCACCGGGGCCGTCAAGAATGTAGGGATAGGGGCCACGCCCCCAAAGATTTACGGGTCAGATAATAACCTGCGTGATCTTATTACACATGATCCTGCTGATGATCTGCACAAATGGATCCATGATTTCTATGCCTGTCGTCCGGTGGATTTTGTCATTATGGATGGTTTACAGGGACTGGAATACGGTCCCGGTGGATACAGTCCGGGTAACTATGACAACTATCTGGAACAGATGCAGGCGAGCCAGAAAAACATGCGTATGATCCTGGCTGGCCGCGACCCCGTGGCCCTGGATGCCATTGCAGGTCTTATGATGTACCATGACCCACTACTTGCCAATCACCTGGTATACCTTCACAATGATCATTACGGCATAGTGGATCCTGCACGTATTGAGCTGGTTGGTGTACAGGTACCTGATGTCAGACAAAACTTTGAGCATGATGACCCCGACGGGGCCGCCACGAAGTACACGAAGACTAGTTGCGATGATTACGGGCTTGATTTCTGGTTTGAGGATGACAGTATCTTCCTTTCTGTACCCAATCCAGCAAATTTAGCACGGATGCAGGTCAGTGTAGACGGAAAGAAGATCGATAAATACATTGTTGGAGGGTTTGACAGGATCCCGTTGTCACTGGATGGGATAGAAACCCACAAGGAGGTCAAAGTACTTTTTGAAGACCGTTACCTGAACATGAGAGAGACGGTCTTTATCCATACCGGGCTTTCCGATCCCGGGCAAGGATTGGATCATACAAAGATCTATCCCAATCCTGCCAGTGATCTGCTCAATATCTCATTTACGACTGACCTGGATGGTGAAGTTTCACTGCAGATCATAGATATATCCGGCAGGGCATACTACAGTGAAACCTGTTATCCTGTCCCCAATGCAGAAACAATCATTCCCATTAACATAGAAGAACTTCCGGGTGGTGTATACTTTGTGAAGATCCACAAGAACAGAGGTGTGATATCAAATACCTCATTTATCAAATACTGATTCAGTTCTTGATGATATGAACGACATGGCCTCCACCCGGGGCCATTACAGCTTCGAGGACAGTATCCTGGTCCACCGCAACAACCTCTTTCTCCAAACTTGCAGGGTTCTTTTCTGCATCGGCTGCATCTTTCCAGATGCTTGCCTCGAAGGAACCCTCCCCGAGAAAGTCCAGCGGGATGGAAAGGGTACGACCCTGCTCATCTGTCATGGTCCCTATATACCATTCATTCCCTGATTTCCTGGCCGTTGTTAAAAAATCCCCGACACTGGCATTGAGCACCCTGGTATCGTCCCAGGTCGTCGGGACGATTTTCAGGAAATCGGTTCCGGCGGGGCTGCTACGGTAATTATATGGAGCATCGCACATAACCTGTAGAGGACTTTCATATACCACCATCATGGCCAGTTCATTGCACCTGGTACCCATGGTCATGGGTGATGCTGCCTGATCTTCCGTTGTAAAATCCTCAACCCTGACGTTGACGAAAGCCCCTGGAGTAAAATCCATCTCCCCCAGCATCCCGCGGGTAAACGGTATGGTAACCTTATGCTCCGGGGTGATCCTGTTGCTCCACTTAACATATTCATTGCCCATAACCCCTTCCCTGGTCATCAGGTTAGGATATGTTCGGCTGACACCTGTAGGCTTGTACGCCCCGTGAAAATCGACCACCAGGTGGTGCTTTGCCGCCAGTTTCACCAGCCTGTGGTAAAAGTTCACAACATACTGGTCATCCCGTGCCATAAAATCTACCTTGACCCCGGCCACTCCCCATTTTTCATACAATGGAAAGGCCTCCTCCATCTGCCTGTCCGCATGGTTCCACTCCAGCCACAGCAGGATCTTCACCCCTCTTTCGGCACCATACCGGACCAGTTCGGGAATATCAATTTCCGGCTCCATGGTCGTAATATCACTGGTAGGATGGGGATTGTTCCCGTCCTGTTCAGTCGGAAGAAATGCCGGTCCGTACCAGGTCCAGTCCACCAGCTGGTACTCCCATCCCATCTCGGCAGAAAGGTCAATGAAATGCTTCATGGTCTCTGTATTGGATCCCAGTTCAAAATCCACATCCGGACCATACCTGTTGCACCACCACCAGTCCCACGACGACTTTCCCGGCCTGATCCAGTCTCACATCCTCCAGCACATTTGGCTCATTCAGGTTAGCAAGGATATCTGATTCAATAAAATCTCCCGGGGAATCTCCTATCATGATCAGGCGCCAGGGACTGCTGCGTGGAGTCTGGCTCTTAACGAGCAATTCAGAGTCCTCCGGCCAGGGAGCCAGTACCGTCTCAAAGGTGTGGTTACCGGTTCCCCTGAGGTACATCCCTGCCCAGTCTGTAAGATTTGCCTCAGTAACAGCCACCCAGGCTTTTTCCTCTATCTCCACCAGAAAAGGAAGTCCTATCCTTTCCTCCAGGACTGGATCATCGAGCATCCCTTCCCTGAACTCTGATTCCTGGTGGGACCGGAAGGGACCGTATTGTGCTGCCCATACCCTGTGGTTCCCGGTAAAAGTAAATCGGGTTTTATCGGCCGTTAATTCAAAATCCTTGATATGTTCCTGTTCAGGGATATGGTAGCGGATGGCCACCCCGTCATCATATGCCCTCACCAGCAGGTCAAGTTTCAGTCCGGCTTTCTTTTCCGACCATGTGAATGATCAACTCATCGTAATGGTCTTTGACTTTCTTATTCCTGCCCCAGACCCGCTCCCAGCTTTCATTCACATAGTTCATATCCGTCCCACTAACCTTCATACCCGGCCCCAATGCCGGAAGTCCCCTGAATTCAAGTCCCAACTCAGAAGGCCCTAAAATTTCCTTCCCTCTGTACACTACACTGTATTTCAGGTGTCCCTGACTCACTGCCAGATTTCTCCGGCCCGCCAGTTGTGACAGTTACAAGTATCTCTTTATCAGGAGACTCAACGGTAAACACACCGCTCGAACAACTGCTGATCAGCAGGGCTGACACAGCCAGTATTGATAATACAAGGCTTTTCATAAGTTTATGATTTTTAATGGTTTCACTGCTTCATTAATTCCTTTACTGCTGCTTCGATCTGCTGGTCACGTCCGCCTGTCATTACAGCCGGTTCCAGCGGAACCCTGATATCTGGTTCCATCTGGTTGTTCTCGCAGAATTTCCCGTCCAGGGTACGCCATCCACCCATAGGGATGCCGAATACCAGTGAGCGGTCGATCTGTCCTTCCCACCAGACAAAGGTGCCAGTACCTGGGACAGGCATACCCAGTGTTTTTCCGTCGCCCTTTATCTTATAGGCAACCGGGAAAAGGTGGGCATCTGAGTAATTGCTCTCCGACATTACGACAATGGATGGCTTGATCCATTTGTTCCTGGGTTCGTAACCAATGTACTGGCCATGCGGTATCACATCAATATACCTTTCTCCGGTAAGAAAATCGGATAGTTCCTCATGGATATTTCCTCCCCCATTGAAGCGGGTATCCACGACGAGGGCATCCCTGTTGATATTCCGTCCGAGTGCCTCTTCCACCATGACCCGCATGCTCCCGTCATTCATGGACCTGACATGGACGTACCCTAACTTGCCTCCGGATAACTTCTCTGTCTCCGCCCTCCGGTTCCTCACCCAGCGCTGGTATAACAACTGGCTTTCTGCACCCAGGGATATCGGCTTGACAATTTCTTCCCAGCGTTTACTGGAATCCGGGGCATACATGGAGAGGAGGGCCAGTTTGCCGGTCTTCCTGTTCAGGAGCTGGTAGAAATCTATCGAATCTGTAATGGCAATACCATCAATCTTCTCGATCACATGTCCTGCCCTGATCTTCGAAGCAGCCTTGTCCAGCGGTCCCCCGACAACCACCTCCGCTACCTTCAGTCCCTTTCCGGCATAGGCATAATCATAGAAAAGTCCGAGTGCAGCCGTCTGGTCAGCATTGGGAGAACTGGCCCGGTACCGGCAACCGGTATGGGAGGCATTCAGTTCACCCAGCATCTCACTCAGCATTTCAGCAAAGTCATAATTATTATTGATATAGGGAAGGAATTTCTTGTACTCCTTATAATAGAAATCCCAATCCACCCCGTGCAGGTCTACCACGTAAAATTTCTCCCTTACCTGCCGCCAGCTGTGGTCAAAGATGTAGCTGCGTTCATCTGCCGTTTTCAGGACCATCTCCCCCTTTACCTGTATGGGCTTGGCCTTGCCGTCCTTGATATCAACTTTACTTGCCTTCCCGTCTGCCATCAGGAAGATAAATTTACCATCAGAGGAGAGCTCCATTTCAGCCCGGTTTGCACCAATTTTTGCAAAGAGCTTTGTTTCCTTTGTACGCAGATTCGTTTCCCATATATCCGTTTTTTGCTCAAACCTGGTCAGGTAATACAGCTTCTCTCCGTCCTCTGAAAGGATCCAGTCTGCAGCCCGGGAAGTATGGATGGTGAGCTTGCGCTTGCGTTCTGTCAGGTTGTTCCAGTCAATTTTAATTTCCTCAACCTTGTCTTCATCATCTCCATTCTCTTCTTCCCCGTTTTTATCCTTTTTGCCTTTTTTCCCGGATTTTTCATCATCATCAGATTTCTTTTCTTCCTTTTCCTTTTCATCTTCCTGTTCCTTTAATAAGGCAAATTCTTCCTTGGTAAGGTTGAACCGGTCAAAGGCCTCCTGGGAGAAGAACATGCCATAAACATCCCAGTTCACGCTGTAATCGCCCTGGGCACGGTCACCCAGGCGGTCGGAACCCCAGATCATCATTTTGCCGTCTTTTGTCCACTTGGGACCGAAATCGCCGTATCCGCTGAGGGTCAGGTTATGGACCTTCCCCTTTCCGTCAGAAGATACAAGTCCCACCTCATCCACGAACATCCGGTCAGAAGGAATATATGTTACCAGGAACCATTTCCCGTCCGGTGACCATTGATACCACTGGTCCCCGTCTGCATAAGAATAATTTAGATCCCCGGGAAGGACAAGGCGTGTCTGTTTGCTTGCCAGGTTGATCACCTTGAGTTTTACGCGGTCTTCCAGGTAAGCTACCTCCTTGCCATCCGGAGAATATTCGGGCTGGAATTCTTCCGCCCCCGTGCCTATCAGCATTTCCTGTTTCAATAGGGTGGAAACATAAAAATAGGGTTCTTCTTCACGGGCTAATGGAGATGGTGTATACATCCCAGCTAGTATCCTTTTCAGCGGCGTAGACCAGGGAGCGGCCATCGGGACTGAAACTTACGCTTCTTTCCTGCCAGGGGGTATTTGTGATCCGCCGGGTAATGCCGCCCTCAACACTGCTGACAAATATCTCACCCCTGAAAACATAGGCGAATTCCTTATCATTGGGAGAAAGCCTCATTTCGGTGAATCCCCCGTTTACCGGAACGATCTTATCCAGATTACTCCGGCCGTCAGCAGCAATATTTACATCGAGTTTTTCCGGACTGCCACCCTGTTTGAGGGTATATATCTCACCGTGGTAACTGAAGCAAAGGGTATTGTCATCAGCCCGGGTAAGGAACCTGACAGGATGGTTCTCAAATTGGGTAATGGCAATGGTTTGTGATGGATCTGACAGGGAGCTTTTAAGACATTTAATGATCCTCTTTCCTCACTGAGATAATAGAAGTTCATTATCGTTGGCATCAAAAACCGGATTACGGTCCTCTCCTTCAAATCGGGAAAGTTGTGTATATGATTGCTCATTCATATCATACACCCAGATATCACGGGTAACTGCTGAAACATGGTGTTTTCTCCATATACTTTCATAACCCTTGACGTCATGGTAAATCAGTTTGTCCCCTGCTGCATTCAGGGTGGCATCCAGGGCTGGTACCGACATGACCTGGCTTACTTTTCCACCGGTAACAGGAACACTGTACAGTTCGCTCATTAGTCCGGTAGGGAACTGGATATTGGTAACCACATCCTGCCTTACCCCTGAAAAAAGGATGGCTTTATCATCCGTTGTGAATGTACTGGGAATTTCTCCCGTGGAATGAAAGGTAAGCCTTTTGGCCTCCCCACCTGAAGCAGGCATAACAAATACATCAAAATTACCATATCGGTCCGATGCAAATGCGATCTGCCGGCCATCGTGGCTCCATACCGGCTCAAATTCATAGGTCTCACTGATGGTCAGGGGCCTTGCATCTCCTCCGGCTGATGAAACCGAATAAATATCGCCTTTATAGGTAAAAAGGATGGTCTCCCCATCAGGTGATATGGCCGGGTAACGCAGCCACAGTGGGTTGTTCTGGCAGAATCCTGAAACAGCAAACATGATGCCCAGGAAAAGGGTGATGAAATTTTTCATTTTAAATAAATGGTTTGATTTGTAATTGATTCAGGTTAGTATATGATATCTGGTGATCTGTTTCACAAGATAGAAAACATAGAGATTAATTCAAATGACAGATCCCAGGGTATACTATACACACTTAAAATCTTATATTGATGATAAGCTTTTGCATTCCACCCTATGACTTAAACTGATAACAATTTTGTATCCTCTTCCCGGTCAGTATAGGCAGGGAACGAATATTAGATGAGCTTTCCGAACTTATGTCCCACAGGTGGACTATTTTCCTCTATTCCAGTATTCCTGCCAGTCAGTCCCCCGAGCCGGTCGTTCACGGGTCTCCACATCAAGGTAGATAATGGTATCCGCATCCGCACCATAAGAGCCCTGCAGAACCTCATTCCCGTCCGGATCTATCACCAGGGAGCAGCCAATGCATTTCCAATCCTTCCAGGGACCGGCAGTCAGCCAGCCCACATTGCTCACGCCTATGATCCACATCTCGTACTCCTCTGCAACAGATTTGTAGTTCCTCCTCCATTCATTGCCATAGGGATTCGATACATTATCATGATCAGCCTCCACTGCCCAACTGGAAGGGGAAAGGATCATATCGGCTCCCATATAGCCAAGGGAACGCTGTATCACCTTATCCTTTGTGGCAGCATCTGCACAGACCATCAGTCCGATGGTACCGAGTTCAGTATGGCAGACATTCAGCCTGTCTCCCGTATCGTAAAGATCATGAGCTATATCCAATTCATAAAGCTTCCGGTGTTTAAGAAGAAGCTGTCCATCTGGTGCTATCAATACAGCTGTATTATAGGTTTTCTCCCCGTCTCTTTCAACAATCCCTGCCACGACATAAATCTGGTTATCTCTTGCCGCTTCCGCAAGAAGTTCGAATGTCTTACCTCCCGGAATAGGATATGCCAGTGTTTTCGCTGATGGATGCGTCCATCCAAGGTCCATCACTTCAGGCAAGAGGGCCAGATGGGCACCCTCACCTGCAGCCTCGGCAATCTGTTCTGCAGCATGCTGCAAGTTAATATCCAGCTCCCCTCCCACTACATTCATCTGTACCAGTGCCAGTTTTATTTTACCAATTTGTCGATCCATATAGTGTATTCTCCTCATTCATTGATGGTTGTTCATTTCTGCATCCCATACCCGTCAAGACTACAACAAGCAGTATTCCTATAAAATTATTTATTTTCATATGCCCAATCTGGATTTCATATTCCCACGAACAGATATGGCTAAAATAATTTATTACCACTATTTTGCAAAATCAAAAAATAGCTTAATTTTGCATCGCACAAACGGTGGCGTAGTTCAGTTGGTTAGAATGCCGGCCTGTCACGCCGGAGGTCGCGAGTTCGAGTCTCGTCGTCACCGCAGCAAGCTCAAACCGCTTCAATGATAATTGGAGCGGTTTTGTTTTTTCAAGAGCGTAGGAAGCCTGTTTGATGAAGAAAAACAAAACAAAAATGCACAGCATTTGCGGTTTGAGCTTCTGTAAATCCCCAAATTCGAGTCCGCCGACCGAAGGGAGGCAATCTCGTCGTCACCGCTGAAGAATCCTTAGAGTTAATTCTCTGGGGATTTTTTATTAGCATGTAGCCTGTATCTAATCAGCATAGAAAGGAGTACTTCCGGTTAGAGAATTATCCGCAAATATTGTATGACATTTCCTAAGTTTAATCATTAACGAATATCGAAGATGTTCGCAATATGTGAAATGCAATTGAATATCAATACATCATGAATAATCTTCGTGCGAAATCCATACGATTATCACAAAGTTATCATGACAGATTTAGTCCCCTTTTAATAAGAGGTCAGTCAAAATCGAATTTGCTCATGAAAATATTCTACCGGATTATTATGTAATTGCTTATTTTTGTTATTGACAATGCCCACTGTACTTAGAATTAAGGGATATCGATTTTTCTTTTTTAGCAACGAGGGGAATGAACCAATCCATATCCATATTGAAAAGGCAGAGAGTTATGCCAAGTTCTGGCTGAATCCGATAAGGATTGCGATAGATTCTGGATATAACAGTAAGGAAATTAGAGAGATAAAATCAATCATTGAGGAGCATCATGAGCTAATAATTAAAAAATGGAATGAGTACTTTGCCAAATAATAAGGTAATTGCATTGGCCAGCAAGGTTTGGTTCACTGAAGATATGTTGTATGTTCTTCTACTAGATGGACGTGAGATCGGAGTCCCTCTATTATGGTTCCCTAAATTAAGGAAAGCCAATAAAAAACAATTAAATAATTGGAGACTTATTGGGAAAGGAATTGGTATCCACTGGGAAGATCTTGATGAAGACTTATCTGTTTCAGCTTTGCTAAATGGATAATGTCTAAATTTTACAACTCTGATCAAAAAACCTGTCTGCTTTTGATAAATATTACAGGTTGCGGTTTCGTCGTCACCGGTAAGCAAGCAGCCTTGAAGGTCTTCTAAGGGGTTTTTGTTTTTTACCCGCTCCCTAAAAAGGGCTTTCCCAGAAATAATCAGGATTGCTGGTGAAGATGTTTGTTCCAAGCGCGAGGCCATCCTGCTTCTCACCCACCGGATCAAGATGTACATAGTCCCTTGTGACTCCGGTTAAATGGAAAATTCCGTAGTTGCCGAATTTGGATTCCACGGAGCATGAAAACCGGTAAAGGTTTTTTGACAGGTAATGCAGGTACTCATCCTTTTCAAACGGTAAACCGTTGTAATTCGCATCAGAGTTTAAATGAAGTGTTTCCTCCCCTATAAGATAATCCCGTAATTCTGAGATGCTCAGCGGAGTATTGTCATCATCAGTAAAAAAGGCAAGTTTCATGGGATCCATGAAGATCCATTTATCCAGATCGAACGAATAAACTGCATTGAAGGTATGCCATTCACCGTTGAATATGAATTTCTTGGCATTTCCATGGATCACCCTTGCCTTTATGCCCAGGGAAAGGCAGGTTTCATTGAATACAATGGCCATGTAAACGCAATTGACACCTGCTCCCGATTTGTTACAATAATCCAGAATGCTGAGTGAATTTTCCGGATCCGGTGCAGAGTTGCTTCCATCATGCTTAATCGTGTTATGGACCCAGGTAAAAAGGTTTAGAATCCTGTCCATATCAGTTCCATTGCCTGCCACACTATCAAGATTATATACTGTCCTTAATTTCGCCAGGCTGTCTAATTCAGGTGCCTGATATTTGAACTCCGGATAACCTTCGGTGGATTCGTAGGCATAAGGAGGGCTACTTTTCAAGACCTCCAGGTAATTAAAGGTCGGATCGTAGCCAAACGGGATACGGATCGCCTCTTTTTCACAGGACCACATAGTAATCCCACCAATGGTCCCTACCAGCAGGAATGTCAACAAAGTAGATACGGTATCTTTCACTCACGCCGTATTTAGAAAAGCTAATGGAAACCTTTAAGTGACTCTTTTAAAGGCAATATACGTAATAATTATAAGCTTGAAGTATGAGGCTACCCATCTTTCATCAGTTTAACCTGACAGATACTTGGAATTAAACTGACTTATACAGATATCTGAAAACAAAATGTATGATCATCAAAATAAGATGTCAGGGAAATGTCGTTTTATTTGATTAAATTCTGTTTTACTTTTATAGGAAAGTCATTTTATGTACATAGGTGTAGTAATCAGAGAAGTAAGAACACTGAAAGGATTAACCCAAGTGGAACTGTCTGACGAAACAAATATTTCAGTCAGGACCATACAAAGAATTGAAAAAGATGCCGTTGAACCAAGTTTGTATTCTCTTAAAAAAATAAGTGAGATCCTGGAAGTTGATTTCCTCAAGATAAAAAACAAAAACTCAATGGCCTATGTTAATAAACTTTTAGGTATAAATTTAAATGAGAAAACCATGTCAGCACGAGAAAAAGTAAGTATCGATGAACGACTCCAAAAAATCGAGTCACACTTATTATCTATTGACAGAATTCATAGAAAGAACAGGAGAACGGTAATAGGGGTATTGTATGCTACCGGAATTATAACTGTCTGTATTCTGACCGCATGGATCATTTGGATGTTGATAAATATTTGATGCAAATGCATCATTGGAAAGAATCAGGAACAGAAAATAAATAAATGGAATGAATACTTTGTAAAATAATAAGGCAAATGCATTGGCCTCTAACACTACCTTCATCAATGTTTTAGAAGTTTCGAAGCCAATATTATCCTATTACCGTTGTATAGCCTGACAATGTAAACACCTTTATTCAGTTCAGAAATGTTTAGTTTGAGACCATCCTTATAAGGTTGATTCAGGACAATCCTGCCTGCCTGGTCAACGATCATAACTCTGGAGGGTGTTGTAACAGACAGGTTGTTAAATTGTATGAAATCCTGTGCCGGATTTGGATAAAAGTCAAGTGTTTTTGCCATTGTCAGGTGATTGATTGACAAGCCTATATCGACCTCTTCAATATAAATATCAGAAAATGAAACCATCTCATCGCGGAGGTCTTCCGGATGATTCAGACTTCTGTAAATGCCCCATTTTGGACGTATGAAATCCGCATACGATTTCCACATTCTAATATTGTCGTTGGAGTACGTGAGTAAATTAGCACTATCACTTATCCTGGTTATTTTCAATTGATATCTGCCTGACTCTCCAAAGCTTACAACCTCTTCAACTTCTACCCAATTTCCCTTAAACGGATCCAGTGGAACTTCATGCTCCGTAATCTGACTGGTATTTTGGGCATATCTTAGTTGCAACTTATCCGGAGATCCCTTTCGGGCTGTCAGGGTTATCAGGGGCATACTCTCCTCCGTCCCACCTACTGTTTTGAGTTGATGTAAATGCGTGAAGCTACTGGATGATTGAAAATTCGAATCGATCTTAAAATTCCATTTGTACACCACCTTCTCTCCTGACACCGCTTTCAAACTATCTGGTGATTTGTCGTATGTTTTAATTTCGTTTCTCTGTCTGTCAAAGTTAATACATCTATCGTTGTCAGGCGTGACATGGATATGAAAGAGAAAAACATACTTATTCAGGACTGAATCGTAAACCTCTTCGATATGACGTCCGAAATCAGGATGAGCGCAATCCGGAACTTCAATGACATTATATCCAGGAGCTAATACCGAATTGATCAGTTCGTAGGTGTCTCCAGGGCCATCTGCATTTAATAATACCTGAGCTTTCAAGACATTAAACTGGATCAAGAAAATTAAAAGTAGCGCTATTGGTACTCTGGACATGTCTCTTTTTTAATTAATTATGATTCTGAGAAGGATAGGCCTCCAGGTATTCAGGGTCTAAAAATTAACGATGTTTTTTGGGGATCAATAAGTAAATCCTACAAAAAAGGGGAAATTAGCGAGTCGATAGCCACAGGCGCATTAAGTAATATTGATTTTTTTTCTCAATGCATGGAATTATCTTTATGAATTAAATCTAAATGTCTGGATCATGCTAGAAAAATTGAGTTGGGAAAGCGTACCTGTAGAACAGGTCACGCCTGAAATGCAGCGGCAAATTATTTATGGTAAGAAAATAATGATTGCCAAAATGAAGTTTAAAGACGGTTTCCGTGTTCCGCTGCATTCACACGAAAATGAACAAATTACACAGGTATTTTCAGGAACAATCCGGTTCTGGTTTGGAGAAAACAAGAACCAGGAACTTGACATCAACGCAGGAGAAACAGTAGTAATCCCTTCGGATCTGCCACATGAGGCCCTGATGATAGGGGATGTTGAGGAAATGGACAGCTGGGCACCACCACGTACGGATTGGCTGGATGGAACAGATACCTATTTGAAAGAACGATGATAAATTAGATACAAATAACTTGAGAAAAATGCGAAAAAGTACACCTAAGTTAATAGCTATTTTCTTTATGGCCATAATCCTGCAAAACCTGTCCGCCCAGGAAGGCCGTCACTGGTTCGAGGGAGGCCCCTGGACAAGGCCCGCAACAAATCCCAAAGCAAAAGTCCTTCCATTAATCAGCGTGGACACCAATAAATTTGTCGATCCGGATGGAAATGTCGTATTGCTGCGTGGGCTGTCCATTTCTGATCCTGATAAAATTGAGCATCAGGGACACTGGAACATAGGACACTTTGAACATGTGAAAGAAACAGGTGCAATGATCGTCCGGATACCTGTCCACCCGGTAGCCTGGCGTGAACGCACGCCAGAAAAATATCTTGAACTACTCGACCAGGCAGTGGAGTGGTGTACGGACCTTGGCATGTATATAATAATTGACTGGCACTCCATAGGAAACCTGGAGATGGAGCTCTTCCAGGATCCCATGTACAATACTTCGAAACAGGAAACATACCGATTCTGGAGGACCATTGCACAGCATTTTAAGGGCAACAATACACTTGCCTTTTACGAGATATTCAATGAACCAACTATTTACCGGGGAGAACTGGGATCAATGACATGGCCCGAATGGAAAAAGATAAATGAGAATGTAATCAAACTGATCCGTGCCTTTGATTCAGAAACCATTCCACTTGTGGCCGGATTCGACTGGGCATACGATCTTACTCCGCTGCACATTGATCCTATTGAAGCCGAAGGGATAGGCTATGTATCCCACCCTTACGAGCATAAGCGGGAACCTCCTTGGGAACCAAAATGGGAGGAAGCATTCGGTTTTGCTTCAGAAAAATTCCCAGTAGTTGTTACGGAATTCGGTTTTGGTGTAAGACCTGGGACTGATATTGAGGCAGATCATTACGGATATAAAATAATTGATTACCTCGAATCAAAAGGGATCAGCTGGTTATGCTGGGTCTATGATCCTGAATGGTACCCTCGCATGTTGAAAGACTGGGAATCATATGATCTTACGGAAGGAGGAGCCTTTTTCAGGAGGGCAATGCATGGTGAACTTAATATACAAAAATGACTGAGTTAGAAATTGCAGTAATCGCTGGGGATGGAATCGGAAAAGAGGTTATTCCCGAAGGCATTAAAGTCCTTGAGAGTTTAAGTACCCCTTTTGAAATCTCTTTTTCATGGGATGAGTTTGATTGGAGTTGTGAACATTATGCCAGGTCAGGAAAAATGATGCCTGATGACGGTATAGACCAACTGTCACAGAAGGATGCCATCTTTTTAGGGGCTGTAGGTTTTCCAGGTGTCCCTGACCATATCTCATTATGGGGTTTGCTGATCCCGATCCGGAGGGCTTTCCATCAATATATCAATTTACGTCCGGTTCGTTTATTTGATGGAGTTCCATGTCCCCTGGCAGGAAGAACCAAAGAAGATATTGACCTTATGATAGTCCGGGAAAATAATGAAGGTGAATATTCTGAAATTGGTGGCAGGATCTTCAGGGGAACAGAAGATGAAATAGTGAGCCAGCAAAGTGTTTTTACACGCAAAGGAGTTGACAGGGTAATGCGATATGCTTTTGAGCTGGCCAGGACACGGGCTGACAAGCACGTTACTTCTGCCACCAAATCCAATGGTATCGTTCATACCATGCCATTCTGGGATGAACGTTTTGATGCTATTAAAAAAAATTATCCTGATATACGTGCAGACCAATATCACATTGACATTCTAACCGCCTTTTTTGTGCTGCATCCTGATTGGTTTGATGTGGTCGTCGGATCAAATCTTTTTGGCGACATTTTATCTGATCTGGCACCGGCTGTTGCAGGTACCATAGGAATTGCTGCATCTGCCAATATTAATCCTGAACGTGAGTATCCTTCAATGTTTGAACCAGTTCATGGTTCTGCACCTGATATAGCCGGTAAAAAGATCGCCAATCCAATAGCTACCATCTGGTCAGCCGCAATGATGATGGAGCATCTTGGACAACCGGAAGCAGCTGAGGCTATTATGAAGGCAATTGAAATTGTACTTAAAGAAAAGATCGCCCATACACCTGATATGGGAGGTAAAGCCAATACCAGGGAGTGCGGAGACGCTGTACTGGATGTATTAACAGATCTAATTAAAAAATGATTATGAAAAGGAAAGTTCGCTGGGGCATATTAAGCACAGCAAAAATAGGAAGAGAGAAAGTCATCCCTGCCATGCAGCAAAGCAATCTTGTCGATATTCTCGGGATCTCTTCAAGAGATCCTGAAAATGCAAAAAAAACGGCTACTGAACTGGGCATATCACGGTTTTTTGGTTCGTATGAAGACCTCCTGAGTGATCCGGAGATTGAAGCCATATATAACCCGCTTCCCAATCATATGCATCTTGAATGGAGCCTTAAGGCCATGGAAGCCGGAAAGCATGTGCTTTGTGAAAAGCCGATCGGGATGGATACCAGGGAAGCAGAGACGCTGATCGGGGCAGCAAGGGAGAACCCGGAACTGAAAGTCATGGAAGCTTTTATGTACCGTTTCCACCCCCAATGGATAAAACACTGGACCTTGTCCGAAAGGGAAGCATAGGAAAGGTCCAAACCATCCATACCTTTTTCTCATATTATAATGTGGATCCCGAAAACATCCGAAACCGGATTGATGCCGGGGGAGGGGCTTTGATGGACATAGGGTGCTATTGCATTTCTTTTCCGAGGTTCCTGCTTGGCAGGGAACCTGACCGGATAAGCGCAATAATGGATGCGGACCCTGTTATGAAAACAGACCGGCTCAGTTCTGGCATACTCGATTTTCCGGATGGAATCACATCAAGTTTTACCTGCTCCACGCAACTTATGCCATACCAGCGCACCCAGGTTCTTGGAACCGATGGAAGGATTGAAATCGAGATCCCTGTAAACGCACCACCCGATAAAAAAATGAGAATGTGGCTGCAGACTAAGGAGAAAACAGAGGAGATCAGATTTGAGGCGGTGGACCAGTACACATTGCAGGCTGAAGAGTTTTCAAAGGCCATCCTGGAAGATAGTCCGGTGCCAATCCCCCTGGAAGATGCAGTTAACAATATGAAAGTAATTGATGCCTTTCGTGAGAGTGCAGAAACCAGGACCTGGATCCGTATTTGAACAAATTATCAATCCATCAACCTGGCATTGTATTGCCTTGAACCTGCCTGATATCCTTTAAACTTTTTTGAGTATGAATGTTGCCGGGCAAAGATGAATAATTCATGCCCCCATGGATTGTAAACGATTATCTCTTCTCCCCTATCGTATGCAACATCCGCCGGGAAACAATGGTACCAACCTTGCCTTTCATCACCCTGTTCCTCGGGTAATCCTGGCAAATCAAAAGACTGGCTGCCATCGCCTTTCCACAGCATTCCTCCGTTGTACAGCAACGCAGGATTGGCTGTCCCGGACCAGTAAACCACCTCCATTCCTGTATTGTTTGGAGAGCTGTTCAATTTATAACGTATTAATATCTGTCCATTGTTGCCAACCAGCATTACCTGCTCAGTATGTCCGTTATAGCGGATGATCATTTCATTTCCCGGCAAATTTTCGTCAAAATCAGCCACCCTCAGTTCCTGACCGTGAGGAACGGCCTCCTCTCCAAGTTGTAAAATTGTATTTCCCTGTTTGTCCAGCACATAACCAAAACCAGAGGCAAATGCTCTTTTTTTCTTTTTGTGGTCCCAGAAATTGATGGTAACCGAATCCATGTTCTTACCCAGTTTTTTCTCCCAAACAGGTTTTCCGTTGGCATTCAGTATGTAGTATCCACCGTTAATTTCATCAAGCCCATCGTTGTCAATATCACCAACGCTGGGAATATAGGCCGGACAGTTCATATACTCCTGCCAGTTGCTTTCATATGTCCATAGCACCTTTAATTCATGGTTGAAGGCAATAATCTTTGTCCCCAGTTTGATAATGAAATCCTGTGGCGTCTTGTTCCCACTCAGGTTTGCAATAAGAATGCGCTGATGTACCCAGTTGGGTCCTTCCCCTGTTGATGATATTAATTCAGAAGGACTTGCTTTCATTTTCAGTTCACCGGTTTCCCCATCAAGTATCTGGATGGATATATTTTTCATCGAATGAGGCTCTGTACGTTCCGGATTTTCGGCAAAAAGTGTGATTATTTCGGTTTTCCCATCCGCATCAATATCATGAATCGCAACCGGGCCCGGGCGATTGGGTTGAAAGCCACCTGATCCCTTTGTCCACAGCACATTACCCTCTTGCGTAAACGCCCCCAGAAAGCAGGGCTGCGTCGCTGCGCCATCCTGGTAAATCGCCGCCCGGTAAACGATGAAAGCAGCTTGCCTGTTGTTTTTCAGGTCACCGATACGAATGTCACCGCCATACTCAAGGCCGTGAGATGTTGTCCTCAAGCTTACCGGGATAATGATCTTCTTATAGAGGACCGGATCTTTTTTGTGGGTTTCAGGTAGTGGATTTTCCACAACAGATGAAAAAAACAATATGGTATATATCAGAAAAGAAATGAGCAAGCTCATCATAATCAACTTCAAGCGTTTTTCATTATTATAAATATGTTCATCTATTTGGCCCCTGGCCCCACCATTTCCTCTGTCAAAAAGCCCACAATCCCATTCTCTACAGGATACTGGATAGCCCCGAGGGTTTTAATGTCCAAACGTTTCTGTCCTAAAAGGTCAGTGCTTACATATTCCATATAATCTCTCTCTCCTTTCGTGGAGGGGGTATCTTTTGTTGGATATGCCAGACCATTATCCTGCATATCCATATGGGGATTAACTACCTGGATTCCTTCATTGATCATTATCCCTGTTTCGCCAAACGCGGCATTGTCTACCCATGTCCAGTTCTCGGGCTGGTCATCCTGAATGAGCATAAATAATGGCTGTTGCTTCATGCTTAGTAAAATATTTCCGGCAATCAGACAATCTTTTGGAGCGGTACCGTTCGGATGCTTTGAATGGTTTAACCCGATCACCATGGTATTGCCACAATTGAGAAACGAGTTAAACAGTATCTGGGCTCTTTCTACCCGGACGTACAGATCATCCGGAGTTCCGTCCATCATCCCGATGCCGAACATGCCCAGCTCATAAAAATAGTTGTTGGCCACTACCTGGTCTGTACCCTGCAGGCGTACACCCCCACTGCCGGACTCGCCGTCTCCAAAAAAACAATTCTGAGTGGCAACATTGTTATCACCATGACGAAAGACCACGGATCCACGGCAGGCCCTGAAAGTATTCCCCCTGACCAGGTTCCCATTTGATTTTACGGAAATCACTTCTGGCTCACCATTACACCTGACAAAAAGGTTATGCTCAATTACGGTATGGCAATCGCCAGGAGGCGGGTCGAAAGGATTGCCTTTGGTGATAAGCTGAAGTGTTTCATAACCATTGCCACTACCCGGAGGGATATCGCGAAAAAGGTTGTGGTGAATATGGTGCTGTTCATTCTTGTTAAGTACGATGATCTGCATCAGCTGGCAACTCTTTTCTGTCTTGGTTATTGGTCTTATTCTCAAACAGATTATGGTCAATTTCGATTTTGCTTGTGCCGGGTCGGACCCGTACCCATTTTGTTGCTTTTGAATCGGAGAAGGTACATCGACTTAAGCGACAGTTTTTTCCTTCGATAATGACATTCCCCTGTCCCTGAAACCGGCAACCCATAAGGGCAATGTAGTTGCCTGCCAAAGTTATGGTTGATTCTATCACGGCCTGCCCTGGTTTTTCGCACGAATGATAATGGGATATTTTTCTGTCCCCTTCCTGGATTGTAAAACAGTCTCCCCACTGTAAACGCCATTGGCCAGCAAAATCTCTGATCCTGCATGATAATTTTTTATTGCACTTTTTAGCTCATCCAGGGAATGGACCAATACTTTTTCCTGGCCATTTTTCCACCGGATCAGATATGCTTCATCTCCATTATGTACCATGGAAATGCCCCATGTCAAACCGGCCTTTTCAACATCCCCCTCTGTAAGATCGGGACGGTAAACTCCCGGTGCCATTGGCCGGTCCTGAGCAGGGATCTTCAGATTCAGCGGATCAGTAGTAAAATCCAATCCGTCAGGGGCATACTCAAATGTCGAACTGATCGATGCCAGGCAGGCTACTCCCTGCCCCTGCTTCCAAACCATTACCTCGTGACTCTTATCCAGGATGGGATTATGCTGGTACCTGGTGTATGGGCCCTGGGGACTGTCGGAAAATGCCACCCCCATCATTGTCTTTCCTGGTCCGGTTTCAGCATGCTGCAGATTCCTGCCTTTGTAGTATAACCAGTACTTACCCTCACGCAGCAGCAAAACCGCATCATCAATCCTGTAACTGTCAAAAGCATCTGTCATTGTGGCTTATCTCTAAAACAGGCTTTCCCCCGTGCAACCTCCTGAATGGTCCATCCGGTGAATCTGATTCAGCAACTCCAATCGCCGTGATATCTGTGGAACTGTTGTTCTCAAAAACACCATCACTCCTGCTCTGGTGTAGGTTTTACCCCTGTATAAAAAAGATAGTATTTCCCCCTGGCAAATAAGATATTTGGGGTGAAGGTCGCCTGTGAATCAAAACTTCCTTCGATACCTACACCCAGAGCTTCCCCTCTTTCCGTCCAGGTATAACCTTCATCCTTCGATGTGGCGTACCAGATGGTTCCCCAGTATCCCAGGTGATCTTCCATATACTTTAGTGTACCACACATACCAGGTATCATCCACTTTGATTACATCACTGGGATCACGACGTGTACACCCCCCTTCGTGTCCGATACCAGAAACCTCGTTATAGCTAAAATTGACAGAACCTAATTGTTGCCTGACACTATCCAGGCCATTTACCATTGAATCCTTTCCTGCTTTAATCTCAGATTTGGTATTGTGGCTGGTTTCATTTATCCGATTAAACGACAAAATGAGAACTACAGAGATTACAGTTAAAAGTAATTTTATCATAGTCCCTATTTATTCTTCCATATTGTTTTCAACTTCAAATGCTGCGGTCTCACCCACAGGTACTATGATTGCCCCTTCAAAGTCCGTAGATCCGAAACCATTCAGGGAAAAACTCTGCAAGCTCAGTTCACCACTGATGGAACTTAGCTTTACTGATTTATGCATTACCATTATCTTTTATCTCTACCGTACCATATTGATAACCATTCGACCAGAAATGTTTTCCTTCCGCGGCATTGAAAGCCATGCTTTTATTAACTGCTGAATAGTGAAACCCGGTCAGGGCCAGGACAGCAGACCAGCTTGCCATGGCTCTTCCGTAATGATGACCGCATTCAGCCTCATCGAAGGGATTTCTTTTGAATCCGTCATAACGGTCACGGATGTTTTGAATACATCTGAGTCCCTCTTCCTCGAGGCCTTCATACAACATCCCTATGGCTGCAGTATATTCAAATCCAGTCATCACTTCAGTGAAATAAGGAAAAGGGTTAACAGGCCGGGATTTAGGGTAACTGGCCATCAACAGGGCCGCCTCATTACCCAGTGCATAACTTCTGAAACAGTTGAAATGATCCTTCAGGTTTTCTCGGTAATTATATTTCATAATGCTGTTCAAAGTACTTGTCACATGGCCGGGATCAACCAGGTATCCCAGTCCACAAATATGAGCCACATACTGGCCCACCAGCTGGTCCACCAGGCAACCTTCGCCAAGCTGGTAATCAGGTTCCAGCTGATTTTCTCCCCCATCCCGATCACGAGGCTGGGATGAATGGCATCCATGTTTTCAGGCAGTTGAATTTGATGAATATAAGTACTCCCCGTTGAAAAGATTTTCATCCAGCCACTTGCTTCCATTCTTAAATAAGTGCTGGCATTGATCGGCCAGTTCTAACATCTCCCTTATATCTTGCCATTTCCTCCATGGCCCGCAGAGCCCCCAGGTACCATATACCCATCTGTGGATTGGGACCGTAATATTCAACATCCATGGTATTATGCTGCACCCCTTCCATAACTCCGTCCATATCAGCATCCCAGCCTCCGGGTATCCAGCAGAACTTCAATGCTCTCACAACGTTCGGATAAAACCTGTCCAGCATTTCATCATCCCCCGATAATTGCCAGTCCCGATACATCTTCATAATACTGCCCATTTGACCGTCCGCAGCAGCCCTTGGAAATGCCTGTGCCCTTTCCAGGGGAAGGCTTACCCGGAAACTCATCAATCCGATATCACTTGTAGTCAACCAAACTCTGTCTCCCGTTTCTTTTCAGCCAGTTCACCAAAGAGGTAACCGGTGGCATGTTCATAATTCCACACATGGGTACAGGAACCAAAACAACAGCCCGTTTCATCATTACACCCCTCCCATGTATAAAAATAACCATCCTCAGTCCGGAAACAGGTCTGGGTTCGCAATGTGCTGAGATTGAACAGTGCAGCCTCTTTAACCACCTCCGGCAGGTCAGTTCCGATGAACGCATTCACAAACTCTGCAGTCTGCTTTTCAAGATCTTCCAGTTCGGGAAGCGTTTTTTCTGCAACATCCCAGGCATCCGCAAAATCTTTGGTATAGTAGTTTTTCAGCATGGATTCAGACCATGCCATGCGGTTTGGAAAATGCCAGGTAATATAAAATTTAATCCCCTTTTTCTCACCGGGGGAAAGTTTAACCTTTGTCGCTATGGAGGCCATTGGTCTGTCCTCACCAGTGGAAGGACGCTCATCCAGCATTCCATCTTCACTGAAGTCATCCCAGAAATCAAGCAATGATGATCCCCAGTGTTGCTTCTTCCAATTTGTGCGGTAGGTAATATTCTCCTCTGAAGTAGTAGTTACGGCTATGGTACCCCATTGTTCTGCATCACCATCAACACCATCAGACTGCAGGAAAATGCCCCTGAGCTTATCTTCCTCCCGGTATTCATTCCTGCCTTCTGAAGCTACACCAAAATGGCCATCATCGCCGATGAAATTTTGCATGGAAAAACATATGGCAGCATCTATCTCTTCATCCGAGGTATTCATCAATTCAAACTCCAGGGCAGCGACAGGAATTCCGCTTTTCTCTGCATCTGCCGGGACCAGGGGATTGAAACCTTTTATCCTTACTTTCACCGGCAATTCAGAGTGGAAAAGGTTTACCTGTCCGAACGGATAGGCAGCATCGAAGGTGGTTTCTTCAAATCTGGGCATTCCATGGTTGGTAATTCTTTCAACCCCCCTTTGTCCTTCATATTCATAGAGTGGTACCGGTCCTTCAAGGATGCGGGTGTCACTGTGATCCTTTTGTTGGGTAAAGAGTGCGAAAAATGGTGCAATCTCAAACCTGGGTCCCGGGTTAAATCCCTTGGCGGGACGGTTCATGATTTCCCAGTCCTGCAAATTACCCCTTCCTCCCAATGATACGGAACCCGTTCCAATGCCACCCAGCGGCAACGCAATCCTGTCCACATGATCAGGGTCATAGTTTTTCAGTACGGGCCAGTCTGCAGGAAATTCATTGGCCATTGTTCCTCCAGACTCGCTGTTTGTCCGGATCGGCCTGGCAGGCCCATAACAAGATCAAAAGGAACAGAACGATTAATGGCTGCACCATGGAAAGAGCTTTTCCGGAAAGCCATTGTTTTTGAAATGCTTTTTTGCTTTTGTCTGCTAGTGTTTTCATAGGTATGGGGTTGATGGATAGTATGGTAATTTAGGCAATTCTTTCTAGCCTTTGAAATCTCAGGTCGCATAACGGCCATTTCATAACCAAAAATCCTTGAGGATGTAATCTTGCCATGATTTTGGTTTTGGCAGATGTAGAATTTAGTATTATTTTACTAAATACTAAAAACAGGACCCATGAAGATGTATTTTAAGAATACGATTTCTACTTCCGGCAATTACGGTTATACTATTTATGGCAGGGTCATGTGACCGGGCAATCAAAGGGGATAATTATCCCAATATTATTTTTGTGCTGGCTGATGATCTGGGTTATGGTGATATAGGAGCCTTTAATGAGAAAGGTAAGATCAAAACCCCATCGCTTGATAAAATGGCAGATGAAGGGATGCGGTTCACAGATGCACATACCACATCATCAGTATGTACGCCAACCAGGTATGGGATTATGACGGGCCGTTACAATTGGAGGTCCAGCCTGAAGTCTGGTGTTCTCTGGGGCTACTCCCCTGCCCTGATACCGACAGAAAGAACCACGGTGGCATCGGTATTGAAAAGTGCCGGATACCATACCGCCTTTATTGGTAAATGGCACCTGGGATGGAACTGGGGAGAAGATACCCAGGGAAATGTGGATTTCAGTATGCCTGTAGATAATAGCCCGAACGACATTGGTTTTGACTATGCATACGGGCATATAGCCTCGCTTGATATACCTCCCTATGTGTATGTTGAGAATGGTTCAGCAACAGCCATACCTATCGATTCAACAGAGAACACGGGGAAATACAGCTGGTGGCGCAAAGGTCTTACATCTCCTGATTTTGACCACATGGATGTAACACCCAATTTTTTCCGAAGGGGAATAAAATACATTAAGGAGAGGGCAGGAACCGGTGATCCTTTCTTTCTGTACCTTCCCCTTCCGTCTCCCCACACTCCCATCCTTCCATCTGAAGAGTGGCAGGGTAAAAGCGGACTGAACCCCTATGCAGATTTTGTAATGATGGTTGACAGTTACATGGGACAGCTACTGGCGGCAGTTGATCAAGCAGGGATAAGGGATAATACCCTTATTATTTTTGCTACTGACAATGGCTGTTCTCCGGCGGCTAAAATTGAAGAGATGACAGCAAAAGACCATTATCCCTCATATATTTTCAGGGGACACAAAGCTGATATTTTTGAGGGTGGACACAGGGTTCCCTATATTGTCCGGTGGCCCAATGTGGTTAAAGCTGGTGTTAAAAACAACGAGGTCATCTGCACGACGGACCTGATGGCAACCTGTGCGGCGATTGTAGGTTATTCATTAAAAGATAACGAGGGTGAGGACAGTTACAATATGCTACCTCTATTGAAGGGTGAGAAGCTGGAGGGACCATTCCGTGAGGCAACCGTACATCATTCCGTAAACGGCAGTTTTGCCATCCGGAAAGGGGACTGGAAACTGATCATGTGCCCTGGCTCAGGTGGCTGGAGTTTTCCCAGGCCTGATGACCCGGAGGCCATCAGTGGTTTGCCCCGGGTTCAATTGTATAACCTGAATAAAGACCCTTCCGAAACAGAGAACCTTCAGGGAAACCACCCTGAAATAGTTGAAGAACTGAAGACCTTGCTTACAAAATATATCGAAGACGGACGCAGCACACCGGGAGATGTTCAGCAAAACGAAGGCCCCCAAATCTGGGATCAATTGTGGTGGATGGATGAGAAAGACGATACCAATTAAGCATTTTAATAAAATCCAGAATTATGAGAATAAAAGTATTGGCAGTTATTGCAGCCCTGACAATCTGTAGCAGCGGATTGCTCGCCCAGCATGAAAGCGAAATAAATCTTAATAAACCTGAAAGGGAGCAGTGGTTCACCGAATTGGGACTGGGACTCTTCATCCACTGGAGTTTTGATGTCCAGCTGGGGATGGTCATCTCACATTCCGTGGTCGGGGCAACACCGGATTACCTGGACAGGTATTTTAATGAGCTTCCTAAAACATTTAACCCGTCTGATTTCCAGCCGGACAAATGGGCCAGGGAGGCAAGGATGGCTGGGATGAATTATGTTGTTTTTACCGCAAAACACCACAGTGGATTCTGTATGTTCGATACCAGAACGACCCATTTCAACGTGATGAACACGCCCTTTGCCACAGATGCTACCCGGGAGATCCTGGATGCATTCCGCAAAGAAGGACTGGCTGCGGGATTGTATTTTTCACCGGATGATTTCTGGTTTATGTATGATAAGGGAAGGGAAATTGGACGCAGGAAGCCCGGAGGCATGCCCTCTGACAACCCCGATCTGATGGAATACAACAGGACCCAGATGAAAGAGCTCATGACCCGGTATGGCACCATTGATATCGTATTTATCGATGGTGTGGATATCCCAGCTAATATCGACCTGGCAAAGGTTTGTTGGGAATCGAATGAAAATGTTGTCGTAACACGGGGAGCCATACAAACTCCTGAACAAACCATACCAGATCAGCCCTTACCATCGCCGTGGGAATCCTGCATAACACTTGGTGACCAATGGCAGTACAGGCCAACGAATGAAAACTATAAAAATGCAGGTGATGTGATCCGGAAAATTATTGAGATCCGGTGCAAAGGCGGAAACCTATTATTGAATATCGGTCCGGATACAGAAGGCCGCTTCCCCCCCGAACAATCCGGTCCACTGAATGAACTGGCATTGTGGAATTTCATCAACCGGGAGGCTTTTGAAAATGTTGAGCCCTGGCATGTAATCAGGGAAGGTGAAGCATGGTTTATGAAGAAAAAAGACCAAAACACCCTGTATGTATTTGTCACAGGGGAAGCCATTAAATTTGGAGGCAGAAGAGAGCTTGTACTGAATTCTGTAAAAGCAACAAGTGATACTAAAGTGTCGGTTGTTGGGCATGATAACAAGACCCTGGAGTACAGTCCTGAGGTGAACGGTGAAACAACATTTGAGCAAACCGCTGATGGATTGAAGCTATCAGTATTCCGGGGGCAGCGGATATATAATGACAGAAAATGGCCCAACCCGATTGTTGTAAGGATGGAAAATATTGCCAGGAACGAGTAGGAATATAAGGATGCTCCAGCATCGAATAAAATATCTCTTACCTGGCATATTCATGCTGCTTGACTGCCTGCGGGCAACCATGGTTCCAGGCAGATCTCCCATCAGGAACATGAATCCATAACGGCAGATTTTCAGAAGATCTTCGAAGATAATGAACTGATGGGCATGTCAGTATTGTTGATCCATGATGGGAATACAATATGGGAAGGATATTTCGGTCTGGCAGATTCAATGCGACAGATACCTGTTTCGAACAAAACCCTGTTCAGGGTAGCATCTATTTCCAAGATGTTTGCAGCAACCGCCCTTTTGCAACTCTGGGAAGCGGGTAAAGTTGACCTGGATGCAGATGTAAGCCAGTACCTGGGATGGCAACTTCAAAATCCTCAACACAGTGAGGCTCCGATTACTCTGCGCCAACTTATGAGCCACCGCAGCAGCATCAGGGATTGTGATGCCTACTATAACTTTTCCGGCCAAATGATACCTGAAAAATTAGATATACGGGAATTGTTTTTACCGGATGGGAAATATTACGCTGATGACCTCTTTGATGACCGTGCTCCGGGACAGTACTTCTCGTATGCTAACTGTACATGGGGACTGGTAGCCACCGTCGTGGAGAAAGTCAGCGGGGAACGTTTTGATAATTATTGCCGGGGACATATTTTGCAGCCCCTGGGAATGTTGGCTGATTTCGACGTGTCAGCCATTGCATCGATGGAAAACATCGCAGTATTGTATCGTTATAAGAATGGGAAGTGGGTATCGCAGGCGGATGATTATCAGGGAAAACGGCCGGGATCAAGAGCATATGAAGGTTATCCACCAGGACATAACGGCCTGATTTTCGGTCCCCAGGGAAGCCTGAGAGCTTCAGCCCAGGATCTTGCCCTGATGGCTAATATGCTGATGAATAATGGATCATGGATCGGTCACTGCATTTTGAAGGAAGAAACTGTAAAATTGATGCTGGATGAGCAGTGGATCTACGACGGTAGCAACGGAAACACGGGTGATGGTTTCTTCCATTCATATGGTCTGGCCATCCACCGGACACTCAACCGGGATTTTTCCGATATAGTTTTTCCAGACCGAAAGATGATGGGGCATCCGGGTGATGCCTATGGATTATTGAGCGGAATGTATTTTGACAAAGAATCTAGATCCGGTATCATCTTCATAAGCAATGGAGGTAAGCAGATGACTCAAAAAGGAGAAAAAACGGCTTTTTATAAAGTCGAAGAAGATGTTTATTCAGCCGCTTACCATTTCCTGAAAAAGCCTGGTAAACAATATCCCTAAGCCTGTTTTCCCATCAAATGCTTTAATATAAACAGGTCCAGTCCCTCATAATCCCTCTCGCTGATATACTGCTCTACCCGAACTTCATCAATACTCCTGGATAGGTCAAGCAAATGTTTAAACATTTCCAGGCTGTTTGATAAATGGTAGGTCGCTGTTTCATCTTTTTGTGTTCGCATGGCTTTTACATCTAAACCTACCCACTCACCATTTTTACCGTAGTTATGCTTGTCCAGCACCCGGACCTGATTGAATGCCCTTCTTAAATCCACAGATCCAAAGGATTTATCCTGGTCAAACTTAAGCCCGTTCTGGTCATTCAGGTGAACGGTCCAGAGCTTATTATGAGCCAGGGCAAATCCCATCTCATCTGAAGGATCCAGACCGGCAAGTATGGCATGTGCACTTTCAATGTTTACACCAACCCTGTCGGGATCATCTGTAAGCATACCGATGGCCACCGCATGACCGGTGGTGGGAAGGTAGGCATGATCCATGGGTTCATTGGGCTTGGGTTCAATACAGATCCTTATGTCTGGATCATGGGCAAGCATGGCATTAATGGCTTCTACCAACCTGTCTGTGGCCACCCTGCTATCTTTTGCTTCCCTGATGTAAGTGCCTTCCCTGGCAAGCCATAAAACGAGCAGGTCTGTACCCAGGGTTTTGGCAATATCGATGGAAACCTTTGAACGATCGATCGCATATTTGCGACATTCCGGATCAATGGCTGTATAACCCCCATCAATGGTCTTGGGATCCTCCCATAAACGCGGGGCCACAAATTCGGCGGTGAGACCCAGGTCATCCAGCCTGTTTTTCAGGGAAGAGGCCTCTGACTGGATCTGAGCAGCGGTTTTTCCGTTGAGTTCAGGAACGGCATCATCATCATGGAACTGAATGCCATCAAATCCCAGTGTTTTGAATAATTCGAGTTTATTATCAAATTCAATAGTTTTTCGGACAGAAGGACCAAAGACATCGGCTCCTTCATGGATGTTCCATGGACCGAACGTAAATCTAAACTTTCCTGGCATAGGTATAATATTTTAATTATTAATATAAATTGATCAGCATTTCTTCTACTCCTTCCACAAATATCTTTTCTGCAACGGGGGCAAATTGTGTTGACCAGGGTTCGTAACCTCCTTCGCTGTAGGCTTGCTGGGTTATAAGATACCCCATGCTTCCATTACAATATCCAACCAGAAAAGGGTATCTTGCATGCGTGCTTGTCTTGATGGCTTGCCCTATTTCATGAAACAATTCAACCGGGAAGGTTACCCATACAAATTCGTCAATCTTTATCGCTGTTACAGGCACAGGTACGGTAGTCGTTCTAAAATCCTTTACCACCTCCCTGTACCTCTTGGGACAAACAATGTCCTTTTGCACTAATTTGATCGCAGCATTAAGAGGTATATCTGTTTCCATGGAATTAAACACCTTTACCACTTCTTTTCCAATCTCATATCCAAGCCTGGCCGTATTTTCCAGGTCATCCTCATAACCATCGAGTCCACCGACAAACCTTGGATTTATATCTCCGGCCGCACCAGGGACAAATATACCCATGACACCGGGTAATTTTTCTTCAATATATTCCAGCATATGCCCGTTCCACTCGGGACTGATAGTATAGTTTTTTCCGCCAAGCGAGGTACCGTGACAGGCATAATTTACCAGGACTGCCTTGGGCTGGCCCGACATATCATCGATACGGAGGATACCAACCTCACTGTCTATGGGCCCTTTCGGGTTGGGCCCCAAACGATAGACACCATCCATCTTCCTGATCAGCACCGGCTCGTCGGTTTTATATTTTCCATAGGACTGACTGCGGTTGTTTTCATCGAAGGTAAGGTAGGATAAGGTGTCACTCATTCTCTTTCTCCTGTTAATCGCAATGGTGGACCTTCCTGTTTCTCCACCAATTTTTACAGGTTCCAGATCAGCCATGGCAGCTTTTACAGTTTTGGAAAAACTACTCCTTAGATCCTGATACCAGTCTGAGTCCTTATTTTTTGCACCAGCCAGCGGGGCAGCATGGTTATGGACACATCCCAGCATTATATTCTCTGCAGGGATACCTGTTTCAGCTGAGATCTCATTCCTGATAAGCGGGTAATCATCATCGGGAAGGCTCACAATATCAGCTTCAATAAAGACGACCTGCTTGACGCCATCGTCGAATACCAGGGCCCTGGTATAAATACTCCCGTATGATCCGGTTGACTGCCCGGGCCGGAATGTCATATCATAACCTCCCATATGAAGGTTTTCTGTGGGGGTTATATCAGTTCTGGCGATGCCAGCCTTGAGTGTAGCATCCTGAGCATATACCGATGGATTTAAAAACACAAACTGAATACAGATCAGCAGGAAAAGGATCAAGGGTACTTTTTTCATATCATGGATTATTAACAACAACATGCAAATGAGCAATGGCTTCCCGTCCGGATGCATCTGAACGCGCTACCCTGACAAGATACTGCCCGGGTTCTGCATAGGAATGAATGGTTTCTGCAAATTTACCTTTGATAAAATTCTGGCGGTCCACCGTTTCGGATTTAACACTTACAGGTGGGGAACCATCTCCGAAATCCCAGACTTCATTACCCACATCCGAATTGAATGTCCGGACAAGAAAGGTGACAGGATCACCCGGCTTGATATCCAGTGATGGGTAATAAACAGGCTGTATCGCGGGTATGGTCTGTTCCTGTTCACCCCTGGCGTAAACCTGAATTACAGTGAAATCGTAATCGATATTTCCATTGGCATCCGTCACCTTCAGGATCTCGCTGTACTCACCAGGCTTAGTGTATGTTTTCTGCTGAACGGCTCCCAAGACAGTGGTTCCATCACAGAATGTCCACTCATAGGAGACAATATCACCCCTGAAACTTTTGGACTTTCTGCCATCAAGCACTGCCTCCTGCCCGGTCCACAAAAGATGATGAGGACGGGCCACAGCCATTATGGCCGGATCATACTGGTTTACAAAAGCTTCCCATACATATGGATAGGCATCCTCTATGCCCCAGTCACCGGTGGACGTCTCTTTGTGGGACATGCCAAAATGAAGATGGACCCATCCCCCACTGCCACCCTGCTTGCCCATAATGCCTATCCGCTGTCCTGATTTTACCCGAGTTCCTGGTTTTATTTCCGGATAAGTACTGTCGAGATGGCTGTAGCGGATATACCAGCCAAGATCATTAAGAATATAGATGACATCAGTCCTCACATCTCCCGGAAAGTCATTAAAACCCTGCAATGTATCACCATGTGCTGCCAAAACCAGTCCGTCTGTTGCTGAAACTATCTCGTCCAATCCCTCGGCACCGCCGATATCGTGGCCTTCATGGTAATAGATATTCTTATTTGCCAGGTTTTCACCCCAGTCCACATAGGTTGGTTCATTCCCGGATTGTGACATGCTTGCCAGCCATTCCTGCTTCACAGGGTAAACAAATGTGCCGGGCGTTATTAAAGGTGATCCCTCGGGCCAGAGCCTGAATCTTGCATCTTTATGCAAAGCCCAGATATTGCGTCTGGTATTTGTACTGTAGTTTTTAACCACCGGGCAGTCAATCTGAACTTTACCAGCAGAAACAGGTAAATTATAATTACCTGAATTAATAGTAATCTCCTTACCATCGACTGATACCCTTAATACTGGCGGATCGTATTGCATTCCGAAGGCTATCCCGGACCACATCAACCCCCAGCAAGTTTCAGATTTATGGTTTCACCATTGCTCAGCCAATACATCCTGAGATTCTCCAACATCCAGTTCGGCAACTACACGGATTGGTGTTGTTACAGGTTTTTCATTACAGGATATGCCAAGGATGGCCACAAAGACCAGTCCCGCTAATAATTTGATTTTCTTCATTTTGCTGCAGGTATAAACATTTTAAAATCAGTGCGCATCCCCAAAGAGACCATCATAGTGTTCTGAATGACCCAGTATCCCGCCACTTTTTTCATAAAAAGATTTATCCAGATGAAATACTCCATCTTTTGAATTGATCCAGGATCCGTCCGGATAAGGATGATAGCTTACCAGATCCTTCCAGTTTACATAGTTCTGATGGCCATTTGATTCCAGTAATCCCATTTCCCCCAGATCAGGGAAGGGTGCCAGACGTGCTGCAATATTCTTGTTCCAGTCCACCAGTATAGGGGTACAGGTCAGATCGGCCAGGAAGCATGGAACGTTATGCTCGTGAGCGATCTTTGCCATTCGCAGGGTCATACTGAGTGTTTTTGCTGCTGACTTCAAAGCGATGGCACCATATCCCATCTGTATCCGTTTCTCTACATCATTTGCCGTATGTGCACTCTCATCAGCGGCTATCCTTACCCCCAGATCGCCAACATTAATATCCGCCTCTTCAGGAAAGGGTTCTTCAATGACGGCAATCTGGTCAAACATGCCCACTTTCCTGGCATGATCCAGAAGCCGCTGCAATGTTTCTTTCTTTTCGTAGCGGCCGTTGGCATCGAAATAATAAGGGATCTTGCCATTTTTTGTATGCGGCGTCTCCCTATGGCCAATCAGTTTATGAATGGCCTCTATCCTTTCCATATCCCCTTTGAGCATTTCTTCCTGGCTACCCGGTCTCCCAATTTTTATCTTCATGAAAAAGTATCCCTGTTTGACGGCATCCTCTATCTCACTCAATGGGATATTATAGGAGAACAGGGGAACATGGGCAACCTTATTATGCCTGTAGGATAATGCGGGCCGATATTCCTCAGGGATCATTTCATCAAAATTCCTGAACCCGTTCTCCTGGGCGTAAATCATCCAGGCTGCATTATCAAGCGCAACGAGTGAACTCAGTGTAAAGGTCATTCTGAGATGATCATTCTTCGTTATGTTTTTGCCGTATGCATGGACACTTTCCAAAATGGCATCCTGCAGCTCAATAGGTGTTGCAAACGAGGCACCTTTGATCTGCTGCAAGGCAAATTCGAGGGTATTATGGAGCAACATATTTCCAGCTGCTTCTGAATGTGCCAGAAATACCTTCAGGTCACTCCAGGCCAGGCATTGGGTCATCAATCCCACATGCTGTAATCCCGAGCCGCTTTCCATCTGTGCTGCAGAGACCCAGAATTCTTTCTGATAGATCCCTTTGAATCCGAAAGGGCGGACAAGGGGTTCCCTCTCAAAATTGGAGTCAACGGATTGTATGCTAAGTTTATTTGACATTTTTTTGCTGATCGGTATGGCCTGGGAATAAGCTCCGGATATTCCGGCCAATTCCCGCCATGGCAGATGTTTTAATAAAATTCCTTCTGAGCATATGAATATCCTAGGTTTAAACCTTCTCTGGCAATACATAAGGCTGGCGGTATTGCCGGGTGAGATAGGTATTGGCATCGTCGTCATCGATGAATCTCTCTGCGTTCCCGTTAAAAGTAAGCTTGCGCCCGGTTCTGTACGCGACATTACCCATCAGCATCATGGAAGTGGACATATGTCCCTCAAGAATATCTGCATTCAGATCCTGCCACCTGCGGCTCCTAACGCAATCGAGGAAATTCACAAAATGTGGTTCAATCTCGGCTTTTTCATTTTCATCAAGCTCTATGTCGCTCTTTTGCAAAGTGGGCCCTTCTTCCCTTTCTGTGCCCAGGTAAACTTTATAACTGCTACCCCCCAGGTGCATCCAACCCTTTGATCCGTAGAAAAAGGAGCCGCCGGCCTCCCCTTCTTCATAGTTCGAGAACAGACTTCTTATCTCCAGTTCCAAAATTGTCCCGTCCGCGAACTCAAATGTTCCGGTCTGAAGGTTTGGTATCTCCTGGTCGGAATCCCATACATAAAATCCACCGGTGCTGTGTATCTTCTCCGGATGTACCCGCTTTTGCATTCCCCATCGGATCTTATCCATATAATGAACACCATTATTCCCGAATTCAGATGTAGCTGTATCCCAGTACCAGTGCCAGTTGTAATGAAACCTGTTTTTATTGAACGGCCTGTAGGGTGCCGGTCCCAGGAACATGTCCCAATTCACTCCCTCCGGTACAGGACCATCGGGCAGCCTGCCGATATTGGCACGGTGGCCATACACTACTCCCCTTCCCATATACACATCACCGATCACACCGTCATGGATCAACTGAATGGCCCTGTGGACAAGCTTTGAACTCCTGCTTTGCATCCCTACCTGCACGACCCGGTCATATTTCCTTGCTGCCTGTACCATTTTACGTCCTTCATCAATGGTATAGGAGATCGGTTTTTCCATGTACACATCCTTTCCGGCCTGGCATGCCCATATTGATTGAAGTGCGTGCCAGTGGTCAGGTGTCGCAACGGAAACAACATCTATTTCGGGATCATCCAGCAGTTCACGTGAAATCAACTACTGTTTTGGGCTTATCTCCACCCAGTTTTTCTATATCCGCAATGGCCTGGGGAAAGAGATTCTCATCAACATCACAGATAGCCGTCACCCTGGAATTTTTCATCTTGGTAAAATTCGCCGTATGCCCGCTTCCACCGTAATAATATCCTCCACGGCTCCTTATTCCAGCCACAGCGACGTTGATCACATCACTGGGTTTGTTCTGTACATAGCCTTTGATATAGGCCGGTGCTCCCACGGTCAGACCAGCAGTGGTCAGCCATAGATTTTTTGATAAATCCACGTCTGTTTTCAGATTTCATAATTATATCTCCTTCATTATTTAGTTATTAATTGCTATAATTTTATCCAAACCATTTTCTTTCCCGCTTCAAATCGGAATTTACGGTATCATGGACAATATTGGCATTATCAATTACCTGAAAATCAAACATCCCCACGCAGGTAAAATCAGCTCCATTTTCAAAAGCGTACCGGAATCCCTCATCCGGTTTAATGGCACCAGCGGCCATAATTTTGTATGCGATCCAGGGAATTTCAGAAGTCTTGAAAAACTCAGCTGTATCCTGGGCATCCACACACCAGATATTATCGTGCTGCTGGTTGTGGTCCAGGCTATAGTCTTCTGCATTCACTATATATTCATTCCGGTTTTCCTTTGGATGTGCCGACCAGTACTGGTCATGGTGCAGGGTTTTCATGAAGAAATCAGGTTCAATCCCATATTCCAGACATCTCTTTGGGAGATTTATGGAATGAGCCGCAGTACCGGCTATTAGGCCCTGTGATCTGATAAATTCAATGGGTTTGGCCAGGAAATCCATCTGGTTATTATATACAAGCTTATCGGCAATGTTTCCCATTACAAAAGCACCCATGGCTCCATTATCAATGGCTATCTGGATATTGGAAAGATCATCATCTTTGGGATATGTTTGTGCCAGCCACTGTATCTTACCACCTCTTCTCCAGAATTCTTTCAGTATCCGTATGGTTTGTTCATCGGTCCTCATTATTGTTGTATTTATCCCACATGCCTCGTACAACCAGAGTGTTTCAATCACTTTTTCATCCGTAAAGTAATTCTTGATCCAGGTAGAAACATAGATCAGGTCACGTGCATGGGCAAAGCCAGCAACCAGGTTGCCTCCGGGGATCACCCGGCTGATCTCAGCATGCTTGATTTTTCCCATGGGAACCTTTCCCTTCAGTTCACTCATATCTATAACCTTTCTGGTCATTATCGAGGCGCTGCTTACAGCATCAGCCTGTTTCAATCCTTCTTCCTCGAAACTGATCCATCCGACCTTTTTGGCCATTCCGAAAAATGCACCACCCAGGAGAGGCACAACCGCCAGGTTTTTAATAAGTTCTCTACGGCTGTTCATGCCCGTCTCAAGAATCTCATGATTATCCTTTTCCGGAAATTTTTTTTCTATTCTTTTCTGAGTGATCATTCTTAATAGGCGATCAAGGCCCCAGGTATAGTCTTTCCGGACTGTAGCGAGAACAATTAAAATGCCTGCTTCGATCATATCTTTATTGATAATGAAATAATGCCCTTCAGGTGATGCATTGGACGAGGCAAAAGGCGGATTAGCAATATAATACATCAATAATAAGAAAGCTCCCGAAATGCTGGCGACCCGGGTAAACATACCCAGGAACAATCCCATACCAATCAGTATCAATCCCCAAACATTTAAAAAATCAGCAACGGCCAAAGCAGTTTGATTGGCAGTTATCCAGTGAAAAAATCCGGAAAATAACCACCTGGACTCCATTAAATAATGATAGGATGTCCAGTCCCCCATGGCCAGTTTGATAAAACCCTCATATAAAAAATGCCAGCCTATTAAAATACGTATAACAGTTAAAATTATTGGTGTGATAATCACTTGATTCTCTCTGTTCATTTTATTGTCATTTTTTTGTAAAGAATCACAAGACAGAGCAAATATCAATCGCGCTCACTCGGTTTTATTCTTGAACAGCACATCCGCATGGTCGAGGTAAAGTTTCCAATCGAACTTCTCAAGATTATGGCCACCCTCACGTATGTGGTATGCAATGGGGCCGTTAATCAGAAGATCATTCATCAGAGGCATTTCGTCTTTCATGGACTGGACCTTTCCATACATCCCCCACACCTTCGAGGCCTCTATTAGTGAAAGCCATGAACCTCGCGGATCAGCCCACAAGTCTTCCGACGCATCAGCACCATGATAGCCGCGTGGGGCAACAAGCGCTACCAACATGTGTTGATCAAATGGCATAGTGTCCTCATTTCCCGAGTAAGATGCATATTTTGCCGTAAACCAATAGGCAAATTTTGTGTTAAGATTATATATATACTCTCCAAACATCCGCCTGCTGAGTGCGGGACCACCCTCCCCGGCACAGTTGGAACATGTTAGTGCAAATCTTGTGTCACGGGCTCCTGCCCACAGCGCGGTTTTCCCACTGCGAGATTGTCCCACCACGGCAACTTGTGCTGCGTTGATGTCGGGATCAGTTTCGAAGTAATCAACGGCACGTGAGCCCGCCCAGGCCCAGGCGCTTATGGCACCCCAGGTTATTTCATCCGATTTCGCATAATGCTGTCTGTAAAATACCCGTATACCTGTGGTAGCATTGGGTTCGTCTGGTTCGACCTCGTCAGACGTGTTGATGGCCGCAATGGCATAGCCCCGGTCGATCACATATTCTGCTGGCCAGTAGTCCGATATGGTCTTGCGTGTCGGATCAGTATTGTCAATACCGCGATGGTTTAGCTGCAAAAAAACAGGAGACTCGCCCTTGCTCTCATTTGGCACAAACATCGTAAGATGAAACGTGAAGGGCTTACCCTGGAGTTGAAAGCTTATGGCTACACGCTTGAGTGTAGCCTTACCACCCATAGCCTTGGGGTCGGATTCAACAACACGAAAGGTGAGGTTGTCTGGCTTTGGTGGGGAAAAACCATAAACTTCGCTACGAAACAGGTTGAGCAACTCGCTACGATGCTGTTGCTCCCAAACAGCGGTGGTCGTGACCTTCTTTCCATTGTCTTGTGTGAAAATGTCCGGCAAGGTGTAATTTGGTACCATGGCTTCATCAAAATTATTAGCTGGTATTCTGGCGGAATATTTGTCTACCAAATCCTTGGAGACCTTCCATGTAGACTTCTTCTCATATTTGGAGAAGTCAATGGCGGAATTGGATTCCTGTTGGGCACTTGACATACCCATGCAGATCCATAATAGTATCATCGTAAATGATACCTGCAAGCGACTTCTTTGGTAAAAGAAAGATATGTCCGTGTTGTTCATGATTCCTTATTTACATTGTTATAAAAGTAATTATTATTTATGGAGCGTCCTCACTTTGTTTTATTCTTGAACAGCAAGTCTGCGTGGTCGAGGTAAAGCTTCCAATCGAACTTCTCAAGATTATGGCCACCTTCACGTATGTGATAAGCGATGGGGCCATTGACCATCAGATCATTCACCAGGGGCATTTTGTCTTTCATGGGTTGGACCTTCCCATACATCACCCATACCTCCGATGCTTCTAACAGAGAAAGCCAAGAACCTCGGGGATCAGCCCACAAGTCTTCTGAGGCATCACCACCATGATAGCCACGCGGAGCAACAAGTGCTACCACCATGTGTTGATCAAACGGCATAGAAGCCTCATTGCCAGCATAGGTTATATACTTGGGAGCGAACCAGTGGGGATTTTTTTCATTCATTTCTATTATATAGTTACCGAAGCGGCGACGACTGAGTGCGGGACCACCCTCCCCGGCACAGTTGGGACATGTCAGTGCAAATCTTGTGTCACGGGCTCCTGCCCATAGCGCGGTTTTGCCACTGCGAGATTGTCCCACGACGGCAACTTGTGCTGCGTTGATGTCGGGATCAGTTTCGAAGTAATCCATTGCACGTGAACCCGCCCAGGCCCAGGCGCTAATGGCGCCCCAGGTTAATTCATCCGATTTCACATAATGCTGTCTGTAAAATACTCGTATACCTGTTGTAGCATTGGGTTCGTCAGGTTCGACCTCGGCAGCAACGTTGATGGCAGCTATGGCATAGCCCCGTTCGATCACATATTCTGCCGGCCAGTAATCCGATATGGTCTTGCGTGTCGGATCAGTATTGTCAATACTGCGATGGTTGAGCTGCAAAAAAACAGGATACTTACCCTTGCACTGATTTGGCACGAACATGGTAAGATGAAACGTGAAAGGCTCTCCCTGGAGTTGAAAGCTTATGGCTACTCGCTTGAGTGTAGCCTTACCGCCCATGGCCTGGGGATCGGACTCTACAACACGAAAGGCTAGGTTGTCTGGCTTTGGTGGTGCAAAACCATAAACCTCGCTACGAAACAGGTATAGCAGCTCGCTACGGCGCTGCTGCTCCCAAACTAGCGGTGGTCGTGACCTTCTTGCCATTGTCTAGTGTGAAAATGTCCGGCAAAGTGTAATTTGGCACCTTGGTTTCATCAAAATTATTAGTTGGTATTCTGGCAGAATATTTATCCACCAAGTCCTTTGAGACCTTCCACGTAAACTTCTTTTCATATTTGGAGAAGTCAATGACGGAATTGGATTCCTGTTGGGCACTTGACATACCCGTGCAGATCCATATAATCATTATCGTAAATGATACCAGCCAGCGACTTTTGTGGCAAAAGAAAGAAATGTTCGCATTGTTCATGATTCGTTATTAAGGTGATCTGGATTTCATTTCGATTTGTATTGTTTTCAGTTTAACGATTAAGTTATATTTCACACTTCGTCCGGTACTACATATGGCTTTCGATATCTGCGGGTTAACATTGTGTCAGCTTCGGATCGTTGGCAAACTTTTCATAATCACCCATAAACTTCAATTCACGTCCAAGACGATAGGAAATATTTGCCAGTATGAGGAAGTGCCGATGAATAAAAACCTTCACTAATATCACAATGTAAGTTTCATTATTTCCTGAACGTATTGCATCAATAAAATTGGCCCAATGTGCTGCACCACTGGAAACAGTGAGAAGTTAAATCAGTTTGCTCGCTTTTGCTCTATTCTGAACCTGCAAATGGTTCTTTTTCCCTTTTACGGAAAGCTTTCCATGTTCCACCATTTAATTTCAAGGTATCCTTCAGTACCATAAAACATATTTCCAATACGTGATATCAAGGCTTGATTCACCATTTGAATATCTTCCTCTGGTTTCAAACTCAAGCATTTTACCATCTCATATTTAAATATTGAAGTTTGAGTGTTTGGTGTTTCCTGGGCACATTCGTCCGGATCAATACCATAAACACCACCGGTAGAATAAACCGAAACAGGTGTTCATTTTTATTAAGTCCCCAGCGGGCAATATCGAATTGATGAGGTCCCTGGTTTCCTGTATCTCCATTGCCTGTATCCCAGAACCAATGCCAGTTATAATGACCCCTTTTTCATTGTATGGCGCCATGAGCAGGTCCTAACCAGCGGTCATAATGAAGAGTGGCAGGTGGTAGTACTATCTTTTGCAATACCAAATGAATCACGTGGCTTTATAGCAAAGCCCCCGTGCCATATAGACATCACCAATACCACCATCATGCAGAAATTTAATAGCTTCCATCACATTTCTAATGGAACGGTTTTGAAATCCGACCTGAACACGGACATTATACTTACGGGATGCTTCAATCATTTTCCTTCCTTCAAAAATATTATGGGAAGCACGGTTTTTCAACATAAACATGTTTCCTGCCTGGCAGGCCCATATTGTTCCCAGTGCATGCCAATGGTTTGGTGTTGCAAATGAAACAGCATGTATCTCCTTGTCATCAAATACTTTACGCATATCCCATTCTGTTACTGGTTTTTCACCGGTTTTATCAACACTATTTTCGATCGTGCAGCAAAAAACTGTTCATCAGTATCACAAAGAGTTTTCAACTGCACATTATGGTGTCTTTCAGTGCACACATAGCTATTGATATGAGCACCACCTCTGCCGCGGATACCAATTACTGCTAAATTAATACGTTCGTTAGCGCCAATAATTGAAGCATATGATTTAGAACTAAATCCCATACCGCCAATGGTTAATTCCGGCAGTTCCAATTATACTTTTCTTAATAAAATCTCTTCTTTTTGTCATTTTGATAATATTTTAAATTGTTGGTTGATATTTATTTCATATGTCATTTTTTGCTACTTTCTTGGCACGTTCCCAAATGAAATCCAGATTTACTGCTGCTCCTTCCATGCGTTTACTTTCATCTGCAGCCTCCATAGAATGCTAACATTTCCCAATGTTTCTTCCGAACTTAACAGGATGTTTCCCGGTCTGAATGAATTTTCAGATTTCGTTAATAGCACAGTTTTTAACCTATAAACATTGTCATTTTATTCACTTAATCTATCTGCGGCCCACTCGTAGGTTTTTTCCCTCATTTCATCGGAAAACCTATTATAATCATCAGGGGAGAAGATCTGAATATTGTCTGAATTCCCGTATAAGTGATATATTTTCCCGGCCTGCTCAACACAATCCTGGATATCCTGAAGGTGGGCATCCTTGTCCATTACTGGTGCAATGACCATCACCGGTCTTGGGGCAATGCAAGCTAAAATTTCATGGAAATCAAAGGGAATACGATCCTCATTGCCAACGAAAAATCCTAATCGAGGCAACAGGCCATGCAGATGTGAGTACGCTTTAATTCCTTCGGTACCTCTATCTGGTGTATCCAAACGCAATCGGTGTAAAACCACAAACAGAAACAACACCAGCAATACGTTCATCCAACGCTGCAGAATACAGGCCAACAGTCGCTCCAAGAGCATAACCCGTTACAAATATCTTTGTGCTATCAACAAAATCAAAATTTGTTAATGCATCGAGAGCTCCCTGAACATCGACCACCAATTTCCCCATTTTTGACCAATGAGGATATCGATTATAAAATCGAGTTCCTTCCTCAATCCTGTTACCAAAACCCATCATATCATATGAAAAACAGCATATCCACGATCAACCAAGGCTTCAAATAAAGATTGGACTTGATGATAGGAATTGAAACCTTTTGAATGGTCATATTCATGAAGATAAATAATAACAGGTAATTTTTCCTTTTTCAAGTTTCCCTGCTCATCACTTGGATAGTACAAATATCCAAACAGTTGATCTCCAAATCCATAATAAGGACTGATCGGCATTCTTCCCATCTTGGAGTAGGCCGTGGCCGGTTAAGAAAAGTGCCAAAGCTATTTTCATCCCTGGCATTCGGGTTAAAAATCTTTGGTCCCGGATTGATCACACCCTACGGCTCATCCCCCAAAGTCCATCGAAGACGCTAGCAATACGATGGTTTAGGCAACAATAACATA
>CAVYEL010000022.1:0-193140 GCA_963767555.1 uncultured Bacteroidaceae bacterium | reverse complement strand
GATATCCCGTTAATACTGATGCCTTTATTTTGAAAGAACTGGTAACTGCCTTTGATATCTGATGATTTGATCTTGGCTGCATTAATCCCCAGATCACCAAGGTGAATACTGTTCTTGGGTGGGACCGGGGTTCTTTGGGTATACTGCCAGATTTCAAATCCGCCTCCACCCTGCAGGTTTAAAGCCAGGGCGGCATGTCTTGCATGCGGTTGTCCGCCTGTATAAGGCAGCATCAACTCTGCCACCGCGTCTTCTTCGAAAACCCTGATGTCCATCCCAAAATGTTCTCTATACCACTTCCATGCCTCCAGATTGCCCACACCTATCCCGATCTGCTGGATACCACTGATTACTTTTTCTTTCAGATCACCTCTCTTCATATTTCACTTTCAAATATTTGCGAAGATAATACTATTAATCCATTTAACCTGTTAAATTGCTGTTAAGCAACTTATTCAGAATCCATTTTAATTATTTCAGAAGCCTAGGTTCGAATGAGATTATCAACCTTTCCGATGATCTCTTTGCGGAGATTTTTGAGAGATTCAAGCTGCCTGTTTTTCCGGAGGGTCAGCAACTGGTATTTCCAGAGGGACCTCAGTTTTATTAAACCAGATGAAATAGATATGAGCAAATAATCCTGTCAGTGGCAGGCTTGCCAAAAAGGCCCATTTGACCCACCAAGGCTCCGTTAAGATCCATACAGGGATCAGTAAGATCATATAATTGAGTGGAAAAAGGATCATTCCAATGACAAATTTAAAGGTGCTATGGAACTGGGGGTCCTTAAGCTTTTTTGATATTTTCGCTGTAAACCAGTATGGGAAGTAGTTGGTGATGGTACCGTACAGGAAAACAGGCAGGAAAGCAAGCATACCAATATCGGCCATGATAAGTCCCATCCAGGAATACCTGGAGTGCCTGAATAGCCAGTCGCGCATCCCCAGGTCTTCAACCCCTTCTTTGTATGTTGCACACAATTTATCAATTTCCTGGATCTTTCCACCTTCTTGTTGTTCAACTTCAAAAAGTTTTCGGATCATCTGCTGGTCAGCGAGCAGCCTGTTGTAGAGTGTGTTCTTCCTATGGCCAGTCTGTTTCCGCATATCATCGTTGTAAACATTCCGAAGCAGCATATACATCTCATAGTGGTCGTCAGACTGAATGTCAATAATGTATTTTCTCATCTCCTCGGCCAGCCTCGCCCGTATCAAATTAATAGCTTTGGGCTGGTTCTCAAGGTAGGCAGGATAATACTCATTGACTTCAATAGGTTCCCCAAACTGGACGAATAATTTTCCCCTGAAAATGGAATATTTGGAATAATCAATCCCGACGGGGACAATGACCACACCTGGTTGTTCCCCGTATGACTCCTGTGCCTGGAAGGCAACCCGGAAGATCCCCTTCACTAGGGGCCTTAACCTGCGCTTATTCCCATGGTTCCCTTCGGGCATGATAGCCACCGGGCATTTTTTCCTTAGCAGCACATCCACTGCTTCCTGGAATACTTCTTCGTTTTTGCCCAGTTCACTGGCGCCATCCCTGATCCTGTAAACCGGCAATATCTTAAATAGGCGCAATATTCCTGCAACAAATTTTTTCTTAAAAATATCAGCCCTGGCCAGGAAAACGGAGTCATGGCTTGTTGGCAGCAAGGCTGCCATAGCATCCATCAACGCATTCTGGTGGTTGGGGGCAAGTAATACTGACCGGTCCCTGGGTATCCTATCCCTGAATTTTACCTGTATGCGGCGATAGAAGATCCATTGGCTGAAAGCTGCATATATCTTAAGGAGCCTGTATCTCAGGGAAAACCTGTCTATGGTTCTTTTGGACATTCAGTAATGATTAGTGCTTTGTTAATCAGGTGTTTAGGGTCAGCGTAACATCTGTTGTGCATGCAGGATATTATTGGAAGGTTGGGATCTCAATTTACCTGGTTGGTAAAACGAAGGTAGAAAAAAAACCTGAAATGCTTATCTTGCGCTTAAACTCGCAAAGAAATGGAACAGAAATTCACAAAAATACCGGTGAAGGATTTAAACGAAAATGTATTTAAACAGATCGGTGATGACTGGATGCTGATTACCGCAGGGGATCAGGGTAATTTAAATACAATGACAGCCAGCTGGGGGACCTTGGGCATCCTCTGGCATCTGCCTGTGGCCATCTGTTTTGTAAGGCCGCACAGGTACACCTTTGAATTTATGGAGGCTTCAGATTTCTATACCTTGTGCTTCCTGGAAGAGCCCTACAGGGATATCCTGCAATACTGTGGTACACATTCGGGAAAAGATGTCGATAAGTTGGCAGAAACCGGTCTGGTCCCACTGACCACCGAAACCGGAAATATTTATTACGAGCAATGCAAACTGGTGCTGGAATGCCGTAAGCTGTATTCTGACTGGCTGAAAGAAGATAGTTTTGCGGTCAACGACCTGGCAGCGAAAAATTACCCCAAGAAAGACTTCCATAAATTCTATATCGGAGAGATTATATCCTGCCTTAAAAAGGTTTAGTAAAGGAATCCCGGAATCCCTGTTCAAATATATTCCCACCTCTCATCTCCCCGAATTTTTGGGTATATTCCTGTATCTCACTATTGGCTTTGCCTGCCTTTTCCTGTCTTCATCATTGGGACACCCTGGCCGGTTTTTCACAGGATATTGTCTTGTATTTGTCTTGGATTTTGTCTGGGGTTTTGTCGGCCAGCTGTTCCTCAGTAAGATGTATATTCCAGAGCAAGCTGACCAATACAATCCTGTCTATTAAGGTCATAAAGAGCTATCGGTGGTTTCTTGAACTACCAGATCGTCCGAGGCATCAATAAGCGATCTTACAGATTCCATAATGTAAGCCGCTTCAGTTTCCAGGATCCCGGTGATGCAGGTACTTTTCAATGTGTGTTGTGCCTGTCCGGATAGCTGTAGGATGTCAGGCATAGGGCCAGGATATATTTCGGCTTTCATGGCGGTGAGATCTCCGACTTTTTTCGCGATCAATGAGCAACGCTGAAGGTTTTTCTGCCTTGTTCCGGAAGCCAGGATCAAACGAGCAGTGATTCTCAGGTAACCATCTTTGATCGAAATGCTGTAGTGATTCCTGCCAGTGCTGATATGCAGCGTATTTTCCGTAAGCCAGGGCCATGAGTTCTTCGCGGTTCTTTTGAGCTGTTCCCTGATGCCATGCATAATCTTTTTCAGGTCTGCGGCCGGCTGGCCGGCTATGGTATCACAGTGAACAGGTTCGCCAATGTGGATATACCTGTGATAGAAACCTAATAGGTCATTGTATTCGGTCCAGGTTTCCGTGGCATATCCAATTTCCAGGGAGTTGATCTCAGAGCTTAGCAGTAGATTCATGGAAGTTACGATGCCGTATCTTTCATTCAGGTAAATTTTGCTGTGCAGGTGAGGGATCTTTTTATAGGGCAGTGCCAATTGATCCAGATCACTATAGGTGGCTGTGTTGTCGGGATCGTCCCTGACATATATCTCTGTGAGGATTCTTCTGGTTTTCAATTCATTGACCTTATTCACAAATTTATACCATTTCGAAATCTTCATATAAGGAGATACAATGATGACCCTTTCATCACTCTCATCGAGCAGTGTGAGAATCCTGGCAGAAATTTCAGAAGGTTTGATCAATTTCATGCTTGTTTCATTTTTCTGTTGATTTGACTGATAATTAACTATTGAGGATTGGTCTTTTATAGGTATATGTTACAGAGAGGCTGATATCGACATTATGGTCTGAAAAAAAATCAGGGATAGATATAAAATATCGAGTTATTAACTATATTGATGAATATTAGGATAATAAATATCCATTAAAAGATATTTTTTATCCTAATAATAGCAAATAAGCATAGTAATCAGATAATAAACATCCTTTTGCCATGAAATTGATTGGAACATTATTAAGCAGTTTTCAAGCAGAAATATGTTTGGTTTTACATTTCAGGATGTAACGAGGGCATTTCCGGAGAAGAACCGTATTTATCTGGCCAAGATACTTGCAGAGATGGTCAATAAGGGTATGCTATGTAAAATAACCCGGGGCATTTACCATATCATTCCTGTTAATGCAGATCCGGAAACCTATGTTCCTGACGGGCATCAGGTGGCAAAATACCTGATGCAGAATAAGGAGTACTATATCGGGTATGCTTCAGCGATTAAGATCCATGGGCTAATGCTCCAATCTGAGGCCAAATCTGAGGCCAAATCTAAGGCCAGATCTGAGGCCAGATCTGAGGCCAGGGAATATGTGGTCACCAGAAGGCAGATGAAGCCGGCCATCAGGAGTTTCGGAGGAATTACATATCAATTCATTCAACATGATGCAACCCGATTTTTCGGTTTCACCAGCATCTGGATAAACCAGTTTGAGAAAGCGATGGTCAGTGATTTGGAGAAGACTATCGTGGATATTGCTACCAAACCCCAGCATTGTGGAGGCATCGTTGAGGTCGGGAATGCCATATTCCAGGCCCGGGACCGGACAGATCATGATAAGCTGTTTTATTATTTCGCGAGGAATATGAATAAGTCCGCGAAAAAGAGATTCCTTTTTCTCACCGATTTATTGGGTTTGGAATGGACTACTGAGCACGAAAGAATGATGGAAGAGTTGGGAACAGGCATCTCTATATTGGATCCGGCGGCACCGGACCAAGGAAGAAAAATGAAGAAATTTGGATTGAAAATCAATGTGGATCCTATCCACATTAAGATGAAAGTCCTTCATCGAAAAATATCCTGATGTTCTCATCCCTGATTCCTGGACCAATAGTTGTCTCAGTCTGGTTCATGGCCAGAATATCTGTCCCATGGCCAGTAAATGCAGATACTTTAGCGAGATAAATAACGGGACACCCGAGAACACCAAAACTAATATACTATAATGCTGATTATATACAACTTAATAAATTACCTCGAAAGGAGTGACGAAAACAGGAGATATGCCAGGATATATCGATTGGCTTATAAAGATGATTCTCTTGAGAAATAGAGGCCGCGAGCAGGGCCGGTCTCTAATCCATGGCCGACATTTTCTCGAGTGCCAGGTACAGGGCCTGTGTCCCTTTTGTCCCTTTTTCCATGGCCATCACAGAGAGATAAAGCTGCTTCGCCAGGGCCAGTCCCGGGAGCGAAAGTTTCATATTTTCTGCCTCTTCCAGGGCAATGCCCAGGTCCTTGATGAAATGCTCCACCATGAATCCTGGTTCGAAATCCCCATGGACGATCTTCGGAGCCAGTACATCGAGTGTCCAGCATGCTGCCGCTCCTCCGCCGATAGAGCTGAGGACGGTCTCCAGGTCAAGTCCCGCCTTATGCCCGTAGATCAGGCTTTCACAAACGCCTATCATGGTACCGGCAATGGTGATCTGGTTGCACATCTTGGTATGTTGTCCGGATCCGGCCTTTCCCTGGTAGACCATATTCTTGCTGAACTCTTCCATGATGGGCATGACCTTTATGACGACTTCCTCATCTCCGCCTATCATGACGGAGAGGGCACCGTTTATGGCACCGACCTCACCCCCTGAGACGGGTGCATCCACAGCCCAGGCACCTATTACCCTGGCAGTATCATGGATCCTGACTGCCAGTCCGGGTAAAGTAGTGGTCATATCAATCACGACAGCATCTTTTTTCAGGGTCTTCATAACACCTTCATCACCAAAATAGACTTCCTCGACATCCTTTGGATAGCCAACGATGGTAAATATCACATTACAATTCTGCGCGATCGCGGCCGGCGTATCATACCAGTCACAACCTCTGGCAATCAGCTTTTCAGACTTGCTTTTCGTGCGGCTGTATACCGAAACCCTGTACCCTGCATCCACCAGGTGCATGGCCATGGGAGCACCCATGATACCGGTTCCTATCCATCCTATCTTTACATCAGAAGGGTTTGAACTAATGTTGGTCATCTTTCTAATTAATATTAAGGATTAATTCTTTATATACGGAATGGTTAGCGGTCCCTCAGGCAGGATACAGATCCTGGCATCCGGACCATGCTTTTCAAGGATCTCCCTGATCAATGCCTCAGGATCCTGTACAGGATTGAACAGGGCACTTCTTACGGTTTGATCATCCAGTTTGTCGGTATAGAGGTATACCTTTGCCCATCGCTGTATGAGTACTTCATAAAAGATCTGCCAGGTATCCTGGAAGTCTTTTTCGTTTTTCTTGACATAATCATACAGGTCATCAATATTATCAGCAGAAGCCAGCATTCGTGCAAAATCAGTATTTTCAGGAATACCATCCCAGCATTCAGCTGCAATTAGGATATCACCGCCTTTCTTTACCACCTGCATGGCTGCACTCATTCCTTTCACACTCTGGTAAATGTTCAGATCCAGCGGGTAGCCCGAATTGCTGGTGATCACCAGGTCATAAGGTTCATCCACAGCTACCATGGCTGTTTCCTTTGCAAAGATGCACCCTTGCTTTATGGGCGCTCCTGAGATCACCTGCATAAACCCCGCTGATCTCTCTTCGCTTGTTCAGGGTAATGTTCAGCAGGAATAGTCCGGGAAACAATTCTGCCGCTTCATGCACATCTTCCCAGAGCGGATTGCCGCTGGTAATACCCCAGCGGGCATTCTCATTTTCCAGCATGGATATGGAATGGTTGTACCGGATGGTATCGAGGTATGCCATGCCCGGCATGACAGCCTTTCCTCCACCGGAAAACCCCATGAAAAAATGGGGCTCGATAAAACCTGTCAGGATCTTCAGGTCACAGGCTGCCATTTCCTGCATTCAGGTAGATCTTGTTGCCGGATGAGGTGGTCCCGGCGCATATGTATTGAGACTTTTCATTGGTGTCATTCTGGATGATCCTGTATTTGCCGGCAAATTCCTTACCGAGTATGGTCTCCAGTTCTTCGGGCGGTGCGGGGCGATGTGTTCCGGTGGCACAGAATAATATGATGTTTTGCGGGTCTACATGATCCAGTTCCTTTAAAAGCGCCGGAAGAATGATATGATAGGGTGTGGCCCGGGTAATATCACTGAAAATAATACCGATTTTCGAATCCCTGCTCACAAGTTCCTTCAAGGGTTTGCTGTTTATGGGAGACCTCAGGGCTTCGGTAACAGCTCCCATCCTGGTCCTTGAGACCTTCCACCCACTGTGGTTCTATGATATCCACATGGTATCCGTCCGGAACATTCCATTCCAGTCCCTTTTTGCCATATGCAAGATTTATCTTCATCGCTTTTTCAGTTTATTCCTGCCGCTAATCTACGTTTTTTATCAAAGTGATATCGCCTGTATTAGCAGCCTCCAGGATAGAACCCATATAATCATCGACCATTTCAGCCGTCATGGGTACCGGCATATTTTCAAGTTTTGATTTCAGTTGAGGATTCTTGGCTGCTGTCAATGCCCTGTCATATGTTCCTGGCTGAATCCCTCCACATCTGCCAGCCGTGTTGGGAATCCTATACTTTCTGCCAAGGTAAACATAGCACTGGCATAAGCCAGTCCCAGTTCCCGTCCTGATAAATTTTAAAATCCGCATCGGAATACCCTGCCTCCTGGTAGATCCTGCCAAGTACGCGTATGGGATCTTCAATGGCCGGAGCATAATAGACTGCATAATAGGGGTTCATCATGGCACAGGCCCGGCCGTGGGTCAATACATCCACAAGGGAAAAACTGGTCAGGTGGGCCCCGCTGGTTCCTCCCACCATAATGGCATATCCACCCAGGTCGGTCGCGGCACAGAGTGCATTCCTGGCTTCTTTGTTCCCCGGATCCTTGATCACCCTCGGCAGATAATTGACAATCAGCCAGATGGACAGGGAGGCAATTTGCTTTGCCTGTTCATAATGTGGTTTATTGACAGATCCGAAGTACACTTCAAGTGAATGTGACATGCCATCCAGGGCACCATCCAGTGTCAGGTCCATGGGGGTCTCATAGGTAACCTCATAATCAAATACAGGTACTTCGGGCACGACCGCCTCATCCACGATCAGTTTCTTCTGGCCGGTATCAAGGTTGGTGATATTGGAATATTTGGTCAGGTGTGCTGCTGATGATGGCAGCGGTCTGGATGGCTACATGCGGGGTAAGCTTCTTGCCAGTATCTGGCAAGTGCTTCTGCCACCTTTCCCACACCAAAATAATCCTCAATGTCTCCTCCCAGAACATGCAGTACGATGGCTGATTTGACTGCATCGATGGTACTTCCGCCACCAAAACTGATTACAAAATCCGGTTCGGCTTCCGAGATCTCTGCACTTACCTGCACCATGTCCTCAACTGGAGCATTCGGCCTGACCGGATCAACCAATTCCTTCACGATCTCTATACCGGCGGCTTTCAATGAATCGTTGATCTTTGCCAGGTACGGGGCTATGCCAGGGAAATCCACCCTGACCAGCATGGCTTTGGATCCCAGTGGTTCGACCTGGTCTACCGAGCTGGGGAAGACAACCGGGACCGTAAATAAACTTTCCCCCTTTAAATTCTTCCAGTAGAAATCTATGTCCTGACAAAATTCCATCATTGCTTGATTTTTATACGGTTTTTAGAATAATCCGGGTACAACAAAATAAACCAGGATCAGGCCTATGATCCCCACCGTAATCCATAAATGGTCATGGGGATGAGGTTCCTTTTGATCAGGATCCCCTCAACACCTACCAGTCCGACTGTTGCACAGGCTGCGATCACATTGTGCACACATATCATGTTACCGAATGCACCTCCGATATTCTGGAGGGCCACGATAATGATTTTTGATATTCCCAGCTGGTCTGCAATGGAATACTGGAAAACGGAGAACAGCATATTGGAAACGGTATTGGATCCTGCCATAAAGGATCCGAGTGCCCCGATAAAAGCATCCACCAGCGGCCAGGCTCCCCTGAAAAATCTCGTCATGGCCTCGGCCATGACCAGTGGCATGCTGTTGAAATCACTCGGATTATTTCCGGATTGCATCATGATCCGGACCATGGGTACCGCAAACAGCAATGCGATGGTCGGTCCCTTGATCCGCTTAAATGTTTCCTTCCATGCCAGGCTTACCTGTGTTTTATTCATTCTGTAGATAGGAATGCACAGCAGGGCTACCAGGACAAATGGCACTACGCCCGGAATGTAAAGGATATTGAATGTATTACTGATGCTGGTACCAAACAAGTTCAGTGTACTGGATGGTCATGATGGATTTTGATCCATCCGCCAAAGGGGAGGGATCTTACCCTTGTCAGCACCAGCAACAGGGCTATCAGGAAATAAGGAAGCCAGGCCATGGCCAGGGATATCCCGTTTTGGACCCAGTGCTGGACATGGAAATGGATCCCATCCAGTTGGGTTCCCATTTGCTTTTATCCGGGAAATCCCAGGGCTCTTTGGGACGAGAAACCCTGCCCGTGTGGTAAGCAGGACGATACCCAGACCGATCAATGCCCCCAGGAGGCTCGGAAATTCAGGTCCCAGTAACCAGGCCACCAGGACATAAGGCACCACAAAACAGAGTCCCGCGAAAATAGCAAAGGGCCAGATGGCCAATCCTTCCTTGATGGATTTGTTCTTCCCGAAAAACCGGGTCATCATGGCCACCAGGATCAGGGGGATGAAAATGCCCGGAATGGCATGTTGAATGCCCGTCCATAATCCCACCTGGTAAATAAACTCATTGTATTCCATTCCCGCACCGGCAATCTGCTGCATCAACTCGGGTGTATTGGTGGTCTGTCCAACGCCGATCAGGGTAGGTGTTCCGACAGCTCCAAAAGATACACAGGTGGAATTGGCGATCAATGCCACCATTACTGCAGCAAGCGCCGGGAAACCCAATGATAGCAACAGGGGGGCAGCCAGGGCAGCCGGCGTGCCAAAACCTGCGGACCCTTCGATAAAACTTCCGAAGAACCAGGCAATGATGATGGCCTGCACCCTCCGGTCAGGGGAAATGGCGGTAAATCCGACATTGATGGCAGCCAGGGCACCGCTTTCCCTGAGGGTAAACAGAACGGCCAGGGCACCGAATACAATCAACAGGATCTGGATGGCAATGCCGACCCCGTTCACACTGGCGGCCAGGATCCAGTTCATGGGTGTTTTCCAGACAAAGATCGCCAGTAGAGCTGCGACGACAAATGCGACGGGCATGGCTTTGGTGGCTCCCCAGCGGAAGCCTACCATGAGGATGAAAATGATGGCGATCGGGACAAAGGCGATAAGGGCAAGGACTCCAATGGACATGGTTTAGTGTTTTAAGTCTGTAAGGACATTAGTATAGGTGATCTAAAATTAGAACTTTTCAGAGAATACAAAAACTTTAGTGTAAATTTAAGAGGCAAACATTCATTCTAAAATTATGAAATTCCTTATCGCACCTGATTCATATAAAAATGCCCTCTCGGCCCTGGAGGTGGCTAAATCACTGAAGGCGGGCCTGCTGAAAGTCTATCCCGGATGCCGAGTTTGAGATCCTGCCCATGGCGGATGGGGGAGAAGGTACTGTTGAGGCATTGATCGATGCTACAAAGGGTAAGATCATTAAAACCAAGGTACATGATCCGCTGATGAGGCCCATTGAATCATCATTCGGGGTCACCGGGGATGGGATCACTGCTGTGATTGAGATGGCCTCTGCTTCCGGGATACAGATGATCACTTCCGAAGAGAGAAATCCCTGGATCACCACCACCTTTGGAACCGGGGAACTGATCCATGCCGCCCTGGACAAAGGATGCCGGGATATCATCCTGGGCATAGGAGGATCAGCCACCAATGACTGCGGGATGGGAATGGCTGCTGCACTGGGGGTTAAATTTCTGGATGCCTCCGGCAATACGGTGGTGCAGGGAGGAGGAATGCTTGATGAAGTAGCCACCATGGATATGAGCGGTCTGGATGAGCGGATCAGGGATACAAAGATCATGGTGGCCTGTGATGTCACCAATCCCCTGACCGGCCCTAAAGGCGCATCCCATGTTTACGGTCCCCAGAAAGGCGCCGACCCTGAAATGGTAAAAAAACTTGACAGCAACCTGAAACAGTTTTCCGATTTAATCACTCAACAACTCGGCAAAGAAGTGGAAAATATTCCGGGTGCAGGGGCTGCCGGCGGACTTGGAGCCGGGCTGATTGCTTTTCTTGATGGTGAATTGGCTGAAGGTGTTCCCATTATTGCCGCTAAAACCGGTCTTGATGCAGCAGCAGCAAGGGCGATGTTGTGATCACCGGGGAAGGCGGAATCGATTTCCAGACCCAGTTTGGCAAAACCCCATACGGTGTCGCCCTGGTGGCAAAAAAGCACGGCAAACCTGTGATAGCCGTTGCGGGAACCATTGGTAAAGGAATTGATGAACTCTACTCGAAAGGCATAGATGTTGTTATCTCCATTCTGGACCGGCCCCTGAGCCTTGAAGAAGCCATCCTGGAAACACCAACCCTTTTGGAGCCACCGGGGAAAGGATTGGCCGGTTATTGATGCTGGGCCAGGGTTTGTGATCAGTATTACATATCTGTCAAAACCTGTTACATACCTGTTAGTAATTAAATCTAGTATTCGACAATTACAACCTCATACTCCTCCAATACAGGTAAAGTGAAACTGGCCATCCCATTCGAACTGGATATTTTTACATCCTTGCCGGATTTGAGCAGACGGATATTCCTGACCGGTTGATCAGTTTTAACTTCCATGGCAATGTCATACATGGGCAGGGGCTGGTGATATGCTGTGCCTACCTGTCCTGACAGGTTATTCAGCCCGATCAGGGTATAATCATCGCTGTCACTTTTCAGATAGCTTATCTCCAGCAATGGTGAGGCATCTACTTTGATATCATACTCCAGTTCCAGGAGGTTGTTCAGGGCCGTTTGCACGATCATGGAATGGGCGTGGTGGCTCTTGTATTCATAATGGTCGCCGACGGGCCATGGGATGAGGACAAATTTGCCTTCACCATAGGTATTTTCGATGAGGCCTGGAATTTCAGTTACTTCGGTGTAGTAGCATTTTTCAGGTGGACCATACATGGCCATGGGGATGAGTCCCAGGTAACCTTTAGCGGATCCCTTTAGTGTGCACTCCATAAAATCGGCATAGAGGTATATGATATCAATGTCTTCGAGGGAAGGAGTTTTGAGGGTCTCCTTATCCTCCGGGAAGACCCGGAAATACCTGCCCTGTTCCTGGGGATAAAGCTTGTAGGATTCTTCTACCCCTGCTGATTTCAGCCGGATCTTTTCCAAGGGGTTACCCAGCTGATCCTCGGTCGAGGGAAATCCGGTAGCGAGGATCTTTCCCCCGTTTTCAACATATTTATCAAGGCGATCCACTTCCTCATCGCTGAGGTTGCGGTAATCGGGCAGGATGATGATATCATAGTCCTCCAGTTTTTTAGGTGTTTCTACGGGTCCCAGGCAATTGGGATGCATGATGTCGTAAGGGATGTGGTTTTCCGAGAGGATGCGTACCATTCCCTTGAACTCATTCCCTCCGTTGCGGATAATAACCACCCGTGCATCGGAATGTACATCCGTGAAGTAAGCTTCATTCTCAGCATGGAAATGGAAGATATCCTTCAGCACGGGCATGAGGGCACGGTCCTCCTGGTTTTCCAGACGGCCTATCATGTAATAATCCAGTGGTGCCCCATGGATCATATTCTGGATCAGCCTGCTGCCGGCGAGATGGGGCCATACACCTGAATGCCTTGCCGGATAATCCACGAAATGGACCATGGTATTCGCTACGGTACGGTCGGTCCATGAATTGACATCCAGCTTGACATTGTCGGAGCCATGATAGTCCCATTCCTGCCTTCGCCACATGCCGGATCCTGATTCCCTCCGGACGATATCCACCCCTTTTATGGTATAGGTACATACGGCGATATCCTCGCCAAAGGATTTGATCAGCTTATTGGTTCTGGTAAACAGTTCATCGATGGTGAATTGCTTGAATTCCTTGTATTTATTGAAGACGGGGTCGTTGTCGTCCTCGACTGTTGGGAGCTTCATGCCGCCGGAGTATTCGGTGAAGCGCCTTTTGCAATTATCACACTGGCAAATGCCGTGGTAATTATGGCTGTAATCACGGGTCTGGTAACCGATCATGTTAAAGAAAACCCCGTCAAGGTCATACCGGGTAAGCGCTTCTGAGAGGATTTTCAATGAGTATTCCTGCTGGTAATGGCCATTGACGCATGTATGAACCTGTCCGTTATAATTCACGAATTCCCCCTTCACATTTTTGTACAGCCAGTCCGGATTTTCGAAAGCAAATTTTTCATTCATCTTGCTGAAATCAAAGCGTCCCATCATGGCGATCCCTTCTGCATGGAGTCCCTCGAGGACTTTTCCCACCATATCTTCCTTCAGGTTGGGATTGACATATTCGAATTCAAGTTCTGAAGGGTAGTTCGCTACGATACCGCCAACATTAAACAATGCTGCAGTGGCTTTGAAATCCTTGATCATGGAAACATACTCCTCCGGATCAAGGGTGATGGCATCTATCTCCCTCAGGTTGGTCTGGACCAGGCGGAATGGTTTTTCGTACCATAACCTGCCATCGTCTGCGGGGGCAGCGGCTGAGTGGTCTGTGGAGGTTTGCTGGGTGCAGGATAAAAGGATCCCGGCCAGCAGCATGGGTGCCAGAAAAGCTTTGATTATTCATCCGTTTCATGGGGTATTTATTGGTTAGTTATTATATCCTATAGATCTCCTTGTTGACCAGACGCATCAGTTCGATATAATTTTCCTCTGCCATCAAATCGCGGTATTTCTGCCTGTCAAGCTTGCCCGCCAGGTCCCACACCCCTTTACTGATCTCTGCATGGCGGTTAAAGAAATCAACCATCCCGAATATCCTGGGTGAAGCATCTGTGGTGAAATACTTATCATAATCATACTCCCTGGCCCAGAACATCAGTTCCACATAATGCAGGAAGTGCCTGCTGGCCCCTATCAGGTCCCAGTCCGCCTTGGTGTCATTATCATTGGTATGTATATAGGCGCCAAATCCTGAATCGAGAATGGTCACCAGGGATTGGGCCGGATTTTCCTGGCTCTGCAGGGAGTGACCCATATCCAGGGTAATCCCGGTGTTCGGGTTACCGACTTCTTTGAGCAATAGCAGGGCTTTGGCCGTGGTATCAAGCTGGCAGTGAACCCTGGTTTCGGAGTATTTGGGTTCAATGAAAAGCGGGATTTCCGGGAGGTAGGCTGCCGCTTCTGCTACCGTTTCTATCATGTATTTCCAGGCGGTGGAATAGTCGATCTGGAAGAGTACATCGTAGCCATCGCTCAGGGGGCAACAGGTAACATGAGGTGCACCGACGGCCAGGGCGAAATCCTTGCCCTTTTTGATCATCTCCACGGCCCTGTCACGGATGTCCTTGACCGGTCTGGACAGGGCACCGGGTACCCATTCCGCTTCCTTCTTGATATTGACATTGATGGCCGCAAAGGTCAGTCCCAGGTCAGCCATCCATTTTTTTGTTTCAACCGGGTCACCGCATTCATACGGGAAGACCATTTCCACCCCGTCAAACCCGTCAATTTCCTTTACGATCTCAAGTTTTTCAAGGGTGGTGACGGGCTGCTGGTATTCAGAGAACCTGTCCTGAGTTTTGCCTAAAAATCCTATAATTACCGCTTGCTTCATTTTATTTCTGTTGGTTGATTATGGTTTGAAATTAATCGTGATTTATTTCATCAGATCGGTTATGGTATCAGCCATAGTCTCGAGGATCAGTGCACAGGATGCTGCCCCGGCATCGATCACCCCTTTAGAGCGTTCCCCCAGACGGCTTGAACGGCCTATTTTGGCAACCATGTCTTCTGTACTATCACGCCCGGCATTGGCTGCCTGTTTCATATCTGCCAGAGCACCGGCAAAATCCTTACCTTCATCCAGGGCGGCCTGATAAGCATCCACGGCCGGATAGAGGGCATCCACCAGGGTTTTGTCCCCGACCCTGGCCTGGGAGATGGAACCGAGAGCCTCTTTCGATGCTAAAAGAGCATCTCCAAAAGACTGAGCATCAATGGTCTCGCTCCCGGCAAGGCTGGTGGATATACCCTTGAAGAACTTGCCGTAGAGCGGCCCCATGGCTCCGCCGATCTTCATCATCAGCACCCTTGACAGCAGGTTCAGTCCGTGTGGCAGGTCCCCCGGATCCTTATCCAGTTCCTCCCTGCACATGCTGAAACCCTTGTTCATGTTGACCCCGTGGTCTCCGTCAGCAATGGCTCCGTCAATATCACTCAGGTACTGTTTGTTCTCCTGTATTACCCTGATAATATTATCCAGGACCAGGATGCCTTCTTCTTTTGTAATGCTTGACATGATATTCTGCTTATTTCTTTACCTGGAATTGTCTCAGTCCCACTGAATCTGCTTCCAGTTCCATACACTCCTTCAACTCCTCATCAAGTTTCATGAGGGTAAGCGTGGCCCCGGCCATTTCAAGCGAGGTAAAATAATTCCCGACATAGGCGAGATGTATTTTGATCCCCTTTTCTGTAAGGATCTTCTCCACGTCATTCAACAGTATATACAGCTCCATCACTGGGGTTGATCCCAATCCGGAGAGCAGCAGGACCACCTCGTCCCCATTGTTGAAGGGCAGGTCAGGGAGTATCACATCGCACATCCTCCGGGCTACTTCCCCGGCCGTTTCCAGGCTGGCAATCTCAATGCCGGGTTCCCCGTGGTGGCCTATGCCCACCTCCATATTCCCATCCTCAACACTGAAATTCGGATGGCCTACCTCCGGTATGGTACAACCGCTGAGTCCCACTCCTATGCTTCGTGTATTATCAATGGCTTTTTGTGCTACCCTGATGACATCGTCCAGGTCTCCTCCCAGGGAGGCTTTCCCACCACCTGCTTTCCACATCAGGATCTCACCTGCGACCCCCCTGCGTTTCTCCCGTTCTGTTTTAGGGGCAGAAGGGACGTCATCATTGGCCACTACCTTCTCAACCCTGATGCCTTCTTCTTCAGCCAGTTCCATAGCCATCTGCACGTTCATGTTATCCCCTGCATAATTGCCGTAAAGGATGGCCACACCTTTGCCGGCGTCAACAGCCTTGATGGCATCATAGAACATTTGCGCCGGGGGTGAAGTGAAGATCTCACCAACCGCCACGGCATCGGCCATATTCTTTCCTATATAGCCTATAAAGGCTGGTTTATGTCCGGAACCCCCGCCGGTTACAATTCCGACCTTGCCTTCAACGGGGGCTTCCCTGTATTTCAACACTCTTTCATTTTCCGTTTTTGCGACCAGGTCGCCATGTACCTTGACAAAACCCTCAAGCATTTCGTCCACTACTGCCTGGGGATCATTGATAAATTTCTGCATGGTCATCTGATTAAAGTTCGTTTTCAGGATGAAAAGACTGGTTCTCCAGGCTGCGCATGGATTCTACTTTGGGTTTGGAACTGCCACCCTGGAATTCAGACTCAAGCCAGGCATCGACTATGGTTTTAGCCAGTTCAACACCCACTACCCTGGCACCCATGGTAATCACCTGTGCATCGTTGCTTTTCCGCAGCCTTTCCGCAGAATAGACATCATGGCAGGGACCGGCGTAAACCGTTTCCACTTTATTGGCGATCATGGCCATGCCGAGTCCTGTTCCACAGATCAGGATGCCCCGGTCAAATTCTTTGTCCTTGATCTTGACTGCCAGATTATATCCTATCTCAGGATAGTCAGCATCCTGATTCTTACCAAGATGGTTCAGATCGACAACCTCCACTCCCAGGGACTCCAGATGATCGACCAGGTCATGTTTTAATGTCAGGCCTGCTTCATCAGCATCAATTACTATTCGCATATTCTGTTAATTTGTACGGTTTGATATTTATTTATCTGATGAAATTTACAAATTATTTTTGTAGGATTTATCTGGATCCATAAATAACCACATGATGATGGCCGTGGCTGACAGGGTAACGCATACATAGAAAAATGTCTCATGGCTTCCGGTCCATTCCAGCAGGTATGGGAAGGCAATGATGGTGACAAATGCGCCCAGGTTCCCCGCCATATTCATGGTGCCCGAGACAGCACCGGCATTCTCCTTGCCGATGTCAATACAGAAAGCCCAGGAGGGACTCAATGTCATGTCGGCGCCGAAATATCGCAATGGTAAGAAAGATGATGGAAACCTGTGGTGAATCACTCATAGACATCAAAAGGATCCCGAAACCGGCCAGTATAAACCCGATGATGGCAGGCAGTCGCCGGGATAACTTAAGCTTGCCGCGACGGTATATGGCATCCACCAGGATACCTGAAAACCAGTTCCCTACAGCTCCCCCGACCAGTGGGGCCATGGCATAAAATCCGGCCTCAACGCCTCCCAGGGCAAACCGCTCCTTCAGGTAAGGGTACATCCAGGTAAGGGTAAAATAAAAAGTGAAATTACTGCAGATATACTGTACCATGTTCATCCACATGTTGCGGGAACTTATGATGCGCTTAAACGGGAGGGAAACCTTGGCGCTGGAGGAAGGTTGTTGCCGGGTGGCGAGAATATATTCTTTTTCCCTGGCAGAGATCGCGGTTGATTGTTCGGGTTTGTTCCTGAAAAGCAGATACCACAGAATGGAGAATAAGAGTCCGAAACAGCCGAAGATAACGAAAGTCCACCGCCAGCCCATCTGTGTCAGCATCCAGGCCACCAGGGGCAGGGCAAAGGCAGCTCCCAGCCGGGAACCCGAAAAATTGATCCCCTGGACGATCCCCCTTTCCCTGACCGGGAACCAGTTGAAAACTACCTTGGAAAGGCTGGGGAAGGCACCGGCTTCACCTGCGCCAAAAAGGAATCTTATGACCATCATGGATACAAAGTTCCAGGCTGCACCGGTCAGTGCAGTGAGGACAGACCACAGGGCTACGATCGATGCAATGATGGTCCTCGGTCCCCTGCTGTCGGCCAGTTTCCCGGAGGGTGTCTGGAAGAGGGCATAGCCCAGGGTAAACATGGCCATCACCCATCCAAAATCCGTCAGATCAAAATTCAGATCACGGGTTATGTCATCCTTGGCTGCCGAGATGCAGGCCCTGTCAATGTAGAGCAGTATGGTTAGGAGAAAAGTGCTGAAAACAAGGATAAAACGGATTGGAATGAAACGTTTCAACATAGCCATTATCGTATTAGAGGTAAGGTGCCTGATTCAAATCTAATGATTAAATTTGTTTTAGGCCACATTATGCCTGCCCGCAATGAGAGTAACCTGGGTACTTTTACTGCTTTTGGCGATGCCATTCCTGCGCGCATCAACTGCCGGCGACAGTGCTGAGGTTAAAAATGTACTCTGTCTTGGGATCAGGGGACATTATGGATTTATTATTCCGCATTCACGCCAGATCGAGGAGTTGTCGTATGCCAGTCCCTGGGGAGTAGAGGCTGAGGTCGCCTGGCACCTGATGAGCGAGAACATATGGCGGTATTGTTACTGTTACCCCCGTACCGGGTTTGGACTTTTCTATGTGAATTTCGACAATCCGGAGATCCTTGGTTACTCGGTGGCCCTGTATCCATTTATTGAACCTTATATCAGGGCAGAAAAAAAACTGAGTTTCTCCTTCCGGTTCGGGATAGGGCCGGCTTATGTGAGTAAATATTATGATCCCGAAACCAATCCGGATAATTTCTTTTTCAGCTCCCATCTCAGTTTCATTGTACAATTGAGTTTTGCCACCCATTACCGGATCAATGAACACTTTACCACCCGGCTGGGATTTAATTACAATCATATATCGAACGGAGGTATTAAGGAACCCAATGTAGGGATGAATTATCCGACCGTTAACCTGGGAATAGACTACAGTCTCAGGGAGGCTGTTTTTACAGAACGGTCAAAGCAGTCCGGGAAAGACCTATACGACAGGCGGTGCTGGTTTGATGCATATATCCTGGGAACGGCAAAAAATGCTGAAAAAGGGGAGGATCATCTTTACCCTGTTATCGGTGCCGGGATCTATTATAACTATCTGTTTGGAAGGATCATCGCGGCATCAGCGGGGACAGAATGGATCTCGGATTTTTCGGAAAAGGAAAGTATCAGAAGGGAATATGCTGGGATCCCTGAAGCAGACCAGCCCGATCATAACCGGGCAGCCGTGCTCCTGGGAATCGATGTATTGTTCGGCAGGTTCTCCTTCCTCTACCAGTGGGGGATCTATTATTATGAACCCTACCCGGCGAGGAACCGGGCCTACCAGCGCTATGGCCTTAATTTCCGGTTTTCCAGGAATTTATATACGGGTATCAATATCAAGGCCCACGGCCATGTGGCCGATTTGATGGACCTGAGACTGGGGATTATTTTTTAACAATGCTGCCCGCACTCGAAGTGTGGCTGTTGGCTACCCGGCCCTCCCCTTTGTAATAGATACTGCCGGCACTGGAAGACCGGAGATTGAATTCCTCCGATGCATATACGCGGGCATCGCCGGCACTGGAACAACTGACTTCCGCTTTTCTGGTAATCAGCTCAAATGCATGCAGGTCCCCTGCACTGCTCAATGAAGCCACCAGTACCCCGGCTTTGCCGGATAGCCTTACATCTCCTGCACTGCTGATATCGCAGGTGATGCTTTCAGTCTCTATATCGAGGTTTAGATCACCGGCACTGCTCAGGTCAATATCCAGCTTTTCGGTTTGCAGGGTATTCTCCCCGGTCACATCACCGGCACTCGAGATCCGGATTGAATTCAAATCCTCATATACCAGGTAAACTTTCTTGGACTTTGCTTTGCGGATATTCTTCCGGCTAGTGATCTTCAATGTATTATCGACCACCTCGGTGATGATCACCTCATGCAGGTTGTCATCCGCTTCAAGCTCCAGGGAGACATTATTACCCTGCCGGATGACAACATCAATGCCTGAGCTGACCTTCAATCCGGTGAACTGACCAATATCTCTTTCTTCCGTTACTACATTGCCACTGCCGTAAATGGTTTCATTGTGACTGATAATGCAGGATGAGGATCCTATTATCAGGAGAACTATGATGGTTGTTTGCAGCTTTCTCATGGTTTATTGTTTTAGGTTATTTTGGATATTTCCCGAATACTTTATTAATAAATCTGTGGAATTTATGGGGCCCCTTTACCGGTCCGGCATACATCAGAATACACTGGTTGTGTATCAGGTTTACATCTGTATCCTTTAACAGTTCAAGTGCTTCGCCGGTATCAGATCTTTGCTGTATCCATATGTTCCGGATGCCTTTGTCCAGCGCCATGCCTGACATTTTCAGCCGTTTTTTCAGGCGGGGTCACAATGAATACACGGTCTACTTCGGCAGGAAGTGAGGCAATATCCGGGTAACAGGGATCGCCGTTCAGGGTCTCTGCATTGGGATTTACCCCGTATACCGTAAATCCTTTCTCCTTCAGCGCATCGTAAACCTGCCTTCCAAATTTCTTTGGGTTCCTGGATACCCCTATGATGGCCAGATTTTTAGGCGCTAAAAATGATTCGATAGTTGCCAGCGTGGTCATAGTGATTGCTCATTGGTACATTAAATCAAAATTCACCAATTTACCTGTTTACCTGAAATAATTATCGGTAAACGGAGGGATACAGGCGGTAAATGTCCCATATGCTCCGGCAAAGTCGGCCATTTTCCTTAAATTGGTTGAATTAACCATCACCAGACATTATGAAAAAAAGTACATTCTCAATACTGTTTCTTACCATGCTATCCTGCACGGTAGTATTTGCCCAGGTTCCCGATGACGGGATCATTAGTCCGGGTGCCAATCTTGAAAAAGTGGCAGACGGTTTCACCTTTACCGAAGGAGTGGCCTCCGATGCCAGGGGGGATGTTTATTTCTCTGATATTCCCGCAAGCAGGATACATTTTTTTGACATCAGCGACCAGGGGAAGATCTTCCTGGAGAATTCAAACCGGGCAAACGGACTGCATGTGGACAAAGCAGGTAATATCATTGCCTGTGAGGGTGCAGAAGGAGGGCGCCTGGTTCAGATAAACCTCCAGGGGAAAGTTACCGTTATTGCCGAGGGATATGACGGGAAATCATTCAACAGTCCGAATGACCTCTGGGAAAGTCCGAATGGAGGCTTTTACATGACAGACCCGCGTTATGGCAGGTCCCGTGACAACCTCCCGCAGGGCGGAGAGCACGTTTATTATATAGCGGGGACAGGAAAGCCGGTGGTCCGGGTATGCGATGACCTGGTCAGGCCCAACGGCGTGACTGGCACCGAAGATGGCAGTATCCTGTATATCGCTGATCACGGTGCAGGAAAAACCTACAGGTATACCATATTGAAGGATGGGACACTAACAGATAAACAATTATTCGCCGAAGAGGGATCGGATGGCATGACCCTTGATTCACAGGGGAATGTTTACCTGACAAATTCGGCTGTGAAGGTGTACAATCCGGCCGGAAGGTTGATCGAGACCATTGAGGTGCCTGAAAGTCCGACCAATGTTTCTTTCGGGGGAAAGGATGGCAAAACACTTTATATTACGGCCCGGACCTCGGTCTATAAACTGGAAATGAAAGTAGAAAAGGTTTTCAGTAATTAGCCGGAATAAGCAATGCCGAATACCATGATAAGACTATCAGGGAAGTCAGCACTTGTTTTATGCTTTCTCCTGCTGATGTATTCCTGTAAGAAAGAGGATAGTAAAGAGCCCCTTCCGGACTATACCTATCAAATGCCTGAGCAGACGGATGATGGCTGGGATGTTGCTTCCCTTTCATCTGTAGGGATGGACATAGGAGCTATTGAGCAGGTCACCAGTATGATCATGGGGGAGCAGTTTCACGGTATTCACAGTTTACTTATCGTGAAGGATGGCAAATTGGTTCATGAAGCTTATTTCCAAGATTACCAGAGAAGCAGCCTTCATACGGTGTTTTCAATAACGAAATCTGTATCCTCGGCTTTGGTCGGTATTGCTATTGAGGAAGGTTTGATCAACAACGTAGAGGATACGGTTCTCTCCTTTTTCCCGCAGTACTCCATACAGGATCCTGCAAAACAGAAAATAAAGCTTCATCATATTCTGACCCTGACTTCGGGAATTGCCTGGGATGAAAAAACTTATCCATATTCCGATCCGCGAAATACAGAAACAGAAATGGTGGCGACAGATGACTGGATGAGGTTCGTTCTTGAACAACCCGTACAAAGTGAACCCGGCACGGAATGGATCTATAATACCGGATCTGTGCATCTCCTGTCCGGAATAATATGGCAGGCAAGTGGCATGTATGCAGATGTATTTACCGAGCAGGTACTCTTTCAACCGCTCGGTATACAGGATTATAAATGGAATAAGGACCCCAAGGGTCATCCCTGCACCGGCGGCACGCTTCAGGGACTCTGCCTGCAGAGCAGGGATGTGGCCAAATTTGGATACCTGTTCCTGAACAGGGGCAGGTGGAAAGACCGGCAGGTAGTTCCTGAAACCTGGGTGGAGATCTCTACCCGGAAACATTTTGATATCGATGCTGACAGAGGTTTTGGCTATCTCTGGTGGACGGGCAGCCATACGGTGAAGGGAAAGGTAATTCCCTATTTCTTTGCCGCAGGATATGGGGGACAAACCATTCATATTGCTCCTGAACTGGACCTGATGATGGTCTTTACCTGTTGGTGGCGAAGAAGAGGATGCAGATATTTTTCTTCCAATGTTGATGATCTATGACTCTGTTATCGAGATTAATTGATATGAGGCACCTGAGAAAAATACCATCAGGCGGGATCATGCTTCTCAGTACCCTGGTTATTTTGCACCCTTTCCTGCAGCGAGGATAAACAGATCCGTCAGGAATATGTTTATGAGGTACCTGCCAGAACCGGTGATGGCTGGGAAACAGCCTCTCTAAGTGAGGTAGGAATGGATGATATGCCTATAATCCTGTTTATGAATAAACTTTTAAATGACCTTGATCACAGGATACACGGCATATTGATCATAAAAGAGGGTAAGCTCGTATTGGAAGAGTATTTCCCCGGGGAAACTTTCTATCATGGACCACTGACAACATTTAACAGGGATATTAAGCATAATCTGGCCTCCGTGACCAAAAGTTTTACTTCTGCCATAACAGGCCTTGCCATTGATCGTGGCCTTATACTGGATGTGGATCAGAAAGTATTCTCATTTTTCCCGGAATTTTTTGAACTGAGGGATGAGGAAAAAGACAAAATAACACTGGAACATTTACTCACCATGACATCCGGACTGGAATGGGATGAGTCCACCTACCCATATACTGATCCCAGGAATGATGTTTTTCAAATATTTAATCAAAGTGACCCGATCAGGTTTGTTCTGAACAAAACAGTCTTGACCGGACCCGGGACAAGTTTTCATTACAGCAGCGGATCTACGAATGTTCTGGGAGAGATCATTCGAAAAGCCACCGGAGTAAGAGCCGACAGTTTTGCCGGGGATTATCTTTTTGCACCACTCGAAATTACAGATTATCAATGGGAGGAACTTCCGAATAATGTCCTCTATGCCTCCGGGGATCTTAAATTAAAGCCCAGGGATATGGCTAAGCTGGGTGAATTATATTTGAATGGCGGACGCTGGAAAGGAAAACAGATCATCTCAGAAAAATGGGTGAATGCTTCCATACAATCCTATACCACAGCCATTCAGGATTGGGAATATGGCTATCAATGGTGGCTTTTTACCTATGAGGTCGATATTGAGCAGATTGAATCGTTTTCGGCAAGTGGCTGGGGCGGTCAGAAGATCTTTGTTTTTCCGGATCTTGATATGGTTGTTGTAACGACTGCCGGCTACTATGATGAACCTGATCTGGAATTTCATATCGATGGGTTTTTAATACCACAAATATTAGATTCAGCAATGTAATATTAACAACAAAAAAGAGAAGAAAGATGAAAAAGGTATACTGTTTCATTATCGCATTCATCCTTTGCGGTTCATTGCCGGTTCCTGGACAATCATCAGAATTCCAGTCGAGTAAATTTTCTATGGGTGTTGTGGGGGGATTAAATTTTGCCAACATGTATTTCCCCAACAGCCAGGATCCGGACGATCAGGAAACAACCATGCATACTGGATTTGGGGCCGGGCTTGTGTTTGATCTTAGATTATCGGAGAAATTATTTGCCCACATCCAGCCAATGTATCTGCAAAAAGGATGCAATATTAAGGAAGGAAATGATCCTGTCAACCAGCCGGAGGGAGAGATAAATTCTGCTGCTATTGAAATCCCGGTATTGATCAAATACACGTTTGGAAACAAAATAAGACCCTACATAGTTGCAGGTCCATCTCTGGGATTCAATCTGAAAAGCGAGATAGCGTTTGAACTCACAGGATTTAAGTTCAAAGGGGATATGAAAGAAGTTACCGGTCCTTTTGATCTTGGAATAACGCTGGGTGGAGGTGTACAGGTGCCACTTGGTTTTGGTATAATCTTTCTGGAGAGCAGATATACACATGGTCTTATAAATCAACGAAAAACCGGCAGTGTGTTATTGGATTCAGATGGAGTGACCTTTGAACTGCCAACAGATAAAGATGAGGATAAGTACACAAACAGGGGAGTACAGCTAATGCTGGGAATAACTTTCCCATTTTAGGAAAGTAAAAGGCCGTCTCAAACAGCTTTGGGACGGCCTTTAGAAGAATACTTACTTAGTAACCACTAAACCTAATAAAACAGACTACGAATAGCTAAGCATTCAATTTTTATAATGTTTCTTTCTTGCTGGCATCAAATGATTTCAGCATCCAGTCTTCAACTTTTAATTCGGTTTCCGGAGATTTTGCACTTTCCTTCTTACTCCAGGTACCGTCGATCATCCAGTTTTCAACATCAAGGCTCTTTTCCCTGGCAACTCCGTTTTTGGCGCTTAAAACATCTGCTTCAACCATCCAGGCCTGGACTTTAATGTCTTTTTCAACGATCATTTCTGTTTTTGAAACTGTCTTGTCAGTAGAAAAAGACATGGGGTCAATGGCAGAGACATTTGTGGATGCAATAATTCCAAGTCCGAATGCCAGTGTAAATATTAAATTTCTTGTTTTCATTTCTTAATTAGTGTTTGATTTTCAATTCTTACGTTATGTGGATGAATCAATCACAATGCGTGCCAAAAAATACAACTGACTAATTAAGAGAACTATATAAAAAATAACAAAAGATCTTAAAGTCTAAAAAGTGAACGAATATGAACACTGCTGTGCGAATATGAACGATTTTCTTACTGATTTCGGTCTTTTTCCCTTTTCCAGGCGGTAGACCTGCCCAGGAATCTCATTCCCATGACAAATCCTTTGATATTAAGTACGTTGGCATCATCGTCAAACCACATATAGCAATCATAGGTCTTGCCGTTGTCCGGATCGTAAATGCTGCCATCTTCCCATTCCTCGTCTTTTTGCATTGTAAACAAATTCCTTGAGAAGATTAAGTCCATGTATGGGCCGGCTTTTTAATGCTTCATCGGGATTCTCTGTGTCCATTTTAGGTTTGCCGTCTTCATTGGGCTCTTCGAGCCAGCTGATCCTGCCATAATATTTACCATCCTCTGCTTTGTATATTTCTACCTGTGAGGTTCCTTTTTCTGTGAGCCAGAAACCGAGAACTTTATCGGCCTGTGAAAATAAAAATGATGATCCCATGATCATCAATGCAATAAAGAGAAATAGCTTTTTCATAAAGAGGGATTTGGTTTATAACTTAGCAACCAAATTAGGATTTTTTCCCAAAACTAACCAATGATGAAGGTTATTAATGTAGAAATTAAGGCGATGTGCCATGATCATGAACCGGTACGTCGGATCCTTCTGGAGAAGAATGCGGATTTCGTGGGACTGGATCACCAGGTGGATACCTATTTTCGAACCGATACAGGAAGGCTGAAACTGAGAGAAGGGACCATTGAGAATAACCTGATTTGGTACCAGCGGCCGGACCAGGCCGGACCAAAGACCAGTAACTGTATATTATATAAGACTGAAAAGGGCAGTATCCTGAAAGATATCCTTGGCCTGTCCATGGGTGTTTTGGTAGTGGTTGACAAGGAAAGAGAGATCTATTTCATCGATAATATTAAGATCCACCTTGACCGGGTGAAAGGTCTGGGCACATTCCTGGAAATTGAAGCCCAGAGCGAGGCGGATGGCCTGGCCGAGGAGACCCTGGACAGGCAGTGCAGGCAATTGATGGAGGAGTTGGGTGTCAGGACGGAAGACCTGCAGAGTGATTCATACAGTGACCTTTTATTAGCCGGGCAGGAAAAAGATCATTAGCGGCGGACAAACGGGGGTGGAACCAGCTGCAGTGTTTATTTCTTAGGTTCGTATTTCCTACGTTCGTAGGTAATGAATGAATACGTGAAATCCAGTCCCTCGCCGGAACCCTCTTCGCGTTCGGTTTCTTTCCAAATATCCGGATCAATATCCGGGAAGAATACATCTGCATCGAATGATTTATTTACCCGGGTGATGTATAATCTATCGGCCAGGGGCAGGAACTGTTTGTAGACCATGCCACCGCCGATGATAAAACATTCTTCATCCGAAGGGCAATGGTCCATGGCTTCCTGTATGGAATAAGCCATGATACATCCATCATAATGGTCTCCGGGGATATCTGAGATAACAATGCTGGTACGGTTCTTAAGCGGCCGGTAGGGAAGGGACTCATAAGTACGCTTTCCCATAATGATCTTATGTCCGGAGGTGATTTTCTTGAACCTTTTCAGGTCCTCGGGGATATGCCACAGCAGGTCATTGTTTCTGCCGATGGCATTATTTTCAGCGATGGCTACAATAATAGAGATCATTTTAAACGGATATTTCACCCCGGATATGGGGATGGGGATCATAATTCTGCAATTCGAAATCTTCAAATGTAAAATCCAGTATATCGCTAACTGCCGGATTCATGGTCATGGTCGGCAGTGGCCTGGGATCCCGGGAAAGTTGAAGCTTCACCTGGTCCAGGTGGTTCGTGTAAATATGGGCATCCCCCAGGGTATGGACAAACTCCCCGGCTTTGAGTCCGGTTACCTGTGCCACCATCATCAGCAGGAGGGAATAAGAGGCAATATTAAAAGGCACCCCCAGGAAAATATCCGCGCTCCGCTGGTAGAGCTGGCAGGAGAGCGTCCCCTGGTTAACATAGAACTGGAACAGCACATGGCATGGAGGGAGGGCCATTTTACTCAGCTCGCTGACATTCCATGCGCTGACAATATGCCGCCTTGAATCCGGATCCTCTTTGATGCCCTGGATCACCTGTTGGATCTGGTCTATCTGGTGATCCTCACCGGCGGGCCACTTTCTCCACTGGTAGCCGTAAATGGGACCGAGATCACCATCGGCATCGGCCCACTCATCCCAGATGCTTACCTTGTTCTGTTGCAGGTAATCAATATTTGTTTCTCCCTTGATGAACCAGAGCAGTTCATGGATAATGGACCTGAGGTGTAGCTTTTTCGTGGTCATAACCGGGAATCCATCCGCCAGGTTAAACCTCATCTGGTAACCAAAAACAGATATGGTTCCGGTCCCTGTGCGGTCACTTTTTTCAGTACCACCTTCGAGTACATGGGAGAGGAGATTCAGATATTGCTGCATTGCTCAGGATAGAAGTTTTAACGGTCTGTCAAAAATACTTAAAAACAGTTCAAAACAAAATAAGTACATTTGCCTTAATGGCACCATTTACCCGGACCTGACACATGAATTCCTTTTGCAGATATCTCCTGATCATTCTCGGATTAGCCGTCCTTGGCGTTGTTTTATGGTATTTCTCGAATGTCCTGGCTTATATTCTGGTAGCTGCTGTTCTTTCACTGATAGGAAGACCGCTGGTTGGTCTTCTGGGGCGGGTGCGGCTGGGGAGATTCCGGCTGTCTGACGGAATGAGGGCTTTGATAGTCCTGGTCCTGATATGGTTTGTGTTTTTTGGTTTCTTCCGCCTGTTTGTACCATTGATCGCCAACGAAGCAAATGAGCTGTCACAGATAGATTCAGAATTGCTGTTGCAGAAACTGGAGAAGCCCATAGACAGACTGGAGGAATGGTATAATGATTTCAATGCGGGACAGGATGACTGGACCAGCCTGGAGGATTCGATCAATGAAAGAATAAAATCTGTCCTGAACATATCCATGATCACCAATGTTTTCAGTTCAATTCTCGGACTGCTCGGGAATGCTTTCATTGCCATTTTTTCCATCTCCTTCATAGCCTTTTTCTTCCTGAAGGAGCAATCCATAATGACGGATTTTATCGTACTGCTTGTTCCCCAGAAGCATGAGGAGGCCATTCGCAATTCCATGACTTCTTCGAGGCTTTTGCTGATGCGGTATTTCGTCGGACTCCTTGCGCAGGCCACGGGCATACTTGTTATGGCCACCATAGGTATGCTGATGGTGGGCATAGACTTCTCACTGGCCGTGACCATAGGGTTGATCATGGCTGTCATCAATGTCATCCCTTACCTGGGACCCTACCTGGGGGGTGCCATAGGGATCATCCTTGGAGTGGCCAATAACCTGGACCTGGATTTTTCAGTTGAATTACTTCCACTGGTACTGTCCATGCTGGCTGTCGTTTTAGTAGTCCAGCTGGTAGATAATTTTGTCTCCCAGCCATTGATCTTCGGGAAAAGTGTGAAAGCCCATCCCCTGGAAATTTTCCTTGTGATAATTATTGCCGGGACACTGGCCGGGATCCCCGGTATGATCCTGGGGATACCTATCTATACTGTTATCAGGGTATTTGCCAAAGAGTTCCTCAGCCAGGTGAGGGTTGTTAAAAAGTTAACCCGAAAACTATAGGGGCCTCCTGCCAATTTTAATATATTTGAGCCAATAAGCTGCAAATGAAGTTTTTGAGGTATACCGTTATGCTGCTATGTTTGGCTGCTGGAATTCCTGGCCTTGCCCAGGTTACCTTCATCGCTGATACCAATACAGGATGCAGTTCCCTGGAAGTTACCTTTACCTACATTGATGCCTCCGTGGTTGATACGGTGACATCGGTGGATTGGGACTTCGGGAATGGGCAGACAGCCACAGGCAAAGGATCCCACACTATCACCTATGCAAGCGACGGGATATATACCGTAAGCATTACGGTCAACAATAACACGACCGTCATGAGGTGGGACTATATCCGGGTATATCCTTACCCGGATGCCACATTTTTCTGGTCCGATTCAGCCGAGGTTGGATCATTCACAGTTGTATTTGCCAATGTTCCTCAGGATCCGGATACCATCCCCTATCAATACCAGTGGGTGCTGGAGGATGGGACCCTGGGTGATACAAGGGTGCTTATTCACAGCTTCCAGGGAGAGGGACAATACCGGGCGGCCCTGATTGTATCAAACCAGGCAGGTTGTGCCGACACTTCCATGAGGCTGGTTGAAGTCTTTGATGTGCTTGACTGTGCCAATGTGTTCTCTCCGAATAATGATGGGAAGAATGATTATTTTGTCATCAATTCAAACGGGATCACTGTTTATAATCTTCAGGTATTCAGCCGGACAGGGGTGCGGGTTTTCCAGGCAGAAGCTCCCACCATCATGTGGGACGGAAGGAACCAGTCCGGGCAGGAACTGCTCCCTGGTACATACTATTATGTGATTAAACCGGTCCAGGGAACCAGCCGTTTTGAGAAGACCGGTTTTGTTGAATTATACCGATAAGTTTCTGTACCCATATTTTTTTTTATATTTGATAACCTCATCGGAATATTAATTCCATTGACACAATAGATCTGTCTGTTATGAATCAATTATCACGATCAATCAGCATCCTTTTTATAACCCTTGGATTTATACTTTTATGCCCACTGACGGTTTCTGCATCTGACGGGCATGCCATTTCCCACAATCAGCTGAAAAGGGGAGAACGCCTGTTCTACGGACTCATCCCCATGGGGGAAGGAGCCGTAAGTTGTGCTTCCTGTCATAATACCCATGAACTGGATACCCTGAACTGGTATCCTTCTGCCTATGATATTTCCATTACCAGCCACGAAAAATCCCTGGAGGAATTTACCGCTGTTCTGCTTTCACCTTCAGGCCAGATGATGTCGCAGGTACATCAACATTACGATCTTTCTGAAGATGACCTGGTACTGATCAAGGCCTATCTGGAAGAGGTACAGGAGGAAGGCCTGACCATCAGCAAACCGGCCATTACGAAAAAGGCACTGTTCATCTTTGCGATCGTGCTGATCCTGGCAGCCATTACAGATCTGGCGGTCACCCGGAAACTCCGGTTTAAATTTATCCATGGTCTACTGATCCTTGCCTGTCTCTTCTATATCGTTGATACCACTGTGAGAGAGGCCATTGCAGTAGGGCGTTCTCCGGGATATGCGCCTGACCAGCCCATAAAGTTTTCGCATCAGATCCATGCCGGCCAGAACAAGATCAATTGTCTATATTGCCATAATACAGCTGAGATTAGTAAGTCTGCCGGTATTCCCTCTGCGGCCGTTTGCCTGAATTGCCACCAGATGGTTGTCAAGGAGGGTTCACGATCCGGGAGTTTCGAGATCAATAAGATCATCCGTGCCATAGAAAACAATGAGCCCATTGTATGGAACAGGGTGTACAATCTTCCGGATCATGTGTTCTTCAGCCATGCCCAGCATGTGAAGGCAGGCCAGCTGGAATGTGCACAATGTCATGGGGCAGTTGAAGAGATGCATATCATCCAGCAGTTCAATGATCTTTCCATGGGCTGGTGTGTAAATTGCCACCGGGACACAGAGGTACAGTTCATTGATAATGAATTTTACAAAAAATATGAAAAACTGCATCAGGAGTTAAAGGAAGGTAAGCGGGAAATGGTAAGCGTCGAGGATATCGGGGGATAGAGTGTATGAAATGTCACTATTAAATATTAATGCCTGTGAAAAAGTATTGGCAAAGCCTGGAAGAGAGAGATAACCTCAGGGTTGATACAGGGAAAAACCCGGATGACAGTCCCGGAAGGGCTGTGATTGATCTGCTGGACAGCAAGACGGTGGACCAGCCAGCTTCGAGGAGGGATTTTCTGAAACTCTGGGGGTTCAGCATAGGGGCTGCCGCACTGGCTGCCAGCTGCAAAAGACCCGTACAGAAAGCCATTCCATTTCTTATCCGGCCTGAAGAAGTTACCCCGGGGATGGCCAAATATTTTGCTTCCACATTTTTTGATGGGGAAGAATATGCCAGCCTCCTGGTGAAGACCAGGGATGGGCGGCCCATCAAGCTGGAACCCAATGACCGTTCCGGATTTGGTGCCACGGGTACCACTGCGAGGGTGCAGGCTTCTGTATTGGGACTCTATGATGATTCGAGGTACAAGCATCCCACCAGAGATAAGGAAAAAATCAGTTGGGAAGAGGCTGACAGGGAGATCATTGAAAAACTGGCCTCGATAAATTCAGGTGGAGGGAAGATCGTTCTTTTGAGCGGCACCATTATCAGTCCATCTACAAGAGCCGTGCTGGATGAATTCCAGAAGAAGCACCGGGGAACCGAATGGATCATTTATGATGCTTCTTCCCAATCGGGGATGCTGAAAGCAAATAAAGCATCCTTTGGTAAAGAAGGAATACCTGTCTACCGTTTCGATAAGGCCGATGTGATCGTAAGTTTCGGGGCTGATTTTCTCGGAACCTGGTTATCCCCCTCCGAATACACTGCGCAATATGCTACCCGGCGGGATCCACGTCAGAAAGATCGGGGCATGTCACGGCATTATCAGTTCGAAACAGGAATGTCCCTTACCGGCAGTAATGCAGATGTTCGGACCAGGATCAAACCTTCCCAGGAAAGGATAATCCTGGCTGCCCTTTACAATACCCTCGCCCGAAGGCTGGGTAAACCAAGCTATACGGCACCAAAAACACCTGTTCCCCTGGATGACCTGATCGAAGAACTGCTGGCCGGTCAGGGAAAATCACTGGTTATTTCCGGCTCCAATGATGCTGCCTGCCAGCAATTGGTGAATGAGATCAATCTCCTGCTCGGGAATTACGGGCAAACCATCGACTTCAGCCAGCAGCTGAATGTCAGGATTGGCCAGGATGAGCAGATGATCAGGCTGGTAGATGAAATGCAGAGTGGAGCCGTGGATGCCCTGCTCTGTTACCAGGTGAACCCGGCTTATGATTATCCCAATGCAGATGCTTTTAAGCAGGGACTATCCCGGGTCGGACTGACCGTATCCTTTGCCAGCCATCCTGATGAAACAGCAGACCTGGTCCGAGTATGTATGCCCGGACAGCCATTACCTCGAGTCCTGGAATGATGCAGAAGCCAGGACCGGATATTACAGCCTTGGCCAACCGGTTATTCCCACACTATTCGAGACCCGCCAGGTACAGGATACCCTGCTGGTCTGGAGCGGGAGAACCGGGGACTTCCATTCTTTTATCCAGGCAACACTGGCAGACGGATCTATTCAGGAAACAAAATATCTATACATCCTTTGAAGACTTCTGGAATCATTCCTTGCAGGACGGGGTTTTTGAAGTCCCATCGGATACCGGAAGGCAGCCTGAGCCCGGTCATGAGGGACTGAAAGAGATCATGGACGCGACCGGTATCAGCGGTTCGTCCGATGATATTGAGTTACAGGTATATGAGAGTGTCGGCCTGGGCACCGGAAAGCAGGCAAATAATCCCTGGTTGATGGAACTTCCTGATCCTGTGACAAAACTGACATGGGATAATGTGGCTGCCATTTCACCTGCATTGGCCGCAAAACTCGGACTGATTACCGGGGATGTTGTCAGGATAGACGATGCGGTTGAATTGCCTGTACTGGTGCAGGTGGGACAGGCAGACAATACGGTGTCTGTGGCCGCTGGCTATGGCCGGACAGTTTCAGGGAAGGTGGCTTCAGGTGTGGGGGCCAATGCCTACCCCTTGCTCCGGGGAGAACCAAAGACCTTTGTCAGGAGCGTGTCCATCGAAAAAACCGGAATGGTCAATGAGCTGGCTTTAACACAGGAGCATCATTCGATGGAAGGGCGGGCCATTGTGAGGGAAACCTCCCTTGAAGAATACAGGGAAGATGCACATGCTGGAAATGAATTGCATCAGCATGTGGAAGAACATCATACTACCCTTTACGAAGAGACCCGATTTTGACGGGCATCACTGGGGACTGGCCATTGACCTGAATAAATGCATTGGATGCAGTGCCTGTGCCATTGCCTGCCAGACGGAGAACAATATAGCCGTCGTAGGGAAGGAAGAGGTGAAACGAAGGAGGATCATGCACTGGATCAGGATTGACCGGTATTATGCTGAATCTCCGGCTGATCCGAAGGTTTACCACCAGCCTGTCATGTGCCAGCATTGTGACAATGCCCCCTGCGAGAATGTATGCCCGGTATCGGCTACCAATCACAGCAATGAGGGGATCAACCAGATGTCCTACAACCGCTGTATCGGGACGAAATATTGTATCAATAACTGTCCATACCGGGTCAGAAGGTTTAACTGGTTTGCCTATGTGAACAACCAGGAATTTGATTTCCACCAGAATTCCAACTTGGTAAAATGGTACTGAACCCGGACGTGGTGGTGAGGGAAAGAGGAGTGGTGGAGAAATGTTCCTTTTGTGTACAACGTATACAGGAGAAGAAATTATTGGCCAAGCTGGAGGAGCGTCCACTGGTGGATGGAGAGATCAAGACCGCATGCCAGCAGGCCTGCCCGTCAGATGCACTGGTATTTGGTGACCTGAATGATCCGGAGAGCAAGGTATCCAAAATGTTCCAGGACGAAAGGAATTACCATCTGCTGGAAGAATTGCACACATTGCCTTCAGTTGGATACCTGACAAAAGTAAGAAACACTAAAGCATAATTTCATGTATAACAGAGAGGTAAGAGGGCCCCTGATCATTGGAGAGAAATCCTATCACCAGATCTCCACGGACATCCTTGCTCCCACGGAAAAAAAACCCGGGAAGTGGTGGTTTGGCATGATGACCATAGCCACCCTGGCCAGCATGTGGGGTGTCTATTCGATCTACATAACCGTAGTCAAGGGGATTGGGACCTGGGGTGTTAATAATACGGTAGGATGGGGATGGGCCATCATCAATTTTGTCTGGTGGATAGGTATTGGGCATGCCGGGACAGCTTTTTCTATCTTCCTGCTGATCCTGCGGCAGAAGTGGAGTACTTCAATCAACCGGGCGGCAGAAGCCATGACTGTTTTTGCTGTGGGCTGTGCTGCCCTTTTCCCCGCCCTTCACATGGGACGCATCTGGCTTTTCTTCTTCATTTTTCCATACCCGAATACACGCGGTCCCCTCTGGGTCAACTTTAACTCACCCTTATTCTGGGATTTCATAGCCATCAGCGCTTACCTGCTGATCTCATTTTCGTTCTGGTACCTGGGCATGCTTCCCGATTTTGCCACCATCCGTGACAGGTCAACCTCAAAGCTCAGGAAGGCATTGTACGGTTTTTTCAGTATGGGCTGGGTTGGTTCTTCCCGGCAATGGCTGCGATTTGAATCCCTCGCTTTCATCCTGGGCGGCATAGCTGCCGTACTCGTGGTCTCTGTACACTCGATCGTGTCGACGGACTTTGCCGTATCGGTTGAACCCGGATGGCATACCACCCTTTTTCCGCCCTATTTTGTGGTAGGCGCCATCTTTTCAGGATTTGCCATGGTGATGACCCTGATGATCATCATACGCAAGCTATACAAGCTGGGGGATTATGTAACAGACGGGCACCTGGATGCCATTGCCCGGATCCTTACCTTCATCAGCCTGATCATGGGAACCGCATACCTTACCGAAGTCTTTATGGCCTGGTATTCTGGCAGCGAGTATGAAATATTTACTTTTTTCAGGAACAGGATCACCGGGGAATATGCCCTTCAATTCTGGGGCATGATCATATGTAATGCCCTGATCCCCCAGTTGTTCTGGTTCAAGAAGGTTCGTTCCAGCCTCTTGATGATGTTCATTATCTCCCTGTTTATCAACCTGGGGATGTGGTTTGAAAGGTTTAATATCGTCATTACCTCACTGAGCAAAGATTATCTTCCTTCTGCATGGGCTTCTTATACACCGACACTGGATAGAAGTTGGCACTTATGTAGGAACCATCGGGATCTTCCTGGCCGGAGTGCTGATGTTCTTCCGTTATATCCCCATGATCGCGGTCAGTGAAGTGAAATCAGTAAGAGATATTAGGAAAACGGAAATATGATTAATGAATGTTTTGAAAATAAAACCAAATAAAATGAGCAGCAGTCATTTAATCGGAGTGTTTGATGATGAATCCGGTACTGGTGAAGGCGGTGGAGGAGATCAGGGGAAAGAACCTGCAGATTGAGGAGGTTTATACACCCTACCCGGTACATGAAGTCCTGCATGCCATGGGCAACAAATCCAGGCTGCAGATCTTCGCTTATTTCTATGGCTTGTTTGGAGCGATAGGGGTACTGGCCTTTCTTTACTGTACATCTGTCATCGACTGGCCGATCAATTACGGGGGGAAACCATTTAATTCTTTCCCGTCTTTCATCATCATTACCATCATCCTGACTATTTTTATAGTAACTATTTTCAGCCTGGCCACTTTTTCAGGACGGGCAAAGCTCTGGCCAGGCAAACAGCATAAATCTTATGACCTGCGGGCCACGGATGATAAATTTGTCATTGTGGTCAACAAGGATGAAACCGAGACAGGGAGAACTGGGGACCATAGAGGGTATTATGAAGGCGAATGGGGCCGTTGAAATAAGGGAGGAGAGAAGCATGAAAAAGTTTAAAATGAATCCTTTCATTGCGTTGCTGCTGCTGCTTGCAATATCTATCCTGTGACAGGGACAGGAAAAATCCCGGCTGGGATTATTTTCCCGATATGGCCTATTCCAATGCCTATGAAACCTATTCCCCCAATGAAATATTTGCCGACGGCAAGACTATGCAGTCCCCTGTCGAAGGAACCGTTTCCCGGGATGCCTTTCCATTTGCTTATGGGACATCCATAGAGGAAAGGACAAGGGCTGGCAGGGAACTGGTCAATCCGTTTGAAGCAACAGAAGAGAACCTGGTTCGCGGGGAGGAAGTATACCAGGCATTCTGCCTGAGTTGTCACGGGGATCAGGGTGACGGGACAGGGCCATCTGGTTACTTCGGGTGTCTACAAATACCCGGTCAGGACCCTGGTTTCAGATGAAATGAAAGGCCGGCCGGATGGAGAATTATTCCATACCATTACCCTGGGATTCGGGGTAATGGGTGCACATGGATTTATGATCCAACCTGAAGATCGCTGGAAAACCATATTGTATATCCGTAAAGAACTACAGAAATGAAAGATCAGATACATCTTTCGCGTACCTTTAAGATGGGTACGGGCATATTGATAGCCATAGGACTGATTACCTTTATTGCAGGGTTTATAACAGACCCGGATCGCACATGGGCCAATTACCTGCTGAATAATTATTATTTTCTGATGCTTGCCCTGGGTGCAGCCTTTTTCATGGCCCTTCAGCATATTTCCCAGGCAGGATGGTCTGCCGGCTTTAAGAGGGTAGGAGAAGCCATGGCCGGGTATATCCCTGTGGCCGGCAGTTTTCTTCCTGCTGATCATTTTCGGGATGAATAACCTCTATGAATGGTCCCATCCCGGATGCTGTAGCCCATGATGCCCTGATAGCACATAAATCCCCCTACCTCAATGTCCCCTTTTTCTACTTCAGGATGATCCTGTTTTTTGCCCTCTGGATACTGATGATCTGGCTGATCAGGAAGACCTCTTTGCAGGAGGACCGGGAAGGCGGACTCCAGAATTGTTCCATAAAAGTGAACATTATTCCAAGATCTTTATTTTCATTCTGGCTGTGACGGTTTCCCTCTCTGCAGTGGACTGGATAAAATCCATCGATGTACACTGGTTCAGCACCCTGTTTGCACTGAAAAATTTTGTCGCATCATTTTATCATGGAGTTACCATACTGGTCCTGATTGTTTTCTTACTTCACAGGAAGGGCTATTTCGAGTTTTCTGAACAGATATCACCTGCATGATTTCACCAGGTATATATTCATGCTGGCCATTGTCTGGGGCTACTTCTGGTTTGCCCAGTTCATGCTGATCTGGTACGGGAATATTCCGGAGGAAACCGTATATTATGTGAAACGATGGGAAGCCGGCTGGCAGACCCTGTTCTTTGCCGAGATCGCTATCAACTGGTTCATCCCTTTTATCGTTCTGTTCCCACCAGGACCAGCAGGAGTAAAACGGCGATTTTTGCCGTGATAATACTCCTGATCATTGGGCATTACATTGATCTTTACATGCAGATCATGCCTGGAACAACCGGACAACTCAGTTTGGTTTCATTGAGATCGGTACTTTCCTTGGATATACAGGGATATTTGCTCTGACTACCGGATACTGGTTGTCAAAAGCGCCACTGGTCCCGAAAAATCATCCCTATCTTGGAGAGAGCCTGGAACACCATTTCTAGGAGATACCGGATCATTAGAATATCAGCCTTGACATCTGGCGGGAGTGATATGGATATGGTGATCAAAGGAATTTCCTGGAAAGGTAGCCAAATGCCCAGGTGGTGAAGAATGAAAAGGATCCATATACTACGGAGACAAGGGCAATGGTATAATTATCCAGGAGCCGGGTGGCTACAAAAATAGCCAGGGTACTGTTCTGCAATCCGACTTCAATGGCAATGGTAAACTGGTTTCGTTTACTCAGGCCAAACAAGCGGGGAACATAGAATCCTGAGATGTAGGCCAGCACATTCAATGCAAGTGTGTATGGGAGGACCTGGAAAAACATTGGCAGGTCGATCTGTCCATCCCCTCTCTCAATAAATAATACTCCGCCGTAAACCAGGAATAATAGAACAGGCAGGATATACCGCAGGGGATTTTCAAGCTGGCCGGCAAATTCAGGCTTATACCTGCGGATGAGTATGCCGATGGTAGCCGGCAGTACAGTCAGCATGAAGATCTGGCCGACTGAATCGAGAAATGAAAGCTGTATCCGGGCATCCTGGTGCATAAAAATGTGCAGGGCCAGCATGGCGATGAGGGGGATGGTGAAAACAGTGATCAATCCGTTGACAACTGTGATCGACAGGGAAAGGGCCACATTTCCCCGGAGCATAAAATTTACCAGGTTCGAAGTGGCACCGCCCGGACAGATGGCAATGAGGATGAGCCCTACTGCCAGGGCTGCCTGGAGTCCCGTTACCCAGGCTATGGCAAAAGCTATAATGGGCAGCAATACCAGCTGGCTGAGCAATCCGACGGATATATTCCTGGGCTGGTCAATGATGTTTTTTATATCCTGTACCGAGATGGAAAGTCCTATCCCCAGTGTAATGATAGCCAGGGTGATGGGGAGGAATATCTCCGTAAATATGTTGGTAGTGATCATGGGAGATGGCTTGCCGGAATAATCATCCGCCAATATAGAAATAAATACCGGGAAGAGCCAATTGAAGATGTGGGATATTACTGGCGGAAAAATTCCTGGATGCTGAACATGAGTGCTTCGGGACTAATAGGCTTGTTCAGTACCTTTGAGATCCCTGCAGCCCGGATGGTTTCCTCTTCGTAATTATAAGTGAAGGCAGTTTGTGCAAGGACGGGTATATGATTTTTAACTTTTTTGATGGCCCGGGTGGCTTCCAGGCCGTTCATGACTGGCATTTGTATGTCCATTAATACGAGATCGATATGATCATTTTCCAGGCATTTGTCCACTGCCTCCTGGCCATCCCTGGCCCAGATCAGTTTTACGCCTGTTTTGCTGAGTATAGCTTCGATCAACATGTAATTTGTTGGTACATCTTCAGCTACCAGGATGGTTTTATCAGACCAGTCTAACATTCCGTTCTTTTCATTATATGAAGTATATCTTGCTGCTCTCACAATGCATAAATTAGACTACCTTTAGTTTGAATTCATCCTGGTCAATGGAAATCTCCTGGGGAGCTTCACCAAACATCTGTATATGTTCTTCGGTCAATTCGGCCAGCCTGCTGGCAAATTTCCTGGCATGATCACGGCAGCTTGTTAACTCTGTCAGTACCGTTTCCATCTGGTCAATGAGGTCCTGGTAATCTTTGATGTAACCTGCATACCTGATCAATTCACCGGGATCGAATATCCCTTCAAGCATGTCAGAATGCTGTCTGGACCGCAAGGCGACATTCCGGATATACTCATTGCTCTTCAGATCCTGATCATCATCCGGTCCGGCAGATCCCGATGTATCAATCACCGGAACCACCGAACGGATGCTTTTCAGCAAATTCAGCATGAGCTTCTTGGTGGCTGCATCCATGTGCAGATCACCGTAATATGGAATAGCCTCTTCCATATGGTTTTTTAGACCTTGCGAACGCTTTTAGTTTTTACTTTACGATTGGACCATTTGGGTCTTCTTCACCATCTCCACCGCGGATCTTATTCAGTTCCTCATTGGTGAGCTTGTCTTCCAGTAATTCGGACCAGTTTAATTCTCATTGTTCATAGTAATAAGTATTAGTATTTATTCCTACTCTGTTGAAGCTTTTCGGAGGCCGCTTGTGTAAGGTTATCTATTGTTTAATCAGAATAATTAAAAAAGGTAGCCGGCTTTTTTGAGTTTTTTTTTGAGTTTTTTTATTGGAGTGGATAAGTTATTGAAAAACAGGAGACTGGCAAAGAAAAAAACATCATATATTTGAGTAATTTGAGGTAAGGTCATGAATTCATGTTATTGCCAGGTCCCATTTGTTTGATAAATTTGATTCAACTAACAATCTCATGGTTTGAGTATCCGGACAATCACTTTCACCCTGGTTGTAATCCTGTTTGGAAGTCCCGCACCAGCAGCATCAGGATCTTTCGACCTGGTCACTGCTGAAAATTACCTCGAAAGGGGTCGGATACTTTATGAAAGCTCGGATTACGATAGTCTGCCTTATTATTACCTGACAGCAAAAGCGATATTTCAACAATTCGACAGGCCCGATAGAGTTGCTGAATGCTTTCTGGGAATGTCTGATTACTACAGGCTAAAGCTCAAATTTGATATATCAGCCGCCACCCTGGATTCCGCAGACAAATACATTGAAGAGCATCTCGGGTTGGAATCAGAAAGCCGGGCTGATGCCCTTATAGGGAGAGCAAAATTGTTAACCGACAGATCACAATACAACAAGGCCATTAAATTTCTTAATCAGGGTCTGAATTTGTTCGAAGTGCTGAATGTCGCACCAGGTAAAATAGCCAGGACCAAATATCTTCTTGGCACTAGCTATCTCTACAAAGGTGATTTGGAGAAGGCCCAGGACTACTATCTGGAAGTTTATGATCTCTATCAGCAAGTCGGTGCCGGACCATCAGCAGAAATGGGCTGGCTCTTATACAATATCGCCTACTTACAGAATCGCCTGGGGAATCAACAGTTATGGAAGGAATATATTTCAAGGTACATCGCTAATGTTGTCGCTATTTATGGCCCTGATCATCTTGACCTGGCAAAATCCTATAGCAGTTTGACGAGTTACTTTATTGCTAACGGAATGTCAGATTCAGCCCTTTATTACCTGGAAAAATCTGTGGAGCTTGTTAAGAATGTTTCTAACGAAGGTGACAGAGATCTTATTACATCATATATCCAGCGAGCAAGGATATTTCAGCTAGAGGGCAATTATTACAGGGCCCTGGAGTACTATCAGCAGGCACTTGGGATCTTGCAGAAAAATGATGATACAATGGGATTCCTTGGTCGTACCTTATATTTGAATATGGGCATCATGTATAAGTCATTGGAAGAATATGGATCAGCGGAAAAGGTACTCCTTAATTTACTTGAGATTGAAGGGACTGTGCATCCGACAATAATGGCCATTTATTATTATTATCTGGCTGATATTAATAGATTGCTCGGGGACTATAACCAGTCGGAAGAATATTTCAGGAAAGTTTTCGAAATAAATGATCAGTATATTCCTGAGGACTTCTACACCAGGGGTGCTCACTATCTTGGCTTTGGTATCCTGCTTGACTCCCTCGAAATGTATGAGCGGGCAAATGATTATTTTCAAACGGCTGTAAGGATCATACAAGACAATTTTGGGTTCCATCACTTAAGGACAGCCAGGATTCTAAAAAGCACGGGGGACCACTTTTATCTTACTGGTGACCATGACAAGGCATTGGACTATTATCAACAAAGTATTTTATCCATGGACCCTGAATATGATGTTGACCGCTTTAGCTTTAATCCTCCACCCGGACAGATCAGTGATAACCTTTTTTATCTCCGTTTACTGAAAAGCAAGGCGGGGGTGTTGAATGACCTGGCCGGAACAACCGGGGATACGGAAGACAAGTGGCAGAAAATGACAGCAGTGTATTCAGCATATCAAACATCTATCAGTATCATAGATCTGTTGCGGAATTCCTATCTGAGTGACAGGAGTAAATTTTATCTTTCAGGAAATGAGAGAGATACTTATGAAAAATGTGTGGAGTCTGCCTATCGTTGTTATGAACTCTCTTTAGATCCGGCATTCCTGAACCATGCATTCATGGTTGCTGAAAAGGGGAAATATGCCACATTGTTATCTGTCATGCAAAGGGAAGAAACAATTGCGCTTGCAGGCATCCCTGATTCAATTGTGGAGAAGGATGCCAACCTTCGAAAGGAGTTGTCAATTAGGCAGGAATTACTGCTGTTTAGCGAAGAGGATTCACTATACGATACATCGAAAATTCAGCGATACCAGGCACAGATCTTCCAGCTCAGAGCCCGGATAGAAAGTCTGAATAAGGATCTGGAAAGGGATTTCCCGGGATATTATGATCTATTATATAATCAGCAGGCACTTGAACCGGATATGCTCAGGAGAAAGCTAAAGTCAAGAGAGATGTTGCTGGAATATTTTTATACTGAGAAGTATATTTATCGCTTTGCCATTTCAAGGAAAGGTATACAATGCCAGAAGATTGATCATGGGGATGAATTTAACAGAGACCTGGACGTCGTAGAAAATTACCTCTCAGGAAATTTCCTGTCTGATACCATCAGTCATGATGAGTTCCTGAAGACCGCCCATACCCTCTACAAAACACTAATCCCCGACCGGTCTGGTTACTCCCGGATGGTTATTATTCCAGAAGGGAGGCTTTCATATTTCCCGTTTGATATCCTGGTATCAGAACCGGTGATGGATTTTTCAGGACAATACAGGGATGTGCCATTCCTGATCAGGGATTGTTCCATCCGGTATGGATATTCTGCCACACTTCTGGACAGGCTCGAGAATACGGGCCGGATCAGGCTGGATAAGTTGATTGCTTTTGCGCCCGGTTATGGTAAAACATCAGGCATGCTGGCATCCAGCGGTGAGTTCAGGGATATTCCCATTGACCGGACCAGCCTCAGGCCCCTTCCGTATAGCATCAAGGAAGTAGAGGAGATCGGTAAAATATCAGGAGGTAAAGCCTATACCGACACTATGGCTAGTGAGGGGCGTTTCAAGCAGCTGGCCGGGGGAAGCCATTTAATCCACCTGGCAGCACATGCTTTCCTGGATGATGATGATCCATTGAAATCAAAACTTGTTTTTTCAGAAGGAAATGTCCAGGAAGATGGTTTCCTGAATGTATATGAGATCTATAACCTTGATCTGGCCGCCCGGATGGTTGTTTTAAGTGCCTGTAATACCGGTACAGGAATGATGAAAAACGGAGAGGGGATCATGAGCCTTGCCAGGGCTTTTATTTATGCAGGGGTGCCAAATATCGTTATGACATTGTGGACGGTAAGTGACAGGCAAAGCTATACATTGATGCTTGGGTTCTACCGAAATTTAATATCAGGAAGGTCCACGGAAACTTCACTGCGGAATGCAAAGTTGGAATTCCTCGATCAGGCTACCCCAACCTATCAGCACCCGCAGTACTGGGCAGGATATATCCTTGTCGGGAACCCTGATACATTATTTTTATCCAGCCTGTACAAATGGGTCATTCCCCTGATGCTTGTTTTCCTTATCGGGATACCCGGATTCATTATTATTCGAAGAAGGATAGTAAGAAAGCGGGGTTAAAAGCTTAAAGGCTCCTTAACAATTTCTTTGCCTGTTTTTCCTGTTTTCGTCACTCCTTTCGGGTAATTTTTTAAGTCGTATATAATCAGCATTATAGGATATTAGTTTTGGTGTTCTCGGGTGTCCCGTTTTCTTGTAAAGCTCTACTGGCCATGGGACATTTTGCTGAGTCAACTACCGATCCAGGAATCAGGGATGAGAACATCAGGATTTTTTTCCATGAAGGACTTTCATCTTAATGCGGATAGGATCCACATTGATTTTCAATCCAAATTTTTTCATTTTTCTTCCATGGTCCGGTGCCGCCGGATCCAATATAGAGATGCCTGTTCCCAACTCTTCCATCATTCTTTCGTGCTCAGTAGTCCATTCCAAACCCAATAAATCGGTGAGAAAAAGGAATCTCTTTTTAGCGGACATATGCATATTCCTAGAGAAATAATAAAACAGCTTATCATGATTTGTCCGTTCCCTGGCCTGGAATATGGCATTCCCGACCTCAACGATGCCTCCACAATGCTGGGGTTTGGTAGCAATATCCACGATGGTTTTTTCCAAATCACTGACCATCGCTTTCTCATACTGGTTTATCCAGATGCTGGTGAAACCGAAAAATCGGGTTGCATCATGCTGAATGAATTGATACGTAATTCCCCCGAAACTCCTGATGGCCGGCTTCATCTGCCTTTTGGTGACCACATATTCCCTGGCCTCAGAACTGGCTTGATTTGGCCTCAGATCTGGCCTCAGATCTAGCCTCAGATTGGAGCATTAGCCCATGGATCTTTATCGCTGAAGCATACCCGATATAATACTCCTTATTCTGCATCAGGTATTTTGCCACCTGATGCCCGTCAGGAGCATAGTTTTGTGGATCTGCATTAATAGGAATGATATGGTAATTGCCCCGGGTTATTTTACATAGCATACCCTTATTGACCATCTCTGCAAGTATCCTGGCCAGATGAACACGGCTCTTTTTCGGAAATGCCCTGGCTACATCCTGAATTGTAAAACCAAACATATTTCTGCCTGAAAACTGCTTAATAATGTTCCAACTCAATTGGCTACTCATAGGAAAAGGATATAAAATATCTGCTTACATACTTATTTAGTGCTGTTTCGGATAAAATATATCCCTAAATAGATATATTATATCCGAAACAGCATCAATATAGTTAATAACTCGATATTTTATATCTCTCCCTGATTTTTTTTCAACCATAATGTCGATATCTGCCTCTCAGCGACATATACCTATGAAAGACCAATCCTCAATAGTTTATTATCAGTCAAATCAACAGAAAAATGAAACAAGCATGAAATTGATCAAACCTTCTGAAATTTCTGCCAGGATTCTCACACTGCTCGATGAGAGTGATGAAATGGTCATCATTGTATCTCCTTATATGAAGATTTCGAAATGGTATAAATTTGTGAACAAGATCAATGAATTGAAAACCAGAAGGATCCTCACAGAGATATATGTCAGGGACGATCCCGACAACACAGCCACCTATCGTGATCTGGATCAATTGGCACTGCCCTATAAAAAGATCCCTCACCTGCACAGCAAACTTTACCTGAATGAAAGATACGGCATCGTAACTTCCATGAATTTACTGCTAAGCTCTGAGATCAACTCCCTGGAAATTGGATATGCCACGGAAAACCGGACCGAATACAATGACTTATTAGGTTTCTATCACAGGTATATCCATATTGGCGATCCTGATCACTGTGTTACAATAGCCGGCCAGCCGGCCGCAGACCTGAAAAAGATTATGCATGGCATCAAGGAACAGCTCAAAAGAACCGCCAAGAACTCATGGCCCTGGCTTACGGAAAATACGCTGCATATCAGCACTGGCAGAAATCACTACAGCATTTCGATCAAAGATGGTTACCTGAGAATTACTGCTCGTTTGAGAATGGCTTCCGGAACAAGGCATAAAAACCTTCAGCGTTGCTCATTGATTGCGAAAAAAATCGGAGATCTCACCGCCATGAAAGCCGAAATATATCCTGGCCCAATGCCTGACATCCTACAGCTATCAGGACAGGCACAACACACATTGAAAAGTACCTGCATCACCGGGATCCTGGAAGCTGAAGCGGCTTACATTATGGAATCTGTAAGAAGGTTTATTGATGCCACGGACGATCTGGTAGTTCAAGAAACCATCGATAGCTCTTTAAGACATTATTAGACAGGATTGCGTTGGTCAGCTTGCTCTGGAATATACATCTTACTGAGGAATAGGAGCTGGCGGACATAATCCCGGGCAAAATCCCAGACAAAATCCCACACAAAATTACACACAAAACCCCAGACAAAACCCCAGACAAAATCTCGGACAAAATCCCACACAAAATCCTGTGAAAAACCGGCCAGGGTGTACCAATGATGAAGACAGGAGCTGGAATTCCTCGATCAGGCTACCCCAACCTATCAGCACCCGCAGTACTGGGCAGGATATATCCTTGTCGGGAACCCTGATACATTATTTTTATCCAGCCTGTACAAATGGGTCATTCCCCTGATGCTTGTTTTCCTTATCGGGATACCCGGATTCATTATTATTCGAAGAAGGATAGTAAGAAAGCGGGGTTAAAAGCTTAAAGGCTCCTTAACAATTTCTTTGCCTGTTTTTTATTATATCCGTCTGTGGCAATGATTTCCTTTAATACCGTCCTGGCCGCTGGAATATCTTCAAGGGCAATGTAAGAGAGTCCCATATACCACATGGCTTCATGCTTTTGTACTTGATGAGACAGTAGATTTTGGAATGATCTAACGGCATCCTCAAATTCTCCCAGTTTCATTTCAGTATTTCCTTTGTACAGGTAATACTTAATGTCGGGAACAGATCCTTCAGGGATCTCCATAAATTTCAAATAGGCATTTTCGTAATCCTCGGCATTGTATAGATCAAGGGCCTGAGTATAGGGATCCTGGGCGTCCTGGATTGTAGAACGGCCCGTAACATCAGCATAAGGCACTGTATGGGACTGCTCAAGGAGAGCCATATGGTCTACTGTATCCCCTTTACCAACCATAAGGGAAATGGAGGTGACCATCAGGAAAGCAACAGAAGCTGCTGCCAGCCATACAGAAATCTTCCTGACAAGGACCTTATTGCTCCGCTGGTCAACCAGTGTACGGCTGACCTTTGATTCGGTAAGCTTTGTGCTGAGATCGAAAACATCTTTGTGGCCGTTGCTTATCTTTCTGACTTTTAAGCCATTAAGGTCCTGCCTGATGATCTCTTCATCAATCACATTTTCACTGTCTTCATAGTCTTCGATCAATCCGATCGAATCCAGGAGTTTGCCATGCTGTTCCACCATGAATTGATGCATGGAACGAACCCTTTCAACCTCTTCGGCAACCTCTGGTTTCCGGAGGATCTCCAACTCGAACTTTCGCAATGCTTCACCGCTAAGTTCGCCTTCCAGGTATTTCTCAACCAGCCAAGTGTATTTCATCTTGCAATTGTTTAAATTCCGGATTACTATAAATCCTGGTCATTAGGGTTTTTTTGCAGCGGTATTTTTTATCTTTTGCAATCTGTACATTTTTGTAGCCCATAGCCACACAGATCTCTTCCATTGAAGCTTTCTGGAAATACATATTCAGAACCTTCTGGCATTCCTTGCTCAGTTCCCTGAAGTGGGTTTCATAGATCCTGAGTTTATCATCTTCCCTGGTATTTTTTCTGTCATTCTCATCTATGAGTACATCCACATTATTCTGCCTGTTCCTTGTCGATTTCCTTTTTTCCAGTTCCTGGAGCCATAAAAACCGGGAGATAGAATAAATATAGGTTTTGAATTTGCAGGTGAGTTCCAGTCCGTGCTCCGTGATTTTCTGGTAAACTTTTAGCATGGTTTCCTGGAAGATATCCTCAGCGTCATGTTCATTGCCGGCATTGGTCAGGATAAGTTTCCTGATGTCAGGATAACATGTCAGGTAGACATGATTGATGATCTTTTCCTTCCGTTTGGCGATGCCACTGATGATCTCTATGGCGGAATACTCCTTCATTATAAAGTAAATATAGGGCTATTTCTAAAAATACTCATATAAATGAGGTGATTTAACTCACCTAAATGTATGAATAACAGACTGTAGCTGCTATATCTCCTGGTACGTGCGTGAGAACTTCCTGGTTTCACTCTGGTGATAGATATACGCCAGAATTTGATGAACGTACCTAAATCATTGATTAAGGTGCTTCAGGTATTCAATGATCCAGCCAACCTCCTCTTCAGTAACCAGACCTTCATAGGACAGCATTAATCCCTTATTAAACCCTTTTGCAATATCTGCCTCGGGATCAAAGATGGCAGTCCGGATAAAAACAGAATCAGCCACGACCTCTCTCTCCACACCTCCTGTCACCACCTCCCGGGTACTTCCGAAGATACCCTTGTAGGATGGGCCAATAAGCTTCGATCCGTCGGAAGAGTGGCATACATTACATCCATTCTTTCTCAGTATATTCAGTCCCATTTCCCAGGCCGGAACCCCTTCGCTGGGTTTTGCAGCCGTGGTATCCGTATACCACTGGTCAAAATCCTCCTGTGATAAGACGTTCACGCCTGTATACATGTAAGAGTGCTGAAGTCCGCAGTATTCTGCACAGAAAAGGTCAAAGTCACCTTCCCGCTGTGCCCTGAACCACATATCTTTTTTCAGTCCGGGTACCATATCCTCCTTTACCCTGAAGGCAGGTATATACAGGCTGTGGATCACGTCCAAAGCCACCAGGTCAAGCACTACCGGTTGATTGACCGGTACGTACAGGGTATCGGTAACCCTGCCGTTGTCATATACAAACTGGAACTTCCACATCCTTGCAATGGCCTTGATCTCCATTGCATCATCGGGGGGGGTCATCATGGGTTTCCATCCTGCCCAGCCAAAATAGAAGAGCACAAGTACCAGAATAAAAGCCCCGCCGGTCCAGGCAATCTCAAGTTTGGTGTTGCCTTTCATTTGTACTGCCTTCGGATGCTTGCTCTTGCGGTATTTGACAATGAAAAAGATCATCAGGAATGTCAGGACGGCCAGGAATAGGAAACTGAAGCCCAGTGTCACCATGAATGCCCTGTCGACACCTTCGACAAAATTGGATGCATCTATTTGGGTTGCTGAGTACATATTATCTGAATAAATAGTCAAGGAATGTAATAAAAATAACCACACCTATAAGGGCGAGCACAGCAGCCACCAGAATACCGAACATCTTAACGTCATATTTCAGGTGCATGAAATAGGTCAATACCAGGATGGTCTTGACGGTGGCCAGCAGCAATGCTGCCAGCACGGTTACAGGTCCCAGGTCATAACTCGTCACCCCTATGGATATGAAGGTAAATGCCAGCAATGCAAGCAAAACCACCAGAAAGGTCTTGTATGGTACGATATGATGTTTTTCGTCGTTCTTGCTCATGATGGTCAATTAAGTGATTAGATAAAACAGGGGGAAAAGGAATATCCAGATGATATCAACCAGGTGCCAGTAAAGGCCGGCATTTTCAAGGTGGACAAAATTATCATGGGTGATCCTGTCCTTGATAACACGATGGAAAACGATCCCGATAAACACCAGTCCGGCAATAATATGCAGGGCATGCAGCCCGGTCATAAAAAAGTACAGGCCAAAAAAGAGCACCTCCCCTTTTCCCAGTTCCACCAGTGTTTCTGAACCCGGATACAAACCGTGTTCGAATTTAAGGCTCCATTCAAAATACTTGTTGATCAGGAATATTACGCCTATCAGCAGGGTAACACCCATGAGGCTCAGGGAAAGGATCTTCCTTTTCTGCTGCAGGGCGGTGATGGACATGGCAATGGTGGCAGAACTCACCAGCAGGATCACGGTATTCAGTGCCCCGATGAATACATCCAGCTCCTCGGCAGCCAGGTGGAAAGCCTGCCAGTTCTTATAGCGGAAAACAGAGTAAGTGATGAAGAGTCCCGCGAAAAGCAGCAATTCAGTGAAAATGAACAGCCACATCCCGAAGCGGGAGCCTATGTCATCCCTGTGTTCATCCGTATGTGCGTGTTGTGACATAAGATCAGGTTTTATTCGTATTCATATGGGCCCTTGGTAATTTCAATATCCTCTTCAAAGTTTTCAAGGGATGGAGGAGAATCAATGGTCCATTCCAGGGTTTTGCCACGCCAGGGATCTTTATCCAATAGGACCTATCCTGGCGGACCGGAATAGGTTGAAAATAATGATGATCAGTCCCATGATCATTACCATAGCACCCAGGGAGGAAATGATATTACCTCCGTGGAATTGTGGCAGGTAGTCAAAATACCTCCTGGGCATTCCGGCAATTCCCAGGTAGAACATAGGCAGGTAAAGGGTATTGAAACCGATAAAAAAGATCAGCCAGCCCATGTTTGCCCAGGTCTCATCATACATCCTGCCATACATTTTAGGGAACCAGTAATGGATGGCCGCGAAGAAAGCAAAACCCACGCCACCGAAGACAATGTAATGAAAATGGGCTACTACGAAATGTGTATCATGAACATGCACGTTGATGGCCAGGGCTCCCAGCACCAGTCCGGTTAGGCCCCCTATCATAAATACGAAAATAAAGGATATGGCCCAGTAAAAGGGGGTTTTCAAATTTATTGATCCCTTATATATGGTTGATACCCAATTAAAAACCTTGACCCCGCTGGGGATGGCCACCAGAAAGGTGAGGATGGAGAAAACATATAATGCAGTGCCACTCATCCCGGAGGTGAACATATGGTGCCCCCATACAAAATAGCCCACGAAGGCTATGGCAAGGGTGGATATGACAATGGCCTTATATCCGTAAATGGTTTTCTGGGAGAAGGTGGGAAGGATCTCCGAAATGGCTCCCATGGCCGGCAGGATCATGATATAGACGGCCGGATGGGAATAGATCCAGAACAGGTGCTGATACAGGACGGGATCCCCTCCGAGCGCAGGATCAAAAAAACCGATATTAAACAGGCGTTCCCCGACTGTCATCAGCAGGGTGATCCCTACGACAGGTGTGGCCAGGAGCTGTATCCAGGCTGTTCCATAGAGGGTCCAGGGAAAGAGGGGCATTTTCATCCAGGTCATGCCGGGGGCCCTCATCCGGTGAATGGTAACGATGAAATTCAGTCCCGTTAAAATAGAAGAAAACCCAAGGGTAAATGCCCCCAGGACTGCAGGGAGCATATTTGTTGAAGTCTTGAAACTGTAGGGAGCATAAAAGGTCCAGCCCGTATCCGGCGGTCCCCCGCCCGCAAACTGGGAACTCACAGCGATGATGGCGCCCAGCACATAAATATACCAGGAGAGGAGGTTAAGCCTGCGGAAAGGCCACATCTTTCGCCCCGATCATGATGGGAAGGAAGAAGTTCCCGAAAACAGCCGGGAGTCCCGGGATCACGATCAGGAAAATCATGATGATGCCGTGGAGGGTGAAGAACCCATTGTAGGTCTGGGCCTGCATGATCGTTCTACCCGGAGCGATCAGCTCAAGTTTCATGAGCAGTCCGAGTACCGCACCAATCACAAAAAATGACATGATGAGGTAGAGGTACATCAGGCCAATCCTTTTATGGTCGGTTGACAAGCAGCCAGGCAAAGATGCCTTTGTGTTTTTTTACCTCGAAAAAGCTCGGTTCTTTTCTGGTATCTTGTTGTGATGACATAATCTATTGCTGAATTTTCTTTTTCCTGGTCCGTACAACCAGTATCAATACAATGATGACGGCCGTAAGCGTATGATCGGCAATGACACTCGTGTCATGGAAAGCACATATTTTTGTCCCACAGGATCATAGGCAAAACAAAACTGCAGGATACGGTTGACCGTGGGTGCAGAGATCCCTTCGGAGGCCTCTGTGATGGCCATGGTCAGTTCAAAAGGCAGAAAATAGGTCCCGTTCAGGTATCTGGTGATCTTGCCATCCGGACTCACAATACAGATGCTCGCTGCATGGATAAAATCATTTCCTGCCTTTCTGTATTTGAATCCTACGGCATTGGTCAGCCTGGATATATTGGCACTGTCAGAGACGAAAAATTGCCAGTGTTCCCTGGCGGGTTCCGGGTTGGACATCAGGTTCAGGTAATTATTTTTTTTCCGGTGGGCCAGTTCAATGGATTCACGCGGATCAAAACTGATGGTCAGCACCTGGTAATCTTTGCCCAGTTCCAGGTCCACCTTGTCCATTACGTCTGCCAGTCCTTCCATCAGGGGACTGCATATACCGGGACAGCGGTAGTAGACCAGGTTGATGATGGTGGGTTTGTCGATCAGGGTACCCAGATTTGTGGTCTGGTTCTTTTCATCGATCACCATGAATGTCAAGCGGAACAAATTCATCGAGATGTTCTTCAATGCCTATCTCGGTTTCCTGGGGGGTGATGGCCGTTTGTCCATTGATGTGACAGGGAATAATAACAAATAATGAAAGGCTTAGAATGGCAATGGCTAATCTCATACAGATAATATATTTAAATACCTATAAAGATATATTTTTTTTGCTTTAATCCAGGGTCTGCCGGGACCACAGGGGCGGTATTTTCGGAGTGCTTATTCTGTATGAAGGGTAAAATCAAATCCCTCAATAATGGGATTGATGAGGATCTTCTGGCAGGCCTCTTCCACTCTTTTGCCAGCTTCAGCTTCTGATCCCGCTTCGATCTCAAGGGTAATATGTTTTCCGATCCTGACATTTGAAACCTCGTTAAAACCAAGGTTTTTCATGCTATTGGTAACAGCTTTGCCCTGTGGGTCAAGCAAGGCCTTCAGGGGCATAACATTAATTTCTGCGATATACTTCATTGGTTGTTCTTTTTGCTAAGCAATGATAAAAACGACAGCAGCAGGTAAACCAGGATGATTACCGGCAATGCAATTACCTGCAATATTATCAATAAAATAAGAGAAATGGCAATAAAAAGGTATCGAATCTCATTTCCTTTCCATCCGGATCCGGGGAACTTCAGGGAGAACATTGGGATCCTGAGAATCATCAAAAAACTGATGATCAATATAATCACCATCAGCGCATTTGGCTGCAGCAGGAAACTGGTGAAACCAGATTGCGGATGGGAGATGAAAATCAAACACAAGCCCGGCAAAAAAAATTGCTGCCGCCGGGGTGGCCAGTCCCACGAACCCGGAAGAATTTTTCCGGATATTAAAAGCCGCCAGGCGGATGGCTGCAAAAAGCACGATCAGCATGGGAGAAAACAGGTATATTCTTTCCACCAGGTTAGCACCGGAGAGGCCGGAAAACAGGGATTCGTTCCTGAGAGCATATTCCATCAGCTTGTAAACAATGGCCCCCGGGGCCATCCCGAAACTGATAATATCAGCCAGTGAATCCAGTTGTTTGCCGAACTCGGATACGGCCCCCAGCAATTTTGCAGCGAATCCATCCAGGAAGTCAAACAGGGCGGACAGCAGGATAAGCCATGATGCGAATAATAAATGGTTTTCGAAGGCCAATAAAACGGACACGAATCCAAAGGCAAGATTGCACAGTGTAAGCAGGTTAGGAATATGCTGCCTGAGAGGCTGGATCCGGCTCATAAAAAATAGGGGGCAGATTATAACAATAAAAGTAGGGATTTGTAAGTTAAAAAGATTAGTTTACGCGTAAAATAGTCCATCGAAATCACATGATCCGCCAGATATTATTATCCCTGACCGGACTTTTTATTGTATCCGGATTACTGGCCGAAGTACCCAAATACAGCAATGAATTCCTTTCCATTGGTGTAGGTGCCCGGGCCTTTGGCATGTCCCATTCAGTGGTGGCCAGTACCCGGGATGTTACGGCCGGATACTGGAACCCGGCCGGTCTGGTGGGAATCGAGAGGGATATGGATATTGGCCTGATGCATGCTGAATATTTTGCAGGTATTGCCAAGTATGACTATGCAGGGTTTGCCATCCGGATCGATGAAAGGTCTGTAGGAGCACTGAGCATTATACGCTTTGGCGTGGATGATATCCCCAATACCCTTGAGCTCATGGATAATAACGGGAATATCAGGTATGACAGGATCACTACCTTTTCTGCTGCCGATTATGGTTTTCTGTTTTCTTATGCAAGGTCAACAAAGGTTGAGGGACTGGCCTTCGGGGGCAATGCCAAATTGATATACAGGCGGACAGGTGATTTTGCCAATGCCTGGGGATTCGGGTTTGACCTGGGACTCCAATACACGCTGCGCAGGTGGCATTTCGGGGCCAATGCCAGGGACGTTACCTCCACCTTCAATGCATGGAGTTTTAATACAGAAGACCTGGAGGAAGTTTTCCTGGCAACCGGCAATGAGATCCCAACAAATTCCCTGGAACTTACTATGCCCAGGTTCATACTGGGTGCAGCAAGGTCTTTCAGGCTGCATGAAAAATTCAGTTTGCTGGCAGAATTGAATGCAGATGTGACTTTTGACGGGAAAAGACATGTGCTGGCCAGTACGTCTTTTTTGAGCATAGATCCCCACCTGGGAATGGAGATTGATTTTAATAAGCTCGTTTTCCTGAGAATGGGTATCGGCAATATGCAGCTGATACCTGATTTTGATAACCAGAAATCCTTTGATTTTCAGCCCAGCCTGGGACTGGGAATACACTGGCGTAATTTTACCGTGGACTATGCCCTTACCGACATCTCGGATCAATCTATTGCCCTCTATTCCAATATTTTCTCATTGAAATTCAACTTCCAGCTGAAGAGTGCCGGAAAAAGTAACTGATCTGTCAGCCCCCGGACACCATTTCCTGATTTAATTTATTTATATTGCCCGGATAAATCTACAGGCCATGGATGTAAACCTCGAAAATTTTCCGGAATACCTGCACAGGTTAAACAAAGTTAGTTGTGAAGAGTTGCCTGCAGCCAGAGAAACCCACGCCTTCATCGAGGATACGATTGATTTTCTTTTTCCCTTTCGCAGCAAGATCAATGTTACACTGAAGGAATATAAGCTGCAACTGGGAAAAATTGAAATAAAGCTGGAGGGACTGCTCACCTCCATTCAAAACAAAATAAAAGATGATCCGGGTAACACTGCCCGGAAATTCCTGGAAAAACTGCCTGAGATCCACAGGAAATTAATGCTTGATGCAGAGGCTTTTATGACCTTTGACCCTGCTGCTGAATCGCTGGAAGAGATCATCCTCAGCTACCCGGGCTTTTGCAGCATTACCGTTTACAGGCTGGCACATGAGTTATATCTGATGAACATACCTATTCTGCCACGACTCATCGCAGAATATGCCCATAGTAAAACCGGTGTGGATATCCATCCGGGGGCAACCATAGGGGAATTCTTTCTTTATCGACCATGGTACCGGAACCGTCATTGGTGAAACCGCAGTGATCGGAAATAATGTAAAGATCTACCAGGGAGTAACCCTGGGAGCCCTGTTCGTTAAGAAAAGCCTGGCCAAAAAGAAAAGGCATCCCACCATTGAGGACAATGTCATCATTTATGCCGGCTGTACCATCCTTGGCGGAGAGACAGTCATCGGGCATGATTGTGTAATAGGAGGGAATGTATGGCTCACGGAAAGTATACAGCCTCATTCTGTCGTTTATCAGAAGCATCATGTTGTCGTACGTGACAGCAAAACAGTTGCTGACCAGATCAACTGGGTAATATAAATTTAAAACTTGAAGAGATGAAAGCAAATAATATACTCGAGACGATAGGCAATACCAGCCATCTGAAGATCAACAGGCTGTTCCCCGCCGGAATATGAAGTCTGGATCAAACTTGAACGGGAGAATCCCGGTGGCAGCATCAAGGACAGGATCGCTATGAACATGGTTGAGGATGCTGAGAAAAAGGGCATTCTGAAACCCGGAATGGTGATCATTGAACCAACTTCCGGTAATACCGGTATAGGGCTGGCTATGGTCGCGGCTGTTAAGGGATACCGGCTCATCCTTGTGATGCCTGAATCCATGTCAGTGGAAAGAAGGAAGATCATGGAAACCTATGGTGCGGATTTTGAACTGACACCCAGGGAAAAGGGAATGAACGGTGCACTGGCCAGGGCCAATGAATTGCTGGAGGAGATCCAGGGATCCTGGATGCCATCACAATTTGAGAATGATGCCAACGTGGATATCCACAGAAAAACCACTGCCAGGGAGATCATCAATGATTTTCCTGAAGGGATAGACTACCTGATCACAGGGGTGGGTACCGGCGGACATATTACCGGTACCACAGAGATCCTGAAGTCGGAATTTGCCCAGAATGAAAACCTTTGCCGTAGAACCGGCCGAGTCACCGGTGATAAGCGGAGGAGATCCAGGACCGCACGGCATTCAGGGAATTGGTGCGGGTTTTATACCAAAAGTTCTGGATACCAGCATATTGGATGGCGCAATCAGCGTGGATAAAGACAGTGCATTTGAATACCTGGGTAAAGCGGCCCGTGAAGAGGGATTATTACTGGGGATTTCATCGGGAGCAACGCTGGCAGCCATAGCGCAAAAGATCCCTGAATTACCTGCAGGCAGCAGGATCCTGGGTTTCTGCTATGATACCGGAGAAAGGTATCTTTCACTTTTGTAATTTGCAGAATCCGGATTTTTCAATAATTTCACATTTCCCCAGACCAATAACTAAACGATTATATCAAAGTGAAAATAGCTGTTGATTTCGATGGAACCATCGTCGAACACAAATACCCGGAGATCGGGAAAGAACAATTATTTGCATTTGAGACCATCAAGCAACTCATCAAGCAGAAGCACCAGGTGATCCTGTGGACCTACAGGGCAGGCAAGGAACTGGATGAAGCAGTCGAATACTGCAGGGAAAACGGGGTTGAATTTTTTGCCGTTAATAAAAATTATCCCGAGGAGCATTATGATGGATCAATCTCCCGGAAGATCGATGCAGATGTTTATATTGATGACAGGAATGTTGGAGGTTTTCCAGGCTGGAGTGCCATATGGCAGATCTTAAATTCTTCCGGTAGTAGCTCTAAACAGGAGATGAAGGCGGTCCAGTCATCGGACAAATCCAAAAAAGCCCGGAAAGGATTATTCAAAAGATAATTATCATATTGCTAGGTGCGCTGCTGTCCATTTCTACGGGCTGTGGCAGGAATCCTGTTAACCGCAATGGGAGAGGATCACAAGCCAGCCATACCCGGGTATCAAGACCCAATACCACCAGGTTTGCCAGTCCCGCGAACGACCAGAATTTCACCATCGGAGATCCGGTTATGGCCCGGGTTGAAAAGGTAGCTGATACGGTCCGGAATATTGATTCTGTCGAGTTCTTCTTTGGTGGTTCGAAAGTCCATGCCTGCCTTGAAGAACCATACAGTTATGAATTCAATACCGGAAACCTGCCGGTTGGGACCCTGTCCATCAGGGCAGTTACCTGGCTTAAAGACAGCCTGAGGGAATACCATAACGGGCAGGTCATCCTCCTCTCCGATATCATCCCTGAAAACCTTTCCTACCGGGTAGAAAATATATATCCGCATGATATAAAGGCCTATACGCAGGGATTGATCTACGAGGACGGATATCTTTACGAAGGGACCGGACAATATAACGAGTCCTCTCTAAGGAAGGTCGAGATCAGGACCGGTGAACCCATCAGGATGACCATGCTGGCCGGGGAGATCTTCGGGGAAGGGATCACCATTTTCAATGACAGGATATTTCAGCTGACATATAAGTCACAGGTGGGTTTTGTATATGAAAAGGAAAGCTTTAAACGGATCCAGAAAGTTTATTACCAGAACAAGGAGGGCTGGGGATTGACGCATGATGGAACCCATCTGATCATGAGTGATGGCTCCAACAGGATCTATTTCATGGACCCGGAATATTTTACCGAGATCAGGCAGCTGGAAGTATATGATGATAAAGGGCCGGTGAGCCGGCTGAATGAACTGGAGTATATCGAAGGAAAGATCTTTGCCAATATTTATGGCGGGGAAGAGATCGTGATCATTGATCCCGGAACGGGCAAGATTAGCGGGAAACTGAATATGAAAGGTATCCTTGACACTGCCGACAGGCATTCCAGGATAGATGTATTCAATGGGATTGCATGGGATCCGGATCAAAGATTGCTATATGTTACCGGAAAATACTGGCCCAGCCTGTTTGAGGTTTCGGTAGGGGGAAGTTTTTAATCACTGTGACAGGCCGGTAATAATCTTTACACTTTTAGGAATAATACTGAACTCCAGCGGTGTATGACCCAGTGATTCCCCGTCTGTCTCCAGCATGATCCGGTCATCTGATTCAACCCTGATCGATTTTCCAGTAAAGGAATCCACCCTGGGATGTTTATTGATCGTACCGTCATAGAGGCGTCTCAGGCTAAACAGGATATCCGGCCTGCTCATCCTGTTGATCACTGTGAGGTCAAAGAGTCCATCATCCGGTATGGCCCCGGGCACTGAGATCATCCCGCCTCCATTGTATTTGCATATGCCCACATTCATGCTGAGGATCTTATTCTCCATATTCATTCCGTCAACACTGATCACGGCGTTTACGAACTTATAGTTGACCAGGGAGCTGAAAATATTGATCAGGTAGAGCAGGGGTCCGCCTTTCCCCTTCTCCTTCAGCCTGTTGGTTTTTCGAACCACCTCAGCATCAAAGCCCAGTCCCGCGATATTTACAAAATACCTGTTTTCCGAGGTACTGTTCTTTTTGTATTCAACCATACCTGCATCCTGGATGAATGTTTCATTCTGCAAGAGTACCTCTATGGCTTCCTTGTAATCTTTGGGGATCCCGAACATCCTTCCCCAGTCGTTGCCTGTGCCAACTGTGATCATGCCCAGGGAGATCTCTGTGGTTTTAAACCGCTGCTGCTGAAATATGCCGTTTACCACTTCATTCATGGTACCGTCCCCACCCACGACAATGATCCTGGTGTACCCTTTTTCAATATGATCCCGGGTAATATCTATGGCATGCCTGGGGAACTCGGTAAATACGGGGAGGTAATTGAATTTAAAGTGGTTGAGCCAGCCCGCTATCTGGCTCCAGTCTCGTATCCCCTTGCGCCTTCCCGCATTGGGATTAATGATTACCAGCCACTCGTCAGATTTTCGCACAAAAGTCAGATTAATGCTTCAAATATCTTAAAAAATCCTTTATTATACACAAAATTTGATTTTATGCCGGTCTTTATGTAACCTGAAATGGGGACCTCAAATGAATGATATTTAGCTCTATATAAATGAGATGGACGGAGATTGTTAATAAGGTGTTTAAAACTGCAGATGAAATGTTTGCAATAAGATTCTGGAGGGAAAATCCGTTGGTATAGAAGTTAGTAAATTTGAAGCCCACGTGAAATTCAAGATTTAAAAGCAAAGGAATGGGAAAAGTAATAGCATTAGCAAACCAGAAGGGAGGGGTAGGGAAAACCACCACGGCCATCAACCTGGCAGCCAGCCTGGCAGTACTTGAACAGAGGGTATTGATCGTAGATGCAGATCCGCAGGCAAATGCCACATCAGGATCAGGATTTGATACCAAGAATATCAAAACCAGTATCTATGAATGCCTGATAGATGATGTAAATCCGGCAAATATTATGCTGAATTCAGAAATTGAGGGATTTGACCTGATACCTTCCAGCATAGATCTTGTCGGGGCCGAGATAGAGATGCTGAATCAGCCGAAACGTGAAATGATGCTTAAAAAAGTGATTGACCAGGTAAGGGACAATTATGATTTTATTTTGATCGACTGTTCTCCCAGCCTGGGACTGATCACTGTGAATGCACTCACTGCGGCAGATGCTGTGATCATACCGGTTCAATGCGAATATTTTGCTCTGGAGGGACTGGGTAAACTGCTGAATACGATCAAGATAATTCAGAACAGGCTGAATCCGGAGCTCGAGATTGAAGGTTTCCTTTTGACCATGTATGATTCCCGCCTGCGTTTATCCAACCAGGTAGTGGACGAGGTAAAAAAGCATTTCCAGCAAATGGTGTTTGAAACGATCATACAGCGGAATATTAAACTGGGCGAAGCACCCAGCTTCGGTAAGCCTGCCATCCTGTATGATGCTGACAGCAAAGGGGCGATCAACCACCTGAACCTGGCCAGGGAATTATTGCAGAAAAATGAGAAGACCAGGATAAAGAGTGTGGAGAAAATAATCGAATAAAGCGCAGTATGGCACAAAAGAACGCATTAGGGAGAGGATTGGGGGCATTGATCGAAGATGCTGATCAGGAACCAAGGGCACCGGGAGCTGCCATCAATGAGATAGATATTGATAAAATTGAAGTTAACCCTTTCCAGCCAAGGAAAAACTTTGATGAAGAATCCCTGCGGGAGCTGGCAAGTTCCATCAGGGAAATTGGCATAATCCAGCCCATTACAGTCAGGCAGCTGAACGGGGATACCTACCAGCTGATCACCGGAGAAAGGAGATATAAGGCTGCCTCTATCGCGGGACTGCAGACCATCCCGGCTTATGTAAGGACGGCAGAGGACCAGGATATGCTCGAAATGGCACTGGTGGAAAATATCCAGCGGGAAGACCTTGATTCCATTGAAGTGGCCATCAGTTACCAGCGCCTGCTTGAGGAAGTCGGATTGACCCAGGAAAACCTGAGTGACAGGGTGGGAAAGAAGCGTTCCACCATTTCCAATTACCTGAGATTGCTTAAATTACCTGCCGAGATACAACTTGGGCATACGGGACAGGCTGCTATCCATGGGGCATGCGAGGGCACTCGTGAATATTCCGGATCCGAATATCCAGCTTGAGATCTTCCAGAAGATTATCAAAGATGATCTATCGGTAAGGAAAGTTGAAGAGCTGGTGCGACGGACAAACAACGCACGGGGACCCAGGGAAGGCTCCGATGAGCAAGATCCACCGACCGGTAATTATGATGAATTAAAAGAACATCTGTCCAGGTTCTTCGAGGCTGATATAGACTTTAAAAGGAGCAATAAAGGCTCCGGGCGCATCGTTATACCATTTAAGTCAGACCAGGACCTGGAAAGGATACTGGCAGTACTGGATCGTATGACCAATAAATAAACAGGCCAGCCTGCAAACAATCAGAAATATCCGTCATTTTCATGCCATCCTGTACACAGGGTTGCTTTTATTATGCCAGACACTGCAGGCGCAACCCCTTGACAGCCTGGCAGTGGAGGCTGACACACGGATTGTTGCGGCAGATACCATCAGCATAGATTCCTTCAGGCTTGATCATTCTCCCCGGAAGGCAGCCATGTACTCAGCTGTATTTCCCGGAATGGGGCAGATCTATAACAGAAAATACTGGAAAGTACCTATCGTTTACGCCGGGATGGGAGCTCTTGATCTACAGTGCCATCTGGAATGGACGCCAGTACAGGCTATATTTTGACAAGTACAAGTTCATGACTGATAGTGACCCCCCTTACGATGAATGGGAAGGAGAGTCCCTCAGGGAAGTTGAATGGTATAAAGACTCGCATCTGAGGTACCGGAATCTGTTTATTATTTTCTCGGTGGCGTTTTATGCCCTTCAGATCGTGGATGCCAACGTGGATGCCCACCTGATTGATTATGATATCAGTGAAGACCTGTCCTTTACGGTCGATCCGGCCATGCTCCAGCCCTATGACAACAAAGCTACATTTGGACTTCGCTGTTGTCTGAATTTCTAAAAAGCCCAAATGTACCATAAACCCCATGTAACCCAGGTATTTTTGTTGATCTTCCTTGGTCTTTCATCGGGACTGAAGGCCGGGAGGGCAGATACCACCCTGTTGCCTCTGGAAAAGATGACCCTGGCCGACAGCATGGAGGTTGAATTATTGCATGGCAGCTTTGAAGACAACCTGGACAGCCTGGTAGGCTTATGGTATGTGGAGAATTCACTGGGGGTGTACCCGGACTCAGGATGGACTGAGGAGCCGGATACAGTCTATCCCCAATTCCCGGATTCAGTTTACATAAACAGGCTGGAAAGGCTGCCCGTGCAGGTAGACCTGACCTACAATAAATTTGTAAGGAACTACATCAGGGTCTATACCGGAAAAAGAAGGGAGCTGGTGCAGGTTGTACTCGGACTGTCAGAATATTATTTCCCGATATTCGATGAGATCTTTGATTATCACGGCATACCACTGGAATTGAAATACTGCTCTATTATTGAATCAGCCCTGAATCCCAGGGCCGTATCCAGGGCCAGGGCAACAGGCATCTGGCAGTTCATGTACGGTACAGGCAGGATGTATGGACTGACCATCAACAGCCTTGTCGATGAACGCAGGGATCCTGTGAAATCAACCCATGCTGCTGCCCGCTTTATGAAGGACCTGTACAGGATCTATGGGGACTGGACCCTGGTGATTGCGGCTTATAATTGCGGTCCGGGTAATGTCAACAAGGCCATCAGGAGATCCGGGGGGAAAAGGAATTTCTGGGATATATATTACTACCTGCCACGGGAGACCCGGGGGCATGTTCCTGCATTCATTGCGGCCACCTATACCATGCACTATCACCCCGAACATATGCTCTTCCCCAGGCCCATTGACCTGCCCATCCCCGCAGATACCATCATGATCAATGATAACCTTCACCTGGAACAGGTATCAAAGGTACTCGACATTCCCCTTGAGATGCTCAGGGATATCAACCCGCAGTACAAGTTTGATATCATCCCGGGAAAGGAAAAGCCCTATGCCCTGAAGATACCGGTACAATACTCCATGCAGTTCCTGGCACTGGAGGATTCCATTTTTGCCTTTCAGGATTCCGTATACTTCAATAACAAGAATGCACCAGGACACCCGCTTATTACACAAGCGACTTATGTACCCAAACCTCCTTCACCCAATATGGAGAAGGTGACGTATACCATTAAATCCGGCGATAACCTGGGATTTATCGCCAGCTGGTTCAACATAAGGGTTTCGGATCTGAAATACTGGAACAATATATACGGAACCACCATCCGTTCCGGTAAAAAACTCATCATTTATGTTCCCAAAGACAGGGTAGCTTATTACAGCCAGATCGACCAGAAAAGCTTTGCAGAAAAACAAAAGTCCGTCGGAAAGGAAGTAAGTCCCGCTGCCGCTCCGGTCACAACGGGCGGAGGATCTGATAACCAGGACTATGTCCTGTATACGGTAAGATCGGGAGATACCCTCTGGGACATTGCGAATAAATACCCGGGGGTCAGTGACACAGATCTCATAAGGTTGAACGGATTAAGTGATGGCAACAGGATAAGTCCGGGAATGATCATCAAGATTAAACCAAAGTGAAACCACCTAAAATACTGGTGTTTGTCTCCGCCGTGCTGGCCATTCTCGGGGCCGTCTCCATCGTATTTCCAAAGGAAGGGATACGGATCAGTGACCGCATCACCCTGCATTTCCTGACCCTGGATGAGATCCTCGGGAAGGACACGGTACAATATGCGGATATTTCAGGGATATTAAGCAGCAGTGCGGTCATCAGTGACTCCGCCTACCTTGCCATGATGGACCCGGTCCCTGGAGATGAGATGCACATCGACACCCTCAGGGCCAATGCGGACAGCCTGAAAGTGAAGATCCATTCCATTGAATATCCCCGGGATGATCCCAGCCTGCTCTATCCCTTCTACAGGAAATTGAGGGCAGCTAACAGACCCGGGCGCAAAGCTCAGGATCATGCATTACGGGGATTCACAGATCGAAGGGGACAGGATGACATCCCTGATCCGATTTAAGCTGCAGAGGCAGTTCGGCGGATCCGGGATAGGTATGCAGCCCCCGGTACAGTTGTATGGATACCAGTTATCATTGATCCACACCGCCTCTGATAACTGGAAAAGGTATACAGCATTTGGCAAGTTGGATTCCACATTGACCCATAACATGTACGGGATGCTGGGCAGTTTTGCCAGGTTTTCGCCATACCCGGACGAAATGGACGGTCAGGAGGCGTCGGAATATGAGGCCTGGATCAACATAGAACAGTCAAAGAGGGCCTATCACCTGACAAGGATATTTAAGAAATGCAGCCTGTACTATGGGAATGCATCCCAGCCTGTTTTTTATGAATTATATACGGATGGTGAGCTGTTTGATGCAGATTTTTTGGAAGCAACGGACCGGTTCAGTGCAAAGACATGGACCTTTGAAAAGGTTCCGGAACAGATGGAATTTCGTTTCAAATCAGCCTGCAGTCCGGATTTCTACGGGATTGCCCTGGATCATGACAGGGGACTGGCAGTTGATAATGTGGCCATGCGGGGGAGTGCGGGACTCTTCTTTACCAGGCTGGACGGGGAGATGCTGAAAGAAATGTACGAAAACCTGCAGGTTAAATTATTGATCCTTCAGTTCGGAGGCAATGTGGTTCCCTATATCTCCGAAAACTATGAGTACTATGAAAAATGGTTCTACAGGGAACTCAGCACGTTAAAGTCCCTCATGCCCGACCTGTCCATCATCGTGATAGGGGTTGCTGACATGTCCGTCAAGGAGAAGGATATATACCTCACTTATCCAAACCTTGAACATGTAAGGGATGCCTTGAAAAGCGCTGCTTTCAGGGCTGATTGCGCCTTCTGGGATATGTACAGCGCCATGGGAGGAAAAAACTCCATGCCCAGCTGGGTATTTGCCCAGCCCTCCCTGGCTTCATCGGATTTTGTCCACTTTAATGAACGGGGGGCCAGGGTGCTGGCTGAAATGTTTTACAATGCATTTATGCATGATTACAATGCCTATGTCAGTTCACGGGAATAATCGGGGTATTATTCTGTTCCTCAGTCTGATGTCCCTGGCCTCCGCCCATTGTCAGTCCCCCGACTACCCCTACGATATCCCGAAGTATGATTTTATACATTACGATAGCAACCGCTTCCAGTTCGAAGGGGATAGTTCTTCCTACCAGCATTTTCTGTCAAGTTTCAGCAGGCTGATACGGGAAGGCAGCGGCCAGATATCCGTGGTGCATATAGGCGGTTCACACCTGCAGGCCGATATTTATTCAGACCGCATCAGGAGCAGGTTCCAGACCTTCCAGCCCGGGAGTAACGGTGGCAGGGGCTTCATCTTCCCATATACGGTGGCCAGGACCAACAATCCCCCGAATTACAAAGTAAGCTATACCGGCAGATGGTCAGCCTGTAAAAATACACAGGAAAATAAAAATTGCCTGCTGGGACTCTCCGGTATTTCTGTCACAACCACTGATACAGCTGCCAGCATAAGCATTACTTTTCCGGCCACGAACACAGTCCCATATGATTTTAACCGGGTAAGGATATTTTACCTGGCCGACAGTCTGTCCTTTGATGGTACCGTTTTTTGTTCCGCAGGGATCAGCGGTACTGACAGGACCAGGCCTGGGTTGCATCACATATGTACCTGGATTCATATTCCGACAGCCTCATCCTCCGCCTGGAGAAAACCGGTGACGGGCAGCAACGTTTTACCCTGCTGGGGATCAGCCTGGAAACCGATGATCCGGGATTGATCTACCATACGGCCGGTGTCAACGGGGCAAAGATCCCGTCTTTCCTGAGATGCTCCCTGCTGGCTGATCATCTGGCAAGCCTTTCTGCGGACCTGGTGGTCCTGTCACTGGGAACCAACGATGCCTACACAAGGCATTTTAATGCCGAATCCTACAGGCAAAATTATGATACCCTGATACGGAGGATCCGGACAGCAGTGCCCGAAGCAGCCATCCTGATCACCGTACCAAATGATAGTTATCTTTACAGGAGATATACCAACCCCAATACGGAGAAGGTCAGGGAGGTCATCCTGGACCTGGCCAGGGAGCATAACTGTGGTGTCTGGGATTTTTATGGTATCATGGGGGGATTGAATTCCATCATTGTATGGCAGCGGTTCGGGCTGGCGAAACGGGACAGGATACATTTTACACGGAAAGGATATATACTGAAAGGAGACCTGTTTTTTAATGCATTTCTGAAATCTTATGATGATTTATTGATAATAGACCATTTGTATTGAACTGGATGTCAGAACATATTCCTTTATAACCAGGATGCACCCCTGCTCTTTACCAGGTTGTATTTCTGGGTATTCCTGCTGGTGGCCCTTACTGTTTATTCCATTCTGTATAAGAAACGGGCACTGAGGAATACCTACCTCTTCCTGATCAGCCTGTTCTTTTATTATAAGACCAGCGGACTGTTTTTTCTGCTCCTGGTCTTCTCCACCTTCGCTGATTACCTGATCGGACTGGCCATTTATCATTTCCGGAAAAGGTCCTGGAAGAAGATCATGGTGGCCCTGAGTGTTACCATCAACCTGGGCGTGCTTTCCTATTTCAAGTATGCCTATTTCTTTACCGATCTTTTCAACCAGACTTTCAGGGCGGACCTGGAGGTTGTAAACTTCCTGGCCCTCTGGTCCAACCAGGTCAGCGGCTCCCATTTTGATGCTTCCGTGATCTTTTTACCGGTGGGGATATCCTTCTTTACCTTCCAGACCATCAGTTACGCAGTGGATGTTTACCGGGGTAAATGCCAGCCCGTGAAGAACATCATCGATTTCGGGTTCTATGTCTCCTTTTTTCCGCAGCTTGTAGCAGGACCCATTGTGAGGGCCTCCGAATTTGTACCCCAGCTCTATGCCAAATATTCCCTCACGCGTGAGGAATTCGGATTTGCCCTCTGGATGATCATGAAGGGCCTGTTTAAAAAAATGGTACTGGGCGATTACCTTGCCGTGAATTTTATCGACCGCATCTTTGATACACCCACCCTGTATACCGGATTTGAGAACCTGATGGCCCTGTATGGATATTCCCTGCAGGTGTATTGTGATTTTGCAGGCTATACCGATATCGCCATAGGGGTGGCCCTGCTGCTGGGATTCAGGCTGCCCAAGAATTTCAATTCACCCTACAAGGCAGAGAACGTGGGGGATTTCTGGCGCCGCTGGCACATGTCCCTCTCCTCCTGGCTGAAGGATTACCTTTATATACCCATAGGGGGGAACCGCAAAGGCAAACTACGGACCAATATCAACCTGATGATCACCATGCTGCTGGGCGGCTTATGGCATGGGGCCAACATGAAATTCATCATCTGGGGCGGATTGAACGGGATCGGACTGATCATATATAAATTCTGGAAAAAGATCAGTCCCTATGAACACAAGAAAAACATCTGGGTCCATATCTGGAAGATCTTCCTTACTTTCAACTTCATCACCTTTACCAGGATCTGGTTCCGGGCGGATGACATGGACCGGGTCAATGCCATGCTCTTCCAGCTCACCCACAGTATGGACCTCTCGGTGATCCCGGCGGTTTTAGGATCCTTTAAACTGGTATTCGCTGTGATGATCTTCGGATATGTCCTGCACTGGTTGCCGCAGGCCTGGAAAGACAGGTGGATGAACTGGTTCATCCGCATCCCCCACTGGGTTAAGGCCGTAATTGTAGTGGGACTGGTATTTTTGATTTACCAGACACAGACATCTGATCTTCAGCCCTTTATTTATTTTCAGTTTTGATCCTGGAGCTTATGGATGAACCGGGTGATAGCCTGGCAACCGCCCCTTCCTTCAGAATGATTTGTCCCCTTCCAACAATACTGGCATCCCCTTCGGTCCGGATACGGGCACCCGGTTCAATAATGATCCTGGCACGGGGTGCCGATCTCGATCTCAGAACCCTGCCCCAGGGTAAGTGTACTTCCATTGTCAACCACCAGCCTGGACCTCCTTCCAAGAACCAGTTTAGAACCGGACTGAAGGACGAGGGAGGAGGAATCTGCAAAGATCTGCTGTCCCCTGAACCCTATGGGATCCTTAGGTTTCTGCGGGGTCAGTCCCATGTCAAGCAAGAGGCTGACTTTCTTATCGATCTCCAGGCTTTCATGCAGATGGATGTTCCCGCACCAGCGTACATCAGACAAAATCCTGTTTTCTTTCCAGCCGACCCTGATCCTGATGCCGCCATCGGATAATTGTTCGAGGATATCTACAGCGATCCCGTTCAGATGTATGATGCGGTTATCCGTTCTTGCCGGCGGAGCCGCCCGGCCTCTTCCGCTGGAAGAGGTACGGTAGGTCAGCAGCGGCACTGCCGCAGGATTCTGATCGATGGCGATCCTGTCCCCCGGCAAAAAAGCATCCAGGGCCGTACCGAACAGGGGATAGGTACCCATGTTATAGACCGATGAATCCGGGAAAATCCCGTTCACTTTCATATTCCTGGCAAAAAAGAGTTCATCCCGGAAGATGGTCCCATCCCGGTCTTTCAGGTCCCAGGCCCCGAGGATGAGATTATTGTATCCCGTGAAGGGATTTTTTAGTTTTTCATTGACATGGTAGAGTTCGGCTTTTTCATCGATAATCATATCAAAATTGCCCATGGCACTGAGGGGCCAGGTGTAGTTGCATTGGCCACTGTAGGTCCCGCTACCCGAAAGGGGCTCCTTGCCGACCTGGATAAATGCATAGATCCCCTTTCTCTGGGCATCTCCATGATCCATGTTCCCGGCCATCTTCTGGTGGTTTTCCAGCCAGAGCCATTGTTTATTAACGATCCCGGATGGTATCCTGCAGGTATGGCAATTCAATGCGAACAGCATCGCCGGTGCTTACAAAGTCCCTCATCACAAATTCATTGCTCCCATGGCTGAATGCCTGCCCGTATGCCAGATCTCCTTCAATTTCTTTACCCGTGGCAGGATCACGTGCTGAAATCTGGGATCTATTATCACGGGACCTCCACCCGAGCCGCCTGCGGTCAAATGCATTATATACCTGTGAGGACCTGTCCCACGAACTCAGCATCGCATAACCCCCTGCCGATGACATGAACGTTTTGGTCCCGGCTCCCGATCCACCGGTATGGAAATTATTTCCCCCGAGCAATAGGTGTGAGAATTCATGTCTCAGGATCACATAATTGGCTGCTCCTTCATTCACAAAATAGCTGTAAGCCATAAATCCTTTCATGGATTTAAAAGGGTAGCCCATGCGGTATGGCATGCAATAACCGCCAGAAGATGAGGTGGTGATCTTTGAATTGACCCTCCAGATCACCATGACCATGTCCAGCAGTGAATCCGGTTTGCTGGCTTTCGGTCCACCGTGCCTGGATGCTACTGAAAAGTGATCAAAATCCCCGCTGTTTACAGCATATCCGTTCGCTGTAATAATGTCCCTTCCGGTCTGTGCAAGAATGGTGTCCATCACCTGCCTGAAACCTCTGTCCTTGAGTCTGTTGTAGTCGATGGAAATAAGTTTGGGATAAAAATCTGCCAGGACCTGGAATTCTCCGAATGAAGCCTGCTGGTAGTATTTCGTCAGGATCCCCTTTGCGGGTTGACCCGGCTTCCCCTCATGGTCGAAAAAATAACCCGGATTGCGGGGCATTTTACCCGGTTCCCAGCCCGCGATGTATCCAGGTTCATCCGGATCATTTGTCACTTCTGCATAAACCAGGAAGATCCTCAGTTTTCCCCTGGCGGGCAGCCAGTATCCTTCCTGGCTGTCCTGGGCAAACAAAGTGCCTGCCAGTAACAATAGTGAAAGGGCCAATAGTTTCATATCATCCTAAATATAGAATTTTCTATCTTTAACCCTACTAATTCTTAAGGGTTTTATTATGCCGGCAAATAAACCAGGAATGATGTCCAATTACCTGAATACCCCGGGGCCGGTCATCATTTTTTTGCTTGTTTTTTTCTGCCTTACCAATTTCACTCACAAGAACTGGACCAATGATGAGGGACCCATACGCGGGGTCATCAAGTGGGATGTAATATCCTATTACGCTTACCTGCCCGCTGTCTTTATCTATCATGATCTGAGCCTTGACTTCACGGAGAGTCCCGGATTTGTGAACGATGATAAATTCTGGTACCAGGAAACCGAAAAGGGGAAAAAGGTGATCATCACCTCTATGGGACTTTCTTACCTGTACGCCCCGTTTTTTTTCACGGCCCACGCGCTGGCTCCGGCTTTTGGAGAGCAGCGGGACGGGTTTCAGTCTGTTTACCAGTTCTTCCTGATTTTCGGTGCCCTTTTCTATGCAGGATTCGGATTTTACTTCCTGTGGAAAGTACTGGCAGGGTATTTTTCCCCGGGAATCAGCTCTATTACCCTGTTAATCATTGGAATGGGCACCAATCTGTATTATTACAGCACCCATGAGGCGGCCATGTCCCATGTATATAATTTTTCCCTGATAGCATTGTTCCTTTTCCTGCTTGTGCGCTGGTATGAGGCTGCGGGATGGAAGAACAGCATCCTGCTCGGACTGGTTTTCGGGCTTATTGTCCTGATCCGCCCGTCGAATTTACTGCTGATCGTACTCCTGCTCCTGTGGGGGGTGGATTCCCGGGAGGCCGGGAAGGAAAGAATGTCTTTCCTTCTCCGTAAAACACCGCTGATCCTGCTCATGATGGTTGGATTCTTTATTCCCTGGATCCCCCAGTTCCTTTACTGGAAAGAGGTATCAGGCAGTTTTCTTTACAATTCCTACAGTGAGGTAGGCAGTGCTTTTTATTTTGATAATCCCCATATCTCTGATTTCCTCTTCTCTTACCGCAAAGGCTGGTTCGTCTATACCCCGCTGATGCTGTTTGCCGTTTCCGGGTTAATCCCGCTTTACCGGATGAAAAGGGGACTCTTTTATGCCATTCTGCCTTACCTGGTCCTTATGGTTTACGTGTTCAGCTCCTGGTGGTCCTGGTGGACAGGAGGCAGTTTTGGGATCCGGTCCATGGTTGACCTGATGGCAATAATGGCACTGCCCCTTGCAGCCTTTATCACCTGGCTTGGAAAACGGGAAGGGTATTTGAAGAAGGGGATCATTTTCCTGCTGGCATTTGTTGTGTTTCTTAATGTATTCCAGACAAGGCAATATCAGAAAGGGCTGATCCATGGGACTGGCATGACCAAAAAATCATACTGGACCATTTTCCTTCGTGCAAACGACCGCTACGGGTACTGGCAGAATCTGAACGAACCTGACGCTGAGATTGCCAGGAAGGGTATCTATATATTCCATCCCATAATCTGGGATATGGATAGCTGGAAGGAAATGCCGGAGGAGGATGCCAGACATTTGATCAGGGAGGAATTGAGCCGGGACAAGCGGCTTCCCAGGGACATCAGCCGGTATTGCAGGAGAACCGGGGAAGAGCGGGAGGCAACCCTGGATATGCTGGTCGACAGGATCTACCAGAGGCGCACAGGGAAGTAGGGCCATTATTATTTCCTGCTGCGGATCTCCCGGAGCCTGTAGAATTTCCTGATCCATACCCCGTAAACGATTCCCCCGAAAAGCATGGAACCCAGATAGGTACAGATAAAATAAATGGTTGAAACAGAGATGGCAATATGGGCAGGATAGGCCTGTATGGCCCATACCCTGGTAAAAATGAATTCCCGTGTTCCAAATCCCGCAACAGTGACCGGGAGAAAGGAGAGAATATTGGAAATGGAAACAGCCGTTACACCTGTACCGTATTGGACCGGAGCATTCAGGTCAGCTGAGAATATCACCGGGATGATAGCCAGCATGGCGAATGCCAGCAGGCTGGTACTGAATCCAGGGATGATCAAACCCAGCCGGTTCTTTTTCCAGGCCCCGTAAATGTATTCCAGTTCTTCACGAATGGGCCGCTTCCCTGCCAGGGCCATGGCAGGTCTGAACAAAATCCCCGGGAACAGGATCAATCCCAAAGCGAACAGAAAGATCATTCCCATCGCGGCCATGGTATACCATTCGATGGTAAAGCGGCTGATAAGCAGGATCATGGAGATGCCGCCAACCATACTGAGTATCAGTACATCCCAGATCCTGTCAAGGAGAACGGAGGAGGTGGAAACAGTAATTCCCGCCTTGTATTTTTTCTGTATGAACCAGATCCTGGAAAACTCACCCAGGCGGCCGGGCGTTATGGCACTGAGGAGTCCTGAGAACAGGAAGAATACCAGCAGGGTCCCATATTGTGTTTTCAGCCCGAACGAGCGGTTAATGGTCAGCCACCGGTAGGTCTTGATCAGGTAGACCATCAGGAGGATGACCAATCCCACAACAATCTTCCAGGGTTTGAACAGGCTGAAATTTTCCCTGATCATCTGGAAATCCAGGTTCCGTATGATAAAATACAGGAGGACAAATCCCAGGCTGTGCAACAGGATAAGGCCTGTTCTCCGGATGATCTTATGTCCCATCAGAGGTTTTTTCGTTTGATTGAGTGGGTGGACTTTTTCCAGGTCGTACGTGTTCTTTCAAATAATTTTCCAATAAATTCAGGCCTGAAAAGTTCTACTGTCCTCCTCGCTATCCCCGTCCCAAGCAGCAGGAACAGTCCGCTGATCAACATTTCCATGAAATACCGGGAGACCGGGAAATGAGACAGGCGGTATCCGTAATCAGGAACGGGCCTGAAAAATATCTTTCTGAATCCAATGCGTATAAAACTGCCCCTCTTTTTAAAATCGTATCCATGCGAGTGCATGGTGATGGATTCTTCCTCGCTGCAGGGGAGGACCTCCAGCCGGCCTTCGCTGATCATGCCCTCAATGATCCCTTTTCCGGCTTTGTTTCGCGGGATGATGATGGAATATCCCTGTCCCCTTTCCTCATATTTGGGGGACCAGGCATCACCACCGGAGATATCAGTAAATTCATTGGCCAGGTCAGTGCAGAAAAGGCTGTTTTTAAGAATATGAAATGGGATCAGATAATTGGCATGGAACTTTTTCAATTCATAGGTTTTACCACTATTCATCTCCACCCGCATATTCCCCGGCCATTCACCGTACCTGAACCAGAGCCTGCGGATCTGCCTGTAATCCTTTTCACCATAACTTCTTATAAAACTTTTAACGGATGAGAAATAGAGGGTATTCCCGTAAAACGGTCCGAAGATATACCTTATGTTGGCTATGGCTGGGTCCCCTGCTTTCTGCAGCTTGCGGATACTCTGCACCTGTCCCGGGAGTCCCACAAAAGCCAGGGAGCCCTTGAATTGCCTGCTCTCAGCCAGGATCTCGTTAACTGAAGTAATGATGTACTTGCTCTGTGCTGCTTCAAGGATCTCTTCCCTGGTCCTGGCTATGAAAGGTTCGGTGAGCCAGGGTTTTTCTGCTGACATCCTGGTGACGATGGCCCCTTCTATCATTCTTTTATCCAGCAGGTAGATCAGTATGGCAGACAAAATGCCTCCGCTGCCTGCATTAAGCCTGACCTCCGGGTCGGTGGAATGGCCGATGGATATGTTTTCGTAGGGTCCGGTATAGGGATGATAATGGGCCGCATCCGGGTAAAAATGTTCCCTGTACTCCGGGAAAGAGAAAGTCTTTCCAGCACAGGCATTCAGGATCCGGTCTGCCTCAGGATCAGATAATGCTGACAGCATCCTGGGCCGGTATTTCTTTTCTCTTTCTCTGAAGGCAATTTTTCCTTCCGATAATGCCACGCAGGTCCCGCACCGGTTACATAATTCGGAACCCATGATACGTTTCAGCTCTTTCTTACTTTTCACAGACATAGAATTGACGTATACCAAGTTCACTTATGAATGTTTTCTGCATTTTCCGGATGATCCATTCACCGCCTTCCTGCAACCAGACCGGACCAACAGGCAGCAGGACCGTTCCCCGGTGGAGGATGAGTTTCCAGCCAGCCCCCGCCAGATCTTTTTTTACCTCCCTTGAAGGGGGAAAGCGGTGGGGCCCCTCTCCATGTCCACCGAAAAGCCATGTAAACACCCTGTAGGGGATCTCGCTGGTGGCCGGGGGACAGCTCAGGACCATCCTTGTCCCATTTTTGGACACACGGTTCAATTCCGATAGGAAGGCCCCGGGTTCTGCCACATGTTCCAGGGTTTCCAGGCTGATGATGCGGTCAAATTCACCGTCCCCGAAGGGCAGTTCAGCATAAGTATCCAGCTTTACCTGCCTGGCACCTGGCCGGAGTTCTGCGGCCACCCGCATGAGTCCGCTGCTGATCTCTGCATGAACAACCTCCGCCTCCGGACAGGCTTCAGTAATGAAATCCTCCGCTTCGCAATCCCTGCTGGAAACATTCAGGACCTTATGGCCGGGGGTGAGGTCAAGGTGTCTGACCGTCTCCAGGAAACGCTGGACATGTGCATTTCTGACCTTTTCATTTTCCGCAATGTAAATATCGGCCACACTATCCCAGTGGGCCTCTACTTCCCTGTCGCTCCATCTGTTTTCCTTCATTACTCACCTAATTTTTCATGCGGTTCATGATGGCGATCTGGTCTGCAAGCAGGCCAATGAAGAACAGGAACATGCCAAGTACCGTTAATACCATTGCCCCGTTTGAAAATCTACTGAAAACGAGGTATCCGTAAAGACCGAATCCAAAACCGGTCAGGAAGATGGTGAGGCTGGCAGGAAGGAATACCTTCATCGGGTTAAAAAGCATGATGATGCGGAAGAGCAGCATGAAAGTTTTGGTCCCGTCTTTCACCGGGCGAACATTGCTTTTGCGGCCTATCCTGGCAGTCACTTCTATGGGATGGGTGGCAATGTTATAGCCTTCTTTCAGATAGGCCAGGGTAGAGGTTGTAGAGAATGAGAAACCGTTGGGCATGATATGAAGCATCGTTCGGATCTGATCTGCATGAAAGCCTCTGAACCCTGAATTGTAATCCGGAAGTTTCTGCTCCACCAGGAATTCCCCCATCCTGCGTATGATCTTCTTGCCGGCTTTCCGCCTCTTCACCTGGAAGGAACCTGCGGTACGCTCGCCGATCACCATATCGTATTCATCAAGGAGGCGGTCAATCTCCTCAATGTATTCCGGATCATGCTGTCCGTCTCCATCCATCAGGATCAGTTTCTCTCCCGAAGCATGGCGGATCCCGGTTTTCAGCGCTGCTCCATATCCCTTATTGGCTGTATGGCGTATGGCCTTTACAGGGTACTGCCGGATGTTATCATAGGTACTGTCTTCCGATCCATCATCGATATAAAGGAACTCGTATTTCTCATGCAGTTTCAGGTCACGGATCCTGTCGAGGGAGATCCTTACCGCGTCCTCTTCGTTGTATACCGGAACTATCACAGTGGTTTTGGGATCATTCATAAGGCTGGCAAGCTGATGGCTGATTTACAAACAGTTTTCATGTAAAAATAGCATAATTATACCTACCCACGGTGTATTTTTTGTAACATGGATTTTAGGATTATCTTTGATTCCGTCTTTATTGTGATTTCAGGTACAATGTTTGCCGAAGAATGGATTTCAATAAAAATCTGCCCTATTACCTGCTTCTGGCTTTCCTGCTGAGCTTTGTGATCCTGGTTCTTCAATCGGAGGGAACAGCCGGTGGAGCGGATGATATTAACCATTACCGCTATGCCAGGTATTCATTCATCAATCCTGGTTTCTTTTTCGATACCAAAGCCAAGACGGTATTTACACTCATCTGTGCCCCGGTGGCCCAGCTCGGGTATAATGCCCTGCGGATATTCAATGTTCTTTTGGGACTGGCTGCTGCATTTCTGACCTTTCTTACGGCCAGGAAACTGAATTACAAACAGCCCGTCATGGCTCTTTTCCTGCTTGTATTTGCCCCCATGTACACCTTGATGATGATGTCCGGAATGAACGAGATCATGTTCAGTTTTTTCCTGGTTCTTGGTATGTATCTCTTTTTCCGCAACCAGAGCATCTGGTCAGCTGTTATAATCTCATTACTTCCTTTTATCCGGACGGAAGGATTCATCATTTTCCCTCTTTTCATGCTTGCCTTTATGATGAACCGGCAATGGAAGGCTTTGCCTTTTATTTTTTCCGGTTTCCTGGGGGTCAGCCTGGCGGGAAGTTTTTATGTCGGGGATTTTTTCTGGGTAATCACAAAAAATCCTTATTCAGGAAATGCCAGTGATATATATGGGAGCGGTGAACTGCTTTATTATGTAGACCGTTATGATCTGATCTTTGGTCTGCCGTTGTTTGTCCTGGTTGTATTGGGACTTCTCTTTATCCCCATATATTTATTACGATCCGGTAAGGAGAAACGGCCGGCATTTATCAATGAGATCCTGGTCGGATTTTTACCCTTCCTGCTATATTTCTCTGCACATTCCTATGTCTGGTGGAAGGGCATGGGTAATTCTGTCGGAGAGACACGCGTAATGGCTGCAGTCTTCCCTTCCGCTGTTTTATTAGCACTGTTTGCCTGGAAACACCTGATGGGCCTGTTGGGTAAGTTTGGAAAAAACACACGGAATGCCATCGGCATTATACTTGCAACATGGCTGGTGTTTGTCCCATTCCGGGCCTACACCATACCTGTCCCGCTTGGCCGGACTCAACAGCTGATCAAAGAAGCTGCAATATGGTTGGAAGAGACAGAATATGCTGAAAGGAAGATCTATTTCTGGGATCCCTTCTGGTGGTTTTTCCTGGACAAAGCACCTATCGGAAATCCGAACGTACAGGAAGGAGTATACTCACAGAGCGATCCCGGGAAGAATATCCGTCCCGGTGAGATCATTCTCTGGGAAGCGCATTATGGTCCCAATGAAGGCAGACTGCCCCTTGAAAGGCTCCGGTACAATACTGATTTTGCTGAGATCAAGGTATTCAGACCCCTTCACCCCTTTAAGGTCCTCGGAGGATATGATTATGAAGTCCACATTTTTGAAAGGCGGGAAAGTCCTAAAATCAGGGAGATGCAAACAATTCTTGAAGAGATACAGAACCCTGGGGAAGAACCATGCGGGATCCGGATACTGGAATATATAGTTTGTGAACAGGTTGAAAATGAGGATTCGACAATCCTTAGGAGCGTTATTACCAAATCTGGCTCTTCATCCTGCCTGCTCAATGACAGGGGGGCCTTCCTGCCGGGGATTGAATTGCCGTTCGAAAAGATCAGTTCGCCTGATCAGGTACGATTCATAATAAAGATCTCCCATCTTTTCGAGTCTTTTAATCAGGAAAAGGATCCTTTTCACCTGGTGATGAGTATACAGCGCAATGAAGAGATTCGATTCTACTACACATGGGATATTACCCCGCAAAACCTGCAAACCTGGGAAGAAACTGTCATTGAATATGATCTGCCTGACAGGGGGTCTGGCGCTGATATTGTCAAACTTTATCTCTGGAACAAGGGAGGCCATCATGTTTCTATAGATGACTTTGTCATCGCGATCATGGAACCATGGGAGTAAGATGTGAGTGTGTCATAAATTCATAGGCTTTTCATTATATTTATCAAAAGTATTTTCCTGTACATAAATCGTCTCTCCATGGCATTTTTCAGACTGAGGGATCATTTTACCATCAACAATTCCCCGCGCATTGTCATTATTTTCCTGTTGCTTGTTTATACAGCAACAAATTTTACCCACCATAACTGGACCCGCGACGATGGTCCGGATCGTGGGGTGATCAAATGGGATATCATCTCCTATTACGGATATCTTCCTGCTACTTTTATTCACGGTGATCCAAGCCTGGATTTTTTGGATGAAGGAAAAATTGACAATGACAACAAATTCTGGTGGTCACCCACGGAAGATGGCAGGAAGATTATCTACATGTCATGCGGACTATCCATAATGTATGCTCCTTTCTTTTTTATCGCACATTCGCTGGCACCTGTTTTCGGTGAAGCAAGGGATGGATTCGGTTCAATATACCAGTTTTTCCTGGTATTCGGTGCGCTGGTATATGTGGCCCTGGGATTTATTGCGCTGAAAAATATTTTGCTCAGGTACTTTACTCCCCTGGTCACAGCCATTACCCTGCTGCTCCTTGGCCTTGGGACCAACCTGTATTACTATTCAACCCATGAGGCGGTCATGTCGCACTCATATAATTTTGTACTGATAACCATATTTCTCCATACAGTGCTGAAATGGTATGAAGCGTCGACCTGGCTGAGAACTTTTTTATTAGGGATGCTTTTTGGTCTGATCGTATTGATCCGGCCCACGAATATTTTGGTCCTTATCCTGTTTTTATTCTGGGGAATAGATTCCTGGACCAGTCTTAAAGAAAGGATCCTGTTCTTTCTTCAGAACACACCAAAAGTGGGGTTGATGATTTTTGCCTTTTTGCTGCCCTGGATCCCTCAGTTTCTGTATTGGAAAATGATCACCGGACAGATGATGTATTTTTCGTATGGTGCACATGGTGACCGCTTTTTCTTTGACAATCCCCATATTATTGAATCCCTTTTCAGTTACCGGAAGGGTTGGTTTTTATATACCCCGGTTATGATCTTTGGGATATTGGGACTCTTCCCGCTCAGGAAAATTATCAAAGGATCAAGCCTGCCAATCGCAATTTATCTTGTACTGTTTATCTATGTGATGTCCTGCTGGTGGACCTGGTGGTTTGGCGGGGGGTTCGGAGGACGGATCTACATAGATATGTATGGCATACTGGCATTGCCCCTGGCCGCATTTGTTTCTGTTATATTGGAACATAAGAAAAAACTGGTCAGACTCGGAATTTCAGGTATGCTGGTTTGCCTGCTGTTTTTTCAATTACTGCAGACCAGGCATTATCGTGGTACTGCCATCCATTGGGATTCCATGTCAAAAAAGGCTTACTGGCATAATTTCCTGCGGCTCAGGCACAGGGTTGAGTATGTTCATGGGAACCTGCTGTCCATTCCTGATGATGAACTCTGCAGGAAAGGGATCTATGTTTTCTACGACATGAGCGAAGACCGGTCAGTCCTGAAGAACCTGTCTGATGATGAAGGGATTGAAATGCTTATTAATGAGATTGACCAAAGCCGGACCCTGCCCGGTGATATAAGGCGCTATGCGAAGCGCATGGATATTACCCTTGAAGAAGCGACCAGGAAAACTGCGGAAAGGATGTTATTCAGGATCAGGCAAATGTAGATACATCACTCCCGGTGATTTCCCTGTCACAGAGGATGATCAGCCTTTCTATGACATTCCTGAACTCCCTGATATTGCCTGTCCAGGTTTTTTTCTGGAGCTCCTTAATGGCATCATCGGTAATGGTTTTCTTCGCCATCCCGTGTTCCGCACAGATCTGTTCATTGAAATGGTCAGCCAGCAAGGGGATATCCCCGGCCCTTTCCTTCAGGGAGGGAACCTGAATGATGATCACACTCAGCCGGTGATAGAGATCTTCCCGGAACTGGTTATTATCAATTTCTTCTTTCAGGTTCTTATTGGTAGCCGTAATGATGCGGACATCCACTTCGATATCCTTATCACTGCCAACGCGGCTGATCTTATTCTCCTGCAGGGCGCGCAGCACTTTGGACTGGGCAGACAGGCTCATATCACCGATCTCATCAAGGAAGAGGGTGCCGCCATTGGCTTGCTCAAATTTTCCTTTGCGTTGCTTATGAGCAGAAGTGAAGGCCCCTTTTTCATGCCCGAACAATTCACTTTCAATCAGTTCAGATGGTATGGCAGCACAGTTGACCTCGATAAAGGGACTTGCTGCGCGGTTGCTTTTTTCATGCAGCCATCTGGCTACCAGTTCTTTCCCCGTTCCATTGTCACCCATGACCATGACCCGGGCATCTGTGGGGGCCACCCGGTTTATCATCTCCTTGATCTTAACAATGGCTTCAGACTCCCCGATCATTTCATTGGTCTTGCTGATCTTCCGTTTGAGCACCCTTGTCTCGGTGATCAGGTCAGATCTTTCGAGGGCATTCCGGATGGTGATCAACAGCCTGTTCAGGTCAAGCGGTTTTTCCAGGAAATCAAAAGCACCCTTTTTGATGGCCTCGACGGCAATTTCTATATCTCCATGTCCTGAGATCATGATCACCGGCACATCCTTGGGTTGTTCAAGCATTTTTTCCAGTACTTCCATTCCGTCCATCTCCTGCATCTTGATATCGCAGAGTACTACGTCCAGCTTATTTTCTCCGTACAGTGCCAGTCCTGTGGGACCATCCTCTGCAGTGAACACTTCATGTTCTTCTGCTGCCAGGATTTCTGAGAGTGTATTCCGGATACTTTTTTCGTCGTCAATCACCAATATTTTTGCCATGATAAAAGGATGGTTGTATTAAATTAGATTCACTAACTATGCCGTATCCACTTTGCGATCTCCTTGTAGCTTGTCTTCTTGCCATACATCAGTATGCCGGTACGGTATATCTTCGAGGCCAGCCAGGTCATTCCGATGAAGGTAATGACCAGCAGGGCCATGGATAATCCTACCTCCCAATCCGGCACGCCGAAAGGAAGCCTTCCCATCATTACGATGGGTGAGGTGAAGGGGATGATGGAGAACCAGAATGAAATGGAACTGTCGGGATTATTTATGGAATTGATCAGTACCAGGAGGGCCAGGATCAGCGGAATGGTGAGCGGCAGCATAAATTGCTGCGTATCGGTTTCGTTATCAACAGCTGCCCCGATAGCAGCAAACATGGCCCCGTACAGGAGGTATCCCCCAAGGAAATAGAAAATAAATGATCCAAGGGTCAAACCAAAATTGATGTCTTTAAGGCCGGACAGGAAGCCCATGATCTCGTCCATGTCTTCCGATCTTTCCTCGGTGTCTGCTTCAGCATCTGTATCTATCGGTCCGGATGACATAATATCCTGGGATATCACCTGTTCTGTGGGTGTCATTTTCATCTCCGGGAAAAATAGGGTTGTAGCCATGGTTACCAGGAGGAAGGTAGTTACTACCCATATCATGAATTGTGTCAGGCCTACCATGGCGATGCCGATGATCTTGCCCATCATGAGCTGGAAAGGTTTAACAGATGAAATTATCACTTCAATGATACGGTTTACCTTCTCTTCTATCACCCCCCTCATCAGCTGGGCGCCAAAAAAGAAGATGAACATGTATATCAGGAATCCTCCTATGTATCCTACTGCCATGGCAACCCCGGTATGGCTTTCTTTCTCCTGTCCCGATTCCGATATCTTGATGGTTCGGATATTGATCCTGGTTTTAACGGATTTCAGTATATTATCCAGGTTCTCTATCTCATAGGTTTTTAATTTCTGGTCCCGGATGAAATTCTCCATGGCCTTGCTGATATGCATCTTGGTGGCCAGGTTGGGTTGCTTATCAGAATAGAAGATCACGGAGTTCGGTTCGGAGGCAACGATATGCGAAATGTAGAGCACGCCATAATAGCCGCCCGTCAAATATGTTTGCTTGATATCATTCAGGCGGGCATTTTCCAGGTAATCAAATTTGAGGTATTCGGTTTCAGGGATGACGTTCCTGAAAATGTAGGAACTGTCCACTACTGCGATCCGTTTTACTTCCTGATCCTCCGACATGGCGATCCATGCAGGTACCATCATCAGGGAAGCAAAGAGTAAGGGGCCCAGTATGGACATAATGATGAAAGACCGTTTCCGGACCCTTGTAGTATATTCCCTTTTGATGATCAGTCCGATCTTGCTCATGGCTTCATTGTCTTTAACGACCCTGATAAAAATATCGTTCATGCTTGGGTAAACCTCGTTGAATGAAATAATATGTACCGATGGAATAAGCAGGGAGAGGAGCTCATTTTCCTTGGTATGTTGCAGCAAGTTTGATCCTGGCCTTTTGCAAATCTCCCATCGCCGCTGGTTTCCAGCAGCTCATAGTGATTGTTCAGGGCTTGCTTCAGTTTATCTGCCTCTCCCTGGAAAGCTATTTCATAGGTATCCGTCCTGTACCTGTCCCTGATCTCCTTGATATCTCCCTCGATCAGGGTTCTGCCTTTGTCGATCAGGCTGATGTGATCGCATAGTTCTTCTACCGATCCCATATTGTGGGTAGAAAAGATAATGGTTGCCCCTTCTTCCCTCAGTGCAAGGATCTCTTTTTTGAGCATGTCTGCATTGATGGGATCAAATCCGCTGAAAGGTTCGTCGAAGATCAGTAATTCGGGTTCATGCAGGATGGTGACAATGAACTGGACCTTTTGCTGCATTCCCTTGGAAAGTTCTTCAACCTTTTTATTCCACCAATCGAGGATCTCGAATTTGCCGAACCATTTCTTGAGGCTTTTCATGGCCTCTTTTTTTGAAAGGCCTTTTAGCTGGGCGAGGTAGAGCGCCTGTTCACCCACTTTCATTTTTTTGTACAGGCCGCGTTCCTCGGGGAGGTATCCGATCCGGGCAATATGCTCAGGGCGTAATTTTTCACCATTGAATATCAGGCTCCCTTCATCCGGAGCCGTGATCTGGTTGATGATCCTGATCAGTGTTGTTTTGCCTGCCCCGTTGGGTCCGAGCAGACCATAGATGCTTCCTTTGGGAATACTGACAGAGACCTGATCCAGGGCTACTGTATGGATGAATTTTTTAACAACCTTATCAGCCTTAAAGATCTCTTCCATGTGCGGCTTACTTAAAATAGCCTTTCATCCGCTCGAAAAAATTCTTTTCGCTTTTGTCAGGATGGGGTATAAAATTAGGAGATTCTCCGAATTTCTCAATCAATTTTTGTTCTTCTTTTGTCAGGTTCTTCGGGATCCAGACGTTGATGCTGACCAGCAGGTCCCCCTTGTTGTAACCATTTACATCCGGGATGCCTTTATTTCGTAAACGCAGGATCTTCCCCGGCTGGGTTCCGGGCTCAATTTTGATCTTCACCTTACTTTCAACTGTTGGGATCTCAACAGCTGCTCCCAATGAGGCCTGGGGGATGCTGATGTGCAGGTTATAAAGGAGATCATTGCCATCACGGATCAGATCAGGATGTTCTTCTTCCTGGATCATGACCAGCAGGTCACCGTTTACACCTCCCCGCCTGGCTGCATTTCCCTTTCCCGATACTGTCATTTGCATGCCTTCCGCCACACCTGCAGGGATACTGATAGGAATGACCTCTTCTTCCTTTACGATCCCCTCACCGTAACATTGTTTGCATTTATCGGTAATGATTTTACCCTCTCCACCACAGGTTGGACAGGATGCTACCGTTTGCATTTGTCCCAGGAATGTATTGGATACCCGTGTCACCTGGCCATTGCCGTTACAGGTACTGCATGTAGAATAACTGGAACCGCCTTCTGCACCCGAACCATCACATGAAGAACAGCTGACATATTTATTTACCTTGATCTTTTTCTCGGCACCCTTGGCGATCTCCTGAAGGTTCAGTTTTACCTTAACCCTGAGATTGGATCCCTTTCGGACGGCGCGGGAAGATCTTCTGCTGCCACCAAATCCGCCGAATCCACCGAATGCATCGCCGAAGATATCACCAAAGCTTGAAAATATATCCTCAACGGTCATACCCTGGCCGCCAAATCCTCCACCGGCTCCACCTCCAAGTCCCGCATGACCAAACCTGTCATACCTGGCTCTTTTATCATCGTCGCTCAGGACCTCGTAAGCTTCGGCAGCTTCCTTGAATTTTTCTTCGGCACTGGAATCGCCCGGGTTTTTATCCGGATGATATTTCAGGGCCTGTTTGCGGTAAGCTTTCTTAATTTCTTCCTTGGAGGCATTTTTTGAGACATCCAGTATTTCGTAAAAATCTCTCTTTCGCCATTATTCTCCTATAACAACTTTTGCATAACGCATGACCTTATCATTCAGGAAATATCCCCTTTCGATGACATCCACAACCTTGCCCTTTAAGTTTTTTGTCCGGTGCCGGGATCTTGGTGACTGCATCATGTACATCCGTGTTAAATTCCTGGTGCATGGACTCAATCTCTTTCACTCCCTGCTGGATGAGGTATTCACTGAACATGTTATAGATCAATCGCATTCCCTCCTTGACCGCTTCCAGGTCCTTTGCTTCTTCGACGACTTTCATGGCTCTTTCCAGGTTATCAAGTACAGGCAATATCCTGGTAAAGATTTCTTCGCCGGCCTGCTTTGTCAGTTCGATCTTTTCCTTCATGGTACGCTTGCGGTAATTATCAAAATCAGCCGAAAGCCTCAGGTATTTTTCCTTTTGTTCCTGTAATTCCTGTTCCAGTGCCTTTAACCTGGGAGAATCTTCAGTCTTTTTCCTGGGCCTGGGAGATTTTGGTTTCTCCGCGGACAGTTTGTTTCTGGGTTTTCACTTTTTTCTCTTCACTTGCCATGCTTCCTGTATTATCCTTTGTATTTTCTTTTTTTGCCATTTATCAGCTCAATTAACTATTATTTCTGTGTGTCCCTTCATCAGCAAATGTTTTGCCAAGATTAAATTCAGGACAAATTGACAGGCTGTTATTACTGGCGGGTAATATCGGCTCCGATATTATTCAGGCGTTGCTCAATATGCTCATAACCCCGGTCGATCTGTTCGATATTATGGATGGTACTTTTGCCATCTGCAGAAAGGGCAGCGATCAAAAGTGCTACCCCTGCCCGGATGTCGGGAGAGCTCATGGTGGTGGGACGCAGGGGATACTGCCTGTCGATGCCGATCACAGTTGCGCGGTGGGGATCGCAAAGGATGATCTGGGCACCCATGTCGATCAGCTTATCAACAAAGAACAACCTGCTTTCGAACATTTTCTGGTGTATCAGGACGCTGCCTTTAGCCTGGGTGGCCACCACCAGGAAGACACTCAGCAGATCCGGTGTCAATCCGGGCCAGGGGGCATCTGCAATGGTCATTATGGATCCGTCAATAAATGTTTCAATCTCATAATGCTCCTGCCGGGGAATGAAAAGATCATCCTGTTCCTGCCTGATCTCAATGCCCAGTCTTCTGAATTGTTCCGGTATGATCCCGAGGTTTTCAACGGAGACATTTCTGAGTGTTAATTCAGAACGGGTAAGTGCTGCCATCCCGATAAAACTGCCAACTTCGATCATATCCGGCAGCAGGTCATGTTCACAGCCATGAAGGGCATCCTGTGCCCATGGATGGTCAGGAGGTTGGAACCAATTCCTTCGATCTTTGCCCCCATGCGGATCAGCATATTACTAAGTTGCTGGATATAGGGTTCACAGGCGGCATTGTATATGGTTGTGGTGCCCTTGGCCAGGACAGCACACATCAGGATGTTTGCAGTCCCGGTAACCGAGGCCTCATCGAGTAACATATAAGATCCCTGCAGTGAAGGTGCATCGACAGAATACAGCTGGGAAGCCTGGTCATAGCTGAATGATGCCCCGAGGCTGCTGAAAGCCAATAAAATGGGTGTCCAGCCTTCGCCGGCCGATTTTATCCCCTCCGGGTGCGGGTACATAGCCTTTCCGAATCTTGCCAGCAAGGGTCCCAGGATCATGATGGATCCCCTCAGGCTGGTTCCCTTTTCCCTGAACTCATCACTTCTCAGGTATTCGAGATCTATGCTTTTTGCATTGAAAGGTATAGGTGCCATTGACTGGATTGCCAATCTCCACCCCCATGTCTTGCAGCAGGGAGATCAGGTTGGTGACATCCAGGATATTGGGAATGTTCCTGATGGTGACTGTTTCATCTGTCAGCAAACTGGCACAGATTACCTGTAATGCCTCGTTTTTGGCACCCTGGGGAGTGAGCGTGCCGGAAAGGGATTTCCCTCCGTTCACAACAAATGTGCCCATGCAGGTTATTTCTTTTTTGGCGGTCTTTTCTTTTTGCTCTTTGACAGGATATCCCTGGTCTCAGCAAGCTTCAAGTCATCCCCCACAACGATCTTTCCTCCTGACAGGGTCTTCAGGTCTTCGAAAATGGATTCATCATTTACCACATCCCTGTTCCAGGTGACATAGCATTTCTTCATATGATTGGCTATCAGCCTGATCAATGCATTCCTTTCTTCACCCTCCTTGAACTCAGATGCCTCTTTGATCAGTAATTCAATGATCTTGCCGTAATGCTTATACCTGATTTTATAGTCTTTGTAGGGAACCTGTTTGGGCTTCTCAAACAGAATTTCACGGGTGGGTTTCTCGTACGGGGAATCAATATCCAGTTTAAAATCTGATATGATGAACAGGTGGTCCCATAATTTATGTTTAAAATCAGTGACGTCCCTCAGGTGGGGATTCAGGTTCCCCATGATGGCGATGATGGCCCGGGCTGCCTTATTCCTCTCTTCCCTGTCCTCAATCTGTACGGTATATTCAACCATCTTCTGGATATTCCTTCCATATTCCGGGAGTACCATCTTGGTTCGCTGTGAATTATAATCGTATTCCATGTAATATGAATTTAATGCAAATGAACACAAATCTGCGGGGATTTCAAAATGTTTTCAAACTGCCCTAAGGAATGATCTTTAATTTGGCAAACTTCAGGAGGAGTTGTTTCTGTCCATGCTCCTTGAAGAATACCGTTGCCTTCCTGTTGGGAGGTTCGCCTTCCAGGTTAATGATCTTCCCCGAACCGAATCGTGAATGTTCCACCTGCATTCCTGTCTGGATCTTAGCCGGATCATCTGCCTCAAAAGAGGTCCCGGAAGGGCCGGCAGGAGTGGCCCTGGACACCGGTTTCATCCTTTTTATTTTTTCGGTGCTTACAGAAACATCTCCACTTTCTTCTGTGACGGTTTCCAGGCCGGCCGGGATGGCTCAACCCAGGTTTCTTCCTTTGGCTGGTCCATGATATTCCGGTTCAATTTCCCGGATGAAACGGCTGGGGACACCGTTGACCGGAACTCCCCAGCGGTATCGGGTAGTTGCATAGCTGAGAGTGACCTGTTCCATGGCACGGGTAACCGCCACGTAAAACAACCTTCTCTCTTCCTCGATCTCCTCTCTTGTATTGGATGACATACGGGATGGGAACAACTCTTCTTCCAGTCCCGTTACATATACAAACCTGTATTCAAGTCCCTTGGCCGCATGAGCAGTCATAATGGTAACCTTGTCCCTGTCTTCTTCCTTTTCATTGTCTGCATCGGTAAGCAGGGAAACACTCTGGAGAAAGGATTCCAGGCTTGTGTCCTCAGCCTCTTCCTGGGATTCCACGTATTCCTTGATCCCGTTCAGGATCTCCTGCAGGTTTTCCTATTTGCTCAGGTTTTCCGGAGAATTCTCATAATGCAGGTCCTTCATGATCCCTGAACTTTCTGCAATGGAATAGGCCAGGTCGAAGGCTTCCATGGTCTTAAGATTCTCCTGGTATCCGTTGATCAGGGCTGGCAAATGCCTTCAGTTTGCGGATGGTCCCCTGGTTAAATATGCCGGAATAATCATCCAGCGACTGGAGGATGTCCCAGATCCTTTTGTCCTGGCTGGCCGCGATCTCCTCCAGCCTGGACACGGTTGTCTGGCCAATCCCACGGGCAGGGTAATTGATGATCCTGCGAAGGGCCTCTTCATCATAAGGATTCACCGTCAGTCTGAAATAGCCCAGGAGATCCTTGATCTCTTTTCTCTGGTAAAAGGAAAGGCTGCCATATACCTTATAAGGGATATTCAGTTTCCGCAGGGCTTCCTCGAAGATCCTGGACTGGGCATTGGTCCGGTACAGGATGGCGATATCCCGGTGGTGCAACTGATGTGCATATACTGCATCCTTTATCAGGTTGGCGATGAGGTACCCTTCTTCATTATCCGTAGCTGCCCTTATGAGTTTGATCTTTTCCCCCGTCTCTTTTTCTGACCAGATCTTCTTGCTTATCTGGTCACGGTTTTTGGCGATAATACTGTTGGCGGCTTCGACGATGTTCCGGGTGGACCGGTAATTTCTTTCCAGCTTAAAAAGTCCGTAATCAGGGTAATCATGTTTGAAATTCAGGATGTTCTCTATCCTCGCTCCCCTGAAGGAATAAATGCTCTGGGCATCATCTCCCACCACACATATATTTTTATATCTGGAAGATAACTGGTTGATGATCTTGTACTGCAGGTAATTTGTATCCTGGTATTCATCCACCAGGATATACCTGAATTGTTCCTGGTACCTGGCAAGGACCTCGGGGAAGTCCCGGATCAGGATATACAGATTCAATAAAAGGTCGTCGAAATCCATAGCATCGGATTTCTTGCATCTGATGGCATATAATTTATAAATGTCTGCGATCCTGGGTTTCCGGGTTCGCTTATCCATTTCTATCAACTGGGAACTGGAAAAATAGGCCTGGGGAGTGATCAGGTTATTTTTTGCCGAGGAGATCCTGCCATATATCTCGCCTGGTTTATAGATCTGGTCATTCAGGTCCAGTTCCTTGATGATCTTCTTGATCAGGCTTTTGGAATCAGATGTATCATAGATGGTGTAGGTAGAAGGATAGCCCAGCAAATGCCCTTCCCTGCGGAGGATCTTTGAGAAAACAGAATGGAAGGTACCCATCCACAGATACCGGGCACGTTCAGGCCCGACAAGCTTTCCTATCCTATCCTTCATTTCCCTGGCTGCCTTGTTGGTGAACGTCAGTGCCAGGATACTGCCGGGAGGTATTTCCTGGCTGAGCAGGTAAGCGATCCTGTATGTCAGAACCCTTGTTTTTCCGGATCCTGCTCCTGCAATGACCAGGCTTGGACCATTAATTGCCAGGACGGCTTTCTGCTGTGCATCGTTCAGATCTTTGATGAAATCTTTCCCCATATCTTTCCGGTAGCTGCCAAAATTAATGATTTTTTCTTCTCAGAGATTATTTATCTTTGCCACTTTAAATTGTATGTCGATAATAAAAAGTTACCTAACCCAGTTATTAAGGGTATATCGCTTTCAAACCTGTTAATGAGATCAGCAGAGGTATTCATATCACGTATTTTCCTTATATGTTTTTTAGCGGGAAATTTCGGTGTTTCGAATGCCCAAATTAGTTCTCCCACTGCAAATTTTTCTGATACCCTGGAATACCCGGTCTTCCCTGAGGATGACCCTTATTTCATCTTTCATACGGCCTCTTACGGGACCCCTGTCCAGGGATCATTACTGGCAACACCGCCTTACGGAACAGCAGGATTTGATTTCAGCTGGAGCATGTATAATCCTTCCACTAATACATTTGATCCCCCTTTCCATTCGGAATCCGGCGTAGCCACCTCCAGGGTTGACAACCTGGATCCGGGATGCTACCAGGTTCATATTACCGCCGTTGACCTTGACACCATCCTTCGAGCATGGGTGTTTTCCAATGATTCATATGCGGAAGTGGAAAAGGATGTAAATGGCAAGATAAAACCCTACAAATACACCTGCGATTACCTTTGGCTGAATGGGATAGCGGAAGCAGATATCCATACCTATTATGATCTAGCCAACGGGAATCCAAAAAACCTGCCGAACGGGATGACCTTTGAGTGGACCTCTGATGATGCTGAATACGAGATCCTCGGTGCCGAAAGGTTCCTCGACCTGATCATATATAATAATCCCCCTTATTCACAGCCGCCTACCAAGGATACACGGTTTACCCTGACGGCGGTAGACAGTTTTGGCCTGTCACGGGCAGATGAAGTATTGTACGAGAGTGTGCATGTCAAGGCTGAGTTTACCACTTATATTGAGGATTTGGCAAATCCCGGTAATTGGATAGAAGAGGTAAGTCCATCGGGAGAAGCACCCCTTGAGGTGCGGTTTATCAACGTATCTGAAAACGGGGTTGAATATCAGTGGACCCTGGTAGACAGTGCCAAAACCGGAGAGGAGGATTCAGAGGTAATTACTGAATCTATCGAAGATTCTGTGGTTTACACCTATTATATCCCGGACCATTATTACCCGACCATGACCGCCTTCAGTGAGGCAGGCTGTGTTGATTCCTTCCCAACGGTATCAAGGGTCGACATTGTGGTCGAACCATCCGAACTGGATGCCCCCAATGTTTTCACGCCCAACGGGGACGGGGTCAATGATTTTTTCCTTGTCCAGGCAAAATCCCTCAAATCTTTCAAAATTACCAATATTCAGTCGATCCGGCCGCAAAGTTTATGAATTTGAACAGACCGAGGAGAAGTTCGAATGGGAAGGCTGGGATGGAACCATCAATGGCAAGGGGGAGAGTTTTGCCCAGCCCGGTGTATACTATTATGTGATCGAAGCTGTGGGATGGGACGCCGAACGGTACCGGGGCTATCCGCCCTATAAAGGTTTCGTCTATCTCTACCGCGAATCAGAATAGTAGGGTTTCAAAGGACATACAAAAACCCAGACCGGCTTTTGTGCCAGTAACCACAAAAGAATGCCTGGGTTTTTGTATGTCCTTTTCCACGTTATGGGTGGACCGGCTTTTGTACCAGTAACCACAAAAAATGCCTGGTTTTTTCCGGAATTACCAATTAACACTCCTGGGTTTTTAGTAAATTGGGACGATGGTTTCACAGTCAGGATGATCATTAATTAAGATATAGAATTATGAAACGATTAACAGCATGCTTGTTTTTTCTGTTCCTCACATGTAACTTTATTTTTCTCTCAAAATGCATCTAATTTCATTGTATGGCAACTCCCTGCTCAGAATAATTATGTAGGTAATTCTTATGTTTTTCTGATGAACGACGGAAAAGTTGTTGTGATGGATGGTGGCATGCCAGAGGAAACAATGTATCTACGAGGCTTCCTGGCAGCATTGGGGAATGAAGTTGAAGCCTGGTTTCTCAGCCATCCACACAGGGACCATTTTGGTGCCTTAAACGAAATTGTAAAGAATCCTGGTGATATCAGCATAAAAAAGATTTATCATTCTGAGTTTCCACAAGCTTATTATGAGAAGTATGATACTAATTATACACCACATATAGCTGAGGTTTATGCCAATCTCAGGGAGTCAGGAATCGATGTAATTAATATAACCAAACCGGGGAAGGTTATTCAGATTGATAAAACAAAATTTAAGATCCTTAGTGTTACAAATGAAGATATTACCATAAATATAGTTAACAATAACAGTATGGTGATTAAAGTTTGGGATCCGAAAAAATCAATAGTATTCTTAGGGGATTTGGCGAAAGAAGGCGGTGATATATTGTTAAATGGCCCCTACCGGGAAGATTTAAACTGCGACTATCTCCAACTGGCTCATCATGGGCAAAGAGGGGTTCGGATGGATTTTTACAGAAGTATTGAATTCAAAGCATGTTTGTGGGCTACTCCATTGTGGTTATGGAATAATGACCAGGGAAAGGGATTTAACACCCACCATTACGAAACAATTGAAACAAGAAATTTGATGACTGAACTCGGGATAACGGAACATTATTTAAGTTGGGAAGGATTATGCAGAATTGAATAAGCATAGGTGGATTGATCAGATTATGAAAACAATGGAATTCATAATAGGATTTATCATCAGTTATGGAAAGTTAAGTATAGTGCATCGGCAAATTCATTCATTCATAAAAAAATTGCCTCAGTTTTTTTCACTGATTTTAATTATGTGTTCTATGCTATTTTGCACCAGGATACAGGATAAGGAGAAGCAAAAGATTATTTCCGAACACTCAGATGAAAAACAAACTGGAGCAGAAATATTAATTACAAATCCTGGTGAATTAGTCAATGTTGACTTTATTGATAATAGTAGCACAAGGCTTTGGAGATCAGTTTCATACAAGACGGAAAAGATTAAGGGTATTATGCTTTGTGAAGGTGGTGGACCAAACTTACCTTCTGTTCCCGTACCAATAGGGATTAAGGGAAAATACCGCATTCATCTTGGAATTTACAATGGTTTTGGCTGTCCTCAGGTACGGGTACGATTAAGTAGAGACTCGTCCTTTCAGAAAATAAGTCTTAGAGAGACATGCTATGATGACGTAAGAAACAGTTCAAATACTGTTTATGAGGTCTATTGGAAAGATGCAGATCTGACCGGTCAGGATCTGATATTGGAAAGCAACAACGATCCGTCAATAAAGCCTGGAGGATTGGCATATATGCGTCTGGAACCCATAGAAAAAATCAATAACACCAGGGATAATCCACCGCTGGTAATAACCAATGATGGTCATGGGATTTTTGGAATTCAGGAACATCGAACACCGGAAGACCTCACATCCCATTTTGAGTCTATCCCGGAGAATAGCAATCTGGGCATGCTGATCTGGGGAATGGGCGTTGGTGATATGTGCAATTATCCTACAAAAGTCGGGACCTACCACCCTTCCCCTGAATTTGTAATCCCGTTTGATTCTATGATTTCGAAAAATATGAAACAATGGCTTACAAAAGGATGGAACAGCCTGCAAGTAATGAGAGAATATACCCGAGACAGAGGGTGGGAATTTCAGGTTTATATTCGCATGCAGGGTTTTGGTACACTTTATCCCTTTGATCAACATATAAAATCAGATTTTTTCAATACTCACCCCCAATATCATTGTCTTGATAGGGAAGGATCTAAAGTAAGCCGTCTTAGTTATGCATATCCTGAAGTGCAGATGCATATGATTAATTTATTCAAAGAAATTCTTGAATACCATCCTGATGGAATTAGTCTTTGTTTTGTAAGGGGTGTTCCGATGGTGTTGTATGAACCCATCATGGTTGAAGGATTTAGGATGAAGTACGGCCTTGATCCCAGGGATCTTCCGGAAACAGACTCCAGATGGCTGGATTATCAGGCATCAGTACTTACCGGGTTTATAAAGAAGGTGAAAAGTACTTTACATGCAGATCAACGCCTGTCTGTGATCGTGCCAGGAAATGAATGGGATTGCAAAAGATGGGGGCTGGATATCTCAAATTGGGTAGAAGAGGGGTTGATCGATGATTTAATACCGGTGGGCCAATATTATGATAAAAGGGATGTTCACCGTGATGCCCCCGATAGTTTAGATTATAAATATTTTGTACAGTTAAAAGGACGGAAAGACATTAGACTTATACCCATGACCTATACCTGGCAGATGTTTAATACTGATTATTCAGGTTGGCTTCAATTGCAATATCAATTTTTAGAACTAGGAGCCGATGCATATTGCGTATGGGATGGAAGTTGGGAAGGTACATTTAACAAAATCAATAATATCGGTCACAGTAGGGAAAGCGAGGGTATTCACAAAACCAGATTTAAAAGAATTAAGCTTACTTCCTTACAGGGATATCGTGTTGACCGGTATCATTATTTTGTAGGGGTTTGACCATACTTTTCGAAATTTCCTCTGGCTGCAATTTTTCCGGATGCCAGAACTTATCCCCATTCTCCTATGTTGGTAATCGATGAGCAAGCTTTTTATTACTGTACCCGGCGGACCCATTATTAGGATATTATGATCCCGGTAAATCTTTAATATCCCCACAAACTGGCACCGGGCATATCATCCACAGCGTTACTTTCACCTACTGCTTGATAATTTACTTGGTTATCACATAATCACCGGATTTTATTGTGATGAAGAATATGTCTTTCTCAAATGATGAGAGGTCGAATTGGTGGCAGCCTGCAGCCCTTCTCGTTTTCTTCAGCGCATAAAGAACCCCTAGCGGCATGGCGGGAGGCTAACGATTCCGATACATCAAAAATTAATCACTATTAATTGTAAATCTATTCCTCTGGATCATAGGATAGTTCCTTCATGTACCAGAACTGCTTGAAATCTCTTTTCTTAATGTATTTCCGCATCTCATTGAATAACTGGCTCCCATCCTCGCCCAGCAATTCCCACATCACCTCATTCTGTGCCCACAAATCTGCAGGGCTTTTGCCAAATATTACCCCCATATAGAAGTATCCATCCAGGCCCAATTCGCTAATATAAGTATCTACCCAATCATCATAGCCCTTTTTCTTCAACTCAGTCACGAAACGCTTTTGCAAATTACGAACTTCCTGTTCTTTGCCGGAATCAATGTAAAACATGTCCCAGACGGCATAAACTCCTTCATCACTTTTCCTTCGGGCATTTTCAGGGTTATAAGAGAGGTCCGGGTCCCATCTGATGAACCATGTCGTGTGGTTATCCACTGTGGAAAACATCCGGTCGAGCCAGTCGTTCCCCTGGAGCTCAATAGCCTTTCCAGAGTTCATTGTTATATGTTATCCTTGTCATTGTATGAATCCACTGGGTAGAAGAAATAATAAGTAAAAAGGCCATCGGTCCATGCATTGATGGGATAGGATAAGCCAGCCTCCTTTAAATGCGTTTTTCTTATATCAATCTGGAGATCCATAAACTCATCAAGTTGCGCCGGATTAACAGTGGCCTCCCAACAAAACCAGAGTTGTCCTTTGGGTTCTATGTCTTGCCCCATTGAGTTAGTAAAATAAAAGCAGACCATAAGGGAAATTGTAATTGAGATCATTTTTTGTTTCATGTTTGTAATGTTTTAATTAGTATTCAAGAAAGTGAGGATGTGTTTAATCGTATATGGCATATAAGATTAAATAAGCTGTAGAGAAAATAAAAAAGATTAGAATAGCACGTGCTATGCAGTGGAACTCCGCGATAGGTGAGAAATCTTAACACAAGTTAAGAAGAAAATACTAAATGTCAAGGATTAATCTTCTAGTTTTCTGTGGATTGGATAAGGAATATAATATTGGGTGTATACCGTATATAATATGAACAGGTTATGTTCCTTATATAACCAAAATGCCCGAAATATGTTAATCTTGGAGCATTTATCTTATGTTAAGAACCACTATTTTACACGTATATAATTTACAGTATTAACAGGTTTGTTGTTTTCATAATAAATGATTTCCAATAAATCATTTGATTTCAATGTTCCTTCTATTCTCCTTGAATCCTCTTCAGGATTGGAAATATCCTTATAATCGACTAGAAAATATTTATTCTTTGAAATCCATTCCGCTGCCCATAATGTAACGACATCTCCTCCTTTAATCTGGCTAAGACCTATAAATCTATTAAATGTTTTGTCATACGCCCAATTAATTCTTGACTCCATAAAGGTCTTCCCTTTTGTGACATACTTCCCAATAGCATCAACGCCTGTTCCATAAGTGGTAAAATCAGTATAGACAGTTGTGTCTTTACCTAATTCAATTTTCCATGAGCCTATAAGTTGATTAATCACACTCAACTTGGTTAAGTTTTGTCTGTGGAGCTTGTGCCTGTACTCCGTTTAATAAGAATAACAGGAATACAGCAATTGTGATTGTTAAACAAATTTTTTTCATGGTTTAGAGGTTTGTTAAGTTGCAGAGAAAAAAATGGGATTGAAACCGCCAAATGCAATTGCAGAGAAACCTAGCGAAAGGTGAGAAAACTATACACAAGTTAAGAAGAAAATACTATAAGTTAAGGATTTACTCTTCCAATTTTATGTAAATTTAATCATGAATGCAATCTGGTGTGAAACTGTATATAATATTAGGAGATTATGCCAGCCGGATCACAAATAAGCCCCGACTATTCGCCGAGGCTTTTATTGTGTTTATTCTTTAGTTTCATCCTCATCCTCATCGTCATCCACTTCGTCTTCATAGGATGTAGTATTAACAGTGGATAGATATACAATTTTCCATTCTCCATTATCTTTTTCAAGAAACCTAACATCTATATTCAATTCAACCAATGCTCCCTGCCTATCATACCAGTTTTCATCATAGACTGCCCAAGCACTTTCTGGGTAAACTTTAATTTTATAATTTGAATTTTCAAATCTATATAGAAGTATGTCAGGATTATCCTTGAAAACCATCCTTAAAACCTGTAACTAATTCCTTCCCATCCAACAATATAATTATAACCCCATCCAACAATATAATCATAATCAGCTTTGCTTGCATTTAACCTTATGAAGGTTTTATCCTGCACATAGGTTGCAGCAAAGCGGTCATAATCATTGTCCATAAAGGCATTTGTTTCTTCCTCGATGACAGCTTTGATTGCTTCCTTTTCTTTTTCAATGTCAATTTTTTTCTGGCATGAACTACCTCCAGCAATTAACGATATAATTAAAATTGGAAAGATGATCTTTTTCATGATTAATGAATTTTAGGTTTAGTAAATGAGAAAATTTGAAATTGTGATTGAGAAGTTGGAAAGTGGGATATCTTAAGTGAAGTTATGGAAAAAATTCAAGAGGCTAGTATTTTGTTGAGAACGGAGATGAGATTATCGTTTTTAAAACCGTATATAACATTAGGAGATAATGCCAACCGGATCACAAAACACCCCGACTAAATGTCAGGATGTTTTGTGATATTCTCTGAATAGGAAACTGAACGATTATTGTTCTTAATGTGTCTCGGGTGGAGTAATAGTAAAACCAATTTGAGTAAAAATCACTGCCTGGTTGTAATATACCCATTGTTCGATCACTTTTCCATCAACAACGTGACTAACTTCTACTCCGGAAAATTTTACTTTTTTTCCTGTAGGTGGCAACGCACCGAAAGGACCAGTATTTTTCCCAGTAAGTGTCCATCTTCCTACCATGTTATCCCCTTTAATAATTAATTCATCAAGAGTAACATTAAAGTCTGAAAAAGTTGTCCTTTGTAAAGTGACTTGTCCCTTAAATGCTTCAATCCCTATGATGTCTTCGTATATATCAACTGTATGTCTTACAATCTCTGGGGAGAGAAGCTCTTCAAACAAGGATAAATCACCCTCATTCCAAGCTTTGACATAATTATCAGCCAGGACTTTATTTTCTTTTTCATTGTCAGTTTTTTCCTGACAGTAAATAGTGCCGGCAATTAGCGATAAGGCTAACATTGAAAAGATAATCTTTTTCATGATTAATGGATTTTATATTTAATAACTGAGAAGACTGGAAATTGGAAATGGATGTAAGGTGGAGATATCGAGAACGGGGGAATTTGTAAATGCAAGTTACGAAGAAAACACTAAAGGTCAAGAATTTAAATTTCTAATTGTCGAGATTCGGATCATATTGTTGGCTCCAGCTTTGTACGATGTTTAATTTGTCTATTGATCCTCATATCAATGATTCTTACACCATCGGTATAATGATATCTGTATTAACTTCTTCAGATGTGATTTGGATTGAATAATTAATTCTTCTGAGTAAAGACTGAGTAGAATGGGAAAAATCACTTGATTTTATTGGTGTTAAACCATATATAATATGAGGAAATTCGACCCATGATTATAAAAAGCCCCAGTCGCTGCACCTTGGGCTAAAATCTATCCGCATAATTCTTGGCTGCATGTTTGGGTTATAAAACCATAGGTTTACTGCTTGATAAATTTCTCCGTCTTTACATATCCCTGGACCGTATTATCACTAAATATATACCTTTCTGGAAGGATGACAGGTCTATTTGATGTATGGTTGGTCCTTCAATTATATCTCTATATATCAACTGTCCGTTCAGTGAGGTAATCTCGATTGAATTGCGTCCTCGAAACTTTGTTTCAAGGGTTAACAAATCAGTTATAGGAATGGGGTAAATACTAAATTTCTCCGACTTGTATTTATTCCATCCGGGGGCACATTCTGTCATGAAATGGACATTTGTGCCAAAATTGAAATCTTCAAATTCACTGGTTGGGAAGGGCATTGTCCACACGCATACCTTCATTAGGGTGCAATTGTTTTGTAAATACAATCTTATCAGGGATGTACTATTAGAGATATCCAGACTGCAAATTCTATTCTTACTGCAGTTCAAATAGCGGAATTTTCTCGCACCAATACATTCAGACTGGTTAATTGGTTATAAGAGCAATTTAATTTATCAAGATTAACAAATGCTTCAATCCCGGTCAAATTTGTAATATGCATACCACTGACATCCAGAGAGCTCACTGCTTCAGCTTCAGTGGAACTAATCAATCTGTCTCCATAGGTATCCTCTCCCTTTGCAATCAGGGCACGCAGGAAGGCAGGGTCGGGAATGTCTACCAAATAAAAGACTGAAAGTTCTACTGTATCCGGAGCACTTTCTAACATGACATAATGTTTGGGTTACATAATAAGTGTAAGTGCCAGTGTCCGTCTTTTGGGTTTCATAAGATTCTCCGGTATGCAATAGAATAGTTAATAATGGATCTTCATACCATTTAAATGTTGCACCCTGTTCTCCTGCTACTGTCAGTATTGCTGGTTCTCCTGCATATCCTACTGTATCATGTCCTAAAGGACGAGGTATCTCAAGCCAAATAGATAGAGATACAGCATTGGCTGCACTTTCACAACCCGATAATGTTTGGGTTACGTAATAAGTATAATCCCCTATTTCTGTATTGTCCGGTAGTAAACCCATTTCCTGTGTGAATAAGATTTAGCAGCTTTTTATCACTATACCATCGAATATTACTACCCGCAGCAAATAGATCAGGAACCAGTCTGACCATATAAGATTATTGTATCTTTTGCATCAGGTGTTGGAGTAGAAGTGTGTGAAGTTACCATATTCATCCATCGGGCCGATACATGGATCTGAATCATCACCATCCGGCTCATCAGGACTTTCCGGGCAATGGGATGGTTTTGGTCCAATACCCCAGGAGTAGTATCCATCGCCATCATTATCAGTGCATAATACATCAGTCTCATTAAAATCCAGAGAACTAACAGGTCCATACAATGAATACATCCTAATATCCTTCCTGTCTCCGATAAGATATACATAACCATTATCTCCCCATTCCTCTCCCCAACTATTTTTGCACTAGCCAGGCGGTCTGGCCTATTAGCGGATTGTCGTGTTCTATGGTAATCCAAAGACATGTGTCAATTTCATCTTTCGCATAAGAAAATTATCACCCTCTTCAAGTACCTTATAACCAACAACTTGCATCACATGATTCCAAAATGTATATTGAAGCCGATGTGGCTCCGTTAATAATTTCTCTTTTCTTAGTCATCCTCATATAAATAGTATTGTCCAATTATCAATTTTAATTCGTTCCTGGGGATTGCTGCACATCTCCGAACAATCCTGATCGGAGGCTGTATATGGAAAACAATCCTCCATAACAATTCCTATATCCTCTGATATAATCAAAAGCCGAATCATGCTGTCCCCCATACTACATATCCCGCATGTACATGATATTATATTTTGCTCTGATAAATCATAATCCAGATGCCGGTTATAGTATAGATTTACCAGTAATCTCAGCTGCAGCAGTTGTTCCAAATGCCCAGCAACCGCTACAACCTCCCTGGTTTTTAACCGGAGTAACCCAGTCTTCTCCGTGCCTGTTCTTCCAGCTGAATTCACTCGCATATTGAGATTCTGGCAGCTGAGAGGTTTTCTGATTGTGATCTCCCTTGAATCTAAATCATCTTTTGCTCCGGGCAAGACAAAAACACCCCCCACATAATATTCGAAACCTTGAAAATTGGGAACGCTACCACCAAACATATTTCTTCTTTTCCTGGTAAGATAATCTTGAAATTGAAGTTTCACCGGCCACCCATTTCTGACCAGAGTTTTGAATGTTCTGGTTGATCCTGTCAATTTTATCCAAGGTTTGTTGAAGCAACCTATCATCTTGCGATTCTGCCTGTATGTTATCCTCTTCACTGATGATGATCTCTTTCAAATAAATTGAAGCATCAACAAGTTCAAATGTTACCCGATATGGCGTGATATTGTTTAACAGAGATGTTTCCTCCCCGGCTTTATCAACTGAAAATTGTCTTGAGCCTGCCAGAATGGGATATGTCTCATAAATGAGGTATTCATTGTAATTATTATCCATTAAGATAATACGGACCAGACTTGTATCAGAATGTAAAGTAATTTCTCCTGAGAAAGCCAATCCGCTAATGGTATTTTCCCTATCAAATGGAAACAAGTGGGTATTATTTGTAATTGATAGTGTCAAAGGATATCCTCGAAAAATCCTGATTTTGCACGGCGAAGGCATTATCAATTGATTGATAAAAGACAGAGACGAGCAATAATATAATCAGACCATATCGCTTCATTTTCCGAGAGATTGAAATTTAACGGCGTGAAGTGTAAATGTAATTGGTATTATACTGAAAAGGAAATCAAGTGCTACAAAGTGGAACTCCTCAAAACGTGAGAAGACCATATAATTCACCAAAAAATACTAAAAGTCAAGGTTTAATCTTTTATTTTCTGTGGATTAGATTAGGAATAATAAATTGGGTGTAAACTGCATATAATATTAGGAGATTAGGACCCCAGGATTATATAAAAGCCCCCGGCGCATCGTCGGGGGGTGATAACGATTTATTTTACACGGACATATTTTTCAGTGGAGTGATTTTCCGCAAGAGTCCAATTGTCATCTATTGGCCATTTTTGAATAAGAGTATCATTCCTTATTTCCGTTAGCATTTTGATAGTCTGTCCCTCCAAATCTGGAGAATATTTATGCATCATAATGTTTTCCTCATACTTGATGCCCTCTATGAATCTATACTTACCCCATCCGAAATTGTCTATCATAACTGTATCAATTTGAAATTTGCCGACAAAAGCAAAGCAATCTTCTGTCCACACTTTAATATCCGAACCAGTTATTTGACCCGGAAAAGTTTCTTCTATAGATCCCCATTCGCCACTTACCAACTGCCATGTACCCTCTATGGGTGATTTTACTTCCTCAGTACAGCTAAACATCATCAAAGAAATGATAAGACTTAGAAAAGTTAAGTTTTTCATGATTAATAATTTATGGGTTTAGGAAATTCCAAAGATTCGCTTTTATATAGCAAAATAATCACGAATTGAAATATGAACATTGGAAACGCTAAGTGCTATGCAGTGGAACTCCACAATAGGTAAGGATTCATTCTACAAGTTATAAAAAAATTGAAGTCAAGGATATAATCTTCTAATTTTCTTTAGAATTGGATCCTGAATATAATATGTGGTCAAACTGCATATAATATTAGGAGATTAAAACCACCGGATCATAAAAAAACCCCCGGTGTGTCACCGGGGGTTAAGTATCTAATATCCTTGACAGAAAATGTTATTCGTCGTCCTGCTCTGCTTCGTATGTGCGCAGCAATTGTTCCTGGATGTCTGGCGGAACCTGGGTGTATTCAGCGAATTTCATGCTGTACATGGCACGTCCCTGGCTCAGTGAACTCAGTGCGGTAGAATATTTGTTCATTTCAGCAAGCGGCACTTTTGCCGAGATCTTCTCAAATCCCTTCTCACTGTTCATGCCAAGCACAATGGCCCTTCTTCCCTGGAGGTCACTCATCACATCACCCATACGGTCTGCGGGTACAAGTACCTCTACATCATAAACGGGTTCCATGATCTTGGGACCGGCAATTTTGAAGGCCTCACGGAAAGCATTTCTTCCGGCCAGTTTAAAAGAGATCTCATTGGAATCTACCGGGTGCATCTTTACCGTCATATACATATACCCTGATATCCCTGGCATAGGAACCGGTCAAGGGCCCTTCTTCCATTTTTTCCATGATCCCTTTCAGGATGGCCGGCAGGAAACGGGCATCGATGGAACCGCCTACTATACAATTATGATAGATGAGCTTGCCGCCCCATTCGAGGGAGATCTCCTCCTTGTTCCTGATGGATACTTTAAGATCCTTTCCGTTTACTTTGAACATCGTTGGGTCTGGGGCACCTTCCGTGTAGGGCTCAATGATCATATGCACTTCGCCAAACTGTCCGGCTCCCCCGGATTGCTTTTTGTGGCGGTAATCTGCCTGGGCAACCCTGGTAATGGTTTCCCGGTAGGGGATCCTGGGAGGCAGGAATTCGGTTTGTACTTGATAGGTGTTTTCCAGGTGCCATTTTACAATATTCAGGTGGTGTTCACCCTGTCCGCTGAGAATGATCTGCTTCAATTCCTTGGAATACTCGACCACAACCGTTGGGTCTGCTTCATGGATCCGGGTCAGGGCTTCCCCCAGTTTTTCCTCATCACCCTCAGTAAGAGGTTTGATAGCCGTCCTGAATTTTGGTTCGGGAAAGCTGGTGTCCATCAGTTGCAGATTGGTGTTGGAAGACAGGGTATGGTTGGTTTTTGTGTTTTTTAGTTTAACGGCACCACCGATATCGCCAGCACTCAATTTGCCAATCTTGTTCCTGGTCTTTCCGGCCACGACATACAGCTGTGACAATCTTTCCTTGGTGCGTGTATTGTTGTTGGAAAGGTCCATTCCCTCGGTGATCTTTCCGGAAATCACCTTGAAATAATTGATTTCCCCGATATGGGATTCGTATTCCGTCTTGAAGACGAAGATAGTGGGATCTCCCGTGGGATTGCACTTTAATTTCCTTGTCATCAGTGGTTTTTTCTGACGTCATATCACAGGGTGAAGGGAAAACGTTGGTGATGAATTCCATCAGGCGGGCAACACCCATATCATTGCTGGCAGCCACGCACATCACCGGACTGATCCCGTTCTCTATAAGTCCCGTGGTAATACCCTTTCTCATTTCGTCTTCACTCAGTGAATCATTCTCGAAGAAGAGCTCCATGAGGGACTCATCATTTTCGGCAGCTTTTTCAACCAGTTCACCATGCATCTCCTCAGCCTGTGCCTTATGGTCTTCAGGTATATCTGAAATGGTTGGTTTACCACCATCTTTTGGATATTTGTACATTTTCATCTGAAGTACATCGATGATGGTGTCAAAAGTCGGGACCAGCATTCACCGGGTACTGGATCTGGGCTATTTTGCTTCCAAAACGTTCTTTGAGGGACTCCAGGCTTTTCTCATAGTTAGCCTTATCATGGTCGCACTGGTTGAGAACATATACAACCGGCATATTTGTCTGGTTGGCATATCGCTGGTGGATCTCCGTTCCCACTTCCACTCCATTCTGGACATTGATCACCATCAGGGCTACATCAGTGACACGCAGACTGGATATAACACCCCCGATGAAATCATCTGCACCCGGTGTATCCAGTATATTGATCTTTTTGTCCGCAAACTCTGTGTAAAGGACAGATGAATAAATAGATCTTTCGTTTTCCTGTTCAATCTCCCTGAAATCAGAAACTGTATTTTTTTGATCCACATCACCCTTTCTGGAGATAACTCCGCCTTCGAGCAGCATGGATTCTGCCAGGGTTGTTTTGCCCGATCCTGAATTTCCGAGGAGAACAATGTTTTTTACCTGATCAGTCTGGTAAGTTTTCATGGAGTATTATGATTTTATTAATAAAATTTTGTGCGAATATGTGTCTTATCCTGAAGCTGTTATTTACACTCTGAAAATGGACAAGCAAAAGTAATATTTTTTTAAAAAGAACCAAGTTGAAAAGGCAATTTTGAAAGCGGCATTTCAGCCAGGTCCTGGAAGGTGTTAAAAAGTCCTTAAAATGGGCGCTAAAAACGGTACGAAAAGGTCCTAAATCCCAGTAAAAATGGCAGGAGGATGCCAAAGGAGGAAAATCGCAGATTTTTTTATTGTTTTTTAAAAAAAAAAGATACCTTTGCGAACCGATTTACTAAAGTAGTTTTAAACCATTAAAAACGGCGATATTATATGCCTACAATAGAACAGTTAGTAAGAAAAGGAAGGAAGAAAAACATCGAGAAAAGCAAAGCTCCTGCGTTGGATGCTTGTCCACAGAGAAGAGGTGTTTGTGTGCGTGTATATACAACCACACCAAAAAAGCCAAATTCTGCGATGAGAAAAGTGGCCAGGGTAAGGCTGACAAACCAGAAGGAAGTGAACGCTTATATTCCGGGTGAAGGACATAATCTTCAGGAGCACTCTATTGTGCTGATCCGGGGAGGCAGGGTTAAGGATCTTCCGGGCGTCAGGTATCACCTGATACGCGGTGCGCTGGATACTTCCGGAGTGGAAGGAAGGACACAACGCCGTTCAAAATATGGTACAAAAAGGCCCAAAAAGTAAAACCTATATAATATAATATATATAATGAGAAAGGGAAGACCTAAGAAGCGGATCATACTGCCCGACCCAAAATATCAGGACAAACTGGTTACACAGTTTGTAAACAACATGATGTTCAGTGGCAAGAAGAGTACCGCACTCACTATTTTCTATGAGGCTATAGATCTGGTAGGAGAGAAGGTGGAAGAAGAAGGGAAAACTCCTCTGGATGTTTGGAAGCAGGCACTTAGTAACATTACTCCCCAGGTGGAGGTGAAAAGCCGCAGGGTAGGTGGAGCAACTTTCCAGGTACCCATTGAGGTGCGACAGGAAAGAAAGGTTTCTCTCGCCATGAAAAATATGATCAAATTCGCCAGGCAGCGTTCAGGCCGGACGATGAGTGAAAAACTTGCCGCCGAAATAGTAGGTGCTTATAAGCTTGAAGGTGGCGCATTCAAAAGAAAGGAAGATATGCATAGGATGGCAGAGGCGAACAAGGCCTTTGCCCATTTCAGAATATAACACTGAGACATTTGAAGGGATTGCATTACAATCATGAACAAAGACCTGGAATATACAAGGAATATTGGTATAATGGCTCACATCGATGCCGGAAAGACCACCACAACGGAGAGGATTCTCTTCTATACAGGTCTTACACATCGCATTGGTGAGGTTCATGATGGTGCAGCAACGATGGACTGGATGGTACAGGAAAAGGAGCGCGGCATTACCATAACCTCAGCCGCTACCACTTCCTTCTGGAAATACAACGATCAGGAATACAAGATCAATATCATAGATACCCCCGGGCATGTTGATTTCACCGTAGAGGTGGAAAGATCCCTGAGGGTGCTTGACGGCACCGTTGCTGTTTTCTGTGCGGTAGGTGGTGTTGAACCGCAGTCCGAAACCGTTTGGAGGCAGGCCGACAAATACAAGGTGCCGAGAATTGCTTTTGTGAATAAAATGGACCGCGTTGGAGCGGATTTTTTTCGTGTAGTCAGCGAGATCCAGGAGAAACTTGGTGCCAATCCTGTCCCCATGCAGATCCCCATAGGATCCGAGGAGAATTTCACAGGAGTCATTGACCTGATTGAAAGAAGGGCTATACAGTGGGTGGAAGACGAGGAAATGGGGATGAAATATGAATATTGTGATATACCGGAAGATCTGATAGAGGAGACGGAGAATGGAGAGAAAATCTGGTAGAAGCAGTATGTGAGCAGGATGATGACCTGCTGGAAAGGTTCTTTGAAGACAGGGAATCAATTACTGTTGATGAGTTTATGGAGGTAACCCGCAAAGCCGTGATCGATCTGAAGATCGTTCCTGTGTTTGCAGGAGCAGCCTTCAAGAACAAGGGGGTACAGCGTTTGCTGGATGGCATCGTTGCCCTGTTACCAAGTCCACTCGATGTTGGAGCAGTAAGCGGGCATAAATCCATATATTAAGAAAGAAGAGGAGAGGGAACCGGACCCGGATGAACCCCTCACGGCACTGGCCTTTAAAATTGCCACCGATCCTTTTGTTGGCAGGCTGGCTTACCTGAGGGTCTATTCCGGTACCCTGAATGCCGGTGACCAGGTCCTGAATTCCAGGACAAACAAGAAGGAAAGGATCACGCGGTTGTACCAGATGCATGCCAACAAGCAGAATCCGAAAGATTTGATCAAGGCAGGCGATATCTGTGCGGCAGTCGGGTTTAAGGATATTAAAACCGGGGATACACTCTGTGATCCCAAGAAACCGATCGCCCTGGAAACCATGGAATTCCCGGATCCTGTGATCAGTATTGCCGTCGAACCAAAAACCCAGGATGATATTGATAAACTGGGCATGGCCCTGGGAAAACTGATGGAAGAAGATCCTACTTTCCAGGTAAAGGTAAATGAGGATACCGGGCAGACCGTTATCAACGGTATGGGTGAACTTCATCTGGAGATCCTGATCGACAGGTTGAAAAGGGAATTTAAAGTGGAATGTAACCAGGGGGTCCCGCAGGTAAATTATAAGGAGGCCATTACCCAGGTATTGAGCACCGCGAAGTGTTTAAAAAGCAAACGGGCGGCCGTGGTAAATTCGCTGATATTAGCTTCAGGATTGAGCCCGGAGATGATGACACAATCGGACTTCAGTTCATTAACGAGGTGAAAGGCGGCAATGTTCCCAGGGATTTCATCCCCTCAGTGGAAAAAGGATTTGAGGGAGCCATGAGAAACGGACCGCTGGCAGGTTATCCATTGGATAAGCTCAAGGTTACACTGCTCGATGGTTCATCCCATGCAGTTGATTCGGACCAGTTGTCATTTGAATTGGCAGCAAAGATTGGTTACCGGAATGCCACTCAGAAGGCTCATCCGGTATTAATGGAGCCCATTATGGCTGCGGAGGTAGTAACCCCCGAAGAGTATATGGGCGATATAATTTCAGATTTTAACCGGCGCAGGGGACAGGTAGAAGGAATGGAAAGCAGGGCAGGTGCCAGGGTGATCAAAGCCAAGGTGCCCCTGGCTGAGAAATTTGGTTATGTGACTGTGCTCAGGACACTTTCCTCGGGCAGGGCAACATCCACCATGGAATTTTCACATTATGATGAGGTTCCTGCGGAAATATCAAAACAGCTGCTGGAAAAGATGCAGGGAAGGACACATATTGCTTAATGAATAGTTTATATAACAGATATAGATAATATATGAGCCAGAAGATTAGAATAAAGTTGAAATCATACGATCATAATCTGGTTGATAAATCAGCAGAAAAGATCGTGAAGACGGTAAAATCCACCGGGGCTGTGGTAAGCGGGCCTATACCCCTGCCTACCCACAAACGGATATTTACTGTGCTGCGGTCAACGTTTGTAAATAAGAAATCAAGGGAACAGTATCAGCTGAGTTCCTATAAGAGGCTGCTGGATATTTACAGTTCAACACCCAAGACCATCGATGCCTTGATGAAACTGGAATTACCCAGCGGTGTGGAAGTTGAAATAAAAGTGTAATACAAAAATTTATATAAGATGCCAGGTTTAGTAGGTAAAAAGGTTGGTATGACCTCAGTCTTCGATGAGGCGGGGAAAAATATTCCCTGTACAGTGATCGAGGTAAAGCCGAACGTTGTGACCCAGATCAAGACAGTTGATCATGATGGGTACAATGCGGTCCAGCTTTCCTATGATGAGAAGAAGGAAAAGCATACTACCAACGCCATGTTAGGGCACTTTAAGAAGGCCAAGACCACACCCAAGAAGAAGACCATTGAGCTGAAAGGATTTGTCAAAGACTGGAAACCCGGTGATGTAATATCGGTCGATTATTTTGATGATGATACCTGGCTTGATGTATCAGGTATTTCCAAGGGCAAAGGATTCCAGGGTGTAGTAAAGAGACACGGATTTGCCGGCGTCAATGATGCCACGCATGGACAGCATAACCGGATGAGGGCCCCTGGCTCACTGGGTGCATCTTCCCATCCATCCCGCGTTTTCAAGGGAATGAAAATGGGCGGACAGACCGGCGGAGACAGGGTTAAGGTCATTAACCTTCGGGTAGTGAAGATCCTTCATGACCAGAACCTGTTGCTGCTGAAAGGATCAGTGCCCGGTGCAAACGGATCATATTTAATCATTGAAAAGTAATGAAGTTATCAGTTTTAAATATTGCAGGTGAGGACACCGGTAAGAAAGTTGATCTGAAAAAGGATGTTTTTGAGATTGAGCCGAATGATCACGCGATCTACCTGGACGTAAAGCAATACCTGGCAAATAACCGGCAGGGAACCCACAAGGCCAAGGAGCGTGCTGATATCACTGGCAGTACCCGTAAGATCAAGCGGCAGAAAGGAACAGGAACAGCCCGTGCCGGCAGCATCAAATCTCCTATATTCAGGGGTGGAGGCCGGGCTTTTGGTCCCAGGCCAAGGAGTTATTCATTCAAGCTCAACCGAAAGGTAAAACAACTGGCAAGAAAGTCAGCCCTGACCTATAAGGCCAAGGACAAAGGCATTCTGGTGGTCGAGGATTTCTCACTGGAAGTGCCCAAAACAAAGGAGTTCTACGATATCCATAAAAGCCTGAATGTCAACGATAAAAAATCTTTACTTGTTTTATCCGAACCGAACAAGAATATATATTTGTCATCCCGGAACCTGGCGGACTCCAAGGTCATAACGGTATCAGAATTGAATACATATGACATCATGAATGCAGCTGTTGTGATATTTGTTGAAAGTTCACTTGACGTTCTTCAGAAGAGTGCATCTTAATTTTAATGGACATGGAAATTTTAATTAAACCGATAGTAACCGAAAAGATGACCGACCTTGGGACAGATCTGAACAGGTATGGTTTTGTGGTACACAAGAATGCCAATAAGATTCAGATCAAGCTGGCCATTGAAAAAATGTATGGAGTGTCAGTCGAGTCGGTAAACACGATGCGATATGGCGGAAAAGCAAAATCACGGTTTACAAAAAGCGGTGTCATAAGCGGAAAAACAAAATCTTTTAAGAAAGCAATAGTTACCCTTGCAGAAGGTGAAATGATTGATTTCTATAGCAATATCTAGGAAAAATGGCAGTAAAAAAATTTAAACCTGTAACACCAGGTCAGAGACGCAAGGTCATCAGTACCTTTGAGGAGATCACCAAGAGTACGCCTGAAAAATCTCTCATTAAGCCCATGAAAAGATCAGGAGGCCGGAACAGCTCTGGCAGGATGACCATGCGCTATATGGGAGGCGGACATAAAAAAAGGTACAGGGTGATTGATTTTCAGCGTGAGAAGGATGGAATGCCTGCAGTGGTTAAATCCATTGAATATGATCCAAACCGGTCAGGCCAGGATCGCCCTTGTGGTCTATGAAGATGGAGAGAAGAGATACATTGTTGCACCCAATGGTCTGAAGGTTGGACAGAAGATCATGTCCGGCAAGGATGCCAGTCCGGATGTAGGAAATGCATTGACACTGGGAGATCTGCCCATGGGTACCATTGTTCATAATATTGAACTGAGGCCCGGACAGGGAGCTGCTCTTGCCCGCAGCGCCGGTTCCTATGCCCAGCTTACATCCAGAGATGGAAAGTATGCCATTATCAAGCTGCCATCAGGTGAATCCAGGATGGTCCTGACAACCTGCAAGGCAACAGTTGGGACCGTATCGAATCCTGACCATGACCTGGAAAAATCAGGAAAAGCCGGGCGGAGTCGCTGGCTTGGCCGCAGGCCGAGGGTACGTGGAGTTGCCATGAACCCGGTTGATCACCCGATGGGTGGAGGAGAAGGCAGGGCTTCAGGCGGGCACCCAAGATCAAGAAATGGATTACTGGCCAAGGGTTACAAGACCAGGTCCAAGAAGAAAGATTCCAACAAATACATTGTGGAAAAAAGAAAAACTAGGAAATAAATAAATCTGATTAACCAATGAGCCGATCACTGAAAAAAGGTCCATTTATTGACTTTAAACTGGAGAAGAGAGTTTCAGACATGAATGATTCGGGAAAGAAATCGGTCATCAAGACCTGGTCAAGAAGGTCCGTGATCTCTCCTGATTTTGTGGGACATACAATTGCCGTTCACAATGGCAATAAATTCATCCCGGTTTATATTACAGAAAACATGGTAGGGCATAAACTTGGAGAATTTGCACCTACAAGGATTTTCCGCGGACACGGAGGGAGAGCCAGGTAAGATAAGGATAAAGGTTATTAAAATATTCAGACAATGGGAGTCAGAAAGAGAAACAGAGCTAACCAGATAAAGGAAGAGAAACAGAAAAAATATTATGCTGTTTTAAAAAACTGTCCTACTTCCCCGAGGAAAATGAGACTGGTTGCAGACCAGGTCAGAGGAGAGGAAGTGAACAGGGCGCTTGATATCCTTAAGTTCAATCAGAAAGAAGCATCACGCAGGCTTGAAAAGCTGATCCTGTCAGCCATTTCTAATTGGCAGACGAAAAATGAAGGAGTCAGGATCGAGGACAGCAGCCTCTTTGTAAAGGAGATTTTTGTTGACAGTGGCAAGGGTCTTGAAAAGACTGCGGCCAGCGCCACAGGGGAGAGCACACAGGATCAGGAAAAGATCCAATCATATTACCGTCATTCTGGATAGTGCAATTAAAAATGAATCATAAAGAAACTAAATGGGACAGAAAGCAAATCCGATAGCAAATCGTCTGGGAATCATTAAAGGTTGGGATTCTAACTGGTACGGGGGAAATGATTATTCTGCCAAACTGGTTGAAGACAATACAATCCGTGAATATCTCAATGAAAGACTTGCCAAAGCCAGTATTTCCAAAATTATTATTGAAAGAACGCTGAAGTTGATCACAGTGACGGTGAATACAGCCAGACCAGGGATCATCATTGGGAAAGGCGGACAAGAGGTGGATAAGCTCAAGGAAGAATTGAAAAAGATCACCAAGAAGGAAGTACAGATCAATATATACGAGGTAAAACGACCGGAACTGGATGCTACCATTGTAGCGAACAATATCGCACGCCAGGTTGAGGGAAAGATCTCCTTCAGAAGAGCTATTAAAATGGCCATTGCTTCTACCATGCGAATGGGTGCTGAAGGGATCAAGGTGCTGATCAGTGGAAGACTGGGAGGTGCGGAAATGGCCCGTTCCGAGATCTATAAGGAGGGGCGTATTCCACTCCATACATTGCGTGCAGATATTGACTATGCCTTATGTGAGGCCCGCACCAAGGTGGGTGTTATCGGGATTAAGGTATGGATCTGCAACGGAGAGATATTTGGCAAGAGAGACCTTTCTCCCAACATCGGCGTGAAAAGCACAAAACCAAAAGGTGGCGGGTATAAGAAAAGGCGGAAATAATAATAAGATATAGAGCATGTTACAACCGAAGAAAACCAAATACAGAAGAAGGCAGAAAGGCAAGATGAAGGGGAATTCCCAGCGCGGCCATCAGCTTTCATTCGGGTCTTATGGTATCAAAGCCATGGAAGCAAGCTGGATTACAGGCCGGCAGATCGAAGCTGCCAGGCAGGCAGTGACCAGGCATATGAAGAGAGAGGGTCAGTTATGGATCCGTATATTCCCTGATAAGCCTATCACCAAAAAGCCTGCAGAAGTGAGAATGGGTAAAGGAAAAGGTGCTCCGGAAGGTTTTGTCGCACCGGTTACCCCTGGAAGGATCCTGATGGAGATAGAAGGAGTTACTTTTGAGGTAGCCAAGGAAGCACTGAGGCTGGGTTCGCAGAAATTTCCCATCCCTACCAAATTTGTGGTCAGGCATAACTATGAAGAACAGACCATTTAATGAAGAATAATCAAGAACGACTTTAATTATATGCGCCGTGAAGCAATCAGAGATAATTCAATTAACAGATAATGAACTCATGGAGAGGCTGGATAATGAAAAAGATTATCTGGCACGCCTTCGTTTGAATCATGCCATATCCCCTCTGGATAATCCCAACAAGATAGTCGTGGCCAGGCGGAATGTTGCCAGGTTGATCACAGAGGTTAACCGCCGGAACAAAAAACCCCAAACAGTATCCGAGTAATATCATTAGATAATGGAAAGAAATACAAGAAGAGAACGTGTCGGTGTGGTGGTTAGCAACAAGATGGAAAAATCCATTGTTGTGGCCGTTAAAAGGAAAGTAAAACATCCTATTTATGGCAAGTTTGTAAACAAGACCACGACCTTTGTGGCCCATGATATGGAAAATGCCTGCAACATTGGTGATACAGTAAAGATCATGGAAACCAGGCCATTAAGTAAGACAAAGAACTGGAGATTAATAGAAATAGTAGAAAGAGCCAAGTAATCATGATACAACAAGAAAGCAGATGCGCAGTAGCAGATAACAGTGGTGCAAAAGAAGTTTTGTGCATCCGGGTATTAGGCGGAACCGGGAGAAGGTATGCTTCCATCGGGGATAAGATCGTAGTGACCGTTAAGAGTGCTCTTCCCTCCAGTGAGATCAAGAAAGGGACTGTCACAAAGGCTGTTGTTGTCAGGACCAAGAAAGAAGTCAGAAGACCTGATGGATCTTACATCCGTTTTGATGACAATGCTGTTGTATTACTGAATAACCTGGATGAGATCAGAGGTACGCGTATATTCGGGCCTGTTGCCCGTGAACTGAGGGATAAATACATGAAGATCGTTTCCCTTGCACCTGAAGTATTATAGTAATAAAAGATTGGAAAGATGAACAGGAAATTTCATATTAAACGCGGTGATACAGTTTTTGTAAATGCCGGAGAATATAAAGGACAACAGGGACGTGTGCTTGAGATTATTGTGAGGGATGCCAAAGCCATTGTAGAAGGCATCAATATGGTATCGAAGCATACCAAACCAAATGCACAATACCCCCAGGGAGGCATCATTAAAAGAGAGGCACCCATTCATTTATCCAATCTGATGATTGTGGAGGGGTCTTCCGGAAAGCCCACCAGGGTAGGACGCAGGCTCAACGACAACAACAAACTTATCAGGTATTCAAAAAATTCTGGAGAGGAGATCAAATAATGGAATATACACCCGCATTAAAAAACAAGTACAGGGAAGAAATAATTCCCGCCCTGATGAAGGACTTCGGGTATAAATCCGTAATGCAGGTTCCAAGGCTGGAAAAAATAGTACTCAACCAGGGGGTTGGCCAGGCTGTAGCGGATAAGAAGCTGGTCGATATAGCCCAGGAGGAGCTTACCCTGATCAGTGGACAGAAAGCAGTTCAGACTTTATCGAAGAAGGATATTTCTAATTTCAAACTGCGGAAAAAGATGCCCATTGGGACAAGGGTGACACTACGCAGGGACAGGATGTATGAATTTCTGGAAAGGCTGATCAATGTGGCCTTACCACGGATCCGTGATTTCAAGGGCGTGAATACCAAGATGGATGGACGTGGGAACTTTACCATGGGGATCACCGAACAGATCATTTTTCCCGAGATCGATATTGACAAGATCAATAAGATCATGGGACTTGAGATTACGTTTGTTACCTCAGCAAATACAGACGAGGAATGCAACGCATTATTAAAAGAATTTGGAATACCATTTAAAAAATCATAAAAAAGTATGGCAAAAGAATCAATGAAAGCTCGCGAGGTAAGGCGGCAAAAACTGGTTGACAGATATGCCGAAAAAAGGGCTAAGCTAAAAGCAGAAGGTGACTATGTCGGTTTAAGCCGCTTGCCCAGAAACTCCAATCCAACCCGTTTGCATAACAGATGCAAACTCACAGGCCGGCCGAAAGGTTATATCAGGCAATTCGGGGTTTCAAGGATCACTTTCCGGGAGATGGCTGCATCAGGATTAATACCAGGTGTTAAAAAGGCAAGCTGGTAGGAAAGCCTGGGTGTGGGTGTGGGTGTGAAGTGTGGAAACGCACACCCCACGCGAGAGCAAGTAGATTAAGAATAAGTTAATTGATTAAATAGAATATAGAAATGACGGATCCAATTGCGGATTATTTAACAAGAATCAGGAATGCTATTATGGCGAACCATAAGGTGGTTGAGATCCCTGGTTCCAATATTAAGAAGGAGATCACCAAGATCCTTTATGACAAAGGCTATATCCTTAGTTATAAATTTGATAAGGATGAGAAGCAGGGCATTATCAGGATTGCATTAAAGTATCATCCTGAAACCAAGGTTTCTGCCATAAAGGTCATGGACCGGGCGAGTAAACCCGGATTGAGAAAATATGCCAATGCAAGAGAACTGCCGCGCGTATTGAATGGCCTGGGTATAGCCATCCTTTCCACCTCACAGGGTGTAATGACCGATAAGGAAGCCAGGAAATTAAATATGGGCGGAGAGGTCCTGTGTTACGTACATTAAAAAGGAGGAATTGAAATGTCAAGAATTGGATATTTACCAATAAGCCTGCCCGAAGGGGTCAGCATTGATATCGATGAAAATAATCTTGTCGTGGTCAAGGGTCCCCAGGGAGAATTGTCCCAGCAGGTAAATAAGGATCATCAAGATTAAGGTTGAGGATGGCCAGATCACTTTTGAACGGCCCAGCGAACAACGTGAGCATAAGGCCATGCACGGGCTTTACAGATCTCTTGTGAACAATATGGTCATTGGTGTCTCCCAGGGATATGAGATAAAGCAGGAACTGGTAGGCGTTGGATACAGGGCTGAATCCAAAGGACAAAGGCTGGAGATGAGTCTTGGTTATTCACACGATATTATCATGGAGCTGCCACCTGAGGTTAAGGTGGAAGCCCATACAGAACGTCGTGCAAATCCCATTCTGACCCTGAAGAGTGTCGATAAACAACTGATAGGCCATGTGGCTGCCAAGATAAGATCACTCAGACCACCAGAACCTTACAAGGGTAAAGGGATCAAATTTGTTGGTGAGCAACTTCGCCGGAAGGCAGGGAAAGCTGCAAGTGTATAAACAGTAAATAATATATTGAAGATGGCTTTAACGAAAAGAGAAAGGAGACTGAAGATCAAGCAGCGGATCCGGAAGCGGATCAGCGGGACCAACGAGCGGCCCCGCATGACCGTTTTCAGAAGCAACAAGCAGATCTATGTTCAACTGGTCAATGACCTTACCGGTGAAACAGTGGTTTCAGCCTCCTCAAAAAACAAGGAAGTAGCCGATCAAAAGAGCATCAACAAAAGCGAACAGGCCAAGCTGGTAGGAAAACTTGTTGCCGAGAGATCACTGGCCAAAGGGATTAACAATGTTGTTTTTGACAGGAATGGCTACATATACCATGGCCGGATCAAAGTGCTGGCAGAGTCTGCCAGGGAGGGTGGACTAAAATTTTAAAAAAATATGACAACAAGTATCAGAAGAGTAAAAACGAGTGACCTGGAACTGAAGGACAGGCTGGTTAGTATTCAGCGGGTGACCAAGGTGACCAAGGGTGGAAGGACTTTTAGTTTCTCAGCCATTGTCGTGGTTGGTAATGAAGACGGGATCGTTGGACATGGACTGGGCAAGGCCAATGAGGTCACTACAGCCATTGCCAAGGGAATTGAGGATGCCAAGAAAAGCCTGATCAAGGTACCTATTTACAAGGGGACCATTCCCCATGAACAGCTGGCAAAATATGGTGGAGCCGTGGTATTTATCAAGCCTGCTTCAGGCGGAACAGGTGTTAAGGCTGGTGGAGCTATGCGTGCCGTACTGGAGAGTGTCGGAGTGAAGGATGTATTGGCCAAATCTAAGGGCTCCTCGAATCCGCATAACCTTGTAAAAGCAACCTTCAAGGCATTGATGGAATTGAGGGATGCGGGCATGGTCGCAGAGCACCGTGGCATTTCTCTGGATAAAGTATTCAACGGATAGGAACCCCAATAACAAAATAGAAATGGCAAAGATCAGGATTACACAGACCAAGAGCAGGATCGGGAGTACAGTCAGGCAGAAGAGAACCCTGGATGCGCTTGGGTTACGTAAGATGCACAAAACGGTGGAAATGGAGACCAGTCCCCAAATACTCGGGATGGTAAATAAGGTAAGGCACCTGGTGAAAATTGAAGAAGTATAAATCAAGATTTCAATATAGATAATATGGATCTAAGTAATTTAAAACCGGCAAAAGGTTCTGTAAAGAAGGAAAGAAGGCTCGGAAGGGGACAGGGATCCGGTAAGGGCGGAACAGCTACGCGTGGTCATAAGGGACAAAAATCCAGATCTGGTTACTCAAAGAGAATTGGGTTTGAAGGTGGACAAATGCCGCTTCAGCGCCGTATTCCCAAACATGGTTTCAAGAACATTAACAGGAAGGAATATAAGGCGGTGAATCTTTCTACCCTTGAAGAGCTGGCCGAGAGAAAGAAGCTGACCAAGATCGATGTGCAGACACTGGTGGATGCCGGACTGGTTTCCCGGAACGGACTGGTTAAGATCCTGGGGAAAGGCAAGCTTACCAGGAAACTGGAGGTGAAGGCACATGCTTTTAGCGAAACAGCCCAGAAAGCGATTGAAGAACTCAAAGGTTCCATAGAAAAAATATAATTTAATGAGGCAGTTTATTGAAACCTTAAGGAATATCTGGAGAATTGAAGACCTGCGGAAAAGGATCCTCTATACCCTTGGCATTCTACTGGTATACAGGCTTGGTTCTTTCGTTACCCTGCCAGGAATTGATCCTACCCAGCTTACCGGGCTGAAACAGCAAACAGCCAGTGGGGTACTCGGTTTGCTGGATATGTTTTCGGGTGGAGCATTCTCCAATGCCTCGGTATTTGCACTGGGCATCATGCCCTATATCTCAGCTTCTATTGTAGTACAGCTGCTGGGGATTGCTGTCCCCTATTTCCAGCGCCTGCAGAAAGAGGGAGAGAGCGGACGAAGGAAAATCAACCAGATCACCAGGTATCTTACGGTATTCATCCTTGTTTTGCAGGGACCCAGTTACCTTGTTAACCTGCATGCACAGATCCCGGAGACAGCTTTTATTATCAAGGGCGCCTTTTTTACAGTCTCATCGGTTATTATCCTGACTGCCGGAACCATGTTTGTAATGTGGCTGGGGGAAAGAATTACGGACCGGGGGATCGGCAATGGGATCTCCCTGATCATTATGATCGGGATCATTGCCAGGCTGCCGTTTGCCACTGTGGCTGAATTCGGAGCCAGGCTGGAACAGCAGGGTGGTGGACTCGTGGCCTTCCTGGTTGAGATCCTGGCAATGTTTGTGGTGTTCATGATGACTATCCTGCTGGTGCAGGGGACCAGGCGAATCCCGGTGCAGTATGCAAAAAGGATTGTCGGCAATAAACAATATGGGGGAGTGCGTCAGTATATTCCACTGAAGGTGAATGCTGCAGGGGTTATGCCCATCATTTTTGCCCAGGCTTTGATGTTCGTGCCTATGACCATTGCAGGATTTGCCAACTCTGAAACACTGACAGGATTTGCTTCAGTTTTCATGAATTTCAATGGATTCTGGTATAACCTGGTGTTTGCCATCCTGATCATCCTGTTTACCTATTTCTATACAGCAGTTACCATCAATCCAACACAGATGGCTGAAGATATGAAAAGGAATGGAGGGTTTATTCCTGGCGTAAAACCAGGAAGGAAAACGGTGGAGTTTTTGGATACTATTATGTCAAGGATCACACTGCCGGGATCCATATTTCTGGCATTTGTTGCCATCCTGCCAGCCTTTGCCAGCCTGGCCGGTGTGAACAGCCAGTTTGCACAGTTCTTTGGGGGGACTTCCCTGCTGATCCTTGTTGGTGTTGTACTGGATACCCTTCAGCAGATTGAAAGTCACCTGTTGATGAGACATTATGACGGACTGATGAAATCAGGCCGTATCAAGGGCAGATCCGGCGGAGCAGTTTCTGCCATATAAGATTTGCTAAGCGTTCTTTGATGATATTTATAAAGACAGCGGAAGAAATTGAATTGCTAAGAGCCAGTAATCTACTCGTTTCAAGAGCACTGGCTGAAGTTGGCAAGGCAATCAAACCGGGAGTGAGCACTCTGGAGCTGGACAAGATAGCCGAGGAGTATCTGAGAGACCATGGAGGCATACCAGGATTCCTGGGATATAACGGGTTTCCGGCTACCCTCTGTACTTCTCTGAATGATGAGGTTGTTCACGGGATCCCATCAGAAAAGGAATTGAGGATGGGGGATATACTTTCGGTGGATTGCGGTGTAAAATTAAGGGGTTATTTTGGCGATTCAGCCTATACTTTTCCTGTTGGTGAGCCCAGCGAAGCTTATAAGTCCCTGATGCAAAACACCAGGGAATCGCTTTTCAAGGGTATAAAAGTGGCAAAGGCAGGCAACCGCCTGGGAGACATTGGATATGCCATACAATACCATGCGGAACAGGCTGGATATTCCGTTGTCAGGGAGATGGTTGGCCATGGTCTGGGACAAAATCTTCATGAGGAACCGGAAGTACCCAATTACGGGAGAAGGGGAAGCGGCATTAAACTGAAGGAAGGAATGGTTATCTGTATTGAACCAATGATCAACATGGGAAGCAGATTTATTAAGCAGGATAAAGATGGTTGGACCATCCGGACAACAGACGGGGAACCTTCAGCACATTTTGAGCTGGCGGTTGCCATTACAAATGGCGAACCTGATGTTCTCTCGACGTTTGATTATATTGAGACTAATAATTAAAATACTGAAAAATGGCAAAACAACCATCAATTGAGCAAGATGGAACCATTACTGAAGCTTTGTCCAACGCCATGTTCAGGGTTGAGCTTGAGAACGGGCATGTGATTACGGCTCATATATCCGGCAAAATGCGTATGCATTACATAAAGCTTTTGCCGGGAGACAGGGTCAAGGTGGAGATGTCACCTTATGATCTGACAAAAGGTAGAATTACATTCAGATATAAATAAATTTGATAATGAAAATACGTGCATCCATAAAGAAGAGAAGCGCTGATTGCAAGATTGTTCGGAGAAAGGGCAGGCTATATGTGATCAATAAAAAAAATCCGAAGTTTAAACAGCGTCAGGGATAAAATATTGTATCTTTGCAAACCATTTTATAATATTAATACTTATGGCTAGAATTGTAGGAGTTGATTTACCAAAAAACAAGCGTGGAGAAGTAGGTCTTACCTATATCTACGGGATCGGCAGAAGCTCTGCCCAGAAGATCCTGGATGAGGCCGGGATAGACAGGAATATTTTGGTAAAGGAATGGACAGATGACCAGTTGTCCATGATCAGGTCCATCATTAACGATAACATAAAGGTGGAAGGTGAATTACGTTCATCCATTCAATTAAATATTAAGCGTTTAATGGATATTGGAAGTTATCGTGGCATCAGGCATAGGATTGGTTTGCCAGTAAGGGGACAAAATACCAAGAATAACTCCCGGACCAGGAAGGGTAGAAGAAAAACTATTGCGAACAAGAAAAAAGCAGCAGCTAAGAAATAAGCTATGGCAAAGAAAACAGGAACATCCAAGAAAAGGATAGTCAGGGTTGAACCATCAGGAGAGGCACATATTCATGCCTCCTTTAATAACATTATCATCAGCCTGACCAACAAATCAGGACAGGTAATCTCATGGTCATCTGCCGGGAAAATGGGTTTTAGGGGTTCCAAGAAGAATACACCCTATGCGGCACAGATGGCTTCCCAGGATTGCTCAAAGGTAGCGTATGATCTGGGACTTAGAAAAGTCAAAGTATATGTGAAAGGACCCGGCTCAGGCAGAGAATCTGCTATCCGGACCATTCATTCGAGCGGCATTGAGGTAACCGAGATCGTTGATGTTACTCCATTACCACACAATGGATGCCGTCCGCCAAAAAGAAGAAGAGTATAAGTCTCAGTGAGAAAACGTCAAAATTTAATATAAATGGCAAGATATATAGGACCGAAAACCAAGATAGCCAGGAAGTTTGGGGATCCGATCTTTGGATCTGACAAGATCCTTGAAAAGAAGAACTATCCTCCTGGAATGCATGGGAATAACAAGAGAAGAAGAAAGCAATCAGAATACGGAATCCAGCTGAAAGAGAAACAGAAGGCTAAATACACATACGGCATATTGGAAAAGCAATTTGCCAATCTTTTTGACAAAGCCCAGCGCAGCAAAGGGATCACCGGGGAAGTACTGTTGCAATTGCTTGAATCCAGGCTCGACAATGTTGTCTTCAGACTTGGAGTAGCCCCCACGCGCTCCGGAGCAAGACAGCTCGTATCACACAGGCATATTACCGTTAACGAAAAAATAGTAAACATTCCTTCCTTTATCCTGAGGCCTGGTGATATTGTTGGTGTCAGGGAAAAATCAAAATCACTGGAAGCTATTGCAGATTCCATGAGCGGATCACACAGATCTGCATCCCCATGGCTGGAGTGGGATTCCTCACAAATGGCCGGCAAGTTCCTGAACCGGCCGGAGAGGGAAGAGATTCCGGAAAATATAAGGGAACAACTGATCGTAGAATTGTATTCAAAATAGAATCATAACAAATTATTTATGGCTGTACTAGCTTTTCAAAAACCGGACAAGGTTATAATGGTTGACTCGGATGAGTATTTTGGAAAATTCGAGTTTCGTCCACTTGAGCCAGGTTACGGTATAACTGTAGGAAATTCACTCCGAAGGATATTGCTTTCCTCACTTGAAGGATATGCGATCACCACGGTCAAAATTGAAGGGGTGGAGCATGAATTTTCCACCATCACCGGTGTCATTGAAGATGTCACTGAAATCATCCTTAACCTGAAACAGATCCGGTTCAAGAACCAGATTGATGATGTTGATGATGAGAAGATCATGGTAACCATCACGGGTCAGGAAGAATTTAAGGCAGGAGACCTGAATAAGTTCTTAAGCGGTTTCCGTGTCTTGAATCCCGATACTGGTTATCTGCCACATGGAGGAAGATGTAAAACTTCAGATCGAGATGACCATCAATAAGGGCAGGGGTTATGTACCTTCTGAAGAAAATAAACCCATGGATGCAGAATTTGGACTGATATCCATGGATTCCATTTTCACACCTATCAAGAATGTACAGTACTCGATTGAGAATTACAGGGTAGAGCAGAAAACGGATTATGAGAAACTCGTCGTGGAAATTATGACAGATGGTTCCATACATCCCAAGGAGGCATTGAAAGAAGCAGCCAAGATCCTGATATACCACTTCATGCTCTTTTCTGATGAGAAAATTACGCTGAATTCTGATGAGAAATTTGCCAATGAGGAATTTGATGAAGAAATTCTGCATATGCGGCAATTACTGAAAACCAAACTGGTTGACCTGGATCTATCCGTCCGCGCTCTGAACTGCCTGAAGGCAGCTGAAGTTGAAACGCTGGGTGACCTGGTTAAATTCAACAAGAACGACCTGTTGAAATTCAGGAATTTCGGTAAAAAGTCTCTGACTGAACTCGATGAATTGCTGGTTAGCATGAACCTGAATTTCGGGATGGATATCAGCAAGTATAAATTAGACAAGGATTAAGTGAATAATGAGACACAGGAAGAAATTTAATCATCTTAGCAGGACGAGTTCGCACAGGAAGGCGATGCTGGCCAATATGGCATCCTCTCTTATTTTACATAAACGAATTACCACGACAACTGCAAAAGCTAAAGCACTCCGTATTTTCGTGGAACCTATCATAACTCGTTCAAAAGAAGATTCCACACATTCCAGAAGAATGGTGTTCAGGAATTTACGTGACAAATATGCAGTATCTGAATTATTCAGGGAGGTGGCAACCAAGGTTGGTGAAAGGCCTGGTGGGTATACCCGTATCATCAAGCTTGGGAACAGGCAGGGAGATAATGCTGATATGTGCATCATTGAGCTCGTTGATTACAATGAGAATCTGCTGGCTGAAAAAGCTGCTGCCACCACCAAGCCAAAATCAACCAGGCGCAGAAGAGGAAGCAAAAAGACGGGTGCTGGTGAAGAGACCGGAGCAGAAGTTGAAGAAACAGTAGGGTCTGCTACTGAGGAGATCACAGCTGAGGCAGAAACCCCTGCAGAACCTGAGGCAGAGCTGTTGAGGAGATCACAGCTGAGGCAGAAACCCCTGCAGAGCCTGAGGCAGAGACCAGTGAGGAAATCACAGCTGAGGCAGAAACCCCTGCAGAGCCTGAGGCAGAGACCAGTTGAGGAAATCACAGCTGAAGCAGAAGCCCCTGCAGAACCTGAGGCAGAGGCCAGTGAGGATATCAAAGCAGAAGTAGAAGCCCCCACAGAGCCTGAACCTGAAGCTGAGGAAACCAAGCCAAAGAAGGATGAAGACAAAAAGGAGAAGAAAGAAGAATAATTAGCATAAATTTCATATGAATTAGAAGAGGGATAAAGGTTTTTTATATACTTTATCCCTTTTTTATTGAGATAATAAGAATCATTAATTTAAAAGTATAAGTAAAAATGGCACAAATCATTAGCATACAAGCAAGAGAAGTCCTTGATTCAAGAGGCAATCCAACCGTTGAAGTAGAAGTGTATACCGAAAGTGGAATTGTTGGAAGGGCGATTGTTCCTTCAGGAGCCTCCACTGGTGTTCATGAGGCTGTAGAACTGCGTGACGGTGACAAAGGCCGCTACCTGGGCAAGGGTGTCTTGAAAGCAGTTGAAAATGTAAACAAGATTATCAATGAGGAAATCAGCGGCATGTTTGTCACTGACCAGAACGAGATTGATGCTAAAATGATTGAAATTGATGGTTCAGAGAACAAAGGGAACCTTGGTGCCAATGCCATACTCGGTGTGTCACTTGCTTGTGCCAAAGCCGGAGCACAATATACCGGGCAGCCCCTTTTCCGTTACATTGGTGGTGTCAATGCCAATACCCTGCCCATCCCCATGATGAATATCCTGAATGGCGGACAGCATGCTGATAATAAGATTGATATTCAGGAATTTATGATAATGCCAGTAGGTGCCAGTAATTTTTCGGAGGCCCTGAAAATGGGGGCTGAGATCTTTCACAACCTGAAGGCTGTCCTGAAATCCAAGGGACAATCTACGAATGTAGGCGATGAAGGAGGATTTGCACCCAACCTGGGATCCAATGAAGAAGCTATTGAAGTAGTGATCGAAGCCATACAGAAAGCCGGATATAAACCCGGAGAAGATATATGTATTGCCCTTGACGCTGCCGCATCTGAATTCTATAACAAGGAGAAGAATATTTATCAGTTTGAATCTACCGGCCAGGAAATGACCTCCTCCGATATGGTCAACTACTGGAAGGAATGGGCGGATAAATATCCTATCGTTTCCATTGAAGATGGTTTGGATGAGGATGACTGGAAAGGATGGAAAGAGCTCAACGCAGGCCATCGGGGATAAAGTCCAGCTTGTTGGGGATGACCTTTTTGTTACAAACGTAAAGAGGTTGCAACGCGGGATAGATGAAGGTTCAGCAAATTCAATACTGATCAAGGTTAACCAGATCGGAACCCTTACCGAAACGATCAATGCCGTGCAGCTGGCCACCCAGCATTCAATGACCTCAGTAATATCCCACCGTTCTGGAGAAACGGAAGATACAACCATTGCGGATCTTGCAGTAGCGTTGAATACCGGACTGATCAAAACAGGATCTGCTTCCAGGTCAGACCGCATTGCAAAGTATAACCAGCTTCTTCGGATTGAAGAATTACTGGGATCTACAGCAAAGTATCTTGGAAAGGATTTTAAATTCCTGAAGTAGAGAAGCGATTAATCATAACTGTCATATAACTTAAATTCTCATAATTATGTCAAACCTGAAGCAAAAACTATCTGAAAAGATCAAGGAACATCGTCCGAGAACTGTTAAACTGATGAAGGAACATGGTGATGTCAAAGTGGATGAAGTGACTATAGCCAAACTTATCGGGGGTATGCGCTCACTGAAGTCACTTGTCACCGATATCTCTTACCTGGATCCGCAGGAAGGGATCAGGTACCGTGGATATACGCTGCCTGAAGTTTTTGAACTTCTGCCAAAGCCGGAAGGAGCAGAAGGTCCTTACGTTGAGGGTTTGTTCTATCTTTTGCTGACAGGTGACATTCCAACTGAAAAGGAAGTGGGTGAAGTCATCGATGAATTCCGTCAGCGAAGTGTGCTCCCGGGTTATGTTTACGAGGTCATCGATGCTTTTCCCTCTGACAGTCCCCCGATGTCAATATTTTCAGCGGCCATCCTGGCCCTCAGCAGGGAATCTCAATTCAACCGGCAGTACCTCGAAGGTATATCAAAAATGGATTACTGGGAGCCTACCTATGAGGATGCTATGAATCTACTTGCCAAATTACCCGAAATCGGAGCCTATATTTATGCCAAATTGTATAGAAAAGGCCAGCAGATCCAGTCTGATCCAAAACTGGATATGGGTAGTAATTTTGCCCATATGATGGGACAAAAATCACCATATGATGACATTTCCAGGATGTATTTCATCCTGCATGCAGATCATGAAAGCGGCAATGTGAGTGCTCATACAGGCCACCTGGTGGCCAGTGCTCTTTCCGATATATACCTGTCTATTTCGGCCATGATCAATGGGCTTGCTGGTCCCTTGCATGGATTGGCTAACCAGGAAGTATTGCGGTGGTTACAGGATCTGATGAATAAAATGGATGGAAAAGTACCTTCCGAAGAAGAGATGAAACAATTTGTCTGGGATACATTGAATGCCGGACAGGTAATACCGGGCTTCGGACATGCGGTCCTTCGCAAGACCGATCCAAGATACGCCGTACAGCGGGAATTTGCCCTGAAGCATATGCCGCAGGATGAGCTTTTCCAGTATGTTGATATGCTGTATAAGGTAGTACCACCCATTCTTCAGGAACATGGCCATGCAAAAAATCCCTGGCCCAATGTGGATGCACATTCAGGGATGATCCAATGGCATTATGGGATCACGGAATATGAGTTCTATACCGTATTGTTCGGTATTGGAAGGGCCCTCGGGATCACCGCCAATATCATATGGGACAGGGCCCTGTTATATCCGCTGGAAAGGCCCAAATCGCTTACTACCCATATGCTGGAGGACATCGTTAAGAAGGCCGGCCAGGGCGCCTGATCATTTGGCGGCATTGGTAAAGAGGGTAATTAATGTTATTTTAGCTACCCTGTATGCTCAGGTTTCGTAAAATACCATTTGCCATTTACCTGGCTTTTTGTGGTTTGGCAGTGACTTTAAACTCCCCTGCCCAGACTGCTGAGTTAAATGGAAATCTGTTCACTGCACATACCGGATTAAGCCAGTCCAGGGTCCATACTATCCTCCAGGACTCCATGGGATTTTTATGGATTGGGACCCAGGATGGTTTGAACAAATATGATGGATATTCCTTTGCTCACTTCCGTTACAAACCTGATACCGCCTCTTTATCAAACAATACCATCCGCTGCCTGGCTGAAGGCCTGGACGGAACCTTGTGGGTTGGCACGGATTACGGGCTGAATAAACTCCAACGGCTGGGTGGTTATGAATGGTCATATTTGCTACCGGAGACCGGGGATTCTGCCATCCTGGAGAAACCTGCCATCTACGCTGTGATGGTGGACGATGAAGGCCATGTATGGATCAGGACAGAGCGAAGACTCGAACTGCTCGATCCTGAAACCAGCCAGTTTACTCAGTTTCCCCTTTATTATAATGAAGATAATCCTGGTGGCAATCCAACTGCTTCTTCCATGCTGGAGGACCGTAATGGACAGATTTGGATTGGTACCAAGGACGGGCTTCAGGTCTTTGACAAACATTCACAAAGGCTCATGCGTTATTCGGTTTCCAACAACATCGGATTGAAAAGTGATAATGTCCGTGTTCTGTACACTGATGAGCAGGAGCATATCTGGATTGGAACCGAGGACGGGCTTTATCTGTATAATCGACAGGACATCATGTTCATTAATGTGGCAGATTCAATTCCCGACCTGGAGGGGATTGATGTATATTCCCTGACCGGGAGCAGTAATGGTACACTGCTGGTGGGGACAGACCGTGCCTTGATTTTGATTCAACCCGATCTTTCAGATGCCAGGATATATTCTTCATTTAACCGGAATGAACTGCATACTCCTTTTACAAATGTTTATACCATTTTTGAAGATGCTTCTGAAATTTTGTGGCTGGGGACTTATGGAGGATTGGTAAAAATTGATCAGAAACCGCTAAAATTCCAGGTCATCAATCAGCGAAATCCCCTGAATAATGGATTATCTTCCTATATGATCTCCAGTATCTACCAGGAAGAAAATGGTGATCTCTGGCTGGGTACCACGGGTAGGGGACTTAACCATGTCAGTAAGGAAAGTGGCAGGGTAACCAAATATGCAAGAAATGCAGGACCTGGCAGGTGGCTTATTCATGATCAGATCAATAAAGTTTATAAGGATAGATCAGGAAATCTGTGGGTAGGCACGGGGGATGGGGTGAATGTAATGATGGCCGGGTCAAGTTACTTTTACCGTTTTTGTGAGAGGGAAGCACGTGTGCCCTGTGGATATTTTAATGGACAGCAGGTAAATGATATCCTTGAGGATTCAAGCGGGAATATCTGGTTTGCAGCGTCCAACGGATGGCACACCTACGATCCGGGAACGGGACTGATCAGAAGCCGCAACTCAATTTTCAATGGTGCTGAAATGCTGGCCGTGCAGGATGTTTATTGTATATTGGAAGACCACCGGGGATGGATTTGGATTGGATCTTCAGATGGACTGATAAAATACCATCCCCTGGAAGAGGGATATGAGATCTTCCAGGCCGGCATTCTGAACCAGTCCTCCAATATCAATAACAATACAGTATTCTCACTGCTGCTGGATTCACAGAACCGGCTCTGGGTAGGAACAGCTTCGGGTTTAAACCGGTATGATGAGGAATCTAATTCCTTTGTCTATTTTTCTGAGCCGGTTGAACTGGCAGAATTCAGGATCTACGGGATGCAGGAAGACGGAAAGGGAGATCTGTGGTTGAGTTCTGACCGGGGGCTATCATTGTATGATCCTGAGATAGAATCCTTTATCCAGTATGGGGCATCAGACGGATTAGAAAACTATGAATACCTGCCTGGTTCCAGCTACAGGGATAAGGAGGGAAGATTGTATTTCGGTGGCATATCAGGACTGAATATCTTCCACCCGGATTCCATACTGTACAATTCTTTTAAGCCACGCCTTGCGTTCACACAGTATAAAATAAGACGTGAACAGGGAGGCAGTTACGCGCCAATCCACCTTGACAGGGCATCCAGGATCATTGTTGACCGCGGCGTACAAAATATTACCATACAGTTCTCTGCACTGGAATTCACAGCCCCCGAAAGGAACCAGTATAAGTATAAACTGGAAAAGAAAGACCAGGATGGACTGTGGATCAATACCGGAGAAATGAATTTACATACCATGTTCAATCCAATTCCTGGTACCTACACCCTCAGCGTAAAAGGATCAAATAATGACCTGGTATATTCGGATGACGAGATACAGATCGAAATAGAGATCCCCTACCCATTCTGGAGTAAGACCCTTGCCATCCTGATTTATGCGGTACTGGGTATACTCCTTGTTATGCTGGCCATACATATCAGGACAAGGAGCCTGAGAAGGACCAACCGGATTCTCCGGGAGAAAGAAATATCTGCAAAGGAGATCTCCAGGCAAAGAGAAGAACTGGTCATGAAGAATAAGAATATTACTGACAGTATCCTCTATGCCAAACGTATACAGATTGCCCTGCTGCCATCATCCGATAGTTTCCGGGCCATTTTACCTGACTCTTTTGTGCTATTCAAACCAAAGGATATTGTCAGCGGGGATTTCTACTGGATAAACCAGCATGGCAACAAGATCTATGTAGCAGCAGTAGATTGTACCGGGCACGGTGTACCTGGAGCCTTCGTTTCCATCATAGGATTTGAGTTATTCAGAAAAATTACGGCCAGTAAACAGGGCAGCAACCCGGCCATGATCCTGGATACACTGAATGAAAATTTCTCTGAGATCTTCTCAGATGGAGAACAGGTCTACCTGAATGACGGGATGGATCTTTCCCTGTGTATTCTTGACATGAAAGAAAAGTCACTGGACTATTCCGGTGCCTTTAATCCATTGTATCTGGTTCGCAATGAAACCATTATTGAGGTTAAGGCAGACCGGTTCTCCGTCGGGGCTGATGTTCATTTTTCTACAGAGCGGAAATTGTTTAAAAGCCACAAGATCTACCTTCAGCCAAATGATGTAATTTATATCTTTTCAGATGGATATGCTGACCAGTTTGGCGGACCTGAAGGTAAGAAATTCAAATACCGGAGGTTCAGGCATCTGCTGCTGACCATTCACAAACTGCCAATGGAAAAACAACGCTCAATACTTGATGCCAGTATTGAAGAATGGAAGGGCGGTATGGACCAGGTGGATGATATCCTTGTCATAGGGATCAAGCCTGACGTACGGGGATAAAGGCTGATTAGACGTCCACAGATTTGGCCAGGAGCACCTTCATCTTTTCCAGAAGTACATCAACCTGGAAAGGTTTACTTATATAATCATCCATGCCAACCGCCAGACAGGCTTCCCTGTCTCCGGCCATGGCATTGGCGGTGATGGCTATGATGGGAGTGTAGGAGTTGGAGCTGGTTTCTATTTCCCTGATTTTTTTTGTGGCTAAAAATCCATCCATGACCGGCATCTGAATATCCATTAAAATAAGGTCATAGTTTGTTGTCCCGAATTTATCCAGGGCCTCCTTGCCATTCAGGGCAAGATCGATATTCTTGACGAGTGGTTCAAGGCTTAGCACGACGATCCGCTGATTGATCAGATTATCTTCCACAAGCAGAATATTTGCATCATTCAGATCCACCTTCCTGGTTGTCCTTATCTCATCCACTCCAAAGTGGGACCCTTTGTGTCCTTTTTTGAGTTTTTTATTGCTCTTCTGGAATTCAAGGTCAAAATTAAGCAGGGTGTGATCTTCAAAGATTTCAGTTACAAGCACCCCGCCCAGAATATCCACAAACTTCTCAGGGATGCTCAAATCCATCTCCTCAACAGGTACGGGTAGTGTGCACTTCAGATTATTTCCTGCTGCTTCCCTTGTCTTGCCTGCAGGTTTTGGGGCCAGGCAGGCCAGTATTTTGAATCTGAGTGTAAGCTTTGCATCTGTTTCCCGGTAATTAAAGATCTTTATCTGGATGTTCATCTGATGATTGGCCTGACCCAGTTTAAGAATGTTTTCGACCAGGTTAAGGAATAATTGCTTTATCCTGATAGGATCACCCATGACCTGGTTGGAGAGGGTGGCATCGGGTTCAAGGGTCACATTCAATCCCTCGTATTCCTCGGCAGAAAACAGCTGCAGGATGTTCTCAATGGCGGATACCAGATCAAATGAGATGCTGGCTTCCCTTACGCTTTGAAGATCTATATTGGATACCTTAACGATATTATTCACAGCCTCAACCAGGTTATTGGTGGATGCCAGAATGGTATTAATAAGATCACCCTGCTCATCGGTCAGCTCGGATTTGCTAACCAGGTTGCTGACCAGGGTAATGTTGTTCAGGGATGTCCTTAACTGGTGTGATAGTTTAGATATGAATTCATCTCTGGTGCGGGATTCAAAATTGGCTACCTCAAGTGCCTTGTCAAGTTTCTGGACATTATGCACACGAAGGTATTCAAAAGCGTATATCAGTAAGTAGATACCCAGGTAGGCAAATATATACCTGGTACTGAATGTGAATTCATAATCAAACTGTACAAATGGGAACCTGCTATAAAGTATAACCGCTGCCAGGACCAAAAAAATCAGGGATGCTATGCTACCCCTTTTAATGCCCAGCAGGATCAGTGCAATCATGGGGAAGGTCAATCCCCATAAATGGCCCGTTCCATGGGTTCCTCCGTGTATTAGAATAACCAGCAGCAAAAGGGCCATCAGTCCGAGTAAAAACCAAACGGCATACTGGATCTTTTGCGTCCTGATAAGAAAAACGGTATTGAGTAAGGTGAGCAGGCTGGCCGTAAAAAGGATCAGTGAGAGCCAGTAAAGCTGGTTAAAAAGAGCCGTGACAGCAAATCCGGTAAAAAAAATGATACCCAGAGAACTGAAAATATTGGTTAGCAGGATGCGGGTTTGTATCTGGGGATCTGTTTTTTCGTTTATTCCGAAAGAGAAAAATTTAATTATTTTCTCTTGAGTAAGCATGAATTCGTGGATTTTTTATGCGTAAATTTGCAGGTGGCTGATAAACAGATTTGTTCATAAATATACGCAAAAAAACAATCTGTTCGAAAAGCCCCTTATGATTCTTATCATATCAGATAATACAGGATAAGATGGTACGTTGTTTGTTTGTACTGATTTGATTTATTAAAAGGAGTTTTTATGAATATAGATAAGATGAAATACAGGCTTGGGGGGATTGCACTGGCGGTATTTGTCATCTGGTTCATGCCTGCGGGCATATTTTCTCAAGAACAGCAGGATGATACACTGAACATGATCCAATATACCCCGGAGTTTAAATTCCGGGAAGGCATTTTCCTCAACTCCGTGCAGGTGAAAAAGAATGCTCCCATTCCGAAATCCAGGATCATTACCAACGTGGATTATGATGACAGGGAGTATTATACCAAAGTACTTGGTGAAAAGAATGTGTTGTTCTACGACCATCTCGGGATGAAGCAGGAGCTGAAAACAAAGCATATCTGGGGATACAGCAGGAACGGGATACTCTATGTGGGCATTGATGAAAAATATCACAGGATCACCATAGTAGGGCGGATCTGTCATTTTGTAGCAACTGTTACCACCTATGATTCAAGACATTATGATCCGTATTATTACAATCCATACGATTACTATTATCGTAATGGCAGGTATCCAAACAATTATTCTTCCTCCGAAATGAGGCAATACCTGTATGATTTTGACGGGGGGAGTGTATATGAGTATGATACGGAATCCCTCGAAATGCTGTTAATGAAAGACCCCGAACTGCATGATGAGTTCGCCCAGCTGAGTAATAAGAAAAGAAAACAATTGAAATTCCTGTACCTCAGGAAATTTAATGATCGAAATCCTTTATACATACCCAAAATCTAACATTTCAATCACCATGCAAAGAACCATCGTATTCCTCATACTGGTAAGTTTCTCCTTACTGGCCAGTGCACAGTATGTGCCGACACCTGAAGATCTCGACCACTTCCTTAAAACCAAAACACTGGTCGTCAAGGACAAAAATCCCTTGAACACCTATGATGCTGAAATTGAAGAGGTAATGGCAAAGGAGTGGGATATTACAGAATACGAGTTCATACCTTTTTCTGAGTTTGAAGAGAAAAGAATGAATCCCGAGTATTCCTTCCTGTTTATTGCCACGGTAGTTTTTGAAAAGGATAAACTGAATGCCAAATACAGGTTCCTGAATGTTTCATTGGGAGGAGATTATTTTCACATTGGCCTGATGCCTGACCTGGTTTCCGTCCCCGTATCCTACGCCAATGTTGAAGATGAATCTTATAATTACAAACTCGGTATTCTTGTGCGCTTCGCACAGCAGCATCTCAGGCGGATCCGGGCCAATCCCGAGATCATATCGACCAATGTTTTCAAGCATTATAATGATAACATGAAGGATGTGAAACAAAAAACATTATACCTCCTGGCGGATGAAATGGCCAATGATGTAAACTCAACTTCCAGGATAAGTAAGGTCTATCCCCATGATTTTAAGTTGGTTACCAGGGATGAGATCCGGCAGGCCATTACGGACAGGGATGAAAATGTGGTCTTTTTGCATAAAGTCGGTCCAGAAGGCACCCGGCTTGAAGCAAGGTGTTACAAGGTACTGATAGGAGCGGCAGATGCCAGCTTCTATTACTTCGATTATCATATGATCAATGATAAAAAACCGGATGGCTTTCTCTCAAAAGACCTGAAGAAGATCAGCAAATAGTGAAGAAGGTTAGTATACCAAAGGGGACCCGTGATTACTCGCCGGATGCTATGGCACGCCGGAGATATATCTTCAGTACCATTGAAGATGTCTTCAGACTCTATGGTTATCAGCCGATTGAGACCCCGGCCATGGAAAACCTGGATACGCTGCTGGGGAAATATGGGGAGGAAGGGGACAAGCTCCTGTTCAAGATCCTGAATTCAGGCGATTTTCTTTCAGGTGTGGATGAAGATGAACTGCACAGGGGAAACATAAGCGGTTTATCTACCCTGATCAGTGAAAAGGGTCTTCGTTATGACCTTACGGTCCCATTTGCCCGTTATGTGGTACAACACAGGAACGAGATCAATTTTCCATTCAAACGTTATCAGATACAGCCTGTATGGCGGGCTGACAGGCCACAAAAAGGAAGGTACAGGGAATTTTATCAGTGTGATGTTGATATTATCGGCAGCAGGTCCCTGCTGAACGAATTAGAACTGATAGAGATCACAGACAGGGTTTTTAATAGATTCGGGATGAACATTGATATCAGGATCAACAACCGGAAGATCCTGGCCGGGATTGCTGAAATCATAGGTGAAAGGGACCGCCTGACAGATATAACTGTGGCACTCGATAAGATTGAAAAGATAGGTGCCGAAAAAGTGAATGAGGAACTCAGATCACGTGGTCTTTCAGCAGAGGCAGTAAATAAACTGCAACCCATCATCCAACTTTCAGGGGATTTTGCCCAGAAACTGGATAGCCTGGGAAGGATCTTATCCGCCAGTGAAACTGGGATCCTGGGTGTAAATGAGATGATTACGCTTTTTAATTATCTCGAAAACCAGGAAATGAAGGCAAGCGTGGAGCTGGATCTGACCCTGGCCAGGGGACTGAACTATTATACCGGAGCCATCATTGAAGTATTGTCCACGGATGCACAGATTGGCAGTGTATGTGGCGGCGGCAGGTATGATGACCTGACCGGGATATTTGGATTGCCCGATGTGTCCGGTGTGGGTGTATCATTCGGAGCGGACCGTATCTACGACGTACTGCAACAGCTTGAACTGTTTCCCAAAAAAGTAATCACCGGGACCCGTATCCTGTTCGTAAATTTTGGAAGGGAGGAGGAGAAATATATTCTGACTTTGCTGCCAGCGTTCAGGGCGGCCGGGATTGAGACCGAGATCTACCCTGACCAGGCCAAGCTGAAAAAGCAGATGAGCTATGCCAATGCCAAAAGCATTCCCTATGTTGCCCTGGTGGGTGAGAATGAAATGAGCAAGAACGTTCTAACTATTAAGGACATGGGAACCGGACAGCAACAAAAGCTGACACCGCAGGAGGCCATCCGGCACGTTTTGGGAGCCAATGAAAGATAAGGCCATACATAGGATCTCCCCGGATGAACTCCAGTTCAGAAGGATAAAGCAGATCATGAGGGATGGGCTGGACCTCGAGCTTTCACGGCAGATCCATACAACTGGTTCAGAAATGCAGGACCTACCTGGATCAAAAACTGGCGGATACAGATGAACCCCTGTACGGGATCAATACAGGTTTCGGATCGCTGCATGATCGGCTGATCTCACATGAGGATCTCGGGATCCTGCAAAGAAACCTGGTGCTTTCGCACGCCTGCGGGCAGGGTGATGAGATCCCCCGTGAGATTACCCGTTTAATGCTGTTTCTTAAGATCCAGTCCCTCGCCTATGGCAATTCCGGCATACAGTTATCAACGATACAAAGGCTGGTGGAGTTTTTTAATCACAGGATTACCCCTGTTGTCTATCAGTATGGTTCCCTGGGGGCATCCGGTGATCTGGCCCCGCTGGCTCATCTCAGCCTGCCACTTGATCGGAGAAGGGGAGGTCTATTACCAGGGGAAGAGAAAACCTGTAAGGTCTGTGCTCAAGGAACTGGATATGGAACCGGTGCAGCTTGCCTCCAAAGAAGGACTTGCCCTGCTGAACGGCACCCAGTTTATGAGTGCCTTTGGAGTGCACTGCTGCCTGAGGGTATTTAAACTCTCGCAACTGGCAGACATCATTGCTGCCATTTCGCTGGATGCCTTTGATGGCAGGATAGAACCCTTCCATCCACTGGTCCAGGAGATCAGGCCGCACCAGGGACAGATCAAGACAGCCCGCAGGATACGTTACCTGCTGGATGGCAGTGAGCTGATCAACCGGTCCAAGAAACATGTACAGGATCCTTATTCTTTCCGTTGTATCCCGCAGGTTCACGGAGCGTCCAAAGACTCCATTAATTATGTGGCCTATGTTTTCAAGAATGAGATCAATTCCGTTACGGATAATCCAACGATATTTCCCGATGAGGACCTGATCATTTCCGCAGGCAATTTTCATGGACAGCCCCTTGCCCTGGCACTGGATAATTTGTGCATTGCCATGTCAGAGCTGGGAAACATTTCTGAAAGAAGAACCTACCAGCTTGTAAGCGGGCACCGGGAATTGCCGCCCTTCCTGGTCGCACAGCCTGGATTGAATTCCGGATTTATGATCCCGCAGTATACCGCTGCAGCCATGGTGAGTCATAACAAACAATTGTCCACACCTGCTTCGGTTGATTCCATCGAGTCCAGCGCGGGACAGGAAGACCATGTGAGCATGGGGGCCAATGCGGCTATTAAATGTCACCAGGTACTGCTCAACCTGGAGCGCATCCTGGCCATTGAACTTTTCAATGCGGCCCAGGCCCTGGACTTTCGCCGCCCGGCCAGATCTTCACCCTTTCTGGAAGAATTTTTAGGGCAGTACAGGGAGAGGGTTAAGTTTGTTGAAGAAGACAGGATCCTTTACCCGGACCTGGACGAGAGCGTGAGGTTCCTCCAGGAAGTCGAACTGGATCTGCCGGAAGAATAAAACCAGTCGCAGGCCATCCCCAAACTATACAGATCCAATTATTTGTTTTTTCAGGATGTTGTTGCGTCGCTGCATTATGTGCCAGTAAGCACAAAACAGGAGAGATCCAATTTCCTTGGTTGAGACCTGGGGAAGTGGGCTATTGCTTTTTGGCTTAGGCATCATGTTTGAAAAGGGCTTGATATCCAATGATTATCTGAGAAACTTTAAACATAGCCTTGACTAGCTATCTGACTTATAGATAATGGATGGATATGTACACATCACCTCTTAGGGATGTTTATATCTAGGGAAAGGCACTAGGAAGGATTACAACATCTGGTAATTGCGAGACGAAAATTAAAATTTAAGATATCTCCTGTAATACTTCTGATATTAAAACACATCGTCTCTAAAAGTGAAGGTAAAACCTCGGAAATGTTACTACCCAGAATTTCCTATTCCTGGCTGAACATAACAATTTCCTTAGTGTGTCAGTAGGTCGAAATGGGGTGGAAGTATTAGATAAAACATAATTTAACGAAATCTTTTGGTTATATAGTCAATTGATCCAAGGGTTTTCAATATTGTGATATAATAAATTAGTTATTTCTAATATCAATCATACCTATCAAATATTATTTAATCTATTCCCTCCATTTTTAAAAAATGAATTCTTCCTGAATATTCACCAACAACTAGAATTTTTTTTCCCGCGTCTATTGCGCAACAATCAAAACTACCATCCCCAATAAATGTCAATACTTTTTTTCGGTCCTCAGATTCCAAACATTTAAAATTCGATCTTGAGTTGAAATAGCCATTTCTCCATCTTGAGTAAATAGGACATCTTTCATTCGATCATTATCCCACTTGATTTTAATATTTCTGATAAAACATCCAGATTCCAAATCCCAGGTTTTAATTTTACCATAATGAGATATCGCAACTATAGATTTTTCATCATAGTTAATAGCCAATGATTCTACCCAACTATTATCATTTATGATGGTTCGAATTATATTACCTGAATCTAGGTCCCAAATCTTAATTGTATTGTCAGCCGATGCCGATATGATATGTTTCCCATCTCTTGTTATTGCAACTGATTTAACACTGTTCTTATGTCCCTTGAATGTTCTTATTTTACCTTCTATTAAATCCCATAATATTAGCGTATTATCATCTGAGACAGATACAATTTTTTGTCCTTTTGGGCTGAAGGCAAAATAATTCACAGTATCTGTGTGCCCACAAAGAGTTCTTAAACATGAACCAGTTTCTAAGTCCCAAACCCTAATATTTGTGTCTAATGATGCCGTTACCCCTAATCTCCCATCTAAACTAATACCTATGTATGTAATAAGTTTATTATGTTTAAACATTTTATCTAGCATAAAAAGTTCTTTGCCCTTACTCAAATCCCACACTTTAATTGCTAAATCATAATTTGATGCAGAAATAACACGTTGGGTAGTAGTATTTATTGCAATACCTTTCACAACCCCATTGGTATGGCCTCGAAAAGTAGTCCTTTCAATAGACTTATTTGGGTCCCAAACAATTAGGGTATTGTCATGCGAAGAAGATACCAGCGTTTTTCCATTTGGAGAAATAGCAAGTGAAAGTACAAAATTTTCATGCCCATAGAGTGTGCAAATTTCTTTTTGTGATTCAAGATCTCCAAATTTTCAATCCTCTTTCATGACCTGTTATAACTCGTTTTCCATCCGGCATCGCGACCATGGACTCTACACCCCAGGTTGATATTTCACTCAACTTGATTCCTCTATCTAGATCCCAAGTTATTATTTCAGTATGGGAAGCAGAAATAAGTCGTTTTCCGTCTGGAGAAATATCCACAGAATCTGGTGAACTAATATGTCCTATAATAGTTCGAATTTCAAAGCCAGTTTCAATATCCCATACCTTAAGGGAAAGGTCTTTTGATGCGGAAATCAAATTTTTGCCGTTTGGGGTGATAACTATCGAATTTATTTGCTTTGAATGTCCTCTGATAGTCAATATTTCTTGTCCTGTTTTGATACTCCATACTTTTATAGAATTATCATATGAAGCAGATATAACTTTCTTTCCATCTGGGGAAATAACAACTGACCCAATCCAACCTTCATGCCCTTTTAAAGTTCCAATTTCAGCACCAGAATCTAAATTCCATATCTTCAAGATTTTATCTGATGCAGAAATAATCAATTTCCCATCTGGAGTTACAGCTAGTGCATGGATCCAGTCTTCATGTAACAATGAACGAATCTCTAAACCAGATTCTAGATCCCAAATTTTCATTGTATGGTCACTTGAACCTGAGATTACCCTTTTTGCATTTGGACTAATGGCTACGGATAATACGCTATTTATATGGCCATAAAGAATCCTCAAACATACCGAGTCTGGTTCTTTTAGAGAAGCAAATAGTGGCTTAAGCCACGGATACTTTTTTGATTTCTTAGCTTCATCCAGGACTTTTCGAATATTAATATCACGATAATCATCCATCCGCCCGATTAATTGGCCTGCTAATAGTTTTGGATTTTGGGTAATAATATGGGATGAGAGCATTAAACAACTTTGAAGAAGTTCCAATGAATAGTGGAGGTGGTGTTTCAGTGGTAATGTCTTTTTTGCTAAATTGTAATCTTGTATCAAATCCAGTACTATGGACTTATCTGTTTTAATCTGTATCCAGTTAAACTCAAAAAGTAAATCTGCCAGATCTTCACTGTGGCCAGCCTGAATGAAATGTCCGGCCAGTTCAGTAAAAAAATAGCCGTCATCAGGCCCTGAAGACCAGTTATTTCTGCATATTCTATTGTAGGCATTAAGAAGAGATTGATGTAAAGAAACTTTATCCTCAGTCATCCGTGTAGCAAAATCATGCAACAGATCATGTAAAGAAATGAGTATTTTGGGTTTATCATTATCCTCATTTTTTAATCGGTTAAACCTGATTAATGATCTTTCATAAAGATTGATCAAAAGTTCTTCCGTATCCCAGTCATCCAGGTTACCAGTATGGTGCCACAATATACCTACTGTTGCCTCCGGTATAGTACGATCACTTGGAAAAACGGAAAGTTCAGCAAATCGCTGCTGCTCTTCAAGATCTAACATGTCGATACTGGCCTGCATGGCTTGCCAAATACTTTCATGTTGTTTATTAATAGCTTGCCTGTCATGAATTTTATCTAGATCAGCGTTTTGAAGTCGTTCCAAGATACCTGACCAATCGCCGTCACGCTTTTTAGCCATACCACCGCAAAGGTCAAGCGCCAGAGGCAGATTCCCACATTCTTTAACAACTTCATTGGCCTCCATGGGTAGCGCTTCCCGATCAATCCCAATTGCATCAGCCAGTAGTTGGAGAGATTGTAATTCATCGAATAGGTCCACTCGATGCAATGTGCCTTCAAGGGTGTTGATTATCCCAGCATCGCGTGTAGTAATAAGTGCCCGGCATCGGGGCCCCAATACATTAAAGACCAAAGCGTCAGGTGCGCTCCATACATCATCAAGCACCAGGAAAACTCTTTTGTCTTGAAGTATTTTTTTAAGAATACCTTGTCCCTTTGCCATAGAATCAAATGGTTCATGGTTTCCCATATGGCGAGCGACATCATTTAGCAACAAAACAAGATTAGGTTGCTGACCTACTGATACCCATATTATTCCATCAGGATAGGAACGCCGGATTATCCGGTCTCTTGCTAAGGCAGCTGCTAATACACTTTTGCCAATACCACCCATACCTTGTAATCCTACCCTGGAATCAGCTCCTGTTATTACCGCAGGTTTTTGAAGGTCTACTAGTAAAGCATCCCTTACACGCATTAACAGATCAGATCGTTTTTGGAAGTGAGGTGGTAGATCAGGCACAGCATATAGAAAACCTATGGGAGGAGGAGGGGATTTAATATTTTCTAAAAGCTTTAGAATTGATGGCTTGTAATGTGAATCATCCCTAAAATCATCGCAATGTAATAGACCAAGGTTAAGTTCGGGGCCAAATTCTGTCGGGAGATTATCAAAATCACCGATCCGTAAAATTGGGATTACATGTTTGTCCAACTCTAAAGCAAATTTCCATTCTTCGCACACGTAGTCTGAATTAGCGGCTTTAGGTCCAACTACAAACACCAACTTGTCACATTCGCGAATGGCGTCTTTGATCTCCTGGTGAAAGGTCAATTGCCGTGATGGCATGGATTCCCTATCAAACCAGACATGAAAACCTTCTGTAATAAGGTCTTTATAAAGTCGTCGTACAAAAGGCTCATCATCTTCTCTTGCATATGAAAGGAAAACGGAGGTAAGGGGTTGGTTTTGCATGAAGGACGCTGTTTGCAAATTAAAATATGAGACATGGTCGTTTCGAGTAAAAATGATAAAAACGCCATCATAAGTTAAGTAGAAAAAGCATGAAAATGGCAACTTGAAATACAAAAAAGCCCTTTATGCTATATCAAAGGGAGAGCAATCTGAAATTGAACTGCACTAGGATGCTGTCGGTGGTATTCAGGTAAACAAACGACAAAACATGATCAACATGTGCTCTCAAATGGACAATGTTGACCTCTCGGATCAAGGAAGTTGCAGCTGATGCTTCCGGCACCGACTCAGGCAGATTCATGATGTATAGCTTTGAAAAAGATGGCCTGCTAACTGTATTGCTCAAGACTATGTCCATGGCATGGATAAGGAAGGGATCACCAACTATTTCAATGTATACGGGTTCGGAGAAACTGATATTTTCGTATCTTAATAAATCCCATAACGCACGGAATACACGGCTTGGAAAAATTCGAAGTAGCGAAAATCCCGAACCAGGTCAGCTACAAAAAAAATACCTCAACTGGTACGGAGACATGGATAGCAACAACTAGATTCATAATCAATTATGATAAATCGAAATCGCGAGGCAGAAAGAGTTGTTGCCTAAAGGCATGAGTATTGAAGTGACCTTTCTAAAAAGTCTTTAAGGTTTGATATACAGCAGGCAAAACAACAATGGTGTAGGCCTACCACTATCGAACTGTGAGCCTTTGGATAATTCTTATAATTTGACAACCCGGATTTATTCGCGCACATAGGACTTTATAAAGCTAATCTCCTTCTTCCTGTATTTATCAAACCAGTGAAACAGGTATAGTATGGTCCGCAGTGCATTCTAGGGTTTTGAGGTTGTCCTATGGAACTCCTCATTGAACCGGATCATGGCCGTGGGCAACTTTCGGAACTTCAGGGCCTGGTAGAATTCCTCGGTCTGCGACATCGGTGTCCGGATGTCCCTCACACCGGTCATGTATCATTTTCTAGGATATTTAACGTCGCTGACATCCCGGCAAGCCAGGATAGAGGCTCCTTTTTCAACATCCTTTAAAAATAAATTGTATAGAAATCCGGTAAGCTATTATGAAACTGTCTGGGGCTGGTTTTTATCCTTCAGCCATAACCATGCCAGGAGTCCCAATACAGCAGTGATGATCCCCGCGATTGATTCTGCGGGGCGGTAGATCAGTCCATAGACCATGATCCAGGCATTGATCAGGAGAAATATGATGGGCAGCAGGGGGTAGGGCCTGACCCTGTAAACTGAACCTTTGCCCGGTGGCAGATTCCTCCTGTTTAGCATCATTCCCAGCACCGTAAGCAGGGTCATCAGGTTAAGGGTGAACCCGATATAGGTGATCATTTGTTCAAAGGTGGATGTCAATAAATAGATAATGGCAATGCCGGCCTGAATATAGATGGCCCGGGCCGGTGTATCGAAGACAGATGTATGTGAAAACCACCTGATACCGGGGTAATCTTCCCCCATGACCTGGGTGACCCTGGGACCGGTAATAACCAGCGAACTAACCGTTGAGAACAGGAGCAGGCTGAACAGGAGTCCCATGATACGGCCCGCATCGACCCCCAGTAACTCCTTGCCGAATATAAAACCGATCTCAATTTTCCCGGCTATGGTTCCCAGCGGGATGACTTTTAAGAATACGAAAGTGATGCCAATGTAAAGAGCTGTCACCAGGAGGGTCCCCAGGATCAGGCTGAATGGGATATTTCTGCCAGGGCGGTCCATTTCCCCGATGATGTAAGCGGCGGCATTCCATCCGGAATAGGCAAAACTGACAAAGAAGATGGCGATGGCGAATGCGGGACTGATAATCTCTTTGAGGGATGCTGCGTTAGGGCTGAAATCAAGGGATTGGTCAGTATTGGACAGGATACCTGCTAAGATAAACAGGAGGAGCACCCCTATCTTGATGCTGGTCATGATGTTCTGAAAACTGGCACCGGCCCGTTTAAACCTTGCATGAAGCAGGGAGAGCAAGGTAATCACCAGGATGGAAGTGATCTGTCCGGCATTGAGAAGTCCCTCTCCGGGACTGATACCCAGGGCTGCCATCCCGTACGCGCTGAGTGCCGTTGCTGCCGCAGCTGCGGGGGCGGCAAAACCCACAATAAAAGATATCCATCCGGAAATAAACCCGAGGGCCGGATGATAGATCCTGGAGAGAAAATGGTATTCCCCGCCTGAACGCGGCATGGCGGTCCCCAGTTCAGCATAGGCCATGGCACCGATCAGTGAGGAGATCCCACCCAGCAACCACAGGAACAGCAGGGCAAATCCTGTGCGCAGTTCAAGTACCTGGAATCCGAGGCTGGTAAAAATGCCTGTCCCGATCATATTGGCGATCACTATGGAAATGGCAGTATATAAGCCGAATTTGCTTCTCAAGGGATGCCTATTTGTCAGGGATGGGATCGGAAGGATGTACCATGGGAACGAAGCGGACCGGAATAATGGTTTTTTTGCGTACCCCTTTATTGGTTTTTGTGATCAGGATCAGTTCCTGGAAATGACTGCCGACCGGAAGCACCATTCGACCGCCCACGGCCAGTTGTTCCACCAGCTTTTCAGGGATCTGGGGCGGGGCTGCAGTAATGATGATCCTGTCGAAGGGAGCATGTTCCGGCCAGCCCTTGTAGCCATCCCCCCATTTCACTACGACGTTGTCGTAATTCATTACATCCAGTTTTCCGCTGGCTTCCCTGGCAAGGGACTTCACCACCTCAATGGAGTAACAGGTATCCACCAGGGGTGACAGCACAGCGGCCTGGTAGCCGGATCCTGTGCCGATCTCGAGGACCTTTTCAGATCCTGTCAGCTGCAGGTATTCGGTCATCAATGCCACGATGTAAGGCTGGGAGATGGTTTGTCCCGATCCAATGGGCAGGGGATTGTCATCGTAGGCATGGTCGCTGAGATTTGCGGGGATGAATTTATGCCTGGGCGTATTTTTCATGACCCGTATCACATCCGGATCCCTGACACCCCTGCTTACAATCTGGGATTCAACCATCCTGTCTGCCCTGCTTTTCCACCAGGCAGTACTATCAGGTTGATTTCCTTTTTCAGGCATTTCAGTTTTCCGTGTTGTTCCGGAACAGTTCATGAACAATACATGAACCAGCAGAAGGTAACAAAAGGTCCTTAGCATATGCCTTATTAATTACCGGACATATACAAAAATAAGGCTAAATTATGAACCTTTCAAGGGAGTTGGGATCCCGGCGGTGGATTTTTACCTTTTCCTCCATTGCTGCTGCGACGTTCATCGCGTATTTTACGCAGCATATATTCACGGAATTCGATCTCGGTAACGTAGAACCTCATGACCTTCTTCGGGGGGAGGATTTTCTTGAGATCTTCATGAAAGACTACTGCCAGCTGGACTTCCTTTTCCCTGGCTTCCATCATTTCATCAACCTTCTTTTCAGCTTCCTCATCAGTCATACTGGCTAAGCGCTCATCAAAATTTTTTCGCCTGAGATGCTTGTGGTGGGAAATTTCCCGCTTTTTTTTCTCATTTTCGTTATAGGCAGGCCAGAATAATTCGGCCTCCCCCGGGGTCAGTTCAAGCCTTTCTGTGAAAAAGGCGATCTTCATGGCTCTGAATTGCTCAATCTGCTCTTCCCGGCTTTTGCGTTCCTGAGCATCCAATGCCAGGGTGAGGCTGTTTAGCGCGAGGATAAGTGTTAGTATCCGGAGGGTATATTTCATGGCTGACATATTAATATTCGATTAACATTTCGTTGAAGTCAATATCTTCGCTTGAGAGATATTCAATGATTACATCTGATTCATAATCAATGTCTTGAGGCTCAAGCTCAATATCAGATTCAATAATGGCGGCGATCAGCATATCATCATCGAACTGGTAGCCATAATATTCGATGGCAGTGGAAACCTCATCTCCCGATAACATTCCGGTATCCTGCCCGTTCAGTATCGTTCTCAGGCCAAAATATCCTACGGAGAGCAAACCAATAAACATGGCGGCTATGGCAAGTACCCTTCTGACAGGATAAGTCCGTGACATGGAGATAGTCGGTGTTTCAGACAATCTTTCCTGAATCCTTGCAGGGAATTCGTCGAAATAGTTGTCAGGAACACCGAAGGGGTTTTTTCTGGACATTCCGGGAGCTTCTTCAGGTATGTTTTCCTTTGCTTTCATTGTGTTTATCACTAATCTTTAGACGTATATATATTTAAAAGGTTTAATCCTGTGTTATATACTGTTCAATTTTTTTCATGGCATGGTGATAGGAGGCTTTCAGCGCACCTACAGATGTGCCCAGTATGGCTGACATATCTTCGTATTTCATTTCGTCAAAATACTTCATGTTAAAAACCAGCCTTTGTTTTTCCGGCAAGCGGATGATGGCCTTTTGCAACCTCAGCTCTAATTCATCGCCATCGAAATGAGGTTCACTCTCCATGGTTCTCTCCAGCTGATGCTGGTAATCACCAAGGGGCAGGAAGAACCGGCTTTTTTGTTTTTTCAGGAAGGTCAGTGATTCATTTGTTGCAATGCGGTACAGCCAGGTGAAAAGCGAGGCATCTTCCCTGAACTTTTCGAGTCCCTGGTAGGCCTTTATAAAGGTGTTCTGCAATACATCATCCGTATCGTCATGGGAAATGACCATCTTCCTGATATGCCAGTACAGCCGCTCCTGGTATTTTCGAACGATCATGTTAAAGGCATCATTACGATTCTCCCGGAATCGCTGTATCAGTTCCTTGTCATGCTGGTCGGCCAATGGTAACAAATTTGAGAGTCTAGGGATCTTCCCGCCACCCTTCTTTGATAAAGATAATCACAGAAGGTTTAATCCCGCAATAATTATTTGTAAAGTTCGACGGCAGATGAGCTGCCGGACCTGACCTTGAAGGCCCTGGATATGGTGCTGAAAGTATTTTTTGAGTTCCTGGATCTGAATACTACCGTATAGGATCCGGGCTGGATGGTATGCGACTGATTCTTTTTGGTGGGATCAAGGTTATGGATCCTGATCAGTTTACCATTTCTTTCTTCATACAAACTTCCATATCCTGGATTGAGCGATAAGAAGGTAACGATGCCAGGGGGCGGGATGTCGATAGAAGTGGTATGGCTCTGGCTGATCACGATATCATTCAGCATGATCTTGGGGACGGTGGGGATCTCTATATCATATCGTCCCACCAGGTATTTCCCCCTCTCATTGATCTTCTGGAATTGCAGGGTCTCCGCTTTTCCATGCTGTCGGACAATGAACTGCATATCCCGGTAATGTGTACGGCCCTTGGACACGGCTTGCAGGTAGCCCTGAGGTGCATCTGTGGCGATGATGGTATGTTTCCCTGCGGTGACTGAGACATTGTCAATAATGATGGGAGGGATGGTATGGATCTCTACCCGGTAGGTGACCAGGGGATCAAGGTAGAGGGTATCCGGATTCCCTTTATGGTTGAGGGTATGTACGAAGTTTTGCATGACTTTCCCTGAAAAAACATCATAGAAGGTCATATTGACATCTGTCTCGGTCGGCCGGTGGTCCTGGTCGAGCAGATTGACCTGGGCCGATGTGGTATTCAGTGCCTGGGTTATCACCACCCTTAACACATTTTCGAAATTTTCTTCCTTGGCCGCATTAAAGAAATACCCCACGCAATCATATGTCTTTTTAAATTCCGGATCAATCCCTATGCCGATGATGAATGGTTTCAGTGTGATACCTTTACTCTGAAGCCTGCGTGAAACTTCACAGGGATCGCCCCCACATTCTTCAATTCCATCAGTGATCATTATGACAATGTTGCGGCAATCTGAGCAGGGTGGAAAATCTTCGGCACATTGATCAAGGGAATAAGCTATCGGCGTATTGCCAAGGGGTTTAACAAAACGGAGCTTTTGCCTGATCTTATGTGCATTGTTGACGTCAAAGGTCACTTCCAGCTTGGTGTCTCTACAGTCCTGCAGTACCACGGGACTCTGATGCCCGTATACCCGGAGTCCCATCTGTACATTGGGCAGGGTTTCCAGGCTGTCCACCACATGGATAAGGAAATTCCTGGCGATATTGATCTTCATATCACTTTCCCAGTAACCCGACATGCTCTGTGAGCCATCGAATACGAACAGGATCCTGGTGTTCACGAATCCTCCTTCCACCACTTCTTCCTGCTGGCCTGACAGTTGCATGAAATGCAGCATCGAGAGCAGCATTATGAAAAGGAGGGAACGCATTGAATTGTGTCTTATCATTGCAAGTTCCTGCTGCAGCAGGGTTGACCATTCTTTATACTTGATTATTCAAAAATAGTTGCCTTGTCTGTAAATAACGACAAAAAAACCCCGAAATTATCCGGGGTTTTGCACAAGCTTTTATTTTGACGCCTGACTAACTGTATTCCTCGAGGTAGGTGAGGGCTTCTTTGAACACATTTTCGGGAGTAAAACCGAATTTTTCATCCAGTACCTTGTAAGGTGCTGAATATCCGAAGCTTACCATTCCCAGACTCCTCCCTTTGGGTCCTACCAGTCCCGCAAGGGTCACCGGCAATCCTGCCGTTAATCCCATAACGGGCACATTGTCAGGGATCACTTCCTGCTGGTAAGCCCGGTCCTGTTCCCTGAAAAGGCCTTCGGATATGGCTGAAACAACCTGGACATTCAGGTTCTTTTCCTGGTTCAGTTTACCGGCTCCTTCGAGCAGGGTGGATACTTCCGAACCATTTCCAATCAGGATCAGGTCCGGTTTACCGGCCGAATGATGTACAATGTAGGCACCTTTTTCGGCCTGCAGGGCATCGGTATAACGGTCGGAGCCATGAATGGCCGGTATATCCTTAATATTTTGACGGGACAGGATAAGCGCCGTGGGTGTTCCTGTGTTTTCCATGGCCATTTTCCAGGCCACTGTGGTTTCAACAGCATCTGCCGGCCTCAGTACAAGGCAACTTATTTTCCCGGAATGGTTACGCAGTTGTTCCATCAACCTGATCTGTGCTTCCTGTTCCACAGGCTGGTGGGTCGGTCCGTCTTCACCTACCCGGAACGCATCGTGGGTCCATACATACTTCACCGGAAGTTGCATCAATGCCGCCAGCCTGACCGCGGGTTTCATATAATCGGAAAAAACAAAGAAAGTGGCACAAACCGGGATGATCCCGCCATGAAGAGCCATACCGTTGGCAATGGCGGCCATGGTCAGCTCAGCTACACCCACCTGCAGGAAAGCACCACTGAAGTCATTCGGACTGAATGCCTTTGAATTTTTAAGAAAACCATCCGTCTTGTCAGAGTTGGAAAGGTCGGCTGAGGCAACGATCATATTTTCCACTTTCTCGGCAAAATGGGATAATACCGTTCCGGAAGCACCACGTGTTGCTGAATTTTCTTTTTGTACAATCTGTGAGAATTCGACGGCAGGCATCTCATTCGATAAGAACCTGGCAAGTTTCCCTGCCAGTGCAGGATTCTCCTTCTCCCATGCTGCCTGGGCTTCTTTACGCTGTTTCACATCCCCCGCTTTGTCTTTCAGTACATTATTAAAATGCTCCTGTACTTCGGGAAAGATCTGGAATGCATTCCCGGGATCCCCGCCCAGGTTTTCAATGGATCTATCAAGGGAAGCGCCGGCACTTCCGAGTGGCATTCCATGTGTGGATACCTCTCCCTCGAAAAGATTCTCCGGATTCAGTAACGGCTCCCTTGCCCATGATGGTTTTGCCAATGATCAGGAATGGTTTTTCCTTTTCATCCCTGGCCTCTGCCAGGGCCTGGTAGATCTGTCCGATGTCATTGCCTTCTATGGTTTTGACCTTCCATCCCCAGGATTCATATTTTTTTGCTGTGTCTTCAGTGGTTACTGAGTCAGTTTTAGTGGATAGCTGGATATCATTGGAATCATAGAACATGACCAGGTTATGCAGTCCCAGGTATCCGGCCAGCCGGCCTGCACCCTGCGAGATCTCTTCCTGTATGCCCCCGTCAGAAATAAAGGTATATATATCGTGTGCCATCCATTCTCCGAAACGCTGGCAAAGGAACCTTTCGGCTATGGCTGCGCCTATGGCAATGGCATGGCCCTGTCCCAGGGGACCGGAAGTGTTTTCGACACCCCTCTTAACATCCAGTTCCGGGTGGCCGGGAGTGGGACTTCCCCACTGCCTGAATTGCTGCAGGTCATCCATGCTGTAGGCATTGACCAGTGATAGTACTGAATAGAGCATGGGCGACATGTGGCCCGGATCCAGGAAGAACCTGTCACGGTTGGGCCAGGACCTGTCCTCCGGATCAAATCTCAGGAATTCGGAAAACAATACACTCACAAAGTCTGCTCCCCCCATGGCTCCCCCGGGATGGCCAGAATTGGCTTTTTCCACCATGGCAGCTGAAAGGATACGGATATTATCCGCCGTTCTTGATAAAATCTCTTTGTTCATATGCTAGTTAAGTTATTGGTTCTGAAAACAAGCCATAAAATTAGGATTTTTATTGGTATCACATTTGTATCTTTGCAGAAAAATATGGCATTGAACTGCGGCATCATCGGTATTACCAATACGGGAAAAACAACCCTTTTTAACTGCATCTCAAATACACGGGCTGAATCTTCAAGTTTTGCATTCAGCTCGAATAAATCCAATCTTGGGATCATCAACGTGCCGGATCCGAGGCTGGATAAGCTGTCAGCTATCGTGCAACCCCAAAAAACCACCCTGGCTACGGTGGAAATTGTGGATATACCCGGTCTCACCAAGGGATCCAGCCACGGAGAGGGGATAGGGAACCAGTTCCTGGGGGATATCCGCAATACGGATGCACTGATCCATGTATTAAGATGTTTCGATGATGATCAGCTTCCGCATGTAGATGGCACCGTGGATCCTGTCAGGGATATGGAGACCGTTGACCTGGAATTGGGGTAAAGGATCTCGAATCGGTAGAAAAAAGAATAGAAAAGCTCGAGAAGGCTGCCAAAATGGGTGAAAAAGATGCCAAAAAAGGTTTGGAAGTTCTGGGGACCCTTAAGGAACACCTTGAATCTTTTCAATCGGTGAGAACAGCCGGGATTGATCCCGGGGACAAAAAATATATTGATGACCTTTTCCTGCTGACGGCCAAACCGGTATTATATGTTTGCAATGTGGATGAGGCCTCCGCACTGTCAGGAAATGTTTATGTCGACAGGGTACGTGAGGCGCTTGGGGACAGGAAACGGAGATACTGGTGATTGCAGCGGGACTCGAATCTGATATCGCTGAGCTGGAGGATCTTGATGACCGGAAGGCTTTTCTGGAGGATGCGGGACTTACAGAGCCAGGTGTGAACAGGCTGGTCCGGTCCGCATACAGCATGCTCAACCTGATCTCTTTTTTTACTGCGGGACCGAAAGAAGTCAGGGCCTGGACCACCCGGCGGGGTTCCACCGCCCCCCAGGCAGCCGGTGCTATCCATACGGACCTGGAAAGGGGATTTATCAGGGCGGAGGTGATCAAATACCAGGATTATCTTGATCTGGGCTCTGAAAGTGCCTGCCGGGATGCTGGCAAACTGGCAGTGGAAGGAAAACAATATATCGTGCAGGATGGAGATGTAATATATGTTCGTTTTAATGTTTAAAAGGACCTGCCATAATATCATTCTGGGAGGAGCTTTTTTCCTATTGTTCCCTGTATCCGGGTCCACGCTTATGGCCCAGGCCGATACAGGACCAGGAGCTGGCCTATGAGATCCTGGAGGAAAGGGGAGAGATCATTCTTGAAATATATCCTGAAAGTATTTCCGGCCTTGAGGAACTTTCCAGGTGGATATCGGTGGACCGGAAAATCCCCGATGGTTACAGGATCTACGCCAACGCAAACGGCTTCAGTAAGATCCTGAGCCAGGGTGTCCGTTTCAGGATCATTGATGTCAGGAAGGATGTGCCCCACAGGAAGAGTGAAGCGGTGTTTCCGGGGGACTGGGACAGTTACCCGGGGTATGGGGACTATATCAATATGATGATTGGTTTTCAAACGGATTATCCTGACATATGCAGGCTGGATACCCTTGGAAAGAGTGTCGATGGCAGGCACATCCTGGCCCTTAAAATCACCCGCAGCCCGGACGATAAGGAACCCGAACCGGTCTTTTATTATACAGCCGCCATGCATGGTGACGAGACAACAGGTTATATGCTTCTGCTAAGGTTGGCGGATCATTTGCTGGCGAATTATGGCAAGGACTCCCTGGTAAACCGCCTGGTTGACAATCTGGAGATATGGATCAACCCCCTGGCCAATCCTGACGGTACCTACGGGAATGATGATGAGATCAGCATGCCAACCCGGTTTAACCAGAATTATGCGGATCTGAACAGGAATTTTCCCGGCATCAATGGCATTGAACATCCTGACGAAATGGATTACCAGCCGGAAAACCTGGCCCAGATGCAGTTCATGGACAGCTTACGGCCCGTACTATCAGCCAATTTCCATGGTGGGATAGAAGTGGTTGATTATCCCTGGGATGCTTTCAATTATGATCATGTGGATGATGCCTGGTTCCGGTGGGCAGGGCGCAAATATGCCGATAGTGCCCAGCAGAGAGCCTACCCGGTCCGGTATATGACAAGCTTTGACGATGGCATTGTCGCGGGCTGGGAATGGTACGCCATCAGGGGAGGCAGGATGGATTGGGTCACCTATTTCCTTCATGGCAGGGAAGTGACACTGGAGGTCAGCAATCAAAAGAACCCCTCGCCCGGAGACCAGCCATATTTCTGGCATTATAACTACCGTTCCATGCTGCAGTACATGGAGAACAGCCTGTTCGGGATACAGGGCACGGTAACCAATGAGGCAAATGGCCATCCGGTAGAGGCGATTATCCAGGTACAGGATCACGAAAAGGACAGATCATACACTATCAGCAATAAGACTACCGGTTATTTCACAAGGCTGATTGAACAGGGAATATGGAACCTGGAAGTATCGGCTGCTGGATATGATACGGCCCTTATCAGGGATGTGACCGTAGAAAATGACCGGGCCACCCGGCTTGATATTCGGCTTTTTCAGACGGAGACAGGCATCATTGAGCGGGACCGCTTTGCTGTTTCTCCCAATCCTTTCAGGAGGTCTTCAATAATCTCCTATACAGCCAGGAGACCGGGCAGGTACCGTCTCAGGTTGTATGACCTCAAAGGAAGACTGGTTCTCGATGAAAGGTTTATCCATGAGATGGCAGGTACATACACTTACCCGCTGGATGCCAGTGGGCTTGACGAGGGTATTTATATCCTCCGGTTCATTTCCCCGGCATCTGCAGCTACCCGGAAGATCTACAAAATCCGATAGAAATAAAAACGTACCTTTGCCCGTTATTAAGCAGATTGTTGATCTTATTTTTCGCATTATTGTTATATGAAAAAACGCTTCTTTGTTGCCATTGTAAATTCCCTGGTCCTCCTCTCATCCACGGTCTTTTCCCAGAACCACAACCGCATCCCTTCAGAAAAACCGAAATTGATCGTCTGCATGGTGGTTGATCAGATGCGATATGATTATATATCACCGCTACTGGGATAAGTTTGGTGATGACGGGATCAAGAGGCTGGTTATATCAGGCACTTTCTGCAAGAATGCAGCTTATGATTACCTCATCAATGAAACAGCTGTCGGACATGCCACCATAGCTACAGGAGCCTTACCCTCACATCATGGCATCATCTCCAATAACTGGTATAATAATCTCCAGGAAGAGGTGGTGTACTGTGTAGCTGATGATAAAATGAGAACGGTTGGCGGAAATTTTGAATCCGGACAATTCTCACCGAAACAAATGCTGGCATCCACCATAGGGGATGAGATACGCCTCTCTACGAATTTCAAGTCAAAAGTAATAGGGCTGGCACTGGACAATAGTGCTGCTATCTTGTCGGCGGGACATTCGGCCAATTATGCGTTCTGGTATGATAATCTGAGCGGTCATTGGATCAGTAGCAACTATTACATGGATTCATTGCCCGGACTGGGTCCGGCAGTTCAATGAAAAAAACCTGGCAGAATCATATCTGGACCGGACCTGGGAACCCCTTCTGCCATTGGCAGAATATGCAGAGAGTACCTCCGATACCAGCGAATTTGAGACCGGGATAGAGGGAAGGACTGTCTTTCCTTATGACCTTGAAAAGATCAGTCAGCCGAAACGGAATGAACGGAATTTCAGGATCCTGAAATATACCCCGTATGGGAATGTTTTCACACGGGATTTTGCAACGGCAGTGGTTATCAACGAGGAACTCGGACATGGATGACCATACCGATTATCTATCCATAGGGTTCTCAGCCAATGAATACATTGGAAAATTCTTTGGCTCAAATTCAGTTGAGATGCAGGATGCCATGCTGCGGCTGGATCAGGAACTCGCACACTTCATTAAGTTTATTGATGACCAGGTGGGCGAACAGAACACCCTGTTTATTCTGACTTCTGATCATGGCCTGGCCTATCAGCCTGCTTACCTGACCCACCATAAGATCCCTTCCGGTGATTTTAATCCCAATAGTTCCCTGTCACTGCTGGGCAGTTACCTGAATGCTATCTATGGGCGAGGGGACTGGGTAAAGTATTATTACGGTCAACAGATCTACCTGAACCACGAATTGATTGAAACTTCAGGTATTACCTACCAGGAGATCCAGGACCGTACGGCACAGTTCCTGATACAGTTTGCCGGAGTATCCAATGCAGTGAGCTCATATACCCTCCAGACATCCAATTTTTCTGAAGGGATCTTTCATAAAATGCAAAACGGCTATCACCAGAAAAGGTCCGGGGATGTGATCATTAACCTGGCCCCCGGATGGTTGGAGACAGATGATGGGAATTCTTATCATTCATCCTACCTTGGGGACAATCATGTGCCACTGATCTTTTACGGCTGGAAGATCAAGAGATCTTCACTGACCCGCCCTGTGAAAATGATTGATATTGCACCGACAATATCCTATTTCCTTGACATTTCACGTCCAAACGTTTCCACGGGGGATATCATCCTGGAACTGGTGCAGTGAGCACGGAGTTTTCCTATTTCCTGAGCTCTTTAATATATTCCAGAAGGCAGGTGAATTCCTCGGTATTTTCCTCCATAACGGATCCAACAACAATGATGTCAGCCCCGGCATCATAGATCTGCCCGACCTGTTCTGGGGTATGAATGCCTCCACCCACTATCAGGGGTATACGGGTACTTTTTTTTACGGCCCTGATCATGCTTGTATTAACCGGTTTCAGGGCTCCGCTGCCAGCTTCCAGGTAGATCATTTTATGTCCCAGCATCTCTCCTGCCATAGCGGTGGCGACGGTCAGGTCAATTTTGTCTGCCGGAATGGGCTTGGTATTGCTCACATATTCGACAGCAGTGGTGCGTCCGTTTTCAATGAGTATATATCCGGTCGGGATGATCTCGAGGTCTATCTTTTTCAGTACGGGGGCTGCGATGACATGGTTGCCAATAAGGAATTCCGGGTTCCGGCCGGATATAAGGCTTAAAAAAAGGATACCGTCTGCATTCGGACTGATCTGCAGGACATTCCCGGGAAACAGGATAATGGGCAGGCTGGTTTGCTCTTTCAGGGCATGTACGGTCTCATCGACGGAACCTGATACCAGGCTGCCACCCACCAGGATGAAGTCAATCAGCTGCTTTTTGGTCAGGCTGGCTAGTTGCTGCAATGATTCCTCATCATGCTTGTCCGGATCCACCAGGATGGCAAACAATTTCCTTGTCTTCAGCTTGCTCAGGATATCCTCGTAAATCATTTCCGGTTATTTATAACACCATACTGTGATGTAATCATCCATCCGCATATAACTCAGCCGGTAGGTTTCCATACCGTTAATATTGTCAACTGTTCCAACGATCTCACCCCTGTCAGCCGGAGTAAACGGATCAATTCTCAGGTTCTTCTTAAAATTGATGTATTGTTTGTCACAGATCTTATACAGGGTTTCTTTGGCACACCAGTGTATGTAAAGATGGTATTTTACCAGGTCGGGTTCGGAGGTGATCACTTCCTCTTTATGGATGAACCGGTCGGCTATCCTGGATATTCTGTGAGACATAAATTCTGTATCTATCCCAACACGCATGAACCTTCCGATCAGTATGGAAGTGAGCTTATTCGAATGAGAAATGCTGATATTATAGGAATGGTCGAGCAGGAAGGGCTTTCTGGCTTCATTATAAATGATCCTGGAATTCATGCCGGTCAGATCATTGCACAGTGTCCTGACACTCATCCATTCCAGCTTGCGGTTAAGGCTTTTGAATCCTTCGAGTTTCTGGACCTCCTCAGATTCCAGGGTCAGCCTTGAACGCAGGTCATCATAATCTTCGGTGATCTCCCAGACCCCAAGCCTGCATCCATCGGATAAATCTCTTTTCAGGATAACTCCCATACAGCCAAAATAACTATTTCCAGGCAAATGATTCTACCAGATGGATAATATCTTCCCTGAAAAATGATATTACCGGGGCGAGTGAGTCCTTGTCCGGCTGTACATTAAAATAGAGTGCGCCCCGTAAAAAATGTGCATTGCTGTCTGTGAGATAGAACTGAATGCTGGAGGCAGCATTGCCCTTGATATCATACAGTATCCCGTGAACCTCAAGCTCCGGGTTGGTATATACCGTTTCCTGAATGGCATCTGCCTTGATGGTGTGCTTGTATGTCAGGGAGCGGCTGTCTTCGATAAAATCATTCAGGTTCTGGTCCACTTCCTTATAGCTGATATGTATCTTACCGTCAAATTCCGGGAATTCAATGTTGATCCAGCATGGTTCGCTGATATAATCAGTATCCCGTACAATCTTTCCATAGGATGGATACTCGAAGGTATATGGGCAGACGGAATCAAACAATACGTAATTTCTGGCCGGAAATTCGATCCGCAAGAAGCCCCTGGGCTTTGGTGTATAGGATGGCTGGCAGCCAAAGAAAAGAAGCAGGAGCAGTATAGGGATCCTATGATATTGCGGTGTCCTCATGTTGTTTCCTCATTCTCCGGCCAGATCATCAGCCTGATTTTTTTGATCCGTCTTTTATCTACTGCTTCAATGGTGAATTCGAAATTCCGGAAAGATGTTCTTTCTCCCGTGTCCGGGAAATCTCCTTTTAGTTCCAGTATGAGTCCGGCCAGGGTATCAGCATCCCCCCTTGCAGTTTCAAAAATATCATCCTCGGTCTCCAGGACCTTGCATAAGTCATTTAGCAGAATCTTTCCATCAAACAGGTATTCATAATCAGATAATTTCTCAAAGAATACCTCATCTTCATCAGATTCATCGGTGATCTCGCCGACGATCTCTTCAATAATATCTTCCAGTGTAATGATCCCGCTGGTCCCCCCATATTCATCCACCACGATGGCCATGTGTATCTTTTTTGACTGAAACTCATTCAAGAGGTCATCAATTTTTTTATTTTCAGGGACATAGTATGGCGGTCTGACAAGTGATTGCCATTTAAAAGTTTTGCTTTTCTGGATATGGGGAAGCAGGTCTTTGATATAGAGAATACCTTTTACATTGTCAAAGGTCCTGTCAAAGATCGGGATCCTGGAATAGCCTGAATCAATGGCTATACTGATCAGTTCATCCAGGTTGGTCTTAATGTCTGCTGAAACAACATCTATCCTTGCCTTCATGATCTCCTCCACATCAATATTCCCGAATTTGATGATCCCCTCGAGAATATTCTTCTCTTCCGAGATATCCTCTGATGTAAGTTCCAGCGCTTCTGAAAGATCATCCATAGAAATGTTCTGTTTCTTTCCCGCCAGCCTCCTGTTCACCACAGATGTTGAGTGGATCAGCAGGGAAGATAAGGGGTAAAATAGCTTTTCAAAAAACTTCAGCGGATAAGCCATGAACTGTGCAAACCTGGATGCATAATGGTTGGCGTATAATTTTGGCAGGATTTCTCCGAACAACAGGAGGAGGAAAGTGACCACCACTACCTGTACAATGAACTGAAGGGTTTTGGATGTGCCAAAATCGATCAGTTTGTTCATGACAAAGGAGGATAGGATCACAATCCCTACATTGATAAAATTATTGGAGATCAGGATGGTCCCGAGCAATCTTTCCGGTCTTTTGATCAGCTCCAGCACAGTTCTTGAATTTTTGCTGCCCCTGTCTTCAAGATTTTGCTTATCGGTTGGCGAAAGTGAAAAATAGGCTACTTCTGATCCGGAAACCAGGGCCGAACCCACCAGCAATACCAGGACCACAATAATCGCCAGTATACTGCCAGGATCTGCCTGATTGAATCTTACATCGATCAAAGCCAGTGGAGCTAAAACAAATAGACCAGGATCCAAAACGCGATTGTTGATTTAGATAGACTTAGAAGGGTAGATCATCCGCTTCATCAGGCTTGGGACTGACATCATTGAAGCCACTGCCTGCATCATTTTCTTTTGGCTGGCTTGGTGTTTGTGTTGCGGCCGGGGCTCCCTGTCCTTCCTGTATCCCTGTTTCATCTGCCCTTCTGCCAAGCATTTGCATATTATCACCCACGATCTCTGTGGTGTAACGCTTATTCCCGTCCCGGTCATCCCATGACCTTGTACGGATCCTGCCTTCTATAAATAGCTGGGAGCCTTTTTTGACATATTTTTCTGCAACTTCAGCAAGACCTCTCCATAGTACAACATTGTGCCATTCAGTATTTGTGATCTTCTCTCCATCCCGGTTCCGGTAGGTTTCACTGGTAGCGAGGGAGAATGAACACACAGCTGTGCCACCTTCCAGATAACGCGTTTCAGGATCTTTACCGACATTTCCAACGAGTATAACCTTATTTACAGACATATCTTAAACTTGATTTTTAGGGGCATAAAGTTACGAAATTAATCAATGATTATCTCCAGGTAATTCTCGATAAGTTTGGGCACTGGAAATTTGTTGATCGCAGAAAGCGGGACTTCCTGAAATGAAGATCGGATTTCATTATCAGAGGGGAAATGATCCAGGTGATAAAATCTCGCGTGGATCACCTGGTGGGTAAGGACATGCCTGACCATTTTGGAAACCCTCAAAGGTTTCCCCCCGCTGTCCCCAAACCATAACCTCCAGGATGGAGTTCCCATCAATCGCCCGGGTGATGTTGGTCGGGTAGTTTCGATCAGGGGGAATTCAAACATATGCTGCCATATGTCATTCGCGGTTCTTTGCCTGATCAGGATCCCGTGTTCAGAGTGCATAATAATATAGTGAAAATACCTGTGTTTCCGTTTTATTTGCTTGCTCCTGACAGGCAGTTCGTGAACCTGGTTTTTTGCAAAGGCAAAGCAGTGGGACTGCAAAGGGCAAAACAGGCAGGATGGATTGGCCGGGGTGCATACCAAAGCTCCGAATTCCATGACGGCCTGGTTATGGATACCCGGCTTGTCCCGGTCCAGCAGGGCCTCAGCCTGCCTGCAGATCATGCATTTTGTCCCGGTGGACCCGGGGGGTTCGAACAGGCCAAAAACCCGGGCAAAAACCCGGTGAACATTGCCATCAACCACAGCCCTTGGTTCATTGAATGCAATGGAAGCAATGGCTGCCGCTGTATAGGGACCTATCCCTTTCAGCGTAAGCATCTCCCGGTAAACAGAAGGGAATACTCCCCCGAAATCCCTGATTATCTGTCCCGCTGCAGCATGCATATTCCTTGCCCTGGAATAATAACCCAGTCCCTGCCATACCTTCAGTACATCCTCGATCTTTGCCCCGGCCAGGCGCTGGATGTCCGGGAAACGTTTCATGAAACTATGGTAATAATCAATGCCCTGGACCACCCTGGTTTGCTGCAGAATTATTTCGGATACCCAAATCGCATATGGATCCTTTGTCTTCCTCCAGGGAAGGTCTCTTTTATGATCATCGTACCAGAGGGCTAAAATATCACCGATTTTCACGCCTGAAATCCTCAAACAGTCTAAATAATAGACAAATAAAGAAAATTAATTGAATTGATTTCGTAAATAGAATGAAATAATATATATTTGCAATTCAAAATTGAAATATTATTGTAATTAATTGATAATTAAAGATTTTAAAAATGACTAAAGCTGATATCGTAAACGAAGTTTCAAAGAATACGGGTATTGAAAAGGTAACCGTCAGAAAACTGTTGAAGCCTTCATGGAAACTGTTAAAGACTCACTGGTAAAGGATAAAAATGTTTATCTCAGGGGTTTTGGAAGCTTCATAGTAAAGAGAAGAGCAAAGAAAACAGCAAGGAATATTTCAAAGAACACAACCATTATTATTCCTGAACATTTTATTCCTTCTTTTAAGCCTGCTAAGTCATTTGTAAACAAGGTTAAGAATAACGTTAAGCGATAAGACCATTATGCCGAGCGGAAAAAAGAGAAAAAGACATAAGATGGCTACTCACAAACGCAAAAAGCGTTTGAGAAAGAACAGACATAAGAAGAGGAAATAATTTTTTGATTCTTACCACAAAATCTTTAATGGAATTATAATTATAGTAAACCTAAAGATCTGTCAAAGGTCTTTAGGTTTATGCTATATATTCGTAACTAACCATTGAAGATCATTAATGCAGCACACACTTGAGTAAGGACAGTCGTTAGAGAACTGATCATTGATGCAGCATCCCAGGAAATTTCAATTGCTTTACTGGAAAACAAGGAGTTAGTAGAATTAAACAAGCAGAAAAGCAACATTGAATTTTCAGTTGGGGATATTTATCTGGGGAAGGTAAAAAAAGTTATGCCCGGGTTGAATGCAGCCTTTGTAGATATCGGGCATGAAAAAGATGCGTTTTTGCACTACCAGGATCTTGGACCCCAATTCAGTTCCCTCAACAGATATCTGAAACTGGTTTTTGAAAAGCGGGGAAGCAACCCGGATTTCAAAAATTTAAACGTATCCCGGATATCAATAAGGATGGAAAGATCGCAGATGTTCTGGAATCCGGACAGAAAGTGCTTGTACAGATAGTTAAAGAACCCATCTCCACCAAAGGCCCCAGGCTCAGCTCAGAGATCTCTATCCCGGGCCGGAATGTAGTACTTATACCATTTTCGGAAAAAGTTTCCATTTCCTCCAAAATTGAATCCCAGGAAGAGAAGAACCGGCTCAAACGCCTGCTCCTGAGCATCAAGCCGAGAAATTATGGACTGATTGTCCGGACGGTAGCCCAGGATAAGAAAGTGGCCACTTTTGATTCAGAGCTCAGGGGACTGGTCAAGAAATTCGAATCGGCCTTCCATAAACTTCATGAAGTAAAGCCACCCAGGCTTATTGTCAGCGAACTGAACAGGACAACGGCGCTTCTGCGGGATGTGCTGAATGTTTCTTTCAACAGTATTGTGGTCAACGATGATACCCTCTACCACGAGATCAAGGAATATATCAGCACCATTGCACCGGAAAAGGCTAAAATTGTAAAACTGTATTCATGGCAAATCTACCATATTTGAGCAATTTGGGATTGATAAAAAGATCAAGGCACTTTTCGGAACTACAGTTTCCTTCAAGAACGGAGCATATCTGATCATTGAACATACAGAAGCCCTTCATGTGATCGATGTAAATTCAGGAAACCGATCAAGGACCGTGAGTGACCAGGCCACCAATGCACTGGAGATCAACATGGCCGCGGCTGATGAAATTGCCAGACAACTGCGTCTGAGAGATATGGGGGGTATCATTGTGGTCGATTTTATCGATATGAATACCCAGGAGCACAGACAGAGACTTTATGACCGCATGAAGGAGGCGATGTCAAATGACCCGACCAAGCATAATATACTGCCACTTAGTAAGTTTGGATTGATGCAGATCACCCGGCAGAGAGTCAGGCCGGAAATGAACATCGATGTCTCTGAAAAATGTCCCACCTGCAAGGGAACCGGGGAAATTGGCCCCAGTCTGCTATTTCTGGATGAGCTGAAAAGTCAGATCAAGGACCGGCTGGAGGAATATAAGCTGAAAAAGCTTGATCTCCATGTTCATCCCTTTATTGAGGCCTATCTTAACAAGGGCATGGAATTCACTGCGGAAACAATGGTCAAAAGATCTGAAATGCAAAATATCTGTTAAAGGAATGACCTCTTTCCAATTGCTTCAGTTCAGCCTGTTCTACCGACCAGGGCGAAGAAATCCCGGTTTAGGAACCGGCTCGTTTCCACAGCCTTTAACCTATTATTAACAGACAGTTCGGTTCATGATCTTTTCATTACTATATCTTTGTGTAAAATAATTTTCATATCATCATGAATTTTAGATTTCACAAGTATTTACTGGCCCTTTTTCTCCTCGTGGCTTCCGCCTCCGTTTTTGCTCAGATACTGGACCCGATATCTGGAGCTTCTCCAAGGAAAAAACCGGTGAACAAGAATATGACCTGATATTTACTGCCAGCATAGAAAACAAATGGCATCTCTATTCGCAGAAACTTACCTGAAGGAGGTCCCATTCCCACTTCTTTCCAGTTCAGTGAATCCGTTCATTATGAAAGAATTGGGGAGGTGGAAGAGATCTCAGAGCCCGAGGTGAAATTTGATCCGAGCTTCAACCTGGACCTGAACATGTTCAGCCATGAAGCCATTTTCAAGCAGAAGATCAAAGTTCTGTCCGAAGAGGAATTTACCATCACCGGCAGCCTTGAATATATGTGTTGTGATGATGAGCGATGCCTGCCCCCGACAGAAGAAGAATTCAGTTTTCATCACTTCGCAGAGGCTAGGCCCCAAAGATGTCGCCGAAACCGGTCCGGTGTAAGCGGGATTAAGCAATCCAGAGAAGCGAGCTCGGGACTGGGAACTGTCAGCGACGTGAAGATCAGCGGAACGCTGATGATCTAGCTGCCGAACCGGTTGAATCAGAGAATGCATCCCTCTGGGTATTCTTCCTGATTGCTTTTGTTGCGGGACTGGCAGGTATACTTACTCCCTGCGTGTTTCCGATGATCCCCATGACTGTTAGTTTTTTCATGCAGGGAAGTGAAAATCGCGGTAAGGCCGTCGTTAAGGGTTTGATTTTCGGTATATCCATCATTGCCATATATACTGCCATTGGCGTTATCGTTTCCATTTCAAGTGCCGGGGCCGAGCTGACCAACAGTCTGAGCACCCACTGGATCCCAAATCTGATTTTCTTTCTTCTCTTTATGGTATTTGCGGCCAGTTTTCTGGGTATGTTTGAACTGGTACTGCCCAGTAAATGGGTCAATACCGCCGACAGGCAGGTGGATAAGGGAGGATACCTGGGTGCTTTTTTTATGGCACTTACCCTGGTGCTGGTTTCCTTTTCATGTACCGGTCCCATCGTCGGGGCACTGCTTGTGGAGGCTGCCGGGGGACTGGCAATGAAACCCATACTGGGGATGTTCGGGTTCTCCCTGGCATTTGCCCTGCCTTTTACCCTGTTTGCCATTTTCCCATCCTGGCTGAAAGGCCTGCCGAAATCCGGTGGATGGCTTAATTCGGTTAAGGTGGTACTGGGCTTTGTCGTACTGGCATTTGGAATGAAATTCCTCAGTACCATTGACCAGACTTATCATCTTGGATTGATGAGCAGGGAGGTCTACCTGGCGATCTGGATGGTCATTTTTACCATGCTTGGATTTTACCTGCTTGGCAAACTCAAGTTTGCCCATGATTCGGACCTGCCCCATGTAGCGTACCACGGCTGGTTCTGGCCATCGCATCCTTTACTTTTGTTTTATATATGCTCCCGGGATTTTCGGGGCCAATCTGAACAGCATCTCTGCCCTGATCCCCCCAAAATCAGCCAGGAATTTGATCTGACCGACTGCCGGTCCGGGTGAAAGCCACCGGGTACCACTCCATGGCTGGCGGAGAGGATGAACTGTGCGGAACCCCAAGCCATGCGGATTTTCTCCACCTGCCGCATGGACTTGAAGGGATATTTTGATTACGAGGAGGGCATGGCCTGTGCCCGGGAGAAGAATATGCCGGTTTTGCTGGATTTTAAAGGACATGCCTGCAGTAATTGCAAGGAGATGGAAGGGAAAGTCTGGTCTGATCCCGAAGTTTTGAAACGACTGCAAAATGATTATATCATCATCGCCCTGTATACCGATGACAGGACCAAGCTGCCGGAGTCGGAATGGATCACCTCCGCTTTTGACGGAAAGGTGAAAAAGACCCTTGGGAAGAAGAACATGGATCTGCAGATATCCCGTTACAATACCAATACACAGCCCTTTTATGTGCTGATCGATCCGGATGGCAATCCACTGGCAGAACCCAGGGGACATAACCTTGACATCCCGGCCTTCCGGGAATGGCTGGCTGCCGGCAGTAAAGAATTCAAGGGCAGTAACAACAAATTCATTTTCATCATTCAGCCGTAACCTGATTTCTTTGTGCAGGGGTTTATCCGATAATTTTTCGGGTACATTATCCTCCCCATGCCTCATCGCCATCAAAAAAATTCCAATATATTTACATACAGGATTAATCAATAAAGAAAGGCAAAATGAAAATTGATTTTGACCTCGAAATTTCATCATTGAAAGACAGGCTGGAACAATTCTGGCAATTGGCCGCTGATAAAGTGACCCTGCTGGACAGGGAGTATGATCCCTCCCAGGGATCTCCCGTATTTACCATAGAAGGCAAATACACCACCCGGGGCTGGACGGAATGGACCCAGGGATTCCAGTATGGCATTCCCACTCCTTGTATTTGATGCAGGCGGAGACAAGAAAATGCTGGAGATTGGTAAAACCAAAACCCTCTCTAACATGTCTCATCATATCAGTCATTTTGGAGTGCATGATCATGGTTTTAATAATCTGAGCACCTATGGGAACCTGCTCCGGAATGCAAATATGGGATCGTTCGAGGCTTCTGACGAAGAAAAAGAGTTCTATAAACTGGCCCTGAAAATGTCCGGAGCAGTCCAGGCCAAACGCTGGTCCCCCGTTAAAGACGGAGGATATATCTACTCATTCAACGGTCCCCATTCCCTTTTCATTGATACCATCCGCACATGCCGGATATTACTGGCGGCCTATCAGCTCGGACACAGAATGCTCGATGAAAATGACCAGGAGATAAACCTTTTGGACAGGGCCATTGTACATGCCCTGACCACGGCAAAATATGCTGTTTATTACGGGGAAGGGCGCGATGCTTATGATGTGTGGGGACGGGTAGCCCATGAATCAGTTTTTAATATGAATGACGGAAATTACCGCTGCCCGAACGCGCAGCAGGGTTTTTCGGGATTCACTACCTGGACACGCGGTCTCAGCTGGGCCATGCTGGGATTCCCCGAGTTCCTGGAATTCCTGGAAGAAATTGATCCCGAATATCCGGATCTGGAGGATGTCAGGAATACCCTCCTGAGAACTGCCAGGGCAACGGGTGATTTTTATATTGAAAATTCCTCCTCAGATGGCATTCCCTACTGGGATACGGGAGCCCCCGATTTGCACAGGCTGGGGAAATACCAGGATTCCCCCGCGGACCCGTACAATGATTTTGAACCAGTTGACAGTTCTGCGGCAGCTATAGGTGCACAGGGACTGATAAGGCTGGGCCGGCAGCTGGAAGAATGCTCACCCGAAGCTGCCAGTAAGTATTATCAGGCAGGCTTAACGACCCTCAATACCTTATTGTCCGAACCCTACCTTTCCCTGAATAAGGATCATCAGGGTATTTTATTGCATTCGGTTTACCATAGGCCCAACGGATGGGACCATATACCGGAAGGCAGCAAGGTGCCCAACGGAGAATCCAGTATGTGGGGAGATTATCATATGACGGAATTATGCCTGACAGCCCAAAAGATCCTTGACGGAGGATATTATACATTCTATAAGGATCTCATATAAATATAAAAAACCTTAAACTCGATAAAACATGAAAAAAAATCTTGGCTTATTACCAGTTATGCTGATGGCTGTGGCTATGGCTATGGCTTCATCCTGCAAGCAGTCCGGAACAAAGCAAAAAGAGGCAGCCAGGCCCAATATCATCCTGATCATGTCGGATGATCATGCCTACCAGGCCATCAGTGCTTACAGCAATCACCTGATGGAAACACCGAATATCGACCGGATTGCCAATGATGGCATGCTGTTTTCAAATGCCTGTGTGACCAATTCCATCTGTGCTCCTTCGAGGGCAGTGATCCTTACCGGCAAGCACAGCCACCTCAACGGGAAAATTGACAACCGTTTTCCCTTTGATACCACCCAGGTTACCTTTCCGCAATTGCTGCAGCAGGGAGGTTACCAGACGGCCATTTTCGGTAAGCTGCATTTTGGGAATAATCCCAAAGGATTTGACCAGTTCAAGATACTTCCCGGACAGGGCAACTATTACAATCCCGATTTCATCACAAAAGATGAGGGGAAGATCCGGGTGGAAGGTTATACAACGGATATTATCACGGATTTTACGCTTGACTGGCTGAAAGAGGAAAGGGATACAGGATAAACCTTTCTTCCTGGCTTACTGGCACAAGGCACCCCACAGGGAATGGCTGCCGCCGGAAAGGCATTACAAGGAATATATGAAAAAGACATTTCCCGGAGCCCGAAACCCTTTTTGATGATTATGAAGGCCGTGGCTCTGCTGCCAGGGAGGCGGAAATGAACCTGCTGACCCATATGAACTGGGCTGGTGATTCAAAAATCCCTCCGGAAGTGATGGATGAGCTGGGGATACCGGAAACTTCCAACTGGGATAAAAGGGCATTCGAGAACACGGTCGGCCGGATGACCCCTGAACAAAGGGCTGCCTGGGATGCTGTTTATAACCCCATGATTGAGGACTTCAAAAGAACGTTACCCTACCATGACAGAGAAAGAGAAGATGCAATGGAGGTACCAGCGGTACATGCAGGATTACCTGGGCAGCATTGCTGCAGTGGATGACGGAGTAGGGAGACTGCTGGACTACCTGGATGAAAACGGACTGACTGAAAATACCCTGGTAATCTATACCTCCGACCAGGGATTCTACCTGGGAGAGCATGGATGGTTTGATAAAAGGTTCATTTATGATGAATCCTTTAAAACACCTCTGCTGGCAAAGTGGCCCGGTGTCATTGAACCGGGATCAGCCAGTGACCAGATGGTCCAGAACCTGGATTTTGCCCAGACCATACTGGATGCAGCAGGCATTTCGGCACCTGCTGATATGCAGGGAGAAAGCCTTGTTCCTTTACTGAGAGGGAATGAACAGGACTGGGACAGGGAGGCAGTTTATTATCATTATTATGAATACCCGGCGGTACATATGGTGAAACGCCATTATGGCATCGTCACCCGGGAATATAAACTGGCCCATTTCTATTATGATGTGGATGAGTGGGAACTGTATGACCGCCTCAAGGATCCACTGGAAATGTTGAATGTTTATGATGACCCCGACTATGCTGAAATCGTAGCGGAACTGAAGGTAAAACTGGCTGAATTGCGCGTCAAATATAAGGATTCAGAAGAACTGGATCAGCATTATATAGACATGTACCAGGAGAATTAACCACCAAACCCCTAATACTATGAGCAACAGAAGAGACCTTCTCAAAACGATGGCTTTACTGCCGCTGGCTGCCTGTACATCAGCGGTGGATAAATCCGGAATGGCAGGCGGACAGGAGCCGCCAGTCACACCCATTGGCTGGAATCCGCCGGACAAAGAATTAAACCTGCAAAAGGTAAAAATCAAAAAAGTAAGGGCCATTACCACGGCTCCACGGGGGATTGAACTGGTGATTGTGAAGGTGGAAACAGATGTACCCGGACTCTACGGGGTGGGTTGTGCCACCTTCAGGCAGCGGGCCCATAGCGTTGTATCTGCCATCAATGATTACCTGGATGATTTTTGCCGGGATAAGGATGCCAGTAATATCGAGGATATCTGGCAGACTGCTTATGTGAGTTCCTACTGGAGGAACGGTCCTGTGCTTAACAATGCACTCAGCGGTTTGGACCAGGCCTTATGGGATATCAAAGGGAAACTGGCCGGCATGCCGGTCTACCAGTTGCTGGGCGGAAAGACCCGGTTTGCTGTGGATACCTATACACATGCCTCCGGCCGTAGGCCAGAGGATGTCATGGAGAGTGTGGAAAGATACAGTGAGATGGGATTCAGGAACATCCGCATACAGCTTGGAGGATATGGCTCCACGCATCTTACCCAGAACCCGGCCTATAAGCAGCATGGTTTTGGGCATCCTGACGACAATACCCTGGATCCCCAGGCCTATAAGCGTGGGACCATCAAGATCTTCGAGATGGCCAGGAAAAAGTTCGGGGATGAAGTAGAACTGCTTCATGATATGCATGAAAGGCTGGAACCCATGGAGGCCATCGATATGATCAAAAAGGTGGAGGAGTACCGGCCCTTTTTTATTGAGGACCCCTTTTCCCCGGAGAATATGCGCTGGTTCCCCATGCTTCGCGAGCATACCAGCGTACCCATTGCCATGGGGGAATTACTGAATAATCCCCATGAATGGGTTGATCCCATGGCCAATCGCTGGTATGATTTTATCCGCATCCATATATCCCAGATCGGGGGGATCACCCCGGCCATGAAGGTGGCCCGCCTGGGTGAGTGGTTCAATGTCCGGACTGCCTGGCACGGTCCGGGCGACACTTCCCCTGTGGGACATGCCGCCAATGCCCATATTGACCTGGCCGTCTGGAATTTCGGTGTACAGGAGATGGTACACTGGCGTGATGAAGTGCTGGAAGTATTCCCGGGAGCACCGGTCACCAAGAATGGATATATGTTTGTGAATGAGGCACCCGGACTGGGAATAGATATTGATGAAAAGGCGGCTGCGAAATATCCCCTGCCTGAATTCAACTATAACTGGACCCAGGTGAGAAAGGCAGATGGCACACCGGTGAGACCCTGACCTGGTAACATGTTGCACTGTTTCCATTTTTTATATCTTTATATACAAGTAATGCATTAAAGCTAATGACCATGGACACACGTCGTAATTTTCTTAAAAAAACAGCAGCCCTGACTGCCTATGGAATGTTGCATAGCTGGGCTTCAGCCATGCCTGCCAGTGACAGGCTTGGCAAGGTGCTGCCCATGCGCCGCATCATCCGCAATGGAGAAAAAACAACCGCATTCAGCCTGGGCGGATGGCATATGGGAGAAGGCGAACCTGCCTATGCAGAGCGTATGATAGAGACGATCCCTCGAACTGGGTGTCCGCTTTTTTGATACTGCCCGGGGTTATCAGCGGGGAGGTTCCGAGGAGTACCTGGGCCGCTTCCTGACCCCAAAATACCGTGAGGATGTTTTCCTGATGACCAAGAGTTTTTCCAGGGACGGGGAAAAAGCCCGCAAGGACCTTGAGGCATCCCTGACAGCCCTGAAAACCGATCAGCTCGATCTATGGCAGATGCATACCGTATTTACCAAAGAAGATGTTGACCAGCGGCTGAACGATGGTGTACTGGATGTATTCCTGGAAGCCAAAGCCAAAGGCAAAACCCGGTACATAGGATTCACCGGACATGCCAGTCCCCATGTAAACCTCTACATGCTGGAGGAGCTGGAGAAACGGGGACTGGAACTGGATACCTGCCAGATGCCTTTGAATGTATGTGATCCCAGTTTTGAATCATTTCAGAATATGGTACTGCCGGAACTGCTGGAGAGGGAGTATGGTGTGATTGCCATGAAGACCATGGCCGGAGGCAGCATGATGGGAAAACGCATCGATACGACACCCAAAGAAATTGCCACAGAGGACATTCCCGATATGGTTGGGGAAACCGGTATCACCTTTGCAGAACTTCATCAGTATGTTTATACCCTCCCTGTTTCATCTCTGGTCAGTGGATGCCTTACCCTGGAAGAGCTGGAGAATAATGTAAGTGTACTTCAGCAACTGAATAAGCTCTCAGAAGATGATATGGCCCGTCTGGTCAAAATTGCCAAACCCTATGCCGGTTTAATTGTCGAGAATTACAAACGGGTGCTTGCCTGAAAAATAAACCATAATAAGATAATAGATCAATAATGACCAAAAAAGTAATAACCTTCGGGGAGATCATGCTGCGCCTGGCGCCTCCCGGAAACCTTCGTTTTAACCAGGCAAAAGAGTTGACGGCCACCTTTGGTGGAGGAGAAGCCAATGTAGCAGTTTCACTGGCAAACTACGGAATACCCGTCGATTTCGTAAGCCGTCTGCCCGATAATGACATTGCCAGGTCCTGCCTGATGGACCTGCGACAGTATGGCGTGGGGACAGATCATATTGTTTTCGGAGGAGAAAGGATGGGTATATATTTCCTGGAGGCAGGTGCTGTGAGCCGGGGAAGCAAGGTGATCTATGACAGGGCCAATTCCGCCATCGCTGCCATTGAAAAAGGGATGATTGACTGGGAAAAGGTACTTGAAGGAGCCAGCTGGTTTCACTGGACTGGCATAACCCCTGCCATTTCCCAGGGTGCTGCCGATGTATGCCTGGAAGCCATTCAGACAGCCAATAAAAAGGGGATAACTGTTTCCTGTGACCTGAATTACCGCAAGAATCTCTGGAAATATGGAAAAACTGCGGGAGAGGTCATGCCAGACCTGGTCGCCGGCACTGATATCATCCTGGGCAATGAGGAAGATGCAGAGAAAGTCCTTGGTATCAGTCCCGAGGGAGTCGATGTAACCGGCGGACACGTAGAAGGAGCGGCTTATGAATCTGTATCCAAACAGATCATGGCAAGGTTTCCCAGGTGCAAGAAGGTGATCACCACCCTGCGTGGTTCCATCAATGCCAATCACAATACCTGGTCCGGTGTACTGTGGGACGGGGAAAAGCTATTTGAAGGCACCCACCTACCAGATCACACATATTGTCGACCGGGTAGGGGGTGGCGATTCATTTATGGGAGGATTGATCTATGGCTTGCTTACCTGGTCCGGTGATGACCAGCAGGCCTTGAACTTTGCGGTCGCTGCCTCCTGCCTGAAACATACTGTATATGGAGATTTCAACCAGGTAACCGTAGACGAGGTACTGAAACTGATGGAAGGCGATGCTTCCGGACGGGTCGCCAGGTAGGCAGGTATCAATCAACCTGATCGATCCCCACCCGGCCCGCCTGTCTGTATTAGAATTTTCCGAATTTCAGGGTAATACCTCCTGAGAACCCATGCAGGACATTTTCAGGAGTATCATACAACCTGATGTTTGAAGTATACCGGTAATAACCGCCTATAGCCAGACGGAAGAACCTGACGATATTGACTTCCAGTTCGATCCCGGGTTCCAGTACAAAATAGCCAGTTGCTTCTTCAACGAAATAATGTGATTCATCCCATTCATATGGATTGTAATTCGTAGCGTAGGCAATCCCGCCAGCACCGATAAGGACGGGTATGGAAACATGGACGGGAAATTTCGGGAAGAGGATGGGTTCCAGTAAGAGTCCGCCATATCCCCCTACAAGGTTAACATTCCTGCCTCCTGCAATATCCGGATTAAAATGGTAATCATTCATGAATCCCATTCCACCAAATCCAAGTGCAAATCCATGATTGATCACCCAGGCGCCACGCCCTCCCATAAGGAAGGCATCCTTGCCATCGATGCTTGAGTACCTGATATCCAGCGCACCATATCCACCATGGGTGATATGTTTGTCGCCAAACAGGGTCTTAAATTCTTCGTTTTCTTCCTGGGCATTCAACATGCAGAATGCCAGCACAGTACAAATAAGGGTAATAATTTTTTTCATGATTATTTTGATTAGAATGTATATTTTAAAGTAAATGCGACATCCCATACACTCAAATTGAAAAATCTATACAGGGACATCTCTAAAAAGGGTTTATAATCGAGGCCGACCTGAACCGGGATACCCGGGAACTGGTATTCAAGTCCAAGATACCCGTCCATCCCTATCAGGGGGGAGAATTTATTTTTCGGGTAATGAAAATGCCGGTTGAAAAATGAAAATGAATGGGTATTGGTAAACCCGATATGGCCTCCATAGCCATAGGTGACAAAGAATCCATCGGATATCTGCCACATAGTGGGCCTGAAATGCTCACGAAGTATGGTGAACTGCAGGCCGCTCTCCCGGAAGCTCAGCAATCCCTCATAAGCCAGTTCAGGGTTCAGGTACTGCCGGTAGGTGACCCCGGAGGTCAGTCCCCCGCGGATCCCGACTGACCTGGAGAAATCCTGTCCGCTAACCTGGATGGATAGTAAAATTAAAGTGGTTGTGATCAGGTATTTCATTAGTTAATTGTTTCAGTACCTGTTAATTAGCGGATATTACGCTGCCTGAACCGGTAACCTCTACAGACAAGCTGGGAGGATTACCCTTGTAATAAATATTCCCGCTTCCTGAAATGTAAGCGGTAAGTTGTTTTTCTACCTTTATCTCCATGTTCCCGGAGCCTGATATATTGGCAATGCAATTAACAGATTCCAGGTTAAATGCTTTGATCATACCTGAACCGGTGATATCCAGGTCAGCATCAACCGTTTCTCCCCAGAAAATCATTTCTCCCGAACCGGTGATCAGGGCATCCAGTAATCCCACATTCAATCCCCTGAGGTCGATCAGTCCGGATCCCGTCAGTTCGACCTTCAGCTCATCGCCTTCTATATTATCCCCTGAGATCATCCCTGATCCGGTCAGGTTCATGTATTCCACCTGCGGCATATACACCGTTATCCTGATAGGGTTGTCTGAACGCAGGCATTTCCTGGTACCCTGGTCCACGATGAGCGTATTCCCGCTGATGCGGGTCCGGATATACTGTATGAGGTTTTCATCAGCCTCCAGTTTGACTGAGAATGAGGCATCGGGGACGATGAACACATCGAACTCCCCCTCTGAAACCACACCTGTAAAACCTTCGATCGTCCGGGTCTCTTCTCCCGCTACTCCGTTGCCTCTCAGGCAGGACCAGCTACTCTCACAGGCATAGGCCATGACCGTCAGTCCGGCCAGGAATGCTATTCTGATTATACTTCTAGTTTTCATTATACAATGGTTTAAATTTATTGAATCCTATCTTATCTGTATATTAATTATGCATTTCTTGGGTGCCTTGATCTTTACCTGTGAGTTGGCATTTGGATGGGGCCCCACCATGCCTTTTAAGTGAATTGCCTCGTCTTCCTGGTCAATGGTCTCCAGTTCTCCATATACCTCCGGTAACTGCAGGATCACATCATTATGCTTGAGCACTTCCAGCTGGTAACTTGACTGCCTGTTGAAAACCATCCGCAGATCAGCATTTTCAGTATTGACATTGATGAAAGAAAATCCGTTGGAGATGGAATCTACCTTCAGGGCGCCGTATTTGGGACTGTAGTTGATCTCCTCGTTCAGCCTGTAGAGCCAGATATCAGAAAACCAGCTTTCTCCGGACAGGTTGTCAACACGGCTGACAGTGAACTTATCCCTGCGGGAGATGGTTTTCAGTATTCCGGCTTCATGGATCCTGATCTTTGAGGATTTACTCTCAATACTCAACTGGTTTACCTGCTGGATCTCTATATCTGCATAGGCAATGTTCAGCTTGGCATTATTTAATTCGTTGATGATCCCGTTCCCGAAGTTCAGGCTGATATTTGATTCCCCTTTCAGGTTGTTTGCCTTGATATCTCCGTTGGACAGGTTCACACTGACACTGCCATTCATGTCATCTATATAAATATCCCCGTATTTGTTTGATATCGTAATATTCATACTGGGGGGAACATGTACGGTATAATCTATCTTTACCTGGTTCTTAGAGGGGATTATTTCCTTAAGATCAGAGAAGAAACTGCCTCCCCTGCCTCCGAAATCTGTACGGGCGATGATATAATACCTGGTGTCGGTAAATTCAAAATCTACACTCCTCTTGAGCTTTTCAAGTTTGGAGGTACTGCTTGATTTGATGAACAGATCTATGGATATATGCACAGAGTCCTTTTTCCAGGGAACTACATGGACGGTCCCGTATTTATTTGTCAGGTCCAGTCTTGTTTCCGCATTGGCCGGAAACGACCGCACAATTTTCTGCCTGTCCGTATAGGTCTGCGCACCGACACCTGGCGCGACCACGGAAAGGATTGCAGCAAGTAAAATATACCTGCTAAATTTCAATTGCAGCCTTTTCATCTTCATTGTTTTTAGAGGATTCATCTAAAAATTCCAGCAGATCTTCAAGGATCTGGATCTTCAGTATATAATTCTGGATCATAGCTTCCACTATCTCATCATTAGCTATGTTATCCCGCAGGTCCAGCTGAAGCTCGGCATATATGCTGTCAAGTTCAGAGAGGTCCTGCTGCAGTGATTCTCCCAGTTCAGGATTTTGTTCGAGCAGGGGTCCAATCTGGCTGATCTTATCATTCAGCAGGCTTGTATAATAGATCTCGGCTTCCTGTAATTCAGGAATGTTTTTGATGATCTCATTTGACTCCTGGCCCGCCATCATGGCTTTGCGCTGATGCAGGTATTCCTGTATCGCGTAAGAAGCTCCGAAGATCAGGATCACCGCTGCTGCTCTCCACATTACACCTTTCCACCCGATCCGGAATGTCTTTTTGCCATGGATATTGTTTTCAATACCTGCCCATAGCTTATCATCCGGCTCATAAGGATCGAATTGATCCCTGTTATCACTGATGAATTGTTCTAACCTGTCTTTCATCATGGTTGTTTTTTAAAATTTCTTTGATTTTCTGCTTTGCCCTCATGTACTGGCTTTTCGAGGTTGATTCAGAGATATTCATAATCTGTGATATCTCCCCGTGGTCATACCCTTCCAGGGCGTAGAGGCTAAAGATCACCCGGTAACCGTCCGGTAATTTCCCCACTGCATTGTGGATGCGCTGAACATCCATATCAATGCCTCTGTAATCAACCTCTTCATCTCCTGTCTCCGGTTCTGCTGGCTGATCCTGGAACACCAGGTCAACTTTTTTCTTACTGATCGCATTGATGCACTTATTGATGACTATCCTTTTCAGCCAGGCTCCAAATGATGATTCATATCTGAATGAGTTGAGTTTCATAAATGCATCTGTAAACGATTCCTGTAATAGATCTTCTGCTTCTTCTTTACTGTTTAACATGCGCACACAAATATTGAACATGGCCTTGGAATACAGCTTATACAACTGAAACTGAGCCTTGGGATTTCCCGCCTTACTGAGTTCGATGATTTCCCTGTGTATGTCCTGGTAAGCCGCCGCCAATTTTACTTATGTGTTTCTTGTTTAAAAGGACAGAGAAAAGAGATTGCAGTTGCACAAGGTTGCAAAAATCTCATACGGAAATTACAAGATTTGGGACGGAAAAGCAAAACCGGGCTATTTCTTGCGTGCCATGATGATCCTGGTCAGGGTGTACAGGAAGACCAGGAGGGAGAAGAAATAAGCGATCCGGGCGATATAATCACCATGCCGGGTGTAGAAAGTGATTTTGTCATTTACATTCAGTTCCCCCCTGAGAGCATCCGGTTCCCAGTAATTGGTACGTTGCAGGACCTGCCCTTTCTGGTTGATCAGGGAAGAAATGCCTGTGTTGGCAGAACGGGCAACACTTCGGCGGTTTTCAATGGCCCTGATCCGGGCATAGCTTTGATGCTGCCTGTGGCCCGGTGTATCTCCCCACCATCCGTCATTGGTAATGACAAATATGAAACCACCATCTTTTTTGAGATAGTCTGTGACAAATTCCCCGAAGATCGATTCATAGCATATGACCGGAGCAATACCGGTGGAATCGTCACGGGAATACAGGTTTTCCCTGAAATCCTGCATACCATTGCTGCGGAAGGTCCCGCCCAGCCTGACAGTCAATTTCCGGAGGAAACCCAGGTACTCGGGATAAGGCATGGTTTCCACGCCTATCACAAGCTTTGATTTAATATATACCTGTTCAACCAGTGAAGTGTCTACCTGGGCCGCTGCATTGTACATGTCATACCAGTCATCTGTTCCACGGAATTGGCGGGCAGTTTTGCTCTTACCCTGTCCTGCAGGATACAGTTTATAGTAGGTGAGACCCACAACAAAATGAGATTTCGGATATTTCTCCCGGACGAGATGATAGATTGATTGCATACTCTGGTTTGTATAGAGGTTCTCTTCCCAGATGTTGTCATTGATAAATGTTTCCGGGGCGACGAAAGTAATCAGTCCCCGGAGTGCCCAGCGAGTCTGAGAGACGAAGCAGGATATCCATCTGCCGTTCCATTTCCATCCCACCGAACTTTGGCTCTGTATGGATCTATGTTTGGTTGCAATACCACGATCTCCTTCGGATCATCTTTCTCCCTGTAGGTGCTGAACCGGATCAGGGAAAAAATGACAGGGATGAGTAAAACGCTTATCAGTATGGCCGTCTGTATGAGTTTGTTGGTAAGTGTCCGGTGATGAATATAATGCTTTATGAGATTAAAAACCAGTATATTAACAAGCAATATCCAGAAAGAGCCACCGAAGGTACCTGTATATTCATACCACTGGATGAACAGGATATCATTGGCGAAACCGTTCCCCAGGTTAAGCCATGGCCAGTTGACCTCCGCGTAGGTGTAGAAATGTTCGTAAGCCAGCCAGTAGGCAATGAAAGCAAACTGGCCGGTTCCGCTGCTTGTATTTCTCCGGGTGATATGGACCAGCCAGAAAACAATGGACATCAGCAGGGTATTTATAATGAAAGCAGCAAACATGCCCGCAGGGGTAGCATTCCATAACCACCAGGTAGTAGCAAGATTCCATGTAAAAAAGCTTATAAAAGCATACAGAAAAGCTTTATGCGGCCTGTGTTCCGACCTCTTCTCATACAGGTAATCCTCAACGAATAACAGGGGGATAAAAGCAAACAGAAGTATCAGTCCCGTTCCAAATTCATACCATGCCGGTGCCAGTAAAAGACCACTCAGGACGGAAAGGTATAAAAGCCGTGATTTTGTCATACTGCTAATAAAGATATTATTTATTTACCAGGTATACTCCGAACAGGATAACAGCAATCCAGATGAACTGGATAAGCCTTATGCTTTCCCCGTCCAGTATCCCCCACATGATGGCAAACAGCGGAATGATATAGGTGACCGAGGTGGCAAACAGGGTGGTCGTATATTTGATCAGGTGATTAAAGACCAATACGGCGATAACGGAACTGAACAGGGCAAGAAGGGCAACATAAGCGAGATTCAGCAGGTAGTCAGGTGTCTGGGAGACTCCAGTAAAATCAGTGAACAGCAGGTAAATGCCAGCGATTGGTCCGGTAAACAGAAACGACAGGCTCGTAATTTCAAGGCTCGTAAGCTGCTTTAACTTGAACTTGATCTCATTTACATTTATCCCGTAACAGATAGTAGCGACAACAATAAAGAGGGCAAATACATTGATCCCTTTCAGCAAATTCAGGTCCCCGTTCCACATGAGTCCGATAGCACCCGCCAATCCGAGGATCAGTCCCACGATATTCATCCACCTGGCCCTCGTCCTGTATGCTATGAGTCCAATGACAAGTGTAAACAGCGGCGTCAGGGAATTCAGCATGCCGGCCAGCGAGCTGTCTATCCTGGTTTGGGCCTTGGTAAACAGGAAGGCCGGGATGGCAAAGCCTATAAAACTTACGATGATGAGGGACCGGATATTATCCCTCCGGATCACTTTGATGTTTTTGATGGTAATGGGCAGCAGGAAGACAAAACTGAAAAAGATCCTGAAGGCAGCAACCTGCGTATGGCTGTATGATGCCAGTCCCCTTTTCATCAGGATGAAGGATGTCCCCCAGATCAATGAGAGAAATAATAAAACAGCCCACTGCCATGCCTTATTCTCAAGCTGGATCTTCTGAAGTCTCATACACTGATAAAATGAAGATGCAAATATAGCCAAGGTGAATATCTTATCATCCAGAAAATCGCAATATTATTGTATTATTCCTTATTTTGCAATGATTACGATTATACTCATTGCTCGAAACCATGATCCCCGAAATTTTTATAAAAGGCGTCCTTATCGGATTGCTGGTCTCTGCTCCACTGGGACCGATCGGGGTCCTCTGTATCCAGCGGACACTGAACAGGGGATATATGTCGGGATTTGTATCGGGACTCGGAGCAGCCGCGGCGGATATTATTTTCGCGGTCATTGCCGGATTCGGACTGACCATTATCATCAATTTTATCGAAGAAAGACATATTTATTTTCAGATACTTGGAGGATTGTTCGTATTGTATATCGGGCTGCGGATATTCTATACTAATCCGGTAAAGCAATTGAGGCTTCAGCGCCTGAATAAGACCCCCCTTTCACAGGATTTTGCCTCTGTTTTTCTGTTGACCCTGTCCAATCCCATGGCGATCTTTTTATTCATTGCCATCATGGCAGCCATAAAAGTAGCCAATGATACCCTGTCAGTTTTTGAAATACTCACCCTGACTGCAGGGATCGCTGGCGGGGCCATCCTCTGGTGGTTCATCCTTGCATCCATAGCCAACCGTTTTCGCAAGAAGATCAGGTTGAAAAGCATATGGTGGCTGAATAAAATAACCGGATCGGTAGTGGTACTTTTCGGTATCGTTGTCCTGTTAAGCGTATGGATTATCAAGTGATTTATATCCATCCTATTTATTTTTGACTTATATTTAACGCAGATATAACATTGTCTTAAATAAGGCATGAAGTTAATTGATACAGATGAACTCCTGCAGGCTGCAAGGGTGAAAGGGATTGCGGGTGAGAGTGCAGCCAAATTCCTGATGTTACTGCTCCGGTTCCGGAGAATTAACAAAATTTACGCTGAGAACAGCATGAAGTCAGGCATGGACTTTATCAATTCCATGAATGAGGAATTGGGGATCCGTTATGAGATCAGTAAGGATGAACTTGACAAGATCCCCAGGGAAGGTGCTTTCATTACCGTCTCCAACCATCCCTTTGGCGGGATTGACGGACTTCTGCTGATCAAGATGATCGCCTCGATACGGCCCGATTACAAGGTTGTACCCAACTTTCTGCTGCGGCGGATGGAACCTGTCAGCAATAACATCTTTCCATTCAATCCATTTAGCTCAGAGGCGGGATCATCACCGGAGAGGCAGGTTGGAGGATGTATTTGATCACCTCGAAGAGGGGAAACCCATTGGTGTTTTTCCGGCCGGGGAGGTCTCCTGTTTCAACCAGGATATTCATGCAGTAACCGATCCACAATGGCAATACCCGGTGTTGAAAATGATCAAGCAGGCTGATGTCCCGGTGCTGCCTATTTATTTCCAGGGAAAAAACAGCCGGTTTTTTCAATTGCTGGGGAGGATACATCCAAAGCTGCAGACCCTTAAATTGCCCTCGGAGTTATTCAAGCAGAGGAAAAGGATCATCAATATCAGGATTGGTTCGCCCATCACATCCAGGGAGCAATTTGAATTCAGTGATATAGCCAGGTATGGACGGTACCTGAGGACCAAAACCTATGCCCTTGGCACCTCACTGGAGGTTAATAAATTCTTCTCTGTCAGCCGGGGAAGGCTCAAAGCGGGAAGAACCCATTGCTGACCCGGTTCCGGTACAGAAAATCGAATCAGAGATTGCCAGGGTAATTGGCCGCTATTCACTGTTCAAGATACAGAACTACAATGTGATCTGTGTTCCTTCTGTCGAGATACCGAATATCATGAACGAGATCGGCAGGCTTCGCGAAATCACCTTCCGTGAAGTCGGGGAAGGGACCAACCGGTCAATGGATATCGATGAATACGATCTGTATTACCACCAGCTTTTTATCTGGGATGAGGAGGAACGGAAGATCGTAGGGGCCTACCGGGTGGGAAAGGGAAAAGAGATCATGGATATTTACGGGATCAGGGGTTTTTATCTCCAGAGCCTTTTCAGGATGCACCGGCGCATGTATCCCATCCTTAGCCAGTCCCTCGAACTTGGCCGATCATTTATTATCCCGGAATACCAGCGCCGGCCCATGCCGCTCTTCCTGCTATGGAAGGGGATCCTTTATTTCCTGATCAAGAACCCTGAGTATCGTTACCTTGTGGGACCGGTCAGCATCAGTAACCGTTTTTCAAATTTCTCCAAGGAACTGATAATCAAATTTATAACTGAGTATTACTACAATGATAAGATCGCCCGGTATATTCGTCCCCGGAAAAAATTCATCGTATCCATTCATCACCTTGATACAGATATACTGATAGAAAGCGCCAGTGACCTGAATAAGTTTGACCGGATCATCAAAGACATTGAGACGGCACAGAACAATATGCCGGTACTCCTTAAAAAGTACCTGAAACAGAACGGGCAGATCGTTGGATTCAATATCGATCCCAAATTCAATAATGCCCTGGACGGACTGATGATCCTGGATTTGTTTGATGTCCCACCCAACACCATCGCAGCTTTATCAAAAGAAGTCAACGACGAGGGCCTCCTCGAACGTTTTGCTCCTGCGGATCTTGGAAAGGCTGATTCCGTTCCTGATCAGGTCCCCGGCCAGCATCCCCTATAAAACATATGGAGAAAGATACATTGGATTTAAATACCCGGAAGCATGTCTCATAAATTTTTTTTACCCCTCATCATTCTATTCGTACTGGTCTCGATCTCCGCTTGTAATAACAAAACCAGGCAGGGAGATCTCCAGGGAAAAAGCGGTCAGGATACACCAATCCCTGTTAACCATTGATTCCCATACTGATACACCTTTGAGGTTCTCCAGGCGAAGTACTGATCTCAGCCAACGGTCTGATCCCCGCAGAAGAGGAGGGAAGCTTGACTTTCCCAGGATGGAGGAAGGGGGGCTTGATGGGGTATTTTTTGCCGTTTTCGTGGGACAGGGACCGCGGACCGCAGAAGAGAATGAAAAGGTTAAAAAGGAAGCATTAATGCTTTTTGATTCCATATATTCGGTTGTGGATCACCGTGCGGAGCTGGCCGGCATTGCCCTGTCTGCCGATGACCTGGAAGCTTTCAGCAAGCAGGGCAGAAAGGCGGTATATATTGGCATTGAAAATGGCTATCCACTGGGGAAGGACCTGTCACTGGTCAGCAGGTTTTATGATCTTGGTGCCAGGTATATTACACTCTGCCATACCCGGAACAATGATATTTGCGATTCCTCCACGGACAGGGAGGGACCGGAGCATGGAGGGGTCAGTGATTTCGGCAGGGAAGTTATAGGGGAAATGAACCGCCTGGGGATCATGATCGATGTGTCCCATATTTCCGATGAGGCATTTGATGATGTCCTGGCCATCAGTAAGACACCGGTTATTGCTTCACATTCAAATGCCCGGGCGGTTTGCGATAATCCACGAAACCTGTCTGATGAAATGCTGCTGGAACTGGCAGAGAATGGGGGTGTGATCCAGCTCTGCCTGGTGAGCGATTACGTTGCTGAAATGCCGGCCTATCCGGAAAGGGATTCTGCCAGGAAGGTACTCTGGGCGAAATATGATAACTGGAGTGAAATGGATGACAGTGCAAAGCTGGCACTGGAACAGGAATACTATGATATGAACAGGAAATATCCTCCAAACCTGGCCAATGTTTCCCAGTTCTGTGATCATTTTGACCATGTTGTGGACCTGGTCGGAATAGATCATGTCGGCTTTGGATCTGATTATGATGGGGGGGCAGCGCTGGAAGACTGTTTTGATGTAACTGAACTGCCTAACATCACACATGAATTATTAAAAAGAGGCTATACCCCGACCGATCTGAAAAAGTTCTGGAGCGGGAACCTGCTGCGGGTCATGAGAGAGGTTGAAAAGGCGGCTGGTTAAAATAAAAAAGGGACCCCGTCTCCGGCGTCCCTTTTAAACCAACCAATAACTAATAAAAAATCATGAACCGAATCTGTTGTTTACTTCAGTCCAGTTTATCACATTCCAGAAAGCCTCAATATATTCCGGCCTCCTGTTCTGATATTTTAAATAATATGCATGCTCCCATACATCGAGTCCCAGGATAGGGGTACCCTTCACTTCAGCAACATCCATCAGGGGATTATCCTGGTTAGGTGTGGATGTAATTACCAGTCCCCCGTCAGTCTTCACCAGCCAGGCCCAGCCGGAGCCAAAACGGGTGGCCGCTGCATTTGAAAACTGGCTTTTGAATTCATCGAAACTTCCAAAGGCCTCGTTAATAGCTTTCAGCACTGCGCCTTCCGGCCTTCCCTCGCCATTCGGGCTCATCACTTCCCAGAAGAGATTGTGGTTGTAAAAACCACCACCGTTATTCCTGACGGCTGCTCCGTGTGAGCCAGCCCCTGCCAGGATCTCCTCAATGCTCTGGTCCGCCAGTGCACTGCCTTCAACAGCTGCATTTAATTTGCTGGTGTAACCGCCATGGTGCAGCTCGTGGTGAATCTCCATGGTACGGCGCGTCGATATAGGGTTCCAGCGCATTGTAATCGTATTTTAAATCGGGTAATTTGAATGCCATTTCTAGTTTGTTTTATATTATGTTGACGACAAATATATGATTATTTAGACTAAATAAAAATAAACATGATATATTTTAAGGATTTTTTAACGGATAGCTGTTATTTGACATGATCCAAACCTGCTTTTTATCATTTTTGATCATCTAATTAACCTTTAATTTAGTGATGGTTTTTACCAGAATGGTAAACCCTAAAAAACAAACCCTTATAATTATTTAACAATCATGTCAGAAAATACTGTATTTGTACCCAGGGCAGTGAATGAACCGGTAAAAGAGTACCTGCCTGGTTCTCCCGAACGGGAGGAAGTGAAAAAGGCCATTGATGAGATATATTCAAGGGTAAAGGAGATCCCAATGTTCATCGGGGGAAAGGAAGTGACATCAGACAAGATCCTTCCCATTTACCCCCCTCATAAGATCAGTCATAAAATAGGTGAATACCACCAGGGATCTGCGGAACATGTAAATATGGCCATCGGAGCAGCGCTTGCTGCCAGGGAATCATGGGCAAACACATGCTGGAAGCAGCGGGCTTCCATATTCCTCAAGGCTGCCAGTTTACTGGCCGGACCCTACCGTGCAAAGATCAATGCGGCTACCATGATTGGCCAGTCCAAAACGGTTCACCAGGCAGAAATAGATTCGGCCTGTGAGATCATTGACTTCCTGCGGTTCAACGTGCAGTACATGGAAGAGATCTATAACAAGCAGCCCGAATCCTCCGAACATGTGTGGAACCGTCTGGAACAGCGTCCCCTGGAAGGATTTGTTTTCGCATTGACTCCCTTTAATTTTACAGCCATTGCAGGAAATCTGCCTACAGCACCGGCCATGATGGGTAATGTTGTAGTATGGAAAGCATCGAAAACACAGGTTTATTCCGCCTCCGTACTGATGGAGGTATTCCGGGAGGCTGGAGTACCCGATGGTGTGATCAACCTGGTGTTTGTTTCCGGACCGGTAATCGGGGATATTGTTTTGAAACATCCGGATTTTGCCGGGATACATTTTACCGGTTCCACCGGTGTATTCAATGGTATGTGGAAAACGGTAGGTGATAATATCGACAGATACAGGACCTACCCGAGGCTCGTTGGAGAGACTGGTGGCAAGGACTTTGTCATGGTTCATCCATCAGCCAAAACACAGCAGGTGGTTACTGCCCTGACAAGGGGTGCATTTGAGTACCAGGGACAAAAATGTTCTGCCGCTTCCCGTGCATACATCCCTGAAAGCATGTGGGGAGATGTTAAATCGGGACTTGAAGCTGATCTTGGTTCGATAAAGATGGGTGCACCTGAAGATTTCACAAATTTTATGTGTGCGGTCATTGATGAAGTTTCTTTTGATCTGCTTGCAGGTTTCATAGAAAGGGCCAGGGATGATAAGGATGCGGATGTGATCATCGGGGGCAAATGTGATAAATCTGAGGGATACTATATCGAGCCCACCGTGATACAGGCCAAAGATCCCAAATACATCACCATGGAAGAGGAACTGTTTGGCCCTGTCCTTACCATTTATGTTTATAAGGATGCCGATTATGAAAAAACCCTTGACCTGCTGGATGAAACTTCACCCTACGCTTTGACGGGTGCCATCTTTGCCTCGGACAGGCAGGTGATCCATTCCACCATGAAGAGACTGGTGAATGCAGCCGGGAATTTCTATGTCAACGACAAACCTACCGGGGCGGTGGTCGGACAACAACCATTTGGCGGGGCACGGGCATCGGGGACCAATGACAAAGCAGGATCCTACCTGAACCTGCTCCGCTGGGTATCCCCCAGGACCATCAAGGAAAATTTCCTGCCATCGGTTGACTACAGGTATCCATACATGCAGGAATAGGGCGTGTTGAAAAATAGCCTGACTTTTTCACGATTTATTGCCTAATTTAGCCGCATGAAGTGGCCAATCATAAAGCGGGATTCACTCATCATGAGGGGCATCAGGAATAAATACCTGATGGCTGTCCTGGTTTTTCTGGTCTGGCTCCTGGTTTTTGACAACAACAGCCTTATTGACAGGGTCAGGTACCTGAATACCCTGCACGATATGGAAGAAGAAAAGCAGTACTACCTGGAGCGGATTGAAGAAGATTCCAGGCGTCTCAGAGAATTGAAAACAGACCGGGAAAACCTCGAGAAATTCGCCCGTGAACAATACTTCATGAAGAAGGAAAATGAAGATGTTTTTGTGATTGTGGAGGAAGAGTAAAAACGGCTTACTTCTCGTTCTGTATCTCTCTGAAGTACAACAGTAATTCCCTTGCGTTTTCCCCGCCCTGAAATCCCTGACCGGTCCTGGAAATAAATTCCCTGGCAGCGTCCAGTACGGGCATTCGCCGGTAATGATGCTGATGGGCATAATTAATGTATTTCAGGGTACGGAACATATTGAACCATCGGTAAAACCTGTTCATAAAATGTGGATTCCCTGGCACTGTTCCCCTGGATCTCCAATATCCTTGAAACGAATTCATTCTGAAGGTTTTCCTGCAGTGCTGGAGGATAGTCTGACAGTACTCCCGGAAGTGATTGCTGGTTTGCAGATAAAGTGATCTGGCAGTGGAGAGGAATTCCCTCAGATCAAAAAATACGCCCGGGTGGTAAGTGTGAAGCTCAGTGGTTTCCCCGCGCTCAAATCTACTGATCACCGGTCCGGTCCCAAATCCTACCCGGTCTGATGGCCTGGGGGAAGGTATTACCTTTGTGGCATTGATCTCGTAAAATCCGCCGAGGGGAATAACCTTTTGGAGAAAGTAAAAATCTTCTCCTGCTTTTCTTTTGTTCATCCCTCCCTGGGCTGCATATATGTCTGCCCTGACGCCAAATGCAGATCCTACGGTATGGTAAGCAAAAGGATGCCCTGCAAAGCGCAGCGCCTGGATATAATATCTCAGGTGGAGTTCATACTGGATGATCCCATTGTAGACTGATCCCGGGAAAAAGGATCCTTCGAGGGGATGTTCGTACCGGATGTTAAAGGCTTTTGTATCGGGGCAGGTAAAAAATTGCCTTTCTACTTCAATCAGGTAATTCTTTTCACAGATGGTGTCAGCATCCAGGGACAGGATGATGCCCCCGGGCCTGTTCAAACGGTTGAACCGGCTAAGGGCATGGTCCATTGCCATTTTTCTTGCCAGTCCAGCTCCGGCATCCCTCTCCGGGAGTCCGGATACCCGTGAAACAAGGATCCGGAACCCTTTTTCATTGTGGGTTCTGGCATAGTTGAGGACCTCTTTTTCGGTCAGCAGGTTTTGTGAGAGGATATCAGCCCTGGCCGATTCGGCCGCGTTGATGATGATGATAATTTCGACAGCACCAGACGGACGCTCACAATGGGTCAGGGATGAAAGGGTTTTCAGAATATCCCCTTCATTGTTTGCCGGAATGGCCACCACCATGGCCAGGTCCCTGCCGGGGATTTGTTTGTCTACGGATGGCTCGAGGCTGACCTTTTCCAGATAAGCATCGGCAAAGGACATTAGTTTGCCTTATCAGCCCTGTACTGTTCATTCAGTCCGGGAAGGACCAGGTAGGTAATATCCAGCTTGTCATTGGCAAAAAGCACATTGTCCCCGAAACTGTTGCTGAAAATAAACTGGTAATTCAGATCTGCATTATAATCCTTCAGGTATTCCATGATGGCATTGATCAGTTTCCGGTTGCTGACCTGTTCCTCTTCCTGCAGCTGCATAGTGAGCTGGTCACGCAATTGAAGCAGGCTTTGCTGTTCTGCCATCAACTGCTGTTCAAGCTCTGCCGCTTCCCTCCGGGTCACCAGGCCTTTCTGGACCTTGTTCTGGTAGTCCATGGCACTGGCCTCATACTGTCTGGAACGATTGGTCAATTCCGCCTCAAGTTCTGATTGTTTGTTAGCGAAATCTTCCTGCATGTCCTTGAAATAATCATAATTACTCAACAGGGAATCTATATTAACATAAACAATGGGTACATCGGGTTGGACCAGATTTATGCCTTCTGTCCGGGCCGGACTGCTTTTAGCGCTTCCTTTGGTACTGAAGTGCAGGTAGAATAAGACTCCGACTGCGACGATCAGCACGGCATTAAGGATCAACGAAAGGTTTTTCATTTGTCAGAATTAATGGGGTTCGAAAAAATCCCTGCAAATATAGGGAAATTCTTTCTAAAACTCGGGACAAGGAATCATATGACGCTTCCTCTTTTTGCGCTTGCTGGAGAATTCATAGATCAGGGCGATCTCATGCGCACCACCGGTGGAGGTCAATAATTTATTGATGGTAAAGTCATAACTGTAACCTACACTGAATTGTTCAATCTTGTAGCCGACCAGGAAACAAATGGCATCTCCCCGGATCTCCCTGTTTAAGAAGGGAATACCACGGTACCACAGGCCAAAGACCAGGGGATTTTTATACCAGTATACGCCAATGTCAAGCTGGGTGATCAGGGCCTGGTGTCTCAAAAGGGCGGCTACAGAGAGGGTCTCATCTACGGGCTTGAGTAATCTCCCCTTGCGTCTCAACTGGTACCCGCCAAACAATGAATACTTCATGGATAAACGGGATACATCCCCGTAAAGGGAATAGTTGGGGCGGAAGAGATGGTCGAGGGAGAAACCGAACCATGCCCTGTCGGAATAGGCCAGCAGGGAAACCGAGGCATCAATATCTCCTTTTTTATTGAGGGAAGGGACCTCAATAGTAGGCGTGATCCCACCCGGGGAGATCTGGTCCCCCCACAGCAAGTTTATTAAAATCTATCCCACGCTGGGTATACAGGACTTGTATTCCCGGTCTCAGATGCCAGAAATCAGTGAGCTTGATATCATATGAATAAGCAAATACCGATGTTGGTTGTACTGAGGTTCCCGGAACCGGCCACATCCCTGAGGATCAATATACCGACTCCACTGTTAAAATTGGAGAAGTAATGATCGTATGAAAATGCGTATGTCACAAAAGTTCCAGGCATTGATGGCCACTGGTTACGGTATGTGGTTGCGATGCGGTGCTGCTGTGTGGCTCCGGCAAAAGATGGAGCCAGATACAATGGCTGGGAATAGAACTGTGTAAATTGGGGATCCTGGGCATTGGCGAAGAAACAAAATAGGAATAAGAATAATATGACCGGGAGTTTCTTCACGATTATCTGTTGAGAATCTGCTTAAAATAATACTCAATTAAACGAAACAATAGTGTTTAAGTTTCATAATCACTTTATATTTCCATGAATCCATTCAAACCACAGGGCAAACATGAAGGGGTGAATACCAACCAGTAGATTTCAGGTCAATATGTTACAGGTGTTGATCAGCTTTGTTTAATCAGGGTTACATCGCCACTTTCCACGAAGGTTTTTCCATTGTTGAATTTCCCCCTGATCTTCCAGATATATACATCCTGTTTCATCAATTGCTCGTTGTAGTATCCGTCCCAGCCAATACTGATATCATTGCTTTCAAAGAGAAGTACTCCTTTGCGGCTGAATACCTTCAGCTGGAATTCCAGCAACTCACCGTTGGTGACAGGATGGAATACGGTATTATTGTAGTCATTCACATCATAATAGCCTCCTGTGGGACCATTGAGGTTGGGTGTGAAGGCATTGGGGGCCTTTATAGCCTGTTCCTGGGTGGTAAAGGCATTGAAGATCACCAGTGAATCATAGCATTGATGGTCGGTCCAGACTTTCAGCCTGACATTATAATTGCCTGCCTCCTGGTATAGATGGATGGGTTCCTGCAGCTCAGATCGCTGGTTATCCCCGAAATCCCATTCATAATAATCACCTCCACGGGAGTAATTGTAGAAATTAATGGGCTGGTTACTGGCTGGCTTTAGATCTGCGTCAAACTCGAACAGGGCCTTCGGGGTCTCATAGACCTCGACGGTTTGCTGACGGCTGTATTCCCGTCCGTCTTTTCCCCGGACCTTCAGGGTAACCAGGAACTCCCCCGGTTCATCAAATACATAAGAAGGATTTGTTTCATCGGAGTTGCCTCCATCACCAAAATTCCAGCTTATTCCTGCGGCATTTTCGGAAAAATTCTGGAAGTTCACTGCCAGGGGGGAACAACCACTCGTGGGACTTGCCTTAAAATCAATCCTGACAGCGATGGCTTCTGGTTCAGCATTGGGTCCCTTTTCGGATGAAACAGCCTGTACAGCCGGTATAGCTGTAGTTTCTGATCCCTGCCCGGGATCTGTTGTATTTTTTTCGGATTTTGTTTCATCGCCGGGCTTTTGCTGCGGCTTGTCGGTCCGGGAGGCTGGTTTTGCGCCAATTTTTATTACGGGTGTGGATCTGGCTGGTACCGGTACCTCTGCGACAGCCGAAATGTGGTCTTCCCGGGAGATCAGAGGTTCATCTGCCGGCTCAGACTGGATGGCCTGGCCGGATGGAATGATCCCGCTATTTTCAGTGATTTCACGGGGGACTGTTCGGGAAAGCATGAAATAGGTTCCTGCGCCTGCCACTGCCAAAATCAGAGCCAGGTAGTATACATTGAATGAATTCAGTCCGAAAGACATGAACTGCTTCCATGCGATCTTTGCCTGGATCGTTTTCCAAAGTCCGGGTGTGGGATTTACCGTGAATTGTTCGAACAGCGTACGGAAAAGTTCCTCAATATTTTTATCATTCCTGTACATCTACTTTCTCTGCGATTTTTTTGAGGGAATTAAGCTTTTTTCGGATGAGGCTCTTTGCCCTTGAATATTGTGACTTGGATGTGTTAACGTCTATTTTCAGAAGTTTTGCTATCTCTTTGTGTTTATATCCTTCCACGGCATACAGGTTGAAGACCATCCGGTATCCCTGTGGCAATTCCTTGATTATGCCAAATAACTCTTCACGGGTAAAATCAGCCGTATCAAACAGGGAACCGTCAATATCCATTTCACGGATATCCTCTATATCCTGGTGATAATGGTGTTTGAGATTCCTGTGATAATGTGTTATGGCTGTATTAACCATGATCTTTTTCATCCAGTTTACAAATGATCCTTTTCCTGCGAAATCCTTAATATTAAAATATACCTTGATCAACCCATCCTGCAGGATGTCTTCTGCTTCATCCCTCCTCCCGGAATACCTGATACAAACCCCCAGAAGAATAGAAGCATACCTTTCATACAAAGCTTTCTGGGCTTTTCTGTCATGCCGGCAACATCCTTCAATTATTTCTTTCTCCTCCAGCATTTTCAACTATCGGTAAGACCTGCGCCATACTGGAATGGTTGCATAACAGATGGCGAAGAGGTTAAATTATTTGATCAATGTCTCAAAAGTGGGGATGAGTCCCCATTTTCATTCCTGGTTTTAATTACGGTTTGTGAAAAATTTTGTTTCTGATCTTGCCACAATTCTTTAATTATATGTTAAAAAAGCCCTCTGATCAGGTTTCTTATTTAAAATGATTTTAAATAAGGATATAATGTACTATATTTGCTCACATAACATTAAAAAACCTGAAAATGGACAAACGTACTTTCCTGAAAAACAGTGCTATCCTGGCTCTTGGCGGAACGGTGGCTACTTCTCTTCCCGGAAGCATTGCATCAGCAATGGCGAAGGGCTCAACGGCTGAGGAAGGATATATCCTTCCCAAACTGGATTATGCCTATGATGCTCTGGAACCCCACATTGATGCCAAAACCATGGAAATACATTACTCTAAACATCATGCCGGATATACCCGGAAATTCAATGCAGCACTTGAATCTGCCGGACTGGAAGATGCTTCGATCAAGGATCTGTTCAATAAGGTCAGCCAGCAGCCTGCAGCTATCCGCAACAACGGGGGTGGCTTTTATAACCATAAAGTATTCTGGAAAAGCATGTCACCCAAGGGTGGCGGAACTGCCGGAGGGGACGTCGGAAAGGCCATTGAAAAAAGCTTTGGCAGTTTTGATAAATTCAAGGAATCGTTCTCCACGGCAGCTGCAACACGTTTTGGTTCAGGTTGGGCCTGGCTTGTGAAGACTGACGGGGGACTGGCAATTACATCCACTCCGAACCAGGACAATCCAATGATGGATGTATCAGATCAACAGGGCTACCCACTGCTGGCCATTGATGTATGGGAGCATGCTTATTACCTGAAATACCAGAATCGCAGAACCGATTATATTTCTGCTTTCTGGAATGTGGTCAATTGGGACTACGTCAACGAAAGATTTAACAAAGCAAAGTAATTTTCTATATAAAACATTTTCCCGGTCCGGGTATCTCCTGTAGAAATCACTACCAGGAAGGTACCCGGATCTTTTTTGCTCCCAATACAACCCTTCCCCGGTAAATCTCACCTAAATATTTCCCTGAAAATTTGGATTCTTCATCGAGATTGTTATACTTTTGTTTAAATAATGACTATAAGTCAAATAATAATATGAAAATATATAATAACTGAAAGTCATATATATGGGAATTGCTGAAAGAAAAGAGCGGGAAAAACTGCAACGGCGCATGGATATCATCGATGCTGCAGAGAAGGTCTTCTTCTCCAGGGGATTTGAGTCCGCCACCATGGATGAAATAGCCGGAAAAGCAGAGCTGAGCAAAGGGACCCTCTACCTGTATTTCAAGAGCAAAGAAGATCTTCAATTCGCCATATTTATGAGGGGATCAGATATCCTGATGAAGATGATGAAAGACGATCTGTCTTCCGGGAGTAAGGGGTACCAGGGTCTGCTGGAACTGGCGGATTCCTTTATCCGCTTTTCCAGGGAAACACAGGGATTATTTCAACCTGTTCATGTATTATGAGAGCAGCCGCATGGAGGCCTTGAACATTGACCAGGAGCAACTCCAGGTCTATCTGAAAGAAGACTCTCCGCTTGCCCTGGTTACTCATCAGGTGATCAGGGGAATACAGGATGGTTCATTGAGGAATGACCTTTCTCCCGAGGTGTTTTCGGCTACCCTCTGGTCACAGATGCTGGGTGTACTGATCGTGCTGAACAACAAGGCAGATCTGTATGAGATCTTCAACCTCCGGGCAGATGAGATCCTCCAGACCCACCTCGAACTGGTTTCCAACGGAAGCATTTCAAAAAAGTAAACAGCCATGGATATAAGCAGGAATTTCCTCATAGTAGTGATATTGTCTGGACTGACCCTTGGTTCAGCCGGACAGGAAGAAACCCTGGATTAGTATATTGATGAGGGATTTGAAAACAATCTTGCCCTCAAACAGAAGGAGGTAAGTTACCAGAAAAGTATGGAGGTCCTGAAACAGGCCAGGGCACTTGTTTTTTCCTGATATCAGCCTGAATGCCAGGTATACTGCTGCCGAAGGGGGACGGATCATCGATTTTCCTGTTGGGACCATGCTGAACCCGGTATACCAGAGCCTGAATTACCTGCTTGACCAGGATCTCTTCCCGGATATTGAAAACCTGGATTTTGCCTTCTACCGTCCTACAGAGCATGAGACAAAGATCCGCCTGGCCCAACCCATCATTGATACAAAGATCATTTATAACCAGAAAATCAATAAGGAATTGAGCAGGGCTGTCATGGCGGATGCGGGAGCCTATAAAAGGCAGCTTGTGGCAGAGATCAAAACAGCCTATTTCAATTACCTGAAAACAGTGAAACTGCTACAACTGGTTGATGATACCAGGGAACTACTGGTGGAGAATGTCCGGGTTAATGAAAGCCTTTTTGACAATGATGTAGTGACCATTGACAATGTTTACCGATCCCGGGCCGAACTCTCCAAACTTGAACGGCAGAATGCTGAGGCAAGAAAGAATCATGAAGTTGCCAGGGCTTATTTTAATTTCCTGCTGAACAGGCCATTCGAAACGGCCATCCTGACTGATATCCGGTATGATTCCATTGCACAGGCCCTGGTACTGGATGACCTGGCTGAACATGCTGTTGTCAACAGGGAGGAGCTGGAAATGCTGAGAAGTTATGGCAGAGTCGCTGAGAATAACCTGAGTATGAACCAGATGAATAAATTGCCAAACCTTTATGCTGTCGTTGATTACGGATTCCAGGGCAGGCATTACGAATTCAACATGAGACAGGATTACCTGTTTGCTTCGCTGATCTTCAGCTGGGACCTGTTCCACGGTTTCCAGAACAAGGCAAGGATAGGTGAAGCCAGGGTTGAACAGGTAATAAGAAATACTCAATTGGAGGAAGCTGAAAAACAGATAAGGCTGGAGACCATTGCTGCCCATTATGACCTGATCGCCTCGGCAGAATCTGTGCAGGCATCCAAAGAGGAATTGCTTAGCGCCAGACTGGCCTTCAAGGTGATAAACCGGAAATATGGTGAGGGACAGGCAACCCTGATCGAGTATATTGATGCAAGGAGCACCATGACCCAGGCAGAAATGCTCCTGATCGTCAGCCAATATGATTTTCATATAAAATACGCTGAGCTGGAAAGGGTAGCCTGCTTGTACCCTATAGAAAATGAATAAGATTAAATATAATATTTACAGAAATGAAAACAAAAAACCCAAAGATCAATCTGTATTTCCTGGCAGGTTTGCTGGTGCTGGCCGGGTGCATGGATAGCGGACCAAAAGATACTGCTGAACCGGCGGTAGTTGTAAAGACGATAAGGGTCAGCGAGAGGGCTGTTGTGATCCCGGTCAGAACGGCCGGGAAGCTGGCATCCAAAACCGAATCTAAACTGAGCTTCAAAACAGGCGGCATCATCCAGATGATAATGGTCGATGAGGGACAATCAGTCAGGAAGGACCAATTGCTGGCCCAGTTGAACCTGGAGGAGATAAATTCACGGGTGAGCCAGGCAGAGCTGGCTTTGAAAAAGGCCGAAAGAGATCATGACAGGGCGGGGAACCTGTACCGTGACAGCGTGGTGACCCTTGAACAATTTGAGAACGCCGGGACAGCCCTGGAAGTGGCCCGTTCCAATGCAAGTATTGCCAACTTTAACCTACAGTATTCGACCATACGTGCACCCGCCAATGGAAAAATACTGAAAAGGATTGCAGAATCGAATGAGATCATAGCCCCGGGGCATCCGGTATTTTTGTTTGCCTCCACCGGAAGTGATTGGGTCGTCAGGGCAAATCTGACCGACCGTGATATTGTGAAGGTGCGTATGCGTGATTCTGCCCATGTCATGTTTGATGCATATCCTGGCGAAATTTTTTCAGGTGTGATCTCGGAAATAGGGACGGCCGCAGATCCCTATACCGGCACTTATGAAGTTGAGGTCCAGATCACCAGAAGGCCAGGAAAACTGGTTTCGGGTTTTATCGCAAAGGTTGACATTTATCCCGTAACGCTTGGAAAATATGTGGTCATACCTGTGGAATCACTTGTTGATGGATCAGGATTGACAGGGTATGTGATGGTGCTGGTAGAGACACAGCCGGAACGAAGAAAAATAAAGATCCATACGGTTAATGATCATGGCATCGTGGTGCAGGAGGGATTGTCGCCGGGAGATGAACTCATTGTGGAAGGTGCACAATATCTAAGAACAGGCAGCCGGATCAAAGTGAATGCTTCAGATCTATAAAACCCAATAGTCATGAAAATACTCAGGCTGGCCATAGACAACTACCAGTTTACCCTGACAGCATTCCTCCTGCTGATGATCGTGGGTGTCAGTTCCTTTTTTACCATGCCCAGGTCTGAAGATCCTCCTATGCAGATACCCGGAGCCTCTGTCATCATCATCTATCCCGGCAGCAATCCCATAGACCTGGAACAGCTGGTCGCCACACCGCTTGAGGAAGCGATCAATGAGCTGGATGATATTAAGCGGATGGAAACCGTCATGCGTGATGGCATTCTGGTTACTTCTGTTGAATTTACATTTGAATCGGATCCGGATGAAAAGTTTGATGAGGTGGTACAGCAGGTGAACAGCATTAGGGATGACCTTCCGGATGAGATCTATGACCTGGAGATACTGGAATGGAACAGTACGGATGTTGTGATGATGCACCTGGCCATTGTTTCGAAAGCAGCAGAATTTGCTGTAATGGAGGATGAAGCTGAGAAACTTAAGAAAAAGATCGAAAGGGTGCCGGGTGTAAAACTGGTTGAACTATTTGCCATACCGGAACAGGAATTAAGGGTGTCGCTGGACCTGGAGAAAATGGCGCAGATGAATATATCCATTGACCTGGTGAACAAAGCCATCATGAGTAATAATGCAAATATTCCCGGTGGCAGCATGAAGATAGGTGATAGGGAATTCAGTATTGAAACAAGTGGATCATACCAGGACATGGAGGAGATCATCAATACCGTTGTAAGTTCCTACAATGGGAGGAACATCTACCTTAAAAATATCGCAGATGTTCACTTCGATTATGCAGATAATATTTATTATGCAAGATATCAGGGGGAACGGGCGGTCTTCCTGACAGTTAAACAGAAGGAAGGGTATAATATATTCAAGATCACGGGAAAGATCCATGAAATTCTTAAGGATCATTCAGTGGAACTGGACCCGGAGATGCAACTCGCCACTGTCTTTGACCAGGCAGACAGTGTGGATGAACGGATCAATGGATTCCTGTCCAATCTGTTCTTCGGGATCCTGCTTGTGGGGCTTGTCATCTTCCTGTCTCTTGGATTCAGAGCATCACTGCTGGTCATCATAGCCATCCCTCTTTCCATCCTGATCGGGCTTGGATTCGTTGACCTCACAGGTTTCGGTTTGCAACAGATGTCCATAGCCGGATTGATCATTTCACTGGGACTGCTGGTGGATAATTCAATTGTTGTCGTTGAAAATATCGAACGGTTTATCGGTCAGGGTAAGACCAATAAAGATGCTGCTGTGAAAGGGAGCGTACAGCTGGGATGGCCCATCATCAGTGCTACGGTTACCACTATGCTGGCATTTATTCCGATCATAGCCATGCCTGATAAGGCCGGCCGTTTTATTCAGAGCATGCCGGTAACTGTTATCTATACACTCTTTGCCTCCCTATGTATAGCATTGCTCCTGACGCCCTATTTATCAAAGATCTTCCTTAAAAAATCCAGTGACAAAACGAAGAAGAAACGAGAGCTTAACCTGAAATTCCTGCTGAAATACCTGATTGCAGGGCCTTACAGAAAAACCCTGGATTTTGCCCTGCGGAGACGGGGATTGATCATCCTGATCTCACTGGCCATGCTTGGAGGATCCTTGCTGTTATTTCGCTTTGTCGGGGTAAGTTTTTTCCCGAAAGCCGAGAAGCCGCAGTTTATGATCAGGATCAGTACCCCGGATGGAGTAAATATTGATAAAACGGATGAAGTTGCCAGTAAGGTGGAAGCCATGCTCGACACCCTGGATGGCGTAAAACACTATGCTACGAATGTGGGTCATGGCAATCCGAGGATCTATTATAATATTTTCCCAAAGCGTTTCGAGCGAAACTTTGCCGAGATATTTGTGGAACTGGAAGAATTTGAAGTCGAACAATTTGACGGAATGATCATGGATCTCCGGAACCTTTTCAGTGATTTTCCGGGGGCCAGGATCAATGTAAAGGAATTTGAGCAGGGGTCTCCCGTGGAAGCTCCCCTGGTTATTAAGATCACAGGTCCGAATATGGAAATGCTCACAGAATTATCAGATGATTTTGAGACCTTTCTCAGGGAGGAACCCGGACTGGTGAATATTGATAACCAGCTCAGCAAGGCAAGTACTGATTTTTATATCAATATTAACCGTGACAAAGCCAGTATGCTGGGGGTGCCAATATATGAGATTGACAGGACCATCCGGACTGCCATCACCGGTATGCCGGTATCCAATTTCAGGGATGTGGACGGGAATGAGTTTGATATCGTCCTGCGGCTTCCAATTGATGACCGGATCAGGCTTGAAGATTTTGACAGGATCTATGTCAGTTCTGTGACCGGGAGACAAATTCCATTAAAACAGCTGGTCAGGCTTGAACTCAAGGAAGCCCCAGGGATCATCACACATTTTGACATGGACCGCAATGGCAGCCTGAAAGCTGATATCAGGAAAGGTTACGACCTGGATGAGATCGTCGCCTCTCTTGAGACCCGCTTCCAGTCCTATCCCATACCGGCTGACTACGAATATAAATTTACAGGAGAACTGGAGAGCAGGGAGGAAAGCTTCGGTGGAATGGCCAGGGCGAGCATCATTGCCCTGATAGCCATTTTTGCCGTTCTGGTATTACAGTTCAGGTCATTTTCCCAGCCATTCATTATCTTCTCCGCTTTTCCCCTGGCCATGATAGGATCCGTACTGGCCCTGTTCATTACGGGGTATTCTTTCTCCTTTACTGCCTTTATAGGATTGATCAGCCTGATTGGTATTGTTGTAAATAATTCCATCATCCTGGTAGATTATATTAATAAGCTGATGGAACAGGGAATGGATAAAATTGAAGCTATAAAGCAGGCAGGAGAAACCCGGTTCACGCCGATCGTACTGACAACGTTCACTACTATCGGGGGCCTCCTCCCCTTGACGCTTCGTGGCGGAACGCTTTGGGCACCAATGGGATGGACCATTATAGGCGGACTCTTTGTTTCCACCTTTATGTCACTGCTCGTGGTACCTGTGCTTTACCGCATGTATACGAAGTAGCATGCATCGCCCTGTCTTGTGGCTGACAAATTATAACATGGACGCTGCATGGTATTATGCAGATCCCTCAAATGCTGCCGGGAAAATCAAAGATCACATTGCCTTCTGGAAGGGGGTGGAAGTCGTCACCTGAGGGTTCAACTATTCTTTTTGTCTTTGATCCTGTTGTATTTCATGGCTTTCACGATCCAGTTGGCCAGGGGTTTTTCAGGGTTCCTTTTACGGAGATTGATATACCATCCAAGCTTTTTGCTGACAGGTAATTTATGGCTTTCGACAAATTCGATAAGGGTTCCGTCAGGATCTTCTACGTACGAGAAATGTCCTGCTGCTTCTCCCATATCAAAAGTTATCATCATGTTTATCGGTGGAATCTACGGTAAAAGGAAATCCCTTTGCCTTACATTCCTCCCGCAGGACATCCATGCCTATAATATCATAACAGAGGTGTATGAATCCCAGGTCTCCCCATTGCCTGCCTTCATATATCTTATTTGGTTTACTGTCCTTTACCTCTACCAGTTCGATCTGGCTGGGACCGAAAAGACGGCTGAATGTGCCTCTTACGTTTTTGCTGTGCTTCAGCAATACCCTTCTGAAGGTATGTCCACCCCGGGAAGATCAGACAGGTCTTCAAATTTTTCTTCAACGTCGTATAATACATCATCATAACCCAGGATCCCGCTGTAAAGCTTGCGTGCGCGGTCGATGTTGGAAACACCTATCCAGGCACCAAATGTGGCACCGGTTAATTTCTTTTCATTCCGAAAGATCGAATCATCCTCGACCACCTGGAAAAGATTATCATATGGGTCTTTCACGAAAAAATGCTCACCCCCGGCGGGATC
>CAVYEL010000021.1:0-120287 GCA_963767555.1 uncultured Bacteroidaceae bacterium | reverse complement strand
GTTATATATATTTCCTTGATCAAGTGATTTTTCCGTGTTTATAGCATAGCTCAATAAATTTCAGCACCCTTTCGGGACTCACATCATTCTGGATAATGTGTGCAGGAGAAATCATATAGCCTCCCCCTTCTCCAAGTATGCTGATCTTTTCAATAATATCCTTTTCCAGTTCCTCATCTGTTCCCTTGGGCAAAAGATCCTGCTGGTCGATGGCTCCCCAGAATGAGAACAGGTCTCCGAAATTATCTTTCATATCCTTGGGCAGGTGTCCCGGAACATCGGGCTGAACCGGATTAAATACCTCAAAACCCATTTCATGGATATCCTTGAGCAGTTCACTTACAGCCCCGTCACAATGCAGGATGGGGATGATGTCTGGATTCTTCTCTTTGAACCGCTGGTTCATTTCAGTGTAAAAGGGCTTTAATTGTGTCCTGAATGTTTCCGGATCCATGATCAGGCTTTGCTGGGTACCGAAATCATCCCCGTACCAGATGGCATCCACCCCCTTGTCGATCAGCCTCATTCCAATCTCTGTCTGGAATTCAGCACAGGCTTTGAACAAGGGAACAACATATTCAGCCTCCATCATCATATCCACAAGCAATTTTTCCATCCCAGCCAGCTGATGGCCCAGGGAAAAGACCGTCACCTCAATGTCACCGAATACCAGGTAATCATCATGGTACTTTTTGACCAGGGCCTCCGCATCACGATACCGGCCGGGGCATCCGGATCAGGAAAAGATAAATTATCAATGTCGGCCTTGGTCTGGGCATGTGCCAAGGGATAATCCACCACCTCCACATAGATATCTCCTTGCCGCATCTTCATCCGGTATTCATTCAGCCACTGCCCCTTTTCATCCGGTACGATCCTGTAATCGTCCGACACTGAAGCACCTGTAACAACCACATCACAACCCATGCGGTACGCAATTCATTGGCGCTGATCCGGTAAGTTACATCTTCGTAAAGGTTTTCGGTATAATGGGCAGGAATGCCTAACCTTCCCAAAATGGTCGGTAAGCTGGCGGCACATTTCAAACTGAACAGGAACCCGGTCAGCGCGGCCGGGGAGTTTCCCGAATGTTTTCAATACTCTTTCTCTTGAGTTCATGATGATGGGTTTTCAGCATTTTAAAATAAGCTTTATCGGGATGTAAAACAAAGCATAAGCGGAATTAATTATCTTTAATGCCCATGGAATTAAAATCGAAAAGCTCAAAAGGCAATTTCAGATGGTTTATCCTTTCCCTGCTATTCCTGGCTACAACCATTCTGTATATTGACCGTTCGGCCCTGGGTATCCTGGCACCTGACCTGCAAAGGTCCATAGGCTGGAATGAGGAGCAATACGGCTATATCAACATGGCTTTCATGATCGCCTATGCCATCTGTTTCCTGGTCATGGGCACCATCATAGACCGCATCGGTACAAAAAAAGGTTACATGGTATCCATTGGCATCTGGAGCCTTGCCACGGTGGCCCATGCCCTGGCAGCAAGCTGGATAGGTTTTGCCATAGCCAGGTTCTCTCTTGCAGTTGGCCAGTCGGGTAATTTCCCCTCAGCTATCAAGGCGGTGGCCGAATGGTTCCCCAAGAAGGAACGCGCCCTGGCAGTGAGTATTTTCAATGGTGGCGCCAATCTGGGTACCATACTGTCACCCCTAATCATCCCAGGATTGGTCCTTATGGCAGGAACCTGGAAGGTTGCCTTCCTGTGGACAGTGCCGATCAGTGTGATCTGGCTGTTTCTCTGGTCAAGGAATTTCAAAAACCTGAACATCATAAAAAGGTCTCAGCAAAGGAGCTGGCTTTTATCAATAGTGACTCAGGCAGCGAGGAAAAAATGGAAAAACTCCCCTGGAAAGCCATCCTTCCGCATCGCGGCACCTGGGCCATTGCCGTCGGTAAATTCATAGCCGATCCCGTCTGGTGGTTTTACCTCTTCTGGGGGGCAAAGTTCCTGAATGAAAAATTCGGGGTGAACCTGAAAGAGATCGGCCTGCCATTTTTTACCATTTACCTTGTTTCATGGGGTTTAGGGATGGCCCTCGGTTGGTTCTCCTCAAAACTGCTGAAAGGCGGGATGAGTATCAACAGGGGACGGAAACTGGGCATGCTGGCCTGTGCCATCTGTGCTATACCAGTGGCATTGGTTCCTCATACGGATTCCCTCTGGCTGGCCGTTTCCCTCATCGCCCTGGCCGCTGGCGGGCATTGTGGCTGGTCTGCCAACATTTTCAGCCTGATGTCGGATATCTTTCCCCGGAGAGCCACGGCATCGGTAGCCGGGTTTGGTGGTTTTGCAGGGGCAGTCGGGGGTGCCATTGTGGCCTTTGGCGTCGGAAAGATACTTCAGCAGATTGGTACAGACGGATATGACATTCCTTTCCTGGTGGCCAGCTTTGCTTATCTGATCGCCCTGGGGATCATCCACCTGATCGTCCCGAAGATCAAACCCATGGAGTGATCAGGGATTCAATAGATCCTCAATCATTTCCCCTTTCAGCATGCCTGCTAAATTATCGGCGGCCCTTTTCTGCATGATTGCTATTGCCCTGTCTGAATACCATGCATAATGCCCGGTAGTAATGATCCTCGGATGTGATACCAGTCCCTCCTGCCGTTGATCGGCAGGCTCATTTTCGTAGACATCAATGCCAGCGCTATGGATGCGCATTTCATTGGCTGCCTCAAGCAAGGCTTTTGCTTCGATGACCGGTCCCCTGGAAGTATTGACTACCACCGGGCACTGTCCCATCATGTTGAATGCTTCCTTGTTAAGCAACTGCCTTGTCTCTTCTGTCAGGTTACAATGAAGGCTGATCACATGGCTTTTCTGTAATAAATTTTCCAGGTTGGATTTTTCAGCTCCATGCCGACTGAACTTTTCATCGGGTATATAGGGATCAGTTGCTAGCACCTTCGAGAACAAATGCCTGGCTTTGTCAGAGAGGGTCCCTCCTATCCTGCCAAGTCCGATGATGCCAAGTGTCTTATCATGCAATTCAAAGACATCAGGAAATGGAGGTTTCCCAAAAGAGGTCATGACATTCTTCTCTCCCGTTGGGATTCCACGGATACATGCAAACATCAGGGCCAGGGCATGATCTGATACACTGTGATTACCGTATCCCCCTACATTGGCCACCTTAATGCCTCTTGCGGTGGCCGCATCCACATCGATATTGTCATACCCGGTTCCGTACCTGACAATAAATTTCAGGTCCGGTGCCTCCGCAAAGACCTCTTCTCCAATGGGTGTATCCCGGACCAGGATTCCTTCTGCTTTTTTTGCCAGTGCTTGTTTCGCAGGGACATCCACCCTTTCTCCCTGGAATATTTCCAGTTCGTATCCCATGCCAGGAAACAACTCTTTTTCATAATCATAGGTTGCGTATCCCGTATCAATAATTGCGACTATTGCCATTTTTTGTAATATATTATTAGTTGATAATTAAATAATCTCATCCTTCAAAAAATCTTACCAGTCGACCACCGATCCGTCAGAATCCAGGTATGTTTCATGGCTTTTCCAGTCATGGCCCAGCTTCCCGGCAAGGGCTTCTTCATCCAGCTCTATCCCGAGTCCGGGTCCCTCAGGTATCGGGATATGCCCGTCTTCCACCTCAAATGGTTTTTTCAGGTACCCATCACCCAGGTTAACCTGTTCCTGGCATAAAAAATTTGGAATGCTGGCAGAAAGCTGGATGCCTGCCGCCAGGGATATGGGTCCCAGTGGATTATGAGGAGCAATGGCAGCATAATAGGCTTCGGCCATCCCCGCGATCAGCCGGCACTCAAAGATCCCGCCGGCATGGCAGAGGTCTGGTTGCAGGATGGTGGCAGCACCTTTCTCAAGGATCTCCCGGAAGCCCCATTTGGTGAATATGCGTTCTCCGGTTGCTATGGGAAGATGGGTTTTTCTGGCCAGGTCCGCCATCACATCCAAATTCTGGCAATTAACCGGCTCTTCGATAAAGAAGGGCTGGTAAGGTTCGAGTGCTTTGATCAGGAGGGCGGCGTTCTGGGGACTGATAGCCCCGTGGAAATCGATGCCGATATCGGCCTCATCGCCGGCAGCTTCACGCAATAAGGCGAAGCTTTCCACAGCTTTGTCGATAAAGGCAGGGGAAGCGATGATACCGGATTGCCTGGCGTTCAGCACACCGGTTTTAAAGGCAGTAAAACCTGCATCCCTTGCTTTTTTAATAGCTTCAGCTGACCTGGCATGGGCATATACCCGGACCCGCTCACGCGTAGGCCCACCCAGTAATTCATATATGGGAACACCCAGGGCCTTCCCCTTGATGTCCCACAGGGCCTGCTCGACCCCGCTCAGGGCACTGGTCAGTACGGGACCGCCACGATAGAAGGCATGCCGGTAGATGGCCTGCCAGTGATGGATCACATGCCTTGGGTCTTTCCCGACCAGGTAGGGTTCAATTTCACTGACCGCTGTGGCTACCGTGTCTGCCCGGCCTTCCACGACCGGTTCTCCGAGTCCCACAATACCCTGATCGGTATGAACCTTCAAAAACAGCCAGCGCGGTTTCACTTTAAAAGTTTCCAGTTTGGTGATGCGGAATTTACCCGGATCTGGAGAATGGGCACTGAGAGATGCCGGAAAAGCCAGGGTACCTGTGGCGCCCAGAGCCATGGATGCAAAAGCCTTTCTCAGGAAGCTACGCCTTGAGCGGGCTGAATAATTTGTATTATCATTCATGAATGATCGGTTTTGGAGGTTGAAACCGGACTGCTGAGTCAAAGTTAAAATTTATAGCCATCTCTTCCAATCAATGTATTTTAATATTAAATTTAAATCCTGATTAATATTCATCTTTCAAAATTCATCAAATGAGAATAATCCGGATTTCATTAACGGCAGTATTATTCATTACCGCAATGACCTTGTCTGCACAGACATGGCTGCCTTCTTTTTTCTCCGATAATATGGTCCTGCAACAAAATGCCACCGTTTCCATCTGGGGCAAAGATGATCCGGGCAAGAACATAAAGATCTCTGCCTCATGGGGAGAGGAGGCCGGGGCCATATCCGGCAGTGATGGCAGGTGGAAAACGAAAATTGCAACACCCGTAGCCGGTGGACCACACACCGTGACCATTTCAGGTAGTGAGGAGATCGTTTTGAATGATGTCCTGGCCGGAGAGGTCTGGTTATGTTCCGGACAATCAAACATGGAAATGCCGGTGAAAGGATATGGCAACCAGCCAATCACTGGAAGTAATGAGGCCATTCTCCACTCAAAGAACACTCAATTACGCGTTTTTCAGATCGACAAACAGCCCAGTGCAGTCCCAATGGACGATGTAGAAGGGAAATGGCAAGCAGCCTCACCAGCCACTACCCCGGATTTCTCAGCAACGGCCTACTTCTTTGGAGAACTGGTTGAAGAAATGCTGGGGGTGCCTGTGGGACTGATCGTTACGTCCTGGGGCGGCTCCAAGGCGGAGGCCTGGATGAACGAAGAGGCCCTGAAACCATTCGCTGAAATAAGCATTCCCATGGAGGTCCCGGAACGCGGACCACATCAGACAGCAACCATTCTTTACAATGGAATGATCCATCCCTTTATCGATTACCATATCAAAGGAGCCATCTGGTACCAGGGAGAAAGCAACCGCAACCAGGCAGCCCGTTACGCAACCCTTTTCCCGGCCATGATAGAATCCTGGAGGGCAGTTTGGAACCTCGGCAATTTCCCATTCTATTTTGTGCAGATCTCACCCTATGGCTACGGATCATCTGAAGAGACAAAATATGCAACTGCCCTGCTTCGTGAAGCACAACTCATTTCCATGCAGCAGGTGGAAAATTCCGGGATGGTAGTAACCGCAGACATTGGTGATTGTGATTGCATCCACCCTGCGGACAAGACAACCGTCGGCCGCCGTCTTGCCTACTGGGCCCTGGCCGAAACCTACGGATTTGAAGGGATCGCCTACCAGAGTCCGGTTTACAGCTCCATGAAAAAAACTGAAGATGGGAAAGTCAATCTAAGCTTTGACCATGCTCCCAATGGACTTACCAGCTTCGGGAAACCACTGTCAGGATTTGAAATTGCCGGTGAAGACCGTTTCTTCTATCCGGCAGAGGCGGTCATCAACCGCGACAGAACCGTTACGGTCTGGAGTAAGTATGTGCCTCATCCGGCTGCCGTACATTATGCATTCGGCGATTGCGTGGCAGGCAGCCTGTTTAATATAGCCGGCTTACCGGCCTCTCCTTTCCGGACGGATGACTGGGCTGAATAAATGGCCCTATCCCAGGAAATGTTCAATCTCTTTCAACTCAGGAATTGAGGTCTGTGCCCCCTGCCTTGTAACCGATAAAGCACCCGCAGCACTGGCAAAACGCACCGCACTGATGATATCTTTGTCCCCGCTTAGAATGGAGACAGCAAAAGCCCCGCAAAAGGTATCCCCTGCAGCCGTTGAATCAACAGCATTGACCATAAAGCTTTCCACACGTTGCTGAACCTGTTTATCATAGACATATGAACCCCTGCTGCCCAGGGTAAGAATGATGTGCTCCGGTCCCATTTCCTGAATGGCCCTGCACACGGACTCCATGTTTTCATCCGTAACTTTTTGTCCGGCTATTATTTCTGCTTCAGTCTCATTCAGGACCAGGTACTCAAGCGATCTCAGCACATCCTCATCCAGTTCCCGGGCAGGAGCTGGATTCAGGATGATCCTTTTCCGGTGCCTGGCAGCCATTTTGCATATGTGCTGTATGGTATTGTATGGTATTTCAAGTTGTAAAAGGATCAGATCGGATTCTTTTATGACTTCCTCAGCCCGGTCAATGAGGTCAGTTGAAAGTTGATCATTGGCTCCAGGTGCTACAGCAATGCAGTTCTCTCCCTTCCGGTCTACAAATATCAGGGCTGTTCCGGTTGGGACTTCAGGGATCACCGATACCTGATCTGTATTGATCCCGTCCTCGCGGAAACCATCTGCCATTTTTTTACCATCATCATCCTCTCCGATGCAGGTGATAAAAGTAACATCACCCCCTGCCCTTGCTGCTGCAACTGCCTGGTTTGCTCCCTTTCCTCCATGTGCCCTGGCAAGATTTCCGTTTCCCACGGTTTCTCCAGGGACCGGCAAATGGTCCACCATGGCGATGATATCCATATTGGTACTACCGATTACGAGTATTTTTCCCATGATAAACAGTTTACAGTTTAGCCAGGATGATGAGTCCCAATCCGGCAATAAATGCAATAAACATCACGGTCAGCAAGAGATTGGTTCTCGGCTTATTGGGAGAATCCTTGAATTCTTTCCAGATGAAGACGCCCCATGCCGCCGCTATCATGGTTGCCCCCTGTCCCAGGCCATACGATACGGCAAAACTCGCCTTATTGGCAGGTAATATACTGAAAAGCATTCCCAGGCACCAGATCATACCTCCCAAAATCCCTATGAGATGGAGCCTTGTTGTACCATTTTGAAAATACTCCCTGTAGGTAGCCCTGGATCCGGTAATGGGTTTATACATGATGATGGTGTCCCATAAGAAGTTTGAGGCCAATATCCCCAGTGCAAAGATTACCAGGGCGGTATAAGGTGTCAGCATACCTGCGGCCGGATTTACAAAATCAAGGCTCATGGATGCTGCTACAAAACGATAAAACATTCCCATGAAAATACCGCCCAGGATGGCCAGAAACAGTCCCTTCCATTTTGGTTCTTTGCTTTTCTCTGTAGGAATTTGTTTGTAGGCAAGTGCGTCCACTATGATGGCAATGGTTACCAGGGCCAATCCAACAAACAAAAATACCGGATTCCCATCCGGAGACGCCAGGTAATTTACCACCACACCGATGACCAGGGCCAGGCCTATCCCAACAGGGAAAGCCACAGCCATCCCCGCAATTTCAATGGCGATGACCACCATTATATTGGCCAGGTTAAAAACGATCCCGCCGATAAAGGCTGAGCCCAATGCAGATGTTTCAGCCTGCTGCAGATCAGGAATGAAAGACCTTCCCTGATCACCGAAACTGCCCAGGGTAAAGGCCATGATAAGGGAAAATATCGTTAAGCCTATTACATAATCCCAGTAAAAATGCTGGAAGGGCCACTTGCCTGAGGCAAGTTTCTGGGTATTTGCCCAGGATCCCCAGCAGAGCATGGTAATAAACAATAATACAATAGCAAGACCATAAGAACTGACAATGAACATGATTTGAGGTTTATTGGTGTTTTAGAAAATCAATATACATAAAAAATCGTGACAATGGAAGCTACTCCCCTATCCGGTAGGCCATCAGATGATCCCCGTGCCGGACTTACTGCTGGGGGACTCACTGACTGTTCTCCGGATTTCGGACGGGGACACTCCCAATTTCTTCTTAAAAACACGACTGAAATAGTAAGCAGACTGGAAACCAAGCCCATAGCTTATTTCCTTGATGATCTTATCCGTGGACAATAACATCTCCTTTGCCCTCAGTATTTTCAGGTCCAGGTGATACTGCACCGGCGGCACACCGGTATATTTCTTAAACATCTTCCTGAAGTAGGAATAACCAATATTGTTCTTCTCGGCAAAACATTTGAAGTCGATCTCCTGGTCCACATTCTCACGGATGATGAAACATGCATTCTGTATGATCTGTTCCACCCTCTTGCCAGAAAAATCCTTCTGTTTACCCATGGAGATCATGTATCCGAAAAGCTTCATGATCATCCCGGCAGCAACCTGCTGAAAACCGGGTTTTTCTTCCAGTATGTATTCAAATATCTTGTAGTAGGTATCGATGAATTCCTCCCGGTACCCTATATCTATTACTGCCTTCCCCGATGCAAACCAGGGCTGCCTGAAAATTTGATTGGCGATATTTCCACGGAACCCGACGTAATGTTCCATCCAGCCGGTCTTTGTTTCGGGCTTGTACCTGTGCCATTTCCCCGGCGTCGTGATCAGCAATGATCCGGGCTTGATCTTATACCGGCCCGAATCATTTTCATAGATACCATTGCCTTCGGTAATATAGTTGATCTGGTATTCATGCAGGATCCTGCCATGTTCCCAGGTAAAATAAGTAGCCGGATGGGTGCTCATCAGGAGGGTAGGTGGTATTGGCCGGTATATGAGCTTTCCCGGCACAAAGCAAATATATGCCCCATTCAATATCCTCCTGGCCGGGTGTCAGGTATTTGAAAAAATCATCCATTAGATAAGACAATATAATCAATTCATCCCAAATAGATATTTTTACATGTTTTTACTAATTTCACATAACCATTGATCCATCATCATGGATTGCCGTAAGAACTGCGGGGCCTGCTGCATTGCCCCTTCCATATCATCCCCTATTCCAGGCATGCCTGATGGCAAACCAGCCGGAGTAAGGTGCATCCATTTACAGGAAGATTACAGCTGTGGTATCTACGAAGAAAGACCAAAAGTATGCATTGATTTCCAGGCTGAAGAACTGGTTTGCGGCAATAACCGGCAGGAAGCCATATTTATACTCAGCCGGCTGGAGAGTGAATCGGGGCTCAGAAAGTAATTCCCTGTTTTTTAAACCCTTTCAGAAGGTTCTCCATGGCCTCCTTTTCAATATCGAAACGGTAAGTTCCGGCAAAGGATGCGACATGAGGTGTGAGGATGGTGTTTTCAGGGTAATTGATGAGGGGACCCTGGTAGGGTTCTTCCTCAAAGACATCCATTCCCACCCCGCCCAGTCTTTTGTTCTCCATTGCAGCAACCAGTGCCTTTTCATCTATCAGTCCTGCCCGTGAGGTATTAATAATGATCACACCTGTTTTCATTTTGGCAATGGCATCGGCATTGATAAGATGATAATTCTCCTGTCTCATTGGCATATGCAGGGTAATGATATCAGCATTCCGGAGCAGGAAATCAAAACTGACCATTTCACAGTATGCATGCATCTTAACATCGGGATCAAAACCCATCAGGTTGCAGTCAAATGCAGCCAGCAGGCTGCTGACCCTGGTACCCAGTATTCCGCAACCGATCACCCCTACCATCTTGCCTTTTAACAGGCCTGTAACCTTTCTTTCCCATTGGTTCTTTCTGACCATACTGTCGAGCTGGTTCAGGTTTCTTGTCAGGCTCAGGATCATGGACAGGGCCAGCTCGGCTGCCGGTATATCCGGTGCCAGGTGAGTACCTGGATACAATGATACCCAGTCTCCGGGCTGCCCTGTAATCTATGGTTTCCAGGTCTATACCGCACCTGGAGATCACTTTCAGGCTTTTGGCAGCTTTGAGTGTATCGTTATTGATCGGTTCAACCCCGGCAATGATCCCAACAGGATCAAAGGCAGAGATAAGCTGATCCAGCTCATCACCGGTCAATTTTCTTTTCTGGGGATTTTTGATCAGGTTGATGGATTCAGGATACCCGCTGTAATTGTAACTGGACGTGTTACACAAAACATTGAATTGATTTTTCATGACGAGTATTTTCTTAGCACTATAAATAAATATATGAAATCGGGAAGATCAATGTAAAGGATATCCCAGGATAATATTCAATTTTTGTAATTTCACCCCATGATCCGACAGATAAACAGCCTGGCTGAAACCCACACCCCATTCCTGCTTATCGTTGATTTTGAAATGCAGGCTCCCCTCCTCTTTCCATTGGATGATCTTCCCCGGGACATCAGGTTTACAACCCCTGCCTACCGATCGCCTGAGGATACCCCCGTCAGTCTACCCGAAACGGTACAATTCCAGTCCGAACCGGTGGCATTCAGCAGGTATGCCGAAGCCTTCCGTATAGTCGTTGATAATGCCCGGGCGGGAAAAACCTATCTGGCAAACCTGACATTCCCATCCACACTGGCAACCAACCTCAGTTTGCAGCAAATATACCAGCTCAGCCAGGCCAGGTATAAGCTGCTCTATAAAGATGAATTTGTGTTTTTCTCACCAGAGACTTTCGTCCGGATAGAGCAGGGAAGGATCTATTCTTTCCCGATGAAAGGGACCATCGACGCTGCCCTGCCGGATGCAAAGGATCGCTTGCTGAATGATGAGAAGGAAATGGCCGAACATGTTACCATTGTTGACCTCATCCGGAATGACCTCAGCATTTTTGCCGAGGATGTCAGGGTTGAAAAATTCAGGTATATTGATACCCTGGTAACCAACCGAAAGAAGTTGCTGCAGGTAAGTTCAGTGATATCCGGCCGTTTACCGGATAATTATCATTCCAGGCTCGGGGAGATTATTTTTTCCATGTTGCCGGCAGGCTCCGTCAGCGGTGCACCCAAGGAAGAAACACTGAGGATAATCAGGGAATCTGAAGGCAGTCCAAGAGGTTACTATACAGGTATAATGGGATATTTTGATGGCCAGGGATTTTGACAGTGCTGTCATGATCCGGTTCATTGAGCAGACAGGATGGCCGGTATGATCTACCGCAGCGGCGGTGGTATTACCTTTATGAGTAACCCGGAGAAAGAATACCAGGAATTAATAGATAAGGTTTATGTCCCTATTGCTTGAAACCAAGCAAAAAAGTCTTATAACATTCAATTTAAAGGTAGTATAGAATAGATTGTGTAAACGCCAACTAGGACTTTGGATATTTCTCCGTGGCTGAATTTTCAATATCTGGAAATCGCTCCTCAATCATTTTAAGTAATTCTCGAGAACGGTACATTGCGGCAGGAATGGTAACTATTGCACCGTTTCTAATCTTAATTTCAATCCAAGGATCTTTCGCTTTAACTGCTGGCAATACATGAATTGAATCAATATCAGCCCAATTGCATTTTAGTCCTCTCACATGAATTGCCGTATCTGAAAAGTGAACAACGAAATCGTTCCATTTAGCCCATTTAACCAAATTGACTATTATTAAACAAAATGGGATAAGTGGCAACATAATAGCAAATAAAATCCCATCAAAAATAAATACGCCAGCCAGGGCAAACAGTGGGATCAATATTGTTAAAACAGCACATCCTCTAATACCTCTCCATAATTTTTCGTGCGCATAAAAGACTGATTGCTTTTTGAACTGTTGCTTATGTCTGATATCCTTGGTCATTTACAAAAAATTGATCCTCTTCTCTGGTAATTAGGTCAAATATAATGTTTAGAGTAAGTTTGGGAAAATATAGATTGGCATTGAAACCTTCCTGAAAACAAGACAGTGAAAGACAAAATGGCTAATTTAAATAAATGTTACTAGAGACCATAAAGATCGAAAAAAGGAGGATCATAAACCTCGAATGGCATAATGCCCGGCTGAATGAAAGCAGGAAAAACCTGCTTGGCATTACAGGATCCCTGGACCTGGCCACCATTATCAAGATACCGGAAGACCTGGGGGAAGGTATTTATCGTTGCCGGGTACTTTATGGAAAGGATATCGATGAGATCCAGTTCATTCCCCACCAACCCCGTATGGTCCGTAGCCTAAAAATGATCCATTGCAATGATATTGAATACGGATACAAGTACGCAGACAGGGGAAAATTGGAGGAGCTTTATGAAATGAGGGGGAAATGTGATGAGATCCTGATCATCAAGGATGGTTATATTACGGATACTTCCATCAGCAATATTGTTTTCCGCCTTCCTGATGGGGGGTGGCAAACCCCCGATACGCCCCTGCTCAAAGGGACCATGCGGACCTATCTGCTGGAAACCGGACAGATCGCGGAGGCCGTACTCCGCCCAGAGGACCTCCCCCTTCTGACCGAGGCCAGGATGATCAATTGTATGATGGACCTTGAGAGCAGTCCAAGCATCGAGATCGAGAACATCCGCTTCTGACATCCATCCCTCCCACATCCATTGTTCATAATGAACTGGCAAATATTAACATTTCTTGTTTTCGTCAATCTTCACAGCGTGATTTTTTAAAACAGAGATAATCAGTGGTAAAGCCCTTGGAATTTGACGATTTTGGGTGTCCCGTTAACTTTTATGCATGTATATGCGGGAATAAAGGAACCCGATTGGGGCATTTTGTTTGTTTGAAGTGTCGTATTAGATAATTGTTATGCTGATATTGGTGTTACGAGGCAGTTTAGCATTAACAATTGCCTTCCATTAGATAATTAATAATGGGTTATTGGCATAAAATGTCGCATCTGAGATTAATAACTGTCTGTTTTAGATGACATGGATTCAGAAGGACATTTGATTATGAAAAATGCTTGCAGAAAGCGGATCATATTCTGATACCAAGGCCCCTTGCATCGCTTACCCTTCCTGGGCTGGTAAACTTTAACATTTCCCGGATATACGATTATGCCAGAATAATTTGACAATATCTTACGATTATCGTATATTTGTACTGTATTCGTATATTATTATTCATATCGTATGAAACGAAAACAACTCATACAGACAGCAAAAGACCTGTTCTTCAGGTATGGGATTAAGCGGGTGACGGTGGAAGAGATCTGCAAGGAGGCCAATGTCAGCAAAATGACCTTCTACAAGCATTTCAGGAACAAGAATGAGCTTGTCAGAACCTGGATCACGGAAATGACAGACGAGGCTTTGGAGAAGTATAATACCTTGATGGCAAGGGACATTCCTTTTGAAGAAAAGGTAAGGGAAACCATTAATATGAAACTGGAAGGGTCTGACCAGATGAGCCAGGAGTTTTTCTCGGACTATATCCCGCATGCAGAACCTGAGCTCCGTGATTTCATTCACCAGCGCATGCATGAAATGATGGGACTGATCATTAACGATTATGCGAAGGCACAAAAGAGGGGTGAAATCCGGCAGGATATGAAAATTGAATTCATACTCTGGTATTTAAATAAAATGCTGGATCTTATGGAAGATGAGGCCCTGCAGCAAATGTATGATACTCCCCAGGACCTGATCATGGAAATGGTAAACTTTTTCTTTTACGGAATTATGCCAAGAAAGTAATGAACTCCGGCAAGTGGATATATTATTCGGGTTTTTGCCTGTATAATACTGATCGCAGGTATGTTACAGAACGTCACATACCCAGTACTTTATTTTTAAAGGCCAGGCGATCGGGTGGACTGTGGCAAGCCAGATGGAGGAGCCTGTGGGACTGCCCGGCTCAGGGGATACAAAAAAGGTTTGGAGGGGACAGGCAGGCATACGGTATTTGCCGGAGATCCAGTTCCAGGCACCCGTCAAGCAAAATTTTTCATTTGATGCTGAGCTTTCTGCCAATATATGGGGATCCGGCCTTTACTGGTCCGCCGACAGTACGGTATGGGAAGGCGACGTAAAACCCTACCGGGCGTGGATGAAGTTCTCGGGGGACCAGTTCGAAGTGCGCGGGGGACTGCAAAAGATCAATTTCGGATCGGCCAGTATGCTGCGTCCCCTGATGTGGTTTGACCAGATCGATCCGCGCGACCCCCTGCAGCTGACCGATGGCGTATGGGGGATCCTGGGAAGGTATTATTTCCTGAACAATGCCAATATCTGGGTATGGGGACTGATAGGAAATGATGAGCGCAAGGGATGGGAGATCATTCCGTCGGTAGTGAATAAACCGGAATTCGGGTTCCGGGTACAACTGCCTATACCCGGCGGGGAACTCGCAACCTCCTATCATTACCGTGTGGCGGATGTGGGAAGGTGTTCTCTGTCCCGCATGGGGAAAAGTCACAGATCAGGGAAAAGAGGCTGGCCCTGGACGGGAAATTTGATTATGTGGTCGGGATGTGGTTTGAGGCTGCCCTGACACACCAGGAGATCCATATTCCTGAACTGGCGTATAAGCATGCGCTGAACCTGGGACTGGATTACACATTCGGGTTGGGCAACGGGCTGAACATGATGACAGAATATTTCACTTTTGGAAGCTCAGAAAGGCCTTTGAGCGGTGGGGAGAATGTCCATTTTTCAGCCCTGTCAGCCAACTACTCTTTCAATATCATCAATAACCTGAACGGGATCTTATTTTATGACTGGACCAACAATGATCTCTACAATTTCATTAACTGGTCCTGGCAATTTGATAAATGGAGCTTTTTATATCATGGGATTCTGGAACCCGCAGCGTTTTAATCTTTACCAGGGATTGGAAGGAACTAATCTCTATGCGGGCAGGGGATTACAATTTATGGTAGTATTTAATCATTAATGGACTCAAATATTTGTACTAATGGAAAACAATGAAATCGTAAAAATCAGCGGACTTGTAAAACGCTTTCCCATAGGGGGAGGCCATTTTACAGCCCTGAACGGTATTGATCTTACATTCGGGACCGGGGAGTTCGCGGGACTTGTGGGTCCCTCAGGATCAGGGAAAACCACCCTGCTGAACATCATCGGCTCCCTCGATGGCCCCTCGGAAGGAACAGCGGTGGTCCTGGGCCATTCGGTAGGTGACCTGTCACATAAGAAGGCGGCAAAACTCCGCAAGGAAAGCCTGGGATTCATATTCCAGACCTATAACCTGCTGCCGGTCTACACGGTCTTTGAAAATGTGGAGTTCCCCCTCCTCCTGCTGGATATGTCAGCCTGCCGAAAGAAAGCAGGCTGTAACTGGAGGCACTTGATTGGGTGGGACTCACAGACAAGATTAAATCCCGCCCGGCACAGCTCTCCGGCGGTGAATGCCAGCGGGTTGCCATTGCCCGGGCCATGGTAAAAAAACCACAGCTTGTACTGGCAGATGAACCCACCGCCAACCTGGATGCAGCAAATTCCCATAATATCCTGCAGACCATGGAAAAACTTAATAAGGACTTAAATACAACTTTCATCTTTGCCACCCACGATGAAAAGGTGATAAAGTACCTGAAAAGGAAAATATCCCTGGAAGACGGCAAGGTGGTTAAGGATGAGCAAATATAAACAGCCATGACAGCTTTTAAATTAGCTTTTCGGAATCTCATAGGTGCCGGATTGCGCACCTGGCTAAATGTTGGCGTCCTTGCCTTCATCCTGATCCTGATCATCATGCATTACGGGATCTGGATGGATGGAACAGGCAGGCCGTAACAGATATGATCGCCTGGGAGATTGGCGGGGGACAAATATGGCAGGAGAATTATGATCCTTATGATCCTTTTACACTGGAGGACAGCCATGCACCGGTTCCCGGATCCATGCAGGGCGAAATCGAAAAGGGAAATCTGGCCCCGGTACTGATCACCCAGGCGACCATATATCCTGATGGAAGGATGCAGAGTATCCTCCTGAAAGGAATAAACACAGACCAGCAGGTGTCAGAACTGCCAACAGCTAAACTGGAGGGAGATTACACTGAGATCCCGGCCCTTATCGGGCATATCATGGCGAGGAATGCCAGGCTTAAGGAGGGGGATTTTGTAACGGTCCGATGGCGTGATGTTGACGGTACTTTTGATGCTGCGGAAGCCCTGATTGTCGGGGTCTTCAAGGCCGATGTTCCGGCGGTTACTGCGGGACAAATGTGGATCCCCATCGACAGGCTTGAGGGAAATGACACAGATGCCCGGCGAAGCCACCATACTGATCGCTGACCAGGAATATACCTGGTACGGTTCGGAAGAAGGATGGGTGCTGAGGGACCATGACTTCCTGCTGAAGGAAATGCGTGATATGATCCGCATGAAAACCATTGGGGATCCTTCCTATATGTTATCCTGATGCTCCTGGCCATGCTGGCAGTATTTGATACCCAGGTATTATCCATATTCCGCCGGCAGAAGGAGATTGGCACCTATATGGCCATGGGAATGACACGCTCGCAGGTTGTCCGGCTCTTCACCGTAGAAGGGTGCCATGCATGCCATCCTGGCGGTTGTGGTGGGCGCCATTCCCGGGATTCCCTTCCTCATCTGGCTGAGCAATACGGGCTGGGCCATGCCGGTCGATTCTGAAGGATTCGGAATGGCCATTGCGGAAAGGATATACCCTGCTTATAGTGTGGGACTGGTACTTACGGTTATGCTGATCATCATCATCACTACGACCATCGTGAGTTTTCTGCCTTCCCGCAAAATATCCAAAATGAACCCGACTGAAGCAATTAAAGGAAAACTACAATGATACGATTTCTGTTTAAAGGATTATTAAGGGACAAGCAGAGAAGCCTCCTGCCTGTTATTATCGTGGCAGCCGGCGTTTCTCTCACCGTCCTGATGGTTTGCTATATCTCAGGAATACTTGGAGATTTTGCCGATTTCAGCGCCAAATTCTCCACCGGCCATGTCAAGATCATGACCAATGCCTATGCAGAAAATAGCAACCAGGTTCCCATAGACCTTGCATTGACTGATGTAAGTGCATTGCTCGATGAAGTCAAAGCAGATTATCCGGATATGGAATGGGTACTGCGAACACAATTCGGCGGATTGCTCGATGTACCGGATGAAAATGGTGAAACCCGTGCACAGGGTCCCATAATGGGGATATCCATTGATATGTTCACCCCGGGCAGTAAAGAACCCGAAAGGCTGACACTTGACCGGATACTGGTGCAGGGGGAGATCCCCGACAGGCCGGGAGAGATCCTTATCTCCGATGACCTTGCCAATAAATTCGAAGTAAAACCGGGAGATGAGGTAACACTCATGGGATCGACCATGTTCGGAAGTATGACTTTCTATAATTTCATTGTTGCCGGAACCGTACGGTTCGGAACGGTGGTCATGGACAAGGGGGCCATGATAGTTGATATTTCTGATATACAGATTGCCCTGGACATGGATGATGCATCCAGTGAGATCCTCGGCTATCTGCCTGGCGGATACTGGGATCCCGAACAGGCTGAAATTATCAAGCTGGGATTCAACAGCAAATTCTCTGATCCCGATGATGAGTTTTCTCCCGTAATGGCCATGCTGACAGAACAGAGCGACCTTGCATCATACCTCGAAATGGTGGATGCAATGTCCTTTATCATGGTCTTTGTATTCGTACTTGCCATGTCCATTGTCCTTTGGAATACCGGGCTTATCGGCGGACTCAGAAGATACGGTGAGGTAGGCATTCGTCTGGCTATCGGCGAGGAGAAAGGCCATATTTACAGGAGTATGATCTATGAATCCATCCTTATTGGTATCCTCGGTTCGGCATTTGGCACCATAGTTGGATTAGGTTTCTCATACTGGATACAGGAAGTGGGAATAGATATCAGCGGTATGACACAGGGAGCAACCATGATGATGCCGGCCTCCTTTCATGCGAAGATCGTCCCTCAGGCTTATTACATTGGGTTTATACCGGGACTGATAGCCTCAAGTGTGGGGACCATGCTTTCGGGCATCGGAATTTATAAGAGAAATACCGCTGTCCTGTTTAAGGAGTTGGAAACATAATAAATGAAGTAATAATGAAAAAACTATTCATATTATCAGCAGGATTACTGGCAGCAGGTATACTGTAAATGCCCAGTACCCATCCGGGGATGAGGTCATGGAGCGCATGGACCGGAATATGTCAGCGAAAAGCCGGGTTCTGACCTCGAAAATGGTAATCCATGGTCCCAGGTCAAGCCGTACAATAGAATCAAAGACCTGGGCGGTTGGCGAGGAAAAATCATACTCCGAATACCTGGCCCCCCCCAGGGAAGCAGGCACTAAAATGCTCAAGCTCGAGGATGCACTCTGGATCTATTCTCCCTCAACAGACCGGACCATTCAGATATCCGGGCATATGCTCAGGCAGTCTGTAATGGGATCAGACCTGTCTTACGAGGACATGATGGATGACGCTACCTACAAAGATAATTACCAGGCTGAAGTGACCGGTGAAGAGACACTGCGTGAAACCAAATGCTGGGTCCTCCAACTGGAGGCAATAACCGATGATGTCACCTACCAGGTCCGCAAGATCTGGATGGATGAAGAAAAGTATATTCCCCTGAGGGAAGAACTTTATGCGAAAAGCGGAAAATTGCTGAAGAAAACAGAGCTCTACGACTTCAAGCGTGTGGGATCCAGGTGGTTCCCGGGAAGGATGGTCTTTAAGGATATGCTTAAAAAAGGTGATGGAACTGAATTTATTATCGATACCATCGAATTCGATACGGAAATTCCAGAGCATATTTTCACCAAGGCATCACTCAGGTAAGTTCAGGACAGCATTGGTATGAAGAAAATCTTATTGGCATGCAGCCTGATTATCTGGTTTGTTTCTTGCACTAACAATTCCACTCAGATTTGTGAACCCTATCTTGTTGGCAGACCTCCACAGAATGCTTATACCGGGTTGGTTAAAATTAGCGACAAGGATATAAGACATTACGGAAAGGATTGTTACATGCTGAGTAATGACAGAGGTTTAAGCTGGCAAACTATTCCTGTCGAAGATGGCAATTTATACGGAAGGCAAAGCCCGGTCACCGGTGAATTTTGCCGGGTATATTCAGGTGGAAATGATGAAGTATATGTTGCCCGGTCGATTGGCGGTATCGATGGCGAATGGGTAAAAGAAAAAATCGACAGCAACGGTGCGATAATGATAAAACCCCTTGTTTTTATTCAGGATGGCAAAAGGGCCGTTGCAGCCTTTCATACCAGGCATCGAAATGGATGTGGAACTTATTACTCGGATGATCAATGCAAGACCTGGAAGAAGTCTAACCAGGTAAATGCACCGGGCCACCAGGAGGGTGGTTTACACAAGGGAAAACGATGGAACCACGGGGCCGTTGAGCCAACGGTTATCGAATTAAAAACTGGCAAATTGTGGATGATCATGCGAACAGCACAGGATAGCCACTACGAATCGTTTTCAAGCAATGGTGGTGAAACCTGGTCAGAAGCCAAACCATCACGATTTTACGGCACCATTACCATGCCCACCATTCAGCGACTCAGCGATGGCCGGATCCTGTTTCTCTGGTGCAACACCACTCCCCTGCCCGAAGTAGATCATACGGGTGGTTATTGGGAGGATGTATTTACAAACCGCGACGCCATTCATGCAGCCATTTCCGATGATGAGGGTAAACACTGGCAGGGTTTCCGGGAATTGTATTTAAACCCCTTGCGCAACGACAGTTTAATGGCAACCAGGTATGGTAAAATGGGGAGCAACGACCGAAGTGTTCATCAAAGTGAGTTTGTGGAGACAGGCGACGGAGAAATTTTAGTGTCCCTGGGGCAGCATCCTGAATTTCGGTCATTAATAAAGTTTAATCCTGAATGGCTATACGAAAAAGAACGCTCTGATGATTTTTCTGATGGGCTTACAAAATGGTCCTGTCAAAAATATATCCAGGGAATTGAAGGGCATTGCGCTTACAATCGGAAACCAGGTGCTTTCCTTGTAAGACATCCCGATAAACCCGGAAAAAATGTAATGCATTTAAAAGCTGATTACGATACAACATTATTGGCTCAAAACAGTGGGGCGGTTTTTAATTTTCCTGCCGGAATAAAAGGTGAATTGACAATCCGTGTAAAATTCAATAAAGGTTTTGAAGGGATGACCCTCAGCCTGCACGACAGGTGGTTCAATCCAACCGATTCAACAGCCAGGATTTTTGCGATGTTTAGCTTGGATATACCTGCGAATTTGTCGCCTGGAAATGACAGGGATCTGAATACCCGTGATTGGTATGATCTAAAGTTAAAATGGACAGATTCAGACAACCTGAGATCCGGGTATTGTAATGTGTATATTGATGGAGAAAAACAGGATATTCGTATTCCACAGAACTGTGAAACCGTTAATGGGATATCCTATATCCACATTTACTTACCGATAAAAAATAAAAGTAACACTGGCGTTTTCATCGAATCGATAAATACCAGCGTAATTTGATTAATATGGAGATCTTTCAGTTATGATACATCTTAATAAAGGAAACCACCGGTGGCTCGTTCTTGCAGTTTTTATTATTTCTGTTATCCTTATCGCACCGTATTCGATCTGCAAGGCACAGAACTCTGGCCCGCTTAAAAAACGCATGAAGTACCTTCTGTTGGACAACAGGATTATTGAAAGCACAGAAAATGCCAGGATTGAAGTAGGGATAGTAGAAAAACACAAATCAAATCCTCTCTTCATCGAAGACAAACCATGGGAGATGCGATTCGACAATCTTTATGGAAATGTGATTTACGATACCGAAGAAAAGGTTTACAAGATCTGGTACAGTCCCTTAATAGTTGACCATTCTGCTAAGGGGATGACACTTGAAGACCGCCAGACGGATTATCCGGAAGGAAAAGGGATAAAACGTGAAATGGCCATTTGTTACGCTACTTCAAAAGATGGTCTAAAGTGGGATAAACCAGTATTGGGATTGGTAGACTACAATGGGAGCAACCAAAATAATATCCTCTGGCGAGGTCCCCATGGAGCCGGGATCTTTAAAGATATGCAGGAGGAAAACCCTGAAAAGCGCTACAAAATGATTTTCCAGGGACTGGCAGTCAGTTATTCTGCTGATGGGATCCATTGGAGAGAACCTGTTAAAGTTGAAGGAGTGGATGTTAAAGGGGACACACATAACAATGCATTTTGGGCGCCAACCCTGAATAAATACGTAGGGATCACCCGCACCAGGAGCAAAGAAATTGGACGCGAAGTAGCACGCATAGAAAGTAATGATTTTGTTAACTGGTCAAAAGAAGAGATCGTCCTTCAGGGACTGGAATACAATTTACAAACTTATGCCATGCCGGTTTTCTATTACGAAGGTGTTTATCTTGGATTGGTTGCTATTCACCAGCAAGACTCAGACCGTGTCTGGACCGAACTGACCTGGAGTATGGATACAAAAAGATGGTTCCGCATCGACCCGGGAAACCCACTTATTCCCTGTTCTGACAAGAAACTTGATTATGATTACGGTTGTGTATATGCCTGTGCCTATCCGGTTTTTAAGGAAAATGAGATCCAACTCTACTACGGAGGAAGTGATTATCTGCATTTTGGCTGGCGCAATGGTTCACTTTGTCTGGCAACGCTAAAACCCGATGGTTTTGCCGGATATGTGCAGGAATCCGGAACAGAATCAGCAATAGTTACCACTAAATTATTGCCTTACGACGGAAACGATATTAAAATAAATGCAGATGTATTTCCGGATGGCTTAATTAGCGCCGAAATTTTGGACATAGATGGAAATACGATAGCAATTAGCAAAAATATTACGAGATCAGTACAATACAAAAAAATAAAATTAAATAGAAAAGTTGAAGATTCACTCATTCATCTCAGATTCAAACTAAACAAGGCAAAACTGTATTCGCTTAGTATTGAATAATTCAGACGACCCTTATTTCAGGAGGGTGACCGAGGAAGCAGCCTGTTCTTTGGGTTTCCAGGGGATCATGGCCGAAGTTCGTTTCATGTAATCCCGGTAGCCGGTTTTCCTGCGGAGCATGCGTTTATCTATCATGGGGATGCTGATCACATAGAACATCAGGATCATGATGACCGGACCGGGTATTATCCACCAGTAAAGCCGGTCCATTCCCGTTGAAAAGAGAAAAAGCCCTATCCAGAACAATACCTCTCCGAAGTAATTGGGATGACGGCTGTATTTCCACAAACCGGAACATATAAAATCACATTTATCCTTATCATTCACATACCTGCTGAGCTGGATATCCGATATCGTTTCAATGGCTAACCCCGCAAACGTAATACCCACCGCGAACCATTCCATGAGTCCCATGGCCCCTTCATGAAGCATGAGGGCCGGGTAAACAGCCAGGCAGCCGAAAAAAACGACCAGGGTTGGAAAAAGGTGGATGCCAAAAAAACTTACAAGCCAGTAGTTTTGCTGGTATTTATAACGAAAGGTAAGGTAACGCCAGTCCTCGTCCCTCAATCCCTTCCACCTGAGTATCCAGTTCAGGGTCAATCTCAGCGACCAGAACACAACCAGGATCAGGATCAGGGCCTGAAGCAATGTCAGGGCAGTCCATGTCTGGTCATGGAAGATCCAGTAGTAGAGAATAATGGGTGGTGCCAGGCTCCAGTAGGGATCATAAAAACTTGAATTATTGAAGGCGACACTGAACAAAAAAATAATGAGGGTGGCCATGATATCAAGGACCAGCACCACCATGATGGGATGAATGATGGATATAGCATCATAGATAAGCCATACCATAAAACCTGCCACTAGATATCCCAGCAGGCACATGATAAGTCCCAATGCCTTATTGCCTCTCCGATTTTCCATTCAGCCTAAGGATTAAATCCTGAATCAGGCAGGAAAAATACCAAACTTTTTCTATTTACAGAATTGATCTTACGAAACAGTCAATAAACAGTTATATTTATCCCAGACATTTATCATAAATACTTTCTAAAAAACATGGAAAAAGTAGAATTCTACTCAGAAAAAGCAATCGAATTGCTGATGACATGGGGACCCAAACTGGTCCTGGCCATTGTCATACTGGTGGTTGGCCTGATCATCATCAGATCTTTCTCAAAGTTCCTCCGGAAGATCATGACAAAACGTGATATCGATCCGACACTGATACCCTTCCTTGTAAGCCTGATCAGTACCGTACTGAAAGTCATGCTGGTCATCTCGGTGGTGGACATTGTAGGGATAAAAACTACATCCTTCATCGCTGTACTGGGGGCAGCGGGACTGGCAGTGGGACTTGCCCTGCAGGGTTCCCTGTCAAACTTTGCCGGCGGGGTCCTGCTGATGATTCTCAAACCATATAAAGTTGGTGATTATATCCAGGCCCAGGGAGAGGCTGGAACCGTTAAAACAGTCCAGATCTTTAATACGGTACTGAATACGCCTGATAACCGCAGGGTGATCATCCCTAACGGTGCTATCTCAAACGGAACCATTACCAATTTTTCTGTTGAAGAGACAAGAAGGATGGACCTTGTATTCGGAATCGGCTATGACGATGACCTGGAAAAAGCCAAGAATGTGCTGCGGGAGATGGCCGATGGAGATGAGAGATTACTCACTGATCCAGCACCTTTTATTGGAGTTAAGGAACTGGCAGATAGTTCAGTGAACCTGGTGGTCCGAATATGGTGTAAAAAAGAAGATTACTGGGATGTCCACTTCGATTGGCAGAATAAAGTGAAGCAACGCTTCGATAAGGAAAATATCTCCATTCCATTCCCACAGAGAACTGTTCATACTGTTACTCCGACTTATTGATGACATGCCTCCGAAAGCCGGGCAGCATGGAGCTAGGGATATTTCGTATGTGGCAGATGCATGGTCCGGATCATCATTTCCTGATACCGGCCAGGGCAGAGACTAGTGGGGTTTTGGAGGCACCGTCCCATCCAGGTCGAAGGTAAGCCATAGCTGCTGGGAATAGTCCACCTGTCCCCGGGCAAAATGCAATCCCACGTCAATTTTCAGTTCCACTGGACCGCCGCGAAAGGGAATGAGTAGCAGGTCCAGACGGCCGTAACGGTCAAGGCGGTAGAAAGGATCCCCATAGAGCAGGGTTTGTCCCTCGCCGGCATAATAGGTAGCCGATATCCCTGCAAATCTGTAAAGCAGGGTTGCCTGTCCCAGGAACCCTACAGGGGTGTCCCAGCTATCCCCGTTGGCGCGTATCCTGTCAAGCGAACCCAGTATTCCGACGCTGATTATGAGTGAATCAAGGAAAGTCTTCCCGGAAAGATCTACCCCTGCATCTACATTATAGCCCATATTATCCCTCACGGAATGATCCGGATCATAAACGGCAGCTCCGGCAAAATGAGACATCACAAAATAATTAGACAGAAAAAAATCCCTGAAGAAAAATTTTCCGGATGTTCCGGCCATAAATCTTTCATGAATGGTATCCGTCTGCCGGCTCGTCCAGTCAAGGAAGGCGTTCTGCTGTCCCCAGTTCCACGAATACCCCGCATACAAGCCCTCAATATTCGGCCGGTAATAATGCAGTGTATCTGATAATAATGCCTTCGGATAGCGGAGCAACTCCCTGCGTGGAAAAGCACCTGCAAAAAGCCTGACCCCCTGGTTATGATATTCATAATAGAGGGTGAGGTTGGGCTTATGTGTATCTATGGCAGTACCAAACTCATATAAATAATTGATACCTGCCCGCAGCCTGTGAATATCATCAATACTCCCTCCCACTTCTGCCCTGAACCTGGACCCAAATATGGTCTGAGGTAAATGAATCGAATAGTATTCCCGGTTGTCAAGGAAACCATCAAAACCGGCAAGCCACTCAAATCTCTGTGATTGTAACGGGGAAGAGAATGCTATGGTGAGAAGGAGTATGGGAAGAAATCTACGCATAGGCAATTGTTGAAACGTAAATATAATCTATTTTTAGGGACAATATGTTTTCCAAAGAGAATACAAAGATAGCCTGGTTTGCCCTTGCCTGGTTCCTGATAAATCTTGTACAATCCTATTTTACAGAAATTTTAGAGGACGAAGCCTATTACTGGGTTTACAGTGAATTTATGGCCTGGGGATATTTTGACCATCCCCCGATGATAGCCCTGCTCATAAAAATTGGATCTATGATTATCCCGGGTGAACTGGGCGTAAGATTGATTCCCTCCCTGATGGGAGCCGCTACCATTTTGATTGTTTATCAACTGATACCCAAAGTTAACAGGGATCCACGGATGTTCATCATATGCGTTGCAGCGATTACGCTGATGCACCTGAACGTAGCCGGATTCCTGGCTCTGCCTGACGTCCCGCTGGTCTTCTTTACATCGCTGTTCTTCCTGGTCCTGAAAAGATTTCTTTCGGAGGACCGGATGGTACAGGCACTCGGACTGGGGGTGATCATTGCCCTGATGATGTACAGTAAGTATCATGCCCTGCTGATCATCTTTTTTACCATATTGTCGGACTGGAAACTGATCCTGCGCAAAACATTCTGGGTAATTGTTGGGGTAGCTGTTATTCTGTACCTGCCCCATATCATCTGGCAGGTAAAAAATAACTTCGTCAGTTTTCAATATCACCTGATCTCCCGCAATGATCCCTTCCAGCCCAGGCAAATACTGGAATACCTGGGCAACCAGCTGGTGGTTACAGGTCCTTTTGTGGGTGTCCTGCTGCTTTTTCTTGCCTTTACCAGGCCGGCAAAAGATGCCTATGAGAGAATGCTGAAATTCAATCTCATCGGTTTTTTTGGGTTTTTCTTCCTGTCCAGCGTCAGGGGGCATGTTGAACCACACTGGACTGCTGCAGCATTCCCCCCGATGATTGTGCTGGCCATGCTGAATCTGAACCGCTACCCGGGTCTGCGGAAGTGGATCAGGGTATTGGGACTGGCAAGCATTCCGGTGATCCTGGTCATCAGGCTTTATCTTATCGTTGAAATATTGCCCATGCCGGAGCATGTTTCCAGAATGTTCCACGACAAGGATAAATGGGCGAAGCAGATCGAGGAGGCAGCGGGTGACCGGCCTGTTGTTTTCATTGATAAATACCAGCACCCCTCGCTCTACAGGTTTTACAACAGGAAGCCCGCCTTTACACACAATTCTGTGATGTACCGCAGAAACCAGTATGATGTCTGGCCCCTGGAAGATGAGCTGCAGGGCAAGCAGGTGCTGCTTACACACTGGGGGAATGTGGACAGTACCCGGGTATTGCAGACAGCCTGGGGTGAACTATATTACTATGACATCGAAAAGTATTGCTCCTTTAACCGATTATCGGTCAAGATCCTGGAGGAAGAATTTCAATCCCCAGCCGGAGAACGGATCCTTGTACCGGTCAGCATAGGGAATCCTACGCCACAGGCTGTTTGTCTGGACTGCCCATGTGAACTGCCTCCGGTTCTGTACCAGTCCATCGTGGACCGGGACCGTGATTACCAGTTTGACAAAATTCAGGAACCAACCGGCTTGACTTCCCTGGAACCGGGAGAAGAGATCCTGCTGGATATACAGGTCAAAGTACCTGAAGAACCCGGGAACTATCTTCTGATGATCTCCTTCGGATCAGATTGGCTGGTCCCGGGAATTAATGGTAAGCCTGTGAAATTGAAGGTTACTGATCCTCCGCTTTAATCCGCCAGGTCCAGAAAGAATTAAGAAAAAAGTTGATAAAAGTTCCGATAATGATCCCGATCATATTGGCAATCAGGTCATTGACTCCGAACACTTTAGCCAGAAAAAGGAGAATTCCATAGTTAATAAATCCCGCCAGTCCTGTTACCAGGTGATACCTCAATATCCTGGATGCCAGTCCCACTTTGGTATTCCGTTTCCGGAATGTCCAGATATTATTGAGAAAGAAATTGGTTAAAATAGAAACTTCAATGGCAATGGGAGAAGCATATTCTATTTTCAGTCCCGCATATCGGGTCAGCAGGAAGAAACAACCCATATTTACGATCACACCGGAACCGCCAACTACTGCAAACTTCAGGAATTCCTCCAGCTTCTCGGTCTGTACACCGAAGCGAAGCATCAGGCCGGTAAACCACCGGTATTGTTTTGTCTCTCTGAGATTCATGTTTGCGGGTTATAATCCACAATCCCCTATTGGTTGTCCGGGTGGCGGCTCCAGCGGACTCTCATGGGCATAATCTTCCGGGTGCTGGTGGAAATAGCTTATTTGTTTCAGTGTATACTTATATTGTGCTTCCTGTGCAATATCCCAGGAATAGGCCAGCTGCGATTTGATCCATTGTTCCAGCTCATCCAGTTTGTAACTGGCAATGGCCCGAACCTGTCCCATGGCTGATTTATCAGAAGCCAGCATCATCAGATGATGCAGGATAAGATTATCCGTTCCACGTTGAATCTCTGCCAGGTATGGATCGACATATATAATATGCCAGCTTGCATCTATGACCCTGTCCAGCACGTCATGGAGTCCGGGTTGCTCGGCTGCCCTGGCATGGTTCTCAACGATCCTGTTGGCACGCTGCACATTGAAAAGTAAGGCAAGGGCCTGATCTGCCGCACTCTCAGCAGCCGCCATAGGATCAAAGGTAACACCGGTGCGGGATTGAAAATGTTCCCTGTCCCTTCTGTATCCAAGCGGTTTAGGTGGTATTAGCTCCAATATTTCTTCCGGGATGGCCAGAAAATCCGCCTCAATCGTTTTCAGTACAGCATCAAGGCAGGCCAGCTGATCAATCGGGGATACCATCTCAAGTTTCAGCTCCTCTCCCCGGAGGGCATAATTATAATGCATCCCTCCCAGGGTTTTTGCAGCCGCTTCCAGCTGGTAACGGTGAAACATATAGGCCGGTACCAGTACCCTCTCCAGTTCAGAATAAGGCATTCCCTCCGGGATATTTTTTTCAGAAAACCTCTGAAGCAAAAAACGCCTGACGGTGATAACCCTCTCCAACTCTTCCACCGCATCCGCTGCATTATCCCAGAGGTGGGTAAAAGGATGGGCTGAACCTTCACCCCTGGCATCCTGGTCTGACAAAAACCTGAGGCTTTCTTTCCTGGCATTATCCAGGATGGCAGTAAGGGGGTCTTCCTCATCCGATGTACCTGGAAAATCCTGGTAGCCATAAGCCACGAATACCTTGTCCCATGCCCCAATGCCGGTGTCATAGGCATCCTCCAGGCTCAGGGAATCATCCTTCAGGGTCACCAGTGGATGCGGATAGTCCATCACCGAGGAAAGATCGTCGGCGGATGCGATATAATTATGCTGAAACCCCAGTGTATGTCCCACTTCATGAGCGGATAACTGGCGCAGCCTTGCCAGGGCCATCTCCTGCATGTCCCCGGAAATCGGCTGGCCGGCTTCGTAGGGGGAAAGCAGGGCTTCTGCAATCAGGTAATCCTGCCTGACCCGCTGGGAACCAAGACTGACATGTCCTTTCAGGATCTCACCGGTCCTCGGGTCCGTGATGGAGCTGCCGTATGACCAGCCCCGCGTGGAACGGTGTACCCACTGTATCACATTGTAACGGATATCCAGCGGATCGGCATCCGGGGGAAGCAGCTTCACCTGGTAAGCATCCTTGTATCCAATGGCCTCGAAGGCCTCGCTCCACCAGGATGCCCCTTCCAATAAGGCACTCCGCACAGGTTCCGGAGTCCCCGGATCGAGATAATACACAATAGGCTCTACGGCTTCACTGACAACAGCCGATGGGTCCTTTTTAACCAGCCTGTGCCGGTAAATATATCTTTTAGTAAGGGATTGTCCCAGTGGTGTGGCCAGGTCCATATACTGAAGTGACATTAAAACCGCTCTCAGGCATGAAGATCCTGGGTTGATATTCTCCCAATTCCGGCAGTCCCACGAAAGAAATATGCTGACCAAGGGTGATATATTCCGGTGAAGGGACAACCTGCCTTACAAATCTTCCTGCCATATCACCGGAATATGTCAGGATAACATCGAACTCTGTATTCCCAGGAAAGTTCTTCGTGCGATCCATGCTCAGGGCTGATCTGGAAGCATCCACATGATAGGATCCCTGTCCAGTATATTTCAAGGTTTCCTGTATATGGTTCTGGTCACTTAACAGGAAATCCGTAATATCAATTAATACTTTTCCATTCTCCTCAGCTTCTACAGTAAATCCCCATATCACAGATGTGGCAAAAGATTCAGAGACTGCTCTTACTTCAAGGCTGTCAGCTGAAACTGCCCTGTATTCCAGGTTCGGTTGAATCAATAAGACCTTATTTCCGCTGCGGAAGAATGAGACTACCTTCTGTGCTCCGATCTTCCCCCGGTCAAGTCCCACATCATTAGATCCCATACCCCTCGAAAGATAGCTGACTGCCAGGAAATCCGTCTTCCAATTATCCACTTCCAGGTAGATTTTCCCATCCCGGTCAGACCAGTAGAAAGTAAAATATCCATCAAACTTATCCAGTCCGGATACCTTCTCAGCAATGGTCTGCATTTCCCCCCCTGCATTACCATTAGCCGTAAAGGTCTGAAATGCAGTCAGTAATAAGAGAATGACGAGAATGAAGTGTCTCATGAAGGAGCTGATTTATAATAGCCATTAAAAATAGATATTTTTATAACATGAATGACCAGGAAAGAAAGCGCAGAAAACAATTTGAGAAGATTTCCAAGAAGGTGGGTAAAATGCTGAATGAACATCAACTGATTGAAGCTGGAGACAGGGTACTGGTTGGACTCTCCGGGGGGAAAGATTCAATGATATTGCTGGAAGCCCTGGCAGACAGGAGAAGACATCTTCCCTTTGATTTCCAAATATTCGCAGTGCATGTGAGTGCTACCAATATAGGTTACGAGATGGATACTGCCTACCTGAAGGAATTTTGCGCCGAGCTGGAGATCCCCCTCTACCTGGAAGAAATTGAGGTTGACCTGACCATTGATCCAAAAAAGTCACCCTGTTTTATTTGCTCATGGAACCGCAGAAAAAGGATATTTGAGTTGTCGAAGGAACTGGACTGCAACAAGGTTGCCCTGGGACACCATAAGGATGATGCCATTCAGACAGTACTGATGAATATGATCTACCATGGTTCCTACAGTTCATTGCCGCAGAAATTATCCATGTTCGAAGGGAGGATACGGCTGATCAGGCCGCTGTTATTCATCCCTGAGAAAGAATTGACCTATTACGCCACGCTTCGGTCTTTCAAGAAACAGGAAAAATCCTGCCCTTATGATGATACTACCAAAAGAGAGTCAATTAAGGAGCTCATCCGCCAGATGGACCGATTGAACAGGAATGCACGAAGAAATATCTTCCAGGCCATGGACAATATCTATGAGGAATACCTCCCGGATATCAAGAAACATACTTAAACCAGCATTATGTATAGCTTTTGTCGATTTGTTAAAATACAAAATTCTTATAGGGAATAATTAGGATGAAAAAGATTGCTGAACTTAATGTGGTAATAATAAATAAATATAGATGAATTCGAATATATCCTTCCTTTGTAGCCAGTTTACCCGAGAGATAATAATAGTATCCCAGTAATCCATCAGCAATAATAAATACGCACAATGCAATTATTATTGGGAAAAAGTTGCCAGAAAATATCGTTATAAATACTAATCCGCGGGTTGATATATGAAGAAAAGTTGCCATTATTCTTTCGGTAATTGGCAAGGTTAAGTTGAAAAAATAATACTGAGCTCCATGCAAATTATCTAAGTATTCCGTTAATCTACCTGAAGGATCTTCCAAGGTAGTTCCTTTGAAAAGGTCATTCCCTTTACTTATAACAACAAGAAGACATTCAAATGAGCCTATTGCCAGACCGAAAGAAATTATTGCATTATAGTCAAATTCGAACTTATCTTTCATGAATAATATTAGAATGTAAGCAGCAGACAATTCAAAAAATCCTGATATAAACCCATTCGCTACTGAAGTAATAATTAGGGATATTTTCTTTTTGTGTAGTCTTTTAATAATAATTTGATGTGCGACTATTTTGAATATACCACCAAATCCCCAGGAGCCGGTTCCTAAAATAAATGCCTTATAAGGAACATTTTCAATCTGTTTAAAATATATAATCGGCGCAATAGCGATTATTATTAAAACTGCATGCAATAAAAGTTTATCCCTCTTTTTCTCTTGCATAATTATTGAGAGTAATCGACACTGCTTAATAAATCTAATAATCCACTTCCTTGTCCAGAAATAATGAGTTTATATTCATTCGTATCTTTTGTTAACAGTTTGTTTATGTTCTATTTCTCTCTCAATCTTTCTATTTCACGTTCCAGCTCATCAATCAGACGTATTGAGTCTTCCAAAATTCTATTATACATTCCCAATGTTGCATTTATCACATAGGCATTTTGCTGCACAAGCACTTTGAAATCATCATCTGTCTTTAACTCTTCATAGTTTCGGGGAACTGCCCTGTTCATAATTTCAAAAGTTTTGAATTTTTTCATCATATCATCAAACAGGGGTTGGTTATTAAGATATATTCTGTCCTTTAAGAAATCTTTCATCCATTTATAATCGGCGTAAATTTTTGAAATATGTTGTCTTATAGAATCATTGCCTACAATGGTTACACCCTCAGATAACAATAGTTCATAACCCGTAGTTACAGGATCAAAATTGGCGGCCATTGGCAACCAGGCAAAATGATGAGCGAGTGAATCGTGATATGGCAGGTTTTTGTTTAAATGATCCAGAATAATCCCGGATGAGCGAACAACATTACTTAAAAATCTAGTATTTTGATTATGATCTTTAAATTCCTGTATTAGATTTTCTTTGATCTCGGAAAGTATTTCAATTTCAAGAATTCGTTCCTTTCGTTCTTCTTTCCAATTATCCAAACTTAAAGCCACAAGTATGCCCACAATGACATACAGCGTTTCAAATCCATGTCTGATCCAATTTTCCCTGAGATGTTTAATTATTTTCTTCACGGTTGCTAACTGAGTGGAATAAGTATTAGTTAATCAATATTTTGCATATTGTACAACTTCATTACTTCCTTATCGCTTAACGCCACATTGTAAATTCGAACATCATCTATAAAACCATCAAAATATGTTTCCCTTGCGTAATCCCAAAAGCCCTTTCCAATCCACATTCTGTCATGACTCAGGGCATTGCTAAAGAACTGTGAGGCATCAGCATTACTGAAATTATAATTCCTGTAACTGACTTCTTCACCATTAAGGTAACCTGTATTAAAATTTTTCCCTACAACAGCTACAAAATGATACCAGTCTCCCGGCTTTATTAATCCCTGTACATCCTCGAGGTGGGAGCCCGAGTGAGTGTCAAAACAAACGGTGGGATAATCGCAATCACTGTTAAACACGGTAAAGTAAATGCCCTGAGACTCTTCACTAATACCACCATGAGCAATTTCTATAACCAATCCTTCATTAGAGGCATCCTTCATATTTTCACAACCAGTAGAATTTCCATAATAAAACAAAGGGCTGATACCGCTTCCTTTCGGGATACTTCGTGCCTTGAACCACATTGATATACTTCCCTGAGCCAAATTATGGAGTTGGGAAGGAGTTTTGCCATTTTGAATAATCTCTACAAAGTCTCCCTGGCCATCCAATTCCAGGCAGCCCTTTCCTACAATTCCACTTGCTATTTTAGGATTACCCTTGAGCTGTCCATTTGACTCAAAATCAGAGTTATCAATAACGATATCTCCCTCTTCATCAAAAGTCCAATGTCCTACAAGCGAATCTTCCAGAACGTTAATGGAACCGGTTGAAAACCCAAACAGTAATATGCTGAATGCTGCGCACATTACGATGACAAAGTATTCTTTTCGATTCATAATCTAAAAATTTGGTTTGGTTATATTCATTATTGTTGCCGCTAATAGCTAAGTGTGTGAAGTGTGGTATCGGTTTCGATTACATTTCATAAACAGTGACAAGTTTTCATGCCAGACCTGGAACTTTCTGAGTTGGAATAATGAATGAAACGCTTCATTTACACTTGTTGGCTGTAGTTATTTAATCAGAAATATTTATTTTTCACAAATAATAACTCTCCATTTGTTATTATAGATTACATGTCCATTTTGCTGAATGTGCGGTCGTATTGACATAGAGATTGTTTCATAGACTTTTTCGAAACCACTATTGTCAATCGCTCTTGCTACCGTCCCTGCTGACATTAACCCTTTTATTGCAATATCAGCATTTGGATAATCCCAGACTGATTTTATGTCAGTATTGTCAATTATTCTAAGTCCGATATCTTCTAATGTTTTCTCCAATAACTGATTTTCAGAAAGTGCAAATGGCCCTGCAGCTCCAGGAGGTGGGGGCGGTAGTAAACTTCCAACTGCTTTCATATATGATACCACTTCACAATCTTCTTTATTTCCCCAAATCATTACAACAAGTTTGCCTTTATTCTTTAATACTCTCTTTGCCTCGGACAAAGCATTATTAATATCGGAAGCATATTGGAAAGCATTAAATCCACAAACAATATTGAAAGTATTGTCGGCAAATTGTAGTTCTTCCATTTCACCTGTTTGGAATTTAATGAAAGTGTTTCTCTGTTTTGCCAGTTCAATTAATTGCTCACTGGCATCAATTCCTGTAACCTCAGCTCCTTTTTTAACAGCAAGGTCACTGAATAAACCAGAGCCACAGCCGATATCCAATAAAGTCTGGGCAGAATTGATATTAAGAAATTGCAACGCATATTCATAACCAGCGATACCTGTTGCTTCCTGAATTGAAGACCAATCTTTTGGTCTTTTACCCCAAAGTTCTCCTTGAAATTTTTGCGATCCCATATTGATTAATTTATTTCTCTGATGATGATATCTTTATAATGTACCTCATATGGTTCTCCCTGGTGAGCCTGAAGACATATAGACCCTTTGCTTGATAAATCTGAGTTCTCTATGAATTTCATTGTGGTAATTCCATTGATCTTAATATCAATTTCATTTCCCTGAGCTAATATTTGAATCTCATTCCAATCATAAGGTTTTACTATTTTATGGATTAGTTCTCTTTCTGGCATTTTCAGGACAACCGCCGGATAAAATTCTGGATCCGGGTATCTTGAAACATCTTCTCTGCACTCATCAATTAGACTGCCCCAAAGAGAGAAAGGGTTAATTCAAAATCTGAATATTGTTCAGTTGTACACAAATAGAAGCTTTCCTCTAACCCTTTTTCCAAACTTCCTCCAATGATAGCACCACTATCTACTCGAAAAGCATAGTCAGAACCTTCCCACCTGGCAAGCGTTTGTCCGTCGAATAATTGGCTATCATTTTGAGCTTGACATGAGACCGCAATTAATAATAGGCTAATTCTAAATATATTTTTCAAATAATTCATAATCAAGTTTTTAGTATTTTATAGAATGTCCTTCATTGATTTTTGCGCTACTTAACAATCTGCCATAATTGCATTATTCTTCTGCTTTTTGCCGACTTAGGTACATTAACTCTTGGTGCATTTCTCTATTCTGCTTATACATAACTAATAGCATGCTTTTCAGGCTAAAGATATATTAATATATTAAGATATTCTAATATTTATTTATGGTTTGTCCAACAATATAATACTCATGTGTTTAGCTTAGAAACTCCACTGGTAAAGGTCATACGCTAAGTTTCGCAATCAACATTCCAACAAATTTGAATTAATCAAAGTGTCGTGTAACTTTATTACTCCGAAATCCGGATGATTGAGACAGAATTTGGGTATTCCATAACGGCTGAAGATTTTATCAGAGCATGTCGAGGAACAAATAAATGAATCGTAGAAATTTTGTAAAAACCAGTGTATTCACTGCTGGAGCTGTGAGTACTGGGGTAATGAGTCTTGAAGCTGAAAGTAGTGGTGCAACCCCTCAGGAACAAATTAAATTCCCAATTACTGACACATTGGATATGCTTTTTACAAAAATACCTGCAGGTAGCTTTCTTATGGGTAGCCCGGAGGATGAAAAAGACCGTGCAGAGGATGAAGATCCGGTACATAAGGTGACCATCACAAAACCTTTCTATCTTGGAATCTATGAAGTAACTCAGGATCAATGGAACAAAGTCATGGGAATACCTGCTTATACAAATCCATCAAAATTTGCCGGAAGACCAGATAATCCTGTTGAACAGATATCATGGAATCAGGCCCAGGAATTCTTTCAGAAAATCAATTCACGAGGAGACGGGCATTTCAGATTACCAACAGAAGCCGAGTGGGAATATGCATGCAGAGCGGGAACAACAACAAGATATTACTGGGGAGATGATCCAGACGATAAGAAGATGGATGAGTATGTGTGGCATGCGGGTTATCCGGATGGAACAACTCATCCTGTAGGACAAAAAAAGGCAAATCCCTGGGGATTGTATGACATGGGTGGAAATGTGGAAGAGTTGTGCCAGGACAGGTATGGTCCATATGACACTGAAGACCAGATAGATCCAAAAGGTCCAAAAACTGGCAAGCAAGTGGTAGGCAGAGGAGGAGACTGGTTCCATTTCCATGGCTCAAGGTCAGCAAACAGAAATCATTTTTTTGATGACGGTGGTTTGTTTTTCCTGGGATTCCGTGCCGTCAGAGAGAGTGAATAATTTGAGCATAATGGAAGATATATAAAATGAAATACTCTTTGATCACCGTTTTAATCGCATTTAATTTTGTTATACATTTTTCTCATAGTGTATCTGGAAAAACCAGGGAAATAAGCGCTGAGAACCTTCGCGACAAGATCAATGGAGGAATTATAGGCCAATTCTTTGGTAACCTGAACGGCCTTGTGCATGAAAACAAATACACCGATGAACCCGGAAATGTGACCGAGTATATACCGGATCTTTCAAACGGTGCATTTACAGACGATGATACGGATATTGAATTCGTCTATATCTATCATATGTTGCAATCAGGCCGGATTATTTTGCCCTACAATGAGATCAATGATCTATGGATAGAAAATATCAGTGACAAAATCTGGTGTTCCAACAGGTATGCGCGAAATTTAATGGATATTGGCATCCAGCCACCTTATACGGGTCGTATTGCATTTAATCCCTGGGCTGTGTTTAATATATCCGGACAATTCCTCAGCGAACAATTTGGATTGATATCTCCAGGGATGCCACAAACTGCTGCCAGAATTGGCACACATTATACCCATGTCGCCATTGATGGAGAACCAGCACAAACCACGCAGTTGTACGACGCCATGATTGCTACGGCTTTTTTTAAGGACGACTTTATGGAGGTGATCAGAGCGGGACTAGATGCTGTTGACCCAAATAGTGAGATTCACGAAATAGTTACCAATGTAATTACCTGGTACCAGGCCCATCCCGATGACTGGCGTGCTACCCGCCTCTCCATCAAGGAGGAATACTGGAATGGAGAATTTGGAGGGCCGGGAGGGAGTAATGGTTATCGCATTATTACTGCAGCTACCATTGCATCTATTTTACATGGAGAAGGCGACTTTGTGGAAACCATTCGCCATTCTTTCAATTTTGGATGGGATGCAGATAATATTTCAGCCATGGTCGGAACTATAATGGGTATTATGAAGGGCGAAAAATGGATTAGGTCACAGGGCTGGATTATTAAGGATGAATATAAAAATAACAGGCGGCCTGGATTACCCACTGATCTAACCATAACCGGTTTTGCTGATATGCATTTCCAGCTGGCAAGAACCATCATCCTGGAGAATGGCGGAGAAGCGATAGAAGTAGACGGAAAACCAGGTTTCCTAATTAACACTGAAGAACCATCCAATATAGAAAGCCTGCCCGAGCCATTGCACCGAATAGGGGAAATGCGCGCCCGGTGGTGGCCGATCATTCAAACCGATCTGGCAGGTGATACCATACAAAGGGCTCGTGCGGTATACACAACAATTTGTCTTGACCTGGTAGCGAAAATCAGCAAGGAAAGATCAGAAGACTGGTTTGTGGCTTTAGATGCGCTCAAACCCTACTACAAATCACTCTTTGATGATAGTCAGTGGGATAAGAAGGCTAAAGAATATTTTCACGATGTAATAAACAACAGGAATATAAATCCTGATTGTCCTTTCGGTTATGATAGATTTACTCCATCTCAACCTGTTGCAGGATCCAGTCCGCAATCAGTTTCATAGCCACTGGTGAAAAGGTCTCTTCAATTTTGCCATATTCGGATTCATCACCGGTTTCAGCGGTCTGGAACAAATGGTTCAATCCTTCAAGCTCTTTAACCAGGAAGTTATCATTTCCTCCTGCCTTAAGGGCCTCTTCAATGCCAGCAAGATTATTGGGTGCAACCACCTGCATGTCTTTACTGCCGTTAATGGCAAGCACCGGGCATTGAACCTTCACGAGTGTAGCATGGGCATTATATTTTGTTGCATACCGCCACCAGGGATCTGTAAGATGTTCAACTTCACCTTCTATACTTTCTGGTGTCTTATGCAAACGGATTCTTTCTTCCTCATTAAGATCTTCATAAAGCTGCATGATTTTTTCCTTGACCTGCTCATTGTCAATATCCATAGCAGTAATAGCCGATACCTGATTATGCCATGACCTGTTCAGTTCTATATGTTCTTCGCTCGTTCCCATTTTATTCCATCGAAGTTCTTTTTGGAAAAGGATCACATCGCTAAATGCAATCCCAGGGCCCGCCATCAGAATAATAAAGGCGATATCATTAGATTTTGAAGCAGCAATGGGAGCCATCATTCCTCCCTCACTATGCCCGGCCATTCCAATCCACTCAGGATTAATTTCGCTCCTGCTTTTTAAATAGGTTACTCCTGCCAGTGCATCTTCTGCGAAGTCCTCTGTAGTTGATCCCTTGAAGCTACCCGTTGTGCCGCCCACACCTCGTTCATCCGATCTTAATACAGCTATCCCTTGCCGGGTCAGGTAGTCAGCCAGGACCAGGAAAGGTTTGTGCCCGAATATTTCCTCATCCCGGTTCTGGGGACCAGATCCTGAAAGTAAGATAACCCCGGGAAAAGGTCCACCGGAATCTGGATAGGTCAGTGTCCCGGCAATTTTTATACCTGCTTCTTCATGCTCATATTCAACCTCTTCCTCCTTGTATGGAAACGGTTTTTTCGGTTCCTGAGGCCTGGCTGAAATAGGTAGCTTGTCCACTTTTTGGAACAATATGGGAAATTTTCCCGGTCCCTGCCTGAATTCAGAATCAAAAGTGTTTTTAGTCAGATCGACTATTCCTTCAATCTCAAGGCCCATGGCTGTGTGTTTCACAAGCAGGCTATCATTATTCAGGACTACCTTTTCTATGGGAATTTCGCCGCTGCTCTGGTCAATGCTATTCATGGTGGTACTGTAAATGCCTTCATCGGATTTCGAAAAAGTAAGGGCAATTCTCATCTCCATCTCTCCCACTTTAAGTGTTCCCAGCCAGATACCTTCAATGCCCTCCTCAGGCTGGGCTTTTACTCCAGAAGTGGATGTAAACATAACTACAATGACTGATAGCAAAATACTTATCCAATAATAAGATTTTCTCTTCATGATACAGATTTTTTAAGGATTACAAGTACATAAGATATATAATAATTTACTCCAGCTAATCTAAAGTACGATGTAGTTCTATATAGGACAGGAGAGATCAAAATTCATGTACATCTTAGTCATACATATCCGACTGATCCATCACCTTTCTGATTTCCTGCGGGTTCATGTAGAACTTATCCATGAACTCAATCTGTTTTTCATTTGAACCGGACACTTCTCTTACATGTTCTGCATATTCCAGTAACTGCCAGCCCAATCCATGTTCTATGGTCCGCTTGTCAGTTCCTTTCTCCATGGAAGCCCGAAATGAACCGAAGAAATATAATAACCCGACAGCCGATATCTGGTAACTGTTAAAAGTCTCGTACTCTACCGCATGAGCCAGCTCATGTCCAATAATTGCCACCTGGGCATTGAATGGCAGGTTCTTTAACAGAACACCTTCCATCTGGGGCAGGCTCTTGGTCACTTATGATCACCCTGTATATTCTATGTTCACGCTTCCTGAGTAAGGAAAATGTCGCAGGCCTGGACGCTAAAGGAATAAATGCCTTTTTTACAATAAACTTAATATGGGTGTTCCTTAATTCAGGATAATGGCGTAATGCCAGCAAAGTTTGCAATTCAAATCCTTCGGGCAGCTCCTTCCTGTATCCCAGTTCAGATTCAGGCTATCGATACTTATGCATGTAATCTCCTGCATGGTATATCGACCACCGGATATACTGCTGGATAATCCACATGTTCAATCTGGCAGGCTGATAAACACAGTAAAATTGTACAAAATAATGTCAGTCTAATACGATACATCGGATTTTGGGTTCACTCTTCCGCCAGCAAAGTATCAAATTTTCTGATATCATCATATGCTGCATTTTCAAGCACGGGTCTGATCCTGTCCACACTGGCAAAGGTTTTCCTCTCCGTTAAAAACGACAATACCTCGGCCGAAATACCAAGTTTCAATCCATTGAATAAGAAAGTATTGATGGCGACTTTGGATGAAAGTACCTCGTATTTTGGAACCTGCCTGGATCCTTTCTCAGTTCCAGCGTAAGATGAGACATTGACAAATCGGTTTATACCTGCAATTTTCCCCAATTGTTTTAAGTGTCTGTTAAAGTCTGGATGACGGTAATGTGGAAAACAATTTCCATCGGGGCCTTCTTCATCAATATACCTGCTAATAATTCCATAGGCACGTTCACTGAGTGGTAAATTAAACGATTGGAACTTACCATTCCCTTGCAAACTAATGTATCCCGGATAAACATTACTGCTTTTTAGCTGGTATATCCGAGAGAGCTTTAGTCCCGAAAAACACATAAAACAAAAAATATCCTTAACCTCTGTTAGTTCAGAGGTTAAGGGTTCAAACCGCCAGATCATCATTAGTTCATCCCAGTCAAGTACCAGGTCAGATTGGCTGATTCTCGGCCTGCTGATCCATTGAAACTGAAATTCCCTATACAACAAGCTTTTATTATATCCCCTTGTTGTAGCCCAGTTCAGGAACCATTTCAGAACATCCAGGTTTTTCGAAATTGTATTATTTGAATGATTGTATTTAATCCTGAAGAAACGAATGTACTGCTCCAGGAAATTTCTGTCAATCCGGCTGAACTCAATCTCAATTTGTTCTGTTTCAGCGAATTTTCTTAAATGATGGTAGTTGGTCCTGATCTTTCTGAAAGTATGAATACTCCATCTGTTGTGATTTTCATCAATGAAAAGCATGAACACATCGAAAAATCCTATGTTCTCTTTTCTCCTGTTATATTTCATCTGTTTTCGCAGGTACTCAATTCCAGGATTCAATCCCATTGTCTTGGCTTCCAGGTAAATTCCCATCACTTCATCGGCAAGAGACTGTAAATACCTGTTCATGGCTTTGCTCCCCCGAATAGGTGTAAGTACTCGCTGCGCCCTAAAATCCCAGTCTGAAAAATTAATCCGTTCTCCTGTATTTAATTGTAAACGTTTTCCATCAAAACTGAAATATAGGAGTATAGGAACCTGCTTTGTCCTGGTTCTGCCATTCTCATCCTTTCTTTTTTCCAAATAAAATCTTACTGATGCCATTAACCATACATATTTACATACAATAATAATGATTAATCACATTGTAGTATTTTAAAAATATTAACTATTTAATTGATTAAATGAATATTATATTGTCAATGTCAATATTATGATTAGTTTTTTATACTATAATTAATATAAGTCCAAAAAATATATATCTCAGCTGAAATCAAATGATAGCTGGCTATTATCTGAGTGGTCATCATGATCTGGCTGCGTCAGATTCGACAAGGTGATTCCCAATAACCTTATCCTGTTCCCTTCAACAAATTCCGAATTCAATATTTCTTTCGCAGTTGAAAAAATCTGGTTATCACTCTCAACCTCCCTGGAGAATGTTTTGCTTCTTGTGATTTGTTGGAAATCAGCATATTTGATTTTAATGGTTAATGTTTTACCCTTTACGCCTGTCCTGAGTAGATCATGCCAGAGCATATCTGTGATGTCCTTTAGGGTTTTATGAATATCGTCAAGATATGTAAGATCCTCTTCAAATGTCCGTTCCTTCCCAAATGATTTCCTTATCCGTTCAGGATTTACCGGCCGGTTATCAATCCCACGGCAGATGTCATAGAAGAAATTTCCATTTTTACCAAACAACCTGATCAAATCAGCCAGGTTCTTTTCTTTCAAATCTTTTCCCTTATATATTCCTTGCTGCTGCATCCTTCGGGCAGTGACTTTGCCTACACCAAAGAACTTTTCTACTGGTAGTTCATTTATAAAAGCTTCAACTTCATGTGGTTTGATTACATAAAGTCCATCAGGTTTATCCATATCAGAGGCTATTTTGGCCAGAAACTTATTTACAGACACACCAGCAGAAGCTGTCAATGCCGTCTTATCCTTGATTCTCGACTTGATTTCGCGTGCAACTATCGTAGCTGAAGATTGTTCAAGTGTGTTACACGTCACGTCAAGGAATGCTTCATCCAGTGAAAGGGGTTCAACAAGATCTGTAATGGAGTGAAAAATCTCCATGATCTGCCTTGAAACCTGTTTATAAATGTTAAACCGGGGTTTTACAATAATAAGGCCGGGAAACCTATTAATAGCTGTGAGGGTTGGCATAGCTGACCTGATCCCATACTCTCTGGCTTCATAGCTGGCAGCTGCTACCACTCCTCGCTTACTGGAACCTCCTACAACCAGGGGTTTGCCTTTATATTCCGGAAAGTCACGTTGCTCAATAGAAGCATAAAAGGCATCCATATCAATATGAATGATCTTCCGGATAGGTTTATTTGAGACCTGAGCATTCAATAGTTGAAAAATTATAAATACGAGAGACAAATTACTAAATTTGAGACTAACTTAGCATGCAGGATGTCTGAGATAGTTACCACCAAAGACGGTTCTCACTCAATCTATGTTCAAGCTCTTGATGAACATTACCATTCTGTCCATGGAGCCATTACTGAATCCCAACACGTATTTATTGAGGCAGGGTTAAAACAACTGGATAAAAGTACTATCCGGATCCTGGAAATGGGATTTGGAACTGGCTTAAATGCTTTACTAACCCTTGCCGAAACAAATGAATCAGATAAATCCATCTATTATACTGGAATTGAAAAATATCCACTTGAAAGAGCAATAACTGACTCACTGAATTATGAATCAATAACTGATCTTGCCATTCCAGGAATGCTTAAACGAATTCATGAATCTGTCATGGCAGAAGGAGGTATTGATCAAGCCTGGATTTGTTCTAAAAAAACTAAAGTGTGATATGTACGAACTTGAACAAACTGATGAGTTTGACCTGGTTTATTTTGACGCGTTTGCACCGGAGAAGCAACCAGAACTATGGACAGAAAATCTATTTAGCCGGATTTTCCAATCCATGACCTCTCATTCCATCCTGACAACATACTCTTCTAAAGGCATGGTCAGACGCAATCTCAAAGCAGCAGGTTTTCAGGTGGAAAAGATCCAGGGGCCGCCCGGAAAACGTGAAATGACCAGGGCCTATAAATCATAATTGATATAGTGAGAGGCTGATATTTCAAATGTTTCAGCATATATACCTAAAAATGGATCCCAAGTTGTTGGCGGGCAGGGCATATTATTAAAATTAATGATTAAATTCGCGGTTCGTTAGTTATTAAATTTAATCTAAATCAAATGAAAGGTAAATTGATTATCGCATTACTTCCCGCTGTGTTGTTTTATGTATCCTCCTGTCAGCAGGAAATTGGAAAGGTAGAATTAAAAACAGAGCATGATTCAGTATCATATATAATTGGCCATGACATTGGAACACAATTTGCAAACAGTCCGATGACTGAAATTAACATCTCAGCTGTAGCAAATGGTATGCAAGACGCCGTTGATGAGAAAGAATCAATACTGGATGCAAATGCAGCCCAAATGTTGCTCAGCCAGTATATGAGAAAAACTGAGGAAACAGCAAGTGAAGTGTATATTGTCGAAAGTGAGAAGTTTCTTGCAGATAATATGATCAGAAAAGGAGTCAATGTGACAGAAAGTGGTCTTCAGTATGAGATCCTTGTTGAAGGTAATGGGGAAAAACCAACCAGTGAGAGCGAGGTAACAGTTCATTATCATGGTACACTGATTGATGGGACCGTCTTTGATTCATCTGTTGATAGGGAGAGCCTGCAACTTTTGGTGTTGGCCAGGTAATTCCAGGCTGGACTGAAGTTCTACAGCTTATGCCAACTGGTTCAAAATGGAAAGTTTTCATTCCAAGTGAATTAGCTTATGGTGCAAATCCTCGTCCAGGTGGTCCAATTAAGCCTCACATGGCATTGATCTTCGAAATAGAATTGATATCCATAAACTAATAAGTACAATGAGTTTTGAGTTAGCTGGAAAATTGATTGAAAAATTTGATGTAAACCAGGTCAGTGATACCTTTCGCAAAAGAGATTTTGTAATTGAAAAAACTGAAAACCAGGGAGGCAAGGAATTTACAGATCACATCAAATTCCAGCTAACCCAGGACCGCTGTAATCTAATTGATAGTATTAATCTTCAGGATGAGATACGTGTTAATTTCAATATCAGGGGAAGAAGATGGGTGAAAGACAATAATGTAAGCTATTTCACCAATCTCGAAGCCTGGAAAATAGAAAAGATCGCCGCATCCTCTGAAGAGCCTCCTCCCCCGCCACCATTTCCGGCGGATGAAGACACTCCTCCATCTGAGGAATTTGACGATCTTCCTTTTTGACCCTTACTAACCCAAATATTTTCCTGAAAAATACCAGGGAATCTCGCCCAAGATCTCCTGGTATACTCAGGCAATAAATAAATTCGTTGTGAACGGATTGTTCAGCTGAGACTTTATCTCCCTTACAGCTTTGCAGGGGATAAAGAATTTGAAAGTTGATCCCTGAAAAACGTTATCCTCAACCCAAATTTCTCCGCCCATTAATTCTATGATCCCTTTTGAAAGCGTTAGGCCAAGGCCAACACCACTATCTACACCTTTGCCATATTCGTATTCATCACCCTTTTCGAAACTTTCGAATATTTGTTTTGATTTCTCCTGTAAAACTCCCTTCCCACTATCTGTTACAAAAAAGGTTATCTTATCCTCTCCTTCATCCATTTGATAACCAAACTCGATAACACCTTTTTCTGTGTATTTAAATGCATTACTTAATAAGCTGGTGATTACCTGATTAAGTCTGATATTGATCGCTATGGATCATAATATCATCAGCTTTTGATCCCAGGTTTAATAACAGGGCAATATGATGCCTGTCATTACGATGTCTGTCTACATTGAAATAATGGTAAATATCTGTCAGGAACTGGTTGACAAAGCATTCTTCTTGTCTAATCTTCAATTGTCCCGTCTGAATCATGGAAACATCAATCATGGCCTCCACAACATTTAAAAGCTTGGCACTACTCTGATTGATATGATCCACATATTCTTCTCTCTTTTTATGAGGAAGCTGTTGATCATTCAACAAGCTGGAGAAACCCAGAATTGCGTTCATTGGAGTACGCAGTTCATGTGAGATATTGGATAAGAACTTGGTTTTCAGCTCCTCAGTCTTGGTATCATTATCTTCAACCTCTGATTCAAGTTCCTCGATACGCTTCTCCAGTTTCTCGACGTATGCCAGCAAATCTTCGTATGTGAGAGTCCTTTTCATGAAATCCGTGAACGGGTGTTGTTTAGTCTTACTTAATACTTCTCATTATTTTCCTTGCCTTCTTATTGAAGCTGCCTTCTCCTTGGGATATCTCCTTAAAATGAGATCTAGCTTCAAGGTTTTTACCTGTTTGAAGGTAACAAAAACCAAGGTACCATTCTGCCTGTTCTATGTACAAGTTATCATTATGATCTATAATCGCCCCAAACCTATTTTCAGCCTTGGAATACTGCTCTGTCTCCAGGTAACTTATACCGGAATACAGATTAGATTCCATATCTCCAGGCTCCTTGCCAAGTAACTGCTCATAGATTTCAATCGCCCCAAAGAAATCCTGGGCATCATACTTAGACTGGGCCAGATTGATCAGGCTCTGAGTTTCTCCAGAACGATAGATCATAGTAACCTCGTAAGGCTCATAATGTCTCTGGTATATCTGTTCATTGGTAAGCTTGTTATGCTGTACCTTTAACAGTATCCCAAAAGAAATCAATATTGCCAATGAGGCAATGGCTCCGTACGACAGCATCTTTCTAATCCGAGATTGCTGAGCCGGTTCCTTAGTAGGATCCCCAATTGAATTGTGGATCACATCCAGCTGGTCGCGTAGGTCCATTACATCCTGCTCCCGGATGGCGCTATCGACTTCCCTGTACAATTTGATGTCCTCTGCCAGGACTGCGTTTGATTGTAGTTCCTTATTGAACCAATCCAACTCTTCCCGACTTAATTCTCCATCCAGAAAAGGCTGGATGAACTCGTCATATTTACTCATCTTTTCCATGTATATAAGGGTTTGATTGTTGTATTTTTTTATATTCAAGCATATATATAGCTACATCATTACATTCATACTTTATATGTAAGGCATTAATCCTCACTGCATGTAATTGCATTCCTACCGTGAATACTAAGTATCCTGGCAGCTGCCACCATTCCCCAATCCAGGGAAATGTCTTTCGATGGTATTTTCTTGCAGGCTAAATCTCAGCCACAACAAGTCGTACCTTGAAAACTGTATGTCAAAGTTGATTTGAGCTGTCTTCTAAAGCAGCTTCAAATCTAAAAAGCAAATTCTTGCTATTTCATCCTACCTCCATCAGGTGGAATGAGAATTGGAAGTTCAACTGGAGCAGCGGGTTCACCACCTCCTCTTACATTGACCAATTCATTTTCTGATAAAACATCTGTGCTGAAAGCAGCAAATGAGACCTGTGATCTCTTCTTCGAAAAAAGGGCGATTAAATTTTTCATCACTTTTGGGTTTGAGAATCCGCCTACTCTGTTTAAAGCTTTTCGGCTAACGCTTTTAGGGATCAATTCATAACTTTATTCCAGAAAAACCACATACGTTACCCATCGAAGTCAAAAAAAATGCATATAATTTTCAATCGACTGATTATCAGTATATTTTAAACTAAAGAAAATATTTGCATTTAAATAACTTTGTTTAAATTGCATTGATTTGACTTAACCAGTTGACAATATGTCCTTCTCCTTTATGAAATTAATTCAAAAAAGGACTGTTCCCGCATACTCCTAATTCTACTTTTTATATCAAATAGCTTTTTTGGATCTTATGCAAATCGATGTAGATTCTATTGATACCATGCACCCTCTTGACTCACTTGAACCTAAGATGATGGAATTAAATAGCTTAGGATTTCAATATTATGAGGATGGTGACTATTTTAAAGCAGATAGTGTCTGGACAATTTCCTTGCGTATTAATCGAAAATTATATACTGACTCCGACAGAGGAAAGCAATATCGCTGGAAACTTATGTAAATCTAGGTGCTGCAAATCTAAAATTGTGGAATTATGAATATGCTCTTGAGCTATTCGACAAAGCAGAAAGAATATTTCGAAATATCATGATTCACCCTCATACACTTGGAGCAATATATGTAAATAAAGCAATCATTTTTAATGCTCTTCGAGATTTTGATAAAGCATTATTATATTTTGAACAAGCAATTGACCATTATAAGAATCAAGATGAAATAAGTTATGAATCACTATACCGTACTATCGTAATTTAGCAAATCTCTATTCCTTTACGAACAGATTTGACAAGGCTATAGAATGCTTAGAGACTGGGATTTTATATGATAAATCTAAATCCACTTCTAGACTTATTGACTATTATAAAATGATCGCATATTATCACAGTAAGTTGGGAAACTATGAATCGGCTGAATCCTTTTACACTAAAGCATTATATCTCGCAAACAAGCATCAGTTAGAAGATCAGGTTTCAGACTATCCCTCATTCAAATGAACTATGGAGTATATCAGATGGATGAATTGAAGAATTATGATCTGGCCAAAAGTCTCTTCTTTAAAGCCTTAAAAATTATATTAAGTTTATATGGCGAGTACCATCACAATATTGCCATTTGTTACCAAAATCTTGGTGAAGTATATTACAACTTAGAGCTTATTGATTCCTCGCTATATTTTCTTCAAAAATCATTAATCTTAGAAAACCAGATTTTAATAATGATGATGTTTATACTAATCCGGACATTAATATAAACCATACAACGTCCTAGAATACTTAATACCCTAAAATTCAAAGCTAAAGTTCTAGCTAGACAAATATGACACTTATTAAAGATCTAGAAGATCTTAGAATTTTGCCTTGCCACATATCTTTCAATATACGAATATATTGATCAAATGAGATTAATGTATGATACTGAGAAGAGTAGGATTTTCACCTCGGAATTAGAAAATGAAACATATTTAAATGGTATTTACATTGCACATAAATTATTCGAACTCCAAATGACAATCAATATATTAATATCGCATTTCAAATTAATGAGAAAAGGAAAGTCATTTACACTTGCTGAATTCAATTCGAAATACTGAAGCTAAGAGAATTTGGTGGCATCCCATTGAATCTACTTAAAGATGAACAAGATCCTTACAAAAAGAATAGCAGCTTATGATGAACATATTTATGAAGAGAATAACAAGAAATCATCCCGATGAAAATAAAATTCGTATTTGGGAAAATGAACGTTTTAATACTTTCAAACTATATGAAGATCTATTAACAACCTTTGAGGAGGAATATCCGGATTACTACAGACTTAAATATGATGCTAGCATTCTCAGTTTGAGATCAAATACAGCAATCAATTAATGCAGAACAATTACTCATTGAATATGCTATCTCGGATTCAATCATTTTTATCTATTCAATTAGTAGAAACTCAGTAAAAATTACTAAATGTATTATAGATAGTTCTATTTTCTCAAGTGCATACTATATTTGGGATCAATTAACTCAACCCAAGTTTTCTCCGAATGCAAATAAATCATATCTAGGCTATTGTAAGAACTCATATAATCTTTATAGTAATTTATTAGAGCCCATATAAGAAGAAATATTAAACAAAGACTTACTTATTGTGCCTGATGGTTTTATCTGGTATATTCCCTTTGAAACATTAATTTCATCAAGCATTAACGATTCTCTAGTAAATTATAAAAGATTACCTTATTTGATAAGAGATTATGCAATAAGCTATACATATTCAGCAACTGTATATTTTGAAGGAACACGGAAAAAAACTAAACCATTAGAAGGTTTATTGGCTTTTGCCCCAGATTATTCAAACCTTGTAGCACAGAATAGTGGCATTGATGAAGAACTCCTAAACAATTATAGAGAAAATCTTGTACCTATCCCTGGTGTAAAAGAAGAGGTTAGAAGCATCCGAAGACACATAGAAGGCACTGTGGTTTTTATGGATGAAAATGCAACCGAGAGTAATTTCAAAAAAAATGCAGAAAATTTTGATATTCTGCATTTGGCTATGCACGCTGTTGTTAATAATGAAGAACCTCTTTATTCTAAGCTTGCATTCACACAAAAAATTGATCAGTTAGAAGATGGATTTCTTAATACCTATGAGATATATAACTCTCGATACAATGCTCGAATGGCAGTTCTCAGCTCATGTAAAACTGGAGTTGGAAAACTCATGAAGGGTGAAGGTGTTATGAGTCTTGCCAGAGGATTTATGTATGCAGGTTGTCCGAGTATTGTCATGACACTCTGGGAGGTTTCTGATAAGTCCGGAGCCCGATTAATGGAGGATTTCTATAAATCATTAAAACGGGGTAATTCAAAAGCAGAGGCATTACGCGAAGCAAAACTGGATTTCCTTAAAAACGCGGATAATTTGAAAGCCAATCCATATTTCTGGTCAACATACGTTGTAATTGGCGATTCCAGTCCTTTATTCAAAAAGAATTTAAGCTACCTCTACTGGATTGGGGCATTTTTATTGATAGCAGCCGGTGGATTTTTACTCTACATCCGAAGGCAAAGAATCATAAAAGGCAGAGAAACATTTAAGCCTGATACTTTATTATCCTGATCTGTACGGCCACAACCAGGCTGAAAGGGCTTATCCATCTAGGTGTCCGGCTCATCCCATAGATCCGGGTATTGTGGATCCTGCTTAATCATTTCGATAAGTTTCTCCTTGCAATTATGCTTCCTTTTCTTGACGTAATTCTCACTCTTAAAGTTCAGTGCCTGGGCAATCTCCTTCTGTGGGATGTCCCGTGCAGTCAGTTTCAGGATATTCTGGCAGTCTTCAGGTAGTAGTTTGAAGTATTTCTGGTAGAGGCTCATTTTCAGATCTTCGTTGCTGACTTTAAAGGGTTCATCCTTAAGTTCAATAAAGCTCTGCTGGTCCTGTATCTTCTGACCTTCATATTTCTGGTTCCTGAGCTGTTTCAACCAGACATGCCTGGCTATTGAATAGATAAATGTCTTAAAGCTGCTATTCAACAGAAAATGTTCCTGCTCTTTGACTTTGCGATAAATGATGATGATGCATTCCTGAAAAACATCCTTTGCATCATCTGGAGTACCACTATTGGTAATGATTAGGTGATGAACGGTAGGGTAATAGCTTTTGTAGATATATTGCAATACGCAGTTATCGCGGGCCTTAATCCCCTCTATAATTTCCTCAACCGAAAATTCACTCACAATATAGCCTGTTCAGGAGTATTAAGGCATAAAACTAAAAAAAAAACACTAACTGCTTGGAGATCAAATGACATATTTGATGTACTGAGTAGTCTGACTGGGTATCTGTCAACTTCTACAGATACCCTAATCTGCTTATTGTCAGTATTATATCTCTAAGGGTTAGAGAAATAAAGTCTGTCTGAACCTGTTTTCTTCGAACCACTTCTCAATCAGGTAAAGCAGCATTATCCCTCCAGTGCCAAGGATGATCCAGGTCAGGATGGAATTGCTGAAATCAATGAAGTGCAACTTTTCCTGGTTTATCTGCGGCAGGCTGAAATTCCAGCCAAAGTTCTCAGACAGCCACCCTGGTGATGATGATTCACCGCTTGATCCAAACAGTATTATCAGTATCAGAATAATAACAGAAAAGCATATACCTATCCAACCGGCTCTGCTGATAAGAGGTTTATTCACGAAAACAGGAGTGATTGTCTCCAGCTCAATGCGGTCCATTACTTTTGCTGTAAAGTCCGCAGGTGGACTGCTCATCTCATAATCCTTCATGATCCCGGAGATGAGTTGGTCTTCTTTATTTACTCTTTCACTCATAATAGATTATACGTTTCTTCCTTTAAATAACTCTTTAAAACAGTCAGCATTTTTTTCCTGGCCCTGAATAACTTAACCTTCGTATTGGTTTTCGTTAGCTGTGTTATCTCTACTATCTCGTCCAGTTCACGCTCTTCGTAATAATACAAAATTACCAGCATCTTTTCATCTGCTTCCAGTGAATCTAATGCCTTTTCTAAATATTTCTTACGTTCTCCTACTGAAAGTGTATTATAATTTTCATTGCTTTCCATATATAGTGAATCCGTAATATTGGACTCATCCAGAGAAACCCTGCCAGCCGGTTGTTGTCTTAATTTTGAAATGGCAGTATTATAAACTATCCTGTACAACCAGCTGGAGAATTTTGCTTTTCCTTTAAAACTGGCGAGGGACTGATATGCCTTTATAAATGCATCCTGGGAGATCTCCTCAGCCTCTTCCCTATCCTTTACCAGCCGCAATGCAAGAGAATATACCATCGTCTTATATTTGTCGACCAGGTATGCAAATGCATTCCGGTCTCCCTCAAGAACTTTACTGATGTAAATATTATCCTGCTGATGTTCCACCATAACTAGGACGCCAGAAAATAAATTTGGTTACAGGTTGTAACCGGTTATTAAATCCCGCGTCTTAAGATTGAATCAAATTTATTAACTAAATTATTAAAATCATGGATGCTGGTGAAGTTTTAGTTCCGATTGTATTGTTCTTGGTCATATTTGGTATCGTATACTTATACTATAGTTCCAGGAATAAAGAACGTCTTGCCCTAATAGAAAAAGGTGCCGAGGCTTCAATTTTTTATGGGCCAAAATCCGAAAGATCGGGCAAATGGATTCTCGTAGTCGGGATCCTTGCTATTGGTGTAGCCCTCGGTGTGCTTGTTGGGGCCGGCCTGGAAAGTGCAGGGATGGACGATGAGGTTTCTTTCCCTGCCTCGATCTTCCTGTTTTCAGGTATAGCTCTGGTGGCGGCCTACTTTCTGGCCAAGAGGGTAAATGGAAATAAATAATCAGGGTTAAACTGTTTTTACTCCCTCCCTGTTGTAGTTCCTGAAAATGGACTATGGCAGGGAGGTTATTTTTTAAAGACTCCGGTAATATTTTTAAATTTGTCTGATTTTGCCATTAAACCAAAGAAAACATGGATTCTATTACACAATGGGTGGATAAACTGGATAAGTTATTATTGAGTACCGGTATGCCTGAGGGAATGGAAGCTACTATCCGAACGGCCATCGTTGCAGTGATCATATTGGCTGTTGCCATTCTGGCAGATATAATAACGCGCAGGATCATTCTATCCGGGATAAGAAGGCTTGTCAGTAAAACCAAAACACAGCTTGACGACATTCTGGTCGAACGAAGGGTTTTTCATAAAGTTGCCCATATTGTCCCGGGGCTTCTGATCTATTTCACAGCAGGATTTGTTTTCTCTGATTATCCCGCATTAGGAGATATTATCGGCAGGCTCGCCCTCATCTATATCATTATAGTGTTACTTCTGGCTATCGATTCTTTTATCAATGCCCTCCATCAGATTTACCTTACCATGCCTGTTTCTGAAGGTAGGCCTATAAAAGGTTACATCCAGGTAGTAAAGATCATTATCTATTTCATTGCGACTATACTGATCATTGCATCCCTCTTACAGAAACCACCTGGTAAATTACTAACCGGACTTGGAGCGATGGCCGCTGTCCTGTTGCTGGTTTTTAAGGACACTATCCTGGGTTTTGTAGCCAGTATACAGCTATCGGCTAACAAAATGGTTACACCAGGTGACTGGATCGAGATGCCCAGCCATAATGCAGATGGGACGGTACTTGATATTTCACTGAATACGGTCAAGGTTCAGAACTGGGATAAAACCATAGCCACTGTGCCTACATATGCACTGGTTTCAGAATCTTTCAGGAACTGGAAAGGGATGGAAGAGTCCGGGGGGCGAAGGATTAAACGGTCGATAAACATTGATATGAACTCGGTCCGTTTTGTGGATGATGAAATGGCCGAAAAATTTAAGAAGATCCAGGTCCTCAAGGATTATGTGGTAAACAAAGAGGCAGAGATCCTGAAATACAATGAGGAAAATAAGATCGATGGTTCAATCCTGGTAAACGGAAGACGTATGACCAATCTTGGTACCTTCAGGAAATATGTTGAGGGATACCTACACCGTCACCCGAAGATCCATAACGATATGACCTTCCTCGTCAGGCAACTCCAGCCTGACGAGAGGGGACTGCCTATTGAGATCTATGTCTTCAGTAATGACCAGGAATGGGCGAATTATGAAGCTATCCAGTCAGATATTTTTGACCATATCCTGGCCGTAATTCCCCAATTCGGTCTGAGGGTCTTCCAGAATCCAAGCGGCAGGGATTTTCAGAATCTTGTAGGCGGCTGAAATTACCAAACTGTAAGCGTATTGCAAACTATTTCTAAAGTTTCTACTATTATCTTGCAATGCGATTATAATTTGTTATTTTTACAGCCTGTTTTTTAAAAATCTTTCAAAATTTGGCAACAAAAATGGAGGAAGGCTTACAAATTGATAGTTTGGATAAGAAGATCATTAAAATGATCACAAAGAATGCCAGGATCCCTTATCTGGAGGTTGCAAGGGAATGCAATGTTTCAGGTGCTGCAATCCACCAAAGGATCCAGAAGCTCACAAGGATGGGAGTTATCACGGGTTCGAAATTCACTATTGAGCCTAAGAAGATTGGTTACAATACCCGTGCCTACATGGGTATTTTTCTTGAACAAGCCAGCTTATATAATGATGTACTACAGGAATTAAAGAAAATTCCGGAAATCACGCAATGCCATTTTACAACGGGTAATTACTCTGTATTTATCAAGATCTTCGCACATGACAATGAGCATCTGAAAACCATCCTGAGTGATAAGATTCAATTGATCCCCGGAATTGCCCGGACAGAAACCTTTATCTCCCTGGAAGAAGGATTCAATCGCTCCATCCCGATTGATTAGTTATGAGTCCGCTGCCTGATGGCTTCATACATCAGCAGGGAAGCTGCAACAGATACGTTTAATGACTCAATATTGCCAAAAAGAGGAATGGAGACGAGGTCGTCACACATCTTCAGTATGGCACCCGAGATACCTTTCTCCTCTGATCCCATAATGATGGCAACCGGATCCCTGAAGCTGGTTTCATAAAATGTGAGTTCTGATTTCTCCGTTGCCCCAACTGTCCTGATCCCGCTATTCTTGAGGTACCTGATAGCCTCAACCAGGTTATAATGTCTGCAGACGGGAACGGATAACAATGCTCCGGCAGAAGTTTTAACGGCATCTTCATGGATCCTGGCTGCTCCCTTATGCGGAATAATCAAGCCGTCGACTCCTGCACATTCTGCAGTACGTGCAATGGCCCCGAAATTACGGACATCCGTGATGCTGTCAAGCACCATAAGCAAGGGCACCCTGCCTGACTCATAGATCATAGGTACAAGCTTCTCCATGTCATGATAGAGAATGGGTGATATCAGGGCAACTACTCCCTGGTGGTTTTTGCGGGTAAACCGATTCAGTTTCTCGATGGGTACAAATTGACTTGGGATACCAGCTTTCCTGGCCAGGTTCAGTAATTCTGAAGATTGTTCTCCTCGGAGATCCTTCCTGAAAAATATCCTCTCCAACTCCTGTCCTGATTGGATCGCTTCTGTAACGGCCCGGATGCCGAAAATGATTTCTTTTTGATTTCCCAATATAGAATCCTCTAAATGCTTTCTGTATAAAATATCTTACCACTTCTCCAATCCCTTACAGCCTGGGTCCACATAGAAGTGACGAAATTCCTTTCCAACATGAAATCGTTCTGGGTATAGGGACTTGCATGCCTTGAGAAGGTGAACTGGAGCGGTTCCCTGCTCTTTTTCCTGTAATAAACCCAGATCTCAGTATCTCCTTTTTTGGTCAATATGTTCGGGGGACCATAGACGATAAACATCATTCCACGGTCAGTTTTCCATCCCTCCTTGTAGGAAGTAAAGAAGTAATTGGCAAAAAATACCCGGTTGTAATAAACGCGGATTAATTCCCTGGCAGTCTGCACATTCCCGGCAGACTCCAACCAGAAATTATCCACGGCAAGTTTCATATTTGTCTCGATGGTTAATTCATTAAATTCAACCGAAGAAGCCAGGTAGGCCACCGGTCCGATCATATCAGCAACAGAAGCTACCCGCGGATAGTTATCCCCGAAATTGAACAGGGTTAAGCCACCAGGTTTGTAAGGATCCACCTGGATATGATACATCCCTTTCTCAGGCAGACGGACCCTCGTGGTATCGCTGTAATGGATAGGCAAAAATACTGTCAGCAATGAAATCAGGCCGGGTTGAACTCAAATTGGTTACAGGGGGGCGTGGAAGGGGGGTTATATTCTGGTAATACTTTACATATACTGTATCAACTCCTCTCCGGTTGTACTTAATATGAAAATACTCATCTGAATGGAACACACGATCAAAGGATGGAAAACCATTCGAGCCGGTAACCATATAATTCTGGCCTGTATTTACCGTGCTGCGGTCAACATGAATATAATTTGAGGTACCTTTTCTCCTGAGAAGATCTGTAGTGGTTACCTTCAGCATATACTTCATCCCTTCCATGGTCCTTATGGGCAAATTAGCCACAAAAATATTTTTTACCTCATCCATATTCAGGGTGAACTCTACCGTATTGCTATCTGCCACAAGTTCACTTTCCTTGCCCTCAATGATCTCCGTTAACACATAATTGATCTCCAGTCGAGCCTGGTATGTTCCTTCAGTATTATCCTGGTTAAAAAGGAGTTCAACCGGGTAAACTTTAATATAGACCCGGGATTGGGTCTGCGCTTCGTGAAATACAATAAACTCGGGATGCAAAGGTGAACTGGATGGATTGTAGAGGAAGGCCATGTTAGACCTGGCTGTTTCCTGCTGTGGTTTAGACACACAACCACTTACAGCAATCAGGATCACAAGCAATCCAGCTAAAATATTACCCGGAATTCTCACATTGTTAAATTTCAGCATGGTAAAATTACTCAATTTCTGCCTTTATTAAGTTTTTCCAGCGCTGTCTGATGCTTTTCCCAGCTTTCCATTTCATGAAATAGCTCAGATTTAAGTTGTTCATATTTCGTAAACACAGATTGATCCTTTATGTTTTCAGGATCATGCATCAACTGGTCAAGGGCCTCAAGCTCAGCTTCAAGCCTGGCAATATTCTCCTCTGATTGTTCCACCTTTTTCTGTGCGCTCCGTTTGCGTTTCTCTAAATTCTTCTTCTCCACATACTCCAGTTTATTATTGGAGCTTTTGGTCGATTTACCAGAACTGGCCTGACTGTCCCTTTTCTCCACCTCCTTCAGGCTGCCTATCTTCTTTCTCTGGAGAAATTCATAGATACCTCCGAGATGTTCCCTTACTTTCCTGTCCCCAAACTCATAGACCTTGTCAACCAGTCCATCCAGAAATTCCCTGTCATGAGATACTACAATTAAAGTGCCATCATATTGAAGAAGGGCATGTTTCAGGATATCTTTTGAGCGCATGTCAAGATGATTGGTCGGCTCATCCAGAATCAGCAGGTTATATGGCTTCAGCAGCAACTGTGCCAGGGCCAGCCTGGATCTTTCTCCGCCGGACAGGACCTTTACTTTCTTATCGATATCCTCGCCATGAAACAGGAAAGCCCCCAGAATATTCCTGGTCTGGCTCCTGATATCTCCAACAGCCACATCATCAATGGTTGAAAAAACTGTTTTATTCTCATTCATGATCTCATCCTGATTCTGGGCAAAGTACCCGATATTTACATTATGCCCTATCTTCACGTTTCCTTCATATTCCAGTTCCCCAACCAGGATTTTTGAGAAGGTGGTTTTCCCTTCCCCATTCTTCCCTACAAATGCCACTTTTTCGCCCTCTTTCAATTATCAGGTCTATATTTTTCAGAACGCATAAATCTGCATAATGTTTTGTCATCCTACGGGTTTCAACTACTATGGTACCCGATCTGGGCGCCGAAGGAAACTTTATATTAAACGTGCGAAAATCCTCAAGTTCGATTTCAACCGTATCCATCTTCTCAAGCATTTTGATCCTGGACTGCACCTGTACAGCCTTGGTATTTTTATACCGGAATCGTTCAATGAACCGTTCGGTATCTTCAATCTTTTTTTGCTGGTTCCTGTATGCTGCGAGTTGCTGTTCCCTCCGCTCTGCCCGTATGGTCCTGAATTTGGAAAAGGATACCTTGTAATCATACAATTTACCAAGTGATATCTCTATGGTACGGTTGGTTACTGTATCCAGAAATTTCCGGTCATGGGATATCAGTACTACTGCCCCTTCATATTCGGAAAGGTATTTCTCGAGCCATTCAATGGACTCAATATCCAAATGATTGGTAGGCTCATCCAGCAACAGGATCTGAGGTTTGGACAGCAGTATCCTGGCAAGTTCAATCCGCATTCTCCATCCGCCACTGAATTCAGCTGTATTTCTTTTGAAGTCTGTTCTCTTGAATCCAAGTCCCAGCAGGGTCTGCTCAATGCCAGCCTCGTAAGAATTTCCACCCAGCAATTGATATCTGTGCGATAAATCCGAATAATGGTCAAATAACTCCGGTTGGTTTTCACTGATATCGGGGTCCTCTAATCGGGAATGCAACTCATCGATCTCCTTTTCCATAGAGATGATCTCACTGAAGGCTTCCAATATCTCATCCCACAGGATCTGTTTGTCAGTATATTTCATTTGCTGGGGCAGATACCCTATCTCCACACCATCAGGCTTTACTACCTGCCCCTCAGAAGGCTCCTGGATTCCGACGATAATCCTTAGCAAAGTGGTCTTCCCTGCCCCGTTCCTTCCTACCAGCCCTATCCTGTCCCTGGGATTGATAATCGCAGATACATTCCGGAAGATCTCCTGGCCGGTAAATCGCATTGATATGTTATCCAGTGAAAACATGCCTGTACAATGACAGAGTCATTTTAAAATAAAATTCCAAATCTAATAGAAATATCAGGTAAATCCTTATTCTTTATGAAGGATTCTGATGTAAATTTAGGGGAGAATTTTTATTTCCACTTATTTTAATTTAACAGTCTGAAAAATGAATATCAATCGAAGAAAAGCCATCTCTTCCATGATCAAAAGCTCCCTTGGAGCCACCGCGGTAGTTGGATCAATGGGAGCAATCAATACCGGATGCCAGTCTGCCAGTGGGAAAAAGCAAAAAACACCCACAGGAAACCCCATGCTGATGAAAGTTGCTTCCCAGCATGGAGGCACAGGCAGGGAGAATCTCGAATTCCTTGCAAGACATGGGGTCTATAATATGGATGGTGGGGCTCCCAGGATGATTGAAGGTGTAGGATGGGATTTAGATGATGCCATGGCGAAAAAGGAAGCTTGTGAGAAATATGGCATTAGCCTGGATGCTTATCACCTACCACTCTCATCTGCCGGCATTGAACGCGTTGATACACCAAATATCATGCTTGGTAAAAGTCCTGAGCGGGATCGTGAGATTGAAATGATCCAGCAGATGATCTCTGTAGCAGGTAAAACAGACGTTACAACACTGAACTTCAATACAACTATCCTCAGGGTTCTGAGAACAGGAAGGACCATTGATCCATCCCGGGGCAATGCTTCTTACAGTACCTGGAACTACGATGAGGCCCAACAACGAAATGAACCTGAAACCATCGCTGGCGATGTTTCCATTGATGAGATTTTTGAACGGATCATCTATCTGCTTGACAGGCTTTTACCTGTAGCAGAGGAATATGGTGTACGCCTGGCAAACCACATTCCGGATCCGCCAGTTCCTGCTGGTTTCCGGGGGATCACAAGATGGAACAGCCCCGATGTTTTTGAAGGCATTAAAAGATTTGCCGGATTGTATGAAAGCCCTGCACACGGATTTAACCTCTGCCTGGGCACTGTGGCTTCAGGGCTGAAAGACCCGAAAACTGAAATTTTGCCTATTATTAAATGGATCGGGGACCGCAAACAGATTTTTAATATCCATTTACGAAATATTAAAGGGGGATGGAATAACTTTCAGGAAGTATATCCAGATAATGGAGATCTCGATTACGCCGAGATCATTGCCGCATTAAGGGATGTCGGATACGATGGGATGGTTATGCCTGATCATATACCCCATCATGAAGATCCCGCAAGCAGTCTACAGGGCCGTGCTTTTGCATTTGGATATATCAAAGCACTCATAGAAGTTATTGGTAATGGGGCCTGACTCAAATTGAATATTTACTTATACTTTTCAGATAACCAATCCAAACCCTCTTTTGCCACATCCGCATCCTGTTGACCGGTTCCTCCTGAAAAGGCACCGACCAGATATCCTGTGTCAACTTTAATAATGACTCCACCCTGCCATCCAAATTCCCCTGTTATGTCTTTCCTGTCTCCGTTACCACTATCATTATGTGTAACAGCCATCTCTGCTGCCTTCGCGTAAGCAATGGCAAGGAAATTTGCTTCATCCGTGGCAAGCCTGCCCATCACTTTCATTTTTGAGATCCATGATTCTGACACATCACCAGGGATAAATGCAATCATCGCCGCTCCTGTGATGGATAGTTTTTGAGCTGCCTTCTCTATTATTGCCAGGCATTTATCTGCATGCTCAATGAATATTTGCTCTCCGTTTTTCATAACTTCTTTATTCGTTTTTGATTCAGCCTGGATCTCAGCATATAAACTGCCTGTAGTCACAAGCGCCAGTAATAAAAACATTTTTTTCATGATAGTGGTTTAAATTGTTAATAAACAAGATCTTAATCTTCCTCCGGGGGCCAGCTAATGAAGCCATGATCCCTGCTTAACCATGGAATTGAAAGCAGATCAAAGGCCATGTTCTTTTCAGTAAGCTTTCTATATTCCGCTGTTTCCAAAAATGGAATCCGGGTAAGATCAAAAGGATGATCGAAGGTTTCAAGATGAGATTCCAGGGCAGTGATAAGGACCTTTAATTCTTCAGAGTCCCGCATCTGGTCATATAGATTTACTTGCTCATAAGGATCATCTTTTAGATTATAAACCTGATCCTGATCAAAATAACAGGGGAAACCATTCATGGCAATGGCTGAATGGGCCTGTGGCCAGCCCTTTACATAGCTGGGCACATAATCAATCTCACCAGACTCCATTTTTTCGATCAGAGATCCAGGATATCTGAGAGCAATGTATTTATAGGTTCCGTCGCTTACCGAGCGCGTGTAACCGTTTTCAGCAAATATAAATTTCCTGGTTGAATGGTCCGGATCAGAAATAATGGGTAACATACTCACCCCATCCAGTATATGGTCCTCAGGTAATTCAATGCCAGCAGCTTCAAGAATGGTTGGATAAACATCTGTATTCTGAACAAGCGCCTTGCTGATGCTACCCGATGTTCGGCCTGGCCAGTATATGATCATTGGAACATGAATACCCTTCTCAAAGGATGTGGCTTTTCCCGGTTCAATGTTGTGGTCTGCCATAAACATAATAACAGTGTTTTCAGCAAGTCCTGATTCATCCAGTTTGTTCAGAATGAGTCCAACTGTGTGGTCGGTTTGCGCCATTCCTGCGTACCTGTGCCTGGTTTTTGGATCAACCTGGGATAATTTTTCCTGCAAGGCCGGGATATCAATATCTAATCCAGACAGTTCCATATCGCGACCTCCAGGAGTAAATGTAATGTCCTTTGACAGGTCTTCCACATGGTTCGGACCATGCACAGCCGTCGGGGCATAATAGAGAAAGAATGGTTTGTCGCTCTCCTTATGTTTCTCAATAAATGAAAGTGCACCTTTCACCATCCATGGAAAGTTATGGATATCTCAGGGCCTTGAGCCGGTGACCATCATAATTGCCCCAGACCACACTCTGGGCTTCATCAAACCCACCTAGACTCTCAACTAATTCCTGGTAAACAGATTGTTGCTCAATAAGTTTGGAATTGGTTTCCGGATTATCCAGCGCTTCATCAGGCTGAAATTCCGGCAGCACTGTCCCCTGAGGAACTCTTCCAATATGGTATTTCCCGGCCATACCTGTAACGAATCCATTCTCGCTCAGTACCCTGGGAAGTGTTTTTTTATCTGCTGTGATCCATGAGTTCCAGGCAATATTATAGGGTTCCTGAGCAGGATTTTCCCTGGCAAATGAAGGGGCGCTGCAACGGCCGGGAAATTGCCCGGTCAATACAGCATACCTGCTCGGTGTACACATAGAAGCAGGGGTATATGCATTTGAAAACAGGATACCCCTGGAGGCTAATCTGTCTATATTAGGGGTCGGTATATCTCCTCCGTAACATCCCAGATCGCTGAATTGCATCTCATCGGTAAAAATCAAAATGAAATTGGGCAGGTCACTTTTCTCTTTCTTCTCTGCATCAGGGCCGCAGGCAATCGATGTTAATAATATTGCAATAGCTATTAATTTCAGATATTTCATTATTAGTATTTATGAAGGTAAATATTGGTATAAAATCGTCCATCGCAAAAGTATTACTTTTTTGCAGCTTAACTTGTCCTTCCTTATAATTTGTACCTTTGATTCAAATACCTGAACAATTATGAAAAAGTACATTCTGACCGCCATTGCTTTCCTGGTAATCGGTTTTGTAGCGGCTACGCTAATCCTTCTCTTAAAAGGGCCCTCCATGATGATGCTTGAAGATCAAAGCAGGTTTGGTTTTGAAAAGACTGTATCCGGACTGGAAGATATTGCCAAAGCCCGTGGCTGGTCTGTTCCCACCATTCATAATCTACAAAAAAGCATGGAAAAGGCTGGCCATGAAGTAAATGAAGTAAAGGTTTTTGCGCTTTGCAATCCGGAACATGCCATCAATATTTTACAGGGCGATGAGGAAAGGGTTGTCTCCAGCATGATGCCCTGCCGGGTTGCTGTATATGTTAAGGCAGATGGCAAGACCTACATATCCCGGATGAACTCAAAAATGATGTCCAAAGGGATGAACGGGAATGTGAGGTCGACCATGAAATCGGCATTTGTAGAGATGGAGGAAATCCTGTCTAAACTTGTAATCAACGAATAATACACCTAGGTATTGGGACGTAAAAAGCTACCACTGATCGAGAAAGTTGAGATCACGGATATCGGTGCCCGTGGAAAAGCCATAGCCCGGATCGATAACTTTGTGACCTTTGTGTCGAACGGACTGCCAGGGGATGTTGTGGACCTGCAGATCACCCGGAGGAAAAAATCATTCCAGGAAGGGAAGGTGGTCAGGTTTCACAAGTACTCAGCGAGGAGAACTGAGCCGTTCTGCCAGCATTTCGGACAATGCGGCGGATGCCGGTGGCAGGATCTGAAGTATACGGACCAGCTGTATTACAAACAACAGGAAGTCACTGATAACCTGAGCCGGATAGGCCAGTTGGAACTGCCGCCGGTGAATCCAATACGGACATCGGCCAATGAAAAACATTACCGTAATAAACTTGAATATACCTTTTCCAACAGGCGCTGGCTATCAGCAGAAGAAATCAACTCGGGTGATGAATTTACCGACAGGAACGGACTCGGATTTCATGTTCCGGGCATGTTTGACAAAGTAATTGACCTTGAGGAATGTCACCTGCAGCCTGAACCTTCAAATTTGATCCGGCAGGAAATCAGGGATTTTTCACAGGGAGCATGGACTGACTTTCTATGATCTGAGAAATCGCGGAGGTTTGCTGAGAACACTGATCATCCGTAATACCCTGAAGGGAGAATGGATGGTCCTGGTTGTTTTTTATGAAGATGATGAGACAGAAACGAAACTTGCTGTTGGATCATCTGAAGGCAACATTCTCTGAAATTACCTCTCTGATGTATTGCATCAACCAGAAAGCCAATGACTCCATTTTCGACCAGGAGTTCCTGCTGCATGCCGGCCGGGACCATATCATAGAACAGCTGGAGGACCTGCAATTCAAGATCGGTCCTAAATCCTTTTTTCAAACAAATTCCGTTCAGGCACTGGAGCTTTACAGGAAGGTCAGGGAGCTCGCGGGACTAACAGGCGGGGAAGTGGTTTATGATCTTTATTCCGGGACCGGCACCATAGGGTTGTTTTTGGCCAGGCAGGCTGGAAAAGTAGTGGGTATCGAATACATTGATGAAGCCATCCAGGATGCCCGGGTAAATGCTGAACTGAACGGCATCGGTAATGCGATATTCTTTAGCGGGGACATCAAAGATCTGCTAACCGAAGAATTTGTAAGAGAGCAGGGGCAACCGGATGTGCTGATTACTGATCCCCCGAGGGCAGGAATGCACAAGGATGTGGTGGATGTTATCCTTTCAGTGTCACCGGCCAGGATCGTATATGTGAGTTGTAATCCTTCAACACAGGCCCGTGACCTCCAGTTACTGAGTGAGAAATACAGAGTCCTGGAGATCCAGCCCTTTGACATGTTCCCACAGACCTATCATGTAGAGAACATCGTCCTTTTGGAAAGAATTATAGCTGGCCACCTGATAAAGATCTGTCGGTACTTCTACTCAGGAAGCTTTACATCGGGCCAGTCCTTCCGGAAATCCACCCAGTATTTTTTGATGGTCCTTTTTATTTCGGGACTTAAGATCAGGATCCCGACAAGGTTGGGTATGGTCATGATGGCTATGGTAATATAAGATACAGCCCAGACAATGGTTGTGTCTGTAAAGGCCGCGAAAAAGAATCCTACCACGTAGATCAGCCGGTAGAAGATCACATACCTGGATCCAAACAAATAGGTAACTGCCCGCCCGCCGTAATAGGACCAGGATATAGCGGTCGAGAAGGCAAACAGCAGAGTCCTATAGAGACGATGTATTTGCCAAAATCCCCCATCACACTCCTGGTAAAAGCTTCTGTGGTCAAAGGGGCACTGTGCATGAGAGATTTCCCCTGGACCATATACTCATTCAGTTCATCCTGCAATTTTCCACCTTCAATAAGTACATTGCCTGAATACAATTCTCCATTCTTATAGATTTTGACATTTTCAGCAATGGATCTTGCATTTATGAGGGTCACATTATCGGCAATAACTCCGTTTTCTACGCTGATCGAACCACTCTGAAGCATGTCCTCATCTCCATCCTGGAAATATTCAATAAGCTTCAGTTGATGTTCAGGATTAGCATCATCGTAGGCCCCCTCCAGGAAGACCATGTCAGTTTTCTGGAACTGGTTCTCGATCTTTTCATTCCATACTCCGGAAGAAAGCAGAACAAGACCCGTGAGAAAACAGATAATGATGGTATCAATAAAAGGTTCGAGAATAGCTACCAATCCCTCGCTAACCGGCTCATGGGCCTTGGCTGCAGAGTGCGCAATGGGCGCAGAACCCTGTCCTGCTTCATTGGAGAACAATCCCCTGTTGACCCCCCTGTTTACTGCAAATGCAAAACTTGCCCCAAGGAATCCCCCTACAGCAGCTGTACCTGTAAAAGCATCACTGAATACCGAGATCAGCGAAGGAATTATGTTTTCAGCGTTGGTGCCTATTACCAGCAGGGCTCCTACAAAGTAAATGATGGCCATGGCAGGTACAAGCCTGGATGTCACCTTGGCGATCCGCTTTATACCTCCTATGATAACCAATCCCAGAAGAACGGCAAGTACTGCCCCGGTTAGTTTCTCATCAATACTGAAGGTACGGAACAGGGACGTGGATATACTGTTGATCTGAGGAAGACTGCCTGTACCAAAAGACGAAAGTATAGTGGCAACGGCAAAGAATGCACCCAGCCAGGTCCCTATCCGGATGATCTTTCCCCTCCGGGTCTTGATATTAAGGCGTTTCTTCATATAATACATGGGTCCACCCGATATGCTTCCGTCCGGGAGGATATCCCTGTATTTATGCGAAATAGTAACTTCCACGAATTTGGTGGTCATACCGAACATGGCAGTAATCAGCATCCAGAATAGGGCTGCGGGTCCCCCGAGATGAATGGCCAGGGCTACTCCTGCAATATTACCAGTACCGACTGTGCCGGAAAGGGCCGTAGATAAAGCCTGGAAATGAGTAGCGTCCCCCACATCCCCCTTTTTGTCGAATTTTCCGCGGACCACCCTGAGTGCATGGCGGAAATAGCGGAATTGCGGGAATCTCAGATAAATAGTGAAAAAGATCCCGGTTCCTAGAAGTAATACGATAAACCAGGGATGACCTCCGATGAAACGATCAAGGTTGACAAGAAAATCATGAACTTTTTCCATGAAACAGGAGATTTGGGGATATTCAAAGACAACAAATGTAACAAAAATTGATAAAATCCATTTGTAAAACCTCTCCTCTCTGGGTGATACACCATAAGGAGATAATCCCAACCGGATCACAAATTAAGCTACCAGTTTTGCATCGGAGGCATACTAATAAATTATTACCTGATTATTACCTTCCTGACATGGGTATTATCAGAATGGATCCTGACAAAGTAAATACCACCCGGTAAATTTCCCCTGTGTATCGTTACAGAATTACTATTGACATTATCAATGGTTCTTACAATGCTGCCATGAATGTCAATCAATTCAATTTTGTGGGTTTGGACAGCATCAGAAAGTTCGATGGTAGTGTAATCTGTAAATGGATTAGGATATACTATGAAATTCAGGTCAATATTATTGTTGGAGATAGAGGTAGTTAATCCTGACCAATAGTAAACTGTTTTTGAATCGTATACCCAGTCATTTATTTCTGATTCCCAATTACATATATCCTTCCTAACATATTCCCATTGGCATCGTAGAATGGTTTGACGGTTATTCCCGCTCCAGTCATCAGTAGCCGAATTCCATTAATAAAGATCTTCTCAGTTTTATCCCCATAGGCATTATATACCATACAAACGATCTACCCCTACCCAATCTTTGGCCTCAGGATCCCATGTAAAATATGAGACTCGATCTTATTCCCTTCGGAGTCATATGAGTAGTAAAACGTTGCTCCCCTGCCCAGGCGTTGCTCGCTAATCCCATGTAAAGTATACGTTCTCAGTTGTATTCCCATAGGAGTCATATGCATAGGCAAAACGTTGTTCCCCAGCCCAATATTTCTGTAATAATCCCATTGATCTGAACTTCCTCCGTTTTGATTTCCAATGGTATCATATACACAGATGTAACACACAAATTCAACCATTCATTTGTTTCAGGATCCCAATTATAGTTATGTAAATACTCCGTCCTATTCCCATTGGTATCATAAGTTGGGATATGATTGAATTCCATATCCAGTCATTATTTCTAAATCCCAGCCATAATATATTACTCCAAATAATTTCCGTTGGTATCATAGGTACTGGTCTTTCGCCAATTTCCTATCCAGTCGTTGTTTTCTGAATCCCAGCTATAAGAAATCGCTCAATTTGATTCCCATAGTCATCATATTCCTCCAGTAATGCCCGACACTGCCCATTCTTTGTTACAAGATCCCACTCATATGTAAAAACTTCATCCAGGTCTCCATTAGTATCAAATGTAGCGGCCTGACGCCAACCCGAACCATTCATTAGTTTCTCTATCCCATTTATATCTGATTTTCTCAATTTCTCTCCCATTCTCGTCATATGCATAATATTGACCACGATATCTAATCCACTTATTGGATTCCGAATTCCACATATACGGATGATTTCTAACTAAGTTCCCCCTATCATCATATTCGAGGTCCATCGGAAAGTCCATTTCCGCTTAAATCTGAATACAGTACCAGCTATAACACATTTCTTCGATTTGATTTCCGTTGATATCGTATCATCATCATACAACCTCCTCTTTCATCCATTCACCGGTTTTCACATTACTCGTCATATCGAACTTCTTCGATTCTGTTTCCACTGGCATCATATGAATATAGTTTGCGGTCAGTTGCTGCCCAGTCATTGGCTATTTCATCCCAATTATAGGAATATATTGAATCAAGCACAATTACATTATCCTGCTGCGAGAAAAGGTTTAATGTGAGGGTAGCAAGAAGTAATATCAGGTAGATTTTTTTCATGACCTTATATAAAACTTAAAGCAAAATATTAACAGTGCCAAAGAGCTGAAAAGATCATTCAGGTTGCCATTGGACTCAAACGGAATGTTTACGACTGCTCATATACCAAGCTCAGGCATTAATTTCCCGCTGAGCACCCTCAATACCAAAATGCTTGCGGGTATTGAAAAAATTGCTATTTTTCAGTCAGTTACCAACGACAGCCCTTCCAGCAATGGACAGGCATTTTTTATGTCAGTAGAAATTAAAGAGGTCCTTAGCCGGAAACAAAAGAAACAGTTCATTCACCTTCCTGCCAGGATCCACAAAGGTCATTCCAACTGGGTCCCTCCTATCTTACATGGATGAGAGGACCTATTTCAATCCACGGAAGAACAAATCCTTCACCTATGCTGATACCATCCTCTTCCTGGCCTATAAAAATGCCAGGCCGGTTGGCAGGATCATGGGCATCATCAATAAACGGTACAATGAATCACACGGGGAATCACATGCCAGGTTCAGCTTCCTGGAATGCTGGGAGGATCCCGAAGTAGCTGCAGCCCTGCTTCAGAGCAGTCGAAGATTGGGCCGGAAAACAGGGCATGAAAAAACTGGTAGGTCCACTGGGATTTTCAGACAAAGATCCCCAGGGACTCCTGGTTGAAGGCTTTGATGAACCCATTGTCATTGCTGCCAATTGCAATTTTCCTTACCTCTCAGCCTTCGTCGAGGAAAATGGTTTCGAAAAAGAGGTCGACCTGGTGGTTTATAAAGTGGATATTCCCGAAGAGGTCCCGGATATCTACCAGCGTATTCATGACCGGGTACTCAGCAGGAACAACCTGGTGATCCGGGAATTTAAAACCAGGAAAGAACTAAAGCCTGCCATCCGTCCCGTGCTTAGCCTGATGAATGAGACCTTCCAGGATATCTATGGGTACGATAAAATGACCGGAAAGGAGATGGATGAGTTTGCCGCCAGGTATATTCCCTGCTGGATCCGGATTTTATCAAGGTCGTGGAAAATGACCTGAACGGGAACCGGTGGCATTTCTGATAGGTATGCCTGACATCAGTGACGGCATACGCAAATCCCGGGGTTACCTTCTACCCATAGGGATATTCCATATCCTGCGCGCCGGAAAGAAAACAAAACAATTGAACCTCCTGCTGGGCGGGATCAGGAAGATCACCGGAATCATGGCCTGGATGCTGTAATGGGAACGCGGATGATTAGATCAGCGTTGAAAGCCGGACTTGAATATGTTGATAGCCACCTGGAACTGGAAACCAACACGAAAGTCAGGGCAGAAATGGAACGCATGGGCGGGAAGGTGTATAAGCGCTACCGGATTTTTCAGAAACCCATCCGTAATGTAATCCACCATCAAGGGAATATCCAATTCTTTGATCCCATGCTTTGACAGGTGGAGGCCGTCCTCTTCCATTACACTGCTGAACCATTCAATATCCCTTGAGCCCTTTTCCAGGCTTTTCCGATAATTCTCTATGGCTCCCTTGCGATTCCCCTGGCACCATAAGACATGACCCAGGTTCATATAATCATTCTTGTTGCCCTCTTTCTCTATCACTTTCCCGAAATATTTTTCAGCCTGGTCAAACTTACCCAGCAAAAATGAACACCAGGCAATGGGACGGTGGATCTTGTGATTTTTGGGATCTTTGTATTCCACTTTAAAATAATATTTCAGTGCTTCTTCAAATTCCTCCTTGTCCATCATTGTATGCCCCAGGAAGGTTTGGATAAACAGGTTATCCGGCTCCAGTTTTTCCGCCTCCTGATAATATTCCAGCGCCGTATTGAAGTCCCCGGTCTTCCGCGAACAATATGCGATCTTTTTCACCACCCAGGGCTTGCTGCGCTCGAACAGTTCTGCTTTATGGTAAAATTCAAGTGCTTTGCCGTAATCTCCGATCTTCTGGTAAGAGAAGGCAGTTTTTTCAAACAATTCGGCATTCTCCTCTGAACAGCATAATTGCTCAAAGATCCTGATGGCATTCTCAAACTAGTTCTTCTCAAAATAAAATTCCCCTATATTCCTCAGGATCTTACTGTCTCGTATCAGTGCATTAAAGAGGTTAGAATTCTCAAAATCAAATTCTATCTCAAATACATCATCAAATTCATTTTTCAGGGGATGCAGTTTGAAAAAACGATACAGGTCCTGCAGATACTGGGTATATATGCCTTTATCCTTGATGGTATCATCAATCAGTTCATCACTGTCAGCCATTTCATTCATGGCTTTCAGCTCCATATTGAACAATTCCATCATCATTGATTTCTGCATGGCAGGCATATGCCTCACATTCAGGCAGAAAGAATACTTGTCAGAATTGCACAAAAAGGAAGATCGTTCCAGTCCCTCAGTAAACATCTCCACATCAAAATCACTCTCCTGGTCAGAAAGACCCTCCCATACCTCCTTGTTATCCTTGTGAAAGGGAAGGAACCAGTTACTCATTTCCTCAAAAAATGGAAACCGCTTCAGCATGGCAAACGCGCTCAGGAAAACATCAGATCCCTCCATCTGCAATGCGGAGAATTCTTCGATCTTATGGTACAGGTCCGGAGTATCCTTAAAAACTGTTTCCCATTCCGGGTTCTCATCATCAATATTCTTTGACGAAAGTATGTCCTCCAGGTCGAGTTTTTCTTCGAGGGTGGATTTCATTTTCATCATCTCGGGGAGGATCTCTTCCCTGATCTTTTTCGTCACTTTTTCCGTTTCCAGTGCCTTCAGAAACTGGATCACGATCGCTTCTATGTTTTTTTCAAGCTTATTATTATCTCTTGCCGCTTCCAGCCGGTTTGTGATCTCCGGGTAGTAATTCAACCGGTAATCATGGAAATAGAGTCCCAGAAACAAACCGATCAATGCACGTTGCCAGACCTGGTTTTCACCTTCCTCAAAAAAGTCAAACAGCAGGTTGACTTTTTGAATATCGAAATGCCGCACCAGGGAAAGGGTCAGTGAACTGACCAGGACAGCCTTGTCATGCCAGGGGATGAGTTTCGATTTACAGATCTTACCTGCCATACTGATCTCAGCCTCCCTGAATTTATCTGTAAGCCAGATCATCCTGAAGATACTCAGCAGGCTTTTCTGGTAATCTACTATCTGGTCATCTTCACTTTTATCATTTTTGCTTTGCTCTTCTTCCGAGAGTATGTATTCAATCTCTTTCCTGAAGGCAAGGTTTTCGGCCAGATCCGAGGATGCACTGGACATAGCGGATCCTGTCAACTTCCTGCTTTAGCTGATAATAGGAGATCAGCCTTTCTTTTATCAGGATGTCCTCACGAATGTCATCATTCAGCTCCAGGACCGACTTCATCAACCTTTAAATACCTGTTCCTTTTCGGGATCGTCTCCCAATTCAAAGGAATATGTAAGCATGTTCCGGTAAGTGTCCCTGTGTTTCTCCAGCTGTATACCCAGGTCCCTTTTTGTACACAATACAGCCAGGCTGCCCATAGCATCCATGGCCTCATTGATCCGATGGTCCTCAACGAACTGTATAACCTGCTGGTATTTATCTGTTAATTCAGCAAAAGTCATTTTTTCTATAATTATTGTACAACAGGCTGAAACACCCTCAAAAACTGACCCAATATATTACCTTGTAAATTACGGACATTTTGTCACACGTTGGACCGGGATCACTAACCTGTATTTCCCATGGCATTTGCTATCGCATTGATGCACCTGAGCAGGCTGTACAGGGTTTTCTCATTTTTCTGCTTTCGCCAGACAGATAATAGCTTAACCTGGCTATGGTGAAGATAATCAAGAGCTTGGGCCCTGAGCATGGTTGAATAATAATGATTGGTACGCCGTTTACTGATGGGTTTATCAAGGATCTGGTTCAGCATTCTCCTTGTCCTCTCCAGTTCACTGCGGATCATTCCCATCATCCTATCCCTGATCGCCCTATCCTCCACCAGGGAGGAATACAGCTCCATGATATCCTCGTCAGTGGCATTCAGGCTGGTATCTACATTGGTTAACACATACCTGATCAAGTTGTCGGTCTCAACCAGTTCAACGAATTGCCTGAACATCTCAGGGTCACTGTTCATAAGGCTTTCCAATGCAAATCCGACACCGTACCAGCCCGTAAGATTAAAGCGTGTCTGGCTCCAGCTGAATACCCAGGGTATGGCCCTGAGATCTGCCAGGCTTTTTTTCCCGGAACGCCTGGCCGGCCTTGAGCCTATCTTGCTCTCCTCTATCGCATCGATGGGTGTAGCCTGGCTGAAAAATACCAGAAAATCAGGATCGCCTGTAAGTTCTTTATAATGTGTCAGGCTTTTATCCACCAGAAAATCCATGATCGCTTCCCCGGGATGGGAAGACAGATTGGACTGCCTGTCAAGGATGGAGCTGCAGGCCGTACTGGCAACCAGAAGTTCAAGATTATATGCCGCATTTCCAATGTTTGCATATTTCCGTTCAATGGTTTCTCCCTGTTCGGTCATCCTGATCTCTCCATTCAGGGTAGATGGGGGAAGGGACCGGATAAACCAGTGGGTCGGACCAGCACCCCTGCTGATGGATCCACCCTTGCCATGAAAAAACCTGATCCTTACATTGTGTTTCCGGCCGGTTTCTGCCAGCCTGGACTGTGCCCTGTACAAATTCCAGGCACTGGCCAGGATCCCTCCGTCCTTATTACTATCACTGTAACCAATCATGATATCCTGTACCAGGTCCTTCGCTCCGGTTCTGGAACGGTGATACTCCAGGCTGCTTTTTGTTACTGGATGGGCCAGGAAGTCGTCCATTATAGCGGGACTGTTACGCAGGTCTTCTATGGTCTCGAACAAGGGAACAAGGGGGATGCTGCTGACCAGGCCCTTCTCTGTCCAGTTAGCCAGTCCCGTCTCCCGCGCAAGCAGGTAAACTGTCAGAAGATCAGACAATCCCCGGGTCATGCTAATGATCAATGGACCCAGTGAATCACCAGAATAGCGCCGCATATGATTCTCAAGCACCTGGAAAGTAGCCAGTGTTTCCGTTGCTTCCATGCCAAGGCCTGCTGAATTCCTTACAAAAGGCCTGTTGGTAAGCAGTTCCCTGTTGATCAGATCAAGTTTGTCACTTTCCGTCCAGCTGGTGAAATCTTCACAAGATTGAATGGAATTAGCAAGTAATTGGGACAATGCCTCAAGATAGTAATTGCTGTTTTGCCGGACATCCAGCCTGGCCAGGTGGAATCCAAAGGTTCTGACATACCTGATCACCTGCATAACCTCGTTTTTGGCCAGGGTTTCCGCACCATAATCCAACAATGCATCTCTAATTATGTAAAGGTCATCTATGAGCTGCCCGGGTTCGGTATAGGAATGCCTTGATCCGGATTTATCAGGCAGCTTAAGCATCAGAAGCTGGACAAAATAGCGGAATGCTTCTGCTTCATATTGTTTACGAAGTTTGCCTGCCCCCTTGATCTGCTGAAGTTCCACCATCCTTGTCTGTATGTTTGTGCCTGCATCATTGACGGCACAGAATATACTCAGGTTTCTCGACAGACCAGATATTTTTTGGCGCAACAGTTCTATGGAGTTCCACCTGAGGATCTGAAGTGTATCCCCGGTCACTACTGACGTTACAAGCGGATGCCCGTCCCGGTCACCGCCCACCCAGCTTCCAAATGAGATCCGGGGCCAGGAATCAGGATACTTCAGCTGTGATTCATTGAATCCTGCACCCTTCCATGCCTGCAAAAATCTCTCATCATGGATGCTCAATAATTCCGGAAATACATTTTTGAAATAATGAAGTACATTGGTCAATTCTGAATAGACATCAGGTTTGGTCACATGAATATCGGCAATATGCCAGAGCCTGTTGATAACGGTCTTGATATTATCCCTGATCACGTCCTTCTCAGCCTCGGTATACATAGAATTTTCAAGCTTCACAAAGAGTACGTACAACTCCCTGTATTGCTCCAGTACAACCGGGCGCTTGGCTTCCGTAGGGTGGGCTGTCAGTACAGGCTCAACCTGAACATCACCGATCTGCTTAATGATCTGATCTTCACTTACTCCATTATCTTTTAATACCTTAAAACAATTGGCCCAGAGTCCGTTTATACTGCTTGTCGATGCCCCTGCTTCCTTTTTACGCCTGCCCTGCATGGCACCATTGACCTCGACGATATTCAACAACTGAAAACAGACCGAGTAGAGATGGAATAACTTATCAGGGAACTGCTGCTCTATTGCGGGAATATCCTCGTTGATCCATGGAATGAATGCAATAAGATCTGACTCGCCGTTCTCTTCAAGGACCTCCTGCAGGCAATGTAACAGGAATTCCAGGTCCATATAGGGTTTACCGAGCTTAGTTTGAAGGGTTTTCAGATAGTCCATGGAAAATTGCGGTTAAATAGATATTACTCAATTGTCTTGAAAAAGTACAGATTTTATGGCGGTCTGGCAAAAAAAAACCGTCCCATGATGTTTCATGAGGCGGTCATTTTTGAAAAAATATAATCCCATGTTTACTGGAGCAGCAGCTCGTCAATCTGTTTGCGAAACATCTGCTTGGTCTCTTCCGGAGTAGGGGCTATACCTGCCGCCATGGTGGGTTTTCCTTCCATGGGACAGTAAAGGAAAGCCGGTATACTCTGTATGCCAAAAACCATGGCCAGTTCCTGTTCTTTCTGTGTATCGATCTTATAGATGTTGATCTTGCCAGCGTATTCCTTCGCCAATTCTTCCAGTATGGGGGAAGAAGTCCGGCAAGGTGCACACCAGTCGGCATAAAAATCGATAAGGCAGGGCTTGTCACCCAGATATTTCCATTCCTGCGGGTTCTCTTCATAATTCATGACCTTCGTTAGGAAATCAGCCTTTGTCAGCATGATGGTGCCTTTTGCATCTTCTTTTGATACTTCCTTATCAGCCACTGCTACTGCCTCAGTTGAACCTTCATCTGATCCACTGGCTGTTTGTCCACATGACACCATCCCGATCAGGAGAGGCACCGCCAATAATAATAATTCCTTTTTTAATCATTTTCTGTTGTCTTATGTTGGTTTGTATTGTTACTCTTCCAGGCTGGAGCTGCAAGCATGCCAACCAGTCCTCCCATCAATGTACTGCTGGTCCAATTGGCTGTAAGGGGACAGGTCCCGGTGCTGCATCCAATGAATCTCCAGTAGGCAAAACCCACTCCTGCCCCAACTACGGCGAATAATGCAGTTTTCCAGTATCGGTTAATAAGATTGTTCATGCTCTGCTGTTTTGATTGACAAAGATACTATCAAATAATGTTCCACACATTTAAATAGATGCATATTAACACTTATTTGACAGTTTGACAGAAAATAATAACTATCAAACCTTCGCGCTTCAGATTATGTAGACACTTAAGAAGTATTAAAAATGAAACTGCCGCAATGGATAAAAACGCAGATATATCCGGAAATTGAGAGCGAGATGGCCGCCCCACTCCGGGAAGGAATGAATTTACCAGACAGTGGTATGATTAATTCAATTGCTCGTTTACACGGGCCATTTCATTGATCCTCCGGTTCAGATCGTACAAATAATCCCTGGAGTCTTTGTTCTTGTATTTGCCCCATGCCTCCTGGGCCCAGGCCTTGGCTTCTTCCAGGTTTCCTTCAATTTCACATACTACAGCAAGGTTGTGAGCTGCTCTGCCTTTTGTTTTACGATGTCCGGATTCTACTGACTGGAATAAGGCCTCTTTGGCTGCAAACCAGTCATTGACTTCCATCATCCGTGCACCTTCGGCAAATACATCATCTCCTTTGGATTTGCGGTAGTATTCCCTGGATACCCTGTACCAGGTAGGGGACAACCTGCGGCCGTATTCAAGCCCCGCTTCATAACTGGCCTCTTTGATCGCAGCATTTTTGCTTATAAGTCCATTAAGGGCAGCTTCAATGGAAAGTTCTCCTGAACCGAAACTTTCCTGATGGCTGTACTGGTACTCGTCAATGATGCTCTTACCTGCCGGATCATACATACGGATACCGGCCTTAACTGTGGCGGTCTGATTAACACCAGGGACAATGATAAAATCCGTATCAAATTTCTCAATGGCTACGATGGCATCCGCCTCGTATTTCTGGCATAGCGCTTCGATCTCTTCCCATGAGAGTGGCTCAGGGAATGCAGCACTAAAAGGTGAACCTCCTTTATATACTTCCGTAGTCCTTTTAATGCTGACTGTGGCTGCGTTCTTCAGCATGGCATGTACTCCGTCCATCAGGATCTGGGTGGCCAGCTTGTCTTCACCGAACAGTTCACCGGTTAAAACACCCTCGATTACATTGGATGTTTCATCTTCAACAAAGGTACGGTCGATCATAGCCGCCACCTTAATATGGTCAGGGACATCTCTTAGGGCAGGGATGATCACATTGAAATTCATTGTGGGGGCTGCCAGGGTAAGAAATGCAATGGCAAGTACCGGAATAAGTATCCTCGTTCTTTTCATTTTGATGGATTTTGGTTTCCCAAAACCATTATACGGGATCCATGCAGTCAGGGTTATTTGATGCTTATCTATAGTCTCCTCTTAGCTGTGATTTTTAATGATTTACTATAATTCATGACAGGATAGGGATATGGAAGGGCCCTTATTTTATGATCAATTTGCCGGTATATGTTTTTCTATCCACTGAATATTTATACAGATACAATCCCCGGGACAAATGCTGAACTGAAACTTTCTGACTATTATTTATTTCCTGGCTCAGAACCATCTTGCCCTGTATATCAAATAATTCAATACATGCTGTACCTGAGGGTTCAATCCCATCAAACACAATGAATTCCGTGGCTGGATTCGGATAAATCCTTATTGATGCAATACCTGCATTATTTGATAGTGCCGGTACCCGGATCCGAATAGTAATAGGTCATCCGGTATATGGGCTCCCATTTGCTACCACTTTCATCCCAGTCGTAGGCAATTTCCTGTTTTGTACTATCGGTGACAACAATTTCGTACTTCTCCTTGTCCTGAAATTTCCACTGGCTTGTATTTCCATCCCAGTATTCATGATACTGGTAAATTAAATTACCATTTTCATCATAGGTTTGTGCTATTCTCTCACTCGGGTCCCACTGTTCATTGCCTCCTCCCATCGGTATGTGGTTTCCAGTGTATCATTCCCATTTGAATCATTTAAATATTCAAACTTCCACTTGGGGATCCATGGATTGCCAGGGCCTTCAGTTCTATATTTCAAATCCATTATTAAATTCCCGCTGGCATCATAGGAAAACTCACTTTTGCCTTCCAGCTGCCATGATTGAGCATCTGTATCCCAATCATAGCTCATCTCAAGCGTATCTTTTCCGCTGGCATCGAGAAAGTATTCACGTTTCCCATCAACTGTCCACTCACCGGTACCTTCCTCATCTTCATATTCAGTTGTAAGAGTTCTGTTTCCATTGTTATCATAGTCGTGCTCGGTCTTTTCGATAGGAATCCAATTTCCTTCATCTTCCGCATAGTATCCAATTGTAGTTGTTAATTGTCCCTTCACATCAAAGGTGTTTTCTCCCCTTTCCAAATAATACCCACTCTTCATTAGTTTCATCCCAGAATTCCATAGTTGTACTATCTTCTTGCAGGTTAGTTTGGCCTGTTACGGAAGCCAGTCCCGAAAAAAGCAACAAAAGTGTGATACATGTTTTCATGATGCCTGATTTTTAAGGTTATTGTAATGTATTGCCAGATGCTATATAAATTTAGGAATAAAATATCAGATTGTCCAGTAAAACAGGCATTTATCAAAGTTTTCAGAGAACTTATTATCTTGGGTTTGCGGGAATCTGTTTGTTCATCATTAGTCGAATACAGGAAGAAGCTGAAAGGTAAGGGCCAGGAGATCATCCATGGGATGAACACCTCTGATACTACCATCCTCAGCCATTCTCACAGGACGATAGTGATCATCCTGCAAATGGACTATAAAGATTTTAGTGATAATTCTCTGTGGGTATGAGAGGTCCTGCCTGGAGAGATTTCACACCGGGGACTGATCACTGTATACCTGAATCTCTCTATCCTACTCCTTCTCTACAAGCTTATAAGCTACAACATGATGCTTCGCAAACGTCGGGACCAGCAGAAGGTTCTTCTCAGGAATATAATCAATGTCTGCAGCCCCTATTTCTGCATCCCTTGTATCGAGGAGGATGGCTTTACTTCCATCGGGATAGATCATAAAGACCTGTCCAAACCAGTCAGTTACCAAGAAATGCCCGGGGATACTCACTTTCGCGATCCCGTCACCCTTGCTTATGCCTTCTGCATGCACTGTGAGTTCCTTTGTCGCCAGATCAATAACAGCGAAATCCTCACTGCCCATGGAGGCAATTAGCAATCTTTCCCCATCCAGCAGGAGGCCATTAGGTGCATTCAGTCCTTCACTCAACCAATCACTCACCACCCCGTTTGATATCAGGAATATATTGTTGTTATCAGAATCTGAAACGTAAACATTTCCCTGAGAATCAATGCTGATATCATTGATCATTTTTGAACCCTCAATGACGATTCTTTCCTCGATCTCTCCTTTAGCAATATCAATAACGATAACTTCATCAACATCACTCACATATAGTTTTCCCTCATAAATCCCCAAACCTTTGGGTGAACTCATCTCTGACACCCATTCCAGGTCCAGTATCTCACCCGAGGTGCTGAGCCTGGAGATGAAACCGTTCCCATCCTTTTCACGTGGGTTATCATTCATGTTTGACACGTAGACCACATCATTATCCTTGTCATAAATGACACATTCAGGAACCCTGAACAGGGTGTCAGTCTTCCATACTTCAACCAGTTCAAATTTCTTGACATCAATGGCATCACCAGTATCTTCTACGGATTTTTTCTTCTGGGAAGTGCAGGAAACCAGGAATAGCAATAAAACAATTGAGAGGATCTTGTACTTAATCATGGCTTTTGTTATTGGTTAGTTTTAGGTATACAATAGATTAATCTGCAATATAACTATTAAAATCTTCGATTCTCAGGGACACTATCTTACCCTGCCAATAATCTTTCAGATCGTAAAACGCCTCAAACATGGTTTGTGTAACATCATCAGTAGTACCGATTGCTTCAGAGTCCCCATAATTAAAGACGATCAATCCACCACTGGGACGGGACCAGTATTTCACCAGCTCGAAGGCTTCCTGCCTGACTTCCTCATGATCGCCTTTGGGTAAGGTGTTCTGGATATCTACCGTTGTTAAAAAACACATCTCCCCCGCGAATTTATCTCCAACATTCTCAATACCGTAAACCCTGGGCTGTTGCATATTCATCACATCCACGCCAGCTTCCTTGAATAAGAGGCACGAAGTCCGCAACATTCCCGCAGCTATGCTGTATCACATGCCAGCCATTGTCATGGACAGCCCTGTAAAGCTCTTTATACCTGTCCAGGAAAAATTCCCTGAAAAGGTCCTGTGAAATATAGGTGTTCTGTTGGGTCCCCCAATCATCCGAGAGGAATATACCATTCACGCGGTCACCAAACAGGCGGCCGGCCTCACGGATATGCTCAACTTTATACTCCAGGATCATGTCCAGTACCTTATTGATCTTTTCGGGTTCCAGGTAGAGATCCATCAGTGTGTTCTTAAAGCCCCTGAGCATTTCGAGCCTTTCGATCAGGTTGAAGTGTGAGGTGATGATGGTATAGCGGTCGCCGGCATCCCTAATTTCCTCAGCTATACGGTCGAAGTAAAAAGGGTTCTTAGGATCAGGTGGTGTGTAGGAATCAAGATTGTTCCAATCTTCAAGGGGATGGGAAACAACCTGTCCCATGTTCTTAGCAGTGGTTGTTTTCCACTGGCAGCCCCAATCGTCGGGTGCGGCATTATCAAAGAACCAGCCGGCTTCCTGCCTGTCCATCTCCCAGCTGTCACAAAAATCATTGGGAAAGTCGTCAAACTGGCTTGAAAGTTTTTCATTCCAGGCGCTACCGAGAAAGAATGGCAGCCTGGGAGGCTTTTCAAATTCAATGGCCCTGCGTACTATCTCTTTTCGTTCCAAAACTATTATGATTCGTTTGATATCAGGAGAAAAATCCATGTTGGATTTTCACCAATAATTTGAACGCGAAGTAAATCTACACCGCTTTTTTAAAAAAACATAATTTTTTGTGTGATCTCCAGATCATTCCTTTCCGCTCTTAAAAGCTCATGGCAAATCCATACGTTCTTGCAGTCCAACCCCTCGCCCGGGTTACTTTAGGAATTTCATTATCTTAGATCTGGCTGATCAAAATATAATACCATGAAACACTTATTGTTATCGCTTATTTGCATCTTCCTGACCATCATCTCATTTGGAAAGGAGTATACTCTCTTTTCTCCTGATAAAAAAATAGAAGTAGTGTTAACACTGGATTCGAAAATCGGAATAACGGCCCGTTTCCAATCACATGAACTTCTTAAACTGGAAGATATCACACTTGAGATTGAAGGAGAGGATTTTACCTCCGGTATTAAAAAGATCAAAAAAGCCAAAACCAGTTCCATAAACCGGAAGCTCTATCCCCCGATTAGAGAAAAGTACAGTGAGATAAATGAAGTGTTCAATGAGCTAACCATCAGTTTTAGAAGTAATTATTCATTTATTGTCAGGGTATATAATGAAGGAATTGCTTACCGGTTCCAGACATTTTTTCCCGACAGCCTGGTGGTAAAACGGGAAAACCTCTCCCTCCAACTTGATCAGCAGGACTCTCTCTGTTATCAGAAATCAGCCACATTTAACTCAAGCTATGAAACCCCTTACCAGTATGAGGCTATTAGTGATATTACCAGCGATGGCTATTGTTGCCTTCCTGCTTTGGTTAAAAAACCCAATGGCATGAACGTCTTAATACTGGAATCAGATCTTGAGGACTACCCGGGAACATGGCTTAAAGGCACAGGTAATTCATTATTGCAATCTGCGCATGCAGGATACCCTGCAGCTTTAAAATATGAGGGAAGTGCATATGGACATGGACAGGTAAAAACACATGAAGATTATATAGCCAGAACGAATGGAACCAGAAGCTTTCCATGGCGGATCTTTGCCATCTCGGATAGTGATGCAGGACTGATTTCCAACACCCTGGTATATCAGCTGGCAAAACCCTCTCAGATTGAGGATCTGTCCTGGATTGAACCGGGTGTTGTAACCTTTGACTGGTGGGGAAGGCGTAATATTTACGGGACAGATTTTAAATCCGGGATAAATACTGAAACAGCCAAATATTTTATCGATTTTGCTGCGGATTTTGGATTTGAATATTTCCTGTTTGATGATGGATGGTCAAAACAGGATGACCTGTTTGCCATTAATCCCGGTCTGGATATGGATGAAGTAATGGCTTATGCAAAGGAAAAAGATGTAAAAATAATGCTGTGGGTAATCTGGAACACTTTCAAAAACAGGAACAGATGGCCTGGGATCAATTTGAAAAATGGGGAATCAGCGGGATAAAATTTGATTTTATGAACCGGGACGATCAGAAAATGGTTCAGTTTTACCATCATGTAGCTGAGGAAGCTGCCAAAAGAAAAATGGTTATTGATTTTCATGGAGCATATAAACCTGCCGGATTAAGGCGACTTATCCAAATGTGCTGACCAGGGAAGCCCTGATTGAATTTGAATATAATGGCTGGACTGAACACGATACACCTGAACATCATAACCTGTTACCCTATATAAGAATGGTAGCCGGACCGTTGGATTATATTCCTTATACCACTCACAATGCTCAAGAAGAAGAATTTCAGACCTGTTGGAGACATGCCCATGGGACAGGGAACCCGGGCTCATTCCATGGCACTGTTTGTGATTATGGAAAGCCCGATGCAGATGTTACCCGATTCACCATCCGATTATTACCGTGAAAAGGAATGCACGGAATTCATTTCCAAGATCCCGGTCGAATGGGATGACCTGAAAGTCCTTCATGCAAAAATCGGGGAACATACTGTTTTGGCAAGAAAAAACGGCGACAATTGGTATATAGGGGCCATCACCAACTGGGATCCGAAAGAGTTTGAAATCGATTTTGATTTTCTTGAAGAAGGCGAATACCAGCATGGAATTTATTGAAGATGGCATAAACGCTGACACACGGGCCATTGACTACCTGAAAAGATCACATACCATCAAGAAAGGCGATACCATAAATATCAAACTGGCACCTGGAGGCGGCTGGGTTGCCAGGTTGGTCAAAGCCAATTAAAGCTGGCACATATACCATTCCATTGAAACAATTTCTATTTGAATTCATATAACCTCAAACATTTACTATTGGCGATACCTCTTTACCAATCATCTCAATAGCCTGCATTAGCTGGCCATGGGTTAATCCGGCATTATCCATCTGAAAAGTAAACCTCGAGATCCCGCCCAGCGATTCACTATGCCTGAGTATTTTCCCGGCCACCTCTTCCGGACTTCCAATCACCAGGGCACCCGTTGGTCCGACCTGGGCATCAAAATGGGCACGATTGACCGGTGGCCAACCACGTTCTTTTCCTATTCGGGTAAAGGTTTCTGCATACCCCGGGTAATAATCTTCAATGGCTTCCTCTGAGTTTTTAGCCACATAACCAAGTGAGTGTAAGCCGACCTTTAACTTCTCAGGAGCATGACCGGCCTCCTCTCCTGCCTGTCTGTATAGGTCTACCAGGCGCCGAAAACGGTGAGTTTCACCTCCAATTACTGCAACCATGAGAGGCAGTCCAAGTTTTCCGGCACGTACAAATGAAGCAGGCGTGCCCCCAACGCCAATCCATACAGGAAAGGGATCTTGTAAAGGTCTAGGGTAAATGGCCTGGTCTCTGAGTGCAGCACGGAATTTACCTGACCAGTTGACTACTTCATTGTCCCGGATCTTCAGAAGAAGATCCAGCTTCTCAGCGAATAGCTCATCGTAATCATTCAGATCCAAACCAAACAGGGGGAAAGATTCAGTGAAAGATCCCCGTCCAACCACCATCTCAGCCCGGCCTCCAGAAATCAAATCTATTGTAGAAAAGCTTTGAAATGCCCGAACCGGATCAGCTGCACTCAGCACGGTCACCGCACTGGTCAGCCGAATTTTTTTTGTTCGGGCCGCTGCTGCTGCCAGAATAACGGCCGGTGCTGAATCCAAAAACTCTTTGCGATAGTGTTCCCCTATCCCAAATACATCAAGACCGGATTTGTCCGCATATTCTATTCTTTCGAGCAGTTCAGCCAGGGCTTTGGAGCTGTCCGATGCATTTCCACTATTCCCATGCCCAAAAGCTGCGAAACTATCAATCCCTATCTCCATATCACTTGATTATCATTTCCCGATACATATCTACTTTCCCGGAAAAAAACTCCATCATTTCTCCCCCTTTCTCGTCCCCGGCCAGGTTATTCATTTCATAGGGATCATCAGCCAGATGGTAGATCTCTTCAAATATGAGCTTCGATTGATCCTGGTTGTCATAAGTCTGGATGTATTTCCACGCTTTTGTTCTTATGGCGTAGAGCGGGTAACTGCCCAGATTGGATTCCGGCGCCTCATAAAAAATCTCATCCCGCACCTGCTTCACTTCTCCTTTCAGGTGAGGGACCAGACTGACACCCTGCATGTTATCCGGAATATCCATGCCTGCAAGCTCAAGTACGGTGGGAGCAATATCGATGTTCAACACCAGGGCATCACTTTTTCTGGGTGAGATTCCTGGACCGTTAATGGCAAACGGCACCCTGATCGATTCTTCATATGCCAGCACCTTGCTGGTAAAATTGTGGTCGCCCAGGAACCAACCGTTGTCGCTCATAAAAATGATATATGTGTTGTTGCTGAGGTCGTTCTCCATGAGGAAACTGAACAGCCTGCCCAAAGATGCATCCAGTTCTGAGATGGAAGCATAATACCTTTCCAGGTGGTTGACCAGGGAATCCCTGTCCCTGTAACCATAATACAAGGCCCTTTGCCTGCTCCGGCTGCCTTCCAGGTACGCTGGTTTCCCTTCCAGGTCATCCTTCCAGCTAATCGGGGGTTCGAGGGATTTTTGGGCATATGCCTCCTGTGTACTGTCCTTGACATCCCAGTCATATGTATGATCCATGTGGGGGATCTGTGTACAGTGGAAAAGAGCAAAAGGCTTACCCGCATGAATGGCCGAACGCATAAAAGTAATGGACTGATCCACATTTTGGTCTTCGATAAACCGGGTGGCCGTATGCAAACTGCCATCTGTCATAAATTCCCGCCCATAGTAGGGGCCGTTACCTTCGAAAAAGGAAGCAAAGCCGAATCCACATTCGTCCGGCTTATTCTCAAGGTGCCATTTTCCTACAACTCCGGTCAGGTAATGCTGGTCCTCCAGGTACTGAAACAGTGTTTTTTCGCCCTGGTTCAGGCCCACATTTCGCCCCACAGATACCACTCCATTGGCACTCCCGTAACGACCGGTCAGAACGGCAGCCCGGCTGGGACTACAGATGCTGGTTGTTACACATGCCTGGTTGAAATAATAACCTTCCCGGCAAATAGAATCCAGGTTGGGAGTCGATATGTGCGGGTTGCCGGCAAATCCCAGCGCATCATAACGCTGGTCATCTGTAAACAGGATGATGAAATTTGGGTCCTCAGGAAAGGGGCTTCGTTCTGCCGGGGCACATGAATTCAGGGCCAGGATCACCATGACTACCTGAACCAGTTGAACAGTTTTCATATCTGTCAGCATTTCGCCTTTGCAGCGCAATCATAGATCTTATCCACCACGATCATGTCATTCAGTCCTTCTTCCCCCGGGACCCGCATGGGTTTGCCGCTGAGAATACCTTCCGCTACCTCATCCATCTGTGTGGCCTGCTGATTGACAACTGGGAATTCGAGTATTCCCTTACTGGTCTTGCCTTTTATTCCTCTGTAACTGGAAAATGGATCCAATTCAAACCTGCCATCCTCCGCAAATACCTTCAGGAAATTAATGCCCGTATGAAAGCCTGTCGACAGGCTGGCGATCGCGCCTGAAGGGAATTGAAGATCAAAGAGCATCACCTCATCCACTTCATTGAATATATCCGGCCTGGTGACATAGGAACGCGCACTCACACTAACCGGTTCCTCCCCGGTCACATAGCGTGCAGCCTGAAGTGAGTAAACTCCCATGTCCATCATGGCCCCACCGCCCATTGCTTTCTTAACTTTCCAGTGATCGGGACGCTTCTCCCTGTATGCAGCTCCACAGCTTATCTGCATAACAGCGCCGAACACCTTCTCCTGTCCGAGCCTCATGATCTCCTGTGTATGGGGTTCGAATTGCATACGGTAGCCTATGGAAAGCTGCACACCGTTCTCTTTGCAGGCTGCTATCATTTCCCTGCATTCATCGGCATTCAGTGCCATCGGCTTTTCACAGATCACATGCTTGCCGGCCCTGGCAGCACGAATGGTATATTCCTTGTGCATGGAATTCGGAAGTACCACGTAAATTATATCTATATCGGGATTATCCGCGATCTCTTCGTAGTTCTCGTAGTTGTAAACATTCTTTTTAGGTATACTGTATTTCTCCATCCATATTTCTTCCTTGGATGGGGTTCCGGTCACTATCCCGGCAAGATAAGCCGTTTCAGTCTCCTGAAGGGCCGGAGCCAAAGTATTGGTACTGTAATTACCTAGTCCGACCAGGGCTATACCTACCTTTTTCTGTCTTCCGGTAAGAATATTCGGGATGGCAAATGAATTGACAGCGAGCCCTGTACCTGCTGCAGCAAGGGTTGAATTTCTGATGAAACTCCGGCGGGAATGCTTATTTGCAGTCATAGATGTATATTATTATGTTTTCAATCTGAAATATACGCAGAATGGGAATCAATTCAAATACAGCTTAAAAAAGTAAAATGAAAAATAAGGGTGGCGTATTATACTTATATTCAAGTCTTTAAAGCCAATCATATCAGCAAAAAAACATCACCTTCCAGATGAAAAATACAAAGAAAAAGTTAAAACCCATCAACTCATCATTCCCCACCGAGTGGTACAATGCAACAAAGTTTGGTGTCAACCAGGTATTGATGGCATGTAATATCTAGATGAATCTCCTGCACTTTCAGGATTGATCGGGCCGGTGGTGATATCAGCAGGGACTGTAACAAGTATCAGGTAAGATTTTTACGCAAGGAACGAGACAGAAGGCAACACTTCTTTTTATATTTAGACCATAATAATATTTATATACGAAATGCACACACCTATGAACCGTAGAAAATTATTGAAAAGCGCTATGGGTAGTGGCGCACTGTTAGCATTTGGAGCTCCCGCTTTGGTGCAACAAAAATCCACCACTATACCAGTTGACCTGTCAAAACGGAAAGTGCCAAAGATGAAAATCACCAGGTTCGATACAATCATGACCGGGCGGGACGAATATGTCCGACTGGAAACGGATGCCGGCATTGTCGGATATGGCGATGCCACCAATCATTTTCTTCCATACAGTGTGGAAGGCATGCTAAAGGACCTGGAACCATATGTATTGGGTGAAGACCCTCAACGGATTGAATACCTTTGGCAAAGCTGTTTTCGACGCAGGTTTATGCGGGGTGGCCCATCCACTGGCTCTGCGATTGCCGGGATTGATCAGGCGCTCTGGGATATCAAAGGAAAAATTGCCGGGCTTCCGGTTTACCAGCTTCTGGGTGGATTGGCCCGTACTTCGGTCCGTCTTTATGGGCATGTTAGTGGAATGACCGCTCAGGAAGCGGCCATAAGCGCCAAGGAGAGGGTCTCCAGGGGTATCACCTGCATTCGTTTCAGAGCATTTCATAGTTTTGATGCCATTGATCTCCATGACCATAAAAAAGCTGTTTATCAACAGATAGAGTACCTGGAGGCCATCCGTGGGGCAGTCGGTGATGAGGTGGATCTTATTCTTGAAGTTCATGGGCGCTATGATCCTGAGTGGGCGCTAAGACTATTTGAGCTGGCTAAACCGTTCCGACCCTTTTTCATCGAGGATCCCATTCGCCATGAAAACCCTGAAGCACTGAAGTGGCTTAGGGAACATACAGACCTGCCATTGGCCATAGGTGAGCGTTACCATAATAAATGGGACTGCCGCGAAACCATTGAAAACCAGTATGTTAATTACCTTCGGCCAGATATTAATCATTGTGGAGGCATCAGTGAAATGATGAAAATAGCAGCCATGGCAGAGGTCTATTATATCAACATGGTTCCACACAACAATGCCGGAGCTCTGGGCTCAGCTGCCACCCTGCATGCAGCATTGGCCATTCCAAACCTAACTATGATTGAAGCTCCCTGGGTAAATGGAGCCCCCTCGACCGATGTGGCTGGACCTTACCCTGAAGTTAAGAACGGATATGCGCTGCCAATGGAAGAGCCCGGACTGGGAGTCACAGTGAATGAGGAAGCTGCTGCCAGCATTCCCTTCGCCAAAGTCCCCATGCAGCCGCGCCTGAATGGGGTAGACGGTTCAGTCCGTGATTTTTAATAAAAAATCCACTAATGAAAAAGAATCCTTAAAATTGACCATAGCAGTTTTGCTTTTGGCATTTTTCGGTGTTAAGGCTGCTGAAAACCAAATGCTCTCATGATCATCCTGGACGATTTGAGCGACGACCCTTCTATCCTTCAGAACCACCCTGGTAGCAATACCAGGGCTCATTGAAGGATTGATATCAGACAGGGCTTTTACTCGAATGACGCTTTCTTGCTCTTTAACTGGAGGATAAGGATTCCAAGCCTGGCTAATAGAAAGGCGATTATTCCACAGAGAGGTCCTAATATTACCATTTTCAAACCTCCTGCCAGGTGATGTGGCGCTATCTCCCCGGCCGCAGCAATGTTGTCAAATGCCATGATGAGTCCGAAAGTTCTGCCGAGATATCCCCAGGCAAGGGCAAGCCATCCCATTGATGCAAGAATGGACCGTGATTTTTTGCTGTAGTCATTATTAAGAACAGCTTTAACAAAAAGTAAAATGATGATCAGCAGAAGCACCATAATTGTATAGGTAAAAACCGGTCCTCCATCGTTAAATTTCTCAATAATACCTTTCATAATTTTGTTTTTTAAGTTCGTTATTTAACCAAATATATATAAGTTCTTATTCTGCCATGGCAATTTGCGATGGTTGCCGCAAATCACCCGATATTCGACTGATCTAACACGGAAAAGTGATAAAATACATTCAAATCTGCAATAACAGGCCTTAAACCTGCAATTGGTCTAAAATTCAATGCAAAATGGAGCTGATTTTGTAATATTGTGCTAATGAAAAAGGCAATTTCGACAATCATATTGCACTGTCTGTTCTGGATCGCTGTCTGGTTCTTTTTCTATTATTTTTTCAGTTACAACTCTTCCGACAAAGGTTACGTATTATGGTTCTCCAGCTTGCTCCTCCCAATAACCATTTCAATTTCATATTTTTCAATTTACTTACCTGATACCGAAACTCCTTTTCCAAAAAGAATATGGAAGATTAGTGCTATACAGTTTCTTTACATTGGTGGCATCATCCTATTTCATTGTATTGATCATTTACGGATGCATAATCATCTATAAGAAATTTGATATTACCAATATACCACCGATGGTAAAGAATTTCTTCTTCATTCTGATTCTTGTATACCTGGTCGTGGGACTTGTGAGTTTCATGACTATACTTAACAGGAGTTTTAGAACAGAAAAGAGAAACAAAGACCTCCAGAATAAGATGTTGTCTGCACAGCTTCAGTTAAAAGAGCAGGAGCTCAATTATCTTAAAAAGCAGATCCATCCCCACTTCCTCTTCAACACTTTAAATACCATCTATGGCCTGGCTCTCAAACAGTCCAATCATACTCCCGAAGTCATACTCAAACTTTCTAACCTTCTGGATTATATTCTATACCAGGTCGAAAAGCCACGGGTCAGTCTGAGTGAGGAGGTATTGCACATCAAAGAATATATTGAACTGGAGAAGATCACGTTCCAGGATACGCTTGAAGTTGAATTCAATTCCAGCGAAATACCGGAGGAGATCCAGATAGCACCCATGCTGTTAATTCCCTTCGTTGAAAATGCATTTAAGCATGGCGCACTGATTCAGTGGATATTTAAGGATCCGGATTGATATCATGGTGGAGAATCTGACGCTGGATTTCAGCATTAAAAATTCTGTACTTTCTGAATGAGAATGAAGGCAAACCGAGAATGGAATCGGCCTGGAGAATGTTAGGAAGAGGCTTGATCTGAACTACAAGGACAATTACAGACTGGAAAATAGCACGATGGATGGATGCTATACTGCCCATCTGAGTAATACCTGATCTAAACGAATATACATAATGGGTAGACCTCTTAACTGCATTATTGTGGATGATGAACCTGTTGCCAGGGAAATACTTGAGAATTACCTGGAAAAAATCGACACCTTAACCCTTGTTGCCAGTTGCAAAAGTGCCATTGAAGCTTTTAAGATAATCAATACCCATCCTGTTGATCTGATATTTCTGGATATAAATATGCCTGATATCTCCGGACTTTCTTTTGCCAGATCCATGTCAAAAGAGTATAAAGTAATTTTTACAACTGCTCATAGGGAATACGCAGTTGATGGTTTCGATCTGAAAGCTGTAGATTACCTTCTCAAGCCGATCTCATTTGAGACGGCTGTTACAGGGAATCAACAAGTTCTTCGAAGAAAGCTCAGCCATAATACCCAGGCAATCAGAGGAGATCCGCGTTGAAATTGATGATTTCATTTTTGTGCGATCGGACCGTAAAATGGTAAAAGTCAATTTCAAAGATATCATCTTCATTGAGAGTCTGAGCGACTACATAAAGATCCATCTTGAAGGGTCAAAAGTATTGGTGACAAGAGATACTATTTCAAACATAGAGGCCAGGCTGCCTGTAAATGATTTCATAAGGATACATCGTTCCTTCATTGTTTCAATGCATAAAGTTGAAACATTTACAAGTGATACCATAGGAATTGGAAGGCATGAGATCCCAATAAGCAGAAGCTACAGGGATGCAGTCATGGAGAAATTAAGTGGCAAATGAAATACCCTGATTCTCAATCGCATTAAGCACAGTTCTTGAAACTGGTATCCTCCGCTTAAACATTTATATTTGTAATTTGTTTTGTATTGAAATAAATACTTAATAATCTAAATCTGAAATGAAAACATTTTTCGATTTCAAATACCTTAGAGGTGACATATTTGGCGGGATTACCGCCGGGATCGTTGCACTTCCGCTGGCCCTTGCTTTCGGTGTCAGTTCCGGGCTTGGCCCCATGGCCGGTCTTTATGGTGCCATCTTCATTGGTTTTTTTGCTGCATTGTTCGGTGGCACCAATACCCAGATCTCAGGCCCAACAGCCCCCATGACTGCTGTCAGTATGGTTGTCATTGCTGGGATTGTGGCTGCCAACAACGGGGATGTGAAGCAGGCGCTTCCCGCCATCCTTGCCGTTTTTCTGCTGGCCGGGATCATGCAAATCGGCATTGGAGTACTCGGACTTGGAAAATATATACGGTATATCCCATACCCTGTGGTTTCCGGATTTATGACGGCCATTGGAGTGATCATCATCCTGACCCAGATCTTACCCTCACTAGGCTATTATCCCAAAGAAGACACAGCATATGTGAATCAGTTTAAACCGGAAGCTGAAGAAATCATTCTGAGGAATATTTTAATTGATGAAGCACAGGAGGGCATCCTGGTACTGGAAAGTTTTGAGGAGACCATAGATCGGGCAGAAATGATCACCGAAGAAGATATTGCCCAGGAATCCCGCACCCTGGCAGGGAAAGAGGCTTCCGGTGTAATAGGTGCAGTGAAGCTGATGCCCCGCGCCTTCCAGAACATCAGCTTGGTGGAGTTGCTCCTTGCTCTGGGAACCATTGTCATCATATATGGATTCAAACGCATTACTAAGGTACTGCCCAGCACACTGGTGGCCCTTCTCGTCATGTCAGCCATTGCAGATCTGTCGGGAATTGACTACCGCACAGTAGAAAAAATTCCGAGCGGTATCCCTATGCCCAACCTGGAGCTATTCACCAATCTCAATCTGGCTTCCATCGCCCCATATATTTTTACAGCACTGACCCTGGCCCTTTTGGGTGCCATCGATTCGCTTCTCACATCTGTGGTCGCCGATAACATGACCAGAACCAAACATAACCCGAACCGTGAACTGGTGGGACAGGGGATCGGGAACAGCATTGCTGCCATATTCGGGGGGATCCCGGGCGCCGGTGCCACAATACGTACAGTAGTAAATATCAACGCGGTGGGAAAACTCGACTTTCAGGAATGATCGCCGGACTCCTCCTGCTCTTTACACTGTTGCTGCTGGGCCCAGTAGCTTCCAGGATTCCTGCGGCAGTGCTTTCAGGGATATTGATAACCGTAGGGGTAGCGGTAATGGATTACAAGGGGATCCGCGCCATCCCCAACATGCCCAGGACCGAGGTGATCATTATGATCGTAGTACTGATCCTGTCTGCTTTCTGGAACCTGGTCTACGCTGTCGGTATTGGCCTTGTCATTGCTTCCATCATGTTCATGAAAAAGATCGGTGACCTGGCCGCAGAATCATCCGAAGTGAAGCCGCTCAAAGATACACGCTGGCCCGACGAAGGGTCTTTCCCCGACGAATTGAAGGAAAAGGTATTTATCGAGCATATTGATGGCCCTCTCTTTTTCGGATCCACCAGCAATTTCGAGCAATTGGCCAAACAGATCCCGGAAAGTGCAGAAGCAGTGATCATCCGAATGGGACGGGTACCCTACCTCGATCAATCGGGGCTTTATGCGCTGGAGGATGTCCTGATTGACCTGATCAATCAGGGCAAGCGAGTCCATTTAGTAGGTTTGCAGAAACAACCCAGGTATATGCTGGAGCGGGTAGATGTGATCCCTGACCTGATTCCCTTTGAGCAAACCTGCCAGGGTTTCACCGATTGTATGCTATCCTTAAGGAAAGCATGATCTCTAAAGCTGAAGCGCCTGCCTGATCGGTGCAGTAATCGAAAAATACATGCAGTAAATAGTATTTATCTAACTGAGTTAAAGAATACGCCATGACAACAATGACCAAAGAAATACAGGAGCAAATGACTCCGGAAGAAGCGCTGAATCAGCTACAGGATGGAAACCGAAGATTTGTGGAGAACCAGATTGAAAGACCAGACCTTTCGGAACAGGTCGTGCAACTGCTGCAGGACAGTATCCCTTTGCCGCTGTTTTGGGCTGTATTGACTCCCGGGCGCCTGCGGAACTTTTATTCGACCAGGGCATAGGGGATATCTTCAATGCCCGGGTAGCCGGAAATATTGTCAATGAGGACATCCTGGGTTCTCTGGAATATGCCTGTAAGGTCGCTGGTTCAAAGCTCATCCTGGTGCTGGGACATACCGCCTGCGGAGCCGTCACTGCAGCCTGCAAACAGGTGGAGCTGGGTAACATTACTGCCCTGCTGTCAAAGATCACTCCGGCGGTTGACTCATTTGGGAATGCCAGTCGGAAGTGGATGAGGTAGCCAGGCAAAACGTGAAGCTAAACATTCAACGGATCAAAGAAGAAAGCGAAATTCTGTCGGAAATGGAATCCACTGGAGAAATCCAGATCCGCGGCGCCATGTATGATGTGGCCACGGGGAATGTCACCCTGTTGGATTGACCCAGGGCCCTCGTCTCCCAAAAACTTAATGCATGTGCATAAATTATTAACTATTTCCTGCTTAGTTTATTCTTCTGATTTTCAGAACCATCATCCCTGGTAACAGGATGAGGATGACATTAAATGGGACCAGATTTATTCTTTTAATTGCTATCATCATTAAAACAGGCTTCATGATTAACAGGGTTTGTAAATCTTGAAGTTTGTTACTAGCAAGAATCATACAAACTCCGCTGTTCAATGCAGATTAATTTCAAAGAACATCGGGAGATCGGACAATTTTCATAAATTGAAAACTGAAAAATTGCAATGATAAATTAAAATTCACAGTGTAGATGAATACTTTCAACCTTATGAAGAGGATACTTCTTCTGCTCACTAATTATAGTAAACATTAGTCTATCCCAGGCAAATGAACATGAAGAGATACTTTTTCAGTCTGAAAGAAAAATCCCTGTTGTAGCTGAAGTTGATGTTTTGGTAATTGGCGGAACTGTCCCTGCTGTGTCTGCAGCTATTTCCGCAGCTGAAAAAGGGACAAGTGTATTTTTGGTAGAATCGAAAACCCACCTCGGTGAAGATCTATGTGCAACACTTCGTTTAAAACGAAATTCTGCATATCCCAAAAAAACACAAACTGGAAGAGACTGATTTTCGAAGATTCGAATACCACAAACCCGATGCGTGTTAAAGGCACACTTGGTAAAGCTTTGATAGATGCCGGTGTTCAGTTTGTTTATGGAAGTTTTGTTACTGATATTATTTGGAACGAAGACAACAAACCAGCCGGGGTTGTCATTGCCAACCGTGCAGGAAGGCAGGCAGTTATTGCGAAAACCATAATAGATGCTTCCAGCCATGCAATTGTTTGTAAAATGGCAGGAGCTGAATTCCAGCCATTTGAAAATGACTCATTACATTTTGAGCGCATCATTTTTTTGCCGGGTGAAACCGAGGAAGAACCTGTATATAAAAAACAAAAGCTTAAACTCCCAATGCCTGATTTGAGCTTTAAATCGTTTGCCAGGGTTGAACAACTAGCACGAAAAAAAACATATACTGAGGGACAGTTAAGGGCTTCAGAATCTCTGTCTTATCATCCGCCCAATCCTGTTATTTGCACTAAAAATTCGGAAGAATGGGATATCTCATCAGATAAAACCGGTCACTTTCAACCGAAAGGTTTCAGCAATCTGTTTGTGCTGGGTGGTTATGCCGCCATTCCCGATAATGTTAAAGAGAGAATGTTGGAACCTGGCGCCATGGCGTATTTTGGTGAAGAGATTGGGAAAAAGGCTGCTGATCTAGCAGCAAATTTAAATCCTTCAAAAGATTTCATAATCCGGACAATAAATATTACTAAGAAATCGGGCGATGTAAAAGAAGTTTTACATGGACTTCGTCCGTGTTACCAAAATACAATATCCAACAATAAAAAGCCCAAAAACAGGAATACCCGTGCTTGGGTAAATACGATGTGGTTGTAATTGGCGGTGGAACCTCGGGTGCACCGGCAGCCATTTCGGCCGGACGAATGGGGATGAAGGTTTTGGTGGTGGAGTATTTGGAAGGACTGGGCGGTTTAGGTACACTTGGATTAATTGGCAAACCTTATCATGGAAGAAAAGTAGGATTTGCTGCCGAAGTGCCTTTCCCAAGTGGATAATATCGAACCAAAAATGGAATGGTACCGAAATGAACTCGAAAAAGTAGGTGCCGATATCTGGTTGGGAGCTCTTGGATGTGGGGCATATGTAGAAAATAATAAAGTTAAAGGTGCTGTCAGTTGCTACTTCTTTGGGAAGAGGAGTTGTTGAAGCGAAAATTGTTATTGATGCAACTGGAAATGCTGATGTAGCTATTGCAGCAGGTGCTGAATACAGGTACGGAGATGTAGAAAAAGAAAGTATGGCTCTGCAGGGGACAGGTTTCTCTTCCCGCCCCTTAACCGGTAATTATTACAATAGTGACTATCTTCTGGTTGATGAAGCCGATATGTTAGACATTTGGCGGGCATTGGTGAGTGTGCATATTACGAAAAATCGGAAAATCAATTTGATGCAGTCCCTGTTGTCCAAAACCGCGAAAGACGTAGGATTGTGGGTGATTTCACATTAAACTATCTCGACCAGCTTGCCGGACGCACTTATCCCGATGCAATTGTTTACTCAGCCAGTGATTACGACTCGCATGGTTACCCCAGTTCGCCCTATTTTGCCTTACTGCCACACGATGAAGTATCGAAAAAAAAGAATCATCCAGCACCCGGTGGATCATGCTATACACCTTTTAGGTGTTTGCTGCCCAAAGGGCTAAATGGAATGCTTGTAACAGGGTTGGGAATAAGCATGGATCGTGATGCTTCTGCCATGGTACGTATGCAATTCGACATGGCAAACCAGGGTTACGCAGCCGGACTGGCAGCCGCATTGGCAATTTTAGGAGATGTATCTCTTCGTGAAATTGATATTAAAGAATTGCAAGTACTTCTAATTGAAAAAGGAAATCTTTTAGAAGATGTTCTCGGAATGAAAGATAATTTTCCTTATGCTAAAGACGTCATTCAAAAGGCCATCGATGAATATGGTGAAGCTAAAAATCCTGAAAGTGCCGGAGAACCTTTGGCAATTATTTTATCCCATAAGGAGGCAGCAATTCCGATGGCAAAAGAAGCATTTAATAATTCAAGTGGTGAAAGCAGAATACTGTATGCCAAACTTTTGGGAATGTGTGGTGAAAATACCGGGAACGAAACATTAATCAATGAACTCAGAAAACTTGATCAATGGAGTGAGCGGATTTTTCAGGGATCCATGGCAGATTTTGCACACCTGCCAACACCTGAAGATGGGCTCATCCTGGCATTAGGCTATTCGGATGATAAATCAGTACTTCCTGAATTGTTAAAAATGGTAGGGAAACTGGATGCTTCAGTACCTCTTTCACACCATCGTTCACTTGCACTGGCTCTTGAGAAGATAGGTGATAAGAGCGCTGCAGAACCCTTAGCAAAACTGCTACAAAAACCGGAAATGACAGGCCACGCAGTTTTAGATATTGAAGATGCACTGACGGGGATGGCAAATAACGGCAAAGGAATCCAGAATATAGGTTCATTGCAAAAACGTTCCAGGGCAATCCGTGAAATTACTTTGGCCCGTGCATTATATAATTGTGGAGATTTTAACGGAATTGGTGAAAATATTCGAAAACCTACCTGAACGATATGCGGGGATTATTTGCAAGGCATGCCTGCTCAATTTTATTGAATTAACATTCCTTTAGAGAACCTTGGCACTCTCTATAATGTAGATCTAGTGAATGACCAAGGTGTCACAGTAATCTGATACTCATTGACATATATCTCTCCTATTGGTAGATAAACCTTTCCCTGTTATTGATTCCTTTTTCTTTTGCTAGCCAGACAGACTAGGTTTGTTTCATAAATCAATTAATACAATTGAAATGAAACTATAACCTCTGTTAAAATGAGCAATATTATAATAAGCATGCTGACAGCGTTTCTGGTTAGCTTTACTGGCTGTGAAGTAACCAACACTGAAAGTGATCCGGAAGATAACCTTCCCGAATATCACCGGATTTCCGGTAGTGGGGACCAATCAGAATAGCTCTTTAACAACACCACATCCATTTCCGATCCGGTATCTGGAGAAGACTTCTATGGACAGAATGCGCACTACCCCGGCAATATTCCCTCCTATATGGACAATGGCGATGGCACAATGACTGATAAGATTAGCGGGCTGATGTGGCAGCTATCCTTTGACCATAACGGGGATGGCTCCATCGATTATGACGATAAGCTCAGCTATGATGAGATCCTGGCCATGGCGGATACAGTTTCAACGGCGGGTATGAAGACTGGCGGGTACCAACCATCAAGGAGCAGTATTCGCTGATCATGTTCAGTGGACGCGATATCAGTGGTTATGAAGGCAACTCAACCGATGACCTGATCCCCTTTATAAATACAGAATTCTTTGAATACGCCTACGGTGATACCGATGCCGGTGAACGGCTGATCGACATGCAGTGTGCCTCCACCAATGTGTATGTGAGCCTGGAGGTTGAAAAGTTGGTCTTCGGCGTCAACTTTGCCGATGGCCGCATCAAGGGTTATGGCACGCAGATGATGGGACAGGATAAGGCCTTCAACTACCTGATGGTTCGTGGTAACCCCGAATATGGAATCAATGATTTTACCGACAATGGAGACGGCACCATCACCGATCAGGCCACCGAGCTGATGTGGATGCAGGAAGATAACGGCGAAGGTGTGCTCTGGAAAGATGCACTGAGTTATGCGGAAAACATGGTATATGCAGGCTATTCCGACTGGCGACTGCCCGATGCAAAAGAGCTGCAGAGCATTTTGGATTATACCCGTTCACCGGCCACAAGCGGTAGGGCTGCCATTGATCCGCTCTTTACTGTACCCAAATTACCAATGAAGCAGGGGAAGATGATTATCCATGCTACTGGAGCAGCACCACACATGGGAACTGGACCGTTGGCCATGAGGGAGCGTGGGGAGCCTATGTTGCATTCGGACGTGCCATGGGAAATATGACTGAGATGCCCGGATGGTCCCGGTGGTATCTGCCACCCATGGCTTCAGCCAGCATAACTAGCAGCCCTGATGAAACCAACTGGATCGATGTCCATGGTGCCGGAGCCCAGCGCAGCGATCCCAAAGCTGGTGACCCGGAAGAATTCTCCGAAGGCCATGGTCCTCAGGGTGACGCAGTCCGTATCTACAACTATGTACGCCTTGTCAGGAACCTGTAACAGCAAACATATAAGCACAAACCTTCAAAAGGATGCAAACTAATTTTTTTGAATCCATTCAATTGGAGCAGATGGACCAGGTGAAACTGATGAACAGGACCGATAAGAAGTATTGGTTTCACGAAGAAAATCTTCAGAGCATACTTCAATCGGTCAATCAGCACTATTATATGCTGGATATTGAAGGCCAGAAAAAGTTTCCCTATACATCCACCTATTATGATACCCCTGAATAACAGGATGTACTTAAAACATCACAATGGTAATTTAAACCGATATAAAATCCGGCGCAGATACTTATCTCTCTTCAGCCTTAAGCTTTTCTGGAGATAAAATTCAAAAACAATAAGGGACGAACCATTAAGAAACGAATCCCGGCTGACTTCAGGGATTCCTCGTTTACTTCAAAGGAAAGAGAATTTATAAGAAGCCACACACCATACTACTGCAATGACCTGAAACCATCTCTGATCAACGAATTTTCACGCCAAACCCTTGTAAATAAGAATTTCAAGGAACGTTGTACCATAGACCAGTACCTTCAATATACCGTAGGTGGGACATGGGTTACCCTGGGAAATCTGATCATTATAGAAATCAAATCTGAAGGAAGATTCGCCGATTTCGCCGCTTCTCTCGCTTTGAGAGAGGAGCATATCAGAGCATCCGGATTCAGCAAATATTGCGTAGGGCAGAGCCTTAACTGCTCAGGATCTAAAAAGAAACGCTTTCAAAGGGAAAATAAGAAGAATAGAGAAGATCCTGAATACAAACATCGAATTATACAATAAAAGCATAAAGTCATGATTTCAGAGGTTAAAACGTTAATTGATACTGTAAGTGCAAATATCCCCGCCACAACCGAAGTAGTAAGCTGGGAAGAACAACTCCGATTTCTTGGAATTAAAATAATCAATGTATCCGATTTTACGGAACTTTTGATCAGGCTTGTTTTTAATACCATCCTGGTATTTATAGTGGTCCATTTTCTGTATTCAAAAAACAGTAAACGCAAAGACTTCTATTTCAGCTACCTGGCAATTGGAGTTATTGTTTTCCTATTGTGCTTCCTGCTAAATAATGTCAAACTTGAGCTGGGATTCGCCTTAGGTCTATTTGCCATTTTTGGGATTATCAGATACAGAACCAATACCATTCCAATCAAGGAGATGACTTACCTGTTTATCGTTATTGGCATCTCTGTAATGAATGCACTATCCAACAAAAAAGTTAGTTATGTCGAACTAATGTTTACAAATACAGCCATCATTTTCGGCCTCTGGATGGCTTGAAAAAAGATTAATGCTGAAACAGGAAGGATCAGTCAAATTAATCTATGAGCGGATTGAAAACATTCATATTGACAGTGAGGAGGCCTTAATGGAAGATCTTAGAAACCGCACCGGGATCAACATTAAACGCTATGAAATTGGAAAGATAGATTTTCTGCGTGACATAGCTGAAATCACACTCTTTTTCAACATAAACGGATCAGATTAACAAACAATAGGAATTCAATGAAAAACATAAACATGTTGCCTAACCGTAAATTATTGCTCCTTTTGGGAGTTCTGGTTGCTGGTCAAACATATTCCCAAACTACCGAAAATGAATCCCAAGCTGTCGAGAATGATTTTCAGACACGTACAGAATTGCAATTAAGCTTTAGTCCGGTTAAAAAGCTCCGAATAACTTTTATACCTGAGTTGCGACTGGATGAGTCATTTAATATTGATAAATCTCTCCTGGAAACCGAACTAAGGTACAAGCTTGTCAAGGACTTTGCGCTCAGCGGTAGCTATCGGTTTATTATAAATCCCAGAGACACAAAATCCACTGAGTACCTGCATCGTTTTGCATTTGCAGCAGACTATTCAAGAAGCATCAAAAGATGGGAACCATCATTCAGAATTAAATACACCAATTACACCGAAGATGCCTCCAATGGAGAATTTCTCAGGTACAGGGCCAAACTTGAATATGATATTAAAAATTTCAAATTAACTCCCTATGTAAGAGCGGAAGGGTTTCATGATCTTGCGGAAAATGAAATGTACAAAATGCGATATGCCCTGGGGGGGAGATATAAATTAAACAAAAAAAACTCCGTCAAAATCGGGTATATGCTTGATTATTACCTGCAGGACTACCGGAATAAACATATCATAACTATTGGTTACAGATTAAAATTCTAGTCATATGAACAAAGAACAATATAACAAAACGAGTCAATTCATAGGTTCTCTATTAATAATTGTTTTGGTTATGCTTGGAGCATGCCGTAAAGATGACTCAGATATCATCCTGACAAACCTGGACGATTGGAGTGAAGAGACCCACAGCAACACTGCAGATCCCAATTACGAGCTTGTATTTGATCATGGTGAAGTGATCCGATTCGATATTGTAATAGATCCCGATGACTGGTCCGATATGCAGGCCGATCTTGACTGCCAACCTGGGTTCATCGGGAGAAAGACCCGGGGGCGGCATGCCAGGTGCTGGTGGAACCTCGGATTACACTCCCATCTGGGTCCCCTGTTCCTTCTTTTTTAATGATACCGAGTGGTACCATGTGGGTATCCGCTATAAGGGCAATTCCAGTTTAAGTTCCTCCTACCAGATCGGGTATCGAGAAACTTTCATTTAAACTTGACTTTGATGAATATGAAGATGACTATCCTGAAATTACAGACCAGCGTTTCTATGGATTCAGGCAGTTAAACCTGAAAAATAACTATGATGATGCCTCCCTGGTGCGGGAAAAGGTGGCTGCGGACCTTTTCAGGGAATTTGGCCTTGCTTCATCCAAAACAGCCTTCTGTGTGGTTTATGTGGACCATGGATCCGGACCAATCTATTATGGGGTTTATACCCTTGTGGAAGAAGTGGATGATACCGTACTGGAGAGTCAATTCGAAAGCGGTGAAGGGAACCTCTACAAGCCGGATGGCACAGCGGCCAGTTTTGCGGCCGGCAGCTACAACGAATCACAGATGGAGAAAAAGAATAATGAAGAGCTTGGCAATTATTCAGATGTGTATGCTCTCTATACTGCCATCAACAGTCAGACAGGACTTCTGACAGTGAATCCTGGAAGGCTGAACTCAATGAATGTTTTGATGTGGATGTATTTCTTCAGTGGCTGGCTTCCAATACGGCCATGCAGAATTGGGATACCTATGGAAGTATGACCCACAATTACTACCTCTATAACAATCCGGACAATGGACTGCTCACCTGGATCCCCTGGGATAATAATGAAGCCTTACAGGAAGGAAAACAGGGTGGTGCCCTGAGCCTCTCACTTGGATGAGGTGGGTAGCAACTGGCCACTGATTCGCTACCTGATGGATGTGACCGAATACCAGCTAATCTATAAAGATTACCTGCTTGAATTTACAGAAGGTGTTTTTGCCCCGGAAAAAATGACCAGCCTCTACAGTCAGTATCAGACCCTTCTGCAGGAGTATGCCTATGCTGAAAGCTCCCCCTATACCTTTATCCGCTCTGATGCTGCATTTGATGCAGCCATTGATGAGCTGAAGCAACATGTACAGGCAAGGGCCAGTGCCGTTCAAAGCTATTTGGAATAAGCAATATAATCCCCAACTTTACCCTTACCTTTTATGCGCTGGAAGCTGAAAAAAAATAAACTCAATCACCTGAAGTTCCTGGGACCCTCCATCTCCATCGTATTCTGGCTCCTTTTGTTTACTTCCCCCTTGCTCTTCGGAAATTTTGAAGAAGGAATAGACTGGGAACATATTCTCAGAGTCTGGAGGTCCTTCATCCCCTACCTGGCTCTTTTCCTGCTGAACAGGTTTGTGTTCCTGCCCTTTTTCTTCTTTCGCGGAAAACGCTGGCTTTATTTCATAAGCAATGTGGTTTTGATCTTAGGGGTGGCCATCGGGATTCATTTCTACCGGACAAATGTGATCCAGCCGCAGCCCCGGGAAAACCCCAATGAGGCCTTAGCTCCCCGACGAGTACCACCTCCGGGAGCGAGACCGCCTGTTCCCGGAGAAAGACCCCCAATGTTACGGGAAAATCAACCACCACCTGGAAGAAGGGACGGCTTGCCCCCGATCCAGCAGCCTCCCAAACAGCTTCCTCCCTTTATCAGTTTTATGGTGGTCTCGGTGCTGATCATTGGATTTGATACGGGATTAGTGATCTCTGTTAAATGGGCCCAATCTGAACAAAAAAGGATCCGTGCCGAAAAAGAGAATATGGAGTCACAACTGGCCTTTCTGCAGAACCAGGTGAGTCCCCACTTCTTTATGAATACCCTCAATAATATCCATTCACTCATTGATATCAATACAACCGAGGCCAAAGAGGCCATCATCAAGCTCTCAAAGCTTATGCGTCACCTGCTATACGATTCACAGGTGGATCAAATCCCATTGAAAAAGGAGATTGAATTCATCGGCAACTATGTGGAACTGATGAGATTGAGGTACTCAGAGAAGGTAAAGATAGACTTTCATATGCCTGGTCAGATCCCTGAGAAAAATCATTCCTCCTCTGCTATTTACCTCCTTTGTAGAGAATGCCTTTAAGCATGGCATCAGCTATCAGGAATCATCTTATATTGACATTACATTTCATATATGAATCCGATCAGCTCTTTTTTATAATTAAAAACAGCAATCCGGAAATCAAAAAAGAACAGGGACCCTTCTGGTATCGGGATTGAAAACTCCCGGAAAAGGCTTGATCTCATCTATGGTGACAGCTATGTACTGAACATTGAGGATAACAAGGAAGAATTTACAGTAAGGCTAAAAATACCGGTATGATACGCTGCATAGCTATCGACGATGAACCCCTGGCCCTGCAACAGATGGCCGGATATATTCGAAAAGACTCCTTTCCTGGAATTGGAAGGGCAGTTTGAGAGTGCCCTGCAGGCCATTGTATGGCTGCAGGAGAACCAGGTGGAACTGATGTTCGTGGATATCAACATGCCCGATCTGAGCGGGATGGATTTTGTGAAATCCATGAAAAGCCCTCCCGGGGTTATCTTCACGACGGCGCATAGTGAGTATGCCCTGGAGGGATTCCGGGTTGATGCCATCGACTACCTGCTAAAACCCATTGGTTATCGTGATTTCCTCGGGGCCTCAGAAAAAGCCAGGGAACGTATCGGATCGAAAGCAGAAGGGACCAACCAGGTGGAAAGCGATGAAAATTTCCTTTTTATCAAGTCGGAGTACAAGATCCTGCGGATCAAGCTTCCTGATATCCTCTACATTGAAGGCATGCGGGAATATGTGCGGATTCACATTGAGAACCAGAAGCCGGTGATGGCTTTGATGACAATGAAGAAGATGGAAACCAATCTGCCGGAGCGGAATTTTATGCGTGTGCACCGCTCTTATATAGTAAACCTGGAAAAAGTGAACACCGTGGAACGCATGCGCATCATCTTCGATAAGGTTTTTATTCCGGTAAGCGAGCAGTACAAAGAACGCTTCCAGCAGTTCCTGGACAAGAATTTCCTTGTCTGATCCACCCAAACTCCTTCGGCACCCTGCAGATCATCTTGAAGGGTTTGTCACCCTTGTTACGGCACTTTAATCCCCATGTAAGCCTGTTGATAATATGCAATTCAATTATGCGCAATGCAACACATTTGCAACTATTATTTAGTTGCAATATTGGACTGCATTTTGTATCTTTGTAAGAACAATTAAGTTTTGATGACAAAACGGGAAAAGCTTCTCAACAAGTTCATTTCAAGGCCAACTGATTTTACCTATAATGAGTTGATCAGGCTTTTAAGAGGCTTAGGGTATGAGGAATTACAAGGATCTGGGTCCAGGGTTATCTTTTGCAACGAGGAAATAAAACACAATATTAAGTTGCATAAACCTCATCTGGGCAATGTCCTGAAGAGATATCAGATTGATTTGATAATTCAAGAACTTAAATCTAAGAACCTGTTATGAAGGATATCATGAAATATAAAGGATTTATAGGCTCCGTACATTTTGCGGCAGAGGATCGGGTGTTCTATGGAAAGGTGGAAGGGCTAAATGACCTGATTACTTTTGAAGGTTCAACTGTTGATGAGCTTGAGAAAGGATTTAAATATATGGTGGATGAGCATATTAAGGATTGCAACAAGAATAACACCCCGGTTGAGAAATCCTATAAAGGGAATCTGAATATCCGTTTATCCCCCGAATTACACAAGAAAGCTGCTTACAATGCATCCATCAGGGGTCTCTCTCTTAATCAATATATCAATGATGCCATAAAAAAAGAAATAGCATCCTCAGATCCCGATTGACAATTACTCAAACTCCTTCGGCACCCCGCATACCATCTTAAAGGGTTTGTCTCCCTTGTTGCGGTACTGGTTCTTCTCTGAAGGATCAACAAGGGCAAAATCACCGGTTTTCAGGGGCGTCTCCTCCCCTTTTTCACTAACAAGTGCTCCGGAGTCCTCGATCACATAAGTCATGTGTTTACTAGCTACTTACTCAAAATATTTTTTTTAACAAAATAGAACTTCTCTTTTTTTTCATACTCCTTCCAGGAATACTAAATTAACATTCAATAGGCCTTATTGCACTTATGCCAATGGCAATAAATACCGCATCTTTTAAAGATAGGAATCGAGTAGGGACTAAGGACGGCCAATACCGACCTTATCTCCCTCTCACACCACCCCGCATACGTAGCACGTACGGGGCGGTTTCTTTAAAGTTAAACAATAGTTTACACTACAGGCCAAATAAGCCAATTTCCTCGAACCAAGCAAGATTCATCGCTTCACTGGCCTGGGGAGTGTTCAGAGAGCCTGTACCAACCTTTGCCCGATAAGGCCAAAATCCAGCACTGCCCTCCTTTGGAATCCCCGAGAGCGAAGGAAACGAATGATACCACTTGCTCGTTTACATTGCTTAATCCTGAAGCATCTGATCCTGCGTCGTAGCCAAGACTACCAATCTCTCCAGATGTTTCTTCATCCTGGCCAGTCTGAAGTAGTTTAGCCATCCCCGTAGTACTGGGTTTAATCCATGGATCATTTGTTCCAGGCTTACTCCCCTGTTCCTTCGGGTTATTCGGCGCAGTTTCTGTTTGAACCTCTCAAGGCTCTCTCGGCTTATACCCAATTTGCCATCGATTTGGATTGTATATCCTAAGAAGTTCAGTTCCTGAGGACGGCATATCCGGCTCTTTTCCCGGTTTACCTTTAACAGCATCCGGTTTTCGATAAAGTCGGTTATGCTCTTATGTACCCGTTTTGCTGCTTCTTCGCTTTTGACCATTATGATCTGATCATCGGCGTAGCGGACAAAACGGTGTCCCCGAACTTCTAACTCCTTGTCTAATTCATCCAGTACGATATTCGACAAAATTGGTGATAGCGGACTGCCCTGAGGTGTTCCCTGAAGTCGCTGGCTGATCAGTCCGTCCTGCATGATCCCACTGCGTAGAAACTTGCCGATCAGACTCAATACCCGCCTGTCTCCGATCCGGGTCCCCAACAACCACATCAAGCGGTCGTGGTTCACTTTATCGAAGAACTTCTCCAGGTCGAGGTCTACTACATGGTTATATCCTTCGGCTACTATTCCGCTGCCTTTACAATGCCTGATGGGCATTGCGTCCTGGGCGGAACCCGTAGCTATTTGTCGGAGAATATCGGCTCGTATCTCCTGCCTAAGAACCTGACTGATCGCTTGTTGGACCAGCCTATCCTTGCAACGTCGGTATACCTAATTGCCTATATCCTCCTTTGGGTTTTCTTATGCGTACTCCCCTCACCCCTGACGGAGTGTAACTACCATCCAGTAGTGATGACTGTAATTCCTGCCAGTTGTGGTTGAACCACTCCTTAAGCTGTGTTACTGTCATCCCATCTATTCCGGCACTCCCTCCGTTGTTAACTACCTGCCGTAAGGCAGTGGTCAGATTTGATAGATCCGCTATCTGTTCCATCAAATCTGCCGTCAAGGCTCGTTCTTCCTTGCACGCAGTGAGCCACTGTTGACTTACCCGACCCTTCGGCTTGAGGTATACGTCCTCTCCCCGAACGATCGGGCTATCAATATCCCCTTCTCCCCATAAAATGAGGTCCCTCGGAGACTCCTGATATTTTCCTGTCTTCTGCATGGCTCTTTCTGTTGCTTGGCAACTGCTCCTTGCTTTAAAGATTTGGGCCTTCCTCCTTTCGAAGTACTATGCCCGCTGCTGACTTCTCAACCCCTTTCGGCGTTGAGATCTCCCATGGTAAGTTCTTTCCCTTTCAATTAGTCCTGCAGGATTTACCACCCTCGGTTACGGTTGACTTTCGGGCATCCCCTTCTAATGCAGGGTTACCCCCTCGGTAGGCCTTGTATCCTGTTTCTGTTCGTCAGAACTAATCTTTGCCTCCAGCTTCCTTCAGACGGAACCTCGCGGTTCAACCCTTGCCTTCAGCTAGCGGTTCCTGTCAACCCGGCCCGCTCGGGACTTGCACCCTATAGGTAAAGAACATGCATGGCACACAATTGAGTAGGAAGATAGGGATTATTTCCCTATCTGTCCTCTCACACCACCGTGCATACCGTTCGGTACACGGCGGTTCCTTAAATAATAGCCTGACCAGACCCGTAATAATCCGAAAAGAAAATAAAGCCAGCATGTCTAAGACGCTCGTTGGTAATAGTACGACTCAAGATAAAGCTATTGGCAATATGCCAATAGCCTTTCCTAGTGTTCGCCCATTCCCATGCTTTGTGACTATCTATGCCAAGCTTCATGAGATTACGACCACGAGTACGTATCCGTTTCCATTGTTTCCATATCACCATACGTAAACGTCTACGATACCATGTATCTACTCTTTCAAGTAGCTTACGCATATCGGCTAGCTTAAAGTAATTCACCCATCCAGTAATGTACTGCCTGAGTGCTTCCTTCCGCCTTGCATATCCCCAGCCATTGCTCCGAGAAGTGAGCATTTTAATCTGCTCTTTCATCTTTGCAATGCTATTCGGATGTACCCGCAATCGTCCTTCTCCTTTATATACATAAAAGGAGTATCCCAAAAATTTAATCCTTGAGATGTAGGCTACCGTGGTCTTTTCCCTGTTTACTCTCAAAAACAGTTTCTTCTCGATGTACGGAACGATGTTCGCCAGCGTTCTCTCGGCACTCCGTTTGCTCTTGCAAAGGATTACCAGATCGTCAGCATAACGTACAAATCGGTGTCCTCGTTTTTCGAGTTCCTTGTCCAATTCATTGAGCATGATGTTACTCAACAGTGGACTAAGTGGACTCCCCTGAGGAACCCCATTCTCCGTCTCTTCAAACTTGTTGCGTATTACTACTCCAGCATTGAGGTATTTGTGGATAAGCGAGACTACCCGCCCATCCTTTACCGTCCTTGATAACACTTCTATCAGCTTACTCTGATGGACCGTATCAAAGAACTTCTCCAGGTCCATATCTACGGCATATTTGTAACCGTCTGTGACATAGTTCCTGCATTTGTTCAATGCCTGATGTGCATTACGCTTGGGTCTGAACCCGTAACTGTTCGGTGAGAACTGTTTCTCGTAAATGGGGGATAAGATCTGAGCGATGGCCTGCTGGATGACTCGATCCACCACCCTAGGGATACCGAGACTTCTCTTTCCCTTTTCTTTGGATATTTCTACCCTCCGAACCGGATTAGGACGGTACTTACCGTCCAATATGGATTGTATGAGCTTCTCCTTGTTGTTGACAAGATAATCCCGTAAGGATTCGACTTCCATCTTGTCTATCCCACCACTACCCTTGTTGCTCCTTACCCGTTTAAAGGCACGGTTCAAGTTCGAAGGGGACAGAATCTGCTCTAACAGCCCATATTCAGGTCTGTCGGTATTGGTGAGGTTGTTTTCAGTCATCCAAATAAAAGTCTGCCCTCCTGCATAGCCCTCAGGCTCCGTCCTACTATTTTGCAAGCAGGTATCTTTCGATATTTTCTGCTTTCCTCCCTTCATCCGGTAACATTCATTTACTCTCACTCATTAAGGTTCGGCCCTTTCCGTCCCTTGTCGACGGGTACGGTACTATGGCCTCGGCTGACTTCTCACAGTAAATCTTGTTTCAACCGTGCTTCATACTCTGTTTCTACACGTCCATGAGACCTCCCCGGTTAAGAACGATAACTTTCATCCCATATACCTGCTGCATTTACCTTGGTGGATCCGCACAGTATTGGACTTCGTTTTGTTTGGCAAACTCATCCATCCACTTAGGCCTTATATGCAGTTTCTGTTCGTCAGGCCAGGATTTTGCCGCCGGCTTCCTTCAGATTCCACCTCACGATGGACACCCTTGCCTTAAGCTAACGCTTCCTACTGTCAAGTCGCGTTCGGGACTTGCACCCTATAGTTATCGCCCATGCCGGGCAAACTAAAAAAAGCCGTCCACCTGAGTGGACAGCCTTCGTATGAACCTGTAATAAACTTGATCAAATAATCCTGATCTACTTCATTGCAAGATGAAGATCAAAGGTTTATTATCTTAGTTACCGCATCCACCGGATGATGCAGAGCTACTGGCTGCGGCCATTTTGGCCGGGGGAAGCATCACAGCATCTATGACATGTACAACTCCGTTGCCAGCTTTGATGTCTGCTGCAGAGACCATGGCTCCATTAATATATACTTTATCGTCTTTTATTTTAACCATTAGCTCATCTCCTTGCATGGTTTTAATTTTCTGACCATCCGATAGATCTTTCGAAAAGGCTTTGGCTGCAACCACATGGAAGAGCAATATGCTGGCCAAATCTCCAGTAGGATCTTTCAGTAGAGTTTCTACAGTGCCCTCGGGCAGAGCAGAAAAAGCTGCATCAACCGGTGCAAATACAGTAAATGGTCCTGCACCCTGCAGATCATCTGCCAGTTCGGCAGCAATTACTGCTGCTTCGAGCGTATTATGTGATTCACTGCCTACCACTATGTCTACAACCGTTTCTTGACCATTGACAGCATTTACGAAAAATACCATTAGGAGGGCCATCAGGGCTGTCTTTGCGATAAACGCTTTGTTCATTTCCTTTGAAGGATTAAGAACGGCTACTTGTGTTTCATTTGTTTTCATAATTATTTGTTTTAAGTGTTGTTATGCTATAGAAACATCCCATATACAATATTGTTTAAGGATTTTAAATAAAAAATAAACATTTCTGGTTAATTAATTGAAATACAAATAATAAAGCAGGATTGGATATATCAGATAATACCTGCACTCATCTTTCTTCTTATCCAAAGTTGTTCTTTCAAGATGCAGGAAGCAGATATCCCCTGAGGCGTAATTTCTGGGGGCCGTTACTGGGAGTAAGATCCTGCCCAGTCTTTCAATATTTTTGGTAAACATCCAGAGGTAGAGAATGATCTGACAGTATCCACAACTTGGATGGATCAACAGTCAGGAAAAATAATTGCCGAAGAGTTAAATGACTCGTTTGTACAATATAAGAAACGATTAAATTTGAGTTACATTAGAAAAGGAAGACTTATATTCGTACTGACAGGTATTTATTCTTTGTAACTACTTAGCAACTTTGTGTTTTAGGTTTCACCGGATGATTATTGAAACAGAAGGGTATGCAGCCGGATTCGAAGTGAAGTAATAATATCAAAATGAAATTAATTAATCCCTGCCATATAATATTAAGCTTTATATTAATCATTGGAATCATGGGTTACTGCTCTCAGGTTGAAAAACCCATCACCATGGAATCGCTGCTTAGTGAAATGGTCGACCGGGATGCAGTTGCCCGATATCCACATCCGGATTTCCGCCTGAAACAGCAAAGCAGCTATAACCGGGCCTCCACCTCCCCTGAGGATGTGGAAGGCTGGTTTAATAATTTCGATCGAAATACCGATGAGACACATCATAATTTCGTGCGAATTGAGGAGAATCAGGGCCGGAAGGAGTGGGTGCTAATGGAGCATGATGGAGCGGGTGCCATCGTCCGCACCTGGATGCCTTTCAGAAGTGCAGGCAAGCCGGAAACTGATACCCGCATCCGGATTTATCTTGATGGTTCTGAGGATCCGGTCCTGGAAGGAAATTTCCTGGGCCTTCTAAACGGGACCGGACTTTTCCCCTACCCCTTTGCCCACATGTCCTTGAGATCTGCGGTTTCATTCTTTCCAATTCCATATGGAAAAAGTTGTAAGATTACGGCAGACGACCACCCATTCTTCTTTCAATTTACTTACAGGGAATATCCGGAAGGTACCAGGGTAGAAACCTTCAACATGGAGGATTTTAATGCTGCAGAGCCGCTCATTGAAGGTGTTGGGAAATCCCTGCTTACACCTGGCAATTGCACTGAAGGTGAAAAAGTATCCAAAAAAGTAAATTTGGCAGCAAAAGCTGAAGTATCAGTGGAATTGCCTTCGGGTTCCGCCGCTGTCAGGGCCTTGACAGTGAAACTGGGTAGTTACGATGAGCCCGCAATAACCAGATCCACTATACTAAAGATAGAATTCGACGGACGAGAAACAGTCTGGTGCCCGGTAGGTGATTTCTTCGGAACGGGGATTGGATTACATCCTTTTCAGGGCTGGTATCGCACAGTGAAAGAGGATGGAAGCATGTCATGTCGCTGGGTTATGCCCTACCGCGATTCAGGAAGGATCTTTATTGGTCAACCTGGGCAATAAACCTGTGGATGTACAGCTTGAGGCTGTAGTTGGAGATTGGAATTGGGATAATCAATCCATGTATTTCAATGCAGCCTGGAGAGGACAATACCCTGTCCCCACCCGACCCTATTCTGACTGGAACTATGTGTCGTTAAAAGGGCATGGCGTATACGTGGGTGATGCTCTTACTGTCATGAATCCCGTTGAGAGATGGTGGGGCGAAGGCGATGAGAAAATCTGGGTTGATGGTGAAAGTTTTCCTTCAATTTTCGGTACAGGCACCGAAGACTATTATGGATATTCATGGGGTGGACTTAGTACTGATTTTTATGAGCATCCCTTCCATGCACAGCCGCGGTGCCATGTATATGATAAACTGAACCGAAAAGTTACCAATGAACGAAACACGTCAGGATACAGTACTGAAACCCGCACCCGATCGCTGGATGTAATGCCCTTTAGCTCTTCGCTGCAACTGGATATGGAGGTGTGGTCCTGGACAGATTGCGACATGGGCTACAGTGTGGGAATCTACTGGTACGGAGATGCAGCCACCACTTCAAACCGCAAACCTGATCCCACCGGTGCATTGTTTATACCTCCAATCCCTGAATAGTAGCAGTTGGACTAAAGACTGGTCGCCTTTGCTGCGGTATTGGTGCTTCTCATCGGGATTAACCAGCGCAAAGTCACCGGTTTTAGGGGGCTCCTCCTCCTCTGCTTCGTTTACCGGGGCGCCTTCACCCTCAATCACAAAGTTGTACAGGTATACAGGGATGTTCGGTTGAAATAGCTGGTAGGTTTAACTTGGACCGGTGTATTCCTTATTGCCTGATGACCCTTTCAGATTGACGTTTACCGTTAGGAGAAATGAATTCGATCAGGTATAGACCATCGGGCAGGTCCGATAGGTCCAGGAGTCCCTCTTCCGGGAAGTTGTTCTGAAGGACACGTCCGGAGATTTCCAGGACCCGAAGACGCGTGCCGGGTTCCAGGTGGCCCAGCTGGAGAATCCCGGTACATGGATTGGGCCAGATGCGGATGGTTCTCTCAGCGTTGAAGGGATCGATATGGGTGGAGAAGAGTGCCTGGTACCTTAGTTGGGCGGGCAGTTGAGGTACACCGTCCACATCCGGGCCAAAGACCGGCCATGTATGCCCTTCCATAAAGGAGGGCATGGATGGGAGATAATAGGATTCGGGCAGCTCATGATGGCTGATGTCCGGGTCCCAATTGACAATACCACTGATCACATTACCATGCTCCAGTTCATCAGCTGCGATGCCGGCGGAATTATTGATTTTCCGGGTGATGTTCCCTATCACATTCTGACCGTGGGAGGCATCGTAATAAATGATGCCCTCGCTGCTTTTTACACGATTGCGAAAATAGGTGTTGCCAGGTCCGGCCGGTCCCCAGTAATCTCCGATGCCCACTTCCTCCAGGTCGTTACCCTCAAAAAGGTTCATGAGGGGGTAATGTCCGTGAATGCTGATATCGGGCGGATCCCATCCCTGATTAAGCATGCTTTCCCCACTTCCCTGGATGGGATGGGCTGAGTAATTGTATCCGAACACATTGCCGCTTGCTCCCAGTTGTACCATCATGGCATGTCGCAGGGAATCGAAGATGTTATTTTCCACCAGGGTGGAGGTGACATGATAGCCGCACTCCACTCCGTAGGCACTTCCTCCGCCCCCGTAATCGAAGGACCTGTGAAAATAGCTATTCCTGATCTCATTACCCAGGCAGGTGTGCTGGGCCACATGGCATTTTCGGGTGTGATAGCTTTCGATCCTGCTGATCCAGCAATAGGCCGTATTCTTCAGGAGGATGGTGTGTCCGCCGGCCACTGTCTTCTCGATGTAAAAATCTTCCAGTCCCACATTGCGGACCAGATTGATGGGTCTTGCTTCTGCCTGAAGGACAGTGTCGTAGCGGTAGTGCGCTGCGTTGGCCAGCTCCAGGGTATTTCCAGAAATTCCGCTGATCTCGAACAGTTGTCCCACGGACCTCTGTGCCCAGCTCACATTCCAGTCGGGGGACGTGTACATGAGGGCTGGATCATTCTCCTGTGAAACCTCAACGAATTCCCCGGCTGTGAACAGGCTGCCATCGGCAACCAGCATGTAGGTGCTGTCCTTGCCCAGCGAGGCAGGGAGCTGCTGCCAATCGCCCCTTTGGTAGGTCACTATATCAATGGAATTGCCATCCGCTCCACTGATAATCCGGGTACCCGGGCCACTGCCACGCAGGATCACCCCGGATTTCCCGATGCTAAGGGTGGAGGACAGGCGGAATTTTCCTTCAGGGATTCGCACCACCCCGCCCATTGATGGAAGGGCCCCGACGGCTGCCACAAAGGCTCCGTGGGAGTCCTGGATGCCCGTGCTGTCGGCCCCGTGATCCATCACATTCTCTTCCGGGCCACTCACCTCCGGGATGCCGCCGGGTATCCCGGGTTTCCATGCGATCCGCCTTTCAGCAGGTATGATTTCCTGGGCAGAGAGTGGGTGAATGAACTGTGTCAAACCCATTAGAAGGAGAACTTTGGGTAGTCGGAGTTTTGTGAACATAATGCAAAGCTATAAAAATCCGGAAATAGATGCCTATTCCACACCTTTCAAATACCCAGGTTGGTCGTTCTGGAGTTCATGATCATACAGAGGATCTCCCATGCAGGTAGCCTACTGCAGGCCAGGAAGACCAGGTATTTGGCTGAAAACCTCTACTCAACCTCCTTCGGCACCCAGCAGATCATCTTGAAGGGCTTATCTCCCTTATTTCTGTACTGGTACTTTTCATCGGAATTGACAATAAAGAATTGCATGGAATATATGCAAAACAGGAAAATGTTTGCATTATGGATGTATTTCAGACATATATAATTTATTGTCTTGTTTGAATTTCATCCAAAATCAAAAATATTTTGTGTTTTTGGATAGATTTGATATATGATGAATGGACAAAGAAGTATACTCACAGGCAGAAAGAAAGAGATTGGAATACTGAATGACATGCTTCAGAGCAGGTCATCAGAACTGATCGCATTATATGGTAGACGAAGAATTGGGAAGATTTTTCTAATAAGAGAAACATTTAAATTTGCACGTTGATTTACACCCTACTATTTATTATATTTGTACCATATTGGTACATATTCAATAATTATGGTAATAGTTAGTAGCAGAGAATTCAGGGACCATCTGAAGAAGTATTTTGAACTGGTGGATCAAAATGAACAAATCATTGTTCAGCGGGGCAAGGATAAGGCCTATGTGATCGTACCGCTGAACGAAGTTGACCGTTTGTCTGTCAATGATCAATTAATCAGAACTGTGCAGGAAGCTGAGGCAGAATATGCAAAACGCAAACCTACCAGCATCAAAGATCCCGGCAATATATGGGAAAGTATACTATAGAGGTATCTTCAAAAGCCAGGAAGGAATTACAGTGGCACTACAAATCAGGCAATAAATCTGATATCAGGAAAATTGAGCAAATATTCCTGGAATTATCAAATACACCGTATAAGGGATAGGAAACCCTGAACCACTGAAGTATAAGATGTCTGGGTTACTGGTCAAGACGAATAAACCAGAAAGACCGGATCATTTACAAAGTGTATGAAGACAAAGTGGTTGTCCTGGTAGTTTCAGCTATCGGCCATTATGGAGATAAATAACATCTTCTTTCACTCAAACTCCTTCGGCACCCCGCAGATCATCTTGAAGGGCTGGTCTCCTTTGTTACGGTACTGGTGTTTCTCATCGGGATTCACCAGGGCAAAATCACCAGCCTTCAGGGCTTGCTCCTCCCCTTTTTCATTTACAAGTGCACCGGAGCCCTCAATTACGTAGTTCATATGCTCATATGGATGCTGATGATAGGGTGTATGCCCCCCGGCATCTACAGTAAAGACCCGGTAAGAATAAACAGGAACCCTGTCCTCATTTCCAAGAGGTAGCTGTTTCCACGCTCCGACAGCACCCTCCATATGGACTTCATTCTTCTCGACTTCGTTCAATGCTATGATTTTCATAATGTTGATTTTTTATTGGATCCATAAAATTATAAAATACTTAACAAATAACCAGAGATATTATCGTACTTTCGCATCTTTATATATGAATATGCGTATTCGTTCTTTTTTGTTCCTGTTTTTGCTTATGCCTGGACTCCTACTTGCCCAGTCTGGCGGTAAGATCTCCGGTAGGGTAATAGACAGTGAAACTGGTGATATCCTGCCCTATGCGCAGGTTGCAGTCTACCAGCTTCCTGATTCAGTCTTTGAGACAGGAGTAATTACTGACGATAATGGGGAATACCTTGTCAGTGGACTCGATCCTGGAGAGTATGGTCTGGTCCTCTCCTTCCTCGGATATCTCCCTGCTAATACTGAGCCGTAAAAATAACCGGGAATGAAACCGCTAAAGCAGGTGAAACAAGGCTAAGGCTCAATATTACTGCTCTTGATGAGGTGCGTGTAACGGGACAGGCATCCACAACTTCCAGAAAAATTGAAAAACAGGTATATAATACCGACCAATTTGTGACAGCAATGGGTGGTACGGCGATCGACATACTCCATCTGATCCCCTCCATACAGATCTCTCCGGATGGAGATGTTTCATTGCGCGGAACAGGTGGTTTCCTGGTGTATTTGAATGGGAAGCCCACACAGTTGGAACCATCGGTTGTACTGGCCCAGCTACCGGCCAACAGCATCGAAAAGATTGAAATTATAACTGTACCCACAGCCCGGTATGATGCCCAGGGAAAAGGGGGCATCATCAATGTATTAACCAAAGAGGGCAAACTGAGTGGGACGAGTTTTACCGGCGGATTGATGGGCGGAGGGGCCCCCGGCAACCCTGAATTAGATCCTATAAGGTACAGTGGAAATATTCTCCTGAACCACGTTGGGGATAAGTTCAGCGTATATGGTGGAGTCGATTATGGCAGGAGAAATGTAAGGGGAAACAGGGAAGGGAAAGCAAGGATATTGCAGGATGATGGTTCCTACTACTGGATGGTGGCCGACGGTCCAAGGCCTGAATGGCACATCAACTGGTCCGCGAGAGCAGGGATGGATATAGATATATCAGCCCGTGACCGACTTAGTTTTGGATTATATCATGGGAAGCAGGTCGAAGGAAGGACGGCGGAATATCTCTATGACAATTATTATGGAGACATAGAGGGGAACCGGTTTGACGATCCGCGAAACAATGTCATATTCAATCCAAATACACATGAACGAGTTGGAATATTTACACTGGGATCTATCGATTACAGCCATGATTTCAGTGATGGTAAAAAACTGGATATTTCCTTCCTATATGAAAAATCTGACCTATACAGCAATCTTGTCAATATGGATATTTCGAGGATGCCGGAAAATTATGGCGACACCCTGCTTGCTTACAGGCAGTTTGATGATAATCCCCTGAACGGACTCCGCCTGGACATAGACCTGACTCTTCCATTGAAGAACGGTGGTGAACTTGGTTTTGGGTATCATCCCCAGGCATTGTTGCAGACAGGCAAATTTTTATTTGACACACTGGATGTAAGCAACAATACCTGGAATCCCTATACTGAATTTCAAAACGAAGTTGAGCTGACCCGTTGGATCCATGCAGGTTATTTTGATTATTCTGGAAGCAGTAATAAGCTGACATATTCCGCCGGACTGCGTGTGGAATATACTGACCAGCTCTTTTATGTTGAAAATGCTGACTACCTGAATATTTTCGATGAGCCTACTACCAACTACCACGAATTTAAAAAACTTGATTTCTTTCCGGTTTTGCATATGGACTGGGAGATCAGTGATAAAGATGACCTGATCTTTGCCTTCAGCAGGCGGATCAATCGTCCACCCACAAAAAACATGTCCCCCTTCCTGTTAAGAAGACATTATGAAGTATTCCTGGTAGGTGACCCTTCCCTGAAGCCAGAGTATTCCATCATTGGTGAAGTAAGTTATACCAGGAGATTCGAAAAAAGCAAACTTACACTGACCGGGTTTTACAGGAATACGGACAATGCCATCTACCGTGTCAATACCATCCTGAATGAGGATGATTACCAATGGTATCATGGCAATTCCGTATTGATCAGAAGCTATACAAATGCAGGTAACAATCATGCCCTGGGTATAGAACTTGACGGAGATTTTAGACTGACTGACTGGTCGAAATTTTACCTTGGCGGTTCCATTTACGATTTCAGGATCAAGGGAGATGATATTTGAATACCAGGTTGATACCCGGAGTATCAACTGGACTTTTAATACAAATTCCACAATCAACATTATGGATGGACTGGACCTGATACTAGACATTTTCGGCAACCTCAGCCACGGTGACTGCCCAGGGAGGCAATGAATTGATTCTATATGTCTGATGTGGCCCTATCCTGGGGGCCGAAAAAAGTTGAGAACCTAAAGCTCACTTTCAAGGTGATTGATATTTTCTCCTCCAATCACCAGGGATTGTATACGCAGGGACGAGACGAAACCGGGACAGAGATCTTTTACCAAACGGTCACATACCATCGCTATGGTCCTATTTTCGAACTGAACCTGACCTATGCGCTGAACTGGGCCGCTAACGGCAAGAAGGGGATAGACTCTGAATTCGGGAAAGAGGAATTTTAGACCCTCAGCGACAAAATCAAACCGCTTTGTTTATATTTGAATTAACCTGCTGGCAACTGCAGCGTCAAATGAACAAACCTATTCAGCATGGCATCGCCTCCTAAATCCATTTTACTGAGGATCCTTCTCTTTCCCCTGACCCGTATTATTGTCGGGATAGCTATTTTCATTGCAGTTCCAACCCTGTTTAACAAATGGGTCCTGAAACCTGCATTAAGTGAGATCATACCAAATGAATCCGCAGAGCAGGTGATCCGGTGGACAATTTCAATTTTCCTCTTAATATTCCTGTACATTCTCATTTTCAGGGTTTATGAGAGGCGCAGGATAACCGAACTTGCCATTCAATATGCCGCAAAAGAGAACCTTGTAGGATTTTTTGGCGGGGGACTGCTGGTTGGAAGCATTGTTGTAGTTTTTATGATTTCCGGGAGCATTTCATTTTCTCCCATGAATCCGTTTAGTGTAATTTTTAAACCACTGATACTACTTATCCTGCTGGCCCTTTTGGAAGAGATCATATTCCGTGGGATTATTTACAGGATTACTGAACATTCCCTCGGCACATGGCTGGCCTTAATTATTTCTGCCCTCCTGTTCGGAATAGGCCATATCATGAATTCCCATGTTGATTTCCTTGGGATCCTTTCGGTTGCCCTGGCAGGTGTCTTTCTGGGTGTGCTGTATACCATGAGAAGCAGGCTATGGTTACCCCTCGCCGTGCATGTCGGATGGAATTTCTTTCAGTATTTCTTCGGACTCCCGATATCTGGCAAGGATGATTTTAAATACTTTCTGGATGCCTCCCGTGAAGGACCTGAATGGTTTGTTGGAGGTGGATTTGGAATTGAGAATTCAGTACTGGCCGTTGTCCTGATACTTGGTGTTTCAATTTTCCTCCTTTACAGGGCCGGGAGGCAGGACAGGATCATTAAACCATACTGGAAGAGATGATCAGGTTTCACGAACTGCAGCAACGGCATCTACTTCAATTTTGAATCCGAAGTGCAGGTCTCTTGTAGGTACTATTGCCCTGGCGGGACGGTGCTCACCGAATATTTCTGCGTATACCTCATTCACCTTCCCCCACAAGGAGATATCCGAAATGTAAACAGTGACCTTTAGTACCTGATCCAGGCTGCTGCCGGAAGCCTCCAGTATGGCAGACAGGTTTTGCAGGACCAGCCGGGTCTGTTCTTCGATCGAGCCGGTTTGCTTTTCTCCTGTTTCCGGATCTACGGGAAGTTGTCCGGATACATATACCAGTCCATTATGTACTATGGCCTGGGAATAATGGCCTCCCGGAAGGGGAGCTTTTTCTGTTTGGACGGACTTCATTTCAACTGATTATTTTATCAATTTCATTATTAAACTGGCCAGGAGTCCTGCCAGGGGTGCAAATATGATCACACTGAGCATATGGATCAGGGTGAAACGCCATCCCATGATACCTACCTCGAGAGGAAGCCGAGCCACTGACATCAGGGACCAGCCTGTCACAAATGCTACCATGGTAGGTATACTGGCTCCTGTTTTAAGCAAACCTGCTGCAATGGGCAAACTGACATAGGGTCCGCCAGGTGTCAGGGCGCCCGCAACCGTTCCAATGAGAATACCGCGAAATCCTGACTCATCTCCCACCCAGGAACTTATCAGGTCGCGTGGGATCAATGTTTGGACAAGTCCCGCAATAATAAATGCAAATATGAGCAAGGGGATGATTTGAAGGGTCATGTTCCAGGCAGATTTCAATCCGGCAACATTCTTTCCTTCTCCCTGCAGGGAGGCAATAATAAAAAGGACCACGGCAATGACAAACATCACCACCGTCGGCCAGAAGATCTGTGAACTCATGATTTTTTTCATTTCTTATTCAAGGGTAATTCAATTCCAAAATTACGTTTCTTATCCTCCCACTTCAACATCACTCCGAAAAATAATCCCAGCAGTCCAAGTCCCGCAAACATCAAAATGGTCGGTGTATAGTTCAGAACATCAGGATTCCCCTGGTTGGTATGATCCAGTATCATCCCGGCCAGTATGGGAACTCCCCAGAGTCCAAGGTTCTGCACCGAATACATCAATCCATAGGCTGTCCCGATCTCCTTATCCCTCACAAGCTTGACCATTGAGGGCCACATGGCGCCAGGTACCAGGGAAAAGGCAATCCCAAGCAATACCATGAATACATATGGTTTCAAAGGTGTCAGGGCAAATACAAGATGTACGATCAACAAAATCATTGCCCCAAATATCATGACGGAAGCACTGCGCCCCTTTCGATCGACCATAAGTCCGAATAAGGGGGTAAAAATCATGGTACCCAGAGGTAGCAAAGAGGTAATCCTTCCACTTTGTATGGCCGTCATGCTGAATTTATTTAAGAAGAAATCAGGGGCAAAAGCCACAAATGGGAAAACAGCAGAATAGAAAGTTACACAAAGCAATAATATCCAGATATAGGCCCGGTTGGAAATGATACCGAGAATATCTCTAATGGCAAATTTTTCATCCTCAGCCAGGAGTTTTTGCTCCTGTTTGATCTCCCTGTCTATCTTAAGGTCAAAAAGTATATATATGATAAAAGCCAGCAATCCCATGCATACCAGGACACCTGCAAACCAGACTGCTGTATTCAGTCCGGCGCCGTCCTGTGCAAGCACCGGTGAGATCTGCAACGCAGCAAATGTGCCCAGCCGGCCAAAGGCAATCTTTAAGCCGAAGGCAAGGGCAAGGTCTTTTCCCTTGAACCATTTTACCAGGATCTTGCTGACCACAACGATGCTGGTCTCAGCCCCAAGTCCATAGAAAAATCTTCCCAGGAGCATCATCTTCAACTCCGGGGAATAGCTGGGCCAGAATGAAGACATAAAGGAATATCCGGGTCCGCCGTTGCCATAAGCAGTAGATGCTCCATAAGCGGTCAGCATGGCACCAAAGGCCATAAAGAAGATAAACATGAAACCGGTCCGCCGTATCCCAAGCTTATCCAGGATCATCCCGCCAATTACCGCCATTAACAGGAAGGTATTCGGGATGGAATAGAAGGAAACAAACAGGCCGTAATGGGTATTCGTAAAATTGAACTCCCTCATCAGCAGATCCTTCAGTGTGGAGAACGCGTCATAGAAATAGTAGTTGACTGACAGGATCAATCCCACCAGGAACAGGATACCCCACCGGGCATAAGGAGATTCATTAAGTGCTTTTCTGATTTTTTCCATCCGGATTGTTAATCCTGCTCAAAATAAGCAAAAGCAGCCAGACTATAAACTCTTTTCATGCAATGTATATTAATGAAATAATTTTTGTTTGTCCGGGCTTATTTTTTACTTTTGTCCTGCTTTTTCAGAAAGCAAATGAGCCAAAGCTCTTGGAGAGGTGGGAGAGTGGCTTAATCCACCGGTTTGCTAAACCGGCGTACTGGGAAACCGGTACCGGGGGTTCGAATCCCCCTCTCTCCGCAGGAAGGCCTGGATGTGAGAGTGTGAGTGTGGGTGGGCTAGAGAGTGGACAGGAGAGTGGGCAAGATAGCGAGAATGACGCCCGACAAATGGCAAGTAGAAGATAAAGAGAATGTTTGATTTTGAGAAGTTAGATATTTACCAGGTGCTGAGAGATCTTAATTACAAGGTCTTTTCGTTCTTGAATGATGACAAGAAAGTTGACCCCCTGGTAAAGGATCAATGGAAAAAGGCATCTCAGAGCTCTGTCCTTAATCTCGCTGAAGGGACTGGAAGGATGACCATACCTGACAAAAAGCATTTTCTCACGATCAGCCGGGGCAGCATCTTTGAAAGCGTTGCCCTCATGCAACAGGTCTTTGACCAGGGTCAGATCGAAACAAAGCTCTACGAAGAGCTATATGAAAAATATGAACAGGCTTCGAAGATGCTCCTGGGCATGTTCAGAAGCTATGATAAATAAAGGATGAGGGGCCTTGCCCCCCACCCGATCACACGCACACCATCACACCCACACTCAGACCGTCCTCGGGGTGTAGCGCAGTCCGGTTAGCGCACCTGCTTTGGGAGCAGGGGGTCGCAGGTTCGAATCCTGCCACCCCGACAAAGACAAAAAAACCTGGCACCGAATGGTGACCAGGTTTTTTATTGGTTAAAGGAGTGCTGAAAGATTGCTTTCATAAAAGATTGGATTGAATATGTCCCAAATGATTACCAGTATATTGGGCCTTTACCCAAGTACTTTTCTGCAATTGGCTGGTAATAATCAAGAACATCATCTAAATCATATAATTTTGGACTTTTAGTATATAAATCATACTTATTAAAATCTCTAGCAATTTCTAGATATTTCACATCTTTTTCATTCAATATTTCAGAGTAACTACCACCAGTATGCCATGGGTAAAAAGAATGGTAACGAATCATGACCATTGCTTCTTCAGGTAATGTATTGTCTTTATGATTATTTAATACTTGGTACAAATATTCATCATGACCCCATGCTAAATCTACATTATCAATTCCGCAACCTTTTTCGTAAATACCTAAAGCAGTATTATATTTTGGGTTAGCCATATCAACATTAAGCGCATTAAACTCTGGGTACACGCATGAATCAGGCAACTTACAACCTACAATAAAAACATCACCCACAAGGCCCCATTGCTCAGCTTGGCTTGTACCATCTTCATCAGAGCCCCACATAAACATAATTTTTCCTAAGTCATGAATAAGACCTGTTAAATCCCATTCGG
>CAVYEL010000020.1:0-83645 GCA_963767555.1 uncultured Bacteroidaceae bacterium | reverse complement strand
TCTTGATATCCCGTTAATATTGATGCCTTTGTTTTGAAAGAACTGGTAGCTGTCTTTGATGTTAGAGGATTTGATTTTGGCAGCATTGATGCCCAGATCCCCCAGGTGCACACTGTTCTTGGGAGGGTGCGGGGATCTTTTGGTATACTGCCAGATCTCAAATCCACCTCCACCCTGAAGATTCAAGGCCAGGGCAGCATGTCTGGCCTGAGGTTGACCGCCGGTATATGGCAGCATCAGCTCTGCCACTGTGTCATCTTCAAAAACCCTGATGTCCATCCCAAAATGCTCTCTATACCACTTCCAGGCCTCTCTCAGATTGCCCACACCAATACCGATCTGCTGTATGCCACTGATTATTTTTTCGTGCAAATCACCTCTCTTCATATTACCTTTTCCAATGTTTTTGCGAAGATACTATTTCTAATCCATTTCTACTGTTAAATTGCTGTTAAGCAACTTATTCTCGAATGAGTTCATCAACCTTTCTGATGATCTCTTTGCGGAGATTCTTGAGAGATTCAAGCTGCTTATTTTTCCGGAGGGTCAGCAACTGGTATTTCCATAAGGACTTTAGTTTTTTAAACCAGATGAAATAGATATGTGCAAAGAGTCCTGTTAGGGGCAGGCCTGCTAAAAAGGCCCATTTAATCCAACCGGGATCTGTAAGGATCCAAATGGGTATGAAGAGAATAAGATAATACAATGGGAACAGGAACATTCCGATGCCATATTTAAATGTACTGTGGAACTGGGGATCCTTAAGCTTCTTTGATATTTTCGCTGTTAACCAGTAAGGAAAATAGTTGGTGATCGCACCATATATAAAAACCGGCAGCAAGGCCAGCATGCCAAGATCAGCCAGGATCAGGGCAATCCAGGAATACCTTGAATGCTTGAATAGCCAGTCGCGTATCTTCAAACCTTCAACCCCCTCTCTGTATGCTGTACATAATTCATCCAGTTTCCGGATCTTATCCCCTTGTTCCTGTTCAACCTCATATAGCTTCCCGATCATATGCTGGTCAGCGATAAGCCGGTTATAGAGCGTATTTTTCTCACCTCCTGTCTGTTTGCGCATCTCATCATTGTATACCGAACGGAGCAACATGTACATTTCATAATGGTCCTCAGACCGGATGTCGATCAAGTACTTTCTCATCTCTCCTGCCAACCTCTCCCGTAACATATTGATAGCTTTTGGCTGGTTTTCAAGGTAAGCTCCGTAATATTCGCTGACCTCAATGGGTTCTCCATACTGTAGAAATAATTTACCCCTGAAATTGGTGTAATTGGAATAATCGATCCCCACCGGAACGATGACAACGCCCGGCTTCTCTCCATAGTTTTCCTGTACCTGTAAGGCAATCCTGAAGATTCCCTTGACAAGGGGCCGCAGTCTTCGTTTATTTCCATGGTTTCCTTCAGGCATGATAGCCACAGGGCATTTTTTTCTTAACAGCACTTGCATGGCTTCCTGAAAGACCTCTTCGTTTTTGCCCAGTTCACTGGCGCCGTCACGAATCCTGTAGACCGGTAAAATCTTAATTAAACGCAGCAAACCGGCAATAAAATTATTTTTAAATATATCAGCGCGGGCAAGGAAGACTGGATCACGGTGGGAGGTCATATGGGCTGCCATGGCATCCATCAATGCATTCTGGTGGTTGGGAGCAAGCAATACAGGCCGGTCCTTGGGTATCCGTTCCCAGTGTTTTACTTCGATCCGGCGATAGAAGATCCAATGAATAAAAAATGAATAATACTTCAGGAGTTTGAATCTCAGGGAAAACCTGTCTATGGTTTTTTTTGCCATTCGGTGATGATTTATGCTTTTTTAATCAGGCGTTTAAAGTAAGCGATACATGTGTTGTGCATGCAGGATTTTATTGGAAGGTTGGAATATCAATATTTCCTGGTTGGAAAAACGAAGGTAAAAAAAAAACCTGAAATGCTTATCTTGCGCTTAAACCCACAATGAAATGGAAAAGAAATTCGCAAATATCCCGATAAAAGATTTGACTGATAATGTATTCAAGCAGATCGGTGATGACTGGATGCTGATAACTGCGGGAGAACAGGATAAATTTAATACAATGACGGCCAGCTGGGGGGCCCTCGGTATACTCTGGCATCTGCCGGTGGCATTCTGTTTTATAAGGCCTCACAGGTACACCTTTGAATTCATGGAGGCCTCCGATTATTATACACTGTGCTTCCTGGAGGACAAGCACAGGGATATCCTGCAATACTGTGGTACCCATTCCGGTAAAGATGTGGATAAGGTGGCAGAAACGGGATTAATCCCACTGACCACTGAAACCGGAAATATTTATTATGAGCAATGCAAACTGGTACTGGAATGCCGTAAGCTATATTCTGACTTGCTGACAGAGAAAAGTTTCATGGTAGAACACCTGGCAGGGAAAAATTACCCGAAGAAAGATTTCCATAAATTTTATATCGGGGAAATAATATCCTGCCTTAAAAAGGTTTAACGAATGAGTCTTTAAACCTTTGCTCAAATATGCTGCCACCTCTCATCTCCCCAAATTTGCTGGTATATTCCTGAATCTCATTGTTGGCCTTTGCTGCTTTTTCCTGCTCACCGGTTTGATTATAGATTTTAACCCTCAGTATATTCTGATTGCGGTAATCCGGATTATGGGGCATGCCTGAACCCAGATTTTCAGGATAGGCCTCTGATTTATCAAGATAATCCAGTGCTGCTTCATAGTCTCCTTTCTGATAGCTGTTAAAAGCCAGCATAAGATAATTGTATTCAAAAATATTCTGAGCACTCCTTTCACCTTCGTAGGGAAGGATATTTGTTTTCACCAAGTACATCCAGGGATTTTTCATAATGTGCCTGTATTTGTCAGGGCTTTACTATAGGCAATATCAAGGATGATAGTTACCGCTGAATTTTTGATGTCCTTTTTCTGATATCTCCAGTGCAGCTATCAAAGCTCATCGCGCTGGGTATGTATATTTGATCAGTTCCCTGTAAATCCTCCATTGGCCGGGGTCAACAGCCAGGGCCCTTTTCATATCCTTCAATCCCGCATCAGAATAGAGACCTTTCAAACAGGCCCGTGAATAGTAGAAAGGAACAAATTCCGGCTCGTCACCCCATTTTTCAAGCAGATCCAGGGCCTCTTAATTCCGTCCCCTGTTCCAAAGGATCAGCGCCGAATAATAATCGGTTTTCCATGATGGGCTTTGCTTTGCGGCCCAGTCAAGTACCAGCAGGGTTTCTGTCCTGTAGGGAAAGACAAATTCCGGACTGGCCCTCAAGGGCCATTTCCAGGTGACTTTGACTTTTCTCCTGATCTTCTTTATTCAACCAGGCCAGCCAGTAATGGACCACCGGGTAGGATGGAGACCTGCTCAAGGACCTTCATGGCCTCTTCTTTCAAACCCACTCCGGCATAGAACAGTCCGAGTTCAAGGTATTCATCCCTGGCCATTTCATTTCTGAATGAATTATTGAAGGTACCAGCCTCCCTTACCCGGATTGAGTAGATATCTCTCAAAGAGGGCAAAATGATCCAGCGGGTCAATTTCCAGTATCTCGGTCAATATTTTTTCTGCTTGCTTATGGTTGTTCAGTTTTCGCTGTGCGATGGCCTGAATTTTGTAGCTATTCAGGTTCAGACTGTTATAGATTAATGATTTTTCCGCCAGGTTATGAGCCAGTTCCGGTTTCCCTTCCATCAGGCTGATCTCTGAAAGAAGCTGCAATGAAGCACTGTGGTATTCAAGGGAACGCATGGCCCACCTGAATCCGTCTTTGGCATCGGTAAGATTGCCTTTTAATTTTTGCAGATTTGCATAGATGAAATTTGCCCCCGGAGCGTATGTATCTACCTTGAGTACCTGCCTGACATATATGAAGGGCCTTGTCAAATTCGCCCCGGCGGGAATAGAGTTCTGCCACCCGCTCAAGGGCTTTGAGATTGAATGGTTCCTTTTCAAGCAACTCCAGGTATGTCTCAAGGGCCCTCTGGTAAGATCTGCGCTTTCAAGTTCACCTGCCAGGATAAACGCGATCATCCAGTGGCATCACCTTCCGCCTTGTCAGGCCTTTCCAGTATAAACTGGTCTTCCGAGGAGTATAATTTTTCCGTTCCCAGGGTAGACTTCAATGTCGTCATTCTCTGATATGCCGTCAAATTCCTCATTGATATGTTTCCGATGGTTTCAGGACAACCGGTTCATTTAAGATCTCTTTTCCATTCACCTCCACAACCAATTCTTCTTTGATCTCCCGGACAGGAGAGAATAACAGATTCATACCATCTGGTGAGTACTTCAGATGAATTGTGCCGGATTCAGCAGCGCGGGTGACCCCGCCTGTGCCCCTGACCGGAAACCAGCGTTCCGTCCAGATGTCTGTATTGTAGGGAATAAAATCGGTTTGTTTAAAGGGTGTATGGCCACTGCTGAAACTGTTCTGGTTGAACATCCTTCCGGCCTGTACCTCCACAAATTGCCCATGGGTGTCCGTAAGCAGGTTTTCCCAGATGGCTCCGGACCTGGCCTGTGAAAATAACCAGATCTTTTTCCCGGGTGTCCCAATAATTTCGGACCAGTGTCCCATACCGAAATCTTCATCATGGTAATAGGAAACATAATAGTTATCCATGACTTCCATAGATATGGTATGAACTATTGTTCCTGTCCGCATTGTTCTTATACCATGAGCGGTCAATGCCCTGTTCATCTACGGGCCAGGGATGAGACATTCCATTATGTCCGATCCAGTAGTCACCCGGAAAATAGAAATGCAGATCCTCAGCACTTTTGATGGCTGTATTGCTCCAGTGGTAATAAGGCTGGTAAAAGGGAGTTGCATTGTACCAGATGTAGTGGCCTCAAAATATGAGGTTTTGCAGGCAGGGATATGTCAACCCTCCATTGCATATGGGATGGAAGATCCATTCCGCCAACCACACAATGGGCTGTGCCATCCTCATCCGTAAATGACCTGTAATTTACCGGAGTTGCTGCTCCCGCATGATGACCAATCACACCTGAATTCCATTCGATCCCTCCCATGGTCCATGGACCCCTCAGAGCAATATCCCTGAATTTTACCACATCATTTTTATATACAAATTCCTTCCCGGTTGCTTTATCCATGGCGCCCCATACCTTGCCACCAATTTCGGGAAGGATATAGACTTCAATGTATTCATTTTCCAGTTTTACGACTTCCATTCCTTGGGTTCTCCTGTATGGCTGAACCCATCAATGCGGGAATAAGGATAAATATCATTCCTTTTATCAATGATAGGAAAAGAATTGGTGTCTGAGAATGGATAGGTCAGACATTGATTCCTTGTATTCTCAATGGACATTTGTTGTTTACATGAACCAACAACCACGAAACAATTACAAACAGGAACAGATAAGCCTGAGCTTTCATGTCAGTCCCGATTTTCATGCTAGAACGGTTTTACATAAGTGTCTGTAAGCCCTCGCTCAAATATGTTTCCACCCTCTCATCTCCCCATGTTTGCTGGTATATTCCTGGATCTCATCATTGGCTTCCGTGCTTTTTCACGCTCACCGGTTTATTATAGATTTTCACCCTCAGGATGTTCTGATTGCGGTAATCAGGGAAATCGGGGCGAGCCGGAACCCAGGTTTTCAGGATAGGTTTCGGATCTATCTATTATAGTCCAGTGCTGAGTCAAATTCTCCTTTCTTGTAACTATCAAAAGCCAGCATAAGACAATTATATACGAAAATGCGCTGTGCACTTCTTTCACCCTCGTAAGGAAGGACATTCGTATTTCTCAATGACCTCCAGGGATTTTTCATATTGTCCTGTATTTGTTAAAGCTTTACTGTAAGCAATATCGAGGATGATAGTTTCCGGGAAATTTATTGATGGCCCTTTTCTGCTATCTCCACGGCAGACGTAAGCTCATTGCGCTGACTATAATATTTGCCACCTCCTTGTAAAGCCTCCATTGGTCCGGGATCTAACAGCCAGTGCCTTTTGCATTTCCTTCCAGTCCCTCATCAGAATGCAGGCCTTTCAAACAGGCCCGTGAATAGTAAAAGGGAACAAATTGCGGCTCTTCTCCCAAATTTTCCAGCAGGTCCAGGGCCTCTTCATTCCGTCCCCTGTTCCACAGGATAAGTGCTGAATAGTAATCTGTTTTCCATGATGGGATCTGCTTTGCGGCCCAGTCAAATACCTTCAGGGTTTCTGTCCTGTAAGGAAAGACAAATTCCGGACTGGCCTCAAGGGCCATTTCCAGGTAAGCCTTGACTTTTCTCCTGGTCTTCTTTATTTAGCCATGCCAGCCAGTAATTGATCAACCGGATAGTCGGGGTACCTGCTCAAGGACTTCAATGGCCTCATCGTTTAAATCCATATCTGGCATAAAACAGTCCGAGTTCAAGGTATTCCTCTTTGGCCATTTCACTTTTGAATGAATTATTAAAGTGTGCTCAGTCCTCCCGGCACCAGGATTGAGAAGATATCTTTCAAACAGGGCAAAGTGATCCAGGGGATCAATTTCCAGTATCTCGGTCAATACTTCTTCTGCCTGCTGTTGGTTTGTTCAGTTTCCGCAGTGCGATAGCCTGGCCTTATAAGCTATTCAGGTTCAGGCTGTTATAGGCCAGGGATCTTTCAGCCAGGTCCGTAGCCAGATTCCGGATCTTCCTTCCATCAGGCTGATCTCGGAAAGTTGTTGCAATGAAGCACTGTGATATTCAAGGGAACGCATGGACCAGTTGAATCCATCTTTGGCATCAGTGAGATTGCCTTTCATTTTTTGAAGATTCCCATATATGAAATTGGTACCTGGTGCATAGGTATCTACCTTCAGTACTTTCCGGGTATACTCAAGGGCTTTGTCAATTTCACCGCGGCGGGCATAAAGTTCTGCCACCCGTTCCAATGCTTTCAGATGCAACGGTTCCTTTTCAAGCAGCTCCAGGTATGTCTCAAGGGCCCTCTGGTAAGATCTGAACTGCTCCAGTTCACCTGCCAGTATAAACAGATCTTCCAATGCATTTCCTTCCGCCCTGTTGGGCCTTTCAACTATAAAATCATCTGCTGAGGAGAACAGCTTTTCAGTCCCAAGATAAACTTCAATTTCATCCTCCTCCGTGATGCCACTAAATTCCTCATTATATGTTTCGGTTGGCTTCATGGTAATCAGGTCATTTGAGATCTCTTCGCCATTGACTGTCACCATCATTTTATCCTTGATCTCACGGATAGGAGAGAACAACAGATTCAAACCATCTGCTGAATACTTCAAATGAATGGTTCCTGATCCTGCCACACGGGTGACCCCGTCCGTACCCCTGACCGGGAACCAGCGCTCTGTCCAGGAGTCTGAATAATAGGGGGTAAAATCAGTTTGTTTAAAGGGTGTGCGACTGCTGCTGAAACTATTCTGGTTGTACATTCTGCCGGCCTGTACCTCCACATACTGTCCATCATTATCAGTAAGTAAATTTTCCCAGATGGCGCCGTTCCTGGCCTGTGACCATAAAAATATCTTCTTCCCGGGTGTTCCGTACATATCAGACCAGTGTCCGGAGCCAAAATCTTCATCCTGGTAATAGGAAACATAAAAGTTGTCAATACTTCCGAAGATATGGCAGGAACTGGAACCAATGTCCTTACTGTTGATATACCATGAGCGGTCAACACCCTGCTCATCTACGGGCCATGGATGTGACATTCCGTTATGTCCGATCCAGTGGGTTCCCGGAAAATAAAACTTCAGATCTTCAGCGGCTTTTACGGCTGCATTGCTCCAGTAATAAGTGGGCTGGTAAAAAGAAGTTGCATTGTACCAGGAGGACTTTGTTTCAAAATATGCCGTATTTGCCGGCAGGAGAATGTCAACCCGCCATTGCATATGGGATGGCAGGTCCATTCCGCCGACCACACAATGAGCTGTCCCATCCTCATCAGTAAATACCTCGTAGTTGACAGGAGATGCACCACCCGGATGATGGCCTATCACACCGGTGTTAAATTCAATTCCTCCGGATGTCCATGGACCACGCATGGCAAGATCCCTGTATTTCACCACCTCATTTTTATATATAAATTCCTTTCCGCTTGCTTTATCAATGGCACCCATAACCTTACCACCTTCTTCGGGAAGGATATAGACTTCGATGTATTCATTTTCGAGTTTTACTATTTTCCAATCCTTAGGTATCACCGGTATGACTGAATCCGTCAATGCGGGAATAGGGATATATATCATTCTTATTTTGAATGACCGGAAGAGAATTCGTATCGTGGTATGGATAGGTCACTAATGTTTCACTGTATTCCTCAATAGATACTCTGTTGCTTACATGAGCCAATAAGAATTGAAACAAATACAAAAAGGAAAAAATAAGTCTGAACTTTCATGATATGTAATATTTAGTTATTGGGTTGTTGTACCTTCTACAATGGTCATATAGCGATCGACCTCAAGGTTGTAATATATTTCTTTTTTTCCATTTGACCAGATGATTTCCATCTGATCTACCATTTTATTTTTTCCGAGTCCAATGTGAACACGCGGATCGTGGTTGGTAAGATAACTGGTAGCCCACTGGTTTATATGAACCTGGTCCATATGGCCTGATTTAATGGTAACCCTGGCACCAATGGCTGAAGCAGGCCCGTCTTTGCCAACCAGTTTCAATCCCAGCCAGTGATTGGCATTTCCTCCGTCATTCCTGAGGAGAATGGGACCGGCCTGAAGATCAATATGAGAAACAATGATATCCATATCCCCGTCATTATCATAATCCCATATGGCCGCTGCCCGTCCCGACCGTTTTGTGGAAAAATAATCACTTAATCTGGGACCGACATCCTGAAAATGTCCTTTCCCATTGTTTTCGAGCAATAATGGTGCTTGCAGGATCAATTCCTCTGCGGTTCCGTTGGCAGAAAAAATATCAAGGTCACCATCGTTATCATAGTCAAAGAGTTCGGCTGCCCAGGCGCCCTTTCCTGCCATCGCTGCAGCCACACCCCTTTTTTCGGTTACATCTTCAAACAAGCCCTTGCCGGTAGAACGGTAAAGGGCACCATACCTGAGATCGGTCACCAGCAGGTCAATTTTGCCATCACCATCTATATCACCGATGGTTCCATGCATGGAACCGGTTGGTACCCCATGACTGTTTGCCGCAACTCCGCTGGCTATGGCCACATCATGGTATTTCTGGTTTTCGTTCCTGAAAAGGAAATTTAACTGGTGATCATTGCCCTGAAAAATATCCAGGTCCCCGTCAGTATCATAATCGAATACCGTTAATCCCATACATTTCGAATCGGGGAAAAACAAACCGTATTCTTTTGTGGCATCCACAAATCGTCCATCTTCCTGCTGCAGGTACAGCATGGATGCCTGTCCCATGTACTCAGACGGATGGGGCATCATATCCGGTGTGGCAGACGATACATAATCCGGGTCGAAGGCAAGGAAATTACCGACCATGGCGTCCATCCTGCCATCCGTATTATAATCCCCAAACGCAACACCCACGCTCCATTTTGTATAACCATTTAACTTTTCTGGTCCCACGAGCCCCACAGATTCAGCAATATCCGTAAAAGTCCCGTCTCCATTGTTGCGATAAAAGACATTCGGACCATAATTCAATACATACAGGTCCTGGTCACCATCCTTGTCGTAATCAATGGCACCCGCTGCCATGCCCCAGTTCCGGTCATCCACACCGGCTTTCTCTGCAAGCTCTGTAAATGTGCCGTCACCGTTATTCTTATATAGTTTATTGGGGGTGTCTTTAAAAACCTTTCCGGCCGGGTCCGAGATGCCTTCCAGGTAGGTTCCGTTCAGCATATACAGGTCAGGAAGTCCATCATTATTATAGTCAAATATGGTAATACCGGACCCGCTGCTTTCCAGAATATTCTCATAGGTATAATCACCGAAGGTATACAGGAAATTTATCCCGGCCTCTTTGGTTACATCAGTAAAGACCGGATGGGCGGACCTGGGCAAATGATCTCTGGAATGGGCCGGTAAGAAACAGTGCCAGTAATGGCAGATAAAAAAGTCTGATATTGTTACAGGACCTCATCAGCCGTATTTTGGTCATTCAGCATTATTTCAGCGGCCATCCGGACGGATTTCCGGACCACAGAACTGCATGTGCTGGTAGCGTCTGCTGCCTGGAATTCTCTCAGATCTTCCGGATCGGTTAATTGAAAACTTCTGCCAAATTTTGCTTTTTGAATATCACGACACAGGGTGCTGCCGAATTCTCTCTCAAAAAGTTCGCAGAACCTGCCGGCAGGAATTAAAGAATCTCTGTAGACATTCCAGTCATACAACCTGTTCTTTCCACGGCCATAGATGAGTCCAAATACCATCAGGGGTCCTGTTACGGCTCCGCAGGTTTCCCCTCTTTCTGCAATGCCGGGTAAAGGGGTCAATGCTTTCAGAACCTGGTCACCTTCGATTTCAAATTGCTCCGTCAATGCTAAGAAACTGCTCTGTGCACAGTTATTTGATATTTGCATATAATGGTCCACTTTCTGGTCGAGTAGATCATAGACCAGGTCCCTTGGCATTTCACGGTTTTTCAAAAGGCCGTTTTCTGGGTCTGATACGGGGGATCTTTCAAGGGCGGAGCCGGACTTCTCTTTCTCCCTGTGAAAGCATGCTCCCAGCAAGGCACTTCCAAAAGTCAACAGTGCAAAATGACCAATAAAACCACGACGTAAATACTTTTTTCCATATCTTAGGAATACCGCTAGGAGCTATCCGGAGCATTCCAAATTTAGATATTATTCATGAAAAGGAAACATCAAATCAGATCAGACTTAATCTGATGACAGAAATTTCATTTGTCTGGCTTTGTCTGATCTTCACCTGCAGCAACTGCTGTGATGAAATGTTCATTGCTTACCCTGCGGGTGTTGTATTCCCTGAGATACTTCTGATGTTCAATATCAGCAGGATAGGATTCATCGGGACCATAAGGATAACGGGTCATGCCATGAAAGGGCAGGGGTCCGACTGTTTTTCCTGATGCTGTGTTCAGATCGCCATCTTTCACCCATCCCACGCTATGGATGAGAAAATCCCTTGTCCAACCATCTGGCAGGGCAGGTAGATCCTCCGCATTGAATTCAATGCTTGTCTCATCACCAGCATTTTTTATGATGTATTTGTCATCTGCTTCTGTAAGCAAGGGTAAAACATCGCCATAACGTGTATAGTTCCCCAGCAGGTCCCTCCATGGCTGGCCGGTGGACATTACTTCTGAATAATCAAACCAGTGCGGTCCGTATCTTCCCCCTTTCCGGAATGTCCGCGAAAATCCCCTGTAATGCAGGTCAGCTGAACTGGGAGTTAAGCTGTGGGACTGAATGGGGGAATCTCTAAGATCGTTGGCATAGAATATATGATCCCAGTAAATCTCCATATTCGTGATTATCCTGATCCGGGCATCTGCGGTTGAGATCTTTCCTGAGAGATCTGCCACTATGGTTTTATCTTTCCCCATTGGGAAGCTCAGGTTTTCAACTATGGTTTCCCATTCACCCCTTTTATTGATGGCCTGTATGTATGGAGGCATTACATGTACTGCCTCAGATTGTGAGATGGATGCATTGATGCTGGCATCCGTAGGGAATATCCAGCCATTCAGGAACAGGATCAGATCTTTCGAGATATCTATCTCACCCAGGTCAAGGGTCAGCTCTGTCATTTCAGTTAAACCCTGGTACCTCCCCGGTTTGAGATCTGACACATAACGATCGTCTTTTTCTGTTATAAGGGGAAGTTGATCTACACCATTCACATCACAGGCTGACGCCGGAATTTGTTTTTCCTCTGACCTGGTAAACCTGATAAACCTGATCAGGAGGAGGCAGCAGCCCTTCATCAACAAAAACTTCAACCGAATCGTGATGATCCAGTGCAATAAGGGTAAGCTTATCAAAGTATATGGTTTCCCATAATTCACCGGTGACCTGGATGGTATACTTCCCATTTTTTGGTTTTAATGATCCTCCCGGGATCTTAATATAGTCAACCGAGGCATCCGGACTGGCGAATTCTTTGGTTTCACCCATTATGCCAAGGGGCATACCCAGTGCACTTCTCCACATGATATCTTTCAGGAAGACATATTCCTCTCCATTCCATGTATAAAGAAAGGGGCATGATCCCTTCAGGATCTGTTCCTCTACCAGGTCCTGGTCTGTCCCGGGAAAGAATATATTCTGAGGAACACCATTTGTCCATAAGATGCGTACAACTTCAGCTTTTGAACGGGGACCGAGTCCGAAATGTATATCGGGTTCGGTCACAGTTTTTGACTGATAAAGGTTGCCAGCCCGGATCTCTACCTTGGCCCCGATCCCATAATAATTATTCTTGGCACTGCCGGTCCGAAGACCAACAAGTTTCATCTTCAGGTAATGGTTATTGTTCCCACCATCATTACGCAGGAGGCGTACACTTCCATCGATTCCGGTGATCAGCACATCCGTATCGCCATCTTCATTGAAATCCATGGTCAAAATCTGTCTGCCGGAGTTCAGATCTCCGGGCAGGATATTCAAAACGATGAAAAACTGTCCCGTCCCATCATTATGAAAAAGAGATACCCCATTGTTCCCTTGCTTGTCCGGATCTCCTACCACAAGCAGATCGAGGAATCCGTCGTTATCGAAGTCGAGGAAAGAAACATCGTACACGCGGATGTCCCCGAGGGTCTTATTCAGCTCGGGTGAATTGTTGTCTGTCTCAAAACTGCCATCACCCAGGTTGCGATATAATCTGCAATGGCCCCTTTCCGATGAAGTCACAAAAAGGTCCAGGAATCCATCATTGTTATAGTCTCCCGGCCGTAACAGCATTTGATCCTGCCTCCGTGGTAAGACCGCTGCCCCCGGTGATATCCCTGAAGATCCCCTGTCTTTGATTGGCATTCAGGGAATTCGGACCATCCCTGTTCACTACAAACAGATCAATATCCCCGTCTTCATCGAAATCCCCAAATGCTGCATCGGCACTGTTTACCTTTCCGCCTGACAGATTTGATTTTTCTGCCTGCTCGAGAAAGGTTCCATCAGCGTTGTTCCGGTACAGTATGTTTGGGCCTGCCGAGGCAATGAAGAGATCGAGATCACCATCGTGGTCAAAATCAAGAAAAAGGGGCATATTCCCTTCTGATCGGGACCCCACATCAGCCTCCAGGGTTGCATCAACAAATGTTCCTTCCCCGGTGTTTTTGTATAAAATATCTGATCCCTCTTTCACGATAAAAAGGTCCAGGAATCCATCGTTGTTATAATCTCCAAATTTAGCCGCGGATTCTTTCCCCTGGTGTGTCAGTCCCGCTTCAAGGGTTACATCCCTGAAATTACCCAGTTCATTTTTGAGCAGATAATGTTTGTGGGATCCGGATTGCCTGTCGGATAGGCCCAGGTATAGATCTGAATTTCCATCTCCATCGTAATCACATACTGTGATGTGCGTTTTGCCAGGACCGGCATCAAGGATATCCAATCCTGCAGATGAGGTAATATCGGTGAATTTTATGGCTTCCAGCACAGCCTGCCAATCCATCATCCGGGTATTGCCCTGCTGCTGATCGAAAGTTATTACCGGGAAACCGATCAAGGAGCCTCCTGGTCCTTTTAAATCCAGTATGCCTGCCTGGTAAGGTGAGGTTACCTTCAGGTAGTTATGGAAGATCATGAATGAGACGGCGGCATTCTCAACATCCTGAACCTGCAGCGCAGCCATGGTCTTATCATAATATTCAATCGCCTCCTTTGGAAATTCAGGGAAAATCTGACGCAGTCCTTCCATCTGCTCCAGCGCCTTGTCGGTTTGGGCTTCGAGCATCAGGATCTCAATATAATTCAAGCGAGGAACAATATTTCCCGGTGCAACCTCGACCAGTGCAGCCGTATATTTATGGCGATTTTTAATGGATTCATCATCCGATGATGAGGCATATAATTCAGTGAGGTGGTACAGTGATTTAATATGGCCGGGAGCAGACCGGATAGCCTGTTCAAGTTCACTGATCGCATTCTCCGGTCTGCTTGCTCATTTCATAGACTTTTGCCAGAATAAGTCTGATATCCGGATCCTTTGCATCCATTTTAATGGCTTTCTTCAGCCATTCTTCAGCCTCCTCGTATTTACCCATTCTTAAATAGACAACGCCCAGATTTGCATAGCCCAGGACCTCGGCTGGATCAAGGTCCACAAGTTTCAAAAACTCAGCCTCGGCTTCTTCCAGCTGGTTTTCTTCAAGATATGCCAGTCCAAGTGTTTTTATGCTGATCAGTTCTCCCGGGTCAGCTACCTGTTTCCTGTTCTTCTGCTGGCACCCGCAAAGTAGCAGGGAGATAATCCACAGCATTAAATAAGCCGTATTTGAATTTCATTTTGACAGACGTATTAATCGTTTAATCCTCTGGGATAATAGTATGGATCTCCATTTCTTATGGTCATGAGGCCGGACTTACCGGAGCGGTTCCCTTTTTCATCAAACTGTATATCACCTGTAATGCCGGATTTGTGATGTGCCTCAGCAAATGCCTCAATAATCCTGTCACGATCCACTCCTGCAGTCCTGATAACCCCGATAATAACATTGATGCCATCATAGGCATAAGCTGCTGCTGCGCCCGGCTGGTATCCAAAAGTTTTATAAAATGCTCATTGAAAAGCCATTCCCTCTGTTGTGAACCAGTGGCCGGAAGACACCAGTATCAACGCCTTCCAGGGTATTCCAGTCGGGGCCAGCTTGCCTTTTGCCCATCCGCAACTGCTAATGTACCAAAAATCATTTGATTCATGCTTTGTTGCTTTAAAACAGGCATTATCTTCGAAGCAAATTCAGGTCCTCCAAACAGAACAATGGCCTCGATGCCATGTTCTTCAATTTCTTCCAGGATTTCCGGGATCTGCTTTCCGGAGGGATCACATATATACTCTCTGGGTGCCTCCATATTCATCTGAGCCGGCAACTTTGATAAATGCACTGGAAGCATACCTGGAATCGTAAGTTTCCGTGGCAATGGTTGCCACCTTTTCCAGTTTTCTTCTGTGATAGATTTCCTGTGCCAAGAGAAACTGCCTGCTGATGGTCATTCGGTAAACATCGAAAATACCAGGGGACGAAAGCTTTGGACAGGGTCATGTCGGTAGCCCAGGAAGATAAGAAGACAATCCTGGTTTTCGTTGCCACCTGTTCTGCTAAATGAGCATTGCGTCCATCCAGGGAGCCCATGATGGCTACTACCTCATCCTCGAATACCATGCTCACAGATTCTTTGGATCCAGCCCCCCATGGACCGTCCGTTGAACGGACAACCAGCTGGTAGGTCTGATTACCCCCGGCCTCGTTGGCCTCCCGTATGGCTAATTCAGCACCATGTTTTGCAGCCAGGGCCTCAGGACCGGGAATTAAAAGGCCGATCTTAACTTTCCTGCCCTGTTGATCACTGTGACCCAGTGCCTGGGCTCCGGTGATGGCGGGTTTGCTTACAAACACTATCAGGAAACAAACCAGGGACAATGATCTGAATCGAATCATGAGGGACTGAATATCAAAAAACGCTCAGGCCAGGAGTGATTTATGGAGATATAATCTCCGTCCCATCGCCTGAGCTATATTATCAAGATCTTTTACCAGCTGCACAAACTCTTCAGGATAAAGGGATTGCTGACCATCGCTTAAGGCATCCAGGGGTTTATTGTGAACCTCCACCATGATACCATCGGCTCCGACGGCAATGGCAGCTTTAGCCATGGCAGGTACCAGCCAGCTGTGCCCGGTTCCATGGCTGGGATCTACAATAACAGGTAGATGGGTTTGCCGTTTTAAGATAGGTACAGCACTCAGGTCAAGTGTATTACGCGTATAGTTCTCGAATGTCCGGATACCCCTTTCACACAATATTACCTCCTGGTTTCCTTCACTTAGGATGTATTCTGCAGCATGAAGATACTCATCAATAGTAGCCATCAAGCCACGTTTGAATAATACCGGTTTCCTGCATTTTCCTGCTTCCTTAAGCAGGGGGAAATTATGCATACTCCTGGAACCTATCTGTATGATATCTGTATATTCACAAACCAGTTCCATCTGTCGTGTATCCATAACCTCTGTAACTACTGGCAGTCCGGTTTCTTCACGGGCCTGGCTGAGGAACCTGAGCCCTTCTTCTCCCAGACCCTGAAAGCTGTAAGGGGAGGTCCTGGGTTTAAAGGCTCCACCCCTTAATATATTGGCTCCTGCGGCATATACTGCTCTGGCTGTTTCCAGTATCTGTTCCATGTTCTCAACGGCACATGGACCGGCAATGATGACTATTTCATTACCCCCTATCTCTATCCCATTGACATTGATCACTGTATTTTTTTCGCTGGTCTGGCGATTGACCAGATTGGGAATGGATCCCCCGTATTTACCCGGGTTATCTCCTTTATGTGTTTCCATTATTCTTTATTTGCTGATGTAGCGGAATTAAGCGGTGGAGGAGGAAAAAATTCGAACCTGCCATCCCGGACCTCGCCCATCCAGATCTTACCGATATCATTCCAGGAAGGATCAAAGATGATCTCACCGGTGACTCCCTGGTATCCCTGGAAAGTGGTCAGGTCTGTCATTACATCCCGCATCAGGGCCCGGTTGAGTCCGGCAGTATGGATGGATTTAATGATAATATTCATGCCATCGTAGGCATGGGCTGCAAATACATCTGGCTCCATTCCGAACCGCTCATTATAGTTTTTCTGGAAGGCTTTTAAGGCTGGGATATCCGCGTTGGGATTGTACTGGCAGGTTGTAACCACACCCTCGGCATCTTCTCCGGCTATCTTCAGGAATAAAGGATTTACCATCCGGTCACATCCATACACGGGTTGCTTCATGCCCATTTCACGCATCTGTTTCAGTATCAGCGCTGTTTCTTTGGCATTTCCCCAGAGAAGCACGGCATCGGGAGAGGAATTGATGACCCGTTCAATCTGTGTGGTAAAGCTTGTTTCCCCGTCGGCAAAGCGAACCTCCAGCACCAGGGGATACCCTTCCCGGAGGGCGGCATCCCTGAATTCCATCACACCTACCCGTCCATACCGGTTGTCTGCCCGTATGACGGCTACCCTTGAGTGGCCTTTTTTGAGATAAATATGGTTTACCAGGGCATAACTGCTTTGCCGGTCATCACTGATGATGCGTATCACCCATGGGATCCTTGTCTCGGTAAAGGTGGGATCTGGATCACTTGTATTGACCACGGGGAGTTCCAATTTTAAGGCTACCCTGATGGCGACATGTGAATTGATGTCGTCGATGGTCCCGATCATCGCCCATACCTTTTCATCGTCCATTTTTACTACTTCATTGGCCGCCGCTCCCCAGAGGCCCACATCATTATGTGGCATGAGTTTGAAGGGAAGGCCCTTGTATCCACCCCGTTTGTTTTCCTCTTCCATGGCCAGGGTAGCTCCCTGCAGCATCTGTATGCCCTGTGGTACCAGCACCGAGCCTTCAAAAGGCCCCAGGATGCCGATTTTTATTTCCTTCAGATCAGTCGGCTCGGTTTTTTCGCGTCCGGCTCCGGTAAACTCCTGGACATCATCGAAAAAATTCTTATAGGCTTTCTGAAACTGTCCGTATGGGATCCACTCGTCCGGGGTCTTCCCATAGTTCTTTGGATCTTCCTGGCCGTACAGCACCATAACCAGACACAGCATGGACAAGAGGGAAGCCAAAAATTGTAGTATAGGTCTCATAAAGGTACTTTATTGCTTATTTAATTCTTTCACCGCGGCTAACCCCTTTGGAGGTAGCGATCCATATCTCATCACCCTGGGTGTCGACACCGATGACGAAATTATGTGAGATTGAGGTAGATGCATCTATTTCTTTTGTTTCTTCTCCACTGGTTATCAGCACCTTACCCTTGTAGTTATTTTCATTTCTCTGGTAACCTACCCAGGTATCACCATTAAAACTGCTCAATCCTTTATCGGTACACAGAAAGACCACAGACCTGTCAGCCTTCAGGAAGTTGATGAAATTGCTGAGCAGTCCGCTGTCATGGTCAAAATAGCCCTTCCAGCGAGCACCATCATATCGGCTTAATCCAAAATAGGTGCCTACCCAGAGAATGCCATCGGCATGGGATACTCCGGTAGTAATATCATGAACCACCCCGTCGTCAGGGAAAAGATCAATTTCCATCTCCCCGTCCGGATCAACATAATCCCTGAATTTTTCTGGTTTCATTATTATACTCAATAACACCTCCGCCCCATGCGGCAATCCAAACCTTGTTATCTCCGGCACAAACCCCGTATGTCCAGGGCTCATGCATGGGAGCATTCCTTTCAGTATAGATTCCCCATGTTCTGGAGTAGGTATCATAATGGCTGGCTCCACCGCCTGTAGCTGCCCAGACATCTTTCCCGTCACAGATAACCGAATAGATCACATCATTGGCCAGTCCGCTGTTGAACTGTGTGAAGGTTTCAAATCTTCCAGCAGACCATCGGGTGAATCCTCCCAAGAGTACCCAGCCAGACATCGCCGGTAAGCTCACTGACATCAATGGAGAGCACGCCCGGATGAGCCAGTCCGTCTTCGACTGTATAGGTCCGCCATTCATTGTTCTCGTAAACGGCCAGTCCGGCTTTGGTGCCTACCAGCACCCTGTCCCCGTCAATCCGGACGCAATATGCCTTATTATCCGGTAGTCCGTTCTCGGTGGTAAATGTCTGCCAGTTTCCATACACAGGCATCTCCCCGGCCTCAGGAACTATGTTTTTCTCAAAGGGAGAGGAGGCAGATAAAGAAAGTGAGAGCAGTATCACTAAAAAAATCCTGGATCCTTTACCCAATACCTGGCTTAAGCACTTCATTTTCTTAGATTATTAATAGATTAATATCGGCTTTATAGGTTTCAATGTCAATGTCTTTATAGTATTTTGCATCCCGTATAGACCTTAGGTATTCCACCAGGTCATTGAGCTCGTCTTTCAGCATATCGTTGGCCACACCATGCTCATCGTTCTCGCCGAATTTGGTCCAGATCTCCTCCAGCGTAGCAGCACGTCCGTCATGCAGGTAGGGAGCGGATTCATAGACGTTATTCAGCTGGGGCGAATCAAACAGCATGGGATCATCTGTTTCAGCAAGGGTACCCACATCCGCCATTTGCTTGTTGGTAAAATTTGGCGGAGGATGGCAGGTGACGCAGCGGTTCCCCTCCGGGATCTCATTCCCGAAATTGTCCTGCGTCCGGTAAAATAATTTCTTCCCCCTTTTCTGTGCCTCGGTTAATTCACCGTTTGGATTGTATCTCAGATTGGGAGGGTTTTTAATACCGGTGACTATATAGGCAACCAGCGCATCCAGCTCATCATAATCAAATGCTTCAGTCCGGGTCAGTATGGTTGAGAAACGCATCCCGTCCTGCTTGTATATGCTTGAGTTCTTCCCGTTCCATTTATAGGGAGGAATATCCCCTATATCACGAAGGGTCTGGACGTTGGCCAGGTTCCTCCCCATATCCTTCCCCGCCATGTTGTATACCAGTCCGTCTTCATGGGAATCAGGATGGCAGGTATAACAGGCATATTGATTCTGAAATGTGCCTCCTGAATAATTAAATATCTGCCGGCCCTTCCGTGCCACGGTAAGCCTGGACGGGCCTCCAAGATCCAAAGTTTTAACCGTCTCCAGATTTTCTGTGCTGATCACGGCAATCCTGTCTTCCAGCCTCTCGGCCACATATAAATATTTACCGTCGGGGGAAAGGACCAGGCCTTTGGGATTGGCACCCGTAGGTATCCGTTCCGTTACATAAGTACTGCTTATGCCAAGGTGTCGTGAATAGGTGTCAAGTTCTTCAGGGGTAGATACGGCGAGCAGTGTCCGGACCGCAGTAAGATCTATGACGGATATAATATCCACCCCGGAATGGCTGATAAATGCCTTCTTTCCATCAGGTGTGATGACAATATCGAAAGGATCGCCGTAATATGCATTGGGTTCATCCGTAAGCAACTGCACCATCCTGCCCTTTTTACCTGTTTCAATGATCCCTATTCCGTGTGTCATCATCCATCCCTTCTCAACCTGTATGGAAGGTATCAGGTTCTTCGGGCGGATGAGGGTAGCCAGGACCATATCCCCTGAGGGGGTAACGGCCACATTTTCCATGATGTAGGCATTTTCAAAGATCTTGCGTTCCCTGACCCTTTGACTGCCGGCATCAATAACCGTCATCTCGGTAACGGGTGGCGAAAGATACGGTTTGGGAAGGGTCCTTCTGCTGGATACATAGAGCATATCTCCATCGGGAGAGAGGTCTGCCTGTACAGGGTTATTTCCTGCCATCAATCTTCTGACCTCAGCTCCCGATTGCAGATCTATGAAGGATACTTCAGATGAATAGGAATCCACAACAATCAGGAAGCGCTCATCCCGGCTGAGTACCAGTCCCGCAGGACCGCTACCTGTCTGGAGTGTGTCCACGACCCTGGCTGAGGCAAGGTTTATCTCATATACATTATCCGCCCACTGGTTGCTGACATATGCCGTATTACCATCACTTTTCAGGACTACGCTATGGGGCCTTTCACCCACGGCTATTTTATCCATTACTTTCCCGGATTCAATATCAACTATCAGCAGGGCATTTGCTTCCTGTGCCACGACATAGATGGTCTCTCCGTCCGATGATATGGCCATATTGAAGGGTGATAAATAATCGGCATTAATGACCTTTGCAATGAGCCCATCCTTCTGCGTATACATATGGCAGCGAAGGCAGTTCAGAGGATGGTCCTCCGTGGCAGTGATATAATTCACATGTTGCCGTGCCTGTTTTCTCCCCGGAAACAGGATCAGCAGACCAAGGACCAGCAGCACACCCGATAAGATGATTATCTTAATAAAAGTCCGCATAATTAATCCGTTTTTTTAACCGCAGAACTCATCGTTGTTTCCTGAGTACCCTCAAGAGGGATGGAAACCGGTTCTTTTTTCACTGATAAAGGTACAAAATTCTTTGGTACCAGTTCGGGATCTTCATGGCATCCCACGCAACCACGCCTTTCAAAGGGGCGGAGCCAGAGCCAGCCGGAGGGCCCGTTGACCACCTGTCCCATAGCATTCAGGGTTTGCAGCCGGAAGGGAGTATCAGCTATTACTTTAAGATAGAAGGAACCATCTTCCTCCACCCGGACAATTCCCATACTTTCATCCAGTCCAAGTACCTCTACCATGGTAGCTATTACAGGATGAGACAGCCCGCTATCGGACTTTAAGGCTGTTACATTGATATCCTGGCAAAAAAGCTGTCCGGTTGATTCCTCCTTATTGACTTCATCGGGAAGGTGCCTGGGCCTGGTATATGCCTCCAGCAGGACAGGTTCAACAATATGGTAATCTGAATAGCCAAAAATCTCCTGGCCCGGTGATCCCTCATTTATCGAGAAACGGCAGAGTCCGGCCGTCTTTTCTTCCGGGGGGCTGGTATGAAACCAGCAAATCTCCCGAAGGCAGAGGGAAAGCCGAATAAAAACTCCCGGGTAATTCCGCTGTGTGATTTTTTTTCGAATACAGGGGCCTGTTCTGGTGTACGGAAACCAGATCCGCTTTTTGGTCCCCTCCATTATCCATCTGGATAAAGTATACCATACCATCCAGGGTCTCATTTACCTGCCATCCCAGCACAGAGTTTTCAGTCCCCATATAAAACAGCTCAGCTTTGGTCCCATTGGGTCGCATGGCCAGGTACATCTGTTCCCCGGCTTCCGGATACAACTGCTGGCTGAGCATAAGGACCCGCCCATCCCTCAGGATGGTGGCAGAATAGTCAAAGTGAGGCTGAAAAGTGATCCGGTTCAGTTCTGAGCCGTCCAGGTTCATGGTATAAAGGGCTGCCGCAGGTCCATAACCTGCATCGGGCATCTGCCGGCTGAATACCAGGCGATCGCCCGGAAGATATTGTGGACCTGAACAGGATTCATCAAATTCAGTTACTTGCCTGCTGTCCCCATCTTTCAGATCCAACTCCCAGACCTGCCATGGTTCATTTTCTTCTGGCTGGGCCAGGAAAAGCATCTGTTTTGCATCATAAGAGATCCTGGGGGAACAGGCTGAATAAAAATCAGGGGTCAGTATGGTCTCAGATCCTGCCGGATCGTCTATGTCCACAGCAACTATCTGGGCTCCGGGGTACTGATGGGTAAATGCTTCAACCTGGAAATTGACCTGATCAACCGGGACACGGGTAAAGATGACCATGCCTTCGGTGGTCAGCGTTGCTGCATGATATCAGACAGCTGCTCAGCAGTCCGGATACCAATCAGGTAAACGCCCCATAATATTGCTTTTCTGAGATTCATGGTACTGTCTGATTCAGATTCTTTTAGTGTAATTAGCTGTCCTGCTTCAATATTTTCAAGTAACTGAATGCTGCCGGAAGGCCATTTTACCTCGATGCTCTCAACCATTTCTGCTGTCGCCCAGGCCAAAATGAAGTCTCGGATCGTTCTGGGACAGGTAACCACTTGAACTTTTCTTCTGCGCAACCTGTTTTTGTCCCCCGGCACTCACCGTAACCCTGGCTCCAATACCATCCCTGTTGCTGGTCTCACCGATCAGATGCAATCGATATCCAGTTGTTCTGGTTTCCTTTATTATTCCTGAGCAAAGCCCCGTGATCATTCAGATTTACAATATAAGCATCAATGTCTCCATCATTATCATAATCCCCAAAGCAGGCTCCCCTGCCAACCAGTTCTTCCTGGAAATAGGCACCCATATCTGTTGAAACATCAACAAACTTTCCGTCCCCTGTGTTTTCAAATAACTGGTCTTCCTGTCCGTACAAATGTTTCAACTCTCCATTTACTTTGAATAAGTCAAGGTCCCCGTCATTGTCATAATCCAGGAAGGATGATGCCCATCCCACAAATTGTCCGCATGCTACGGCAATTCCCGCATTGTAGGACATTTCCGTGAAAACACCATTTCCCCCATTCTTATATAGAGAACAATAAACATCATCCGACACAAAAAGGTCTATCAGTCCGTCATTATTATAATCGGCAAAATCAACAGACATACTGATGGTCGCTTCACCTACCTGGTTAAATGCCACTCCCGACATGATACCCCGGTCCTCAAATTTCTCACCTCCTTCATTATGGTAGAGGTAGTTTACCATGTGGTCATTGGAGACGAAAATATCGACAAAACCATCATTATCGTAATCTGCAGCTCCTACTCCCATCGCCCTGCCGTCCTTATTAAAGACACCCATGGCCAGGGTGACATCCTCAAAGGTCCCGTCACCAAGGTTGTGGTAAAGCACATCAGACTGTCCCTCGTATGCCATAGGTCCCGGGAATCCATCCGGGGCATAATAATAGTTATACTGCGGGTCAAACTCGATATAATTCCCAACATAGAGGTCCAGGAAACCATCATTGTCATAATCCAGCCATACAGCTCCCACGCTGCACTCATCTCCACCAACACCGGCCTGTAGCGGTCACATTGGTGAATGTTCCGTTGCCGTTGTTATGGTAGAGTGTATTGGGACCGTGATTGCTGATATATATATCCGGGAAAGCCATCATTATCATAATCCCCCACGGTCATCCCCATACCATATCCCCGGTCACCTACCCCTGCTTTCCCGGTCACATCTTTAAAAGTGCCATCCTGGTTATTTCTGTATAAGCGGTTTTCCGAAGTTGTGACCGGCGGGTGATCCTCATTCATACTTAAATTCTCAATATAATTACCATTGCACAGATACAGGTCGAGAAAACCGTCCTGATCGTAATCCAGGAATGCTGCACCTCCACCTACAGATTCAACAAGGTTGCTTAAATGATCATCACCTATGGTGTGGACAAAATCGATTCCGGAATAGCTGATTATTTCCTGGTAAAAATCATCGGATTCAGGTGCGGCAAATTGGGAACCTGATGACCCGTTCTTTGATTGGCATGCAATGAATAGAACGCCCATCAATAAAACGAGTATAATTGGAATAGTTCTGTCTGACATAAAAATGTGTTTTTACATTTTAAGCAGGGGTAAAATTAATAATTTAGATTGTATTCTGCTATACTATAAAATAATCAGGATCCTCAGTGCAGGATCATTCCGCTGATATTTCATTCTCAGAAGAAATTTCCTTCTGACAGGAACATAAAACCGCTGGATATATTTTTTGGTGCAGATTCATCTGTATCAGTCTTTCTTTTCTTATATCCAGGCATTTATCACAAGATGAAAATCGATCAATATCCCAGGTATCAGCAAAAACAAGACCAGCCTCCAGTGCTATCCCATATTCAATAACCCTTTCCAGTGATCTGATATCTGGCTGTGTAAAATAATTATCCTCTGCTAATACATCCAGGGCACCGTTCCCGGATCTTACAGGAATAATAATGCAGGTTGCAACGCCCACACTGAAAGCATAATCAATTGATCTTTTTGGCCCATAGTATACCTTCCTCTTCGGACAGGAAGGGGGGGCGAAGCAGGATGAAGGCCCGGCTTGTGATCCCGTGAGCATTCAGGAAACTGACGGAATGCTCGAAGTCAGCCAGGTCCATCTTTTTATTAAGCCCTGGAAGTATATCCGGGTGGATTGTTTCAAGTCCTATGGCTACCTGTAAGGCTGGTTTGATCAGCTCCCGGAAATGCAAAGTCTGGCTGCCAATAAAAGACGGGTGGCTTTCCACAGTAACCGTGGTAAAATTTTCAATGAGCGAAGCAATGGCAGGGTAATCACTCTCAGGTATGGCCCTCTTATCGAAAAAGCTGCCGCTGTTGTAAAGTTTTAAATGCTTTGCCGGTGGTAACCCGGACAGGGCAAATTTGATCTGCTCCGGAATAGCTCCGGGGGGGACAGGCTTATCGGTTGTGTTTTTCCAGAGGTCGCACATCAGGCACCGGAATGGACATTCATTATTCGTCAACAGGATCGTTAAGACATCTTCTATCTGCCCGGTACCGGTACGTTCTTTTTCAACGAAAGTAAGCATACGGCCTGTATGGATCAACTGCATTCTTTTTGCCCCGGCGAGATGTAATCCACTGATTATCAATAGTAAAATCGGCAAATCTACTCATAGATCGCCAGAAATTCCTTACGGTAGTCGATTTCCTTTTCAGGGAAATGCTCCTTAAAGGTATCCATGGAGCTTACACCATGCTGGAAGCGCCTTTTTGTAAAAACCGGCATTTCCATTCCCGTAAGGGCTTTAACACCACTCGATACTACTTTGCCTTTAAGTTCATAGAGTTTTTCATGATCCCAGTCCGTAAGTTCAATGAATGGAATGCCTTCGGCAATTTCAATGACATTTTCCAGGGTATAGGGACTGAAAGCTTCAAATCCGAGGCTGTCCGCAGGTGTGTAAGTACGCATATATCCCCTGCTCAATCCGCCGGAATAGGTCAGCGAGTGTTTCATTTTATCAACCCCCCAGCCTTCATGGTATAACATTAAATTATTCAGTACACTTCGAATGGTCAATTCGGGATTTTCTTCGATCGGGTAATCCTTAAGGTTTTCATCACCACCATCACCGTCAATCAATAAATTTCCAGTCAGGGTAGCGGGAACGGATGCCTTCAAGAAGGGCTAAATTCATGGTGGCGGCCTGTATATCCAGCGGTTTGTAATCCTCAACAATTTTTATGGTTTTCTTCCAGTTCAAAGCTGATGGCCTGACTACAATGGGTTCCAGAAAAAGATCCAGCTTGAGTGCTTTCAGGAACTCACGGGCCTGTTTCAGATCATCACCATGGCCATCCACACTCAGGGTAAATGCTTTTAACCTTGAAGGGCTTTCTCCAAGTTCCAGGAGGGCATGATAGGTCAGCAGAAATACTGAGCCACTGTCAATGCCGGCAGAAAAAGTCACCCCAACAGGTCCTGTTTTCGCCCTGAACTTTAACCATTTTTTAATTTCTTCATATAGAACACCAATATATTTACTGCCTATGGTCTCTACATCTGCGTTTTTCAGGCTGTTCCGTTCCGGCGTAAAAAATCGTGTGGAAACCGGACCTGGATCAGGACAGCCCAGTAATTCAATGCTGGTAACATGGTGGGCAGGGGCCATCCTTGTATAGGAGGGGTGAAACTGATCTTCCAGTCCTTCCCGTTTAAGATATGTATGGATCTGGTCAATGCGTTCAGCAAGCACAAGGCATGGTCCGTCCTTTAATTTCGCAATAAAAAAACGCAGTGGACGCCCGATGGATCTTGCCAGGTATATCTTTTTTCCTTCCTGTGCAACCAGGGCAAATTGCCCGTCGATCCTGCGTGCAGCCATGGCATCACCTGTTTTGATCAATGCGATTGCTTCCTCCCGGGACATATTATAAATAATATTTTTATCAGGATCTGTCAGATCAACAACCCGGTTTACATATTCATGATTCATGGTTATCTTTGATTTTAGGTGTTTGCCAGTAATTTCTTGAATTTATCCAACAATTCGTTTTGAGGAAGCCTGGACTCGATATCATGTTTGTCCGCCATCAGGACAGCCTCCTTTTTCATCTGCTCGTTTTGCAAACGGTAAGCTTCAATATCACCCTGTTCTATGGCAGGCTTGTTTTTATAATCAGATGATAATTTCGTAGCCTAATTTCTCCAGCATGTCCCCAGCGACAATTTCAAATATACCAATCTCCTCAGCTGTGAGCTCTTTCAGGTATTTATTATAATTACCCGACATGATGGGCTGACTCAGGTTCTGCCACATCATACCACTCCTGGCTGTTTTAATGGATTCTTCTGCCCGGAAATAATTCAACATATTTTGGCTGAAGGGCACATTCAAAAAAGAACATATTTTATTCAGTACCGGTTCAGGATCCGTTATCAGGTCACGGTATCTAACTTTAATGTAGCGCTGAGGCGGAACGGTCTGTTCTACTTCCAGCGATTTTGCCTGGTCAGCCTTCCATTGCCTGGCAATATGGTAGACATGCTTTTCTCCAATCATGGCCTTTTTAAACGAGCAGGCTACATCCCGGCCATCTCTGTGCAGATAGATATAGTAAGGATTTAACCCAGCCTCTTCAAGTTCTTTATACCTATGCACATTGATCATGCTTTTACAACAGGTATATTCGCTGTTCTGTGAGGTTGCATAATATACATATACCTTATAAAACAGTTCAATCAAGGTGTTTTCTTTACAACGCCTTTATTAAGCCCCTGTCGAATTTGGCCATTTGCCAGGTCACCGGGTTCCGTTCAACCCATGAACAAACATCATTAACGAGTGATTCAAAATTGCCATTCTGATCCAGATCACCATATATGGGTAATAAAGGTTCAAATGTTCTAAGGATATGGGGAGGATGTGGGGCCGCTATCTCCGGCAACTGGTTGAGCATTGTCCGAAGCAGGTTGGACCCCGACCGTTGTGTTCCTATGAATTGAATAAACTCCATTTGCCCGCTACCTGGTAAAGTCCTTCCGGATTGTGGTTTCAAATACTTCCCAATGTTCATCCGTCATCCTGCCTGGAGTGAACAGACATATCCCGGCTGCGCCATTTTCCATAGATTCACGGATGGCATCTTCCAGTTCTTCAGGAATCAGGCCATGCCCTTCAGGATCTGGTTCATCGGCCTTATTTTCAGGATCCGGGCAGATAAACAGACCGCTGTACAGAGGTTTACTAATGTGAGCCCTAGAGGGGTTCCGTTGTTCAGGGCAGTTACTCCTTCATTGGTGACCTCACCGACCCATTCCGGGCCCTTCAGATAAAAATCATTGTAGTTCATGGGATAGAATGCATCCAGGTTCCACTTGTCCCATTCCTGTCTGGCGATTTTCCTGGCAACGGAATTCGGACCGGGGAAAACGGCGGCGTTGATCTCCTTGCCTTTGGAGTGGACCATATCCGCCAGTCTGTTTACAATGCTGGTGATCAGGTCATAGCGGTATTGTTTCCATTCCTCTACCTGTGAGGGATCTTCCACGGATTTGATATCGATTCCTGTCTTTTCTTTGAATCCATTCACGCAATGATCACAGTAACAATAATCGAACTGGGGATATTCCCGGTCCATTACCAGGTCGTATTTCTCCCAGAGTCCTTCAGCCAGGATCACATCGGGAAATCGGATATAATCAAGGTGAATGCCATCAACTTCCGGAAGATCTGCAATGCTGCCGTACAGTTCGGCGAGAAACTGGTATACTTCTTCACGGCTAGGGCATAGAAATTTATAATAATCTGCATAGGCAGGTTTTTTAAAAGCGGATTCACCCAATCCATTGAATGCATATAAATCCGGGTCCAGTTTTGGATTTTCGCCCTGGATCAGGGCAGGGATCCAGGTATGGAATTCCAATCCCACTTCTTTTGCAATCCCGCCAACCCGTTTGTAGGTTTCCGGATTATGACCTCCGTTGTACATGAGCCCAACAATGCCCTTGTTTTTCAGGTCCGTGAAGTTCGCTTTAATCTCTTCATCCGTAGCGCGTCCCGGGCCCTCCCATCCAGGCGTAAACAGGGACTTTTATTTCAGACAGGGCTTTGGTTTTTGCTTCATCCTGTGAATCACTCTTTTTATCAGCAGGAGGATTGCAGGCGGCCAGTAATATGAATTGAAAAAATGATGAAAAATTTGTTCATGACTGGTTCAGATAAGTAATTTTTGCTTTGTACAAAATTAGGAGAGTTTGGGACTTGTGCAATCGGAAATAAAAATCTAACGTTAACATGGGAATTTCACTATTTTTATACTTTCAGAACCTTAAAATTATTTCACAATAATCCGAAAAATAATTTTCAATCACCCTTATAATGAAGTAATTACAAGCTGACTAAAAAAAATCGAAACTTATGAAGAAAACGAATACATATTCCATTCCTGTCTGATGGCATGTTGACAGCATGTGGGATCCTCAACAGGAAAAAGAGAAACTCAACCAGACCTGCTTCCGGATCTGACTGGATCCTTATAGGACCGGGGGGGGAGGAAGCACATTTATTCCTACTTTTTCATATGCAGACGCCAACAGGTTCATGATCAGGTGCGACATGACAGGAGCTTATCTCACCAAAGACGGAGGAGACTCTTTTACCCAAATCAATTACCCGAATGGATCTTATTCATTTGCCTTTGATCCACAGGATCCTGAGATAATATATATAGGGTCAAATGCACTTAACAGGTCCTCGGATGGAGGGAAGACATGGGAAAGGATCTTTCCTTCAGAGGAAGATATTATTAAAGAGATTTACAGGGGTGACCATGCTTCATTTTCCATGCTTACAAAAGAGGGTTCCTTATACAGCACTGTAGGCGATTTTATAACGGTGAGAAATATTAAAGTGGACCCTAATAACCCTGAGTATATTGTATTTCAGCATGAACAATCACTTTTTTTACTCTTCTGATGGAGGTATATCCTGGGGTAAGATAACATGTGAACGGACCATCGAGTTTATTTATACCAATACCTCTGAGCTGAAAGAAAAGGTATATGCGTTCTCATCAAATGGTCTACATGCGATAGATAAAAACTCATGGGATTATTCTTTTACTCCTTTCCCTGAACAAATGCAACCTTCTTTCTCGATTTCCGGAGGCAAAATGGAAGGCGGGGAGAATGCTGTATTTTACGCATTGCATAATGATGAGTCCCTCAGAGTAGATGGAGGAGTTGCCCCTACTACCCTTTGGATATCCAGGGATGCAGGGTTAACCATGGAAGCAAAATCAAAACCCCATTGTAACCAATGGTGAAAATGAATCCCCTACCTATTCAAAACTGGCAGCTTCGGAAAACAATGCCTCCAGTGTATATGTAGTGACCAGTAGTTATGTGGAGAGAGAAATCCGATGGTACACTGGGTCATCTGGTTTGGTGCATTTAAGGTCCAGTGATGCCGGGAACTCCTGGAACTGGGTTTGGAAAGGGGGTGGAGGATCAGGACAATATGGTGTAAAAGACGGGAATAGATGCCCCTAATCTGAAAGATGCCTGGGTACAAAAAGCCTTTGGAGGTGAATATCTTCGCCTTATGGATATTGGTGTTGCACCAAATAATGGCGATATGGCCGTTGTGACCGACTGGTATCGGTCAATGAAAACAATGGATGGTGGAGAGACCTGGACCGGAATTTATAGCCATGAGGAGCCGGATGGAAGTTATGTCATCCAACCGGACTTGATGTAACTACCGTTTATGGTGTTCATTTTGATCCCTTTGATAAAGATCACATCGCTATCAGTTATACAGATATCGGTTATCACCACTCCTACAATGGAGGAAAGAGCTGGATCAGGTCAACCACAGGCATACCTGCCGATATGGCATAATACCTGTTACTGGATGGTTTTTGATCCGGAAATTAAAGATAAAATATGGTCCGTATGGTCCGGATTACACGATTTCCCCAGGGGTAAAATGACCAGGAATCCTGCATGGACCGAATATGGAAGAGGAGGTGTGGCATTATCTACAGACGGTGGATAAATCCTGGACGCCAATGACAGATGGTATTGGTTTTGACAGCCCGTCTCGTCCATTGTACTGGATGAAAATTCACCAGCCGGGAACAGGACCTTATATGTGGCAGCTTATGGGAAAGGGGTATTTCAAATCAAGCGATGACGGTAAGACCTGGGAGCTTCGCGATCATGGGATAGAAGGCAGTAAGGCAGCTTTTGAGCTTACCCTGCTTCCGGATGGAACCCTGTTCCTGGTTACCAGTCCGACTCCCCAACATCAAAATGGAAAAGAGGGAAGAGAAGTATTTATGGGGGCTGTTTACAAATCCATCGACGGGGCTGACACATGGCAACGATTGGATCTGGATGAGAAAACGGGATTCCCCAATGGCCTGGAATATGATCCTCAAAACCCCAAAAGGTTATATCTGGGTTCCTGGGCCGATATTACGCTCAGCGATCTGATTGGAGGACAGAACTGCCGTGGCAACCGGAGGAAACGAAACATTCGATCTGGATGGAGGTATCATCATGTCTGAGGATGGAGGTGATACCTGGACCCGGATCTTTGATGAGATCAGTATGTGTATGATGTGACCGTTGATCCCGGGCATCCGGGCAGGATCTATTGCAATACCTTTAATCAGGGGGCTTATCGCAGTGATGATCATGGGAAAACATGGAAGAAACTGAAGGATTATGATTTTCACTGGGGGCACAGGGCGGTCATTGACCAGCATGATCCGGAAAAGGTATACCTCACTACATTTGGTTCAAGCGTCTGGCATGGTACGCCGCTTGTTGATTGATCCGGTTACAGGCTACTATTCAGCGGTCAAACTGACCGTTATATCTTTTTCCAAACCACTGATCACTTCAGTCATCTGTATCTTCCAATCGCCAGGCAGATCATTCAGGGCCATATTGAAACGATAGGTCCCTGAACCATTGTTTACCTCACAGTTATCGCTGTAATAAGGAATATAAGCTCCTTCCGGATCAAACACATTGATGCGGACAACCGATTTCAGATTAGCGCTGCCTTCCCCTGCAATTTTAAAATCCAGCCAGAATGTCTCTCCCCGTTTTATGGTCGATGGAGCATCAACTACTATATCATCAATGGAACCCTGAACCAGACCAAAGAGTTCCGGGACAGAATTATTAATATTGATCGTAAAATCCTTACCTGCACCCAGATATTTCTTATTCCGTATATCATATAAATGAACAGATTCGTCGATTTGAAGATTGATTTTTTCGTCTTTACCGTTTTTCCCCGGAAGCAGTCCCAATAACCTGGCAGAGCTTTGCTGTTCCGAAAAGGAATATTTCTCAATTCCATTCGCAGGCTCCCCTGAGGATGTAGTCAGAAGGATACTGGATTCAAGGTTCTCCCTTGCAAACAATTTTCTGACTTTTGAAAGCGGAGGTCCATTTTTGCGGTCCAGCTTCTCCTCAGGATATTGGTCCATAAAATAATTCAGCAGATAGGCTGATCCCTGTCCATACGTATGGTAAAGGATCTCAGGCGAATTGTTCTCCTTTTGTAAAATATCTGCTCCCCTGGCTTTCATATCTGATTCACCTGCCGGATTTATTAGCTCTTCTCTTTGATAGGATCGGGCCTTGATCCCGAAAACATCAGACAATGCCCGTTCTGACCTGATCTTTGTATGGTCGTCCATAACCCCGGGGAGTGCGTCCGCAATAAGGATCCCGCCCTGTCTGACAAATGCTTCAATTTGTTGAACTTCCCTGTCACTCAGTGCGTAGCTCATGGGCAAAATGAGTACTTTATAGCCATCGGAAAGTAAGCGGCCGCTTTCAATACTGCTATAGGAGATAAAACCAAACCCAAGCCCGGCATCATGCAGTATTTTCACCCATCCATCCCGGTTCCTGTTATATTGCTCTAAAGTTTCACTGTTATTATTCTGTGTTTCGGGAACAATTTTTCCATCTACGATCCAGGCCCCATGAATGCTGGGATACGAGAAGTGAACGGCGATCTTTAATTCATTATCAGGTTCATATGAACTAAGAAGCCGGCCTATGCCTCTTTGCAGTAATTCATCAAAGCCTGCTTTCATATCCAATCCGCTCTGACAAATGTTAAGATCAGGATTTAAGCATGATACCTGCCAGAAAATGTAGGATCCTCCGGTTTCCTTAAGAAACATGTGATGATAGTAATCATAAAGAACCCCTTTGCCAAGTGCTCCGTATCCGGCCTGTCCGGATATTTTCAGGGCCGGGTTGAAATTATGGTGATATTCAAGCTGATTGTCAATATCATAGGGGTTCATCTGGCCAACATACTGGTTGAGGCGGCTGTAGTCATATCCGTTATGAGAGCTCGCTGCCTGTGTGCCGGAAAGCTGGACAAGTCCTCCTGGATCTACTTCATTTACGATATCCTGGACAAATTTGAACTGGTCGGCCCAGCATATTTCCATGAAGGTACGATGGTCGCCCCAGGATGAATAATTCCCTCTATCAATGGCTTCACGTGAATCATCCGGAACAACATCCTGCCACCCGGTAAAGTCAGTACCCCATTGTTCATTCAGTGCAGTTAAGCTTTTGTACTCCATTTTGAGCCATACACGCATGGCGTCCAGTGTGCTTTCCCTGAAGCAGAGATCCAGGGCGTCATCATATCGGGTTATTGAAGGTTCCTCGTATATATAATATGCAGATGGAGAGAATTTCTTCCAGCTTTTTAGCATTGATGTAAGGTCATCACGAACAGTATTCAGATAAGAAGTATCCTTCAAACCGTACTTTCTTAACAATAAACTTTTGTCGTTTGTCTCCAGATACTTTTTCTTCATCCCCGCATAATATTCCAGATCCGGACCTCCGTCTGGCGATTCCACACCTTTTATCCGGGTCTGGGCCTGGATCTTATAGTTTGCATACCTGCTGTTGGAAAGTGTGTAAGCGGCCAGTGTGGTCACATTTAATTCCTGAAGCTGGTCATCCACAGCCGGCCATGTACCAGGAATTGGATTCGGCCCGAAATGATACATCGTAACATCATAGTCATCCCAGCTTCTTGGTTGCAAAAAGAAATGTTCGATGGTTTTGTGATCAGCCTGATGGCCATCAATATTAAGAATGTACTCCGATTTTCCCAGGTTCGTCAGAATGTCCTTTGAATTGAAAACCAGGCTGAAAGTCTTTTCTCCCTGAATAGATACCTCCAGGGTATTTTCGTCTACGATCCGGCCAAAGTTGTCAATAAGACGGGCTGAAAGCGAACCTTGGACCATCCCATCTGAGTTCAAAACAACCCTGGTCCTGACTTTCTCCCCGACCGGAGTCTCCGTTTCCGTATTTTCAACACTGACTATCTCAGCCACCCTGTTTGTTTGGAACATCAGGGAATACCAATCATAGACACCCTGTTCTCCTTTCAACCGGATATTGGCAATATGGTTCCCGCTGCTGATCTCTCTTGTTATTTTTATATCTGCCCGGGATTGTCCTGCACCAAGTGCCCTGGATACATCCTCTTCTATTACCCCAAAATCGTCTACTATCTGAACTGTCAGGGCCATACCTTCCACCGGGTTGGTGATCTGTATGCTAAAACCATCAGGCGTGCGGCTGACATCCTGAATGAATGTTTCAGGCTCTTTATCAGCGGCCCAGATAACCGATCTTGCCACCAATGACCACATATACTCCCAATACGGATAATGGAGCCCGGTATTCCAGGGATCATCGACCCTGGGCAGTAGTCCCCTTTCAGGATATGACATGGCCACAATCCGGCCCTTGCCGTATTTGCTCACGGCCAGAACGGGATTTCCTTTTTTGGTTGTCAGTATTACATCACCCTGCTTATGCTGGTATGGGTAAACACCCATATGATTCCAGGGAAAAGCTTCAAGTTCCACACCTCTGCTAATGAAATGTTGCTCTTTCTGTGTCCATTGAGACATATCAAGCTGATCAGGCCATGATAATATCTCCGTATCCCTGAGTGTGGATTGAGCCTGGCTGGCTCCCGTACTCACCAGAGGAGAAATATTCCACAGGCCGGAATTGTCCTTATCGCTAACTGGATAGACAAGGAGCAATCCGCTTCCATTTTTCACCCGCTCCATGATGGCATCTCTTATCTGTTCGGGGTAGGTGTCCCATTTGTGCAATCCCGGCCAGATGATCACATCAAAATCCGGGCTAAATAATAGATCCTCCGTGATATATGCATGCGCCAGATTAAAAGTGCTACTGTCTCCGGTATAACCCGGACTTCTCCGGTTATAAAAATCCCCGAAACCCCATTTATCTGCTCCCGAACTTCTTCCAATGGTGGTTACTTTGAAATCCATATCAAGCCGTTCAGCCAATTCAATAATACCTCTGCCGTCAAAGACCGGTGAAATGGAATAAGTTTTTATTGAACCATGGATAAAATCCTTTCCCCAGGGGTAATGCGGGGTCTCAATATCGGTTGAGTAGGTTACATCCCATCTTCCAAGTTTTTCAAGCACTGGCTGATACTGGTCTAAACAGACATAGTCCAGGTATAAAACATCTTTCCTCTTTGTCCGCAAACCAATTGACTTAATTTGTTTCAGATCAATCTTATTCGTCGTCAGACAAAGCCAGCTGCAGGTGATTGGCTCCCTTCTTCAATGCATATTCTGCTGAGCATGTGGCATCTGCGGAATCTTCAATGATTAAACTGATCTCTGTAAGCTCGCTGGTCCAGATATAACAAAGGAGTGCTTCTTTCCGGCTCCAGTCAGTGATATTCAGGTTATGCAGGGATAGCTCTCCTCCCTTTTCCGGAAAAGTAATGTTACCCGAATAAGATCCTACTGCCGGGAAATCGGTGGAACGTAAAATATCAACACCTTCTGATAACTGAATATCTTCCAGGTCAGTCTGATCTTCAAAGGAAGCAATGATATTTTGTGAATTGGCTTCCGAAGGAAGGAGTACGATTAATATGCTGACAATCCAGGGGTATAAGGCTCTCATATCTAGCGATTTGTATTTTTCGGATCAATAAGATTATTAGCCCTGAGGAAAATGTCGAACTTACTGTTTCCGGAGGGCCGGGTCAGTATCCCGGCTTCCAGGTCCTTTGTCTTTTCTTCATGATTATAATATTTAGTCAGTACCCATTGCACCTGCGATGAAGAAGATCCTCCCGAAATTCTCCAGTCCCTCAATGAATCCTGTTTCGTTTCCCAGTCTTTCATTAATGCTTCTGACCTGTCTGGGTTCCCCTGAGCCTCCAAAATCCGTGTGGCAATGTAGATACTGGCAGCATCCCTGGTATCGCTCCAGTTTTTCAGGGTGAAATCGATGATTTGCTGATAGTAATTTTCAGCAGATCCCTGGTTCCCGAGTTGAACTTCACAATGTGCTGCAATATAGTCCTGTAATCGGGTATCCGGTTCGTAAGGTTTCCCCGAACCAAGATTTTCTGGCCACTCCCTGGACATATCGACATACGATATGGCCTTTTTGAATTTCTTTTTTTCTAACAAATCCAGCGCGATAGTAAGATTGGCCATTTCATAAATACCGTGGCCGGCATTGACATGTTCCTGTGGCAAAACATTCACACTGGCCAGCACCTTCAGGCACTCATCATTCATTTTTGAATTCTGCAGTGATTTTGCGTGAGATATTCCTACCACCGGATTATCGGGAAAATGAGAAAACATTTGTTTCGAAATTTCAAGTTCCTGCTCGAAATCTCCAATACTTTGATAATAGCGGCTGAGATAATACCATGTTCGATATGCTTCTGGATCCAGATCAAGGGCTTTCCTGAAGTCATTTTCCACAGCGTTGTCCCCAAGATTCTGGTACTGGTAAAGAAGTCCCCTGGCAATATAGAAAGTTGCATAATCAGGAGAGTTCCCACACTGCCCGAACTGTTCTTTCGCTTTTTCCATGCTGCGGATCTTCCAGTATATCAGTCCCATATAGTAATTTGTTTTCCAGGATGGCTGCTGCTCCAGTGCCCAGGCAAGAACAGGGATGGTTTCCAGTCTGAACGGGAATGCCATAAGTGGTGACATCGTGGCTGCCTGTCCCAGGTATTGTTCGCTTTTATCCGGGTCTATTTCCCGGTGCAACCAGGCAAGCCAGTAATATACTATGGGATATTCAGGCGATTGCTCGAGTACCTTTATGGCATCATGGTTCAGTCCCCTGTTAGCATAGGTAAGTGCAAGCTCCAGGTAAGTCTCATGGGGAAATTCATTCCTGATGGCAGATGAAAAGGCTGACATTGATCCTGGTACAGGATCCAACAGGTATTGCTCAAAACGGGCAAAATGGTTCAGCGGATCAATTTCAAGGAGAGATGTCAGGTTTTGTTCAGCTTCCATAAGCTTGTTTTGCTTCCGGTAAGCCATTCCCAGGAATTCATACGCCGTTATATTATACCGGTTATAGTCCAGAGATTTCTTTGCATATTCTTCAGCATTTTTATAATCCTGCTTCTGCAGGTGTATTCCGGCGATCTGTACATATGCAGCCGACCGGTATTCCATGGACCTTACTGCGACGCTGAAAGCCTCTTCAGCTTGTGTCAGGTTTCCAAGGGCATTTTGAATGATACCGTAGATAAAATTGGCTTCCGGATCATAGGTGTTATTTTCCAGCACTCTCGTGGCATAAATCAGCCCTTCCTTAAATTGTGATTTTCTGTAATACAGTTCTGCTACTTTCGATAAAGCCCGGCTATGTGTAGGTTCTTTATCTATGCAGGCAAGGTAAGTCTCCAATGCCTCCTCATTATTCCTCATGCTGTACATATCCTCAGCTACCCTGAAAAGATGTTCAGGTGCTTTGTAATCCTGGCCGGGAGGGGTCACCATTGGTCTGGTAATGATGTTTTCATTCTTATTGGTAGTGAAATTTAACAGACCCTGTCCGATAGTTACGCTAAGATCCTGTGTAGCACCCTCAGGCAGTGGAACAGATCCCTGAAATACCTGCATGGGGTCAAGCCTGAGCAGTTCTCTATAAATTGTAGAATTACCCCACTTCACGATGATACTGTCCCGGATTGGAACATTCGGACAAAAAGATATTTCCAGGCTGTCTTCTGAGGGAATAAGATTCAGAGTACCGTTAGAATTAGCATCAACCATGCCCCCGGTTTCTTTCACAGGGAACCAGTATTCAGATTTTGTTTCTGAATAAAAGGGGCGCATGAACAGCTGGTTGAACGGAGAGTTAAAACCGCTTTCCGGCGATGCCTGATTAAATTTGACGCCGGACTGCGCCTCAATATATTGTCCATCTGTATCGGTTAACAGTCCTTCCCAGATAGCTCCCAGGCGTGCCAGTGACCAGATCCAGATCTTCTTCCCCGGAACATCGCTGTAAGGAGCCCAGTGCCCGGTCCCAAAATCAATATCATGATAATACCCCCCATACCAATTTGGATACTTTCCGATAACATGATAAGACTTGCTTGTTCCAAAGTTATTTTCCTTGTAAATAGACAGGTTACGACCCTCTTTATCAACAGGCCAGGGACTTACATCTCCACCATGTCCAATATGATGGGTGCCGGGAAAATAAAACTGCAGATCATCAGTAGCCTTATAGGCAGCATTCTCCCATGATAGATACGCACCAAACAAAGGAGTGGGGTTATACCACAGGCTTCTCGTTTCGAAATATGCTTTATCCGCAGGTAAATGAATGTTTACCCGCCATTGTGTACGGGATGCCAGGTCCAGTCCGCCCACAATACAGCTCACACTGCCATCGGGATTTTCTTTCAATATATAATCAACCTCTGATGTGGTCCACGGAGCATGCCCCAGGTCCAAACCAAAGTTATGCTCTATTCCGCCACTGTTCCATGGACCACGAATGCCAATAGCACGAAATTTCAGGACATGATTAAGATAGATGAATTCCTCTCCTGTGGATTTCTCAACAGCCCCCATTACCTTCCCACCCACTCCAGGCAGTACGGTTACGGTTATATAATCATTCTCCAGGGTGACCACCTTCCACTCCTTCATCACACCCTTATCTGTGTAGCCATCAAAATTAAAATATGGATAGAAGAGAGAAACCTGTGAATTTAATGCCAGGGATGGGATCGGGTTAGGGTCAGAGAAAGGATATGTTTTAATGGCTAAAATTTCCTCCTTTATTGTCGGGTTTTGTCCATATGTTGCTGTACCGGTGAAGAAACTACAGAGAATGAAAGTTGCAAGCATAAGAGCTTTCTGTGCAAATACATACTTATGTATAAATGTATACTTGTGATTTCTTTGCATTGTGTGATTCATTGTTATTATCTTTTTTTCTATTAGTAAATATATAAAAGTTTGATAATACGAAATGTAACGAAAGCGTGAATGCTTTTGATAGTTATTTTTTAGCAAAATTTTGATGTTTATGAAAATATGATGTAGTTTTATGATTGCATTTTGAAATTAAGCACATTCCCCTTTCAACGTGATGATCACCTTTTCAACAGATTCAATAATTGCAGGACTTAAGTCATTTTCAATCTTTAATAACATTGAATACTCTATAATCACTCATTTTAATCAACCAACTAACAAATCTAGATTATGAAAAATCACATTCCAAGACAACTTTTAAAGTTGTCAAGATTTCTTCTGTTTATGACTGCCATCCCTATATTATTCAGTGGGATGCTGTTTGCAGGTGAAGGGAATGACCTGGCCGATGGCGTTGATGAATCTTCAAACCGGATGCAGCAGGAAATCTTGGTCTCCGGTAAGGTAACCGATGAAAACGGTGAGACATTACCAGGCGCCAATATTATGGTGAAAGGAACTACCATCGGCGCTATTAGCGATCTAAACGGAGAGTTTCAGCTAACGGTACCGGATGCTGAGACCATACTGCTTATTAGCTATGTCGGATATTCCACCCAGGAAATAGTGGTAGGTAACCAGACCACAATTAATATCAGCCTTGTCCCTGATTTAGCTGCCCTTGATGAAGTGGTAGTTATCGGATATGGCACATCCACTAAGAGAGATCTTACAGGTGCTGTAGTTTCACTGAAGGAAGAGGATATGACTTTAGGTGCTTCAACAAGTTCGGTTTCATCAATGATACAGGGGCGAGCAGCAGGAGTCGAAGTATCGAGTAATGATGGTTTACCCGGTCAGGCGTTGAATATAGTAGTTAGAGGAAGTACCTCAATCTCAAATAGTAATGAACCATTATATGTAGTAGATGGGTTCCCGATGGCTGCAGGTGTTTCAATTTCACCTGAAGATATTGAGTCCATTGACATATTGAAAGATGCTGCCTCGGCAGCCATATATGGATCAAGAGCTTCGGCAGGTGTGGTTTTAATTACTACCAAAAAGGGGAGAAGCGGAAGCACTGAAATTAGTCTGGATGGCTATTACGGTGTACAATCCATGATCGGAAAGGTAGAACGTCTGAGTTGGCAGGAAAATGCCAGGATTGTAAATGAACAATATGCACAGGGAATAAATGATGGAAATCCATGGTATAGTGCAGCGGACCTTGCGCTGCCAAATAATACAGATTGGCTGGAAGAGGCTACCAGGCCAGCTCCGGTTTACAATATTACGCTTCGAGCGTCTGGCGGAGACGAGAAATCACATTTTTCATTATCCGGTAATTATTTCAGCCAGGACGGGATTTTTCTTGAGAGTGCCTTCAAACGTTTATCATTTCGTTTGAATGCTGATCGTAAATTTGGCAATAAAACAAAAGTTGGGATGAATGTTTATACATCGAGAATTGATTCCGATGGCACGGACAGAAGGCCTGGTTCTCGTACGCTGAATCCTTTGTATGCAACTTTACGTGCTTCTCCGGGCAGGGCTGCTTATAATGCGGACGGTACTTATGCCCAAACTGCTTTTTCAAGAGATACACAACCATTTAGGAACCCGCTCGGATTATTTACAGAGCGTGATAATGATCTGGTTGATTGGAGAACATATGGAAATTTATTTATCGATTACAATATATTAGATAATTTTGTTGCAAGGATAAATGCGGGATTTGATCATAGTACAGCAACTCATTCTCAATATCAGACACCGGAATATTCTATTATGGGGTCGAATCAGGATTGGGGAAACATAAGTCAAGGCCAGGAAACTACCTATTTGGCAGAAGGTACGCTAAACTATACATTCAATTTTTTACCAGAGGAACATGCCTTAAATATTTTAGCTGGTGGTTCAGTACAGTATGATGATGGATTTGGGTTTGAATTGGATGGCACTGCCTTTCCAACAACCAAAACTCCTATTATAATATGGGTTCTGCGCAAAACCAAACGATTAGTAGTTACAGGGCAGATAAAACACTGATCTCTTTCTTCGGACGAGCCAGTTACAATTATAAACAAAAAATACTGGTAAATGCCACCATAAGAGCGGATGGGGCTTCTCAGTTTGGAGAAAATAATAAATGGGGCTCATTCCCTTCAGCTTCAGTAGCCTGGAGAATGAGTGAAGAAGATTTTCTACAAAGTGTTGATTTCTTAAGTAATCTTAAAATCAGGGTGTCGTACGGTGTTACCGGAAATAATAGCTTCTCACCATATACTTCGCTGGCAAGGGTTGGTGCAACGGATACCTATTCCTCTGATGGAAATGTATCAGTATCAGGTCTGGGCTCTGATGGTGTATTTGCTCCTAATCCTGATCTTAAATGGGAAACAACCAAGATGTTTAATTTTGGATTAGATTTTGGATTTTTGCAAAACAGGTTATACGGAGCCTTAGAGCTATACAATTCAAATACAGAAGACCTTATCATAGATAAACCTATTTCCTCGCCTTCAACAGGCTATACCACCATACGGGCCAATGTTGGTGAAATTAACAACAAAGGTGTTGAACTAACTTTGGGAGGTCATATTGTTTCAACCAGTTCAATCAAGTGGACTGTTGATGGCAATTTCTCCAGAAATACTAATGAGATTACAAAGCTGGATGGTGACAATCCTATCCTTCTTTATATTGCAAGGCAGCCTTATGGTGAAATAGGTGAACATCCTTACCGGCAGTTAATCCAGGGCGGAAGAATGGGAGACTTTTATGGATACACTTACAGGGGTGTTTTACAAGAGGGAGAAGTTTATTCGCCACAACCAAATACAACAAAAGCAGGAAGCGCATTATATGAGGATCTTAATGGAGATGGCATTATTAATAGTGAAGACAGAAGTGTTATTGGTAATGCAAATCCTGATTTTTTATGGGGTCTTAACAGTCACTTTGAATTTAAGGGCTTATATTTCGATATGTTCTGGCAAGGGGTTGTTGGTAACGAAGTTATGAATTTTAAGGCCATTGCACACGATCAGAGCCTAACTACAAAAGCACTCGATCGATATAGCCCTACCAATACATCGGGCACCAGACCTGGCGTTGATTGGTTCGCTAACGAGTATGGTTCATATGTAAATACTGAATTTTTCGAGGATGCTACTTATGTTAAGCTCAGAAATATATCCTTGGGGTATAATTTTAATGTGAGAAACGTGTCATGGATCAAAAACCTTAACATATATATTCAAGGTCAGAATTTACTGACGATTACTGATTATACTGGTTATGATCCTGATGTTAGTTATAATTACGGTAAGGGAATGTGGAATAATGGTACCCAGAATAGTGTGAACAGAGGAGTTGATGATTTTGGTTACCCTAATTATAAAACTTACACGGCCGGACTAAAGGTTACATTTTAACGATACTTATAAATTGTAATATCATGAAAAAATTAAATATCTGTTTATTATCATTTTTAGTACTGGCAGTTTTCTTAGTGTCTTGTAGTAAGCAGCTTGAAGAAAATGTGTATTCTGAATTGCTGGTTAATACTGCCTATGAGACGGAGGAAGATGCTGAAGTACTCGTTTTAGCTGCTTATTCAGCGATGAGAGGGACCGACTGGGGAACCTACTATGAATATGATTATCTGATGATAAGTGAATCCGGCACTGATATTTACGGTATTGACGGTTGGGAAGCAGGCACTCAAAAAGCCGAAATAGGTGTTTTTGATAACAATTATGACTTCATTGTTAATTTATGGGATGGTGCCTATAAAGTGATTGGGGCTGCCAATTTAGCCTTAGGTGTATTAGAAGGTATGTCCATAGATGAAGGTGTAAAAGCGGCTTATATAGGTGAAGCCAAATTCCTGAGAGGCTTGGCCTATTATGATCTGGCATTTAACTTTGGCGATGTAATCCTGAACATTGGGGAAAGTTCTGGTAATTTGCCCTTGAGCCCGCAGGCAGATGTTATTGCCCAGGTTATTTCTGATTTTACAGATGCCGCCGCCGCATTGGGAAGTGCAACTACACCCGGCAGGGCGAGCAAAGGTGCTGCATTGGGGATGAGGGCAAAAACTCATTTAAATGCAAAAAACTGGCAGGAGGCAGCAGACGATGCACTAGCCGTAATGAATCTTGGAGATTATGCTTTGTTGGAAAGCGTTGAAGAAGTATTTGATGTGAATAATAATGCAGCAAATGAATGGATTTTTGCGGTGATGTCTGCAAAGGATGGAGTAGGGGCAAATTCACAAATTCCCTGGTTTGCACTTATGGGCAGTTATTTGAATGGAGGTTGGGGAAGACTTACCATTGCTGAGGATTTCTATAATTCATTTGAATTGAATGATGAAAGAAGGAGTTTGGTTGGAAATGGCTATCAGGCAGGAAATCAAAGAATGACGGATGATAAATTCGATTATTATGCGCTGCCTGGCACACCGGAACATGATTCATTGGCTGCTGATGCTGACATAAATCTCAGAGATCTTGATGAGGGTGGTCTTGGCGCTACTAAATATGGAATCGGAAATGATCGATTTGTCTATACTGACGTCTCTTATTATGGAGTAAATTACCCGATACTTCGATATGCCGACATATTGCTGACAAGAGCAGAAGCATTGAATGAACTTGGTAATCCTGGAGATGCTCTCCTTCTGGTTAATGAAGTAAGAGCTAGATCAAATGCTACACTTTTATGGTCTAGACCAAAGTGCCATGCGTGATGCCATTTTAGAAGAAAGAGCTTTAGAATTATTTCAGGAAGGCCATAGAAGATTGGATCTGATCAGAAGCGGGAAATATGTTGAATTGTGGAAAGCTAATCTGGAACGTAAATATCCAGGTGAAAGTTTTGAATATCTTGGTTCAAAAATATATTTTCCAGTTCCACAAAAAGAGCTTGATGCTAATGATCAAATAGGGAATTAGTTTAGAGGTTTTTATTAATCAGGTGAAAGGCAGTTAGAGTTATATCTAATTGCCTTTTTTAGTGTGCCCGGCATGGGCGATAACTATAGGGTGAAAGTCCCGAACGCGCCTTGACAGTAGGAAGCGTTAGCTAAAGGCAAGGGTGTCCACCGCGAGGTGGAATCTGAAGGAAGCCGGCGGCAAAATCCCGGTCTGACGAACAGAAACTGCATATAAGGCTTATGGTTGGCTGGATGAGTTTGCTAAACAAAACGAAGTCCGATACTGTCCGGAGTAACTAAGAGTAAATGCAGCAGGTATATGGGATGAAAGTTATCGTTCTTACCCGGGGAGGTCTCACAGACGTGCGGAAACAGAGTATGAAGCACGGTTGAAACAAGATTTGCTGTGAGAAGTCAGCCGAGGTCGTAGTACCGGACCCTTCGACAGGGATCGGAAAGGACCGAACCTTAATGAGTGAGAGTAAATGAATGTTACCGAATGAAGGGAAGAAAGCAGAAAATATCGAAAGATACCTGCCTGCAGAATAGTAGGGCGGAACCCGAGGGCTATGCAGGAGGGCAGACCTTCATCTGGATAACTGAAAACAACCTCACCAATACCGACAAACCTGAATATGGGTTGTTAGAGCAGATCCTGTCCCCGTCGAACCTGAACCGAGCCTTTAAACGGGTAAGGAGCAACAAGGGAAGTGGGGGAATAGACAAGATGGAAGTCGAATCCTTAAAGGATTATCTTGTCAAGAACAAGGAGCAGCTTATACAATCCATATTGGACGGTAAATACCGTCCTAATCCGGTTCGGAGGGTAGAAATACCCAAAGAAAAGGGAAAGAGAAATCTCGGTATCCCTACGGTGGTGGACCGTGTCATCCAACAGGCGATCGCACAGATCTTATCCCCTATTTACGAGAAGCAGTTCTCGGAGAACAGTTACGGGTTCAGACCCAGGCGTAATGCACATCAGGCATTGAACAAATGCAGGAACTATATCACAGACGGTTATAAATATGCCGTGGATATGGACCTGGAGAAGTTCTTTGATACGGTCAATCAGAGTAAACTGATAGAAGTGTTATCAAGGACGGTAAAGGATGGGCGGGTAGTCTCGCTTATCCACAAATACCTCAATGCCGGAGTGGTAATACGCAACAAGTTTGAAGAGACGAGAATGGGTGTTCCTCAGGGAGGTCCACTTAGTCCACTGTTGAGTAACATCATGCTCAACGAATTGGACAAGGAACTCGAAAAGCGAGGACACCGCTTTGTACGCTATGCCGACGATCTGGTAATCCTTTGCAAAAGCAAACGGAGTGCCGAGCGGACGCTGGCGAACATTGTTCCGTACATCGAGAAGAAACTGTTTTTAAAAGTAAACAGGGAAAAGACCACGGTAGCCTATATCTCAAGAGATTAAATTCTTTGGGATACTCCTTTTATGTATATAAAGGAGAAGGACGATTGCGGGTACACCCGAAAAGCATTGCAAAGATGAAAGAGCGGATTAGAATGCTCACTTCACGGAGCAATGGATGGGGATATGCAAGGCGGAAGGAAGCACTCAGGCAGTATATTACTGGCTGGGTGAACTACTTTAAGCTGGCCGATATGAAGAAGCTACTTGAAAGAGTAGATGCATGGTATCGCAGACGTTTACGTATGGTGATATGGAAACAGTGGAAACGGATACGCACCCGTGGACGTAATCTCATTAAGCTTGGTATTGATAAATACAAGGCATGGGAATGGGCGAACACAAGGAAAGGCTACTGGCACATTGCCAATAGCTTATATCTTGAGTCGTACTATTACCAATGAGCGTCTTAATCAGGCTGGTTATATTTTCTTCTCGGATTATTACAGGTCTGTTCAGAGTTATTATTTAAGGAACCGCCGTGTACCGAACGGTATGCACGGTGGTGTGAGAGGACAGATAGGGAATTAATCCCTATCTTCCTACTCGATTGGCATTCCCGGAATTTGAAAAAAACTTTTCATTTCGGGTATTGAGTTCGTTACCTGTAAATAAACGCCAGATTTTTCTATTTTTAGCTGCCAGTTAAATGCTTACCTAAAGTGAGAGTTACAAGCCGACACATAGGCATTTGTTATTGCTGCGGTATATATCGTAATAATACTTTTATTTAATGCTTGTACAAATAGCGGTGAGATCCAAATGCTTGAGCTTTTGAGTCCGAAAGAAACGGGAATAGATTTCAGGAATGATGTTGCGGAGAGTCTGGATAATAATATCTACCGGTTTACAAATTTTTACAATGGCGGGGGTGTCGCTGTGGGCGATATCAATAATGATGGCCTGGCAGATATTTATTTGAGTGCAAATGTGCTAAGCGGTAAACTTTATCTAAATCAAGGAGGATTTAAATTTAAGGATATTACAGGAGGGTCTGGGATGGATACTATTCCAGGCTGGAAGACCGGTGTAAGCATGGTTGATATCAACCAGGATGGATTTCTTGACATCTATTTATGCCGTTCAGGCCAGACCAGGCCGAAGGATAGAAGCAATTTGCTGTTCGTAAATAACGGAGACCTGACCTTTACGGAAAAAGGGGAAGCATATGGCTTGAACGACTGGGGCATATCCGTTCAGGCTGCCTTTCTTGACTATGATCTGGACGGAGATCTGGATATGTACCTGATGAATAATTCTACCAATCCTGAAAGAAGAATTTTTAAAAACTTTCATGATCAGGATATTAACCGGTATATAGGCGATAAAATATTCAATAATAATAAGGGATACTTCACTGAAGTCAAAGAGTTTATAGGCATAAACAGGTCGAAACTGGGTGATGGCCTTGGCCTGGCTGTGGTTGATTTGAATAATGATCTTTACCCGGATATTTATATATCGAATGATTTTGCCGGGCGGGATTATTTATATTTCAACAATGGTGATGGCACATTTCATGAAACTGCACTCACATCCATGGAGCATATATCCTATTCATCGATGGGGAATAATGCGGCCGATATAGATAATGACGGATGGCAGGACCTGTTTGAACTGGATATGCGCAATTCATCCCATTATGGCCGTAAAACCAATATGACAGCCATTAATTCCGGCGCCTTTAACTTATTGATTGATCTGGACATGCATTTCCAGTATATGCGCAATACGCTGCAATTGAACAATGGCAATGAAACCTTCTCTGATATTGCTCCTCTGGCCGGTGTTACCGATACGGATTGGAGTTGGTCACCACTGCTGGCAGATGTGGATAATGACGGGTACAAGGATCTGTTCATTTCTAATGGCATGCGTAAAAACACAAATAATAATGATTATATAGAATTGAAGGATAAGCTCATTAGGGATGAATCAAAAAAAGCTAATCCTGACTTTGAATCCGTGGTGTGGGGTATTTTATATTCACTCCCTACCGAGAAGGTTGTGAATCTGATCTTTAGGAACCAGGATGGCCTCACCTTTAAGAGATATAATGAAACCTGGGGAGTGACCGAACCCTCATTCTCCAACGGCGCTGCTTACGCTGATTTTGACAATGACGGGGGACTGGATTTCATTTTTAATAATATTGATCAGGAAGTCCATATCTATAGAAATAATGCAGCCAGGATCAATGGGAATCACTTTTTAAGGGTGAAACTCAAAGGGAGCTCCTCCAATGTAAATGGAGTGGGTGCAAAAGTGATGGTGCAGACCGGGGATAAAAAGCAATTTTTAGAACAACAGGTAAGCAGGGGGTACCAATCAAGCATTGATTTTATTTTGCATTTTGGATTGGGTGAAAGGGAGCTTATAGACCTGCTTATGGTCAGCTGGCCTGACGGCAGGGTTAGCGAGTTGACCAATGTCGCGGTGGACCAGTTATTGATCGGTTGATCAAAGTAATGCAATCAATTCCTCCACAGACAGAAAATACAAAGCAGCTACCTTTTTCTGATGTCACGGCTGATTATGGTGTAAACCACAAACATACTGAGAACGAGTTTAATGACTATCGGAGAGAAATTCTTTTACCCCACAAAATGTCTGCTTTCGGTCCGGCACTTTGCAGTAGGAGATATCAATAATGATGGTTTGGATGATTTTTTCATCGGCGGGGCCATGGGTTATGAAGGGGCGGTTTATGTTCAGCATTCAGACGGATATTTCGTTCATCCCCGACAGAAAGATATTTATTTCGGACAGGGGGCATGAAGATACGGATGCCCAGTTTTTTGATACTGACCTGGATGGGGACCTGGATCTATATGTGGTAAGTGGTGGAAATGAACTGCCGGCAGGGGATGTCTATTACCAGGATCGGTTGTACATCAATAATGGGGAAGGCCATTTCTATAAGTCACCGGATGCCCTGCCCCCGCTGAAAGCAAGTGGAGGAGTGGTCCGGGCCAACGATTTTGATGGGGACGGTGATTAAGATCTCTTTGTTGGTGGCAGACTATTGCCCGGACAATATCCAAAACCAGGCCGCAGTTATTTGCTGGAAAATGCGAACGGCAAATTCAAAGATGTGACAGCTGACCATGCAATAGAGCTGGAATACCCTGGAATGGTAACGGATGCCCTCTGGTCAGATTCCGATGGTGATGGTTTAAAGGACCTCATCCTGGTTGGTGAATGGATGCCGGTTTTGATATTCAGGAACAATGCCGGCAAGCTTATTAAGTATTCGGAAGATACTACCCTGAGCAACAGTGAAGGCTGGTGGTTCAGTATTGCCGAAGGCGATGTAAATGAGGATGGAAAAATGGATTACCTGATCGGCAACCTGGGTGAAAATCATCATGTTCAAAGCAAAACCTGTAGCACCCTTCAAGTTGTTTTCCAAAGACTTTGATAACAATGGATCCCTGGATATAGTACTCGGGTACTATGAAAATGACACACTCTTTCCTGTACACAACAGAGAGTCCTCCATAAAGCAGATCCCAGGACTTGGCAGGAAATTTAAGGATTACCATTCCTTTGGGTCAGCAACTTTAGAAAATATATATAATGCAGGAAATCTGAGAAAAGCTGATTCACTGGAGGCTAAAACATTTTCCAGCAGTATATTGATCAACACGGATAAGGGTTTTAAACTTGAAAAACTTCCGCATATGGCCCAAATTTCTGCTGTTTTTGGAATAATATATGATGATTTTGATAATGATGGATTGGATGACATGATCATAGCCGGAAACCTGTACAACACAGAAATGGAGATCCCCCGTAATGATGCGGGACAGGGACTATTTCTGAAAGGGGATGGAAAGGGAGGATTTCAGGTTATCCGAGGGTATGATTCCGGAATATTTATTCCCGGTGATGTAAAAAAGCTTAAATCCATAAAACTGGGTGAGGGGCCTTCCGCCAGTAACGGAGTGATCGCCGGCGTAAATAATAATTATTTAAGATTAATAACTACTCATAAATCTAATGAACTTCCGAAATAAAATATTTGTGCCTGTAGTCGATTACAGTTTCTGTTTTTGTAATATCCTGCAATGAGAACTCAAAAAATCCACCAGCCATTGGCGCGGATGCCATAGTCAATGCCAATGGCAGAAACGACAACATGGGATTTTGCCGGTCCGGGTGGAGGAGGTGCCATGCCATTTATACCTGCCATAAATCCGGCTGACCCGAACCATGCATTTGTCAGTTGCGATATGACGGGATCCTTTGTTACCTACGATGGCGGGGAAAGATGGCGGATGTTCAACCTCCGGGGCGTATCAAAATTCTTTGTATTTGACAGGAATGATCCAAATATCGTTTATGCTGGCACGTCCGGTATGCTGTTCAAAAGCATGGACAAAGGAGTGAGTTGGGCTACGATATACCCCAGGCCTGAAGATATTGTTGCCATACACGCACAGGGAGATCATGCCGGAGAATTGGTTCTTACACGTGATAGCATACCGGGTGTTATTGAAAAGCTGGCGATTGACCCTGTGAATTCACAGAGATTATTTTTGCTCCATGCGAAACAAAAAAATTGATGTATGGCCTCCTACCAGGAGTAATAATCAAAGATTCTACTGGCCATTATGATATCTGAAGATGGCGGGAGATCATTGGGAACTACTGGATAAGCTAAGATTTGACCTGGATGATATTTTTATTGATCCCACATCGCCCATAGACAACCGCAGTATCTATGTGGCAGGTAAAGATGGATTGGGTGTAAAAGAAAATGGCATGTGGAGGAAGGTGGATATGCCATTCGGAGCTGAACCCTTTCTGCAGTTTGCAGATGGCGTGGATACCAGTACCAATCAACATGTATATCTACGCCATGTCCGGAAAGTTCCCATACGGTGCGGAAGATAGGGCAAATGTTTCCCGGATCTTTAAAACCTCTAACAGCGGCCGGGAATGGCAGAGAGTGGATGGTGGATTGCTCAATAAAAAAATTAGTGCAAGCGGATGACCCGGTATTTGAGAGTATTGCCATTTCATATTTCCATCCCGGAAACATCTATATCTCTTATTCAGACCTTCAATTTCACGAAGATTCGATGAGTTTTGGAGTGGCCAAAAGTTCAGATTTTGGTAACAGCTGGGAACTTTCGTGGAATGACAGGTTTAGCACCAGGGCTGAACAAGCTAAGGGCGTGGTTTCGCCCAACAGGGAATCTGCCTGGATCGATGAAAGATTCGGACCATGGTGGGGAGAAAATCCTTTCTATATCAAGGTATCAGATCATGATCCGGATATTTGTTATACAACTGACTGGGGACGGGTCCTGAAAACAGCCGACGGGGGTGGGACCTGGCAGCAGGTCTATACCAGGCAGGTGCCTGGTGGTGGATGGAAATCCAGGGGGATACAGGTGACTACAGGATACATGGTAGCTGCTGACCCATTCGATCCAAGTGTTATGTTCATGGCAAATACGGATATTGGACTGATGAAAAGCATGGATGGAGGGTTTAGCTGGACCAGCATCAATAAAGATAGCGGAATGCCCCACAGGTGGGATCACAATATTTATCGTTTAATATTTGATGAAGATATCCAGGGTAAGATGTGGGCAGCGGTGAGCGGAATTCATGACATACCCCGGCCAAAAATGTGGCGAAATATGGATATGGGCAGGTATACCGGTGGTGTGGTAATGAGTGAAAATGGTGGTACAACATGGAAGCCTGTCAGCCAGGATATAGGGGAAACCGCCGCTACGCATGTTCTTATGGATCCGGATAGCAAGGCCGGTAACCGTACGCTCTATGTTTGCGGTTTTGGAAAAGGAGTTTATAAGTCAATTGATGATGGTGCTACATGGGTACAGAAAAACAGGGGCATTGAGGGTAGCAATCCGGCAACCTGGCGGATAGTCCGGAGAAATGATGGTGAATTATTTCTGATTGTATCCCGAAAAAGCGATGATGGCTCTATCGGCAATGACCAGGATGGTGCCTTATACCGTTCGTCCGATGGAGCTGAATCATGGGAGAAGATGGATATGCCCGAAGGAGTGAACGGTCCTACAAGCTTACTCCTCGACCCCAACAATCCTGAGCGCCTGCTTCTTTCTGCCTGGGGCAGGTATGGAAAAACTCAATTTTCGCCCAATCGGGGTGGAGGAATATACCTTTCTGAAGATGATGGTACAATCCTGGATGACTATATTCTCACATGACCAGCATATTTATGACCTGACCGTTGATAAAAGAAACAATGTTTATTATGCCTGTGGATTTAATTCTTCAGCTTATCGCTCTGAGGATAATGGCCTGACCTGGAACCGCATAAAAGGCTATAATTTTAAGTGGGGTAAAACGGTTATTCCCGATCCCGCTGATGCTGAAATGGTGTATATCATAACCTTTGGCGGTGGTGTATGGCATGGTCCGGCCAGAGGCGACGAACATGCACTGGAAGACATCATAACCCAGGAAACATCTTACAGGTAAATATCTTAAATTTAAAAAGCATAATTCTAAAAGTAGAAAAATGAGATTCAGCAGGTACTTTTTCATCATATTCATATTGTCCTTCTATCTTGTCTTGGCCATATCAGCTCAAAACACCGTTGGTATGTTATTAAATAAAGAAAATGCTATCGATGGATATGTTCTTTATACTGTACATAATAAAACATACTTAATTGATGATAACGGCAAGATTGTAAACCAATGGCAGAGTAGATACAGTGCAGGGCAATCTGTTTACCTCCTGGAAAACGGAAATTTATTGCGGCCTGCAGAAATACCTGCCAAAGGCCGTTTTACCATGCCGAGTGTTGGAGGCAGGATCAGAGCTGTTCGACTGGGATGGAAATTTAATCTGGGAGTACAATTACTCGACCCCCACTAAAACGCAACACCATGATGTTTGTCCCATGCCCAATGGAAACATATTAATGCTGGCGATAACAGTTATTAATGAAACCGAAGCTGTTCAAATGGGGCGAAAACTTTTAACGCCTCCCTTTAAACAATTGTATAATGAGCAAATCCTGGAATTAAAACCCAAAAATTCAAACGATGCCGATATTGTCTGGGAATGGAACCTGAAAGACCATTTGATCCAGGATCATGACCCGCTGAAAGATAATTATGGAGTGATCAGTGAAGAATCCACAACGGCTGGACATCAATTATATAGGATCTTCTGCCGGAGGGGCGAACTGGGTGCATCTTAATTCGGTACAGTATAATGCTGAATTAGATCAAATTGTACTCAGCAGTAAACATTTAAGCGAAATATATATTATAGATCATTCAACCACGACCAGAGAATCTGCCAGAAGTACAGGAGGGAAATATAATAAAGGGGGCGATTTTTTGTATAGATGGGGAAACCCTGCTGTTTATAAGCAGGGAACCATACAGGATCAGGAACTTTTTGGGCCGCACTTTCCTCACTGGATCGCGAAAGGATTAAAAGATGCAGGCAAAATTATCGTATTTAATAATGGAACATTCAGGGAACCAAGTTATTCTGAGGTTTTTATCATTACCCCTCCCGCCAGTACACCTGGATCCTATAATTATAAACCGAATACTGCTTATGGTCCGGCCAATCCGGATTATTTCTATAATGCACCGGTACTTACAGATTTCTATTCACCCTTTAAATCAAGCGCCCACAGATTACCCGAGGGACATATTTTCATCTGTGAAGGGGAAACCGGTCATTTCTTTGAAATTGACGAAAATAAAAACATAGTCTGGGAGTATATCAGTCCCGTTTCAGCATCAGGAATTTTGAACCAGGGTGACGATCCGGCACAGGAGAAGATCATTGTATTCAGGGCCATTAAATATCCTGCAGATTATAAAGCATTTAAAGGCAGGAAACTAAGCCCCGGACCACCCGTTGAAAAACCACGCCAATAGGTTGAGATGCACAGTAAAGAGGTCACATCAAAGTACCTGTTGCTCAATTTTTTAAAAATCGGAGCAACCTCTTTTGGAGGATTTCTTGCATTGGTTTCTGTGATCCAGGACCAGATGGTCACGAGGGACAAAGCCATAAAGAATGAACTCATTCTGGACGGGATAAGTCTTGCTTCGGTACTGCCCGGACCGCTCGCTGTAAATGTGGTAACCTATATTGGTTATCACCTGAAGGGAATGAAAGGGGCCCTGTTGAGCATGATGGCTGTTATACTGCCTTCATTTATGCTGGTTCTGGGTCTCTCCTGGTCTTATTTCAAATATGGATCTTTACCTGTTGTGGACAAAATATTTTCGGGGATTATGCCTGCCGTGGTAGCCATCATCATTATTGTGGCCATCAGAATGGCAAAAAAATCTGTAACAGACTATAAACAATGGGGTATCTGTATTATATCCGGAATACTGCTGATCCTGTTTGGAGGGTTCTATACCACACTTGGCTTGATTGTTCTCGGAGGTATACTGGGTGCTGTACTTTATTTCAAAAAACCATCCCGGGAGGAGCATATAGAATCCATACCTGCCGGGAAGAAGAAAAACATCCCGTATTTATTGTTATCACTGCTGTCTGCCGGGATCATCGCCATCTTAATTTTTCCCCAGCTGGCTCCTGCCGGCATACAGGACTTTTTTAAAGACATACGAAAACTTATGGTGGTATTCAGCGGAATGAGCCTGACCTTATTTGGTGGCGGGTATGTTTTTATCCCGGCCATCCAGGAAACGGTCGTTCAAAATTTGCAGTGGCTCAGTGTAAGGGAGTTTGCTGATGGCATTGCCATTGGCCAGATCACACCCGGCCCCATTTTAATCACTGCAACATTTATCGGATACAAAGTCGCTGGTTTCTGGGGGGCCTTCATTTCCACTATTGCCATTTTTTTGCCATCCGGAATATTGATGATTGCCGGTGCTCATTTTCTGGAGAAATTTAAAAAGTCCAATCTCGTAAAATCGATCTTTATGGGACTGAGGCCGGCGGTGATAGGAATGATCTTTGCGGCTTCTTTTACCATCGCTCAAAGCATTGATATCAGTTGGCAGGCCATTGTAATTTTCGGACTTATATTTTTAATTAACTTTAAGTATAATGTCAATGCAGCCATTTTGATCCCCGTCTCCGGCATTCTGGGCATTATACTGTTTAGTATCTGAGAAATCCGTGAAATAACCAATATATAATAAAAATGAAAAGAAGACATTTTTTTAGCAGCCTGACATGGAGTATTGCCGGGCTGGGCCTCGCAACTTCCTGTTTAAATTCAAGTGAGAAAGATCCTTCACAACAAGCCGGATTGGAGGGTGGTCAACCACCTGACAAGGTACCTCCCTACCGTGACAAGATAAAAACATCATTTTCTGACAGGAAATGTAATAGGGGCCAATGACAGGGTAGTGCTGGCATTGATAGGAGCCGGCAACTGGGGGACTAACCTGATCCTGACGGTTGCCGGTATTAATAAGAATGTTTTTGTTAAATACGTATGTGATGTTGATGATACACGTGGGGGCCATGCGATCACGGAACTTGAAAAAATACAGAAAGTCAAACCTGTAAGGGTACGCGACATGCGAAAAGTTTATGATGATCCCGAGGTGGATGGAGTGATTGTCGCGACACCGCAACACTGGCACGCACTGGCCACCATATGGGCATGCCAGGCGGGTAAGGATGTGTATGTTGAGAAGAACATTACCCTTAATATCAGAGAGGGGCAGAAAATGATCGAAGCCGCCATGAAATATGAACGTATCATACAATGCGGCACCCAGAACCGGAGTTCTGATTATGCACTTACAGCAAGGGATTATATCAAGAGTGGCCAGCTGGGAGAGGTGGTTGCAGTAAATGTTATGGGATTGTTAAATGGCCCTGTTCCCTTCAATGAGAAAGAGAGGGAGAAAGCCCCTGATACCATAGACTGGAACATGTGGCTGGGACCGGCACCGGAAGTACCTTACAGTGTTTCACGTAATAAATCCAATCTGTTATTATTGGGACTATTCCGGAGGATTGCATTTGGAAATGGATGCCATCACCAGGTGGACCTGGCACGACTTGTACTGGATAATCCGGGATTCCCGAAATCGGTCTATTGCACAGGCGGAAGATATCTTTTGATGATCAAAGAGATACTCCCGATTATCAAATGGCTACTTTCGATTATGGGAATTTTGTTCTGACCATACAGGCAGGCGAATTCACTCCCTATATGTTAAAAACTTCTCCTGAGATCCGTTTTGGGGATGGATTCCCTGAATGGAAACAAAATTCCACAAAAATCGTGATCTACGGTACAGAACGAGTGATGTATGTGGGAAGAATGGGCGGAGGATGGCAGGTCTATGATCAAAGACAGGAAAATTGTTGCCCAGCAGACAGGGCTTTTCCCCCTCAAAGTTCACATGGGCAATTATATTGATTGTATCCGCGACAGAAAGCAACCCAACGGAAATATCGTGGAAGGACATAAAAGTGCAACACTGATGCATCTGGCCAATATCTCCCATCGTGCGGGTAAAAAGCAACTGTATTTTTCCGGAGATCATGAGGCTATACCAACCATCCCAAAGCCAGGGATATGGCAGCTGGGACATACAGGAAAGGGTTTGAATTACCTGAAGAAGTTTAATTTAACTAAAAAAAACATAATGAAATACATATCGAATTTTCAAGCAGAATAAGCCTTACCATTACCCTGATGATCCTTATGTCATGATTTTCCGGAATAAATGCCCAGATTGTCGATGTTTGGGCAGTAGGTGACGGGGAAAAAATTTTCAAATACGACACGGAACATTCTGCCAAAAAGAAGAACAGTATCTGGGATGGGGAAAGCATTGGTCTGCGGGGACTGTACAATGAGGTTCTTGGATTTCAGGTCATTGTTGAAGTGGACAGTACCGGGGCAGAGGGACTGGAATTGTCCATGAGTCCCCCGGTCCATCAGACATCCGGCATGATCATAGGAGGAAGTGGTGCCATCCGATACGGAGACCAGGGATATATTGAATTTTTCAGTCAGCACTATCTCCATGTTGTAAGGCCAACAGAACCAAACTGGTTTTATGGATCAGAGAACAGTGCACCAGCAGAAATGACGGGATGGATCCCTGATGCGCTGATACCATCTGATGCCCTGGCCGGGAAAGGGCGGATTTCCACTGACCATACCGCCAACGGAAGAGGAGATTTACAGGCATCAGAATATAGTGGAAATATTACCCAGAAGAGCCAGTCTGAACCAGGGATTCTGGATTGATCTCTATCTTCCGAGAGACAGGCAATATCCGGCAGGATATTATGAATCTGAAATCCAGGTATGGGAAGGGGGTGAGATATTCGTCAGTATTCCGGTACAAATCGAAATTGTAGATGCCTATCTGCCTGAAAAAAACCACTCCAATGTCTGGATGTATAATTCGGGGTTGGATGAGCTGGGTAGATATTTTCCGGGATTAGATAAGCCCGAGATCAGGCGCCTGATAAAGCATGAAGCCAAAAGGCACAGAATTGAGTTGGTTGGTGGATTTGAAGCCCACTCTACCGAGTTTGACGAAGGTATATTATTGGATTATAAACCCTTCCTGGATGGTTCTGCCTACACACCTGCATCCGGATATCACGGTCCCGGCCAGGGAGTTGGAGAGATACTGTTCCCGGTAGGGATGTATGGTGGCCGGGTTCTGGGAACAACAAAAGAGAAAATGCAGGAGGAATCTGATAAATGGGCACGCTGGTTTGAGAACAATGCCCCTCACGTTAATTACTTTAAATATATGATCGACGAGCCAGGACCTGCCCAGTATGAATTTATCAAAGAACAGGTCGGCTGGATCAAATCTAATCCGGGTCCCGGTAAAAAAATGAAGATACAGGTGACTACAGGCTATGTTGATGCACTGAAGGATGCCGTAGATATCTGGGATGCATACGATGGTGTGGAACTCGGCAGGATTGGATGAACTGAGGAAGGAAGGCAAGGATTACTGGTTCTATAATGGCAACAGGCCCAGATACGGATCAGAGATCCTGGAAGGGACAGCAGTGGATCTAAGGGTAAATGGATGGATCAAATACCTTTTTGATATTAATACATGGTTCGTCTGGGAGAGTACACACTGGACACATAATGGACAGGGACCCAAAGGCCGGTTGCAACAAAGGATCTTTAACGAACCTTTAACATTTATCAACAGGCATCTGGAATGGGGGAACGGGGACGGGGTTTTGTTCTATCCTGGCATGATGCCGCATCAGCCGGAAGAAAACCGGGGGATCAACCGGATCATGCCATCCATCAGGTTGAAAAATATTCGCAGGGGACAGCAGGATTATGAACTGCTCTGGCTTGCAGAACAGAAGGAGGGAGCTGACAAGATTAAATCACTGGCAAGGGAGCTGGTCGTCAAAGCCATGGATGAGATTGACATGGATGATAAGGTCTACTGGCCCCAGCATGGAGATGCCTATGATGAGATGAGGGATAGGTTGCTGGATATTTTGGCAGATTGATCATTTTCTACCGCCAGGTCACCTGAGATTGTATCAGGTTTTTGTTTTACTGGTTAAAATAAAATAAATTTAGTCCATATTAACTCCCCTGAACCATATTGAAATAAATTCATTGAGAACGAGTGTAACGAATAAATCTTAAGAGAGATGGAACGTCAGGAAATTTATTAAGTATGGAATGGGATCTATTTTAGCAGCCCCGCTGATATATCACGGGTGTGGCAAAATATATGAGGCAAATTATGCTTCTCCCATTGTGAGTGTACTGGACAACCTGGCATCCAGCCTGGATTTTACAGCTGGCCAGATCGTTAATTCAGATGGCATTATCAACGATAAGATCCTTTCGTTTGATATGATCCATAGCCGTGTTGCCAAAATGGTAGATACGGCTGTTATGAATCTCACCAATCAACCAAGTGTTGGAAAAGCCTGGGAATCTTTATTCCCGGCGGGGCATCCAAACCAGAACACCACCATCGGAATTAAACTTAACTGGTCCTATGGGGACTGGAGGAACGACAAGGAGAACGACTGGGCAAAATCATATTGCCCCTTTGGTCCAAAGACTGCAGTGAGCGATGCCATTGTAAGTGGACTATGCCAGATGCTTGATGGCACATTTCCCATCGAAAACATTACACTTGTTGAAAGGAACCGTAACAGGGGGATATCGCAAGACATTTCCTATTGTCCAGGGATATCGCCCGGTTTCAGCTAATAGCGATGGGATAGTGAAAGATACCCGGCCGGGTGCTTATGGAATTCACTGGATAGATACAAGGAACGAACTTGAATTACCGCCCGATGCTCATAAATTTATAGCAGCTCCGGATTATCCTAAAGAATACCGTGCACCTCAGCGTATTTTTGTTGGTTATACAAATAATGATTTTCTGATCAATTATGCCATTGCCAAAGACCACAGGGCTGCCGGTATCACCGGTGCCATGAAAAACAATTACGGCTGTGCGGACAATCCAAATGGCACCCATGGTTCTGCATGGACAGATGAAAACAGCCCATATGCTGGAACCCGTCTATGCGTACCTGTGTTCTACAAAAATGTGGATAAGCACTCGCCTTATATTCTCAATATTCTTGATGCCCTTACAGGTGTTTATGAAGGCGGACCGCTTTTCGGAAAAGTATTCCATGCCAACACCATTGCGATGAGTAAGGACCCGGTAGCTATCGATACTTATCTGCTGCACATGATCAACCGGGTACGTGAGGCCAAAGGGCTTTCCATAATGACAACAGATGATGGCAAGACCAGTGACGGGCATAAAAATGCTTCCTTCCTGCGCATTGCTGCTGAAAATCATGGCCTGGGGAGTCCGTCCATGGAAGATCTGCGGCAGTATGATCTGTCATCAGGTCCTGAACAAAGTGATATACCTGCACTTCAGAAAAGCCTGTCAAGGATCAGTGAGGTCAGGAGGACAAAAGACAGGTATCAGCTTCAGGTATTTCTCGATAATTCAAAAAGAAAACATACCATAGAATCCAGAATTGAAGACATGGATGGCCATGTGGTTAAAAATTTCAATTCACAATCCACCATTTCATCCAGATCACTGCTCGAGTGGGACCATAGAAACGATAATAAAAGAGCGGTAAAAGAAGGACTCTATACATGGTATGTTTCAGTTGATGGAATAACTCATACAAATACAATAAATGACAAATCCCATGCTTAAAATTCACCGTTTTTTAATTTTTAAATTAATCGTTGTTCTGGTTCTCCTGAACAGCGGGAACCTCCTCTTTGCTCAGGAATATGATATCCTGATCAAAAATGCTCACATGATTGATTACAAAAATGATATTGATCAGAAAATGGATCTGGCCATTGCTGAAGGTAAAATTGCCAAAGTATCGCCCCGGATACCATCAAGCAGTGCAAAAAACACCATCGATGCTACCGGTTTGTATATCACACCGGGAATCATAGATATGCATGCGCATCTGTTCTGGGGGACAGAGGAAGGAGCATATATCAGTAACAGTTATGCGAGCCTGCCTCCCGATGGATTCACTTTCAGAACAGGGGTAACCACGGTCGTCGATGCCGGCAGCGCCGGATGGAGGAACTTTAAGACCTTTAAAGAACAAACCATAGATAATTCCAGGACAAGGGTATTTGCTTATTTGAATATTGTGGGACCGGGAATGAAAGGCGGGGCAATAGAGCAAAACCTGGGAGACATGGATCCAAAACTAACGGCTTTGGTGGCCAAACAATTTTCCGACGTCATTGTGGGCATAAAATTGGCCCATTACAGTGGTCCGGAATGGGATCCGCTGACACGGACCGTGGAGGCCGGGAATATGGCAGATATGCCGGTGATGATCGATTTTGGCGGAAATAAGCCGCATTTGTCCCTCGAAAGGTTATTGATGGATGAATTAAGGCCCGGTGATATTTTCACACATTGTTTTGCCAATGTTGGGGGCAGGACTGCTATTGTAGATGAGAACGGCAAGGTCAGGCCCTATGTATGGGAAGCACAAAAGAAAGGAATTGTATTTGATGTCGGGCATGGCGGGGGAAGCTTTGTCTATGACCAGGCCATCCCTGCCCTGGAACAGGGGTTTTTACCCAATGCCATCAGTACGGACCTTCACACCGGCAGCATGAATGCCGGCATGAAAAGCATGCTGAATGTTATGTCGAAATTGTTGAATATGGGAATGACCCTGAATGATGTGATTGGAACCTCGACCTGGTATCCTGCAAAATATATTAATCATGAAGAGCTGGGTCATTTAAGCGAAGGGGCAGTTGCTGACATAGCGATTTTGAACCTCCAGGAAGGAGATTTTGGTTTTGCTGATGTCAGGGGCAAGAAAATTAGAGGAACCAAAAAACTGGAATGCGAGGTGACCATACTGGAGGGCAAAGTGGTCTATGACCTTAACGGTATCTCCATGCCTGAGTGGCAGGCGGGCACTGATAAATAGTAAAATGATAAGTTTAATAATTAATAATGTTAATACCCCAAAAAGAAAAAGTTATGGAAACAAATGAAAAAAGTACAAGAAGAAAAGCCATTAAGGGCCTGTTGGCTACAGTTGCTGTTGGGTTAGGAATATCCAAGGTAAATGCTGCAGAAAAGAGTAGCAAACCCATGAAGAAATTAGCAGGCAATATTACGAAATCTGCTGAAGCTCCTCTGTTTTCCGGGCATACAATCTATGGCAATATGGTTTTTATCGCAGGTAAGGGATACCATGAGGAGGGAGACATCGCCAAACATACAGATGAGGTACTCAAGACGCTTGAAAAGGAATTGATCAAAGCTGGCTCCTCCATGGATAAGGTGCTGAAGGTGAATGTATATCTGCATGATCTGAATGATTATAAAGGGATGAACGAGGTTTACAGGGGAAGGTTTGGAGATAATCCACCTGTCAGAACGACTGTTGCAACCTTTGGTGGAGTCCCCGGCGATTCACTCGTGGAAATAGACTGTATTGCTTATAAGGATTAATATAACCTGATATGGTTACCAGGAGAGTATTATTAAAAAGACTGGCCGGACTGCCCCTTGTGGGCAGTTTATTCGGCCTGGAAACCTTTGCCGGCAGTTCACCCCCTCCACCCTTTGCCCGGCGGGATTATTTCAAGGAGCTGGGGGTACGGACCTTTATCAATGCAGCAGGGACCTATACATTCATGACGGGATGTCTTATGCGGCCAGAAGTTATTGATGCCTATAATTACGCAACAAATGAGTATGTGCTCCTGGATGATCTTCAGGACAAGGTCGGGGAAAGGATAGCTGAGATGCTGGGTTGTGAAGCGGCAACCATTACGGCTGGAGCCTTTTCTGCAATGACTTTGGGTCTGGCGGGGATATTGTCCGGAATGGATCAGAAAAAAGTGGAACAGATCCCGGATCTGACAGGCATGAAGGATGAGGTGCTCATGCAGAAGTCACATAGGATAGGATATGACCATGCCCTCAGAAATTGCGGTGTAAAGATCGTACTGGCGGAAGGCAGAAAGGAATTGGAAAAAGCCATCAATGACAAAACGGCCATGATGTGGTTTTTCAATGGCAATAATTTTAAGGGAGAGATCCAGGATAAAGAATTTGTTGAGATTGCCCAGAAACATGGTATTCCGTCCTTTAATGATTGTGCAGCGGATGTCCCCCCCGTGGAAAATTTATGGAAGTATACGGAGATGGGATTTGACCTGGCTTGTTTTTCTGGGGGGAAAGGCCTCAGGGGACCCCAGAGTGCAGGATTACTCCTGGGAAAGAAGAAATACATAGATGCAGCCCGGCTTCATGCTCCTCCAAGGGGCAACAACGTTGGAAGGGGAATGAAGGTGAATAAGGAAGAAGTACTGGGTATGCTGGCAACCGTGGAAGCATATCTGGCAAATGACCACGAAAAGGAGTGGATGCTGTGGGAGAACATGATCCAGACAATCCATGATGCAGCGGCCTCAGTACCTGGTGTCATAGCAGAGATCCATGTTCCTGAGGTGGCCAATCATGTACCATCATTGAAAATTTCCATGGACCCCGATAAAACAGAAATGACCCCCGACTTATTGAGACAAAAATTACGGGAAGGGCATCCTTCCATTGAAACGGTGGGAGGAAAGGAATATGTTGGGATTACACCATGGATGATGATACCTGGCCAGGAAAGAATAGTCGCTAGCCGGATCAAAGAGATCCTGACGGAAGTATAAAACTGGATATATTTCAAGGCTTCAGTTTTCTTATTCAGCTTTGGTTGGATATTGATTGATATCCTGAGCTGAGGGTGGCTTTAGTATGTCCTCAGCCCGGGAAAAGAAACCTTTTCATTAAACTTAATTCAGATGATCACCAAGCGTTGTCTTTTTCCTCATTTATTGTTTTTTGTAATTTTTACAGTCTTGGTTCCGGCACAGGTTGCTGTGGCCCAGGAACCCGAAGATCCACTGCTCTGCATGGGCCATTATCAGACGGAAGATGAAGCAAAGCAACAGCTGGAACGTTTCAGTGAAATTTATAACAACCAGGAAGAATGGGAGAGGCGTGCCGGGATCATTCGTGAGGGTATACTGAAAGGGGCAGAGTTATCACCCCTGCCTGAGCGCGGAAGGATCAATCCCATTTACCGGAATACAAGAGAGTATGAAGGTTATTCCGTAGTAAATGTTGCCTTTGAGAGTACGCCGGGAGTATTTGTAACCGGCAGCCTTTACAAACCCACAGGTAAAGAAGGGAAGTATCCGGCCATTCTCTGTCCCCACGGACACTGGTCAAAAGACGGGAATTACGGCCGTTATCGCCCGAGTATGCAGAAACGATGTGCGACCCTGGCAAAGATGGGCGCTGTGGTTTTATCCTATGATATGGTGGGATATGGCGAGATGCGCGAAGTTGGCTGGATACATCGCCATCCCAAAACCCTTAAGCTGCAGTTGTGGAACAGCATCCGTGCGGTAGATTTTCTCTGTTCCCTGCCTGAGGTAGATGATGGCAGGATAGGTATAACCGGTGCATCAGGCGGCGGCACACAAACTTTTTTACTGGCAGCAGTCGATGACCGGATAGCTGTTTCTGTACCCGCTGTAATGGTATCAGCACACTTTTTTGGCGGCTGTGTGGGTGAAAGCGGTATGCCAATTCACAGAAGTGAGAACCACGAAACCAATAACGTTGAAATTGCTGCGGTGGCAGCACCAAGGCCACAGCTGCTTATTTCTGATGGAGGGGACTGGACAAAGAATGTTCCGGAAGTAGAATACCCATATATACAGAACATTTACAAGTTATATGGGAAAAATGACCTGGTTAAGAATGCCCACTTTCCGGATGAAGGTCATGATTATGGCTATTCAAAACGAAAGGCCATGTACCCCTTTATGGCTGCTCACCTGGGACTGCAAACCGAGGCAGTCCTGGATGAAAATGGTGAGTTTGATGAGACCGGAGTAGTCATTGAAGAACCTTACCAGCTGCATGTTTTTAACAGCACTTTTCCTTACCCCGTTACCGCGGTGACATCCAATGATATGGCATGGGGTTTTGACAATACCAAATCAGAGTTTACCTACCTGAATAGTTATATTGAGAATGGATCAGCAATGAATTGGGAAAAAGGAAGTGATGGTACCATTTATGTCCGTAATAACTATGATTATCAGCGGGATGTATTTAACCGGCAGAATAACCACATCCACTTCTTACTGATAGGCAAGGCAGGAGCTGATATTCCCATTGTATTCGAGGATTACAGTTCCATTTACAATGGCAGGATGAATTATAATACTACCAATATTAAATACTGTGTTGTTTCGAATGACGGAAAGAATTGGAGGCATATCCCGGCTGGGGTGCTGAACAGTGATCAGCGGAAACCGATTATCTTCCACATGGACACTGATTCACTTTATGTAGCCAGTGTGGAGCCTTATCGTGTAAGTGATCTTCACCGCTTATTATCCAGGATTAAGGAGGATGAACGGATCCATATAGAAACCATTGGCAAATCAGTGGAAGGAAGAGATCTGCCCATCATTCGTATCGGAAATGAAACAGCTCCTCACAGTGTTTTTATCCGGGTGCGTGCACATCCATGGGAGCCGGGAGGCAACTGGGTATCTGAAGGAATTATCAATAAACTTTTGCAGAGAACCGGGGAAGTGGATGATTTTCTGAAGAACTATTGTATTTATATCCTGCCGATGACAAACATCGATGGGGTTGTACATGGGAAAGCAAGGTATAACATGAATGGTATGGATCTGAACAGGGGACTTGAACAACCGGCCGACCCGGTACTATCCCCTGAAGTTTATCATATGGAACAGTGGTTTGAGAAAATGATCGCCAAAGACATGAAACCCGACCTGGGCATTGACTTTCATAATGATGATGGCGGACCACTTATTTTTGAGCCACCCACAAATGCTGATTCTACCCTTTATGTTGAGCACATGAGGACCCTGGAAAAACTGTTGCGTAGAGATTCCTGGTTCACGGAACGTGCAGTTTACCGGAATCCCGGGGGCGGGATAAGCCAGCGTTATGGTATTGATTGGTTTGTGTATGAACTGAATGCCCACTGGATTGAAGGCTTACAGAAAAGACCCTTAGGGGTTGATTGGATCCTGCTGGGGGAACAGCTGTGCGGTGTATTTGATGCATATTTTAAAAGTATCGAAGAATAGTCAACCAGATCATTTAATGACATGACATACTTCATAGAAAGGCCGGGGAGAATCCTCGGGTCATTTTCACTGATTTTATTTTTCCTGCTCCTGTTAAGCTGTTCGAAGAATCTTGAAACGAACGGGCAGCCTGGTGAATTGGTGGAATATACCGGTTTTCTGAAGATCCCCGGTGTTGGCTTTCAGACTTTTTTCAGATTTGAAGACCAGGACCCCAATCTGAAACAAATGCCATTTCAATCCGGTTCAGCTTATTTTAGATGGATGTGGGAACAGGTTGAACCGGAGGAAGGTGAGTATAACTGGGACCTCATTGACAACCATCTCGCCAGGGCCCGTGAGAATGGTCAAACACTGGAATTCAGGATCATGCTGGAATGGCCGGGGGAGTACGAGGTGGGTATTCCTCAGTGGCTGGCGGACAAAGGGGTCAGTTTACGTTTGACCCATTGTGAGGACGAGGATTATTACAGTCCCGATCTTGAAGATCCAATAATCAAAGAATACCATACAAAACTGATCAGGGCGCTGGGTGAACGATATGACGGACACCCTGATCTGGGTTCAGTGGATATCGGTTCAGTTGGCCTGTGGGGTGAATGGCATGAATACTGTCATCCTGAACTCATGCCCGGCCGGGAGGAACTATCTGCCATCATCGATTTGTATTACGAATCTTTTCCCAATACACCTCTGATAGCCCTCGTCGATGACAAGGAAGGCATAAAATATGCTGCGCAAAAGGGGCGAAGCGCCTGGCGGGGTGATTGCTGGGGCAACTGGCTTCCCGAGGGGACCGGATGGAACCATCATGAAGACTCCTACTGGCCGGCACATGACCTGATACCAGAAGCATGGAAGAACGGTCCGGTTGCTATGGAATCCTGCTGGACCATGAAAAAGTGGCTTTCAGATGGTGGTGATATAACCCAGATTGTAAATGACGCCATTGCCTGGCATGCAACTCTTGCTCATAACAAGTCAGATTATATCCCAGGAGAGTATCAATCAGAGATAGAACGGCTCGTTATGAAACTGGGTTTTCGGCTGGTGCTGAGAGATATTGACTACGATCATTTGATTGAACCAGCCTCCACATCTACCCTGAAACTGGAATGGGAGAATCTTGGCATAGCCCCTCCCTACCGAGACCACCGGCTTGCATTCCGGCTCAGGGACAGCCAGGACAGCATACTGGGACTGCATATCTCAGACCAATCCATTCGTGGCTGGTTGCCAGGGTCGACCTCTGTGGAAATTGACTATCCTGTCACAGAGAAACTTAACAAAGGAGAATACACCCTGGAAATGGGCCTGGTATTTCATAGCGCACCAGACCGCCTTGTTCCTATCGCCAATGAAGGCAAAACCGATGACGGATGGTATGAGGTAGGGGACTGCAGGGTGGAGTAGGGTATAGGTCAGTCTGCACATCTGTTGACAGGACTATCAGACTCTATTCTAAAGGGCAGTATATAATTATGAATTGGACAAATTATCATATGCACTGTCACTATTGTGATGGCGAAGGTGAATTAGCATCTTACGTTAAGAAAGCAATAGAAAAGAAATATGTATGCCATTGGCTTTTCCAGCCATGCCCCCGTACCATTCAATTCTGACTGGCATATTCAATTAGATCATCTGGACAAATATATTTCGGAAATCGAATTCTTGAAAAGCAAGTATGAGGAGATAAAAATTTATTCAGGCCTGGAAGTGGATTACATCCCGGGTCAAATAGGCCCAAATGACTATGCGGATAGAAATTTAGATTTGATAATCGGATCGGTCCATTATGCAGGTCAATTTGATGATCAGGTCAATTGTTGTATTGATGGCACAACGGAAGAATTTGAAAGGGGACTTAAGTTAATTTTTAATAACAATATTAAAAGACTTGTCTCCAGATACTATGAGATTGTTGTTGAAATGATTAAAAATGATCCTCCCGATATAATTGGACATCTCGATGTGATTAAGAAGCTAAATTCTAATAACAGATATTTTAGTGAAGAAGAAAGTTGGTATCAAGATATTATATCTGATGTTATTATGGCCATATCAATCTACAAATTGTATTGTTGAAGTAAATACAAGGGGATATTATAAAGGTATTACAAAGGATTTTTATCCCAGTAAACGAATACTGGAAAAGTGTTTTGAAGCTGACATCCATCTCATGATAAATTCAGATGCTCATCATCCGGATGAAATTGACAATAACTTTGAAGATGTTGTGATCAGTTTTACTGGATATTGGATATAGTAGTATATACATCTTCGACGAAGGAAAGTGGTGTGCTGTGCAACTAAATTTGTATAAATGATTAAATGAAAATACTATGAAACGGTTATTTCTATTGTCATTCATACCAATAATGAGTATCATTTTTATCTCTTGTACCGTTAACAGGAAGGACAAGAAGGAAAATATTGTGATTGAAAATGAACAGGTGAAATTAATTATCAGCAACTGATGGAACGGCTGAAAGTCTGGTCTTTAAGCCTACAAATGAGGAGTGTTTACGCCTGGGAGAGAACATATCCCTTTTTTCAGTTACCCAGGAGCGCCCATATAATAATGAAGTAAAACTGGCTCATCCCAATAAAAAAACGACATATCGGGCAGATACAATTTATCGGGATGAAAATCATTTGATTGTTGGTTTTGAAACCATCCCATATGAAGCAGTAATTAAGGTCAAGGTAGCAGCAGAATATATAAGGTTTAGTTTAGAAGATTTTATAGTTGAAGAAGAAGATTATCATGTCAATATTACACCACCACCGGTATTTGAGATGTGTTTTTTACAGCTTCCAGTTCAAAACAGGGATCACTTTGGAGAGTGGCTGAATGTTAGTTGGGATGATGATCTTTCGATCAATATATTAGGAACAGATCAATTCGCAAGAATTGATGCAGAAAATCGTAACGGTTACCGCATTATGAAAGCTGATGCTGTTAAAGATGTAAAATTAAGAGGTGTAGGAGCTGCTTTAATCGTTTGTGCCACAGAGAATCTATTGGACAATATTGCACAGGTAGAAGAAGACTATCATCTGCCACAAGGTGTAAAAAGTCGCAGAAATGAAAAGATTAAATTTTCTTATTACTGGTCAGGAAATGTTAATCCGGAAAATATCGATCAACATTTGGAATATGCTAAAATGGGTGGATTTCGAAGTATGATGCTCTATTATCCATCATTTATTGAAGGTGTAGGATATAGAAAATTGGGGAATTATAATTGGAAAAGATCAGTATATCCAAATGGCAAAGATGACCTGAAAACCATGTTAAATAAAATTGAAGATAATGGAATGATTACGGGATTTCATTTTCTCCATACTCATATTGGCAGAGACAGTAAATACATTACGCCAGAAGCCGACCATCGGTTGAATTTGCTTGATATGTTTACGCTGGCAAAGCCTCTGGGGAAAATGATACTACCATATATGTTGAACAAAATCCAGAAGGTTTAACAATGGCTGATAAATGCCGTGTATTAAAGATAGGGACTGAGCTTATATCATATAAGAGTTATACCACTACCCGGCCATATAAATTTAACGGATGTATCCGGGGCATCGATCAAACAACCATAAATTCCCAACCAAAGGGATATATCTTTGGTTTATTGGATGTTAGTGAGTTTAGTTCGACAAGTGTATATCTTGATCAGAACACCAGTTTACAAGATGAAATTGCAGAAAAGATTGCAGATATTTATCAGGCAGGATTTAAATTTATCTATTTTGATGGTTCTGAAGGTGTTAACTCTCCATTCTGGTATAATGTGTCTGCAGCACAATATAATGTCTATGGGCGGTTAAAGCCAGCCCCACTGTTTGCTGAAGGCGCAGCCAAAACTCATTTTAGCTGGCATATGGTAAGTGGGGGAAATGCTTTTGATATTTTTAAACCTGAGTATTTGAAGGAAGCAATCCGGAAATTTCCTGCTGAGGAAGCACCCCGGATGAAAGCTGATTTTACCCGTGTCAATTTTGGTTGGTTAGGATATTGGGTGCCGGATGAAAATACTGTCGGAACCCAACCAGATATGCTTGAGTATGTGACAAGCAGAGCGGCGGCCTGGGATTGTCCGGTTTCGATTCATGCAAATCTGAAAAAATTCGATACCCATCCCCGAACGCCTGATAATCTGGAGGTTTTGAGACGCTGGGAAGAAGTAAGAGCCCAAAACTGGTTGACAGAAGAGCAAAAACAGATGCTGCAGAATCTGGAGCAGGAGCATATCTTACTGTTGAATGAACAGAAGGAGTTTGAATTGCTGCCCTATGATCAGATTATGAATGTGGCAAATGAAAGCAATGAAGTAAGGGCATTTATATTTGAGCGTAACAATGATGTTTATGTTGTTTACTGGCACATATCGGATAGTAAAAAGATAGAGTTGGCTCTGAATCCTGACAACAGATTATACTATTGGAAAGTTTAGGGCAAGAAATACCGGTTCCTCCAGGTCAAAATTTAAATTCAGTTGTACTGCCTGTTGGCAAACGGAGGTACATAAAAACCAGTAATTTAACAAAGGATCAAATAGTCACTGCATTTCAAAATGCTACAATTATTGATTAGCAAGATTTAAACGAGGTTATGAAAAGAGCAATTTGACAAGAAGAGATTTTATTGGCAGGACAACTGCAGGCGTGGCTACTGCGGCTTTTTCAACAGGAATTTCTTCAATTGGGTTAAGTTCATGTAAAGAGGATATTGGCAGAGATAAATTATAATAGAAAATATTCAGAGGGTGACTTTGCGTACTTTAGTGGAACAAACTCTTCCCGCAGAAGAGCTGTATGATTATCATAAGCGACTTTCAGCAGATCCGGTGCATATATTGAGGAGAGATCAGGAAGCACAACCGAACGAGAATGAAATGATGCTACCTGATCAGGGCTGGAAATTGAAATTGGGAAAGAGCAATTCAGTGATCATTCAAAATGCTGCTCTTGATTTTCAGGACTACCTCGAGGTCTCTCAAAATGTGAAGGTGGAAATAGAAGAAAGAAACTCGATAGCAGACTGGCAGGATTTAAGTCAAAGTATAGTAGTAGGCACACGTGAACAATTACCTGGTTGCGGACTGACACTAAAGACTCCCAAAAGCTACGAGATTACAGTAACACCTGAACGAATAGTTGTATGTGGTTATGATGAGCGTGGCACTATGTTCGGTCTCTATAACCTTGAATCACGCATGAATCTTCGCGAAGCTCCTTTTTTGCCAAAGCCGCTGAAAACTGCGCGTGAAAGCCTGTTTGATACCAGAATGGTATTGTCGTGGATGGGCTGGATGGAATGGCCTGATCAGCTTCTTTCTCACCTTGTACATGATGGTTTTGACGCGATCTTTGCTTCTGTTTATGCCAATCCGAACGGCGATCGGACCACAGCTGATACCTCGACCGATTTTTATGCGCGCTTGCTTTATAATGATTCGTAAACAGGACCCTGAAAGGATCAAAGACCTGATCAATCGTGCCAGACGTTTTGGGATCAAAGTATATACGCCAATTATCTACCAATACCTGGGAACACGTGAAAGTGAATTGGGCCTGCGAAACCTTGTACGTGAAATTGTAAGGGAATTTCCAGATATCCGCGGTTATGTTCTGCTTACTGAAGGCTTCTGGTATAAGGCATGGGGTGGTGGACATGGTGCAAGCAAGGAGTATATGAAGGAGTGGGCACGAAATTGGAGCACTGCGGTAAAAATTGTGGAAGAGGAGTGCCATCGGATAGATCCCTCCATCGAGATTATTCCCTGGGAATACAATATCGACTTCCGGCCACAAAATAGTGATATAAAGAGGTACTTCATTCAACAGCTTCCGTCAAATTCGATACCCATGCTCACCTGGGAAAATGGGAAGAGTTTTGAGCTTGATGGCATGAAGGGTTACCTGCGTGATTATTCACTCAGCCAGATTGGGCCCGCAGAGGTAACAGACGCCCAGATTAAGGAGGCTGAGAAGCGGAGGATGAAAGTTTATTCCAAGGTTGATACTTTTGCCAGCTGGCAGTATGGTACTACTCCCTATCTACCCTGTCCAAATCAGTGGTACGACAGGTATATGGCTTTGGAAGAATATGGCGTGAAAGGTACGCTGGAGAGCTGGAGCAGCGGGTACAAACCTAACTTCATCAGCGAGATGAGGGCCTGGACCTGTTGGACCGATGCACCTCCAATGGATGAACTTTTCACTGCTGTGGCTGCCAGAATATTTGGGGAGGAGCAAAAAGAAGATGTTATAAAGGCATGGGAGCACTTTAGCCAGGCCATTCGTCTGGTGCCCGATACAGGACCAAATATGGGTACAAATAATGCCATTGGCAATCCTCTTTTTTTTCAGGAACCACCTGCCCGGACTGCAACATACAAATATTCATGGGGAGATCAGGCCAGGAAAACGAATTTGAATCCTTATTGGCCTTTTACTGTTTCTCGCATGGTTTTCTACCCTGATTTTACCAATAAAACGAATAAAGCAGAGCAATATGCAAGGCATGCTACCGGCCTGGAGGACGTGGGTGAGGAAACAAAGGTACTGTTGGTATTCCTTAAATACCTGAAGCAGGCATCGGATAAAATGGAGGATGGATTGAAGTTTTATCGTAATGCTGCATACAACACTCCTGAAAGGAAACGCACGCAGGCTCTGAGGGAAGTGGTCGTAGCTGAGCAACTTCAGCGGATGATGCAGAGTGATTATGCCATCCTTGCCTTTGAGGACCTTCGCCTTCAGTTAGTAAGGGAGCAAAACAGCCAGAAAAGCGGGGAGATATTAGATAAAATGGAAAATATTGTACGCGAGGAGATTGACCGCACGGAACTTTCACTGCTCGCTGCTACCCGGGACTCACGATTGGGGTTCCAATTTGAGCAGGATTATGTATATACTCCTTATTCGCTAAAAGAGAAGCTGGGAGTTCTAAAAGAGACACTGGATATACAATTGCCAGATGCCCGGAGAAAGATGACAGAGTCAACATAATAAATTAATACTATGAATACTACAACAATCCCAAAGCAAGAATTTAATGATCGTATTTCGAAATTTCAATCCAATATTCGAGAAGCCGGGTTAGATGCCTGTCTTGTCCATGCAAGTGAATCGGACATGGCAAATGTGCGTTATTTGAGCGAATTCTGGCCTACATTTGAATTTGCGGCAGTATTTGTTCCTGCAGATGGTGAAGCAGTATTACTGGTCGGACCTGAAAGCGATCAATACGCTGCTCAGCGAAGTGTATTTTCAAACATTGAAAAGATGATCGAATACCGGGAGTCAGCCGAGCCGGAGTGTCCCGGAATGGATTTTACAGGTTTTCAGGATATCGTTGCACGGTACACACCAAAAGGCAAGATAAAGAAACTGGGTATTGTGGGATGGTCAATCACAACGCTTCCTATTTATACGGCACTGAAAGAGCAATTACCCGATGTGGAACTTATTAAGGCTGACAAAACTTTTCTGCCTTTAAGATTTGTTAAAAGCGAGAATGAACTGGCCTGTATGCGTAAGGCTTATGAAATTTCAGAACTGGCAGTTGAAGCCATAATCAATGAGATCAAGCCTGGCATGACCGAATTACAGGTAATAGGTATCGCGCAAAGAGAGATATACAAACATGGGGGCGAATATGAGGGCCATTCGCTCTACTGTTTCTGTGGTCTGTCAACCAATAATGCCATATCGCGTCCAACGCATAACAAGATCGTAGAGAATGAGATCATTCAACTGAATATTGGTGCACGTGTAAGCGGGTACTCATCAAGTGTGGGATTACCTATATCAATAGGTCCTTTACCGGAACGTAAAAGAAGACTGGTTGATTTTGGTCTGGAGGCCCATTTCAAGACTATGGAGATGCTTGAAGCAGGAAAACCTGCCGGTGCAGTTGTAAAGGATTATGAGGCATGGGTTGCATCACGTGGATTTGAAAAATACCTGCTTTACGGTCCATGTCACAGCATCGGTATGATGGAGGTGGAGCAACCATGGATGGAATCCACATCAGACTATGAGCTGCAGGAGAACATGACATTTCAGGTAGATACCTTCTTCTATGATAAGGACTTCGGACTTCGCTGGGAAAATGGGATTGTAATTAAGAAAGGCGGTATAGAAAAACTCTCTTCCAGGTTCATGAAAGTGATTGAGATTTAAATAAATAGAATTATGCGTTATGAAATGATGTTCCCGGATCAGATCCGGGAAGCAATTGACAACAATACTCCGGTTGTGCTTGCACTGGGTGTTCTGGAGTACCATGGTGAACATATGACACCAGGCGTTGATACCCTCTTGCCAGTTCGTGCATTGGAACTGCTCGAAAAGGAGATGCCACTGGTTATCATGCCTCCTTTCTATTACGGCGCCGGAACTTATGCTGTTGCCCCTCCGGAGCGTAATGGAGGGATTCATGTCGATTCGGCTGTGCTGAATTCATTTGCACGTCAATTATTTTACAACCTCCTGCGGATTGGGTTTCGTAATATTAATGTGTTTGTTCACCATCAGAGTGAAAACTTTGCCAATGGAATGCCAACTGACCTGTCCTTCAAGCTTGCAGCAAGGCAGGAGATTTTTGCTTTTATCGAGAATGAGCGTGGAGATGGTTGGTGGGGTGATAACACTTCAGCGAGCTATTACGAGGACCATGCTACGGGTGACGATCCATTCAGCTGGATCACTATCCTGCCGTTTATGAGCGCTGAAGCACAGGCTCAATTCCCTATTGACCATGCCGGTGAACAGGAGACATCACTTATGATGGCTTTCTGCCCGGAGGGTGTTGATATGGCTCGTTTTTCTGATGAGAAATGGTACTCGCAAAGTGCCAAAAAAGCCTCTGTTGACTATGGTAATCGTGCTAAAGAGATCATTCTTAGTGATATGAAAAAGGCTTTGGGGAAATAACAGATGACCGGACCTGAATTACTCGAGTTACTGCATAAGGCAAAACGACGTGCGCATGTAATTGGCACCCCGGAAAATGGTATTATTGTTGGACTTGATATTGAAGGACGGCTATTTACAGTGCTTAACGGTCAGGTTTTAAACCGGGTTGTACCATCTGCCATTTTAAATCATAGCAATAAGCATATTTATCATAATCCGGGCGGTGATGCCTTATGGCCTGCTCCGGAGGGTACCTGTTTTGGTTACGAATATAGTACAGGTAATTGGAGAGTGCCTCCCGCCATAACCGGGGCGGTGTGGGAAGTTGAGCAGTCTGTAAATAAAACGGTGATAAGGGCTGAAATAGACCTGGTAAATAACCTGCAGATTGGTATTCCTTGCGAATTTGAACGACATATAGAATTTGAGTGTCACGGAAAATCGCTGATCCAGCATGTCAGTGAAAGGATCCGTTATATCGGTGTGAAAACACTGGATAAAGATGAGTTCAGGCTTGCTCCATGGTCATTATGCCAGTTCGATGCCGGCCCGGAGTGCAAAGTTATAATGCCTCCTCCATCTGCTGAAGATATCTGGGATATGTATGACTCCAGCCTGTCCCAGCGTGGAATGTCTGGAGATAAATATACAGTTGATGCAAAAACAGATTTTCGATTTCAACTGGGATTGGGTGAAAAAGTGCCATGGATAGAATATGCAAGCGGTGATGAATTTAGTGTAAGACGAAATGCCGGACCGTTACCTGCAGGACAAAGCTATATCGATATTGCTGATGCTCCTCCTGAACAATTTCCCTCTGATAATGGAGTTAAACTCAGTATTTACTGTGATCCTTCCGGTTTTATGGAAATAGAAGCCTGTGGAGGTTGTCCCGATACCCTTGTTCCGGGCACGGAACTTAGCGTCAGTATTATGACAGAATACATGCAACATAGTGTCTCTGTCAACAAATAATGGTTCATAAATTCAAACAAAAGCTTTTCTAACAGTGACTGACAAAAAAAAGACCCTGGTCGTTCCTATGATTATCATAGGATCCATGTTTGCCGTATTGGGCTTCGCATTGGGAATAAATGCATTTTTTGTTCCATTTGTGAAAGAGGCATTTAATATTTCTATCACTATGTCGTATCTCGTGATGACCGCGACATTCCTGGCATTTGTGGTTTTTGGAGTCCCTTCCGGTGCCATCATAAAAAAGTTTGGTTACAAAAGAGGGATGATTATGGCATTTTTAATCATGGCATTGGGTTTCTATTTTATAGCCCCTGCTGCAAAGATTGTAAGCTTTCCTCTGCTGCTTCTTGCTCTATTTATAAGTGGCATGGGCCAGACTTTATTAACAGGTGCCGTAAATACTTATGTCACTATTCTGGGGCCGCCTGAAAGTGCGGCAAGCAGGATAGCACTGATGGGGATATGCAGTAAAACCTTTTTTGCCGTGGCTTCACTCATGTTGGCTGTTTTTATGGATCTGAGTAATGTACGGATAGCAGATACGATCCTTCCCTTTTACATTATTTCAGGAGCCCTGGTAGTCATGGGCTTTCTATATTATTTTGCACCTCTTCCTGAAATCAAAGCTGCTGGAGAAGAGGAGGGTGACAACAACTCCGAAGTCTCTGCATATGCCAATTCAAAAACAAGTATTTTTCAATTTCCGCATCTACTGTTGGGCGTCCTGGCGATTTTTTTTGATATAGGGTTGGAATACCTGGCTCTTGGGTCAATTAATGATTATGCGGCCATTCTTAATTTGCCATCACCTGAGAATTATGTCTGGTTTGCCTCGGCAGGTATGGTGATTGGCTATATATCAGGTGTGATATTTATTCCGAAGTCCATTAGCCAGGGCACTGCATTACTGGTATCAACCGTTTTGGGTGTTGTTGTCACAATATTGATTGTAATATTCCCGGCAGGTATATCCATCTATCTCGTTGCTGTTCTTGGATTGGCTAATGCTTTGATGTGGCCTGCCATATGGCCAATGGCCATAGCTGATCTGGGGAAATTTACAAAAATGGGATCTTCACTGCTGGTGACAGGCATTATAGGCGGGGCTTTTCTTCCATTATTGTTCGGGTATATTGCAGATATAACATCTCACCAGGTTGCCTATCTGGTTTGTGTTCCCTCCTATCTCTATATCATGTATTTTGCTTTATCAGGCAGTAAGATCAGAATATAATGAGAATCATATTAAAACGCATTTATTTGCTTTTTCTCCTGGGCGCTGTGCCGCTTACAGGGATGCCCCTTCACGGACAGGTACAGTTTAAAGATGTAACGGAAAAGGCAGGGCTTGTGGAACCCCTTAAGGGCATGATGGGCCATGGGGCTGCCTGGGGAGATGTGACCGGTAATGGCTATCCCGATCTGTTTCTCGGGACTTTTTCCGACCGGAGGGACTCCATTTACGCGGAGCGCGGCCATCCTGCACAGGCTGAACCGGACAAACTCTTTCTGAACAGGGGTGACGGAACTTTCGAAGAGGTGATGGATAGTCCGGTACGACATTACGGAAGGAATTCAGGGGCGGCATTTGCCGATTTTGATAATGATGGTGACCTGGACCTGGTGGTTTCTCATAATGCCCTCAATGACATGAAGCCAGTGAATAGCACAGGCAATTTCCTGTTTGAGAATGATGGTTTGGGATCCTTCACCGATGTAACAGAAAAGTCGGGACTGGATTTCGGAGTGCCATTTACCGGCCGGAATACTTTTGTGTTTGATTACAATGGTGACGGGCTTCTGGATTTACTTATGCAGGAGGACTGGGTACGTGATGATGTTTCAGGGGGCAATTCCAGACTTATGAAAAACACGGGTGACCTGGAATTTGAAGATGCCACAGCAAAGGCCGGACTCCCCCATGGATACCGGAAGGGGTTACATGGGATTGGCGGTTTTGTGGGAGATATCAACGGGGACTTGTGGCCCGATCTGTTCTTCGCCCACAGCTGCCGGATGTTCATTAACAACAGGGACGGTACATTTCATGAAAAAGTGTACAATATGGTACATCCGGCATATAGATTAAGCGTAACTGAGTCCCGAAGTAATAACTGGACCTGCGGAGCAGATATCGGTGACCTGGATAACGACGGGGATATGGATATGGTCATGGGTGAACATTTCTCATCATTGGATACTGTTGGCCGAAGGCTCTATGTTTACTTGAATGAGGGCAATGATGAGGAAGGGAATCCCGTACTGTGTGATATCACATCCAGGGCAGCGGTTGTTCCACCATCAGAAAAGACACCCCATATTCAGCTTCAGGACATGGATAATGATGGAATGGTTGATATTCTGGCATCCAGTAATAATGATTTTGTTTATCGTAATCTTGGCATTGAAGGGGGGATTCCACGGTTCGATGAACCCTCTGGATCCGGTTGTGAAGGGGGCCACGGCTATTGGCCTGCAGGTCCTCTTGCAGACTTTGACCGGGATGGCAGGCTTGATTTCATCGGCCCCGAATGGGAGACGGCTGCCCATTCACCGCTTCTGAAGAATGTTACCAGGGGAGCAAAAAACTACATCGCCGTAAAATTGGAGCTGAAGGATGGACTGAACCGGAACGGAATTGATGCCAGGGTCGATATTTATGAAGCAGGAAGGCTTGGAGAAGTTGAATATCTGATCGGAACACGCATCATCACAGTGTCGAACGGCTACAGCAGTGGGTATGAAGCCATAGCCTATTTTGGATTACCCGAAGAAAGGAAGGTGGACATCCGTGTAAGCATGCCCTGTGATGGCCCTGTTTTCACCGCCAGTTATGTAAAAAGAAACCAGATGTACATATTTAAGTAGCTTATCCTTTTGAAACGCATATTTATAAAACACCTGATTATTGTTAAGCTCCTTGCTTTCATCCTGTTCATTGGTTGTGATCACCATGGAACCAGAGAGTATGGTCAAGTTATCAATGATAGCCTCTATTTGAAGAATGTACCGGTTCAACCGGACGAGGATACCTGGAGATTCATTGAGGATCTGAAAACTCCTATGTGGTCACGACATGCCTGGGAACCGGCTGATCCAGCCCCTCAGCAGGCAGACCTTTCACTAGGTGTGACCATTATAGAGAATTTTCCTGACACTAAGGGAAGACTTGAGACTGCATATGCTGATCTGAGGTTTTTTCTTGCTGCCGGCAATGTGTCTTGTGACAATGGCAATTATATGATTGTAGCAGAAGAGTCTGCAGATTTAAATGGTGAGTCATTTCGAATTGATATTATGCACGATGGTTGCCATATTAGTGCAGGTGACGCGGATGGTATCCGGCGAGGCATATATTACATTGAAGATGAGATGCTCCGTATGCGAGGTCCGTTTCTTCCTCTGGGAACTGTTGAGAAGAATCCAATTATCCAAAGACGTATATCACGTTGTTTCTTTGGACCCATCAAACGGCCACCCGGAATGAGGGACGAGTTGATGGATGATGTTGATTATTATCCTGACCAGTACCTGAACAGGCTTGCTCATGAAGGTGTCAACGGATTGTGGCTAACCGTCGAATTCCGCGATCTTGTAGCCACTAAATTCACCCCCGAAGCAGGCAAGGAGGGTGAAAAACGTCTTACCAAATTGAGGCAAACGGTAGCCAAGTGCCTGAGATATGGAATTCATACCTATATATTCTGTATTGAACCCCGGTCCTGGGATACGCTGAGTCCGGTATGTAGGAAACTATCCGGAGTTAGCAGGAGCGCCAGGAGGAAAAGGTTATTACTTCTGCCCGATGAGCCAAACTGCACATAAATATTTGTACGAATCAGTGAATAATATCTTCAGTGCAGTACCGGAACTTGGTGGAATAATCAATATAACACATGGAGAAAGAGGAACAACATGTTTGAGTACTGTTTCTGCCATTTCTGATTATAGGGATAAAATTAATTGTCCACGGTGTTCCCATAAACAGCCATGGGAAATTTTATACGCTTCACTTTCAGCCATGGAACAAGGTATGCACGATGCAGCACCTGATGCTGAACTGATAAGCTGGCTCTATATGCCACAGCCTCAGCGATTTGTTACAGGAGATTCATATGCCCTTGGTGATTGGGTGTATGATCTTCCTGCTCATACTCCGAAAGGAGTAATTCTACAGTTTAATTTTGAGTCGGGGGTAAGCCGTACAGAATTTGATAAATTATTAGTAGGTGGAGATTATTGGATCTCAAATCCAGGACCCAGTGCCAGATTTGAACGTATCGCAAATGTTGCCCGGGAGAATAGCACGAAAGTTTCGGCCAAAATACAGACTGGAAATTCTCACGAGGTAGCGACAACTCCTTACGTACCGGTGCCGTCATTACTATACAAGAAATTTGCCGCAATGCACCGTCTTGGGATTTCTCATACTATGCTGTGCTGGTATTTTGGCAGTTATCCTGGTTTAATGAATAAGGCAGCCGGACTCCTATCTATGGAACCATTCCCTCCTGATGAAGATGCATTTCTAAAAAAACTTGCATCTATTGACTGGAAAAAGGAGGATGTGTCCACTGTAGTAAAAGCATGGATACACTTCAGTGATGGCTTTAAAAACTATCCCCTTACCAACTTGTTTCAGTATTACGGACCTATGCATGATGGTCCTGTCTGGCCACTGTTGCTAAAGCCGGTTGATGCCCCGCTATCACCTACATGGCAGATAGGATCCAGCAGTACTCTTAAGGCGTGGCCGCCCAGTGGAGACCGAATCGGGGAATGTATTGGCGACATATTGACGCTTGAAGAAGTCGTAGAACTTACCAACCGGATGACCAGTTCATGGGAGAAAGGAGTGGAGCTGTTAAAAGGGATAGAACAGAATTATGCAGCTGAGCCTGAACGGATCAGGGATATAGGTGTGGCCAAAGCCCTAAGCATACAGTTTCGCAGTGGATACAATATCCTTCAATTTTATCTTCTGCGTGAAAAAATGTTCAGGATGGAGGGAAAGAAACGTCTTGAAATTCTGGATAAACTGGTGGATATTATACATGAAGAGTTGGAACTTGATGAACAACTCCTTTCACTATGCAATGATGACTCCAGGCTTGGATTCCATTCTGAAGCGGAAGGTTATAAGTATTTTCCTGAGAAGATCCGGTGGCGTATGCAACAATTAAGAGATGTACTTGTCAATGATGTACCTGAACTCAAAAGTATAATTCACGATGAGATCCTATTATTTCCGGAATATACTGGTAAAGAGCCTGCTGGATCTGTTGCATATGCTTTACATTCTGTTGGTTCCATTTGGTCGGTCCCCGGGTTTGATATTTCGCGGGATCTGCAATGGCAGTCATGTAGTTATGGTGTGAATAAGTCAGCGATACGATGGGCAGGGACTTATGATATGGATGCTTTATACATCATAGTGTCAGATTCTGTAAACTCGAACCCGTCCACATCCAGGCCAGCGAAATCTGTCATTACTGTTAAGATAGAGCCTCGGCGTTTATGGCCTTGTACACCTTTCGAATTCAATTCCGGAGATGAAAACCAAACGGATGATAACGTTCGTGCTGTAAAGGCATCCGGCAATTGGTTTACCATTGTACGTATTCCTATGAACACTTTCAGGTGGAGTGAGGAGAAACTACATCCTGTCAGGGTTGATGTTAGGGTGCAAAAGATGGAGGAAGAAACCAGTTCATGGTGTCCAAAGAATCCAATCACACCACGATTGATGTTTGGAACAGACAATTCTGCTGATCTCGGTTGGCTAATTTTCGATGATTAATATAACAACCATGAAAATCAATGTTGTCCTTTTTATAATAAGTTGCTTGTTAATCACTTATACCGGGTGTAATGTAAATACTAAGCAGCCGGAGAAGCCAAATATTTTATTTATTATTACAGATGATCAATCTCCATTTTCGCTCAAATCCTATGGTAACCAAATATGTCAAACTCCCAATATTGATAAGCTTGCAGAATCAGGCATGGCCTTAACTTCGGCATACATCCAGGGAGCTTGGATGTCAGCAGTCTGTGTTCCCTCCCGCACACAAATAATGACGGGTCGTAATTTGTGGCGAACAGTTGGTCTGCCAACGACTCCATCTACCGATTATGAAACACCTGCCATAGCCAATGCAGCCCTATTGCCAGAGGATCCGGAATACTATAGTTTACCTGCTGTTTTTAATCGTGCGGGATACATTACTTTCCGCACATGTAAATCATCGACCAGTTATAATAATGCAGACAAGCTGTTTATGTATAATTATGAGAAGTGGTGTATCGGGGCAGACGATGAGAATGGAAGCAAATGGCATGTGGATAAAGCTTTGGAATTTTTGGAGATGCGACAATCACAAATACAAAAGCAACCCTTTTTACTTTATTTGGGTTTTTCACATCCTCATGATCCCAGGCATGGTAAAGAAGAGTTGTATGAAAAATATGGTGCATCTGATGAACCGCCTGCTTTTCCAAATCCAAAGGCACCGCCACTCCCCATAAATTACCTGCCAAAGCATCCATTCAAACATGGTAATGACAATGGGCGTGATGAAACCCGTGTACAGGGGGTAATGGATAGGCGTGATGAAACCACCATTAGAAATGAAAAAGGGAGGGAGTATGCTTGTATTGAAAATTTGGATATCCAAATAGGACATGTATTGACCAAATTGGAGGAGATGGGTGAATTGAATAATACTTATATTTTCTTCACTGGTGACAATGGTATTGCCATAGGCCGTCATGGTTTGATGGGAAAACAAAATCTATATGAACATAGTTGGAGGGTGCCATTAATAGTAAAAGGACCTGGGATAAAACCCGGTAGCCGTGCTTTGGGAAATGTATATTTAATGGATGTTTTGCCAACTTTGTGCGATATGGCTGGGATAGAACAACCTTTTACCTGTGACGGAAAAAGCTTTTTGCCTGTATTAAAAGGTGAAACCGAAACCATACGGGATGTACTTTATGGGGTGTTTTGTAGAATTAAAGAAAAGACTGCTATAGATGAGAGTAGTTCAATGCCCGGTATTCGTGCAGTAAAAAAAGGTGATTGGAAATTGATAAAGTATGATGTTAATAATGGGCAAATTCACGAAACTCAATTATTCAACTTAAGGGAAAATCCGGATGAATTACTAAAAGAACATCAGGATACTTCTATCATTCGGTTGACTGGAAATAAACCAAAGCCTCATCAGGTAAATCTTGCAAATGATCCAAAATATGCAGACAAATTAGTAGAGATGGAAAAATTACTTCTTAAACAACAATTTATATATAATGACCCCTTCCTTTTATGGAATCATAAGGAGATATTAGAAAAAATAAATCTGAAAAATTAAACATCACTATGAAACGAAGGACTTTTATCAGAGATGCAACTGTCGGTAATGATGTGTTCTATAGATTTATAGCGATAGCTTTTCTGCTCAGCTTTGTTCCAGGGTTGGCTCAGGCACAACAATCAGAAACTGAAAAACCTTATAACCTGATCGTTATTATGACGGACAATCATGGGCCCTGGACGCTTGGGTGTTATGGCAACCATGACGTATTGACACCAAATATTGATCAGCTTGCTTCTGAAGGGATGTTGTTTGAGAGAGCCTTTGCATCCAACCCTGTTTGCTCGCCTACACGCGCAACCTTCCTGACCGGGCTAATGCCTTCACAACATGGTGTGCATAGCTGGTTACATGCCGACCGTCTACAAATGGGCCCTGAGGCGCAAAGTACCCTGGATGAATTCACATCACTTGGCGATTTGCTAAAAGCTGCCGGATACGCTTGCGGATTGGTTGGAAAGTGGCATTTGGGTGACAACATGCGCCCACAGGAGGGGTTTGATAGCTATTGGATAACTAAACCGCATGGTCATACCCTTGAGTTCTATGACCAACCCATCATCCATGAAGGCAAAGTCTATACAGAACCGGGATATACTACTGATCTGTGGACCGAACACGCAATCAAATTTCTCAAGCAAAATCAGGGAAAGGAAAAACCATTCTTTTTGTTACTTACCTACAACGGGCCGTATGGCCTTGGAACCAGCCTGCTTCAACCAGCTCAAAACCGACATGCTGAATACTATGCTGATAAACAACTTGCCTCTTTTCCCCGTAATCCTATTCATCCGTGGCAATACAATAATCGAGAGTACATGAACAATCCGTTAGCTATGCGTCGTTACGCTGCCGAGATCAGCGGCGTGGATGATGGTGTTGGCAAAGTCCTTGATGAGGTTCGTAAGTTGGGAATGGAAAAGCAGACATTGATTGTTTTCACTGCCGATCAGGGATTGGGTTGTGGGCAACATGGCCTTTGGGGAATGGGGGACCACACCAAGCCTTTGCACGCCTTTGACCCAACCATGCACATACCGCTGATTTTCCGCCATCAGGGTAAGATTCCTGCTGGTAACAGAACGAAAATGATGGTCGCGAACTATGATATGATGCCTACTATCCTGGGCTATTTGGGGATGGAAAACAAGAAGCCAACTGAGCCTTCTTTGCCTGGGCAGGATTTCAGCCGAAAATTACGGGGACAATCCATCAGGTGGAATAATGCAATGTTTTATGAGTACATCAATACCCGCGCTATTCGCACCGATCAGTGGAAACTAATCCTTCGTCACGATACTGGTCCCAACGAGTTATACAACTTAACAGAGGATCCCGGTGAATGGATTAATCTGTATGACAGTATAGCATACACTGATATACAATCTGCATTATCAGCGCAATTGACCGATTTCTTTGATCGCTACACCGATCCCGGATATGATCTGTGGAATGGTGGGTCTTCCAAAACACTT